>CBDEWC010000019.1:0-6940 GCA_965243695.1 Lacipirellulaceae bacterium | reverse complement strand
AAGTCCAGGGGGCCAGACCGTTTGTTTTTTGACCGCAAGAGGTTCGGTGGCGGTCAAAATCTCTGAGCGAGTGCAGCGTGAGGGCAATTGGGTTGCATTTTGTCAGTTGCCGCAAGCGGCTCTTTGTGGGAGGTGGTCGATTTTAAGCGGGAGTTGCCTGTGTTACGCGAGGTGGGCTGCGGAAGTAGGCAACACAAAATACACCGGCGAGTACCAGCACGCCCCCCACGGCCTGGTAGAGATGCAAGGTCGCGTCGAGAAACAGGACTGATTCGACCGCGACCAGGACCGGGACGATGAAAGTAAACAGTGATACCTTGGTAGCGCCCAGACGACTGGTTCCCAGTCCGAGCAGGTAGAGGTACACGGCACCCATGCCGATTCCGATAAAGAGAATCGATCCCCAAAGCTGGGGCGAATATTCCAGCGGACTCATCTGCGTGGTTGCGTGGTGGACGAATCCTGGTAGTAACACGAGAGTTCCCAATAAAAGAAGCAAAAACAATCCCTCGCTTGGTGAAGGATGCACATTCCAGAGTTTCAGCAGCACCAGGTAAACGCTGCGGGAAAAGGCACAGGCAATGATCCACAGGAATTCAACGTGCGGATCAAAGTTTGACACGTTCTCCAGGTCGCCGTGGAATGCAAAGACCAACGATCCAAACAGGGCAAAGACCAGCCCCAGGTATTGCACGATCGAAAGCCGCTCACTGAGGAAAATGGCCGATAACAGGACCGTCATGAGTGGAATCGACGTGTAGCCAACACTCAGGTCGACCAGTTTACTGGAATTTAAGGCCAGGTAGATGAACCATGGCGGAAGGACGACTCCTGTGAATACCAGGGTGATGGCCTTGAGCTTGTTCTCGAAAAAAAACGCGGCGATATTTTTTCGACTTATGATCGCCAGAGGCAACAGGCACAGCGTGGCAATCACGGTTCGCCAGAATGACAGGGGCAGGGCTGGAAGATCCTGCATGGCGTGGTTTCCGAAAATAAAATTTCCGGAGACGATCACCATCGCCAGGATCATCGCGCCGTAGGCCATCCATGTCGATTTTTGGGAAGTCTCCAACCTGGTTCCTTTTCTTGGTGAGGATTCCTGGAGTCGCGAACCCACATTTCAGAGAGATCTTTTTTGCAGGAAGTGGTTGCCAAAATTGGCGTCGACAAGAGTAGGTCGCCGCTGGGGAGTTGTCAAAAATCCCCCACTTCCTGGGGGAGTGGCGACTGTTTGGCAGTATCGTAACGGCCAAAGTGGCCACTCCCGCCCGGTCCATTTGGACAAGCCGACGAAAACCAGTTTTCCTCCGGTCGCCGGTTTGCCAGCAGAGCGAGTGTTTGAGGGGACCCACCCTCCAGGAAGATTGCCCTAGAACCGTCTGGCTGCTAGAAGCTTTGCCCCAAGGCGCGCGAGGGTTCTCCCGAATCAGGGCTGCGGCGCCGCGACAGATGGCCAGGCCAGAATCGCGGTGGCGAGGAAGCCGGCGACCGCGCGGTACCGCAGAAAGGTCACTTTAGGTTGCCGGTCGCCCCAGGTTACCGGTGGTATGGCTAGCCGGCGTCGTAGGTGTAGGTCACTGTGCGGCCAGTTGGCACGCCGTTGATGGTCTGGCGGTGTTGGTCTGGCCAGGTAATCTCCACGTCGACGGGTCCCTGGTGGTCTCCCAGGCCGAAGTGGAGTGTCAGGTCGTTTTGATTCCCTTCACCGGTTCCCGATTCCACCTGGCGGGTATGAATCTTGTCGCCAACGGTGATTCGGACCTGGGCACCGACGGCCGCACGGTTGACCTTGTTGCCGTCGCCTTGCAGGCGGACTTTTAACCAGGAATTTCCGTTGCCCGTGTTCCGAAAAAGTTTTCCGGCACCGATCAGGTCCAAGGCCCCATCGTTGTTGTAGTCGGCCCAGGCCGATTGGTAGGTTGGCGGGAGATCGGCCAGGCCCGACTCGGCGGTGACGTCGGTCACCTCGAACTGGCCGTTGTTGCGGAATAAGACCGGGTTGTTCCTGCGGCCAAAGGAGGCGCCGGCGTAGACGGTGGTAAAAAAGACGTCCAGGTTTCCGTCGTTGTCGTAATCGCCTGCACTGGGAGTTGCATACGATTCCTGGTAGTGGACTCCACAGGTGCCCAGGTCTTTGAAGTGGTACTGCTGGTCGGGGCCCAGGTTTTTGAAGGAATCGCGATTTGGGCTGGTCGCCCCGGCCATCGACATGGGCAAAATTACCGACAAACAAATCAATGAGGCCGTCGCTGTTGAAGTCGCCCCAGGCAGAACCGATCGTGTGCCCGCCACCAAACCCAGGCGAGGTTCCCAGGGCGTCGTACTCCTTGGCCACGTCAACAAACCCCTTGTCGCCACGGTTCTGCCACAGCAGGTTGGGCTGCAGGCGGTAATTTGAGACATAGACGTCAAGGTCCCCATCCTGGTCAAAATCACAGGCGGTGATTCCGCGGGCCCGGGTATGACTTTTAGATTGGTTAAGCTTGAACGATTTGCCTTGTTCATTGATCAAGATTTGAAACGGCCAGGCAATGCCTGCGTTCAGGTCTTCGTAGCCCCCCACAAACAGATCGACAAATCCGTCTCCGTCGAAATCTCCCCAGCAGGCGCCCCGCGAACGCGAAGCGGGCAGTTCGGGAAGGGTGAACTCGGCAAACTTCATTTCTCCCTGGTTGCGATAAAGTTTGCGGGCATTCCACGAAAACAGGTCGACCAGCCCATCGTTGTCAAAATCGGCAGCAATCGAGATGTCGACATCGGCCACGCGGGTAAACGTTTTGCCTTCGTTGTTTTTCCAGACCCCGCCCGAGACGCAGAGGTCGACCCAGCCATCATTATCCAAATCGACCCAGCAGGCGGCATCGGTGGAGATTTTAAGTCCCACCTCTTCGGTGGCATCCGTAAAGGTCGTTGGCGGTTCCTGGCTGTGGACGAGGCCAGTTGCCACCACGCACCACAACAGTGACAGCCATCGAACCAGGACAGGGTAGCGCGAGTATTGTGGGGGGATACCGGTCACGGTGGATTCCTTTTTTTAAAAGAGGCGAGTTAGGATTTGTTGGCGCTTGTTGGAGCGATAAGTGTTGGGGATTGTTGGATCGATAAGTGGAGTGTACCGAGCAATAAGTGGAGTGCACCGACTGGCCGCTGGGCGGATTATATAGCGTACCCCGGTTGTGTTGGGGTTCCAATGAAGAAAAGCCGGGTAAGACTCGTAAAGCCAATATTGGCGGAGAGCGACGCCACAGGACATGCCTCGAATTTTGCGCCAGGCGAGCGAGATGCTTTTACAGGCCCGCCAATTCCCGTTGTTTGGGGACCCCGGTTTGCGTTATCCGCGCTGGCGTTTAGGGGCAGGGTCTGGCCAGACGAAAACCGTATTGACTGGAACTCTCGCCCTCTGGGCTGCTCAGACGAAAGGCCGATCGTAAGTATTTCGGTTGACTATTAAATGCCCCACCACGCAACACGCGCTTGGTACCTGTTGCCGGTCCTATTGGGTCTGGGGCAGGATATGGTTGCTTGTTGATATAGGGACTGTGCCAGTCCCTGCACCATTCCAGAATATTGCCGTGCATGTCGTATAAATTCCATTGCGTGGCCAGTTTTTGACCGACACGGTGGGCATATTTTTCACCAGCATCCCAAGCGTTGTTTTGGTACCAGGCGTACTCACCAAACTGGGAAGGGACATCTCCATCTCCAAAGGTGTAGGCGGTAGTGGTTCCCGCGCGACATGCGTATTCCCACTCAGCTTCGGTGGGTAAGCGATACTCCACACCTTCCCGTTCACTGAGAATTTCGCAAAAGGTTTTTGCGTCCTTCCAACTAACGTGCGTTGCTGGGAAGTCTGGGCCTTCCCGTACATATTCCTGCCCCTTCCAAGGAGATTTTGGATTTTCCATTACCTTTTTGTACTGCTGCTGGGTTACCTCGTACACACCTAAATAAAAGGGTTTTGTGATCTCCACAAGATGTTGGGTTTCGTCATCGCCGCGATCATTTGCCAACTCCGAGCTACCCATCTGAAACCTGCCGGGCGGAATGAGCTTGAGTTTTATCCCAGCCGAGTTTGTTAGCAGCGGGAGATCTAAAAGCACATTGGGTGAGATTTTGGCTAAAACGTCTCCCGGCAGTGTTAACAACACGTTGCCTGAAAGCCTTTCCAATATATCGACCGGGAGCTTCGCCAATATATTGACCGGGAGCTTCGCCAATGTTTTGACCGGGAGCGTCGTCAATGTTTTGACCGGGAGCTTGGCCAATGTGTCGACCGGGAGCGTCGTCAATATTTTGACCGGGAGCTGAACCAATAGATTCATCGGAAGCTGGGTCAACACGGTCACAGGTAGTTCCGCGAACATCAGCACCTGTGTGTCATCCCCTGTCAGTTGCCACGCCAGTTGTGCGTCAGTAATCGCCTTGTCGAGTGTAGCACTCGTGTTGTTTTCTAAAGCACGTTGCAGAAGGATGACAGCAACTCGTTCTTTAAGTCGTGACAGTTGGAAGCGGCGCACCTTGAGTGATTCGATCGTACTTATCGCTTTTAAGGCGGCATCTCGATTTGCATCGGTGGGGTCGTTCTCGAATACTGCTACGGGCCATTGAAGGACGGAAATTACTCGTGATTGCAACGTGTCTAGTCTGTGAAATTCGCCGGGATAAATGGCATAGACTTCTTCCAGTACAGCCAGGGCAGTATCTCTGGCCGCATCGGTTGCAGAGGTTTCAAATGCATCGACCGCTTTTTCTACTACCCTCACGGCCAATTGTTCGAGCCCTTCAGCTTCACGGTTCAGCGTGAACGTGTCAGAAAGATATTCAGATGCTTTGGGAAAGTCATGGTTTTCCAGTGCCTTTTCTCCAAGCTTTATTTGGAGATCTGCCCGTTCGGTTAACATTGGTTGTCGCGAATCATATTTCGCAGCCGACTCGTAATCGGCCAAGGCACCTTCCAGATCTCCATCCTTTTCCTGTATTTTTGCACGTTCCCGAAATGCCTGCGCCCGGACGAATACGCTGATGAGGGATGGGGTGTTCAGCGTGTCTGCTGCCTCAAAGTCCTGCAGGGCTCCGTTTGGATCTCCATTTTTCAAAAACTTAACTCCGCGCCGGTTGTATGCCCCTGCCAAGGCTCGTGTGGCTTTCGATAGCCACCGCTGCGGTGTCCCTAATGTGTCTGCCTCTTTCAGGTCGGTCTCGGCACCGTGAATGTCATGGACTTCGGCTTTGGCAGCAGCTCGAGTTGCATACGCCATTCCTTTGGCAGCCGAAAGGCCTTTGGCGGAAGGATCAATGCGTTCTGCCTTGTTGAGGTCTTTAAAGGCTTCGTTGACCTTGGGTGGGTCAGATTCCAGATGGGTGATCGCCCGACCGATTAAGGCCTTCACATTCTCGCTATCGAGTGCAAGAACGTTGTTCCACGCACCGCGGTGCAAAAGGTTAGCGATGGTACGGGCCTGAATGCCAGCTTGGATTCCCAGGCTAATTACGATTAGTAGTACCAATACGGCAAACACTGTTCCCGCGATAGTCAGCCGTTTTCTCGATGTTTGATGCCGGCTTGCCATCTCCTGACACGACTGGTACTTCGCGTTGAACTCGTTGTCGTCCAAGCATGCTCTCTGCAAAGCCTTTTTGTAATCGTTGGTTTGCAGTAACCCGCTTTCGTACGCCCGTGAGTCGAGTGCCTGGCGCAATGCCTCGACTGCCTGGCTGCGTAGGTTAGCGAGACGGTTGTAATTATTCAGTAGACTATTTGTTTCCGGAGTCTGGAGGTCGTGTGGCATTGTCTGCAGCACTTGCGCGGACTCCTCAAACCGGCATTGCTCATGCAAGTCCCGCGCCTCTTCCGTAAATGCTGCAATCTCTGTCTTGTGTTTTGTTTCCCAAGCTGTGAGATGATCGCGCAACTGTTCCATCTCGGCGTCATTCACTTGGAGAGTCAGGTATTCTTTGACATGATCCAGCAGGCCACGCGGGTTATGGCTTGTTCTTTGGGTATGGATGAAAACGCGAAGCTCGTTCAGGCGGTCCAGCTTCGTTTGTGCCTGATTGTGCAAAGAAGCAATCTCGTCCGTTTGTACCGAGGAATCAATCTTCGCCAGGGCCAAAAGACAGCCACTGTAGTTCTGAGACGCAAACAAAGTTTCCGCTTCTGCATAAGTGGTATCACGATACTCGCGTAACTGTTGATCTTGTTCGCGCAGTTGATTTCTCAGGGTGACCATGCGCGTTCGGTTGGGCTGAAGCTTTAGCAGAGCTTCTACCTTTTCGAGCAAGCCGCTTAGCTGTTGCAAGTCCACGCGAGCCTGGATCATCTGCTCAAGATAATCACTTTCGCCCAACTTTGTATGAAGCCGAGTCAATAAAATATTGACTGTAGAATGTTGCCCCGGAAATAGTTGATCACGCAAAATCACCGGAACTCGAGTTAGTGTGCGAATACCCGCCTGGTAGTCGTAAGCGGCTTCGTGCTGCAAGGCTTGTTGGACAAGCTTTGACATTTGCTGAAACTGCTGCTGCCGAGCATTTGTTACATCCTGCAAAAATTGTGCTGCCCAATCATTCAACTGCTGAAACCGTACATCCGTTTCGTCTTGCAGGGTGCGGGCAATCTCGATAGCCGCGTCATACTCAAGCTCGTGAAAGAGTAATTCCGCTTGGTTGCGTTGGGTATTCATTTCTGCCCGACGTGTTGCGACGAGCTCAGGTTGCTTGACGCCACACTCACCACAGACTTTGTCCCAGACTCGGATCATCTCTCTGCAGGACAGGCATTCAACCTGTAGTGGTGCGGCACATTCGCAGCAAAATTTTCGGTTGGCCTCATTTTGTGTATGACACTTCCAGCATTTACCCGTTTCGCAGTCGGCCTGTACCAACGGAGCTGAAATGTCCGAATGCAGGCTTGCCTGTAAGCCATCACGAAAATCCA
>CBDEWC010000018.1:0-104407 GCA_965243695.1 Lacipirellulaceae bacterium | reverse complement strand
AAGTCCTCAAAGCCATAGCCGCCGGCCGACAGAATTTCTTCACTTTGAGACCAAAGTACGCTGGCGGTGACGGCCCCGATAATGCTCACCTTGAAAATCCCAAAACCGAGACGCACTGCACCGGAAAGCGAGAAGATGCGCTGCAGTCCCTGGGCCGGGTTAACGCGATGAAGGTCTGGAGCCAGTCGGCCTGGCACCCAGAGAAACCCGGTCTGAAAAATGTTCGTTGCAACACCGGCAAGTATCACCAGGCCGAGAATTGGCAGGATGACTTTCGAGAGTCCGCGAATGATGACTGTCCAGTGAACGACCAATACCGATGGATCAGAAGCCAGGCGCGGTACCTCCGCCAGGTGCTGTGCCATCAGGCTGGCGCAGAAATCAACGACCCGTCCTCCCAGTCCCATCAGTAGCCCGGCGCTAATAACCAGCAATATGGCCGAACCGAGGTCCTGGCTAAATGCGACCTGACCTTTCTCGCGGGCTTGTTGCCGGCGGTGCGGCGATGCGTCGTGAATTTTGTCGCCTTGGGTTTTAGCCATGTCAGCGTGTTAATTTATATTCAAAAGGTGTGAGGAAAAACGCACCGCATGCTATGCCCCATTCGAGGGCTGCCAGTTTGCATTGTGAATGACTTGCTGCAGTCGAATAAGTACTTCGCCTGTTTCTTCCTGAAAAGTCCAGGCGACGGTACCGAGGGAAAGAAATAGCACACCGAGGGTCAGCATGGCGTTCAGGTTGAATCCCACAAGAAGAATGTTCAGTTGTGGAAGCGTTCGGCTAATAAGGCCCAGCACGATGGTTGAGAGCAGCAAGGCGGTGAGTACGGGGGCGATTGCACGGATGCCAAGCATAAAACTTTGTGTCACGATCGAGGTGAGTGCTTCGACAAACGTCCCACCTAAGGCGACTTGCCCCGGTGGAGCCCAGCAAAAGGTTTCCAGGACCGCTTCGATGACCATGCGATGTCCCCCCAGGCCCAGAAAAACAGCCATCGTGAGGAAGAAAAACAGTTGGGAAAATACAGAAACGTTGTCGTTGAAGCCCGGATTGAACACCTCGGCCAACGACATGCCACTCATCTGGCTAATCATTTGCCCGGCAACCTGCAGGCCTGCAAAAAGAACATTCAACCCCAGTCCTAGCAAAAGACCGACGAGTGCTTCGAGTGCCACCAGGCGGCCAAGTTCCACCAGGTTTTCTACAACCGGCCCGGTGGGCATGGTTTGCAAGGGAGCAACAAGAAATGCCAGGAAAATGGCAAGCAAGGCTCGCACTTGCAGCGGGATACTGTGTTCACTGAACAAGGGCGCGGTCATTACAACTGCGCTTATGCGGGTCAACACGAGTAGAAAGACAACAAAGTGTCCGACCAGAAATGTTTCCAGGAGCGACATGGGTAAAGTCCAGGCTCCACTGCGTTACGAGAGTGCGGTTGGGATGTTCACAATGAGTTCTCGCGCGTATTCAACCAGTCGGGTCAGAATCCAGGGCAAGGAAAGTCCCATCGCCAGGACCATTGCGATCAGTTTGGGGATAAAGGCGACCGTTTGTTCTTGAACCTGGGTGAGAGCTTGGACCAAGCCAATAACCAGTCCGACAATCATTCCAGTGACGAGGATAGGTGTCGCAATGATGGTGGCAATCAAGAGGGCTTCACGGCCAATGTCAACAGCGAGTTCAGGAGACATCGAATTATCCAGGTTTTCTTTTCGGCGAATGAAAAGCCGGAGGCAAATACGTTCAGACTAAAACGGCAAAACTCTGCATCAGCATCTCAATAACCAGACGCCAGCCATCGACCAACACAAAAAGCAGTAGTTTGAAAGGAAGTGAGATGAGTACCGGTGGTAACATCAACATGCCCATCGAAATGGTGATACTTGCCACGACAATGTCGATGACCACGAAGGGTAAATAGATTTGGAACCCGATGAGGAAGGCAGTTTTTAGTTCGCTTAGCAAAAAACCAGCCATCAAGGCTTGCAAAGGGAGTAACTTCTCGCCTTCCTGGGGGTTGTAGTACGCATACTTGTGGAGCAACTCGCCCGTTTGTTGATCAACAGCATTCGGCATGTAGCTCAGGAATAAATAAACATCGTCATCGTTTTTGGTGCGTTGAATCTGTTGGGCCATGAATTGGCGCGTCGGTTCTGTGCCGCGTTGAAAAGCTTCACTAATTCCGATTTCGCCTTCCGTATAAGGAAGAATTCCTGTGTCGTAAGTTTGCTTCCAGACCGGTGTCATTAAAAGAAGTGTCACAAATAACGCGACTGAGGTAATGACTTGGCTGGGAGGAAGTTGTTGAGTACCAAGCGCTTGACGTAACAATCCCAACACGACAATCACCCGTACAAAACTCGTAGTCATTAGCAAAATTGCCGGCGCCAAACTGACGACCGTCAGCAGCAACATCACTTGCAGGGTGGAATTGAGCTGTTCGGGTGCGGTCAGGTCGCCCAGTTGGGACCAATCGCCAGGAAAAATAGATAAACTGTCAGTGGTCGACTGCGCTAGGGCCGCTTCGGCAGCGATCAGCGAACTCGCCACAGCGGTAAACCAACGGCGCAGGGTAGTTTTGCAAAACACCTTAACCAACACGATGTCTCCCTGGGTGGCCGGTATGACTTTCGGTGGGCTCGTGAATTGGGGAGACAGGTTGGTTGTTCAAGAATTCACTGGATGTGGTTCCTCGAGCCAAACGGTCAAAGACCTGTCGGAAGGCTTCCGAGCTGCTATTTGGGCTACTTTGCACACAGAGACCGAGCAAACGATCAACCTCGACCGGATCCGTAACTTCAGTGATTGGTTTCATGCCTTCGGAGGTCACGGAGACCAAGACGAGCTTGTTGCCAACGCGGAGCAGTTGGGCAAATTCGCGCCCGGCAAGTTGTTTGCGTCCCAAAACGCTTACCACCTCTTCAGGAAGTGCAGAACCCGGTTTGGTGGCAGCTCGTTTTACGAGCCAAATCGACAAGAGAAACAATCCAAAGACGAACAACATTGCCGCAATTGTTGTGACTGTTGGGTCTTGAGAAAACTGGCTGATCAGGGTTTTTCGAGGAGCCAATTTCGGTTCACTGCTGGTCTTTCGCGGTTGCGATCCGGAAGGTGTAAGTAGTCTCCGACTCGTCTCGCTAGCTGGCTTTGCTGGCGGAGAGCTGTTGTAGATCGCCCGTTGGAGGTGAGGATCGTTCGTGTCGCTTCGAGCAACGGGGACTTCGTGAATATTCACGCGCCCTGAACTGGCAGGAGTTGTGCTATGGCCATACCGTTCAGACGTTTGATGCAGTGGTACCGGTTCACCTCGGTTTGCTGGAGATAGGTTTGCGGCATAAATGCTTGCCGGACTTGTTGCCGTGGGGACCGATGCAGGCTCGGTTCGAGACGTTTGTGGTTTCGCCGGGAGAGTTATGGTGGGTCCCACAATATGGGTTGGAGTTGGTTCTGCTTTTGCCTGATAGCAAACCAATAGCAGCAGGCTGCAACAGATCCCATATTGCCAGGTGGACGTTTTGTGGTCAGGCATGGCAAGACGTGTGCAGGAGTTTACCTGCTACCGGGTTAAGAGAAGGTGTTTAAAGAGAAGGTGTTTAAAGAGAAGAGCGGTGGGGCTTATATCCCAAACCGAGGCCAAACACCAGATCAGTGGGTTGCCAGTCCAGGCAGCGTTGCTAGCAAAAAGTTCTAGGCAACGGCGCTCTTATCCGCAATCAGTTCGGCGACACGTACACAGAAGTTGTCATTGAGCACGAGGACTTCACCCCTGGCAATCAGGCGGCCATTCACATAAATGTCGACGGGATCACCAGCGAGCTTGTCTAAAGTAACTACGCCCCCTTTTTTTAGCTGCAACACGTCTTCCAGTTGCATCAGGGTACGGCCCAGCTCGATTTTCAGATCAAGAGGGACATCTTGTATGAGTTCCGGAGTCGCTGAATCAGCAGATACGGGAGTTCCGACGAAGTTCTTTAGTTCAAACGGTTTTGCACCGGACGGCAAGTCGGAAGTCATCTCGTCGATCGAAGCCAGCGCTTGCTGTGCCTGGTTGAGGAGCATTGCAGCATCGGTCTCTGGATCGACCCGATTGGCCATCGGAGGGGCTTTGGCATGCGGTGCGATGCCCTGGTTGGAAGCCTCAGATTGAAGTGAATCGGCCGGTTGTTGGCCTTCTTCCACCATGGGAGTCCTCTTGTTGCACGGGGCTGGATCAACGGCGTTTGGCGAACCGGGGGATGGCCGCAATTTTACGGAGGGTGCCTCATGATTGGTATTCGACGAAGTTGCACTTCCCAAACAGGACTTTGCGGACAATCGGTTCACCCAGGGCGGGGTTGGTTTTCTCCAATATCTTCTCTTGGATCAACCCCAACCGGGTGTCTGTCTCATTAGCAGACTCAAATGCAACCAGGATGGTTGTGCGGTACTCGTTGGTCTCCCCCTTTTTTCTCAAAACTTTTGGAAAATTTGGCAGACAGACCGCTACCGGTGGGGCCGGAAAATAGCTGGCCTCTGCGA
Organism: Lacipirellulaceae bacterium; assembly: GCA_965243695.1. Classification (GTDB taxonomy): domain Bacteria; phylum Planctomycetota; class Planctomycetia; order Pirellulales; family Lacipirellulaceae; genus JAKVCB01. The sequence goes on along the minus strand of CBDEWC010000018.1, from coordinate 99,889 downwards.
GGCCAGCAGTTCGGCGGGCAACTCTTGCGATAATACGACTACACCTACGTTGCCACGGCATCGCAGAGAGGCCAATTTGCTCAAATCAACATGTTGTCGTAACGTCTCGGAAGTTTTTGTGAACATCAAGTTCTCCTGACGGACACAGTTGCACATCAGGTAGGTCTACCGCAATGACAACAGAGGGCAGACATAATCCAAAAGTGTCAATGTCAGCCGACGCATGCGTCCACATGACCATGACCGATTTGGCAACCGATCTGCGTTGAGGAATGGTTAAAACGAACAGCACCTTTGCTCGGCGCTAACTCTATCTGGAAATTCTGGTTTGCCAAACTATGTTTGTGACAGCTTCATCCAGTTCTTTTGATTCTTGTCGCAATTCGTTCTGGAAGTGTTCTGTGCGACGACGGTTATCAAGCAATTCCAGTGTGCGGACGTGTCGGTTAGCCGTGACCAGGTTCTCTCTGCACTGTTCTATTTCTTGGGCTGCGAGTGCTTGTTGTTCCCGCAGAGTCTTTTCCTGAACTCGTAAAACAGGTTCGTATCGCGTGACGGCGGACAATTGTTCGAGATCAACTTGTAGCCCTTCAATCGCGACCTTGTGCTGCTGGTGGAGTTGGTTCTTTTGATGGGAGAGCTCCGCCTGTTGTTGCTGGAGAATCTCATTGGCGCGACAAGCCTCGGCAAGACGCATTTGTTGTTGGTCGCGCTCTGTTCGGAAGAAGCGTTTTAAGGTTTCCAGTCGAAAATGATATTTGCCCATGGTCTTTCTTGCCCGGTGGCTCCATTGAAAAACGGGTTCGACAGGAAAACTTAATTAGGCGGCTTTGGCTTGTTGGGTCATGGAGACATCGTCTGAGATAACGATCGGAGTAGGCGCGCTTGCGAGTTTCTGCTCGCATGTTCGGGCTAACGTGAGCAGTTGGGAACTCGTTTCCTCCGGAGAAACTACTTCAGCAATTTGTTGCTGGAGGAGTTGATCAATCGAGTCCCGCATTTCGACTGCGACATCAACCTCTCGATTTGTGCCATGGCGGTAGGCACCAATTGAGAGTAAGTCTTCGTTGTCACGATAGGCCACTAAAAGTTTTCGAATAGTGCGAGCCGCCTCAAGGTGGGCGGGAGTTGCTACCTGGGACATCAAGCGACTAACGCTCTCCAAAACGTCGATTGCCGGGTAATGTCCCCGTACCGCGAGTTGGCGGCTCAGGCAGATATGTCCATCAAGTAGCCCTCGAATTGCGTCGGCGATCGGCTCGGCCAGATCATCACCTTCGACAAGTACCGAATAACAGGCAGTGATGCTTCCGGTGGGCCCACGACCAGCCCTCTCCAACAGTTTTGGCAAAGCCGAAAACACCGACGGCGGATATCCGCGGGTGGTTGGAGGTTCGCCGGCGGCAAGGCCAATTTCGCGTTGGGCCATCGCGAATCGCGTGATTGAATCGAACAGCAACAATACGTTTTTCCCTTGGTCTCGAAAGTACTCGGCAATTGCCGTCGCTGTAAATGCAGCCTGGGTTCTCCGGAGTGCTGGTTCATTGCTTGTTGCTACTACGACCACAGAGCGAGTAAGTCCTTCGCGACCAAGTTCCTGGTCGAGGAAGTCGTTGACCTCGCGACCTCGTTCACCGACCAGTCCAATGACAATGACGTCCGCTTCGGACTGTCTGCACATCATTCCTAGCAAAACACTTTTTCCAACGCCCGATCCAGAGAAGATGCCGAGCCGTTGCCCACGGCCACACGAAAGCATCGTGTCGATGGCTCGTATTCCTGTAGAGAGCGGTGTATCGATCGGAGGCCGTTCCGTTGGAAGCGGTGGCCTCCGGTCAAGACGTGAATGGTCAATTAACATAGGCCGTGGACGACCGTCGATCGGTTTGCCGTGTGCATTAACGACACGTCCTAACAGGTTGGGACCTACCCGCAAAGACCGTGCTGTACGGATCAGGCAAACGCGATTTCCATGCCTCACCCCGGCAATACCAGTAAACAAAAAGATTAGCGTGAGGTTTTCGCGAAATCCAATCACCTCACCTTCGGCGGGCTCGCCAGAGACACGTTCGACCTCTACCACCGCTCCAACCGGTGCTGGAAAGTTTGCCACGGCAGCGGTATTGCCAACGGTTTCAACAACACGGCCGGTGAGAGCGGCTGTCATCATATGTTGCAAAATCTTGTCCATCGCGATTGCGACCTTTTCTGCCTGATTTTCGTGGGTGCTTCGTCAGGTTTAGGAGATTGTGAGTTCCGTTTCAATTCGGGAAAGTTGCGACTCGATGGTGAGATCAATCTCACCGAATCTGGTCATCACACGGCATCCACCCGGTGGTACGTTTGGATCAGGAGTCACGGTTGCGGGTGCAAGTTGTCCGACCGCTCGCGTCAGTCGCTCAATCTGTGGGCCCAGGTTCTCGTGGTCCTGCGGGTTCAGGCAAACGACGATTTCTGTGGAACCAGCAGCTAGTGTGAGTCCGTCTCGGACCAAGTCGAGAGTGATCTCCGGGGTTTGGCTTAGCTCTCGTCGAATGATGCGTTCAGAGATTGCCGTGGCAAGTTTGACGGCTGAAGCTTGCCAGTGATCCAGCCACTGTCCGCGGGCATCTTCCAGTTCGGAGACGAGCCGGTCGATTGCTGGTATCAGGGTGTCCATTTGCTTGGCGACTTTTTTGTCCAGGATACGAGTAATCGCTTCCTCAGCAGCCAAGTGCCCTGCTTCTTGTGCCCGGCGCCGGATTTGCTCGGCTTGCTGATGGGCGGTGGCGATAATGCCGGCAGCCTGATCACGCACCTCACTCAGGTAGCTGTCGGATGGATCTTGCAAGCTGTCCAGGCGAAACGCCACGGGTTGTGCCGCCGTGGTGCCCGGTTGTTGACTGTCGGAACATTTTATAATCGTAGCCATACCAAACCTGTAAAGTGCTTATATTGAAGAGGCATAACTTGGCGACGAAGGATCAGAAAGAAATTGGGTAGCTGTTGCCGCAAGTAACTGCCGGGCATGCCGAACGTCACTCAGGCGTGTTGGCCCAAGTTCATAGAGACTGTCGCGAAGTTGCCGCGCTAACTTTTTTGGTAGTTGTGATGTGATTTGCGTTACGAGTGTGTCATCAGCACTAGCCAGGGCCAAACGAAGCACTTCACGGTCCACGGTACAGAATATGGCGTGGAGAGTTGTCGTGTCCAAAGAAGCCAGGTTTTCAAAGGGAATGGTCGGTTGAACCGCTTTGACTGGCTCTGAGGCCATTTGTGTTGACGACCCCACGGTGGGTGCCTGTTGTGGGTTTGGTTCGTTGGAGGAGGCTGTCTGACCAGTGGCGTGTCTGGCAGATGGTTTCGTCGATGATTGGGACTCAGTCACCGGTTGAGTGGTGGCGGTGTGTCCAATTTGCATTGGGGAGTGGTGGCTTGAGTGCAAATCATCGATTTTGGCGTTCAACTGGTCGGCCAGTTCCCGTTTGTGTTTTTGAAGTGTGGTAAGTAGTTGTCGCCGGTTGGTTGCATTGGAGGCTGCCAGAATTCTTGCTGCATGATTCGTAGGATCGTTGTCGGTTTGGCACTGCTTGGGCTGTTTTTTGACCCAGGCAGATAATTCCTCTTCAATGACTCGCAAGTTTTCCAGGTCCGTGGTTCCGATAACGGCAAGTCGTTCGATGACTTCCAGCTGGCGGGGTGCGGGTAACACCTCAAGGAGTGTCGCTGCGCGCTGGTCGTCCAGGAAGGAAAGTATAACCGCGATTGTTTGTGCCTGTTCGCCGGCCAGGTAAGAGGCGAGGTCTTCAGCCACGGCATGGTTTAGAAACGCAAACAAGGAGTGGGGAGATTCGCAGCTGCTGTTTTCTGTTTGGTGCTTTTGACTGTCAGGTTCAATGTCGGCAGTTAGCAGTGAGTCAGCGAGCTCCACTCCAGATGGGTAATTCTGAGACGTTGTCGCACCAGCGGAGCGAAACTCTTCGAGGACATCGGCTTGTTCGTCAGTATTCATGTCTCCAAGGGAGGAAATCGCGTCACGTATTTGCTGAACTTCTGGAGTCGAGAGTTGAGTAAGCAGCGCAGCGGCGGTATTGCTGTCGAGGCTTCGGACGAGAATTGCCGCTTTGCGGATCGAAGAGGAATGGCTCATGGTGGGATGGGATCCTGTCGTCAACGGGTGCCTTAAGTTACTGGTTCGAAGTGATAAGGTTGGCTATTCCAACAAAAATCATGCGGCTTTACCAATCCATTTGCGAAGAATCATCGCTGCCGCATCAGGGTCCTCGTGGACGATCTCAACGAGATCGTCGGCCACCAAAGATTCAGTCCTCCCATGGGGTTTGGATGTCGAATTGCGGGCCTGATTCATTTCAGGAGAGGAAATGACGTCGTTGTTGTCTTTCAGCGTGTTGTCCTGTTTGGCGACGATTGAATCTTTGTTGCGCAGGTAGGCACTGGTGATCGAACGGAGCATGAGCAGGCTTAGCATGGCCAGTCCAACCATACTCAGAAAACTCCAGTGGCGGTCCATCCAGGACAAGACGGTGTTCGCGAGTGAAGGTGCTTGGGAGGGAGAAGCGGTGACAGAATCGACGAATTCAACCGTCACGTACTTGGTTGATTCTTCTTCAATCGGCCGTGGAAGGAGTGGCGCGACGAGGTTCTCAATAATTCTCTTTTGTTCCTTTGCCAACGTGTCGAGTTCCTGTTGATTGGGCCCACCAGAATTCCAGCCGGTCGGAGTTGGACTGCGAGTTCGCCACACCTGGAGCAAATAATCACGTGGTACCGCGATCGTGGCCCATACTTGAGTCGGGACATATCCTGATTTGCGAACAGGCTGAGTCGTAAAGCCGATTACGCCTTCCTCTTTGCGAGTCGTCTTGATGGTCTGGTTGCGGTTTGCCTTGACGGTAAGTGGCTTCTGCTGGCGGACCGGACCTTGCGCTTTGAGTCCTGACGATCCCTCTGCCTCAGCGGTTGTTTCTTCTGAAGAACCTTTGACATTGACTGACCCAGCGACGGCATTTTTCAGATGGGGTTTTGCAGCGCGGGGGGTGTTTACCAGACCATTTTCCAGTTCGGCATTCACTTGGACACGAATGCCTGGGATGTAATCGAGTTCCTGCAGGATGGCAGACCGCTGATGTTCGTTAAAAGTGGCTCGTTCGCGGAGGTAGACGTCGTGGAACACCTCGGGAGAAATTCCGCTGGATCCATACGACGAATCGTCACCCAAACTCGTCACGGCAACTTTTTCAGGTGTCAGTCCAATGACCGAGTGGGCGACCAGTCGTTGGAGCGTTTCTTTTCGCAGTTGTGTGACTGATTCGCCGGGGAGAGGTTGGACATTGACCGAACCGGTAACTTGTTTCGGACGGTTCCACCCGCTGGCAGGTTGTTCGTCGTAAAGTACGACAGCGTCTTCAACCCAGTTCATTGCCCGGACAATCTCGGAGAGCGTTTCGGTTTTAGCAATTTGGAAACGTTGCCGGGTGCGGTCGCGAGATTCCCAAATCCCACCCTCTTTGAGCGAGTTTCCCATCAGGTCGTGGAAGTTGCGTGGTAATGCACCCTCTTCGGCAACGGCGGCGAGATATTCATGTTTGTTTTCCGACGGGACTCGAATCCGATTGCCGTCGCGGTGTTGGCCCGAAAGACCCCGCTTGGCAATGGCTGCTTCGATCCGGTCTAGCTGACTTGCGGGAAGATACTCGCCACCAAACAAGTAGACATCCGGCTTGACGGAGTGTTGTTGAAACAGGAACGCAAAACTAACGAAAACCACTGTCAGCAAAAGCCCGGCAAGGATGCGCGTGCCGGAGTTCATGGACTGGAGCAGATCCCGAAGTTGGGTGGTCGCAGTGTTCAAGAAGTTCATTCTTGGAAACCGTCGTTGTTAGGCATCGGAAATAAGTGTGACTTACTGTGCGAGGCAGTTATCGCTTGCAAGTACGCGCCGCTGGTTACGCAGTCATATCTGAATTTCTTGGATTTCGTGATAAACGTTCATCAGTTTATTTTGCATTTGGAGGGTGAGTCGAAATGTCAGATCTGCCTTCTGGACTGCAGTTAGGACTTCAGCTGGATGGGCATTACTGCCGGTAAACAGTGCTTCGACTACGTGATTGGCTTTGACTTGACTGGTGCTGAATTGCTGAATCGAATCGACCAGCAAATTCTTGAATGACGACTCGCCTTCACCGGCGGTGGTAGGCGGTGTTGGCATGGCCGGAGGGCCAGGAGTAGTGCCAGAAAGCTGGGTTATGGCGTTCATGACTTGGCTACACCTGCCAGGGTTTTCCTACAAGTGGATTCATTGGATGACGACGAGTTGGTCATGCGGCAGCAGCGCCTCTTGTTTTGCCTGGGATGAGAATCGTAAAGGCAGCACCTCCCTCCGGACAATTAGTTGCCGAAACCGTACCTCCGTGCGATTTTGCAATACGTGACACGACCGAAAGTCCCAACCCGTTTCCGGTCGATTTGGTACTGAAAAAGGGGTCGAAGAGCCGTTTTTTTTCCTCTTCACTTAGTCCAGGACCGGAGTCGGCGATTTCGAGTTCGAATCCAAATGGCCCTTCGTAAGAAGTGATGACCAGGTGGCCACCTTTGGGCATCGCATCGACCGCGTTGAGCACCAGGTTGAGAATAGCTTGTTGCATCATTTCCCGGTCTGCATTCAAAAGCGTATTGGGAGGGACGTCGCGCTCAACCTCAATAGCTTGTGCATCGAGCTGCGTTGTGAGTGAATCGCACACTTCGTTGACGAGGTCGCAAACAAGAAATGTTTCCCGCTGGGGGTCTTGATGTGCAGCAAAGCTAAGGAGATCGTTCACGGTAGCATTCAGGGCGTGAAACCCTGCCTCCATGTTTACTTAAGTGTCCAGGGTTTGCTTCAATGTCCAGGATGGAGATGTCATCTTCCAGCCGCCATCAAAAAACATATCATGGTTAACGTGAATGGCGCGAGGCTGCTGCATCTTTTGCAGGCGACGTGGGATGCCATTTGATCCAAATTGGCGAAGCCGTTTCTGTGTATAAATTCACGGGTTTTGATTTTGAACTCCTTGGGTGTTTTGGGTCTTTTATGGTTATCACGGGGCGGTCGACTTGTCCGCTAGTAGTGGGATTCGGATACTGCGTCGAGCGTCTCTTTCATCGGATTCTCCGCCGGCTCGCTGGGGTTGACCAATCTCGTGCACAATCGGCTCCCAGAGACCTGCTGTTGCGTATAGGCGGTATGAGCTTGGGTGGACGTGTACACCTGCTTGGATTGTGTATGGGCTTTGTCACGACGAGCAGTCATTCTGTCCCCGCTCTGAATTTCCAGCTGTATGATTTCGTTGAGTAGCGTCTTGCATTCGTGGGCCTGTTGACGACAAGCAGCGCGCTCATTTTCGGAATGCCACTGTCGTTGTTCCGGGGATTCTTTGTGGTGCGGTCTCAGGTCACGCTCCACACATTGGAGGTCCGTAATTAACTGTTGTTTGCTAGCCAGTAGTTGGAGCAGGGTTGATACGTCACCTTGGTTGGCAATTTCCAGTTGCTGGTGTGCCACCTTGCAGAGTTGCTTCAGTACCTGATGTTTCTTGGTAACCAAGGTGGTCAGATTTTCGGTTGGAAGTGAAGTCGAAGTCATAATTTATGGGACGAACTAGACGTTTAAGTGATCACTGAATCGTTGCATCAATAAGCTTGTGCCACGCATCATGGAAAAAAGTTGTCATGTCCAGAAATCGTGGTTTGAGCTGCCTCTTCCGACTTGGCAGGACCTGCTGCAAGCAAGGTACCTTGGAGTACCTCTGTAAAACGGATCTCGTGTTGCAAGTCGCGCACTGAAATCAGTCGCTTCTTTCAGCTTGCGTTGGTCCCAAGCATCCAGTCCGGTTGTTAACGTGGGAACGTTCTCATTACCTGTTGGGGTTGCCAGGTAGACCCAACCTGCGACGGTGCCCAAAAGCAATCCAATAAGTGTTATTTCCATAACACCTCTGCGCCAGAGAGGTGCCACTGCGGGGTTCCGTAAATATTGCGATACGAACAACAGACCCAAGTCTTTGGTCGTACCAGGTGTTTCGTTTTGTTGCGTATTGGCGAACAAGTCCAACATCCTCTGACGAGAACGGGTTGAAAGCGTCAAGCGGTAAGTACTCTACAAATTCAGGCTGGTCCCAAGAGTAACCCGGCGGCGTAATTGGTAGACCCTAGCCGGCGGCGTAATTGGTAGACCCTAGTTGGTAGATTGGTAGAAAAGCGGCCAGCTTGTACCCCACCACGAAGCCCAGTGTCAATGTGGTTTCCGCAATCGCTGCACGGCTGGTACCGTGTAGTAACCGGTTTGCGATCGTGGGTAAATTTTCAGCGCAGGACTCAACGTTGCCTGCTAGCAGACATGCCAGCTGCCAAAGTTTTGCTATCACCAATAGCGGTCTTTCTGGTGACCGGTTTTGCTTGAGTTGGCGGTAGATATCTTTGGCAAACTGGTTGCGAGCGGTTTTCGGAACGCACCTCTGGCCATAGATACCGAAGTGCTGGAAATACGCGACCGTAGAAAAGAGGCGAGACTCAAGCCGTTTGTCGCTCAGGTCTTCTCGCACACAATATTCATCACCCAATGGTCCAGATCTTTGAGCATGGTCGTTCTCAGATCATCGGCACAAGGGTACTGCCGCAAGGCGACAATCATGCCAGCGGTGTGCAGGAGCCTCAAATTGTCGCAGACGAGCTGCTGATCGAAGAGGCTTGCATTCTGCCCACACGCCAGGAGCAGCGGCAGTTGTCGCAACCGGTTCACGTGGTGTAGCGGACGATGACATTCTGGCAGAGAACCTCCGATGGTTGCGGCTCCCTTGAATCGTTCTGGATGATTCCAGGCGATCCGGACCGCCATCGTACCACCGCACCCATAGCCAGCGAGGAAAATCCGCTCGTTAGGGATGTTAAATTGTTGTTTGGCGATCTCAATACAGTCGAAGACACGTTCTTCGGCCAGTTCGATGTGGGCTGGCGACTGTTCCCATGAAAATGCGTTGGCTGTATCTTCTTCGAGAACGGTACCTCTGGGAGCAATCGCCACGTAATTGCGCAGGCTTACCATGGGCATGACTTGCTGGAGTTGCTGCTCGTTGCCTGACGGTCCATGAAGCCAAACGATCAGCGGATACGAATACCGCTGTTCGTAATGCATAGGGGCAAAAATCGAGTGATCTGCAACCCCTCCCGTCACAAGTTGTGGGAGTGGTTCCTGATCAGCCGCGATCGAGTCGTAAGAGGAGAGTTGGTCGAGGTTGGTTAATGTATCTTCTAACAGCGGGGCAAGACGGTTCATGCTCCGACCTGACTATCGGGGTGTCTAGGGAGAACTCTCGACGACAATCTGCCTTACCACACGACTTGATGGTTCAAGCAAATGTGATCAGGCAGCCAAAGGCGGGTGTGCTACGCATCGGAAAACCGAATTCGAATGGTCACTTTAATGCAGCGGGCGATCGATGTCAACGCTAAGCTGTCCGCGACCCCAAAAACAACCCCGAGTGTGGGTGATCTGGAGTCGAACTAAGTTTCAGGCGGGTTTCAAATGTGAAATGCTAGCATCATGTTTGGAGAATAGCGCTTTTGTGCAAACCGTTAAACCAGCTTGCCCATCGAGGCCACAAGTTCCTTGACAGCGTCAACACTTTTTTGAAAGTCGTTGCGTTCTGATTCGTTAAGTTTCAACTCGATAATTTTTTCCACGCCCTCCGAGCCGAGAATTACAGGAACTCCAACGTAGTAACCGCCGACGTCATATTCGTTCGTGCAGTATGCTGCGCAGGGAAGCAATCGTTTTGTGTCGTGTACGACGGCTTCAACCATTTGTGCAGTGGCTGCAGCGGGGGCGTAGTATGCGCTACCAGTTTTCAGCAGGCTCACGATTTCACCACCCCCTTTGCGTGTCCGTTCGACAATTTCGTCGAGACGAGTTTGGTCGAGTAGTTGGGTGATTGGAATGCCTCCCACGGAGGTACAACTGGGAATTGGAACCATGGTGTCGCCATGACCTCCCAGCAAAAGTGCCGAGACATCCTTGACACTAACTCCTAGTTCCATTGCAAGAAACGTTCGATAGCGGGCTGTATCTAGGACTCCAGCTTGCCCAAACACGCGATTATGTTCGAAGCCGGTTACTTGTTGGGCCCGCTGAACCATGGCATCAAGCGGGTTACTAACTGCGATTACGATTGCCTGAGGGCTGGTTGCTTTTACCTGTTCACAGACACTGGTCATGATTTTGGCGTTGGTTGCCAGCAGGTCGTCGCGGCTCATGCCCGGTTTGCGGGGAATGCCTGCAGTGATCACGACAACATCGCTGTCAACGGTTTCTTCGTAACTGGTAGTGCCTATGATGCTGGAGTCGAAGCCAAACACGGGCGAGGCTTGCCGAAGATCGAGCGCCTTTCCCTTGGGCATATCACCAGCCTGGGGGATATCGACGAGTACGATGTCTCCTAATTCTCGAGCTGCGCACCAGTGAGCGGTGGTTGCCCCTACATTGCCAGCACCAACAATGGTGATTTTTGCCCTCCGCATGCGTCATTTCTCCTTCCGAGTAAGATAACAGACCACACTTCAAACGGTCTTGCCTGGGTCTGTGAATAAGCTGAAGTATTGCCCTGCTCTGGTAATCACGCAAGTGCTATCGATAGGACGGTCTGGACAGAGACTACGGGATTCGGTAGTTTCCCGCCGCTCTCATCTACTTTCTTTTCTTTTCTTATCTCAGATTCGTCAGGAGGCCGTTCGTGGCTTCGGACACGGCAAGTGCGGCAGTGGGGGGCCCAGCGAGCCGCGCCAAAGATTTGATTTTACCGGTTGCCATCATTGCCAGTCTTCTGGTGATCCTGGTGCCGCTTCCACCTGCGCTGATGGATGTCCTCCTGGTGGGGAACATCACCGTGGCTGTGATCGTGTTGTTGACAACGATTTATGTGAGGACTCCGCTGGAGTTCAGCATCTTTCCTTCGCTGCTTTTGGCAACCACGCTCGCCCGGTTAGTGCTGAATGTGGCGACCACTCGGTTGATTCTCACTCGGGCAGGTGCAGATCGGGAGCAGGCCGCTGGGGGCGTGATTACGGCGTTTTCGGACTTCGTCGCTGGTGACGGCAAGATTGTCGTGGGCCTGATTATTTTTGTGATCATTATTGTGATCCAGTTTTTGGTGATTACCAAAGGTGCCACCCGGATCAGTGAAGTTTCGGCCCGATTTGCGCTGGATGGTATGCCGGGTAAGCAAATGGCGATTGATGCGGACTTGAATGCAGGCATTATTGACGCAAATGAAGCCCAGAGCCGCCGCGCCGAAATTACCGAGCAGGCAGACTTCTACGGCGCGATGGATGGTGCCAGCAAGTTTGTTCGTGGCGATGCTATCGCCGGAATTGTTATTACCCTTGTGAATATTGCAGGGGGGTTGGTCATCGGTGTGATCGAAGAGGGCATGGGACTCTTTGAAGCTGGAGAACTCTTTACACGACTCACGATTGGCGACGGGTTGGTGAGTCAGATCCCAGCCTTTTTGATTTCGCTGGCGGCCGGTTTGCTTGTGACCCGCAGCACCCGACACACGAATCTTCCTCAGGAGTTCCTGCACCAAATTTTCTTGCGTCCCCAGGCCCTGGCTGTCGCAGGCGGGTTCCTGGCCATTTTAGTTATGACCGATCTTCCATCGGTTCCGTTACTGACTTTGGGAGGGGCTTGCCTGGGGTTGTCATTCACGTTGAATCGCCATCATGCCGAGCGGCATGCTGTCGCTGCGCAGCAGGTGGCGGCAGATCAAGAAAAACAGCGTCCCGTCGATCGAGTTGAAAACTACCTTGCGGTGGATCCCATGGAAGTAGAACTTGGCATGGGGCTCATTCGACTCGCCGACCCGCACCGTGGAGGGGACTTACTTGAGCGTGTTCACCGTGTGCGCCAGAGCATCGCTGGCGAAATTGGTATCATCATGCCCAAGGTTCGTATTCGCGATAACATGCGCCTCGACCAGCAAGAGTACCGGATCAAGATTGCCGATATGACCATCGCCCAGGGGGCGTTACCCGCTGGCCAATTGCTGGCAATCAATTCCGGCCGCACAACGGGAACCGTCGACGGGGTCGACACAAAAGATCCAGCATACGGCACGCCCGCAAAGTGGATTGCGCCAGCACAAAGCGATCAGGCAGAGATGGTCGGCTACACGGTTGTCGAACCAGGGGCCGTGCTGGCAACCCATTTGACGCAGGTTTGCCAGCGGCACGCTGACGAGATACTCACCCGCGACGCAACCAGACATTTGACCAATGAACTCAAAATCACCTCGCCTGCCGTTGTCGAAGAATTGATTCCAGGTGTGATGACGCTTGCCGAGGTCCAAGCCATTTTGCAGATGTTGTTGGCCGAGCAAGTATCGATTCGACAACTGGGCTTGATTCTCGAGACCTTGGGAGACCATGCACCACGATCCAAGGACCCGGTGTTGCTGACAGAAACCGTTCGGCATCGATTGGCCCGACAGATTTGCACCCGGTACCGAAATGCGGATTGCGAACTGCACGTGGTAGCCCTCGATCCAGTCTTGGAGGATCGGGTTCAGGCTGGCTTCGAACACAACGAACGTGGTCTGTTCATTCGGATGTCCCCACAAACGATCGCGGAGACATGCCAACTGGTTCAGGCTGAGATCGAAAAAATGATGATGCAAAATCGAACGCCTATTGTGCTGGTAAGCCCTCAGATTCGAGCGGCGTTCAAACAATTAACGGAAAATCACCTCCCCAACCTGGTGGTGTTGAGCTTCAACGAAGTGACGCGCGATACCCGGGTTGTCACCGAGGGCATTATTGCCGATGTGAGGTAATAGCTGGATCCGGCAAGATGTTTTATATGCTTCTGCTAACCATGAGATGAAGGCAAGCAACCAACATGGACATTAGGACTTTTCGAGCCAAAACAATGCGACAGGCTCTGGACCTTGTACACCAGGAATTGGGGCCAGAGGCCTCGGTCCTTCATACTCGCCAAAGCAACCGTGGTTGGGTGGGGCAGTGGTTATTTGGTCAAGAGTATGAAATTGCTGCCTCGGCAACAGTCAACGTGCCTAGTCGAATTGTTCAGCCTCAACTTGAAACCGTGATCACACCAGACGCACGAGATGCAGACCCTTTATCGCATTCCGATTATGCTGCCAAGTATCGAAACGATTTTCAACGCGAGGTGGTTGGTCAGATCGACACGTTGCAAGATTTAGTCGAAAAACTGTATCAGCGATCGAACAATTTTTCCGGGCCTGAATTGCCTGAAGTCCTCTTTCGCGTGTTTACCGATTTGATCGAGGCAGATGTCGACGAAACTATAGCACGTGAACTCATTGAATTAGTGCGGTCCGAATTAAGTTCAAACGAATTGATTGACGGGTTGCTTATTAAAACCAGGCTTGCTAAATGGCTGGAAAATGAGGTCAAAGTGACAGGGCCAGTTCGCACCGATGAGTCGGGGCATCGTCTTGTCGCGGTTGTGGGACCAACCGGTGTGGGGAAAACAACAACCATTGCCAAACTGGCCGCTAACTACCGGCTCCGCGAAAGAAAACGCGTAGGGTTGATTACGGTTGATACCTATCGTGTAGCTGCTGTGGAACAGTTGCGCACCTATGCCGATATCATTGACTTGCCCATGGAAGTCGTTGCTACGCCACGCGAAATGCGCGAAGCTGTTGCCCGCATGAGTCACCTCGACCTGGTGTTGATGGATACAGCCGGTCGGAGTCCTCGCGACGAGGTGCGAATCCAGGAACTCAAGTCGATGCTTGCCGAAGCGCAGCCCCATGAAGTGCACCTCGTTTTAAGTGCCACTGCTGGTGCCAATGCGATGGCTGCTACCGCCGATCGATTTTCCGAAGTCGGTACGACGGCTATTACCTTGACCAAGCTTGATGAGGCAACCAGTCTTGGGCACTTGATCTCGTTGATTCGAAAGTGCCCCTTGCCGATTGCATACCTTACCGATGGGCAAAACGTTCCTGACGACATTCAGGTTGCCGTTGCCCGTCGACTTGTCGCTGGAATGCTCGGTATGGAAGTGTAAAACCAAACGTTACCCGCGGTGGACTCGCAAACTTCATTTTACTTTTTTTACGGTCTTTCCTGATGCGTGACCAAGCACACCGATTGCGTGAACTTATCGATTTGCCTCCGCAAGCTGACCTGGAGCACAACCGGGAAAATGTCGTTACCGTTTGTGGTGGCACTCACGGTGTGGGGGGGTCGACGTTAGCTGTGCATCTAGCTATCGGTATGTCCGTCCACGATCGTCAGGCCGTACTTGTGGATGCCGATTTGCAGAGGGCATCGGCAACCGCGCTTTCGGGAATTGATTGTCCAACGGGCGCGACCATCCTCGAGATGCTTGCAGGTTGGCGCACTGCTGCTGAAATCTTGCAAACTGGGCCGGGCGGAATTCAGGTTCTTCCAGGAGATATCCATGCCATCGGACCGCACCACCTGCCAGCAAATGCGCCGGATTGTCTTGCTGCTGAAATCGATCGCCTCACGGAGGACAGTGGCGTAGTTGTCGTTGATGCCGGATTCGGCCTCACTCCATGGAACGCAAACCTGTGGCGATTAGCCGACGTTGTATTGGTGGTGACGACTCCTGAAGAAAGATCGATCCTGGCAACGTACACGATGTTAAAGATGGCAGCCCATTATGGGGCGCTGTCAAAAGTTAGAATTGTTGTAAATCGGGTTGGTGAATTGGATTTGGCCCAAGAAGTGTGTCGTCGACTTGGCGCAGCATGTTTTCGTTTTCTGGAAGAACTGGTGCCTATTTTATCGCCGCTTCCCGAACATGAATTTGCCATGCCTACTTCCCTGGCCGAGGAGATCCATTCTTCTACAAACAGTGAGTATGCCATGGCGATTCGTGAGTTGGCCTGTGAGGTCGCAAGCGAACTGAAGCAACCATCCAGGCAAACACCAGAAACCAGGGAATTAGAAGATTTACAGATCGAACCTTTGGTAAATTCGACACAGTTTTGTTAATCCTTTGGGACTTAATTGACCGATAAAAAGATGGAAAGGCGTCGTCGTGTCTGATCGCGTTAAGATGGCGAGGATGAGTTGAGTTTATCGGCAAAGATGGCAGTCAGATAGGACGCGCTTTTGCAAGCATTTTAGGCCCTTTGGCACTGGCTTCGGTCATGCTTCAAGGGATCGTTTTGAGAGAACTTTCGTCACTGGAATTATAAACCTACCTTGTGTTATCAGCGGTTGTTTTGATTTTGGGCTCGATAGCCCAGTCAACCATGGACAACTCGGTATGTTTAAAACTTAAACAACTGCTTGACGCCTGGTAGGCGCAAGCGATGAAGAGTCTTTAGCAGAAAGCAATGGCTAAACCGGGCAAAGGATTGGTCACCGAATAGGGAGCACCCTCAGGTGACATGGGCGATCAGAAAGGAAACTGGTCGTTTGCCGGTTGCTGACGACTCTCGGGCTATGTCATGGAGGACTTATGGCCACACTAGTTGCCAACAAGGAAGAGATTGCCGAAGTTTGGATACAGTTCAAGTTGGATTTGACCAACAAGCCCCTGCGCAATCGCCTGGTCGAACAGTATTTTCCACTTGTCAAATACAATGGCGAGCGCATCTGGGCTCGACTACCCGATGGTGTGGAATTGGACGACCTGATTTCGGCAGGCGTATTTGGACTCATGGACGCGATCAACGCGTTCGACCTCAGTCGAGGTGTTAAGTTTGAGACCTATTGTGTTCCCAGAATTCGAGGCGCGATGCTCGATGAGTTGCGCACCATGGACTGGGTACCACGACTGGTTCGTTCCAAGGCGAGCAAGCTCAATGAAGCAATCAAGCAACTGGAAGCCCGGTTAGGTCGTGCACCTAATGAGAATGAACTTGCTGAGCAGATGGGGCTGAGCACCCAGGAGTTGGAAAAACTTATCAGCGATGCGAACGCTGTCGGATTGATCAGCCTCAATAAAAAGTGGTATGAAACCGACAGCTACAAGGACGTTCGCGAGATTGATATTCTCGAAGACAAGAAGGGTGAAGATCCGACCCGGCGGATTCAGAAATCTGATCTCATGCGACTTGTGACTAAAGGTCTCAACCGCAATGAGAGGTTGATCATCATTCTTTACTATTATGAAGAGCTCACGATGAAAGAGATTGGCGCTACGCTTGATCTTTCCGAGAGTCGCGTTAGCCAAATGCACAGCGCAATTGTCCAGCGTTTGCAGGGACAGCTTGGCCGGCGCCGCCCCGAGTTCGGCAACGCAGGTTAAATGGTCGCGTCTTTTCGGAGATGATAGCGAGCCGGAACGCCGCGCAATTCGAGGCGCGTGGCCCGCGGTGGACTTATGACTGGACACCCCTGCCACCGGGCAATTCGCGGTTTATGGTTCCAAGGTTCCCGGAAGACTCCAAGATTCATAGCCTTGGCGATTCAGGGCCTTGGCGATTCAGGGCCTCGGCCAAAATTGCGGTCTACGCCTTGGCCAAAATTGCGGTCTACCGCGCTGTCATTTCGTACAGGGGCAGGTGCCGGTAATAGACCTCGAGCGACAGAAGGTTCATCGTTGTGACGTAGAGCCGGCCACCGTATCGGGCCCATTTGTCGGGGACCGGCTGCTGGGGATGCCAGCTTCCTGCCAGGGGGCCTGAGGCAGTTTGCGACTCAACCAACAGTGGGTGAAGCTGCTCATTCCAGGCTTTCCAGTAATCGCCTCCCATGTGAAACATAACCTGCGTTGCGTAATACCAATAGTAGGTGTCGCGAAACGGATTCCCAAGGGTGCCGGTCGGAGCGGGTGTCTCGGACGAACCGACTTCGGGTAGATTGTCCAGCAAGTGATCGGCACCGCGTTGCATCCGTGCGTTGTTGCGGTTTTGCCCCAGGTAAAGCTGCCCCAGCAAGCCAACCGCTGTCATGACCGTGCTTGGCTCGCGACCGTGACGGGTACGGGGATTCGTGGTCGATGCCCAGGGGTTGTAGCGAAACCGGGCCTGGCCGTTGTCCTGTTCGCGACACGCTTCCAACAGGTTACGGACCCGGTCGTAAGTGGCATTGTCCACATCGAGTCCCGAGAGTTGGCCACTCCGCAACGCCATCAGTTGCCAGCCCGTGACGGATAGATCGGCGTTCACCCGGGGCATATAGCGCCAGCCACCCCGCTCTGGATGCTGTGTTTTATGGAGGTAGTCAAGCGCACGTTGAGCAGGTTCGCGGATCCGTTCATCGCCAGTCATGCCATACACTTCGCAGAGGGCAAGGGATGCGATGCCATGACTGTAAAAGCGGATGACTTCGCTTTTGGACGAGCCGGTTTGGGGAAAAAGTTCACCCGAATCGTTTTGAATCTGTATCAGGTATTCGAGGCCATTCTGCACAATTTGTTGGTATTTTTCGTCGTAATGGTCGTAGCCCGCACCGAGAAAAGCCAACAGAGCCAAACCGGTTGCGGCACCTTCGGCTCGGACCGCAGGTGCGTTATCGGTCGCCGCATCGCCATCTGCAACGAGATTGCTAAATTGCCATTGTCCTCCAGCAAGTTGTAACTTGGCGAGGAATTCCAACCCGAGTTCAATGGCAACTTCGGTCTTTACCGACGGCCCACCTTGGTAATTTCCCGGCTGGTTTTCCTGGCGGCGGCCACGTTGCGAGAAGGCAGCGGCTGGCACACGTGCTTTCCCACTGATCGCTGGCTGGTGACCAACCTGTTTTCGTAGCAGCCGGCTGGAGGTCGTATGGGCCAGTTCGGCCTGGCGTTGTGCCCGGCGGTCGGCCACACCAATTTCCCGGGCGGGAGTGGTGAGCAGTCCGCCGGCCGCTTTTGGCTGGTCAATAAGGACCGGCAATGGTTGCGGCCTTTGGCGGAGTGTGGTGTGCAAGACGGTTGCCCCACCTGCCAGGTCAGTCTGTTCGCTAGCGGTGGGTCGTGATTGAGCGGAGTCTGGTTCAGCTTCCAGACCTTCTTCTGGAGCCGATACTGCCAGTTGGTCGGGAGTGGCTGTGAAGGAGCCTGTGTCGTCGAGGTTTGTCGAGGATGGGGTCTCTGTCCGGTTATTGGCCGTCTCTTGTGGCAAGCCAATGGGCGTGTCAGGGAGGTTGCCCGATTGGGTTGTTGGAGTTGAAGCCGACCGGCTGCTGTCTCGCGTAAGTGTTGCCAGTGAGGGTGCGGTTGTTTGCATGGGGGCGCTTGGCTGGGGTCCCCGGCTTCGTCGTGGCTCCGCAGACCCGCCTCCTGACCGGAGCCCTTCAAGGGTGGTAGCCCGCTGCCGGAGGGGAATGGAAGTCGATGATAGTTGGCCAACCGTTGCGGTTATGGCGGCACCATGTTGGACAATTTGTTCAGCTGCCACGCTCGTTGCCGATCGGGCTATGGTCGAGCCGGCTGCTACCGCTGGGGACTGTTTTGCCAAGGGAGCTCCGCCACCATGGTCGTCCGCAGCTGCTGGTGAGGTAATGTCCTTAATGGGCTCTGTGCCCACAGTTGCAACCTGGGTTAGTTTGCGTTTATGTGGTGACGAGGTTCCAGTGGCTTTGTCGGGACGCAGGCCTGGCGAGTTGGCTTGAACGACGGGGGCCGGTTGAACCCGTATCGGTTTGCTCAAATTAACGGGAGATGTCTCTGCAGGATTCGTTGGAGAAACCATACGGACTTCGAGTTGAATGGATCTCGAGACAACAACGTGAGTTGGTTCAAGCGTTTGGATTTTGCGACTGCGGGTGGAAGCTGTTTCGGCAAGTTTTTCGGTGATCGGCTTGGTGTCTACGGGGATCACCAGCGCAACCCGTTTACGTTCACGGCTGCGAGTCGAATCGTGGGCCAGGGTTGGCAACGCATCGTTGAGTAATTGTCGGGGGATGACCTGGCTAGGGATGGGGGCAACTATATCGGGTATTGCGTCGGCGGGTAACGGTTTGACGGAGGGAGAAGTGGCGTTGCTACGAGACGTTTGTTCCATGCGTGGTCGTACTTGTTCGCGGGGAGAAGGTGGCAGAATTACTGCGGGCTCCTGCCGAACCATTTGTCCCGCCAGGTTGGGTGTTGCTGGTGATTGCTGCTGTCGTTTGGTGATCGATGTTCTGGGTTGCTGAGGAGTTGTTTCCTGCTGCGGTGGGTGTCGCTTGCGAAGGACTGGCGGATGTAAGGCTCGATTGGCAGAACCTATCGAGATGCTTGCCTCTGGACTGGTCACGGTTGCCCGCTGGATCGTCGACGGAAAGGGAACGGCTGTGGGAGCGATGTGGCCTGGTGCCGCAGAGCTGTCGGCAAGTGCTTCAGGTTGTGGTGTGTTCAGGGCGGCTGGTGGCGCGTCGCGGCGACTCCGCTCAGAAGGCGTTTTGGCTCGCCGAGCGACCGCTTGTTGAGGCCGCTGGCGGCGCACCTGATGTGGTCGGACTGCTGTTGGGGTTTCGGGTAAGGCGTCAGTCTGGGGCAGCGGTTTTGGTTCAGTTTGCTGCTTGGTATGCGGATCGGTTTTTAGCCGCGGCGCTCCAGTGGTAACGGGCTTCTCGATTTCTTGGTGAACCGGGCTTGTCTGTGGCGACTGGATCACAAATTCTTTTGCGCGGTCTATTTCACGCTGAGGTTCGGCGGGCTTGGTTTTTACAGGTTCCTCGGCTTTGACCGTAAACTGCAGTTTGAAATCGTAAAGAAAAATGCCCAGGCCGATGTGGGCTATCAAGCTAAGTACAAAACAGAACCGCAGCCGGCGTGAATGTTTGGTGTTGGCGAGGTTCACCGCCCATAGCGAAAGCCCTGTCACGAGGCCAACTGCCAGTAGGTGTACCCAACCGTTAGCCCAGGGCCGCGGATTATCAAATCCGCCTTGGACGACCACGATTGAGCAGAGAACAGTTCCCAACAGACAGATTGCGACCCGAATTGGCCAAACCTGATCGTCAAAATATTGCGGTTGGCGCAAGTCCAACGTGCGGATCTGGCGAATACTCGGTGCCATAAAACAAAAGGGGCTGGGAGAACAAGTTGAATGCGATGGTCTTTGGTAGTTGGTTATTCTGTCGCGATGCTGTAATTGCGAATATTGGCTTTGTTACATGCATTCATGACCGCCACTACATGCCGTGTTCGCGAGTCTTCGTCAGCTCGGATCATGACGCGCTGACGGCCCGGGTTTGCCTCATATACGCTCGTCAGAAACGCTTCCACTTCGGACGCATCCAATTCTTTCCCGTCCACAAAGTAGAGTCCCTCGGGAGTCACGGTCACGAAAATATCTTTCCCTTTAAACGTGGTTGGTTGTGCCTCACTAGCCTGGGGGAGATTGACATCCATATCGCGTTCTTCCTGCTCAAAACGGGTTGTTACGAGGAAAAAGATCAACAACAAAAACACCACGTCGATCAGAGGGGTAAGGCTGAGCGATCCGGTCGATGGCGATTTGCGTAGCGAAACTGGCATGATGTTGGCACGTAGTGGAAGTGAGTCTTACGTTCGGCTTGTTCGTGAATTTGAAATTCCCGGTCGGAAACTCGGAATCTGGTTTGTCTCACGATGCTTTTGATTCGGCATGTTGATGGGAGAGGTTGGGATCATTTCCGTGGGCCAGCGACTGCTGGTCAACGCGCAGTTTTCCTTCGTATTTCTCAATCTGCGGCAGAAGGGAACCCAGCAATTGCTCAACTTCGCGGATCAAGTAGAGAATTCGGCCTTCGAACAAATGTGCCAGTACCGCCGCCGGGATTGCCACGGCAAGTCCCGCAAAGGTCGTGACGAGTGCCACGTAAATTCCTTCGGCCAGCGCCTGGCCTTTGTTGGAACCAAGCGGAAGGTTGGCCGTGACAAAAAACGATTGGATCATTCCCCAAACTGTCCCCAATAATCCCAAAAGTGGGCTGATCGCCGCTGCCAGGTTCAAGGTGCGGACGTTGGTATAAAGTCGGTCAGCCTCAACCTGGCATGCTTCGGCGACTGAATGTTCCACTTCATTCAGCGGGCGGCCAACTTTTAGCAGCATTGCCCGAATCACCGTTGCTGCAGCCGAAGGATACTTTTGGCAGAGGCGGTAAGCCAGGCGCGGATCGAAGTTGTCACGGTTGGCCATCTCTCCCAAATCAGCCACCAGGGCTTGAGGCAGAATCCGTGCCGTGCGCAGCCCCAGCATCCGTTCGATGCCGATCATCACGACGATTACAGACATCACACCAATGGGCAGCATCAGCCAGCCCCCTTTAATGATCAGCCCGAGAAAAGGGACGGAACTTGAACTGCCCTCATCGTTCGATTGCGAGGCAGCTTCGCTAAGATTTTCCGCCGCCGTCTGTTCACTAAGTGCCTCTTCGGCATGCGCGTCGCCAGGGCTTGGTTGCTCCTGTTGTGCATAAATGGGTCTGCTTGAGCCAACCAAAAGAAGACAGGTAGCACAACCAATCAAGGTGCGGGCCCGCCAAGTCACTGGAAATCTCTTGTTGGTCGTCGTGAAGATGGCTGCTGCGGCGCGACGCGACTGGCAGGCAATAGCTGATGTTGGAGTCATCGTAATTTGTTCTGTGCGTGGGTTACTTTTTCGCTGTTGGGGAAACGTTCAATGAGTTCGTCGTACAGTTTGTGGGCAGATTTCATGCGACCGGTCTGTTCCAGGCAGCGGGCTGCTTCAAACATCGCCTCGGCTTGCCAATGGTGAAATTCCGGCAGGGCTTGTTTTCCGCCGTAACCATCGAAGACCCGAAAGAACCTTCTTACAGCCGCATCATACTGTTTTTCACCAAAGTAGACTTCACCGATCATAAACTGGCTGCGGGCGCCCAGGATGGACTGGTTGCGATTGGCGATTTCTTCAAACAGTGGTAGAGCTTCATCGAGACGGCCAAGATTGTACATGGCCCACCCCAATTCGTATTGAGCTTCATCGACCATCTCTGCGGTAGAATGTTCGCGGATGCATCGCTCAAGGAGTTCTAAGCTGGTGTCCCACTGCTCCACCTGGCTGGCGGCCTGGCCCGCATGGAGTAGAGAAATTGCCATCAAAGACTGGTTGGTGTTCACCTTGGGTAATTCTTCAGAAAAAAGCTGCAGAGCCTCGGGGTAGTTTTCGCTTTGGAAATTCGCTTCGGCAATCATCAAGCGGCCATCGGCGGCCAGGTTGCCCTTGGGAAAGGTTTGGACTTGGCGCTCGAAACCTGCCTTCGCCTGGTCATGGTTTCCCTGCTGGAAATGAGACCAGCTTTGCTTGTGGATCGCCTTTTCCCGGAGTTGGTCTGTGGTGGCCTTGGCTTCTGCCTGGGAAAAGCTGTGTAGGGCAGCTTTGGCCTGGTCGGCAGCGTATTGGGACTCGCCCACGCGGTACCAGCATTCGGCCGCCAGCGGGCTGGTCGGATGGTTTTCTGCCACTTGACGGAAGGTGACTGTCGCGTCGCCTTGCCCGCTGTCGTGCTGTGCCCAGGCCAGTTCGTAGAGGACCTGGTCGGCTGCGGCAAACTGGGGATGCTGCTTGAGAATGGATCGATACGTTTGCTCCGCATGGTCATACTGTTTTAAGCGCGCCTCAGCGAGGCCACGGAGATAGAGGGCGCTGGACATGGCATCGCGGTCGGGACTGGTTTTCAAAAAGCGATCGACATCTTTGAGGACGGCTGCGGGTTTGCCCAGCTTATGTAGTACGTTTGCCCGCATCAAGGAACCTTGACGGGCGGCTTGATGTTGTGGGTGATCGGTCAGTAGTTGGTCGAGGGACTTTTTGGCGTGTTCGGTTTCTCCCGTGACGTTCTCGAGGCGGGCAAGAGCGAGCAGGGCGACCGGCACCAGTTCGCTTTGGGGCCTGGTGTCGAGCAACAAGCGATAGGTGCCTTTGGCCTGGGCAGAGTTTTCCTGGGCCTGGTAGGCTAGAGCCAGCTGCCATAAAACGTCATCGGCCTGCTCCCAATCGGGAGTCGACGAGGCCACCTGGCCGAGCAGATCGGCTGCCTGTTGGGAGGCGCCCGTTGCCTGATAGGCCTTGCCCAGCAAGAGTCCTGCTTCGGCCTGCAAGGGCCCGGCCGGAAGCGTGTTCCATTGCGGTTCAAGGAACTCAACGATTTCAGGCCACTGCCGGGCGACTTCATAGACAAATGCCAGCCGCACGGACCAGTTGGCATGCTCGTCGCTTTGGGGGTAGCGATCGACCAACTGCCGAAAGGTTTTCGCGGCCGAGGCGGTCTCGCCAAGTTGGAGCTCGGTTTCGGCTTGAATATTCAGCACGTCAGGCGCGAGGCGGTGCGCGGGGAAATTCTGAAGGAACTGCTGTGACTGTTTTCTGGCGGCTGGGTAATCCGCCTGGGCGAATGCCGAATGGGCTGCCAGGTACCGGGCCTCGGGGGCGATGGTGTGCTGGGGATGTTGGTTGGCAATATCGGCGTAGGCTTCGATCGCGTCGCTGCGTCGATCGGTGATCGACAGCAGCACATCGGCACGATCCATTTCAAGCGTGATGCTCGTTTCGGTGTCGGGCCCGGCAGTAAGGGCTGCCTCAACGGTGGCAAGCGCCTCGTCGTGTTGCTCCTGTCGAATCAAGCAGCGCGCCAACCAATGGGATGCCTCGGCGGACGTTTCACCACCTGCTCCCTGGGCTTGTCGGAGCCATTTGGCCGCAGACGGGTCGTCACCCTGGAGGTAGTGGCACTTTCCAGCTGCCAGTTTTGCCTCGTCGATCAGATCCGATTCAGGAAAGCGCCTTTCGAGGGCCTGGTAAAGTTTTCCCGCTTCGGCATAGTCGCCCAGGTCGTATCGACAGACCGCCTGCTGCTGGAGCGCATAGTCGGCATCGGAAAAGTCTGCATCGGTAGCCACTTGGGCGAAAAACTTCTCGGCTGCCTGGGCGTCGCCTGCAGCGAGCAATATTTCGCCCTTTCGCAGAGTCACCTCGCTGGCGAGCTCATGCTCTGGGTAGTCGGAGAGGAATTTTGCAAAAATCGCGGCCGCCTCGTCCGGCTGGTTGGACTCTTGTTGCGCGACCCCCATTCCGTAAAGTGCTTGAGGTCGCAAGGGATGCTGTCGATACTGTTCTAAAAATGGTTGGTAGCTGGCGGCGGCCTCGGCCAGTTGGCCGAGCGCATAGAAGGCTTCGGCCCGATAGAAGCAGGCCTGTGGTGCCAGGGGGCCATCGGGAAATTTTTCCAGCTGTTCCGAGAGGCTTTCGATTGCTTCCTGGTAGATTTGCGCAGCCTGGCTGTCTGGCCCGGAGTTTGCCGCTTGGGCCCGGTTGTAACGGGCCAGGCCAAGATTGGCATACGTTTCTTCCAGCAGCGGGAAGTTCGGGTCGCCTTGGGTGAGGTCGACGAATTGGGCCTCTGCGGCTGCGTATTGCTCCAATTGAAACAGGCAGACTCCACGATAGTAGTGGGCCTTGGTCGCCAACGGGTTTCCGCCAGAGTGCTGTAGGAAAGCGGCCCATTCGTCCGCTGCCAGGTCGTAGAGTTCGCGATTTTGCAGGGCAACCGCACTGCGATACAGCCGAACGGCTTGCGCTTCCTGTGCTTCCGATCGGGCGGGGTCTGCTTCCTGAGACCACACCACGGGCCCGGCAGTCCCCACCACGAGGGTGACCAGCACCCGTGCTACGGGAAAAAAATAGGGTTGGCGTGCAGTTTTTGTCAAAGGTTCCATAGCGCCTCGCAACTGGCGATTTGGGGTCAACAACGACTTTATCGTCTTGGGGTTAATAACGAATTATCACCGAGCGGCCATTGAATACCACCCGAACTGGTCCCTACCGATCCAAACCACTCCGGTTGCTGCTAGCAAAGTGAGTCCCTATTATTTGGACAGATTACTCGGACAGATCGCCCAATTTACCCTCTTCCCTCGCCAACCGGGCTGGAAACTGACTTGTCGACTCGCCATTCCTCCACCGCGCAACGTGCCTTGATTACCGGCGGAGCCGGTTTCATCGGGAGTCATCTGGCCCAGTTGCTGCTTAAGCGGGGTCACCAGGTGACGGTGGTCGACGATGAGTCCACCGGCTCGGGGTCCAATCTGGCCCCGATCATTGATGACCCAGCATTCAACTACCTTCAGGGCAGTGTAACCGATCCGGTACTCATGGGAAAACTGGTCGAAGAGGCCGACGAGGTTTATCATCTTGCCGCGTCGGTGGGAGTGCAGCGGATCGTCGACGCGCCGATCGAGTCGATTGAGCGCAATATCGCTCCGGTGGAGATTTTGCTGTCGAAGTTGCTTGAGCAGACCAGGGCGGGCCGGCCGTTGAAGCTTTTCCTGGCCAGTAGTAGCGAAGTCTACGGGAACAATCCAAAGGCAACCTGGACCGAACAGGACAACCTGGTGTTCGGCCCCACAACTTGCTTGCGGTGGTCGTACGGGGCCGCCAAGGCAGTCGACGAATTTTTGGCCCTGGCGTACCACCGGCAACATCAGTTACCGGTCGTGATTGGCCGTTTTTTCAACGTGGTGGGACCCCGCCAGACGGGCCAGTACGGGATGGTCTTGCCGCGGCTGGTGAAGCGGGCCCTGGCCGGAAAACAACCGGTGGTCCACGACGATGGGGCGCAGGTGCGGTGCTTTGCCCATGTCCAGGATGTGTGTCGGGCGGTTGTCGAACTGATGCAAGTTCCCAGCGCAACGGGTGAGGTTTTTAACATTGGTAGCGACCAGCCGATCTCCATCGGTGAGTTGGCTCAAAAAGTCATCGAGGCGGTCGATCCGTCACTCACGATCCAATATCAACCTTACGCGGAAGCCTATTCGGACGATTTCCAAGATGTCCGTTGCCGGGTGCCCGATTTGAGGAAACTCCGCCAAACGATCGATTTTGAGCCACAATTTGATTTAAACGCAATAATTCATGAGGTTATCGCCTGGCAGGCCGCCCGCCGCCGGTGAGTTCCGGGCTACAGTTGGGGGGCCGGTGACCGTGATTGACACCTGAGTGGCTGTAAAGTGCAATAATTATAAGAGAGTCTGGCCGGCGGTAGGGGCCGCACCGGCCAGCAGCAACAGGAGTGCAATTTCATGGCACGCAGAATGACGACCCGTCGAGGCATCACCCTGGTGGAAATGCTCATCGCGATGGCGATCACGCTCGTGATGATCGGCGCGGTCGTGACCATTTTTGCCAACGTCACCGGCAGCGTGCAAAAACGGCGTGCCACGATCGAGATGAGTGGCCAGCTTCGCCACGCGCGCAACGTTCTGCAGCGCGACCTGGCCGGGGCGACCTGTCCGGCGGTGACCTGGCAGCGTCCGGAGTCCAACCACGGCTACCTGGAAATTATCGAAGGGCCCCTGACGGATGCCAACCCCACCGCGTTGATCCAGGATCGCAATGGCGACGGTGATTTTGAGGACGCGAACGAAAGCAGGATTGATCCGACCGTTTCGCTGTTGCCCCGCAATAACCTGTTCGAGGATGACGACAACAACGGCAGCATCAGTGATGCCGAGCGGGAAGAACACATGAAGCATGCCGACAGCCTCGTTCCCGGTGGGCTGGGAGATGCTGATGACATCTTGATGCTCACGGTCCGTAACGAACAGGAGCCCTTTGTGGGGCGCGTGCCCGATCCGGCCAATGGCCAGGCGAGCCTGACCATCGAGTCACCCCTGGCCGAAGTGGTGTGGTTTGCGGTCGAAAACCCACCTAATACGGGCGCCGCAGCTGGTTTTTTTGGCGAGCCCGGTTTGCGAACCATTTACCGCCGGACGCTATTGATTGCCCCCTGGGCGCCACCCTACGAGGGTGGCCCGCCAGGTGTGATGCAGATGCTGCCTGCCGGTGTGCGCCGGGGCCAAGTTCCCACCGCACTGGCTGCGTTGATTGCGTTTCAAGAACAGTATGACCTTTCAGTCCGCCTCCAGTGGGATCCTCAGCTTGCGAGGTGGAAGATCGTGGCCAACACGCTTGCGGATCTAACCCGAAGGGAAAACCGTTACGAGCACCACCACTACCGGGTGGATCAATCGGATCGAAAATTTCCCTTTGCCGTGATTTCCGCCGGCATGGAGCACTCAAATACCCAGGTGCAATTTCAGCCCTCCTCCTCAGACTCAGGAGTGGCAGCAGGCTCAGGGGCGCTAGCGACTGCAGAGCTGGATTCGGCATCGCCAAATTTTAACGGGGGAGTTTTCAACCTCAATAATTTTGTCAACGCTTACAGGGTGACCAACTCGGGTGGTGGCTATCAATCCCGCCCGTTTTGCTACCTGCAGGGCGGATCGTCGACCGGGACTCCTGCCACGGCACGGGCAATCCTCAATGACGACGGCGGAGTGGTTCACGTGGTGCGCGGGCTGGCTCCCCTTTGGGGAAAACGGCGGGGCGAAGACGTGATGCTCACCAATGCGTTGGCATTTGACCTGCGGCTGTTCGATCCGGGCGCCCCCTTGTTTCTGGAGTCGACGACCGAGACCGTACTTGCGCCCTCGGATATCGGCTGGGCACAAGCTGCGTCGGGCACCATGCCGTTGGTAGGTCAGGGCGCCTATGTCGATGCTGGCTATGGCCTGAATGTGGTCGTTTCGGGGTCTCCGCCTGTGGCCCCGTGGTTTGCCGAGCCCAGGTGGACCCCGGATCGAGATGGAAATCCCCTTGCACCAGGATATTCGCTGTACGATACCTGGTCGTTCCACTACGAAAACAATGGTTTGGATGAGGATGGAGATAACCTGTTTGACGAGGGCACCAATGGGTTTGACGATGACCTGGCGTATGGTGTTGACGACGTCGGTGAGCGCGAAACGATGCCGCCCTACGACGTTCCCTTAAGAGCCATGCAGGTCAAGCTGCGGATCTTCGAACTCGACACGCAGCAAATCCGCGAAGTGACCGTTGGCCAACATTTTGTCTCTGAGTAATCAGGGGAGATCGGTCGCTGGCCGGAAGGCCAGCTATTGATGGCGCACCAAGGCACACGGAGCAACAGGCAGAGGGAGCAACAGGCCAAATGCAGGAGGTCCATTCGATCCGGCTTGCCGGTCCCTGGCGGTTGGAACCGACCGGCCGCTTCCTGCCGGCGGATGCCGGTTTGCCTCGGCTTGTGGCGGTGGACTTGCCCGAAGCCCAAACGGTAAAAATGCCTGCCGACTGGTCGGCTGTCTGCGGAGCTGAGTATTGCGGACAGGTGCGGTACACGCGTCGTTTTCACCAGCCCCAGGGCCTGCAGGAGGACGAAGTCGTGTGGCTGGTGGTCGAGCCTGCCCGGTCTTGCGCCGAAGTCTGGCTCAACGGCCAGCGGCTGGGCGAACTGTCCGTGGTAGACTCACAGTTGCGGGTCGACGTCACAAAGCTGCTGGTGAAGTTTAACGAACTGGTCATCGTGGTCACCCATCCGGCCATGGACAACTCCGTTGAAACGCCCGTTGACAATCCCCCGAGCGCCATCCGCGATGCGCCTAGCCGGCATCCCGGCGGCTTGGTGGGAGAAGTGCGCCTGGAGATAGGATTTCCCTGATGGTTAAGAACTCCCTGATGGTTAAGAACTTGACGATTCTAAATTGTTTTCTCGCCGCTGGCAGTTTGCTGGTGCCTTCGCCTGTCGTGGGGCAACCGGCCGATTTGCTTTCGCCGGCGCAGCGATCGGCCGGTTGGATCGAGCTTTTTGACGGGCATTCCCTGTTTGGTTGGCAGCCAACCAGCGAGGCCAACTGGAACGTGGTTGATGGGACGATCCGGGTCACCGAAGGTGAGCCTGGTTTTTTGATGACGACCACCGAGTTTGCCAACTACGAACTCCACGTAGAGTTTCAGGCCGCAGCCGGGACCAACAGCGGAATTTTCTTGCGCACCCCCCTGGTGCCCACCGATCCGCAGCAAGACTGCTACGAACTGAATATTGCCCCACCGGACAACCCCTTTCCGACCGGTAGCCTGGTGGGCAGGGTGCCGGTCGGTTCCGTTGCCCGGGTTACCTCCGGCGAGCCTCCCTGGCACGAATTTTTGGTACGGGCTTATGGAGCGCGCATCGTGGTCTACCTCGATGGGCGGCCGGTAGTGGACTATCGCGACCCGCACCCCGTTTTGCGGGGACGGATCGGTTTGCAGTTTCGCGAAGGGGCAGTCGCTTTTCGGAACGTGCGGTTGCGACCCGTTGGATTGGAGTCGATCTTTAACGGCCGCGACCTTACCGGGTGGGATACGACCCGCACTGAAAAGAGCCGCTTTGAAGTGACCCGGGAGGGTGAACTGCGGGTGACCGATGGCCGTGGGCAGCTGGAGTCTGAGGGAACCTACGGCGATTTTGTGCTGCAGCTTGAGTGTTTTGTGGCAGGCGACCATTTGAATTCAGGCATTTTCTTTCGCTGCATTCCAGGTGACAACATGAATGGCTATGAGAGCCAGATTCATAACGGGTTTCGCGACGGGGATCCCACGCAACCGGTTGATTGCGGCACGGGCGGGATTTTTCGCCGGCAGAATGCCCGGCGGGTGGTCGCCGGCGACTACGCCTGGTTCACCAAGACGATCATTGCCGACGGTCATCACATGGCGGTTTGGGTCAACGGCTACCCAGTGAGTGACTGGACCGATACCCGTCCCCCGCACGCGAACCCTCGCAAAGGGCGGCGCAAGAAGCCAGGAACGCTTGCCATCCAGGGGCATGATCCGACGACCGATTTGCGGTTTCGTCATTTGCAAATTGGCGAGTTGCCGCCGGAGAGTTCCGGTTTGAAGTAAACCGGTTTGTTCCTGGAGGAATCATCCCAGGATTTTCTGCTCTGGGATTGTTGCGGCGGCAAAACAGGTTCTTTGTTTACCTGTGCGGCACGGGTTCGGTGCGAAAATAACTTTCCAGTACCATTTGCCGACCAATCCAAATGGATCGTTGGCGGACCAGGCCGGGCAGGATGGTTCGTGCCAACCGGTGTGGGTCGAGGTCGGTAGCCATCGCGTGGCGGAGCACGACCGAGCCAGGGCGCTGGAGGACTCGCACGATTTCAGCAAGGGCTGCTTTCCTGAGGGGAGTTCGCTCGACAATGATCTGATCGACCGAGTGATCGGGCAGGGGAATGGCGTCGGCTCGTCCCGGGATATGCCGCGGGATGGGAGTGCCGCGATGGGGGTTGAGTGTTTTCACCTGGCTGGGATTAAGATTCCAGGCGTGTGGATGCGCACCTTCGCCACCGATATCGAGGATGAATTTCATTGGCCCCATTATAGAGCTCAGCGGACCCATTTTGCAGGAGTGGTTTGCGGCGTCAGTGGCTGGGAATTTGCCACCGCCAGTGGCCGGACCAGGCAAGCGGTTGGGAAAACTTTTCTCCAATTTCCGTGACCTGGCCTTTGGCGTTCGGCAAACGGCTTGAGGTTGCGACCACGTAGCAGGCAGGTCATAGTATCCGGCGAAGCGTAATGGTAGCCCGGGGGCTGCTGCGAATAGGGGGGATGGGCTGGCCATATTGCCGGGAACTGGTAGTTCAGAGACAACCAATGTTGTTGGCCGATCCACAGAATCGGTAGAACAGAATCGGTAGATTTTGACACGGGAAGTTCCGACGGGCCAGTTTCTGGTTATTTTGACTTTCTCGATGTTGTTGGTGCTGTGTGACCTGCTGTTGGTTATCATGGAGGCGGGACTTTTCTCATGAGTGAATCATCGGTTCAACCGAAACGAACGCTGACCGTCTTCGCCCTGGTGATGATCACTACGGGGATTATCACCAGTATCCACGGCGCCCCGTCGATGGCGGAGTACGGGACCAGCCTCATCTTCATCTATCTGCTCGTGGCGGTGGTATTTCTGTTGCCTTCGGCATTGATTTCGGCAGAACTTGCAACGGGATGGCCGGAGGATGGTGGCGTTTATGTATGGGTCAAGGAAGCTTTTGGAGAGCGACTTGGTTTCGTGGCCGTCTGGGCCCAGTGGATTGAGAATGTGATCTGGTTCCCATCGATTCTCACGGTCACTGTGCTGGCCGCGGCTTACGGGTTCGATCCCCGGCTGGCGGACAATGCCCTGTTTATCTTCATTGCCATCAATGGGGTATTTTGGTTGCTGACGATGAGCAATCTCTTCGGCATGCGAACCTCGGGCGCGGTGGCAACGATCTGTACGATCTTTGGGCGCATTCTTCCGATCCTTTTTATGTTCGGACTTGCCTGTTACTTTTTGTCTCAAGGAAACGTGACAACCATCGAGTTTACCTGGAGTCAATTCATTCCCGACCTGGGAGACACCGACAAGCTATCGTTCATTGTGGGTGCCTTTCTCACGTTTGCCGGCATTGAGGCGTCGGCCTCGAATGCCGCCTCGGCCAAAAACCCGCGCCGCGATTATCCGATCGCCATCATTGTCTCGGCTTGTATTGCATTGGTACTGGTGACTCTTATTGCACTCTCGATTGCGATGGTCCTGCCGCAGGACCAGATCAAACTCGACGCAGGCATCATGCAGGCGATTAAGGTGATGTTCGATCAGGTCGGAATCGGCGGGCTGTTGCCGGTGGCCGGGTTGATTATTGCTTTGGGAATGTTGGGCGAAATCAACAACTGGATCCCCGCTCCCACGCGAGGGCTGCTGGTCGCCGGTCGGGACGGGGCGTTGTCAAAGTTCTGGCAGCGGGAAAACAAGCACGCTGTCCACTTGAGGATTCTCATTTTTCAGGGAGTTCTGTTTTCGGCACTCTCCACGATATATTTGTTCCTGGAAAATGTTCAGATTGCCTTCTGGTTAATGAATGTGATCCCCACGATGCTCTATATCATCATGTATTTTTTGATGTTTTTTGCGGCAGTCCGGCTCCGCTACACCCATCCGGAAGTTCCCCGTCGGTACCGGGTCCCCTTTGGCAATCGAGGAATCTGGGGGTTGGCCGTGGTCGGTTCGATCGCAGGAGCCATTGCGATTGTTTTTGCGTTCATTCCCCCCAAGCAGGTGCCGGCTGACGGGCGCTTCACTTACATTAGCGTGGTCACGACCGGTTTTCTCGTTTTCACCATTATGCCGTTTGTGATCTACGCGTTGCGGCGCCCCGAATGGCGGACTGTTTCGGACGAGGACTCAAGTGCCGGCGGCGGCCGCGACGTGACCTAGCGGCACCGAATATTTTGCGGGCCTGGAAGTTGTGGGAGCCCGAAAAGTGGCCAGCCGGGTGGGGAGCTTACACGTCGAAGCGAATCCCCTGGGCGAGCGGTAGCTTGCCAGAATAGTTGACCGTGTTGGTAGCCCGGCGCATGTAGGTTTTCCAGGCGTCGCTGCCCGACTCCCGCCCGCCTCCAGTTTCCTTTTCGCCGCCAAAGGCGCCCCCGATTTCCGCTCCACTAGTGCCGATGTTGACGTTGACAATGCCGCAGTCCGAACCGGCAGCGGAGCAAAAAGTTTCGGCTTCGGCTGCGTCACAGGTAAGGATGGCCGAGGAAAGGCCTTGCGGAACGTCGTTATGAACCTGGATTGCGCTGTCCAGGTCGTCGTAGCGGGTGACATAAAGAATCGGGGCAAAGGTTTCTTGCTG
The DNA here is from genome assembly GCA_965243695.1 of Lacipirellulaceae bacterium. Taxonomy (GTDB): domain Bacteria; phylum Planctomycetota; class Planctomycetia; order Pirellulales; family Lacipirellulaceae; genus JAKVCB01. Next base: position 67,464 of record CBDEWC010000018.1, on the reverse strand, counting down.
CAGAATGGGAGCGTCAGAGGCGATTTCTACCAGTGCCGGCTGCACATAGATACCACCGTTTGGGACCCCCTTGGTGAGCTGGTTACCGCCGTGGACCGTGCCGCCTTGCAAGCGGGCTTCCGTGAGCGCCCTTTCCATCGCTGCACCTGCCCGCGCGTCAACCAACGGGCCAACGAGCGTGGCCGGATCGGTGGGGTCGCCAATCGGCAGGTTTTCGTAAACCTTACGCAAGCGGTGAACCAGGTCCTCGGCGATCGATTCGTGGACCATCAACCGTCGCAGCGTGGTACACCGCTGGCCACAGGTTCCCACGGCCGAAAATGTGATCGAACGGACCGCCAGTTCCAGGTCTGCTGACGGACAGACAATCATCCCGTTGTTTCCTCCCAGTTCCAGCAGCGAACGACCGAGCCGCTGGGCGACCGTCACCGCGACCGCGCGGCCCATTGGGACCGAGCCAGTCGCTGAAACCAGTGGCAAGCGGCTGTCGGCAGCCAGCTGTTTTCCGGTCTCGACACCACCGACCACAAGTTGCGAGATGCCTGGCGGGATGTCGTCGAATTTTGCCACCACCGTTTCTAGCAGAGACTGGCAGGCAATCGCGGTGAGGGGGGTTTTTTCGGAGGGTTTCCAGACCACCGGGTCGCCACAGACCCAGGCAATCGCGGCGTTCCAGGCCCACACGGCCACCGGAAAGTTGAACGCCGAAATCACACCTACCGGCCCCAGCGGGTGCCACTGTTCGGCCAGCCGGTGACCGGCCCTCTCGCTGGCCATCGTCTTGCCGTAGAGCTGGCGGCTGAGCCCAACTGCAAAGTCGCAGATATCAATCATTTCCTGCACTTCGCCGAGGGCTTCGGCGGTGATTTTTCCCGTCTCGAGGGTCACGAGCTGGCCAAGTTCGGCCTGGTGGGCACGAAGTTGCTCGCCAAATTGTCGTACCAGTTCACCGCGGCGGGGTGCGGGCAGGGTCCGAAAGTCCGCAAATGCCTCGGCTGCCGAGGCGATCGCCTGGTCGGTCTGTTCGGACGTGGCGACTGTCAACGTGGCAAGACATTTTCCGTCGATAGGCGAATAGACCGCAAGCGATTCACCCGCGCCTGGTTGCCAGGCCCCTCCGCAAGAGACTCCACCGGGAGGATCCTGGACCTTCAGTTTTGTGAGCAGCGATTCGATGTGGTTGGTCATGAGAACGGTTTTTTAGGTTGGCTTGGTAGCGGCTAAAATGGCAATCGTTACAGTTGGTGGTACTTTGTGGTCCCAAGGACCGATTCGACGGAGTTGGGAGCTGGTTGGTTTGTGGATGGTGGTGCTGGCACCATCGGAGTCATTGGGTCATTCCCGCAACGGTTTCATATATCGGAGCTGGTGCTCCGATTAAACGAGGTGGCTAGCTGGGAATCATAGATTCTGCCAAAACGGTTGGCCAGGAAACTGTCAAAGTCGACCTGTTCCTGGGCCACAAAACCCTGGGGAGGGAGCTTACCGGCCACGTGCAAATCAACGACCGTCGAAAGGCCCGCAGCGGTGGTTAGCTGGATCGCACTCCAGCGATCGCCATCGATTTCCTGGTGATAGATTTTGCGGGCATCGCTGATCTGAACAAACTGATCTTCCCGCCATCCGGTCACGGTGCAGAACGTGATGACAACATCCTGAAAAGTGACCGGCAGCGACTTTTCTAAAATGTCTTTCATCACCTCGCGTCGCTCCCCAAGTCGCAGTTCCCGAACCAGCATCAATGCGAGATCACGATGCCCTACGTAGCGGACCGTTTTGTAGTTCAGTTCGCGGACTTTTGCATCAAGCGATTCGCAAAGAGTCCCCAACCCACCGCTGGTGTTGAAGGCCTCGTAGCGGACTCCATCGAGAGAGAAGTGTTCGAGACCCTCCAGCGCCAGCACGTCAATACGTTGCCCGTCGTGAATTGCTTCACACGGATTGCAATATTCGTTGATCAGGCCGTCGGTGGACCAGGTGAGGTTATATTTGAGAGCGCCGGTCGGGAATTGGGGCAGCGCCCCGACGCGCATTCGCACGCTATCGAGTCGCTCAAATTTTTTGGTCAGATGATTGGCGACGATCGAGATGAAACCGGGTGCCAGGCCACATTGGGGCATAAAGATTTGCCCAGGTTTTGCCTTTTCGGCAAAAGCACGCACACGGCGAGTGGTTGTCACGTCTTCGGTCAAATCAAAATAACTGAGACCGGCGGTCAAAGCCGTTTCGGCGATTAGTGGGTTATGTCGGTAGCTCAGCGCGGAAATGACCGTATCGCGGTGCTCCATCGCCTGGGCCAACTCCCCAGCATTGGTGGCATCGATGGTTTGTGCACGGATATCGAGTTGTTTGCCCAGCCGTTCAACGACCTCCTGGTTTGCGTCGGCGACAACCAACTCGTATTCCCCCGTACCGCACAATTGGTGGGCGATCATCCGCCCGATTTTTCCGGCGCCTAGTAGCAAAACGCGATGCATGAAATTGTAGCCTTCCTATTGAAGTGGGAGGTTCGTTCTGGCGCCTCCCTTTTCTGCCGTGAGCCGATCGGCCAACGAAAACAATGCAGACCCAGTCTGAACATTGTGGGCACCATTCAAACCGACTGCCATGGGGCTGAGAAGATTTTCCCGGTCGCTTCTCCCCCTGCCAGGTGGCACCTGGGCCGATGGTACACGTCACAAAAATCTTCCAAAATTCTTGGCGCGGATAAACTGGCACGATTCTATCGTTTTTGCCGATATTTCCGAGAGGGGGGGAGCCTGCGGGCCCTCGCCGGGCTGACAGCACCGCTGCCGGCCTGACCCCGCTGAGGTAAATGGTTGCTCGGCTTCAGTTGGCCAAATCGTTATGCCTGAATCGGAACGAGGGTTGTTTTGCGTTTGTTTTGGCAGTTTCTTGTGCGCGGGCTTGTTGTACGGCCCTTTCCCGTACGGCAAACCGTACAGTGCTGGCTTGCGATAACGTTTGCCAGTGGCGCGGTTTTGTGGGCCCAGTCGCCGCTGCCAGCACCGCTAGAGAAGGGGCAGCCGTTGGCTTCCTCCGATAGCAGACCGTATTGGCCGCCTGAAATTCGCCGCTTGCCACCGGTGCAGGCAGAGGTCAGGGTGGCTCGTGCCGAGAGTCAATTTCTTACCTACGAACAGGTCAGCCAGCTCGAAAAACCAAGCCTTGTTGCCGCAACCGATTGGAGTAGAGATTGCCAGCCGCGCAAGGTTTGCTTTCCCCAGGGGCCGAAGCCGCTCGATTTGGCAGGTCACCAGGTCGAGATTGGGGTAACCGGTTCACTCTGGTTCGACGGCCTGCACGATTTCCAGGCTATGGGGCTGGAAACCACCCAATCCATGCCGCGCGAATTCATCCCAGCAGTAATTCCGGTAACCGGGGCCGCCACCCAGCAGGACAACCGTACCGGTTTCAGTCCGAATCAAACGAACTTCGAGAGCTGGGTGCAAACTCCCACCGAGTTCGGGCAGTTGAAGCTCTATACCAAACTCAATCTTGCCGAATTGGCCACCACGACCGAATTTCAAGTTTACAAGGCCTACGCCGAGTGGGGTTGGTTAAAGGCGGGCCTGGACTACACGCTTTTCTTGAACCAGTCCGCAGCCCCCGACAATTTGGACTACGAAGGTCCCAATGCGATTCCTTATGTTCGTCCCCCGAACATCAGCCTCAAGATACCACTGGAAGCATTTGCGTTGCCCAGCAACCATTTTATCGTTTTGGGGATGGAAACTGCGCCAGCCGACGTGACCTTGCCAAACCAGATTAAAGGCACGCAGTTCAGATTCGTTCCCCAAAATACTTTCATAGCTAACAACTTTTTTTCAGCAGCGGATTTATCTGATGACGGTGACGAGCCCAACCCTCTTGGCGATACGACAAATTTCGGTGCTGACGACAAATTACCCGTACTGATCAGCAAGTGGGTTTACCAGCCTGACTGGGCCCATATTGAACTGGCCGGTCTTTACCGAAGGATTGGCGCCGTTGGCAGCTATGGTACCAAGGACAATCCTGATTATTACTCTTCGGCGGTGAATGGTTGGGGAGTTGCCCTCAGCGGTAAGATCGACACCTGGGGGAGCGACAGCATCATCCTGGCTGGTCAAATGGGGCAGGCCCTGGGCGCTTACAGTCAGGATACAGCCGGTCTTGGGCTCGATGCCGCACCCATCAATGGTGATTATCCCCCATCACCCTTAAAGCCAATCGGGGCTGTCGGTGCCTGGGCTGCCTACGAGCATTGGTGGACCAACGTGCTTCGCTCGACCGCCACCTACGGTTACCTGGCGCTTGATTCAGGATTTGCTCAGATCTACAACCCGCAGGGTACCTATCTGCACACCCATTACGCGAGCGCGAACATCATCTGGAGCCCGATTCCGTCGGTCGATGTGGGCCTGGCATACTTGTTCGGGATTCGCCGAATTACCGCCGAATCGTATAACAATCTACCCGGTGGTCCGCCAGGTGGGTCTGAAGGATCACCTCCGTTCTATCGCGAGGCACACAATCACCGCCTCCAGGTCACGATTCGCTGGAACTTCGGTTACCAGAGCCCCAAGATCAAGTAGGGCACACAACGGGCCGATTTCTTTGCGGGGCAACCGCGACCTTTTTGCGAATCCAAAAGTGGGGATGCCTGAGCTTTGTGGCGATCCTCTTACGAGCCCCCAAGAGTAGGCCAGGTTGGACCTGGCTCGCCAGGAGTGGGAGTCCAAGAACTGGGGCGAAACGGCCATCAAAAATTTGGGTCGGCCGGAACGTTGACTTACAACGTCGCCGGTCATCACGTTTGGGCGATTTTGGGGCGACGGCATTTTTCACCGATCGTCCGTTGCAGCAGGCCCCTCTTTCTGGCCAGTTGTAAGAGGCCACCGTGGCACTGGGGTTGAGTTGAGGCCGGCCGGTAGCTTGCTTGGTGCCTGTGAGCACGGCCTCCGGATCGACTCCGGAGACCCCCGTTTGTCGAGCCAGTCTGTCCTGAGGACACAAGTCCTTTTTGGAACCACCTTTAGGGTGATTTTTTCTGCACCACCTCCGGACTACTTTTTCGTGGCTGTCGGAGGATATCGGTGAATGCTGAGTTCCCCCTCGGCAGCGCATGACGACACGGCTCAATAATTTTTCAACTCGTTTTTTGCGCGCCTCCCCGCGAGTGGCCAGGAAAATGCCCTCGCCTTGAATCTGCTTTGCAAGACCAGAAGGGTATCTGCGCCAGGCAAAGATCTCTGCAGAATTCCTTTGGGGTTTCTGTTGCGATGAATGGTCCATTACCCACTTCAAGTCGAACCTAACATTCCGAGGAGACAACGCAATGACTCACCACACCACGTCGAAATTAAAACTCAACGCCATGCTGGTTGCCGGATTTCTAGCGTTCACCATTGCCGCAAACGTTCATGCGGCCGGAATGATCAATACGCTTGTCGCGACCCCCGGAACGCCTCACGAAACGGCCGGATTGCAACCTTCCGATCCAGGGATGCCGGTTCTTGGCACGGATATGAACGCAGGGCTTCAGATCAACGTGCAATTCATCAATGGGATGATGGAGTCAGTCAACTGGGACCAGTCCACCGGCACCGCCAGTGGTACGGGTTGGCAGCTGGGCACGACTGGCGACACGTTGGGAAACCCCTGGATTCTCCGTCAGGTTGGGAATTTTCCAACGGGAGCTCCCGGAATTGATAGTATGCGTTTGGAGTTCGGTGTCGGGGCAGCGAATGCTGTTTGGGATACTGGTTTCGGGGGAAACACACCCAATTCGGGTGCTGGTGCCACGTTTGCCTTTGCCGGTGGCCAGATCGGTAGTTGGAATGTCGATGTGACCTATCGGGACGAGATAGCACTGCAAGGCAATGCAGCTCAGGGCGATATTTTTCGCGAACTGAAAATTGACTTTGTGGGAAACTCGTCAATCGGGGTGTTTGACATTGGTGACCAGATGGCCTTTGTGGCCGATACGGATCTGCTTGTTGCAGGCGCCGTTCTCGGTGTGCAGGAGGTTCCGGAACCAACCGGACTCGTTTTGGCCCTCTCTGCATTTGTCGCACTCGGATGGAATTTCTGTCGCCGGCAGCGGACGGTTTGAAAGGCACGTTTGGACCTCTAATAGTTTTTCCAAAAACGGCAAACTTCCAGCTGAAAAGAGAGGCACAAAAAAACACAGGTATCCGGCCCGGATACCTGTGTTTTTTCCTGCTAAGGGCCGATGGTTGTGTTCACTAAAGAAAAGGGTATCTTCTTGCACTTGGTCGAGGTGTACCGGGATATCTCCTGCCACGGTTGCCCGTTTTCCCCGAGGCCATGCGTAACCCGACCAACCCTTGCCTGCCCTTACCGAAAGTGGGACGATAGCAAACGCCTATGGAGGGTTTGGGAATCCTGCCCAACGACTCTGGTGGCAAAATCAAGGAGTGCGCCGATGGTAAATTGCGGCAGCGTTCTGCGGTAGGCCAGCTCGTTGAAGGTGAGTTTTGGATCGCCAGCGGCGGGCTCGAATGAAAGACGAGTTTGGGTTCGTAGATTGCGTTTGCCGAAAGAGCCGTCCCTTTAGTTTTCCCGGAGACCGACAATCGTGGTTGGGCCGGTGACGATCATCAGAAAGCAACCCGAGTGATCCAACGGTCCAGGCCCGAGTGATCCAACGGTCCAGGCCCGAGTGATCCAACGGTCCAGGCCCGAGTGATCCAACGGTCCAGGAAAGTATCTAGCCGATGAATCCACCACACCAACCACCAGACCGGTCAACTTTCAAGCGGGACCTGGCCGATTTGGAGGCCCGCTTTGAAGATCTCGAGCCGGAGTTGGAACTGGTCGTGCGCGATCCGGCCCTGGGCCTGAATGGCTATGTGGTGGTTTGGAGTACACTCAATGCGGTGGGGGGGCCCTTGGGGCGATGCGGCAAAGGGGGCACTCGGATCACCCCGAGTTTGTCGCTTCAGGAGGTTCGCATGTTGGCCAGGACCCAGTCGCTCAAAAACGCCGCTGCCGGTTTGCCGTTGGGAGGTGCCAAGTCGGGATTGGCAGCCGATCCGCAAAGTGCGGGATTCGAGACCCTCTATCGACGGTTCGTGCGGCTGGTGGCCCCGGCACTGCGGCAAAACGGTGGTCCCTGGGGTGGGTTTGGCTTTGATCTTGGGGCGGATCCGATCCATGCCGAGTGGGCGTGCGATGAACTCAATTCTACGAGTTGTTTTACCGGAAAGCCGGTTTCGCAGGGAGGAACCGATTACGATGCGGAGGGGATTGCAGGGCTGGGTGTGGTGGTGGCAGCCACCACACTCCTGAAGTACCAACAGCGGCCGGTTGATTCGACCTGTTGTGCCGTGCAGGGATTGGGGGCGATGGGAGCGGCCGTCTGTCGTTATGCCAGCCAGGAAGGGATGGAGGTGCGGTTCATCGCCGATCCGCGCGTAGGCGGATGCTGGCGTTTGGAATCGGCTTTGACGGGTGAGCTGCGGGATGCGGTCATTCATGGTCATTTCGAGAAGGCCCGCGCGCTTCTTGAGACAGGACCACACCTGCGGATGGATCTCGACGACGTTCTCACGCAACAGGTCGATGTTCTGTTTCCTTGTGCCGTCCAGTACGTGATTCGGGAAGAAAATGTCGACCAGGTATCAGCAGGTGCTGTGGTTGAGGGGGCGAATAATCCGTTAACCCCCGAGGCCAGGACACGACTTCATGAACGTGGTGTGACCGTGATTCCTGACATTATCGCCAATCCAGGTGGGGCGATTGCCGCCTTTGTGGAGTTGACCTCCAAGGTCAGCAACGAAGAAAACATGCGTACCCGTGCCAAAGTCGAAGAAGCAAAAGAGTTCACCCGACAAAAGGTGGCGGCCAACGTCCGCGAAGTGCTGGCCCTGGCCGATAGGGTTGGGGTCGACCCTGTGCAGGCCGCTTTCTATCTGTCCTACTGCCGTGTCTTCGGCGAGGTCGAACAAAGTTGAGGCAATCGGTCGGTAGGCATGGTTGCATTGCCTTGGTCGACAACCACGACCGGAGTTGTGAAGAACAAACACGTTGAGTTTAATAAGGTCTTATGATTTCAGGCTGGCGTCAAAGGTTGTGATTGAACCTGGCGACAGCAATGACGGTTTGCAATCCAAGGTCCGCCAACGGTTGGCTTTTGCGGTTGGAACGTTGACCATGACATTCTCACCCCCAAACATGATTGATTGATGGCCAAGCAAGTTCTGGTAATTGGAGGTGGGTTTGCCGGTTTCAACGTGGCCAGGAAACTGGGTGGAGTTAGCGACGTCGAAGTCACCTTGGTTGACCGCCAGAATCATCACCTCTTTCAGCCATTGTTGTATCAGGTTGCAACGGCTGGACTCAGCCCGGCCGATATCGCTTCTCCCATTCGTAAAATGTTGTCGCGGTTCCACAATATTCGTGTCTTCCAGGGAGATGCGAAATCGATAAATCTCGACGACCGGGAAGTTACTTTCGATTTCGGCAAACTTGTTTACGACTACCTGGCGGTCGCTTGTGGAGCAACACATTGCTATTTTGGGCATGGTGAATGGGAAAAGTATGCCCCCGGTTTGAAGACGATCACCGAGGCAACAGAAATCCGCCGTCGCGTTTTGTCAGCCTTTGAGCAAGCCGAACGCATTGAACATCCCGAAGAACAGAAAAGACAACTCACTTTTGTAATCATTGGTGGAGGGCCAACCGGGGTTGAGTTGGCAGGTGCCATTGGTGAAATGAGCCGGTTCACCCTGGCCCAGGACTTTCGCCGTATCAATCCACGGTTGACGCGCGTCATTCTCATTGAAGCGGGTCCTCGCATCCTGCCAATGTTTTCTGAAAAACAGGCTGGGAGGGCTGCCCGTGACCTGGAGAAACTGGGGGTCCAGATCTGGAGTTCCACCCCGGTTACCAATGTCGATGCCGACGGTGTTGAGATGGGAGAGGAGAGAATCCGGGCGGCTACCGTGTTGTGGGCGGCTGGAACGGAAGCATCCCGTTTAAAGTGGGTTCCCGAGATCGATGTCGACAAGCGAGGGCGAGTGTTCGTCGAACCCGATTTAAGCATCCCTAATCATCCGGAGGTCTTCATTGCCGGAGATCAGGCAAATTTTTCCCATCAAACTGGCAAACCGCTCCCCGGTACGGCACCCGTCGCATTCCAGCAAGGACATGCGATTGGTGGTAACATTCTTCACGAATTGCGTGGTAAGCGAAGAAAAAAGTTTCACTTTGTCGACAAAGGGCAAATGGCCACGATCGGTCGCAGTCGGGCCATTGTGGAGATTGGCCGATTTGCCTTTGCTGGTGGTTTTGCATGGCTGACCTGGCTCTTTATCCATATCTACTATTTGACCGGTTTCAAGAATCGGTTGTTGGTCATTTTAAAATGGGGATGGTCCTACAGGAACTTTGACCGTGGAGCACGACTGATCGTCGAAAAAAATCCCGACCATACCCTGGAATTGCCTTCGACCGAACCAGAATGAATTTGCGATTTGTGACCGCAACCTGCCCGTTGCCAGCTCTTAACGGGAGTACCCTCGGAAGTCCAAAGTCGAGTTGCCGTGTGAAATTGGGGCTGCAACAATTGGGACAAGAACCGACCTTCTCATGCGTGTTTCAGCCCGCTAACGAAGATTACCTCTGTTTTCCCGTTGCCAGTTGGCCTGACGCAAACCACAATGATCAAGTTGAGTTTTTTAAAGTTGCATAGGTTGTAGCGCTTCGAACCTCTAGTCCTTACCCCCCCGGATCGTATATGCCCAGCTGTGTTCTTGCCTATTCTGGCGGCCTTGATACGTCGGTTATTTTGAATTGGCTCCAGGATGAAGGTTATGACGTTCATTGCGTTTACGTTGATCTTGGACAACCGTGTGAAGATCAACAGGCAATTCATGAAAAAGCCCGAAAATTCGGTGCTGCGACTTCCTGTGTGGTCGACGTCCGCGAGGAGTTATGTCGCGACTTTGCTTTTCCCGTCTTGCAATGGCAGGCAAAGTACGAAGGGATTTATTTGCTGGGAACCTCGATTGCCCGACCGTTGATCTCCAAGGCCTGTTTGCAAGTTGCTCGCGAAAAAGGGGCCGAGGCGTTTGCACACGGTGCGACGGGTAAAGGAAACGACCAATGCCGGTTTCAGTTGGCAGCTGAAGCATTAGATCCGGACGTGCGGGTCATTGCTCCCTGGCGGATCACGAAGTTTCGCGATCAGTTTCCCGGCCGTACAGAGATGATTGCCTACTGCCAGGAGCGGGGAATACCGATCAAGGCTTCCACCGAAAAACCGTATAGCTCCGACGAGAATTGTTTGCACATCAGCTACGAGGCAGGTCGGTTGGAAGACCCGGCGGTCCACGGAATAGCAATGGTTGATTTTGGCATGACAGTCTCGCCCCAGGAGGCACCCGACAACGTCGAGGAAGTGACCGTGGGGTTTGAACGTGGCCTACCTGTTACCATCGACGGGCAGGAGGTCAGTCCCCTTGCGATGGTTGAACAGATGAATGAGCGGGCTGGGCGCAACGGGATCGGTCGTATTGATATGGTCGAAAACCGATTTGTGGGAATGAAGAGTCGTGGTGTTTACGAGGCTCCTGGCATGACCGCTCTTTACGCGGCTCACCTGGCCATGGAACAACTTACGCTGGATCGAGACCTGGTCCACTTGCGTGATCGTATTGCGCCAGAGGTTGCAGAGATGGTGTATTATGGTTTTTGGTACACGCCGAAAATGGACGCCCTGATGGCGTTTATTCGAGAGTCCCAACAGCCGGTCACCGGTGAGGTGAAGTTGGGATTTTACAAGGGAAACGTGGATATTCATGGTCGTTCGAGTCCCCGCAGCCTGTACGATGCCGAGGTTGCGAGTATGGAGGGAGGTGGTTCCTACGATCAGAATGACGCCGAAGGATTTCTCCGTTTGCACGGTTTGCCAGGTAGAGTCATGGGCCGAGTTTGGCCACGCGAGTATTGAGGTGTGAGGCGTGAAGGGGACGAGTAGAAGATGATTTCGGTGCGTTTTTTCAATCGGTTTTCGATTGCGAGTTGAGGCTTGCGGGCCAACAGATGTACGTATTTGAGAATCCTGTTTTGCAGCGAGAGCTGCTCAGTAATCTGCGGCAGACACGTGCTTTCTTACTGTTGTTTGCCTATATCGCCCTGCTGGGATTCATCGTCTTGCTGGCCTGGCCGCAGGAGCAGCGTCTCGACATGGTCCAGGCAGCGGCCGGGAGTCGGCTGGTCAACCTCTTCTTTCTGGGCCAGTACATACTGGTCTCACTCTTGGCACCCAGTTTTGCGGCTGGCGCAATCACCGGTGAAAAAGAGCGGAAGAGCTACGAGATGCTCATGGCGAGCCCATTAAGACCGGGAGCCATTGTTCTCGGTAAGGTATTTGCATCACTGGTACCGCTGGGACTCTTGATGATTTGTTCGCTGCCGATCGTCATGCTCTGCTTGCCTTTAGGAGGTGTATCCCCCTACGAAGTTTTCGCAGCCTATTTTGCGATGATTTGCGCGGTTGGTTTATTTGGCATGATCAGCTTGTGGGCAAGCAGCTTCTTTCGTCGCACGTCTGCTTCACTGGTTGTTTCGTATTTGCTGATTCTGCCATTGGCTTTGGTGGGTGTTCTCATGTGGAACCAGCTCAGCCAATTAGGCGAGGCACGATTGCTCGTGGCGGTAACTGTCGTACCGATAACTTGTTTGACGCTGTCGTTCCTGTTGTGGATCGCTGCATGTCGCAGGCTACTGGTCTCAGCCGATCTGGGGAGTGAAGGAAAAGAAGTCGTTGATTTGGAGACTGAAGCTCAGGAAGCGATAGGTTTGTACCTCAAGCGGGATGAATTTCCAGATCGTCTTTTTGCTCCTCCTAAGCGAACGACTTTTTTGGAGGACAGAACCAACCCCATCTATGACAAGGAAATGCGCAGTGAAATTTTCAGCCAAGGTACGCTAATGTTACGGCTGGTGATTCAAGTTAGCATGTTGCTGGCACTACCAATCATGGCTGTTTGTTTGTACATCCACCGGATTTGGGCTCCATGGTACATAAGCTATGTGTTGCTTTTCAACATGCTGGTGGGCCCGGTTTTCTCAGCGGGCAGCGTGACCAGTGAGCGCGAGCGGCAAACGCTTGATTTGCTGCTGACAACCTTGGTGACTCCGTCGCAAATGTTATGGGGTAAACTGCTATCGGGCTTAAGGGTTTCGAGTGTGTTGACCTCGTTTTTGCTGTGGCCAGTCTTTTTGGCATGTGTGATGCCCGTTGGTTATTGGGGGAGTTTGTTGACGATGCTGGGTTACCTGCTGATTGTGGTGCTCACTTGTGTGACGACTGCGGTGACCGCACTATTTTGCTCAACCATTTTCCGGAAGACGTCGACCAGTCTGACCACCACCTACCTGGTGATGGCCTCTTTATTTACGGGGCCGGTTGCCATCGGATTTTTCGCCGACACCTTTTTCCCAGTTTCCCAGGGAGCCATGGTCGTACAGTTTTGCGGATTGCTATCTCCGTTCGCCGCAACGTTTGCCTTACCGTTAGAGATCCACGACGAGGTCCAGGGGGCCGTCGCGCTGCCCTTGTTCTTTGGTTTCATTGCCTGGTCTGTTGTGTGGAATAGTACCCTGTTTGTATTAATGACTCGGCTATTTGAGGCGCGTTGGCGGGTTTCGCAGTGATTGGTAGCTCCGAATTTTTGACATGATGGCAGTCCGTGATCGACGCTTCGAACACGGGGTTGGCCACAATCCCTTGACGGTTCGATTCGCGGTATGCGATAACCGGGTTGTGGGACCGATGGGTCCGTTTTCGCGCCCGTATTTTTGTCAGTAAGGTACCTTCGCCGACATGCCTGCCATGCTTCCTGTTATGAAATCAATGACCCAAGATGAGCGTGATTTGCTTCAGTACGAATCGCGTTTGCAGCGACCGATTCGTGTGAAGGTGCCCGACCTTCAACGGGATGATCGTCTGAGACATGTCATCTTTTCAGGGCAGTTTTCTGAACAGCTTTTGGAGCAATTGGGGGGTACGGCGGATATGATTCGCCAGATATCCAAAAGCCGTGATGGCCAAGACTTTTTGATCAATCTCTTGCCTCACAAGCGGGCAATGCTTTATTTCACACAGCCTTCCACGCGAACTTTTCTCTCATTTATGGCAGCATGTCAGATCGTTGGCATGACCTGTAACGAGGTCCGAGACGCATCGACATCCTCCGAAGCCAAAGGGGAGACGCGATTTGACTCCATTCGCATGTTTAGCAGCTATTTCGATGTCATCATCATGCGAAGCAAACTTGCCCAGTTGGCTGAGTCGTGTGCCTATTTGATGAATGATCTCGAAGAGACCGGGAACCGAAGTGTTCCTATCGTAAATGCGGGTTCGGGAGCAGACGAACATCCCACTCAGGCTTTGCTGGATATCTATACCCTGCAAAGAACATTTCAGTTTACCGATCCAAAGGATTCACCGACGGTAAACCGGTTTGATTCCTTGAAAGAGAAGCACGGCTATGCCGACCTTACGCGCGGTTTGGCAAACAAGACGTATGGGTTTTGTGGTGATATCGGTCGTGGACGAACGGTTCGGTCACTCGCGATGCTGTTAGCCGGTTATGAAAATGTGCGAATCGTCTTTATTGCGCCACCCCATCCTAAGCTCCAGTTGAGTCCCGATTTGCGCGACCGGCTCCGCGATCGAAACGTAGTTTTGCACGAAGTCGACTCATTCGATGCGGTGCTCGATGGGGGGCCGGTTATTGAGCAGATTGATGCGCTTTACATGACACGAATCCAAAAAGAACACAACGTTCCTGGAGATGCGGCTGACTTTGAGGCGATTGACTTTTCCCGCTATTGTTTAACGGCCGAGTTGGTCGACCGAATGAAGCAATACGCGCCAATTCTCCATCCTTTTCCACGCGATCAGCATTTCGGCGAAATTCCGCCAGAAATCGACAACGACTCCCGCGTCATGTATTTCCGGCAGGCGCGTAATGGGATGTGGATTCGCGCGGCACTCTTGGCCCATCTGTTTGACGTTGACCACCTGATCTCGCGGCATTTTCAAAAGGAGTATCGCGAATGGCACCACTACAACGAAGGCGTATTGTAAGCCAACCTGTGAGCCAACTGGGGACTTGGCAGGGCTGACACAATCGTGAACCAGCCGAACGGGCGCTTGCCTCCGCCGGAAGCCGAGTCGTAACCAGGTCTGGGAGGACCCTTTCTTGGGTAGCAAGGCGGGATTCAAGGGTACCGAGGGCCAATCCATAATTCCTTTGTCGAGTGTGATTTTAGCGCCACCATGGCTATTTTAATTGATGGTTATAACTTGCTGCATGCCACGGGTATTGTTGGTCGTGGCGATGGGCCGGGTGGGCTACACCGTTCGCGACAAGCGCTTCTGAATTTTCTCGTTGCGTCGTTCGACGAGAAAGAACTTGCACAGGCCGTGATTGTGTTTGATTCCTCGGGGGCACCCCCTGGTTTGCCAGCAACCGTCGATCACCAAGGCCTTACGGTTCACTACGCGCGGGACTATCCCGATGCCGATACGATGCTGGAATTCCTGATTGTCAGGCACCCAACGCCACGCAAACTTACGGTCGTATCGAGTGATCATCGAGTTCAGCGTGCCGCAAAACGACGGAGGGCGATCGCGACCGACAGCGATTTGTGGTACGCGGAATTGGTTCGCCGTCGGCGACAAAACGCTTTGCAGGATGATTTGCCTGTTGCCAAGCCCGAAGGAGAACTCGATCCAACTGAAGTTATGTATTGGACGGAACAGTTTGCCCAAATGCCTGCAGACATCAACCCAGCCGAGGAAGAAAAGAAACCAGCCAAGCCAACCTCCCAGCAGGACACGAAAGCGGATGACTTGGAAAATCCGTTTCCACCGGGGTATGCCGAGGATCTTCTGGAAGATAACGATCTGTAACGCGAGAATGCTTTCTGGACGGGCTGTGGGCGATTCCAGCGGTGGTTGACCACCAACCGACCATCGAACTGGCCGCGGGCTCTGATGACCGAGTGTGACGTTAGATGGCTGGCTTGTTGTAGACGTGTGCTGGGCCGAACCACCTTTGCTGGTGGTACAACGGTTTTTCCCATTTGATTACCGCTTTGCCATGTCTTCCGCAAAGTCTGCCAGGCGACCACGTGCTTGCCAGAGGTTTTCCTGAAGTTTCCAAAGGTCGGTGGCAGTCGCTGGGCGACGGGTGACTCCTCCCAGTAACGCACCGGCGCGGCCTGCCCAACTTTTTTGTTTGAACAAGTGATCGGCCTCGGCGGGCAACTGGTCGTTGAGTTGGCGGGTGATGACGTAAACCGCCATCATCGGTACCTGACGCTGACCACAGGCTACCGCGACCGGCAGTGCGATCCGACCAGCGGAAAGTGCCTCGTGTGATTTTGCGAGCTCGATTCGTTCGTCCGGTGAGTTGGGCAAGTCGGTGACGCTTAAAAGGGTTCCCGTATGACATCCTTTGGTTGTGATCTCGGTAACATCGATCGTAACGCCATTTTTCGCGGTATTGATGATGCGATTGGCCACGACCAGATCGTTCGCGGCGGCAGTGGGGATTAGCGCATCGGCGAAGCCCATGGCCAAAACAAGCTTGGGGTCATGGCCGGTGATGATGGCCTCAGTGGCCTGTGTTACATCACCATCGACAGGACAAACCGCGACCACGATCGATTTTCCGGCGAGGATACCCGAACGGAGTTGAAAACCGGCGGCCTGTGTCGACCTGACGTTGCGCATCCGGTCAATCAGGCCCATGACTTCGCGTTCGGCTGCACAAATCACCGCAAACTCGCAGGTTGGTGGAACGTAGGGCGGAGAAGGTTCTCCCGTATCACCGGTTGCGGCAGGGGGGGCGGCGACTGTTTTCGCAAATTGTTTGCGAATCACAGAGTGCAGTAAGTGACTGGCAATCTGGCGAAACACGTAATTCAACTTTCGGAAATGGCGAAACTACCAATCCGCATCGGTCGCGGACATGGCTCCCACGAGCTGTAAGCGGGGTGGTTCATCTTGGTCTGCCTGTTGCCCAAAAGCAACTACCCAGTGAGCAAGAGCTCGAAGTGGATTTACCGTGGTTGCCAGATCGTAAGCGTTTCCACAACAAGCAGCCGGACTGCCGGATCGAAAGAAGAGCTTATGCCAGCTGCCGTCTGACTGCTGTTGTTCCAGCATAAAATGGATTCCACGAAGGACCTGGTTGCTGGAGTGTTCGTCTGCAGCTAACAGAGCCAATATCGCGTCGGCAGTTTGAACTGCCATGGTCGGTTCAGGGAAACCTGGCTCGTTGGAGAGTGAAAAATCTCCCCAACCACCATCGGGGCTTTGCTGGGCCAAAAGCCAGTTTACACCAGCGGCAATCACCTCGTGCTCGGTGGTGGTGCCGGCAGCCAGCAGTCCTTGTATGGCCAACGACGTGGCGTGGATCGAGGGTCCCTCCAGAACGTGGTTCCAACTCCCGTTGGCCAGTTGGGTTTGCCGCAAAAATGTGGTGGCCTGGCGGATTGAGGGGTCGTCTTGTACCAATCCATAACGGCTTAGGGCGATCACGACGGTACCGGTCGCAGCGACTTTGCTGGAAGCTTTGTCATTTCCAGAACGAGACGGTGTGATGGGAGTCCAACTCCCATCACGGTTTTGACCACCAACCAGCGCGTTGACTAAACGAGTACCCAACGTCTCCATCGAGTCAAAGTCTGTTGCGCTTTCCCACTGGTCGTATGACCTGGGATCGTCAACTTCATCGTGAATCGAGAGGTGAGGGGGCAATTCATTGGAGTTATTTTGGTCTCCAGATTTCAGCATGGTCAGCGTCGTAAGCAAACTGGCCAGCGTAGTTGCGTCAACTTGCGCGAGGTTTTCCAAGACCTTGTTGCCATAGTCGATAAAGGTGTCTGTTGCTTCGAAGACAACACCGTGGTGCGGGCTCAGTCCACTTTCCAGAAGGGCTGTCAATACGTTTGCGGTACGTGTGTCGGGCGATGTCGGAGGAATCGATTTCACGTCATGGTCGTCGTTGGTATCTGGCACCAATGGATTCAGCTGGGCTGGCCCGGAAAACAGTTCGTTGGGTTGGTGGTGCCCCAGTGTGGCCAGAGCAATTTGAGTCCAGATAGTTTGCCCCCTCTTGGAGTCCGCCGACTTGGTTGCCTGGGGCCGCTCGAGCAGACGTTTTTCGAGCCGTAGTAAAGCATGACGACGCAGTGGGACCCAACCGCGATGTTCCAACCATAGGGTTGCGCGGTCAACTGCCGCTCGCCACCAACTGGCGGTGTGATGCCTTAGACAGGGAGTTTCCACGGCACTGGGCGGTGGCCAGCGAGAGGGCTTATCGACAAACAATTCTCGTACCCCCCATTTCGGTGCGACTTTGTAGACTGGGCGGTGGGCCCAAAGAACTGATAACGCTGCGTTCATTTCTGCGGTTGCTGCCAGTTCGCCCGAGGTTGCCATGAGGTTGGGCTGCAGGGAAAGAAATATCTTCTCTGGAGGGAAGGGAGGACAATCTTCAAAGGAGATTTGCCCCAAAAGGGCCAGCCAATATCGGGTTGTCGTATTGCACTGGTCAGCCCCTCCGGCGGTGAGAATCGCAGAGCGGGCTGTTCGCATGACCGGAGATGTGGGGTCGGTGCCTTGTATTTTTAGAGCAAGGTAGGCAAGCACGCTGACACTTACGTCGATCGTACTTCCAGATAAGCGATTCCAACCTCCTTGCGGTAACGATTGCTCGACAAGCGTGTTCACGAGTTCTTCGGAGGATTGCTCGTTGTCGGCTTTGCTTCCCAGGATCTCGTGGGCGAGCAGCGACTGGCTAACATGGACAGCATCATGACCAACACGGGTGTACCACTGGCCATTATCCTGTTGTGCGCTGAATAAAAACTGACGAGCACAGAGAATAGCCTGTCGAACAGGACCAATTAGTGCATTGGGGTGATGTGCAGAGCCTTGGGGTTTGTCTGCTGTCGTGTTGCGGAGCGTGACCTGTTCAAGCGGTACCCAATGGTTTGAGTTCATCCTTGCAATCCATCTTTGGTTGTCTTCCATGACTCACCGAGCCGGTGCGCACCGGCAAGAACGAATTAGCTTAGACAATCGGGCCATCCGTTGACAAGAAAGAGTGGGCACGATTTGCCGCTGGTTGACAGCACTGCTAGCATGCCGCGCGGAATCAGGCAGCGCTACGGACCACATCGTTCGCAGGTAGTGCAAGCGTAATCGCAGTTCCCGAGCGAAGATTTGCGCCGACAGTGATGTTGCCACCGTGCTCAGAGACAATTCGCCAGCACTTGGAAAGCCCAAACCCAAGTCCTCTTCCCGCCTCCCGTCCGCTAAAGAAGGGGTCGAACATGTGACGTCGGAGTTCATCAGTAAGGCCAGGCCCGTTGTCACGAACTACGATTTGTACTTCCGGGCCTTGGTCCGGTTCCAGTTGTACTTCCACATCACCACTTTGTCCCACCGCTTCGAGGGCGTTGACGACGACCGCTCGTACTGCGACCGCCAGTTGGGTTTTATCTCCCGTAACGAACGCCTGAGCGTCGTCGGTTTTCAAGGTGAGTGAGATTTTTCGGTCCTCAGCTTGTTTTTGCAACTCGGTAACAACTTGCCTTGCCAGCGATACCAAATCACACGGGCCAAGTTCGAGGGCGGGTGGCCGGGCAAATTGCATCAAATCGGCAATCATTTCGTGTGCGCGCATCGCCTGATCGTAAATTGCAGATAGTTTCCGACGGCGCATCTCATCGGATTCATCGCGCAAGAGAGATTGAGCCCGAGCGGTGATATTGGCGAGTGGATTGTTGATTTCGTGGCTTGCCCCGTAGGCAAACTCTTTGAGAGACGCAAGTTTTTCTTGTTCCAACCGCTGTTCGTACGTGACCACCATTTTTTCAGCTTTGGCGAGCCGTGCGACCAGCGACGGCAAGCGGGCCGCAATCCCGGGTACGCGACGGAGAAAAAAGCCGCTATTTTCGGCCGATTGTTCCGCGTCAGCTGCCGGCGTAGCGGATAAATTGCGGGGAGCGGCTGGGGGCAACGAAGGTAATTTGCGAGGACGCCCCAAGGGGTCGCTCGGGCATTGGGATAAAAGTATTTCTAATTCACCAAGCCATGATTGCCAGACAGCATCGGAGGGGCAGTCCGGAAAAATACCCGAGGATGTTCCGACCACCGTTAGTGTGTGATTCGCAAGTTGAGCGTAATGAGTGGCATCGATCGGAGTGACCTCGCTCACGGTTTCTACAGGAGAGGCGAGCAGCGTCTGAAGCTTGCTGGCCAATCCATCGCTAAGCCAATCAGCGAGTGCTGATAGGCTAACCAGGCTGTCAGTGGCTGGCCCGCTTGTCGGAAAAAATTCTTCTCGCACCGAACAAGCGGCAGCCGCCAGAAAAGGATCCCGTTTTAGGGCCCAGAGGACTTCCTGCTGGCACGGTATCCGCGCTTGAGCCAGTAGCGCCCGTTCAAGCGCCGCGGCCGTCTGGTCAGCGATCGGCACCCATTGGTGAACCGAATCGGAACGAACAAGTCGTAGATAGAGCATGACGCCAAACCTCGTTTCAACCTTCCCTGGTCGAGGTGTGCAACAGCACGGGAGGGAACCGATGTGCGGTTCTACCCTCTGAGACGCCATAGCATAGCGGATTTCAAAAATCTGCGAAGCGCGTGATTAGTACACGGTTGACCCTTTGTCAGCTTTCCCTGCTCGAGGAGCCAAACAAGTCTTGACCGGTACTAGCTTGAGGCGGTTGCCTCGACATCAAGCAATTGGCAAATGCGATCCAACAAGTCCTCGACATCAAACGGCTTTTGCATGAAGTCATTCGCTCCCGCGTCGCGCAAGGCCTGAATCTTATCAGGCTCTCCCATTCCGGAGATGCAAATGATGCGGACTTCGTCCATCGAGGGCTCACTCCGGACCAGTTGGCAAACTTCTTTGCCGTTAATGTCTGGTAGCATGACATCCAGCACGACCAGGTCAGGACGGAACTCCTTGATCTGCATGCCGGCACCGAAGCCGTTATTGACACTCCGCACTTCGAACCGGCCACCCCGATTCAGATGCTCTACGATCAGTTCCACGAGATCCGGGTCATCGTCGACAACCAGGATCTTCCGTTTCCCACTATCAAGTGCATCGGTCGGGATCCCGTTGTCGCGCATAAACGAGTACAACAGGTCACGAGGGATCCGCCGAAACCGACTTCCCGGGACGCGAAATCCCTTGAGTTGGCCAGAGTCAAAGCAGCGAATAATGGTTTGCTGGCTGACTTTACATATCTTGGCGGCTTCGCCGGTTGTAAAGACCGTTTTCATAGGCTCAACCACCCCTCTCCATAGCTAAAAGTGAAGTTGGCTACCTCAAGTGCACCAAATTGCTCGAAGTAGCCCGCGGCGTTGTTCGGAAGCAGGCCATGGGCTGGCCCTCAGAGGCAGATTCCTCAAAGTCCCTCTCGAACACCAACTGTCCGCAAAATCCTTAATGTCCTTAGTTAACTCTTGTTACCGCAATTGTATCGGGCGTTTCAATCAGCAACATTAACCGTGTCTTCCAGGTTTGCCTGGATTGCCATATGTCTGCGAATTATATCGAACCCCCAGACTGCGTCAATATCGGTCTGTTTTTTGTAAGTTGTTTAAATTCAATGGGTTGTGGATCACCATAATGGCTTCCAAAGATTTTCCCAAAAACCATTTTGCTTCGGCGGCCCGGTTTGGTGATTGGCCCGGTTTGGTGCGACACCTGCTCTGGTTGGTTGGTCCGGTTAACGACGGGGAAGCGGGGTTTTAGCCTTTTAGATAGACCAGCAGTAACGCGATATCGGCTGGTGTGATACCGCTGATTCGACTTGCCTGTGCCAGGTTCACCGGTCGAATGCGGGCAAGTTTTTCCCGTGCCTCATTCCGCATTTGGGTCATCGTGTCGTACGCGAACGATTCGGGAATTCGTTTTTCAGCGAGCCGCTGTTGACGATCGACATCCACTTGTTGACGAGCGACGTAGCCAGCGTACTTGACGTCGTACAGGACTCCGTTGGCAACCGTGATTGGCACTTCTGCCAGGGCGGGCGCAACTTTTACGGCGTCGGCCCAGTTCGCTTCCGGGCGGCGGAGAAACTTGGTCAGTGGTGTGCCGACGACGGATGTCGTTTCAAGGACGGTTTGAACGCGATTGATCGCAGCCATTTTTTCCTGCAAACGGTGCCACCTTGATTCGTCGGCCAGACCATGTTCCCAGGCTATCGGTGTCAAGCGGCGGTCGGCGTTGTCGTGTCGCAGCAGGATTCGGAATTCGGCCCGGCTCGTAAACATGCGGTAAGGTTCGTCGACACTACAGGTCACCAGATCATCGATTAAGACACCAATGTAGGCGGTGTCGCGGCTTAGCAAGAGAGGATTCTTTTGGGCGAGTGCCAGAGCTGCGTTTGCGCCGGCTATCAAACCTTGTGCAGCTGCTTCTTCGTATCCGGTGGTGCCATTAATCTGACCGGCGAAGTAAAGTCCTTCAACGCGCTTGGTTTCCAGGGTGGGATGGAGTTGGTGAGGCGGTGCATAGTCGTATTCAACGGCATAGCCGTAACGCATGATCTGAGCCTGCTCTAACCCCTGGATGAGTGGAAACATTGCATCTTGAACATCGCGTGGCAAACTGGTCGAAATTCCGTTGACATAGACCTCAAAGGTGTTTCTTCCCTCAGGTTCGAGAAAAATTTGATGCTGATCTTTGTCAGCAAACCGAATGACCTTGTCCTCGATTGACGGGCAGTAGCGGGGCCCACTCGACTCGATTTGCCCGCTGTACATCGGGGCACGTTCCAGGTTGGCACGAATCAAGTCGTGCACCGCAGGGTTGGTATAGGTAATGTGGCAGGGAATTTGAGTTTGGGTCAGCTGGTCGGTCAGGAATGAAAAAGGTTGAGGCTGTTCATCTGGAGGCTGGACTTCGACCTTGTCGAAATTAATGGTCCTTCCGTTCAGTCGAGGTGGTGTACCGGTCTTAAATCGCGCCAGCTGAAATCCGAGACGTGAGAGGGCAGCGCTAATTCCTGAGGAAGTCCCTTCGCCGGCGCGACCGCCGGAAGTTTGCGTCTCGCCCGTATGCATACGTGCCTGCAAAAAGGTCCCCGTGGTGAGTATCACGACTGGTGCCTGATAGGTAACCTCTCCAAGCACTCTGACGCCGAGGATGCGCATTTTCCCGGAGGAAGAATCGGTCAGCAGGTCGGTGACGACTTCCTGGCGGAGTTCGAGGTTGGGTGCAGACTCGACTAGCCGCTTGATCTCTGCCTGGTACGCCTTTTTGTCGGCTTGGGCGCGGGGGCTGTGCATGGCCGGGCCCTTGCGGCGATTGAGCAGGCGGAACTGAATTCCGGTTG
The DNA here is from genome assembly GCA_965243695.1 of Lacipirellulaceae bacterium. Lineage (GTDB taxonomy): Bacteria > Planctomycetota > Planctomycetia > Pirellulales > Lacipirellulaceae > JAKVCB01. Next base: position 45,069 of record CBDEWC010000018.1, on the reverse strand, counting down.
CGTCAATCGCACGGCCCATGGCACCTCCCAGGGCGTCGATTTCGCGGACGATTTGTCCTTTGCCAATGCCCCCAATGGCCGGGTTGCAGCTCATCTGCCCGACGGTGTCGCAGTTGGTCGTCAACAGGGCCGTTTTGGCCCCCAGGCGCGCAGCCGCCAGCGCGGCCTCGGTTCCGGCGTGGCCGGCCCCAACCACCAGAATGTCGTAATCGTAAGTCGTTTCCTTCATGCCCTCCAGCGTAACCGACTGGCGGATGAACGCAACGGCTTGCATGGCGGACCGACTTGTTTTTCTTGGCGCCGTTCAAGTCCTGCACACCAGGCGTCCGGCAGCGACCCTTGGGAGCTTGTGGTGGTCTTGAGAAAAGCGTCGTCAGTCAGGCGGGCGCTGTTTCACCAAAAAATTGAACAGCTTCATCGCATCGACCAACCGCAGTTCAGATAGAAGGTGCCGTCAGCGACGTTTCTGCCGACCAAGAACGCGACCGATTCTTGGTGAATGGATTTGTGCGGGCAAAACGCGTCCAGAGGTTACATGGCCGCGCGCAAAAGTGTGATGCAGGCATCGATTTGCTCATCGGTGCCCACCGAAATCCGTAGCCCATCTTCCCAGTCTGGATAGTTCATGTAACGTACCAGCACACCACTTTCTTTGAGTTTGTGGTAAAGTGGTTCGACAGCGATAGTAGGGTGCGGATTCCAGATGAAGTTTGCCTGGGAGGCAACGCTTGCGAAACCAAGTTCCTGCATCTGCGCAAAGAGCCGTTGACGTGTTGCCCGAATCGTTGCCTGATTCTGGGTCAGCCAATCCTGATCGTCCATGGCTGCCGTTGCACCAGCAATCGACAGGGCGTCGCAGTTGTAGGAGTCTTTGATCTTGCTGAGTTGCTCGATCATATGTGGCTGGCCGACGAGGAATCCAAACCTGAGGCCCGCTAATGCATAAGACTTGCTAAGCGAACGGGTGACGAGAACCTTTTCGTTTTCGGCGACCAGGTTTATGCAATGATTGTCCGCAAAATCGACATAGGCTTCGTCGACAACCAACGGGCAGGGGAGGGCGTCCGCAATTTCAGCGACCTGTTGCGGCGCAAGTGCTGTACCTGAGGGACTGTTGGGATTTGCGAGGTAGGCCAGCTTCAATCGCGCATCTCCTGCCGTGAATGCTGGCCCCAGGCTCCAATCGGGCTGGTACGGAACAACATCGCAATGGCCGCCCTGGATTTCTGCGAGCGTGCGGTACAAAACATAGCTTGGATTGGCGAACCGTACGCGATCACCCGGCTCCACAAAGGCACGTGTCACGATCGTGAGCAGGTCGTCACTCCCGTTGCCGCAGAGGATCCAATCGGGATCACACCCGAGTACTTCACCGGCCCGAATGCGAAACGCGGTGGCCAACGGATCGGGGTATTTTTGCAGCCCCCGCTGGATCATGTGGCCAATCGCCGCTTTGACCTTGGGAGAGCAGGAGTAAGGATTCTCATTGGTGTTGAGCTTGATGAACTTATCGCCTTGGGGCTGTTCTCCGGGGATGTAACCCCCCATTTGCTCAATGTTGCTGCGGAAAAAAGACATGCGGTCCAGGGTATATGGAAAATCAGGGGGTGAGGAACGACGCGACAACGAACGGGTGACAATTTTGGGGATCCGGTTCGCCAACTACGAGCAGGCGTTTTCGTGGACCGACTTGAACTCCTGATGTTTTTACGCCTTGCTTCGCCGGAGTGCAACACTTTGCCAGTGACCGGGGAGTCCTTCTATTTCTGCCAGCTGGCGAACCTGCTCGGCCACCTCATCCAGACCGGTTTGACTGTAATGAATCACACTGTTGGATCGCAGGAAATCATTACAGGACAATCCACTGGCAAAACGGGCAGTTGCCCCTGTAGGAAGCACGTGGGAGGGGCCAGCGACATAGTCCCCAAGTGCAACCGGGCTGAGCGGGCCCATGAAAACGGCTCCGGCATACCGGATCTGTTCGAGCAGTTCGTCGGCATCCTCACACGATAAGTGCAAATGTTCGGTGGCAAGTGTATTGGCCAAATCGGCAGCCTCATTCCGGTCCTTGACAAGAATGAGTGCCCCAAATGCTTCCAGCGATTCTTGCGCCAGTTTTCCTCGTGCCAGGCTTGCCAATTGGGTTTCCAGTTCTTCTGCCACCTCGTCAAGCAAGGATTCGACCCAGGTTATCAAGATTGCCGAGCCAGGTGCATGTTCAGCCTGGGCGATTAAATCGGCCGCGGTCCAGTCAGCTCGGGCAGTCTGGTCAGCAATGACAATCACTTCACTGGGGCCCGCTATCGAATCGATGTCGACTTCACCAAAGACGTGTTTTTTGGCCAGGGCCACGAAAAGATTACCTGGCCCCACGATTTTGTCGACCTGCGGCAGGATAAAACCATTCGGTGGATGTGCCTCCTTGGTTTCTTCCAATCCGTATGCAAGTGCGGCGACGCCTTGGGCTCCACCAATGCGATAAACCTCGCGAATCCCTAGCGCGTGGCAGGTGGCGAGCAAGTCCTGGTTATACGATCCAAATTTGGTGGGGGGGGCGACAACCGCGATTTCGGCAACTCCGGCTGTTTGGGCAGGTACGGCGGTCATCAGCACGGTTGATGGGTAGGCTGCGGCTCCTCCCGGAACGCAAATGCCCACCCGCTTCAGCGGCAGGTACCGCTGCCGCAGAGAACCATTTCCAACCGTGTCGACCGACACATCTTTGTGCAGAATACGGGTCTGGAATTCCTGGATTCGATTCCGAATCTGGCCGATCGTGGCCAGAAATTCGGGCGTTGCAGCGTCATGGGCGGCAGCCAACTCATCTTCGCCAACCCGCAGTGTCGTCGCGGTCAACGACACTCCGTCGAGTTTTTCCGAATAGTCAAGGGCTGCAGTGAGGCCCCGCTGCCGCACATCGTGACAAATTCGCTCCACGACCTCACTCGGCGTGAGCGGTTCCCCAAAAACGTCGATGGTTTTCGCCCGGCCTGCCGGGCTGACGACATTTCCCTCCGGTGCCAGTTGACCGCGTAGCTGAGCGATCGCGACCGGGGCATCCGGGGCTCGAGTATCAATACGTTGTATGGAAAGTGGCATCGGCAACAGGGGGAGTCAATTCGCTTGAACTTGGGCCACAAGACGACGATAATCAAAGGGCCCGCCTGACCTCCCATTCTCACCCGAAGTGAGAGAAAAGAAAACCCGTGCAAATCAAACCAATTGACCTGCGAAGTGACACCGTGACCCGCCCCACCGAGGAGATGCGTGCGGCAATCGCGACCGCAGAAGTTGGTGACGATGTTTTTGGCGACGATCCGACGGTCAATCTCCTCCAGGAGCAAGTGGCCGCCCTGCTAGGGAAAGAAGCGGCCATTTTTGTCCCTTCCGGGACGATGAGCAATCAGATTGGGGTGCGGCTTCACTGTGGCGCAGGAGATGAATTCCTCTGTGACTCGGAGTGCCACATCTTCAATTACGAGCAGGGAGCCTTTGCCCAGTTTTTTGGGGTTTCGGTGAACCCCCTGCCAGGGAAAAACGGGTGTTTAACATCGCAGCAAGTGACCGACAGTATCCGCCCGCCAGATGATCACCAGTGTCGTACCCGGTTGCTTTGCCTGGAAAATACCCTGAATCGAGGAGGGGGACGAATCCTTCCTTTTGACATGACCAGCGAGCTGTGCCAGCTGGCTCACCAGCGGGGGTTGGCGACACATCTTGATGGGGCACGACTTTTTAATGCGGTTGTGGCCACTGGAATTTCAGCAGCCCAGTGGGCTGGCCATTTCGACACGGTGAGTGTCTGTTTCAGCAAGGGGCTGGGAGCCCCCGTCGGTTCGGCACTGTGTGGCCCGGCAGATTTGATCCGTCAGGCAAGGCGGCATCGTAAAGCTTTGGGAGGAGGAACGCGGCAGATGGGAGTCCTCGCTGCTGCCGCGCTCTATTCCCTCGAACACCATGTGGAGCGGCTGGCCGAGGATCATAAAAAAGCGAGCTTGCTGGGCGAAGCCGTGCGAGCCATGCCTGGACTGTCGTTACAGCCTGACCAGGTTGACACCAACATCGTTATTTTCGACATCGAGCCACACCTGGGGACGGCTGAGCTGTTTTGCCAGCGGCTGGGGGAAATAGGCGTATTGATGAATGCATCTGCGGAAAGACGTGTTCGTGCTGTGACACACATGGATGTATCGCTAGAACAAATCGATCGCGTGATCGAGGCGGTTGGTTCTGTGATCGAAGCTGCTGTTGCCCAACCTGCCGTGTTGGAAAACGCCAGCTGATCGCTTTCTTCTTCATGGTTTAGCCGAGCGGATGGCAAAGTTTCCGATTCATGTCGATGTTGGCCCGCCCCGCGTTGCCCGATCACAACGCAAACGGCATCAGTGGATGACGGTCGTGGCAGTCCTGGGTGTTCTCGCCCTGGCTTTGTTGTGGATGGGGCGCAGCTTGCTTCGTTCCGGGGCGGAAGATCGTGCCCAGTCGGTACCGGCTCATGCCACGAATCCTGTGGATAGCCAGGTGACCGAGAGACCACCGGAAACTGCCGCCCCCTCAACGACGGATCAGCCGCTGCCAGAACGCCAGGCCGTGCCGCAGACCATTGCCGATGATGGTCAAACGTTGTGGGCATCGCCAACTTCTGGAAAGCCTTTGGACCTCGCTTTTTTACCACCTGGTTGCCAGATTTTCTTCGCACTTCGCCCCGCAGATCTCCTCAGACACCCGGAGGGTGAAAAAGTGCTTGCCGCCGTTGGCCCACTGGCTGAGCGGGCGGTCCAATTCATCACTCAGACCTCTGGAATCCAACTCGCCCAGATGGCCCAATTAGTCATTGGACTAAGAGTTCTTCCTGGCGGTGACTGGGATGCCACCATGGTCATTCATCCAGTTGAAGTGAGCAGACTGAAAGAGGTGGTTTCAAATTTTTCTGGTGGCACGGTCCAAAAGCATGCCGGACAAAGTTACGCTGTGCGAGATCGGTGGGCCTGTTACGTACCCGCGACTGGCGAAGCCGACAGAATTGTCATGACGGCGGCGGAAAACATGGCCGACGTTCTGGATTTGGAGGGGCAACCCCCTCCCTTGCGGCGCGATCTGGAACAACTTGTCGAGGCGACCGATTCCGATCGTATGATGACGTTGGTAGTCGCTCCTAATTACCTGTGGAGTGAGGGCAAGAGTTTGTTCAGTGGACCGTTGGCAAGACTTGAAAAACCCTTGATTTGGTTTGCAGGAGAAGGACTCACCGCTCTCGGAATCAGTTTGCATTGGGACGAAAATTTTTTTATGGAACTCCTTGCAGCGGCTACGATTGATACCGCCGAGCACATCCTGGCCAAACGGTTTAGCGAACGAGTTGCACAACTTCCTGCGGGAATTGAAGATTACGTGTTTCAACTCGAACTTCAGCGGTATGGTCGACGATTACTTGCCCGTTTTCCAGAGATGGTGCGGGCCCTCACCCGCTACACCCGAGCTGGCCACGAGGAAGGGTATGCCTTGGTTCGCTGTTACTTGCCACCGGAAGCGGGACAAAATCTCCTACTCGCTACCGAGTTGTCGCTGGTCGAACCACTCCGCCAGGTGACAGCAATTGCCGCTCCAAAAGCGTCCGCCACTGGCTCGCTCGAAGCGAGGTTCAAGCAGGTGACTTCCCTGAGTTTTTCTCAGGACACCCTCGAGGCAGCGCTGGAAACGCTGAGTCAGGAAATTGGAGTTAAAATTGTCATTCTGGGAACCGATTTGCAGCTTGCAGGAATCACCAAAAATCAATCCTTTGGGCTCGACGAGCAAAACCGGCCAGCAGGCGAAATTCTGCTGGAAATATTGAAGCTGGCCAATCCCGACAAATCATCAACCAGTCTGACCGATCCTCGCCAGAAACTTGTTTACGTGGTTAAGCCACTGCAACCGGGTGGGATACCAGAGATTGCCGTGACAACCCGAGATGCAGCCACCCGCCGGGGCGATCGACTTCCGGATGTGTTCCATGGCGAACCATAACAGGCAGGACAATCGTATCGATCAACCCGATTGTGACCGCTGTAACTCGGCAAATTGGACACGGTGGTTTGACGCTCTGTGATATGCTTGAGAAAGCAGGCAATAGATTGGGCCGCGTCAGACGAACCCATTACGTGGTTTGGGGCGACCCGGGATACCTTATGCAAAGGCCGTGAGTTTGGATTCTTTTCCCGTTATCTGCGAAACCTGCAATGCCCGGTTGCGTGTCAAAGACTCGGCAGCTGTGGGCCAAATCCGCGCCTGCCCGAAATGTGGCAGCATGGTCCATTTGGTACTACCGGCCAGCATGGCTCTGGAGGCGGCCGGGTCAGATTTGACTCCATCACCTACGACTCCAACTGCCGAACCCGATTTCGCACCGCGCTTCGACACGCTGTCGGTCGACGAATTGACCGGTCCGGTTTTTGACTCCAGTGGTGTTGAAAAAAGCGAGCTTGCCAGGCCGCCACGGGATGTCGTTACGGAAAATGTTGCGACCCAGACTGCTGAAAGCAGGGTGCCTCAAACCGCACCCGGCACCATGCGTTGGGGAACCCACCAGATTCCGTTTTTGTGGGTATCCGTAGCCGGGGCAGGATTGCTGTTGATCGGTGGTGTGGCAACCGCACTATGGATGCAGGTTGGGCATGAAGAGGCTACCGCGATCTCCTTGGCGGGCCGCGCGGTCCCGGAAGCAAAGGCCGTCCCCAAACCAGATCTGCCGTCGGTGGCCAACGTCCAAGACGATGTTGCCCTCGACGCGCCGCCAGACCAACCAACAGATCTCGAATCAATTCCTCAAACGGCAAGTCGTTCCGCTGCAACGACCCTTCCAGAAGAGGTTCCCACAGCAGAGTTGGTCAAGCCGTCTCCAGGAGGAACAAGGCCAGAGAATTTGCTCAGGAACGACCCTGAGCTTTCCGAAGAGGGTTCTCCGGTGGTTGCCGAGCGTCCATTGCCAACGCAAGACAAAACCTCAACTGCAGTCAGCGGCGGTGAAGCAGCGACCGAAACAACGGAAATGCAGAACACGGGTGTCCTGGCGTCGGGTTCCCGTTCAGTGGATGCAGAGAAGGTAGCTGCAGGCAAGACGAAGCGGCCAGTGGCCTCCTTTGAGCCAATTCCCAAGCAGACAGTCTTTCCAGACCAGCCACCATCGATCGGTGCGAGCGAGCCTTTGGCCGACGACCAAGAGACGGCCCTTCAGCCGCCTGGCCTGCCAGTTGGTGGGAATTTGCTGCCGGATCATGGTGCCGACGGTCTCGAAGCAAGGGCTGCAGTTCGTCGTGGACCGGTCGATCACCAGCCAGGCCATGGCCGCGATCTGTCAGCACAGTTGGCGATTCCGATTGCGTCGACAGAGATTTTAGCAATGCCGCTCGCGGGATGGCTGAATTTAGTGTCGGATTTGATGGCGGTGCCCATTACGCTTGATCCCCACGGACTTCTCGTGGCAGGGCTGGCTGCCGATCGACCGATTACCATTTCTACTGGAGATACAACGAGTGGCGAATTGCTAGAGCAAGCATTGGTAAAACATCGGCTCCACTTTGTAGAAAAAAGCGGACAACTGTCGGTGATCTCCCAGGAGTCAGAGCGTCCACGCACAAGCAGTTATGATGTGAAAGAATTGTTGTCGCCGGGAACCACCGATGCGGCTCCTGTTGCTGCCTGGGTTCAACAACTTGTAGCGCCAAACTCGTGGGCAAGGCAAGGCGGAACTGGAAGTATCCAAGCGAAGGGTTCTACTTTAGAGGTGGAACATCAGCATGGAGTCCAAGTCCAGGTGCTCGTGTTGTTGGAGCGGATGCTCTTGGCCCGTGGGCTGCCTAACAAGAGCCGCTATCCGACCGACCGACTCTCGATTGAGCCGACTTATCTCCTGCTCCAGCCGAAACTCCAGCAAGCCAGAACCGTCAACTTTCTGCCTTGGGCTGAGTTGCGAAATGTGCTTCGCTACGTTCAGCAGGCATGGGATGTGACGGTACTCATCGACTGGCAATCCCTGGCCGATGTGCAACTGGAACCGACCTCGTTGGTGGCCTGTTCGGTTGGCGAGCAATCGTGGGACGGGTTCTTCGAGCAGGTTTTCAAGCCGCTCGGATTGACCTGGCGTCCCCTTGATGAAGGGACCCTTCAGATCACTTCCCAGGCGACTGCCCAAACGGCGCGGTGGATCGAGTTCTATCCCGTTAAGGATCTTGTGCGCGACCGTTATTCAGCCACCAATAGCTTGGTGGAGGCCATCGCCAGTGACCTCCATGAAGCCGAGTTGGCAGAATGTGAGTTCGTTTACGATCCGGGAAGCAAGCATTTACTCGTGTTGGCCAACGCGGCGGCCCACCATGCCCTGACGGTCAGGCTTGCTGCTTTGTGATTTGCGGTAGGCAACGTCAGAGAGTGGCCTGTTGGCTCGACTCTGCTGGCGTGTGTTCAAGCCGTTGGGCAAGAGGCTGTGGTTTCTGCCATTATTTTTCCAACAGCCTGGGCGACATTCCGACAGCCAGCCATCGTCTGCTCGAACTCGGAAAACGACAGAGACTGGTAACCGTCACTAAGTGCCTGTTCGGGCTGCGGGTGAACCTCAATAATCAACCCATCTGCGCCGGCAGCCACAGCAGCGCGGGCCATGGCTGGGACCAGTTCCGTGTGGCCCGTTCCGTGGCTGGGATCGATCACGACCGGGAGGTGGGTTCTTGCTTGCAGGTAAGGCACGGTTGCCAAAGGCAATGTGAACCGCGTATGCGCTTCGAACGTGCGGATGCCCCGCTCGCAGAGCATGACTTGGGAATTGCCGGCGTCCAGGACATACTCAGCCGCCAACAAGAACTCGTCGACCGTTGCACTAGGCCCACGCTTGAGCAATACGGCCCGTTGCACTTTGCCAATGGCTTCCAGTAGCCGGTAATTTTGCATGTTGCGGGCACCGACTTGTAAAACATCGGCGTATTCGGCGACTAAATCGACGTCTTCTGGCGCCACAACCTCAGTCACGATGGCCAGGCCTGTTTCGGCGCGTGCCAGTGCCAGGAGTTTCAAGCCCTCTTCCTTGAGCCCCTGGAAGCTGTAAGGGCTTGTGCGGGGCTTGAAGGCGCCGCCCCGCAGTGCCGTGGCACCGGCTGCCCGGACCGCCTGAGCCGATATGACAATTTGTTCTTCATTTTCGACAGAGCAGGGCCCAGCCATGACACCAAGGTCGCTGCCGCCAACTTTCAGCGAGCCGGCTGTCACGACCGTTGGTGTGGGTTGTACTTCCAGGCTGGCCAGTTTGTACGGTGCCAGTACTTTCAACACCTCATCTACACCAGGGTCACGCTCCAAAGCTCCGATGTTCGCGGCAGCCCGTTCGTCACCGACCACTGCGACCACGGTTCGTTCCGTGCCTCGGATGATGGTCGGTTTCAGTCCCAATGATTCAACATGAGAGACCATTTTCTGGACTTGTTGTTTGGTGGCACTACGTTTCATGACGACGATCATAAGTTGGGTCTCCGTAAGTGGGGCCTTGGCTGGAAGCCGATGGCAGTGGGCCTGAGCGGTGTGGTTTGAAAAAAAATAATTTGTGAATCTGTCCCTTGCAAGCGGAAAATACCCGCAAAAAAAAAGCCCCGAGAACCAGGGATCTGGGTCTCGAGGCTGCTGACGTCATTTTTAAGTCAGATGAGGCTACAAATGTCCTCCGGCCCCGCTACCCAGGCGGGTAAAGCTAAACCAGAAAAAGTATGGGTATGCAGGCCTCATACCCCCATTGTGGATTGCCGTTACGACAAACGCAAGGGAAATCCCCACTTTTCCCCGCAAGTGGCTGGCATCCTGTGGATAGCCGGCTCTAATTCGATTGCCGGGACTGTTCGGCAGCAAGTGCTGCACTCAGGCCCGGTACGCCGTCAGCACCGCTGGGTACGGAGATGGAGGCGTCAACAAAATCTTGATCGACCGCTTGGAACCGGCCTCCCAAGTGTTCGGCCAGAAACGCTTCGGTGACGGCGTTGAAGGATTTGCGATTTTCGGGTCGTCGAAATCCATGCCCTTCATCCGGGTAGAGTACGTAGGTTACCGGGATCTCCTTTTGGTTCATCGAAGCGACGATTTGGTCGGCTTCCAGTTGAGTCACTCGTGGGTCATTCGCTCCCTGGGCAATGAGTAATGGGCGTGTGATTTGGTCGACTCGAGTCAAGGGCGAGCGCTGCAGTAATGCGGCTTTCCCCTCCTCTGTTTCCCAATCTCCGACACGGCGTTTCATGACAGGCATGAAGGGGGCCCAGTAAGCGGGGGCGTTTTCCATGAGGGTGACCAGATTGGAGGGGCCGACAATGTCCACGCCACAGGAGAAGACCTCGGGTGTGAAGGTCAGCCCGACGAGGGTTGCGTAGCCTCCATAGCTGCCACCGTAGATGCATATTTTTTCGGGGATCGCAATTTTCTCAGCCGTTGCCCACTCTACGGCATCCAGCAAATCGTCGTGCATCTTTCCAGCCCACTCGCCATCAGCTGCGTTCAGGAATTCTTTGCCGAAGCCTGTCGAGCCTCGGTAGTTAACACTTAAGACTGCATACCCTCGATTCGCAAACCATTGATGGTACGGATTCAGTCCCCAGCCATCGCGAGACCAGGGCCCTCCATGAACATCGAGGATCAATGGGACGGGTACGTTTGGACGACCGTCACCATCGGGATCGGTGCCGGGAGGAAGTGAGAGGTAGCAGACCAGGTCCAGACCGTCACGGCTCGAAATGACCGGCGAGTGCATTTTAACCAGTGGATAATCATCCAGGTCATCGCGATTGCTGAACAAGTAGGTAGCTTTCCGCTGGGGTGTTCGCTCGTACCGATAGAATTTCACCGGGCCGTCGTCCAGGATGTACGCGACGGTCCATTGGCTGTCGTCTCGGGTGCGACTGGTGATCAAGAATTCGCCGTCTTCGAGGTCTTGGAGGTAAGCAAAATCGTCAGCAATGGAGTCATCAAGCACCTTCCACTTACGGCGGTCAAAGGTGAACGAAACCGCCTGGATATGCTTTTCAGTTGGATGAATCAGCACACTTCCCACGTCGGCCTTCGGATCTTCGGCGACCAGTTGAGGTTCGCCACCATCCAGTTGGAGTGTGAAGAGACCGGCCGTATTGCGATCGCGACTATCTTCGTAGTAAAGCGTCTTTCCCGACTTGTCGAAGCCGGCTGGTCCGCTGGTCATCGCATCCTCAGGCCCGAAGGTCATAAATTCCTTCCATTGCCGATTCTCACCATCTCCCTCAAGAATCTGCCAGACCTGCCCGCCGGCAGGTGTGTAGTTGATGTTCATCCGCACTCGGAAATCGTCATCAGTGACATAGCCGGCCACTCCTTCATTCTGCTGGAGGAGTTCTTTTTCACCGGTCTTGATGTTCACCCGCCAGATATCGTGCAGTTGAGGATTGCGGTCATTCAATCCGACCAGGATTTCATCCGGATATTGTTCACTGATCTCCTGAATGCGGGCGTGCACTCCCTCGATGGGAGTGAGGTCTTTGGTTTTCTTGGTTTCGACGTCTGTCGCATAGATGTGCCAGTTTTCGTTTCCGTCCTTGTCTTGCGAGTAGAGGACGTGCTGGCCGTCGAAAGCCCATCGGTGATTGCGTATCCCCTGATCGGTGTCATTGGTCACCGGTCGTGCACTGGCAGGATCCTCAACGGGTCCGGCCCAAATGTTGAGGACTCCGTCCACGGGTGCCAGAAAACTGAGCCAGTGGCCGTCAGGGCTGATGCGAGCCTGGGCCCGCTCCGGATTGCCGAACAAGACGTTACGGGGGATTAACGGGATGTCAGACATATTGGACTCTTTCAAAGTAGTCGATCCAGCAGCGAGATCGTTATGAGTATTCTTGGACGCGACCTCCGACGTGCATCCGGCGCACAAAAAAAGCAGCACCAGAATCCAGAGGCCAAATTCCGAAAATGTGGCAAGTGACCGCGTAAACATGGTCATCCCTCCAGGAGATGGGGTTGGGACTCAAAGGATGAAGGCCTTGACCGTGACGCGTGATACCCCCCCCTCGGGTAGGATAGCTGTCGTCAACATTCGGCCCACGGAATTCGGCCCACGGAGGCGGGATTGGCGGGCCATCTTACTCCGGTACGCATCCGCGTACCATCCGGTTCTGCGGGGCAGCCATTGGAAGTCGGGGCGCATTCGGTAAAGAGCGAGCGGCAAACTACCCAGTTTACTGGCTGCATGGGGCACAAAGGTTACAATCAGAGTCGCTGGGTAGTAGCCGGGTTTTTCTTTTTTTGTTTGCTTCTTCCTTTGCCGACGGGTCTTTCCATGGTGGCCAGTCCTCACAAGATGGCACCGCCCACCGATACAAGTCGGTGCTTGGCCCCTTGGACCTACCAGCCCCTGGTGGTGGCACTGCTAGCATTCTGCGTCGGTATTTTGCTTGACCGCTACGGCCTGTTAGCGGTGTTCGGGGAGAATCCTCCCTTTCCCTTTGCTGGTTGGTGGTTGGCGGCGCTGATCTGCTGGTGTTGCTGGTTGGTAGCGTGGCGCCGCAGGTGGCTGGCGGGGGCTACACTGATGCTGTTGCTGTCGGTCGCGGCAACCGGCGGGGCGTGGCACCATTTGCAGTGGCATACCTTTGCGCGAGCGGACATTTCCAGGTTTGCGGACCAACATTTTAGGCCCGCCTGCCTGGAAGTTTTGGCGTTGGAAAGTCCCTCTCTACTGCCGGCGCCTCCGCAATCACCCTATCGCGCGATTCCCAGTCAGTGTCGCAGTCGGTTGTGGGTTCGCGCAGTTGCACTGCGAGATGGCACGGGATGGTCTCCTGTGAGTGGAGTTTGTCAACTGACCGTTGGTGGTCAGCTCGTCAAGGTTTCCGCGGGTGACCGTTTGCGAGTCTTTGGCCAGTTGCAAAAAACCGCGACTCCAAAGAATCCAGGAGAGTTTGACTTTGCCAGCCACGCCCGAGCCCACCGTTGCTTAAGCCGCCTGGTAAGCAATTCGCCCGATTGCGTAAAAACGTTGCGCTCAGCAGCGGTCTTTTCAATCGGCCGATGGTTGGATTCCGTTCGCGCATCGGGTGAAGAGCAGCTGCGCCGCTACCTGAATCCCCATCGTGTCCCCTTGGCAAACGCGATCTTGCTCGGCCAGCGCGACGCGGTCTCACGGGAGACCGTGAACCGCTACATCACGACTGGAACGGTTCATCTGCTCGTCGTTTCGGGATTGCATTTGGGAATTCTGGTTTTAGGGTTGCTTGGCATTAAGAATCTGGGGCTCCTTCCGAGGCGAACCGCCCTGGCGGTGATTGTTGTGCTGGTTGTCTTTTATGCCCTGGTCGCTGGGGCTCGTCCTCCAGTTGTCCGGGCCGCCGTGCTGGCGGTATTGATTTGTCTCGCTGCGGGAACGGGACGACGCGTGGTTGCTGTCAACTCGCTCGCTGCAGCTGGTTTGGTTGTGCTGGCGTTCAACCCAAGCGATCTTTTTGGGGTTGGCCCGCAACTCAGTTTTTTGGCAGTGGCAACCCTGATCGTGTTTGGTAGCCGGTTTGCTGATCAGCAAAAACAGCGCGCCAAAGACCCGGTGAGACGGCTTGTACATGCCTCGCGCCCCTGGCCAGCGCGGGTGGCAGTGCAGTTGGTACGCTGGAATGGGTGTTTACTTTTGGCCACTTTATCGGTCTGGCTTGTCGCGTTACCCCTGGTCATGCAGCAGTTTCACGTCGTCACGCCAGTGGCGATCTTGATCAGCCCATTTGTGTGGCCATTGATCACGGCAGTTCTGTTGAGCGGTTTTGCGTTACTTCTTTGCAGTCTTTTGTTACCCCCCCTGGCAGGCTTTTGTGGCTGGGTTTGTGATCATGCGATATTCGCTTTAGAGAGAGTCATTGATTGCGCCGAAGCGGTGCCCGGGGGTCATTTTTGGGTCATCGGTCCCGCAACTTGGTGGACGACTGGATTTTATCTTGGGTTGTTGATTTGGATGGTCGTTTCCAGCAAGAAATGGTTGCCCCTGCGGTGGCAACTGGGTGCGTTTTGTCTGTGGGTGACGCTGGGGGCAACTCTCGCATCGTTCCACTGCCGTACCGGGGGAAAACTCGAATGTGGTTTTGTGTCGGTTGGGCATGGCGGTTGTGTTTGCTTGAGAATGCCCAGTGGTGCAACAATCCTCTACGACGCAGGGTCGCTGGGATCGCCCGAGTACGCTGCCCAGACGATCGCGACTTACCTCTGGGAAACCGGGATCCGACGTGTGGACGGAATTATTTTGTCACACGCCGATGTTGACCACTTTAATGCGGTACCAGATTTGTTGCGGCGGTTTCCTGTGGGAGCAGTTTATGTTTCCCCTGCCATGTTCGAGTCCGTTGCCAACCGGGGTGGTGACACTCCGGCCCCGGACCAACTAAGGGAACTCCTGGCGGAACATCGCATTCCCGTCCGGGAGGTTGCATCGGGAGATCGTCTCACCGTTGGTCCCGGGGTCCAAGTGGAGGTCATTCATCCACCCCCCGAAGGGGTGGTTGGGAGCGACAATGCCAATAGTATTACCTTGGCGATTGAATTTGCAGGTCGTCGCCTGTTGCTGCCAGGTGATTTGGAGGCCTTTGGCTTGGAGACCGTGATTGCCACCCCACCCTATGATTGCAACGTGTTATTGGCCCCTCATCATGGCAGTCGGCACAGTGCTCCATCCCGATTTGCGGCCTGGTGTACCCCTGAATGGGTCGTGATTAGCGGTGGTAGTCACCGTGGTACCGAACCAACCGTTGCTATTTACGAGCAATCTGGGGCGGAGGTGTTCCAGACCGACCAGGAGGGTGCGATTGAAGTTGTGGTCGAGCCCAATGGAGCCATCCAGGTGTCCTGTTGGCATGGTGCAAAATCGTGTATGGGTAGCGAATTCCCCAATCCAAACCGTGAATAAGGGATGAATTTGCGGGTTCTGACGAAGAGCGTCGAATTTATCGGTAGGCCCCGCGTGGGCTAGTCATCCTCTGACAATCCCCTTATGCTTAACCAAGAGCAAGATGCAGATTTCCCTCCCGCTGTTAGGCAGGTTTCGAACCATTTGGCGGAACCAGAGTGGCCGAGACAAACTGACCGGTTAAAACAAACCGACTTTGGTTTGTCATTTCATACCTGATGGAACAGTTCTGGGCGGATCGAGGTGGACATGCAGATTCGTTCCGCGGTAATCCCCATCCATTGAAAGAGGCAGTTGTTTTCTATGAGCACCGATGTTCAATCTCCGGTAACACGAAGGGATCGAAGTTTGGACAGGCCATCTGTACCGGCCGTTGATCCTGATTCGACAACACCGAACACCATCGAACAATTGGCCCCACTACTTCGTGCCAATTCCCCGCAACTATGGGGCCGGGGACTGAATTGGCCAGTCGTAGTATGGATTGTTATGGTTCACGTTTTTGCGGTAATTGCCCCGTTCTACTACAGTTGGCAGGGCCTGTTGGTCTGCTTGATTCTGATTCCGATGACGGGGATGTTTGGGGTTTGTATGGGTTATCATCGCCTGTTGACCCACGGTAGTTTCAAAACATTTCCCATCATTCGTTGGACCCTGGCTTTTCTGGGGGGCTTGTCGGGTGAAGGTTCCGCTTTAACCTGGGTTGCTCACCATCGCCAGCATCATGTTTATAGTGATAAAGAGGGAGATCCCCACTCGCCACGGGATGGAAAATGGTGGAGCCATATGTTTTGGTTTATGCCAAATTTTGGCCGCAAGTGGGACCATCTGGTCATTGAGAAGTACGCTCCTGATCTTCGCAAAGATAAAATGATGATGATCATGCACTACCTCTTTTTGCCTTCCCATATCATTTTGGGATTGGCCCTTTATGGTCTTGGGTATTATGGCACAGCCATCGGCCTGGGAGGATGGCAAGGTGGTCTTTCGATGCTCCTGTGGGGTACGGGGGTTCGCATGGTTTATGTCCTTCACATTACCTGGTTCGTCAATTCGGCAACCCATCTATGGGGCTCTCGCCGTTACGAGACGACCGATGATAGCCGCAACAATTGGTGGGTCGGTTTTCTGGCGTTCGGCGAGGGGTGGCACAATAACCACCATGCCTACCAACACGTTGCTAGCCAGGCGCACCGCTGGTGGGAGTTCGATCCTACCTATTACGCAATCTGGGTGATGGAAAAGTTTGGCCTGGTCTGGGATGTGGTGCGGCTCCGAGACATTCCCCACGGCACAAAACCGGCCTAGCAGGTTCTGCGAGACGTTGCTCGGAGTGGATGGTCGTTTAACGGATAATGCCGGAAAAAACTGGCCTCAGCCATCGTTGGAGAATGGCATTTCACCCGAGATCAGTTCGAGCGGATGGGAAGTCCGCCGGTTGGTCGGACGGGCATGGGCCCCCAGGAGACTGGTGGGCTGAAAATTACGGCCCCAGGCAAGGGATTTGCGGTTGCAGGCGAGTTTAAACCCCGTACACTGAGAAAGTTGTGATAGCGGCAGACTAGATGTGAGAAGTGTCGTTTTTTTTGTAGGTTATGTTGGTAAGAGTTTTGACTGTAGTAATTTAGGAGATGTAGTAATTTAGGAGATTGGTGCTCGCCCCGTTGCGAAACCAACGAAGCGGGGTCGAAGGCACTGGGTAAGAGGATCCAAATGGCATTAACCAAAGAACGAAAAGAGCAGCTAGTTGGTGAATTCGGGCGCGCGACGTCCGATACAGGTTCACCAGAAGTTCAAATTGCGCTGCTTACCAGTCGAATCAGCCGGATGACGGAGCACATGCGGGAATGTCCCAAGGACTATGCCAGTCGGCGTGGTTTGCTGAGAATGGTGAGTCGGCGTCGCAGGTTGCTCGACTATGTCAAACGGATGAATCCCACCCTGTATCTCGACCTCTTAAAACGTTTAGAGATTCGAAAGTAGGCTATTGTTCGCTGGCGGTGCAGTGCATGTAGGCGGGTCGGTTGTCAAAAAGAACAAACCCGATTTCTTGCCACAGTTCTGCAAAGGCCTCTTCGGCGGCTGTGTTCTGAACTGGCGAATCCAAGTGGACCTGCTAAGGGTCTCTTTCGTGGGCGGAGTGGGTCGTACCTGTTAACGCCTTATTGGGCTGCTTCGGCGCCATGGTTGCGGCATTTCGTGCCGCTCTTCCTGGCCAACAGATTGAAATTTGGCCAGGTGGTTGTGCAATCGGCATAGCTTGTCATGGTCTTCCGAAGGGTCTGCGATCGAGCGGTCGGCATCTCCAGCTTTAGTGGTCAAACTCGCATTGAAGGAAAGAATTCCCTTGAATCGTATTAGTGTAGAAAGACAAATTGGTAGTGGTACATTTCGAATGGAAACTGGCGTACTGGCAAAACAGGCTGCCGGGTGCGTCTTGGTGCAGTTTGGTGAAACCTTGACGCTGAGCGCTGTGGCTACGGGCTCACCGCGGCCCGGGATCAATTTTTTCCCGCTCACTTGTGACTATCGGGAGCGACAGGCGGCCGCAGGAAAGTTTCCGGGAGGATTCCTCAAGCGAGAGGGTCGACCATCGACCAAAGAAACATTGACCGCCCGTCTCATTGATCGGCCTATCCGGCCTATGTTTGCAGAGGGATTTGCAGACGAAGTTCAGATCCAAAATTTTGTCATGGCCAGCGATCGCCAGAATGATGGCGACGTTTTGGCAATGAACGGGGCCGCAGCTGCGCTCGGTATTTCGCCATTGCCCTTTTTGGGCCCCTTGGCTTCGTTAAGGCTTGGCCTGGTCAATGACGAGTTTGTTCCGTTCCCCACCCATGAGCAACTTGAGTTCAGTGAACTCGATTTGATCGTCTCGGGAACTCAAGATGCAGTGCTCATGATCGAGGGGTTCGCCCGGGAAATGCCCGAGGACAAAATGGCTGAGGCCATTATGGAAGCGCACCGGGTGATTCGTGAATTGTGCGAAATGCAGCAGGAACTGATCGACAAGGTTGGCGTTGAAAAGATGGAAGTTGTGCCACCAGAAGATGATGGCGTTCTGACCCAACTGCGCGAACGTTATTACGACGATTTGAAGACGGCCAAGTCGACTCCAGGGAAGCAGGAGCAGGCGGAAGTCTCTGCTGCAGTCAAGGAACGAGCCCAGGCCGATTTAATTCCCGATCCCGAGGCCGAAGGCGCTATCGAAGGGTCCGCGTTTTCCACGGCCTGGCATGACCTCGAAGAGCAGGTCATTCGCGATGCAATCCTGGCTGGCGTACGACCCGATGGTCGTGGCCACAAAGACCTTCGCAATATCGAATGTACGGTCGATGTGGTTCCACGGGTGCACGGCTCGGCACTATTCCAACGGGGTGAGACTCAGGCTCTGATTACGATCACTTTGGGTACCGGACGCGATGAGCAACGGGTCGATGGGCTCTTCGAAGAGTATTCCAAGCGATTCATGCTCGATTATTATTTCCCCTCGTTTTCGGTTGGGGAGTGCCGACCGATCCGCGGACCGGGCCGGCGCGAAATCGGGCATGGCATGCTTGCCGAACGAAGTGTGAACCCAGTCTTGCCGGAGCATGATAAATTTCCTTACACGATTCGCGTTATTTCTGACATTCTGGAATCGAATGGTTCCAGTTCTATGGCGTCAGTTTGCGGGTCTACGCTCGGATTGATGGCAGCTGGCGTTCCGATCACAAATCCAGTGGCCGGCATTTCCGTCGGTTTGGTTAAGAAGGGCGACCAGTGGGTTTTGCTCACCGATATCCTTGGTGATGAAGATCACTTCGGCGATATGGACTTCAAAATCGCTGGAACGCAAAACGGGATTACCGGTATCCAACTCGATTTGAAGATCAACGGGATTAGTGAAGAGATTATCCGGGCGACCCTTGCCCAGTCGCGAGAGGCGCGAATGGAAATCCTTCGGAACATGTTGTCGGCCATCTCGCGCCCGCGTGAGACGACGTCCGAAAGTGCACCACTGCTAAAACGGACCAAGATCGATCCTGATAAAATTGGGATGTTGATCGGACCGGGTGGCAAGAACATCCGCAGCATTCAAGAGTCTGCGGGAGTGACTGTCGATGTTGACGAGGATGGCACTGTGACAGTTGCCGGAACCGGACATGAAGGCGTGCATCAGGCCCTCAATCGTATCGAGGCGATGACGGGGAACATCGAAGTTGGTCGTGTCTACGACGGGGTGGTCACCAGTGTCAAGGACTTTGGCGCTTTTGTGGAGATCCTGCCTGGACGAGATGGCCTTTGCCACATTAGTGAATTGTCGGATGAGTATGTTTCCAGTGTGAATGATATTTGCAAGATTGGCGATCCGATGAAGGTTCGTGTAATCGCCGTCGACGAACAAGATCGCGTTAAATTGAGTCGACGTGCTGCCCTCGTCGAGGAGGGTGCCGACAGTGATGAGCAAATGGCCAGTGTCGGGGCTGACTCAGGCAGTGCCAACGGGTCGCGTGGCGAGGGGCAGGGCAACCGTCCACGCCGAGGTGGCGGTGGTGGTGGCAAACGTGAGTCGCGGAGTTAATCGGGAATATTGTTAAAAAGGTGAAACGTTCGCCCGGTGATGTGCCGCCGTATGTCGCCGGGCGTTTTGATGCGCCCAACAGCTGATTCCACGGTCCTCCCCCGCGAGTACTGGTCTTGCCCGACCGTAAACCCCTGTCGATCGACAAGTTCATGGCGACCTCCCATCCCCATAATACGGATGACCAATCTGCCGAGGCCATCGAGCGGTTGATGGACCAGTACACACAAATTGCCCGCCTCGCGGGTGCCTTGGCGCACGAAATCAAGAATCCCCTCTCGACGATTCGGCTCAACATGGAATTGTTGCTTGAGGACCTCGACGAGGCCGAAAGTCCGGTTCAGCGTCGGGCGGTTAAACAGGTTGAGTTGGTACACCGTGAATGTCAAAGATTACAAGATCTGCTTGATGATTTCTTGAACTACGCCAAGGTTCGCCAACTCGATTTGACACCAACGGATCTCAATACTCAAATTGACGAATTACTCGATTTTTTTTCCCCAGAGACCCGGTCCGCAGAAATCGAGGTCCTACGGTATTTTGACCCGGAACTGCCACATGTGAATCTCGATCGCGAAGCCTTTCGAGGTGCCTTCTTAAATTTGCTGATCAATGCCAGGCAGGCAATGCCTCGCGGGGGGCAATTGACCGTCAGAACCCATGGGCAAGGGGACAACGTTGCCGTCCAGGTGATTGATACAGGCCATGGTGTGGACGAAAAAACCGCCTCACGAATGTTCGAGGCGTTTTTCTCCACCAAACCGAGTGGTTCTGGGCTGGGGTTGCCGACGACCAGCAAAATTATCGAAGCCCATGGCGGGAGAATCAGCGTTCAAAGCGAGGTGGGGCACGGAACCCAATTCACCATTGAATTGCCCGTATCGCCCCGTTTGCCCGATAATCCTGCTAGTTCCTCCTAGAAGTCGTATAACCAGCCCACATGGTCCTTTTCTATGGGCTTTGACCCCTCCGTCGGACGTTCTTTTTGTTTCTCTGCTAACACGCCCCTTTGCACTCTTAAGAGTCGCTCGTATCATTCTCCTTATGATCGCTTCCAAGACCATCGCTAGTACCGGACCACCGATCAAAGTTCTGGTGATCGATAATGACGCGGCTCATGCTGAAACCCTTGCCGACAGCCTGCAGCGAATTGGCTACGATTGCACTGTGGCCACCAGCGGGTTGGAAGGCGTTCGCTTGTTGGAGAACGGCACCTACGACCTCATCGTCACCGACCTCAAAATGCCTGAGGTGGGTGGCTTGGAAATTCTTTCTAAAAGTCGTGAAGTTCTGCCAGATGCCGAGGTGATCCTGGTGACAGGACACGGTACAGTTCAATCGGCGGTCGAGGCAATGCAGCAGGGGGCTTTTAACTACCTGCTCAAGCCGTTGGACTTGAAACAACTGCGAGCAGTGGTCGACAATGCCGCCACCAGCCATTATCTCAGGCGGGCCAACGCCGAACTGCATCGTCGGCTCGACGAAAAATTTGGCTTCGAAGGCGTTATTGGCAACAGCTCCCAGATGCTCGACGTCATTGTCCGCCTGCAACGCATTGCACCGACGGATGCAACCGTACTTATTGAGGGTGATACTGGGACGGGCAAGGAACTGGTTGCCAAAGCAATCCACCAGAACAGCCCGCGAAAAAAACGTCCCTTCGTGCCCCTGAATTGTGCCGCGCTGAGCGAGAACATCCTCGAAAGCGAACTTTTTGGACACATCAAGGGGGCGTTTACTGACGCTTCGACCGACCGGATTGGGAAGTTCGAGTATGCCGATGGAGGCACGCTCTTTCTGGATGAAGTTGGCGATATGCCGCTGCCAACCCAGATCAAATTGTTGCGCGTTTTGGAAAGTGGTGAAATTACGCGCGTGGGATCAAACGATCCGGTGCAAGTTGACGTGCGAATCCTCTCGGCTACCAATCGTGACCTGGACAAGTCTGTTGCTGAAGGGGGGTTTCGAGAAGATTTGTACCATCGACTGAAGGTGGTGACGATCACTCTCCCGCGACTGATCGATCGGCGCGAGGATGTACCGTTGTTAATTGACTATTTTGTGAAAGAACATTCGTCCAGGCATGGCAAGAAGATCAACGGGATTTCCACAGCTGCCCGCCGCCGACTGTTGGCTTTCGATTGGCCGGGAAATGTTCGTCAGCTGCGCAACATTATTGAGAGTATGGTCGTTGTCGATTACGACGAAGTGTTAGATCTCGATGATTTGCCGGCTGAACTGGCCCCCGACGATGTCATGGTTGAGCGAAATCAAATAGGGGGACTCCATGAACTTGTTGGCAAGTCAATGGACGAAATTGAAGAGTTGTTCATTGCTGAAACACTCAAGGTGACAGTTGGCAACCGTGAAGAGGCTGCCAAGATGTTGGGGATTGGGGAACGGACACTTTATCGTAAAATCAAGCAGTACGGATTGTAAATGCCACACACACCGCGGCGCCAATAAGGCTGACACTTGGCTGCAGCAGGACGTATCGACCTGCTGCCGGGTGGCGGCCTGCCGTCCAACGACTTGTCTTTGTTCACCATGCCAGATATTTTCCAATTGTCACCTCTGGTCGTCAATAAAATTGCCGCTGGTGAGGTGATTGAAAGACCAGCCAGCGTACTCAAGGAACTGTTGGAGAACGCTGTCGACGCTGGTGCTGGCCGGGTTGATGCCTCTGTGGAACAAGGAGGTAGTGAAGTCATTCGTGTTCGAGATGATGGGTGTGGCATCGAGCCCGATCAACTCACACTCGCGGTGACCAGCCACGCAACCAGCAAAATCAAGTCGGCGGAGGACTTGTTTTCGGTGGGCACGCTTGGCTTTCGCGGCGAAGCACTTGCATCTATCGCGGCGGTTAGCCGTCTGACGATTCGGAGTTGTACCCGCAACGCCAGTACAGGAATGGAATTGGAGGTCGTGGGTGGGGAACTTCAGCCTGTGGTTCCCATCGGCTGCCCGCACGGTACGACGATCGAAGTTCGCAACTTGTTTTACAATACGCCTGTCCGCCAAAAGTTCTTGCGAACAACGCAAACCGAAGTGGGCCACGCCACCGAAGCCTTTACGCGGATTGCCTTGGCCTATCCACAAGTCCATTTCACGTTGACCAACAACGGGCGGCTTGTGCACGATTTGCCTGCGGACGATTTTCGAGGACGAATTACGAAGTTTTTTGGAGAAGAAATCGCTCGAGGACTCATCGAAGTCGAGAGTGAAAATGATGGTATTCGTCTGGACGGTTATGTGGTCAATCCGCAGCAGAGTCGGGCCAATAACCGCACGCAATACCTGTTTTTGAATGGTCGCGCCATTCGAGACCGGTCACTGCAACATGCGCTCACCGAAGCCTACCGTGGCTTGTTGCTGAGTGGCCGCTATTCCATCTGCTTCTTGCGGCTTGAAATGCCTCCGGAAGTGGTCGATGTCAACGTCCATCCCACAAAGCAGGAGGTTCGTTTCCAGGATGCGGGTCGACTTTATAGCCAGTTGCTCGGGACGCTCCGCTCCAAATTTTTGACTACCAATTTGACCGCTCGGGTCGAAATCAAAGAGCCTCCATCGTCAGCCGCTTGCGAGGAGGCAAGCGGTCCAAGCCAGCTTGTGGCTTGGGCCCGCAACGAACTGGGACAGCAGACGGAATCGACTTTCAGTCCGGTCGCAGAACAGCAGAACGACGCTCAACCTGCCGGAATGTCCGTTGCCCTACATCGGCTCGATGGCCCGCAATCTCTCGGTGGTGGTGCCGAGGGTCTGCTGCGGGGCGATCTGGTCTCAGAACCTTCTGAATCGGAGGTGTCGCTACCCCTTGCAAAGCCGTCTGCACTGCAGATTCACAATCGCTACCTGGTAGTAGAGACCGACGATGGCATGGAGATTATCGACCAGCATGCCTTGCATGAACGGATCCTCTACGAGCGGATTCGCAAGAAAGTGGAGAATGAGCCGCTAGAATCACAAAAACTGCTTGTTCCAGAGCCGGTTGATTTGACAGCCAGCGAAGCGGCCCGCATTCTTGAGCAGCGTGAGCTGCTGCAAAGGCTTGGCCTGGAGGTCCAGCCATTTGGGGGTGAGACGGTCCTGGTGGCCAGTTATCCGGCCATGTTGGCCAAGATTCGCCCAAGCGAGGTGCTCCGTGAGTTAGTGGGGTGTTTAGAAGTCGCCGGGAGTGACCCCGAGCCAACGACCCTCCTGGAGGATTTGTTGCACAGCATCGCGTGTAAAGCTGCCGTAAAATTTGGTGATCCGCTGGTTTCGGACGAGATCGACGCCTTGCTGGCCGATCGCCATCTCATCCGTGACGGTCACCATTGTCCGCACGGGCGTCCCACGACGCTGATGTTCACCCGCCAACAACTCGATCGACAATTCAAACGGATTTGATCTGCATTCCGATTTACCGCAGAATGGAAGCGGCTGGTATCGCAATCGGGCGATACCAGAGCAATTATCTTCCTCTTGAAAAGTGGTCAACCTGTTCATGATTTGCGTCAGTATCGGCCGTAGTCGGCATAAGCACATGATGATTGAGCACAAGCATCTGGTGGAACAGGGAGCAGAGCTCGTCGAATTGCGTCTCGATTACGTGACAGCACGAGTCAACATTCAACGCCTGCTGAAAGATCGCCCCTCGAAAGTTATCGTGACGGTTCGCCGCGAACAGGATGGTGGGAAGTTTACAGGTACGGAAGAGCAGCGGCGCGTCATACTTCGTGAAGCGATTGCCATGGGGGTCGAGTATATCGACTTGGAGGAAGATATTGCCGACGAGATTCCGCGGTTTGGAACCACGAAACGGATTATCAGTTACCACAACTTTCGTAAAACACCCGAGAAGCTTCGCGATCTACATACCCGGCTTGCTTCGAAAGATGCGGATATCGTGAAAATTGCCACGATGGCCCACAATCCACATGATAATCTTCAGATGTTGGAGATGATCCAGCAAAGTGAGATTCCGACCGTTGGTATGTGCATGGGAGATATTGGCACGCCGTCTCGTATTCTGGCGCCGAAGTTTCGGGCCCCATTTGTTTATGCCACTTTTCACCATGAACGGGCATTGGCTCCAGGGCAACTTAGTTACGACCAAATGGTTCAGGTCTATCGTCACAACGAAATTAATGAAGAGACGGAAGTCTACGGTGTCATTGCCGATCCCGTGGCTCACAGTTTAAGTCCCCAAATCCACAACGCCGCTTTTACGGCGGCAGGAATCAACGCGATTTATGTTCCCTTTCGCGTGCAAGTCGATGCGCTTGATCAGTTCGTAGAAGATGTCACGCGGATGGAAGTGCGGGGCCTTAGCGTCACGATTCCTCACAAAGAATCCATTGCCAGACAACTTACAAAAGTTGATCCGGCGGTAAAAGGAATTGGGGCTGTCAATACGGTATTATTCAAAGACAATGAGGTGTTGGGTTACAATACCGATTACAAGGCGGCGATGGACAGCCTTGAAAATGCTTTGGGAGGAGTGGGGAAGCGTCCCAGCCCATTGAAGGGAAAGCGCGTACTCGTCCTGGGAGCAGGTGGGGTCGCACGCGCCATTATGTATGGGCTCCAGCAGCGTGAGGCCATCGTTTGTGTTGCCAGTCGAACACGTGCCCGAGCCGATGCGCTCGCGGAAGCATTCGGAGCAACTGCACTTGAATGGAGTGCGAGGCATCGCCAGGATGTCGAGAGCATTATCAACTGTACGCCAGTAGGTATGCATCCTAATGTTGACGATTCTCCCTACGATAAAGCACATTTTAGGCCAGGGATGGTTGTCTTCGACACGGTCTACAATCCCGAATCGACCTTGTTACTTAAAGAGGCGAGGGCTCGTGGTTGCGAGATCATCACCGGAGTGGAAATGTTTATCCGCCAGGCAGCTTTGCAGTACTTTTTGTTTACGGGCAAGGAAGCTCCTACCCAATTGATGCGTGACACGCTCAAACGGGTCATCGGGCCAGTCAAGTTCTGAGAGGGTCTCCCCACGCATGTCGGCGCTTACGCGGATCTTCCTGATTGGCTATCGTGGTAGCGGAAAGACGACCGTTGCCCGGTTGCTGGCCCCGCAACTTCAATTCGACTGGGTTGATTCAGATCAGGAGATCGAAAGGCGGGTCGGTAAATCAATTGCTGCTATTTTTGCTGAGCAAGGTGAAGCAGCTTTTAGAGAACTTGAGACCGAAGTGCTGGTGGAATTGTGTCAACGCGAGAGGACAGTGGTAGCGCTGGGCGGTGGCTGTATTATTCGGACCCGAAATCGCGAATTGATTGCCACTGCTGGGCCGGCTGTCTGGCTTACTGCCCCGGTGCACGTCCTCGGAGATCGATTGCAGGAGGATTCTCTCACTCCTTCGATGCGACCTGACCTCACGCCAACGGGTGGGCAGCGCGAGATCGAGATAATTCTCCAAGAGCGTATTGGGTTCTATCGTCAATCTGCCACGTGGGAGGTTGATACCGAAGACAAAAGTCCTGCGGAAGTCGTTGCTGCCATCCGTTTACAATTGGATTTGGATTGTTAGCCACCAGCATTGTCCGTGTAACCCCAGACGTTTGATACCTCGCCGGAAACACCACGCCATGGATTGGTTGCTCAGCATCGAAATGGAGATTCGCCTTGGGGTGATCTTTGTCCTGGGGACCTGCTTCGGTGCTGCTGCAAATCTTGCCATCAACCGCTGGGCTTGGTGGTCACACACGGTTAGCCCGTGGTCGGCGGGCCCAGCAGAAGCGGCAGCCCGTACCTGGCGTGATCGTCTTCCGGTAGTTGGCTGGCTGAGACTCCGACGCGAGGCAGGTTTTCATAGCGTTGGGTTCTGGGTCCGGCCACTGTGCATCGAGCTTTGTTTTGCAGCAGCACTAGCCGGACTTTACTGGTGGGAAGTTGGGCAACTCGGGTTGATCGTGGGGCAAGTTTCTTTGCAGTCAACTTCCGCCCTGCTTGTCCCCAGTTGGGTTCCCCATGCGACTTTCCTCAGTCACACGCTCCTTTTGTGGCTGATGGTTGTGGCCAGCTTTATTGATATTGATGAGAAGATTATTCCCGATGAAGTCACCGTGCTGGGCACCCTTGTCGGGCTCGTTCTGGTGACGCTGGTTCCAATGTCGTTGTTGCCAAACGTATCGGGGCCGCTGGCAGCCCCCCCCCAAGTTGGCGTTTTGCTCAATTCGGTTTCCAATCTTCCGGGTCCTGCGGCCGGGCATTTGTTTGTCGAGCCGACGACTGCAGTGGCACCCTGCGCTTGGCCACCCATTCTAGAAGCCCGACCCAATGGGTGGTCCCTTGCCATGGGTTTGGCGACGTACTGGCTCTGGTGTTTTGCACTGGTACCTCGAATCTGGCGCGGCCGACGTGGACCCATGGTTGCTCTGGGGCTGATTGGCCGTCGGGTTACACGTGAGTTGACTCGGCCTCCCCTTATGATCCTTGCCCTTGGCGGCAGTATCCTGATTCTCTGCGGGTGGGCCGTTGGTGGAGGGCTCTGGATCGGCATGCTCACAGGGCTGATTGGCCTGGCAGGAAGCGGCGGGGTTGTGTGGGCGGTGCGGATTGTCAGTTCGGGAGCCCTTGGTCGTGAGGCGATGGGGTTTGGCGATGTCACCCTGATGATGATGATTGGGACCCTACTTGGCTGGCAGGCATGTCTGATTGTATTTTTCCTGGCACCGCTGGCGGGTATTTTGGTGGGACTGCTACAACTTGCTGTGCGAAAAGATGATGTGATTCCCTATGGACCATTTCTTTGCCTGGCCGCACTTGCCGTGATAGTCCTATGGGTCCCAATTTGGTCCTGGGCAGAGCCTATCTTTCAAATGGGGTGGATCGTACCGATCGCACTGGGTGTTTGCTTGCTGCTTTTGGCACTGCTGTTGGGTATTTGGGCTCGCATCAAGAAGCGTCTTTTTCTGCAGGAGTGAGTGCGCGCATCAACAGGTAGACCTGTTTTTTTACCACCGTTTTGCCTTCGAAAGTGGCGGTACGCTAGCACGAAATTGCCAACGAACCGCACTTGCAAGCACGAGGGTGCCTTGCTACGCTCCGGCCGCTCCTGTCGAGGAATTCCTGGTTACAGATCCCGGTTTCTGGGTAGAAATCTGTGGCCAGCGAGCCAAAAAATATTACGACACACAGACTGCAAACGGTAGAGAACGTCGTCGTGCGATCGTCCCGGGCCAATCGACTTGTTTTATTCATCTCGCTTTTGAGCGTGATTGGCTGTGGTAGACTCGTGTTTACTCCGACTCCCACAACGCAGCCGGTAGTGACATTAACTCCCGAGCAGCAGCAAATGTTGGCTTTGCAGCAGCAGCAGTCTCAAGAGCGTGTTGTGCAACTCGATCGTAGTAACCAGGAATTGGAGTCGTTGCTGGCGCAGTCCCGCCAGCAAACACAAATTCTCGAGGATCAGCTTACCGCCACCCAAGATCAACTTCGTGGTGCAGCCAATCAGCTTGCAGCTGTACAAGGTGATAATCAACAACTCCGCAGTAAAACATCAGCCCTGGCGGCCTCGATTCAGCGGCAAGCAGGTGCCGAAATTCGGGCCAACAACAGTCTTTTGCGGACGTTAACCATCACCGATCTTCCTGGCGTTCAGGTCCGACAGGATGGTGACGTGATTCGCATCGAGATACCCGACGAGCAACTCTTCTATACAGCGACACCGCAACTCAAGCCTACCTCGATCAGTTTACTCAAAAGCGTGGGAGCCGATTTGCTGCGAAACTACCCGCAGCAACTCATCGGTATCGAAGGGCACACCGATAACAGTCCAAGGACTTCACCGCAATATCCTACCGGACATCATCTGGCGATTGCTCAAGCGACGGCTGTCTACGACGCCTTGACCCGCACGTTGGGAACACCGCCCGGTCAACTTTTTGTGATTGGACATGGACCTAACCATCCCATCATGACCAACGCGACGACAGCTGGCAGAGCACGTAACAATCGCATCGAACTGGTTATCTATCCTGAAATAGCGCGACGTTGATGGCTTGGCCCATTTTCGGGTGCTTGACCGGGACCTTCAGATGGTCAAGGCGGTTCGTGGTTACCGCTTGCGTCGTCGACTCATTTTGAGGGTACAATAGGTTTGGTGGTGCCTTCTTGGCCAGGCACCGCTGAGATGGTTTGTACCGTTGTTTTCTGGCCACTCGACCCAGTTTTGGAACCGTAACTAACTGCCATGATTGCCATTATTGATTATGAAATGGGAAACCTTCGCAGTGTGCAAAAAGGTTTCGAGAAAGGTGGGCATCAGGCGGTCATTACAAGTGATCCGGCCGTGGTTGATGATGCCAGCCACGTCGTGTTACCAGGCGTAGGGGCCTTTGCCGATGCAGTTGCTGCACTCCACCGGCGAAAACTGGTCGAACCGGTCCGAGCCGCGGTGGCTGCGGGAAAGCCTTTTTTGG
Source organism: Lacipirellulaceae bacterium (assembly GCA_965243695.1). GTDB lineage: Bacteria > Planctomycetota > Planctomycetia > Pirellulales > Lacipirellulaceae > JAKVCB01. The sequence continues at coordinate 16,171 of CBDEWC010000018.1, read as the reverse complement.
GTATTTGCCTCGGCCTGCAAATGCTGTTCGAGAAAAGTTACGAAGATGGTGAGTTCGAAGGTCTGGGCATCATTCCTGGAAAAGTTGTCAGGTTTCGCGTGCCAAAAGATTACAAAGTTCCTCATATGGGATGGAATCAGGTTGAATTTTGCCGTCACCCCCCAATTTTTTCCGGTTTGGATGATGGAACCTATTTCTACTTTGTTCACTCCTATTATGTGGTGCCACGTGACCAGTCCGTGATCGCCACCGAGACCCACTATGCTGCACCTTTCTGTAGTTCAATCTGGAAAGACAACCTCTTTGCGACGCAGTTTCATCCTGAAAAGAGCCAGGCTGATGGGCTGCGGGTGTTGACGAACTTTGCGGAGCTGTAACCACATTCTAAGGGTGGTGCCGCAGCTGAAAAACCTAACCGGTTCCAGTTGTCTTTATCGGCCATACAGTCAGTGGCTGAGCTATTAGGGTCAGTCAGGTAGGGTTGCGGTTTTCCTCCTACCAGTCATGCTTCAACCGGTAGGTCCTGGTTTTCGTACCGCACCCGGAAAAAAGTGCATGTGGACGATGTTGCCTTCACCGTTTTTGGTGAATAGTTTGGCCACGTAAAATTTGGCTTACTCCGGTTGGGCACTGGTATGCCAGTTGCCTGGCATACCGTGATTTCCAGGCTTTGGTATCTTCGAACTTAAATGGCCTATTCTGCTTACCTATAGCAAGTTACGCGCAGGGGGACTGACTTTGGCCACTTGCGATTTGGGGCCAGTTGTGGGATAGTTTTGGGTCCTATTCTGTTTGCTTATTCCAACGCTAATCTGTTTGCTTATTCCAACGCTAATCGTCAGAATCTCCCAACTCAAATTGTCAAACGAAATGGCTTTGTGATGGAAGTTTGGCCTGCGATCGATCTCCGTGGTGGCTTGTGTGTTCGGCTCGAGCAAGGTGACTACGCGCGCGAAACGGTGTATGGTGAGGACCCACGAGAAGTTGCCCGACAGTTTGTCGAGCAGGGGGCTCAATATTTGCATCTGGTGGATCTTGAAGGGGCCCGTGAAGGCTTGCCAGTCAATTTGCCGTCGGTTCAGGAGATCCTTGCGTCGGTGGATATCACCTGTGAGCTGGGCGGAGGGATTCGCGATGAGCAGTCGATTGAGGAACTGCTTGACTTCGGTCTCGAACGGCTGGTGTTGGGGACCTCTGCCTTGAAGGATCCCGATTGGTTTCGGGAAATCTGCACGAAATTTCCTCATCGACTGGTTTTAGGAATTGATGCTCGTAACGGCCGGATCGCTACGGATGGTTGGTTGGAAACGAGCGACGTAACGGCGATCAAATTAGCATCTCAATACCAGGGATTGCCCATTGCGGCGATTGTCTACACCGACATTGCCACGGATGGAATGCTTAGTGGGCCTAATATTTCGGCGATGCAGGAAATGCAGAATGCAGTTGACGTACCGGTAGTGGCTTCCGGGGGAGTAACCACGGTCCAGGACGTCCGTCGCTTGTCTGAGGCAGGTATGGCAGGTTGTATCATTGGGCGGGCGCTTTATGAGGGGACTCTGACCTTGCCCGAGGCGATTGAAGCTGCTCGATGAGACTGTCTTGGCAAGGATGAGACTGTCTTGGCAAGACTGTGCAGTGCCAATAAATTAAGTGATACTTGCGGTTGAGGTAGCGAAAGTTATTTCCTGCCAACGTCGACTCCGTTGCCCGATCTGGAACACCCCTAATAGGAGTAACCATGACAAGAAAAGTCGAAGACATCCGCAATATCGCTGTCTGCGGGCATGGGTCCTCAGGCAAGACATCCCTCGTCGACAAGCTGCTTGTGAAAACGGGGGCCATCAACGCCAATCCCAGCGTCGATGAGGGGACCAGCCTGTGTGACTTTGACGAAGAAGAAAAACATCATAAGCATTCGATTGAAGCCTCGCTCACACATTTTGACTATGGAGGCAAACATTTTAATGTCATTGATACGCCAGGTTATCCCGATCTGATTGGCCAAACCGTGGGTGCATTGCGCGGCGTTGACACGGCACTGATTGCCATCGAGGCGCAGGGGGGGATCAAAGTTAACACGCGGCGGTCCTGGCATGAGGCGGAGAAGGCAGGACTCGGACGTATCCTTTGCATTACGAAAATGGATGCCGATAACATTGACTTTACCGCAACAATGGACGAAATCAAGGAAGTCTTTGGTAACCAATGTGCCTTGTTCAATGTTCCCATTGGTCAGGGAGCCGATTTGACTGGAGTGGCCAGTGTTATCGATCCACCTGCCTCAGCCGAAGGAGCGTTGATCGATCCGTCAGAACTCAGCGAACCGCTCATGGAATCGATCATCGAGGCAGATGAAGAAGTCATGGAAAAGTATTTTGAAGGTGAAATGCCTTCGAAAGAAATGCTTTCGAAGCTTACGGTCGAGGCCATCAAACAAGGGACCTTGACTCCAATCGTGTGCATTTCGACGAAGAACGAGGTTGGTTTAGATGAATTGCTTGACGTGCTCCAGAGTGCGGCGCTGCCGCCGACCGCGGTTAAGCGAACTGCAATGCAGGAGGACGAGGAAATTACGCTGAAGGCAGATCCTGCAGCTCCTCTGGCTGCTCAGGTCTTCAAGACCCGCATCGATCCCTTCGTGCAGAAGTTGAGCTTTATCCGCGTCTTTTCGGGAACACTTTCAAAGGATTCGACAGTGGCTTCGCCCGGTTTTCGCAAGGGACTCAAGATTGGTCCCCTCCTGTCGGTACAGGCCGACAAAACTGAGAATATAGATCAAGCAATTGCCGGGGATATTGTGGCGGTTGCAAAATCAGAAGAACTTCATACCGGGATGACATTGGGCGAAAATAAAATCCCTCCCATAGAATTTCCGCGGCCCATGGTCGGTTTGGCCGTTGCACCGAAGAGCCGTGGCGACGAAACCAAACTCTCCGGGGCACTTCACAAAATTACAGAAGAAGACAGTACCATCCTCTTGGAGCACGATCAGGAAACCAAGGAAATGGTGCTTACCGGTATGAGCGAACTGCATCTCACACTCATTCAGGAACGGCTCAAGCGACGTGATAAAGTAGAGGTCGATACCAAAGAGCCGAAGATTCCTTATCGCGAGACGATTCAAGCGAATGGTGATGGGAGCTATCGACACAAGAAACAATCGGGTGGGGCAGGGCAATTTGGTGAAGTCCACATTCGGATGTATCCTTTTTCCGAAGACGAAAATGCAGAAGAGTGGTCAACCAAAGCAAAGTTTCCTCAATTCAAAGACAGTCACTATCACGAAAAGAGCAATTTTTTATGGGTGGATGCAATTGTCGGTGGGTCGATTCCCGGTAATTTTTTGCCCGCAGTCGAAAAAGGTTTCTTGGAAAGAATAAACCAGGGTGTTGTTGCCGGTTATCCAGTGCAAAACATTTGTGTGGAAGTCCATTTTGGCAAAGATCATCCGGTCGATTCGAACGAAACGGCTTTTAAAATTGCGGCGAGCAAGTGCTTCGGTGAAGTCTTTCAGAAATCGAAGCCAACACTTCTAGAACCGATTGTGAATATGCACATTACGGTTCCCGCCGATAATGTGGGTGATGTTTCCAGTGACTTGCCTGGACGACGCGGCCAAATGGTTGGGATGGATTCGGCCGGGGGAGGCATGACGACCGTTGAGGCTAGATGTCCTCTTGCCGAAGTGACCACCTATGCCCGGACGCTCAGTTCGATGACCGGTGGACAGGGGAGCTATGCGATGGAGTTTTCCCACTACGACCTGGTGCCGGCGAATGTTCAGCAGGAAATTGTCGCCAAAGCCAAGGTCAAAAAAGATGAAGACTGAGGGACGTGCCCTCGGTCGACCGGTTCGTGGTTGCAGGTTGCGGTACCCTGCGAGGGAGCTCTCCCCCGGATGCGGTGGGCTGGAAAACGGCACGCTTCGAATGTGCGACCCTAGGGGTCAACACGGGCTCGGTAGTCGCTCGGCACCTTTGAGGAATTTTGCTCGATAGACGGTTTGTTTGCTCAGCCGCATCCTGCGTTCGAAGTGCGTGTGATAATCCAGGTCATGGTTTGCAGGTAATTCGGCAGGCCAGGAGGGGCCGGCGAGTTGGGTTGTTTTTGAAATCAAGGTCAGCGATTCATCGAAATAGTCTTGAACGTCGGTCCAGAAGTGGAGTGTTCCTCCCGTGACGAGCGTTCGTTGGATGTCCGCAAGGAACTGCTCAGTCATTACGCGACGCTTGCGGTGACGTTTTTTCCACCACGGATCGGGAAAGTAAACATGGACGGCCGAACACGCCTGGTCGGGTAGCAGCTCACGAAAAATTCGCAGAGCGTCACCGCTGACCATAATTGCATTATCAAGTTTCCGCTTGGCCAGTCTTGCCGCAGAAAAATGCGCATACTTGCGGGCAATTTCAATACCGAGGAAATTGCGGTCAGGAAATTGTTCCGCCGCGCGCTGCATGAAGAGGCCCTTGCCACTGCCAACCTCGATTTCCAGCGAGCCGCCTCCTGTGAAGAGTTCGGCCACGTCCCATGGGCAGGGAAGATCATCGAAAGTCTTCAGATGGCCTGACAGGTCCAGTGTGCGATCGGGGCTGTGGAGGGCGCGTCTACCCATAAGTCTGTCCGTTGATAGTCAGCGAGTAACCAAAGTACAACATGCCGGGTTAACGATCGATGTCATCAAGTTTAAACGACTCTTCTAACTCTTTCTTCCAATCGGTCTCGGGCGGCGGTGCCCCTAGAGCAAAAATTGGGATCAAGACGATTCCTGCCACAAAGCCGCCAATGTGGGCCCAAAACGCGATCGGCAGGTCAATCAGACCATTGAGCACTCCCAGCCCGCTTGCTAACTCCATGAGGAACCATACTCCCAGCACTAACAGGGCCGGGAGATCGACGATGAAGACCATCAACACGAAAATCAAGGTTCGCACTTTGGCAGTAGGATATGAAATTGCGTACCCACCCAGCACGGCAGCCACTGCCCCGCTCGCCCCGATTACCGGCATCGTGCTGTGGGGGTCCATAACCCAATGGGTTAAGCTTGCCAGGATACCACCAAGCAGGTAGTAGACTCCATACACCAGGTGGCCAAGCCGGTCTTCGATATTGTTTCCGAAGACCCACAGCATCCACATGTTCATGGCCAAATGCAACCACCCACCGTGGAGAAACATCATGGTGAAGAGGGAGCCGGTCACTTGCGCTGAACTTGCTGGAAGTTTTACAGACAGTTTTTTGGGATCGGCATTTTTTTCCCACAGATGCGGTTGCTCGACCACGTCGACAACGACCGGTTGACCGTTTTTCAACTGGGTGAGTCGCTCCGGAACAAACCCGTTGTGTATGACGACTAGCGCGGCATTGCGGGTGTCAAGATTTCCAAGCCAGAACATCGCCACGACGTTGACAAGGATTATTAAAATCGTCACCCCCGGAAAGCGGCAGTGCGGGTTATGGTCATAGAGAGGAAAGAGCATACGAACGCGCCGGGAGGAGTCATGCAGCAGTCAGCATGCGTCGCGCACCTTATCACCTGGCTACTGCTTACCAATTATTTGCTTTGCAGCATATCAAGCGGAATAGGAATCCCACGGATATTTCCATCACAGACAAGATCTTTGCCAACAAAGCATTGAAAACGTGAGCGGATCATGGCGTGGCGGCGGACCTGTAGTTTCTCACAAGTGATCACCAGGCGATTACCCGGGACAACCGTTCCGCGAAAACGAACGTCGTTCATCCCACCGAAACCAAGCATTTCGGCACCAACCAAGTCATGCTTTTGCACATGATAGCTGCAGAGTTGGGCTGCCGCTTCACACATGATGACTCCTGGCATCAGGGGCATACCGGGCATGTGGCCGCGGGACCAAAATTCGTTGTCGGCAATGTCTTTGTAGCCAACGCAAATTCCGCGCTCCAAATCGTCGTAAACAATAGCCGTCAGTTGCTCCATTTCAAACCGCTGTGGATTGATATGGCGAATCGCGTCAAGGTCAGCAACGACGTGATTGAGGTCGTATTCCGCAGGGTCAATAATTAGCGACTTGTCAGCCACGTTGGGACTCGGGGGAGGTTGGTTGGAGAGACGGAGGATGGCAGTCAGGCGTATATCTCGAGTTTCCGGGACCTTCATGCAGGTTTGCCGGGAGCCCGATCGGCTTGGCGAAACAAAGCCAACCCCCGGTCAGGCGGCTTAAGTCTTTATCTTTTGACGCCGTTGTTTGCGGGGTCGACTGCAGGCAGGGCGTTTGCCATGGTTGGCTTTCTTGACTTTGCGTCCAGGTTTTGACATTGGGAGGGCTCCTCAGGTTTCAAACGGGGCTTGGTATTCGAGTGGGGTAATGTGCCAGCGAATCCACTCTAGGGGGCCAAATTGGCCTGCCGAAGCATTGTCTCGAATTGGCCAGTTTAGCAAGGTGAAAGCAGAACTGGAAGGTGTCAGGCAGGGCCAGTTTGCCCCCTCGGCCCTCTGGCTCCGTGCTGTTGGCGTCACCTGTCGACCGAGGGCCTGATTTCAGGCGTTAATTTAGGTGGTTTTTTGGGGTCCCAAGTCGGTTTGGAAGGGGCTTGGGGCGACCAATATGGATCTGCGCCTGGTTGGAGGCGCCTGTCGGTGGCCGCTGTGCGGTTATTTTTTGGGCGGCAAACTATAAAAATTCCTTTGAGTTCATACTATAATAAGAGGTCTCTTCTCCTGAACTCATCTTTCTCCTCTGTGGATGCTAGCGCGATGCTCAATGCACGAATGTTTGGCGTGGCCGTTGTTGTCGTAGGGGGCTTTTTCTCGGGTGTCATCACCACCTTTGCAGAGCCGTCTACTCCGTTTGATACGAAGACACTCAAGCGGGCCTACACGGGAGGTATTGATTTCAAGTCGTTTCTCAAAAAGGTCGACAATCGCGATGTGTTGGCACAACTTTCCAGTCCGTGGGACGCAAACTGGCGCAAGGGCGGGCCCTCTGACGAACAACTCTCTCGGGCTCGATCTCTTCGTGGAAATTACCGCTTGCTTGCAATTGCCGCTGAGTCGTGTAGCGACTCCGTCCATACGATTCCCTACCTGGCCCGCCTGGCCGATCGGATCGATCGGCTCGAGATGCATATGCTATCTCCAAAAAGCAGCAAGGTTATTTTAGAAAATTACTCAGCTGGCGGTCATATGGTCACCCCGACGGTGCTGATTCTCAATGAGAATTTTGAGGTGGTCGGAACATGGAATGAACGGCCTCTCCCCCTCAAAGATTGGTTGGCCTATGACTCCGCAGTCCGCGATCATGAAATGGCGCGACGCAAGCAGTTTTGGTACATGTGGGATGAAGGTCACCACACGAGGGAGGAAATTCTTAACTTGCTCGAAGCGGCCGACGCGAATTCCGGAGGCTGATCGCCGCGAGGCGATAAGGACAATCGCACCGCTATCTAATTTCTGGCGTCGGGCGATTTTGGGCCAGCGGTCCCGTGCAATGTATTTGAGTCTATTTGGTCGTGGCACCAATGCCTAGCAGTACCGCAGCAATGGGCCCGGGAAGTCATTCCGCTTCTGCGTGGTAGGCAGGTGCTCAGGTGAGATGGGCGCCCCGCGTGTTTACGTAGACGGCATACAGCGACTGGCTGCCGGTCATGAACAGGCGATTGCGCTTCGTTCCACCGAAACAGACATTCGAGCAAATCTCTGGCAACAAGATCTGACCAATACGATCGCCATTGTCCGGCTCGAAAATGTGCACCCCATCGTAACCCTTGCCCACCCAGCCGGCGCTGGACCAGATGTTACCATCGGCGTCTGCGCGAATGCCATCGGCAAATCCAGCCTTGACCTCTTTTTCACCATGTTTGCCTGTCATTTCCAGGTCCATCGAGGCAAACGTCTTTCCGTTGGCCAGGTTCGACTCGTTAGCAACATCCCAGACCTTGATAATGCATTTGGACTCTGGGTAGTGACTGGCTCCTGTGTCGGCAACATAGAGTTTTTTGTAGTCTGGCGAAAAGCAAAGACCATTGGGTTTGTAGATGTCGTCGGCCATCTTGTGGAGCTTGCCCGACTTCATGTCGATTCGGTAGATTGCCTCTTTTTGGTACGGTTGAGGCCAGTTCTCCTTGGTCTTGACCAGTCGACCTTCGTAGTCCATTAACGCTCCGTAGCCAGGGTCGGTAAACCAGACGTCCCCATTGGGGTGGACGACCGCATCGTTGGGCGCATTGAGTGACTTGCCGCCATACTTATCGGCCAGCACGGTCTTGGTGCCGTCGTACTCGTATCGGATAACCCGACGGGTAAGGTGTTTGCAAGAGATTTGCCGACCGTGCCAGTCGAAGGTGTTGCCATTGCTGTTTTCTGCCGGATCACGGAAGACGCTCACGGCACCATTTTCTTCGAGCCACCGAAATTGCTTGTTGTTGGGAATATCGCTCCAGAGCAGGTAGCGGCCCACGCCATTCCAGGCCGGTCCTTCGGCCCAAATCATTCGCTTGTTGTGATACAGACGCATGATGGCCGAGTTCCCCAGCTTGTATTTCTTAAACCGATCATCAAGTGCGACGATATCGGGATCCGGGTAACGGATCGGTTGCTGGTTGTCGCCGTAATCACGGGCAGTGGCCGTGCGGGCCAACGCGGAAACAGCGGTGGTGGTGGCGGCTGTCGCCATAAAAGAGCGACGGTTCAGAGTCAATAAAGCAGAATTTTGGTTCTTGGTTTTCATAATTCGACAGTCAGCAGAAGAGGAAAGGATAGAAAATGACCATTTCGAGCGACCAGTTTGATTGTATATCGAGACCTGGCCGAAGGGGAGAGTCTCAAAATATCGTCTTATCTTGGTAAGTGTCCGCCATTTTTGCCCTGACAAGCTTCCCCGATACTCCAACCGGATCTGGGGGTGGCATGATCTCCCGGCCGTGGCCTACTGGATTGGGGATCTGTCCATGGGCAGGTACACTCTGTTGCAAAATTCATCTTCAATACTGGAGTAGTAGCATGGGCTGGAAAATTTTGACCGACGAAATCTGGATGTTCCAAGACAGCTGCAACGTTTATGCAGTGACGAGTCCTGAAGGTGTCCTGATTATTGATGCGGGCACAGGTGCCTGGCTTGATGCCATCGATTCTTTGCAGTTTCCTTTTACCCATTCTTGAACATGCCAAACGCAAAAGCCGATTCCAGTTCGGTAAAATCAATATTGCCGTCGTCATCGGTAACGAGCACCTCGCCCATAAGGGCTGTCCAGTCTTTTAGAATGGGAACCTCCCGACTGCGCTTCCAATGCTCTTCGGACGGAGCCACGGCATGCAAAAACATTTGCTCCCCGTACACAAAAATGGCCATGCTCACCTCGTTATCATCCATACTTTTGGCAACTTCAGGCCAGAGGTCATCGTGGTACTGCTTGTACTTGGCATAACAACCTGGACGCAAATTATAGGTCATTCCAATTGAAAACATCACTTGCTCCTTTTGATTTGTAAGAAATAAACCATGGTGGCTGGCACCTCACTCGGTATCCCGTGTCACTATGAATTCCTTGTGGTTCTTGAAAAAGGGTTGTCGATCCAAACCGAGGTACGACTTTTGATCTCCTGTTCAGTTGCCCGATTATTCAACAGTCTCGCGGTTTATGTCACTTGGCATCGGCCAGAACCGTTTTGGAATCTTTTTGCAAGTTGGTACAGAGAAGTGTATTCGCTTACGTTCGGGAGGTGCGGCGGCGGACTGCCGAGACGCGCGAACTGTGCTGGCTTGACTCGAATGGGCCGATCCGCGGCTTCGGCCAGCCGAGCCACATTGCCGTAGTAGAATAGGAAAGGAATGGGTAACCCAATACTCTAAAATGAACGAGCGGCGCGGTTGGTCTGACTAGGTTAGGGTGCGAACTGTGCGGCGTGATGCAGTGCATCGGGATCACACTCCCGGCCAGGTCCTTGAAATCGTCGTGCAGGTCATACGGGTTGTAAATTTTCCGCACGACCACCTCGCCACCCGCTGTTTCCGGTTCCACTTCGAGGATCTGGCTGTAGTCATCACTGCCGAACGCATCCTCGGTGATCTTGTCGATCCGCTGGTCCATTGTTTTCAGGGCGATTGCATCCAGCAATCCTGGTAAAACCCCATAGCCATCACGCCGGTACTGCTGAACCTGATTATTTGGCAGCCCCGTGGTTGTCATACTTATAACTTCCCCTGGATGGTTCATGTTGATAGGAATTTCAGTCTCCTTTAACTTACCGCGACCTGTACCGAACCTCAATCGCAGTCGCTGCATTGCCTTGTTCGCAAACAAAGGGCCTGCGGTGGTGATGTGGCTGCAACTCCTCTTCCCTGACCGTATGGCGGCCTGATACTTTTTGGCCATCGGGTTGACTGCTGTCTCGTTAATAAGACGCATTCCCGCCAACCGGTAAGGCTCTGGCTGGATTATTCTTTGTCAGGCAAAGCCTGGTGCTTGCCGCTTAGCGTCAAGCTGTGACTTTCTGCCGGCGTAGCGCGCCCGTCGCTTGAACGACGCACTGGGTTCGCTATTGGCACGGGCAGGTCTACTGAAGTGGTTGGGTGCGGGTCAGCTTTGCCAGGGCCGTACCCAGATGGGCCATTCCACCCTTGATCGTCTCTAGCGGGACCGCGTAGGCAAAGCGAAGGTGTCCGGGTCGCTGAAAGAGGCTGCCGGGCGTTGCCACGACACGGGCAGTCTGGAGCAGATAACGTGCGAGGTCGTGGTCGGTTTCGACCAACTGCCCGTCTGCAGTCCGGCAGCCCAGGTAGGCATGCATGTCGGGGAAAAAGTAAAAAGCGCCCCTGGGAGTGTGCCAGAGGGCATCTGGTGCGGCCCGCGCAAAATGTTCCAAAAGGCAGTCGCGGCGGCGGCAAAGTTCGTCGCGGATCTGGTGACGCACCTGGAGGTTCGCATCCTCTCGAAGAAAGCGGGCGTAACCCTTCTGGGTTGGCAGGTTAACGCATGAAGAGGCGTTGCCCTGGATGTTTTCAAGAGTTTTCATGACCTCCTGTGGGCCGGCCACAAATCCCAGTCGCAGCCCCGTTCCCGAAACCTCTTTGGACATCCCGCCCACAACGAAGGTCTGCTCTGGAAGAAGCGAGCCCATGCTGGTGTGCGGAACGTTGTCGTAGTAGAGCGTGCGGTAGACTTCGTCGGAAAGTACGGCGACATCTGGATGATGTGCGAGGACTTCGGCCAGCTGTTCAAGAAGTGGGCGCTCGTAAACGGCCCCGGTCGGGTTGTTTGGGGAATTGAGGACCACCGCTGCAATGGTGGGGTCCCGCTTCAGAAGATCAGCAAGCCTGGTGGGGTCAGGCAGGAACTGCGCATCGGTCTCAAGCAGGAGCGGCGGTTTACCGGTCAGGAGCATCGGGATATTTTCAAACGACTCGTAGCCTGGTGCCAGCATCACAAGCCGGTGTCGCCTGGCAGTGGGATTCAGTAGCGCCAGCGCAGCTTTGAAGATGGCATCCTTGGGGCCGGGGCAGACGACAATCTGCTCACGAGAATAATCAAGCTGGAATCGTGCAAGATCCTCGACAATGGCCTCGACCAACTCGGGATCGCCGCCCGCGGGCGAGTAGTGTGTGGCGTCTTCTTTGAAGGCCTCGGTGATTGCTTCCTTGATGTTGGTAGGCAGGGGGATCTCGGGGTTCATTTCGCCAATCCCAAAATCAAAAACCTCCCCGCCCGCACTGCGCATTGCATCGGCAACCGCCTTGATTTGTAGAGTTGGCGACGGCTTGAGTTTTTGAGCCCACTGGGAATGGGGAACGGACATAGGGTCTCCCTCGATACGGCAAATCGGTAACCGCCTTGAGCGGACCATTTCGTGCGAATTTTTCCCATCGCCACCGGCGAACACTGGGGGTCGGCAAAACAGGGCAGCTGCATCCTTGCAAGTCGAACTCTTAATATCCAATCATGTCAGGGATCATTAAAAAAGGCTGATAACCGGTCGGAATTCTAAACTGCTCAGGCCTGCCCTACAACGTTTTGAAGGGTTTTTTTGAGTGTCTCATAACACGAGGGTCCCTCTCTGTGGTGTTCACATCCGCAGACCAATCGAGGTGATCGACAGGCCATCCGAGTCGAATGCAGGCAGAGGCCAGATTGCGATCGGCTTTTGCAACCAAACAGACCCAGGTAAAGATCCCCTCCGGTGAAGGCCAGCGCCGTCGCAGTCAAAAACCGCGACTTTCTTCCTGGCGAGTTAGAGAGGAGAGTAGGAATAGAGAGGAGGGTGGGGAAATTTGTCAGAACATCCCCTGCAGGGTTGCCTCGGGGACGATGCGGGATGAGAATCCCTATCAGCCGGTTTTCCCGTCGGCATGATGTTACCGGCATTCAGACTACGGTGTTTTATCCGTTCGGGCCGACTCCAGCACCGCCCGTTTGGCAAAGTATCCAGTTTGGCAAAGCATCGAGTTTAAGAAAGCATCCGTCGCCATGCGCGTGTGCTTCCGGTCAACAAGGATGGCATGTCCGTTGGCACCTTTTTAGGAAGTGGTGACGGTACCCTGGGCTTACCCGAATGCCCGCCCCCAAGGTAAGAGGAACTGAAGAAGGAACCAGTCATGGGTCAACAAGTCGCCAGCGCCCTGGCCGCGTTACGTGAACTGGGTGCGCCGGATGAAATCCGCGTGCTGGCTGTTGGCCGGTTTGGGCCGGCCACGCCGCCGCGCGTCAATGCGCATATTCATTTGCCGCCTAATTTTTCCGCGTTCGAAAGTGTGCAACAGGGCCGTGAGCCTCGCAGAAGCACAAAACATCGGTGTGCTCGGAGTCAGCAATTACTATGACTACGAGGTCTACGGTGACTTCGTCCAGCGGGCCCGCGCGAGCGGCATTTTCCCCTTGTTCGGGCTCGAAATCATTTGCATGCAAAGTGATCTCCGCTCCAGAGGTGTGAAGGTCAATGATCCAGGGAATCCGGGGAAGACATACCTTTGTGGGAAAGGCATCACGCGCTTCGACCAGATGACAGCCGAGGCTACCCGGTTGATCGAGGTGATTCGACAAAACGATTCGGCGCGCATGGAGTCGATGATCGATGCTGTGAGAGAGATCTTCAACGCACACGGTCTCGAAACGGGCATCGATGCAGAGGCCGTTCTCGAAAGAATCGTCTTGCGGCACGGTAGCCCGCGCGAAACGGTAACCTTGCAGGAGCGGCACATTTCACAGGCGTTCCAGGAGGCGCTTTTCGAACAGGTCGCCCCCGAGTGTCGCATCGAACGTTTCAATGCTATCCTCGGCACCGAAACCAAAGCGAAGGATGCTGGCGATTATGTGACGATGCAGAACGACATTCGTTCTTGCCTGATGAAGGCGGGCAAGCCAGCCTTCGTAGAAGAAGCGTTCGTGAGTTTTTCCGAAGCGCATCGACTGGTTCTCGAACTCGGTGGCATCCCCTGTTATCCGACACTGGCCGATGGTGCTTCGCCCGTCTGCAGTTACGAAGACAACCTTGACGAACTTATTAACAAGATCAAGTCGAACAAGGTCTATGCAGCCGAGTTGATCCCGATTCGCAACCAGGTGGCCGTAACGCGTCAGTATGCGACCAAAATGCGCAAGGCGGGTCTTGTTGTAACGGCTGGCACCGAACACAACACGCTCGACCTGATTCCGATGGAACCGTTTTGCAAGGATGGTGGCGTGCCCGAAGAGGTGCGTGCCATCTTTTGGGAGGGCGCATGCGTCGTGGCGGCGCATCAGTTCCTGACACTCCACGGCGAGACCGGTTTTTGTAGACGGCGAAGGGTGCCCGAACAAGGGTTACGCGAGCGATGATGAGCGTATCAAGGCTTTTGCCGAAATCGGTGCAGCGGTGCTGCAGAAGTACTATGGATCCCACCCGTGAGGAAGCAACCGTGACGACCGCAACCACAGTCGCCTGGCCCGCCTTTGCAGCAACCGATGACCCACTGGAGGTCATCTGCAAACTATCTCGTTTCTACGGCTCCGATCCAACCATCGTCCCTCGCTGGCGGGGGAAATACCTCGTGCAAGATTGGAAATCGCCTGTACGTCAAGGCCAGCGGTACATCGCTGGCCACCATGGACCGTGACAGCTTTGTGACGATGGACCGCGACAAGTTCGATGTGCTGGCCAATGCAACGTTGGACGAGAATTCGGACACGCGGGAAGCACAATACAAGGCTGCCATTAACGACGCGCGATGCGAACCCCAACGCGGACAGCGGCCGTCGGTGGAGGTGCTGCTGCATCACCTCGTGCCCAGTACGTATGTCGTACATAGTCCACGCAACGATTGTGAACGCGCTTGCATGCCACAAGAACGGAAAACAACTCGCCCGAGAAATTTTTGGCGACGACATTGTGTGGCTTCCCTACGTGGACCCCGGTTTTATTCTGGCCCAAACCTTGAAGGAGGCGATGGAAGAATATGCGGATCGTACCGGGGGAAGAACCGCCAAGGCACTCCTAATGGAAAATCATGGCCTTATCGTTTTTGGCGACGATCCCGACACGATTCGTGCGAACACGGACGAAGTACTTGCGAAGATTGCGGCCCGACTGGGCGACAACTGGGAGTCGAGTTCGTTCGGCCAGGTCCATCGCACCGATGATGCCACAGCGATGCTGCGCGTGATTGGCCCCGCGTTACGCGGTTTGCTGGCCGAGGACTCCGGCAGGCTCAAAGTGGTGACCATGGACGATTCGGATATTGCCCTTGGCATGGTAGGCGCCGAATCAGGCAAGCCTATCGCCTGCGCCGGCCCCATGACCCCCGACCAGATTGTTTACTGCAACAGTTATCCGCTTTGGTTTGACGCTCGGGAAGGGGAATCCGAAGACGACCTTGTGAGGCGGTTGCGGGAGGCGATTGACCAGCACACGAAAGAAACCCGTTATCCACCCAAGGTTGTGTTGGTGGCTGGTGTTGGTTTGCTTGCGATCGGTGATGATTTCAAGTCGGCCGACACGATCCGGGAAGTTTATCTTGACGCGATCAAGGTGATGGCTGGTGCGACACGGTTGGGAGGCATTCGCTATCTGTCCGGACGAGAATCGTTTGTTTATCGAAGAGTGGGAAGTCGAGGCGTATCGCAAGAAAGTTGCTGCTGCGAGCAGCACCGGTTCGGGACCTGTCCGCGGCAAGATTGCCATCGTGACCGGAGCCGCGCAGGGATTTGGTCTGGAAATTGCCCAGGGACTCGCGCGGGCAGGTGCGCATGTTGCGTTGACCGATGTGAATGCACAGGCCGCGGTCCATGCGGCCGATCAATTGTCGGAAGCATTGGGCAAGGGGCGCGCGGTTGGCCTGCCGATCGATGTGACCGACAGCGTGTCGATAGGTAGCTGTATCGATCAAGTCGTACGGAAATATGGCGGATTCGACCTGTTGGTGTCCAACGCAGGCGTGTTGAAGGCCGAATCGGTCAAGACACAGTCGGAAGACGATTTTGATTTCGTCACCGAGGTGAATTACAAGGGGTACTTTCTCTGTGTTCAGAGGGCTGCGCCAATCCTGACAACGCAGCATAAGGCCAATCCGGCCTATATGAGCGATATCATTCAGATCAATTCGAAATCGGGCCTCGTCGGCTCGAATCGGAATTTTGCCTATGCGGGTAGCAAGTTCGGTGGCATAGGATTGACGCAGTCGTTTGCCATGGAACTGATCAACGATGGTGTGAAAGTCAATTCGATTTGCCCCGGCAACTTTTTCGATGGGCCGCTGTGGTCCGATCCGCAAAAAGGCCTGTTCGTACAATACCTCAAGGCAGGTAAAGTGCCCGGAGCACAAACGGTCGAGGAAATCAGGAACTTTTATGAATCCAAGATACCGATGGGACGGGGATGCACTTCGGCCGACGTGATGAAGGCAATTCTGTACGTGGTTGATCAGCAGTACGAAACGGGACAGGCTGTGCCGGTAACCGGCGGGCAGGAAATGCTTCGCTGAGAAAGAGAGAAGAGGAAAATCGTGATGACGACACAAACAAGAGATATCCCCGAAACGCAACACGCAGTTCAGCTCGTTGCGGCCGATGAATTAAAACTCAATACTGAAAAACCGGTGATGAACCCGGGGCCGCACGAGATTCTTGTAAAGATCGAAGCGGTAGGATTGTGTTTTTCAGACCTGAAACTGCTCAAGCAGTTTGACAACCATGTGCGCAAAAGCGAAGTGATCAGCGGCATAGA
>CBDEWC010000017.1:0-11193 GCA_965243695.1 Lacipirellulaceae bacterium | reverse complement strand
CTGCAGCCCCGTTTTGCCAGCCCCGTTTTGCCAACCCCGCCTGCTCAGCTACACTTAAAGGGTGTCTTTTACTGTTGGCCACCGCCTGGTAGCCAATACGACCGTTGGGACCTACCGATTTATCCACGATGACGTTTCCTGTTGCTGGCAACCGGTCTGTGAAAAAACCTCCCTGCTCCCTGGGCTCCTTGATCGGTAGACACCTGACCGCTGCGCTAGGATGCTGGAGTCTTCTGGCGGTCTTGAGTGTGAGTCAATCGTGGGCGTTCGACACCGAACCCCAAATGACTTTCGAACAGCGTCAAAAGGCTGCTGCCTTTCAGCACGACCATTTGCAACACCTGCAGTTAGGCCAATCGCAACCGACTCCCGAATTTGTGAAAAAATACAATCGCCTGGCAACCGCAGCGGCCGAGCGGGACATTGCCGTCGATCAACAAAAAACGGGCCGATGGTTTTTTGCCTACAACCGGGTTGGCGGCGATAACGGTCCGGAGTATGCCACCGTGCACCGCTATAGCCAACTGCTCCTTTCCTACGGCAACCTGAAAAATCTTCCTGGGTACTCAAAAAAACACCATGATCAGGCCGTGCGCTATTGGCAAAGCTGGCAGGATCCCACCACGGGTCGATTCCGCAACGTGGACGATCCAACCGCACCGATCAACGGCAAGTACATGCCCGCGCTGCTGACGATGCTTCAAGTTGCGCCACTTTATCCCTGGATGGCCGATGGCGGCGCTGGCCTGAACCCGGAATCGGTCACCCGCATCTGTGCCCGTCGGCCATGGTACTCCACCCAATTCCATGCAGCGACCTTTCAACAAACCTGTATGCTCACTGCCATCCACGAAGGGCACTCCCAGTATGTGCCGCACCTGGAACAAGGACTCGAACTGCTGCTGCCGATGATCAACCCACAGACCGGAATGTTGGGAGGTCCCAACAACCTGTCTGGCGCCAACTGGTCCGATTATTCTGCAACCGCCGATACCCTAAAAGGAGGCGCACGGCTGGTTGGTTACATGGGGGTTGAAAACCTTCCTTACCGTCACCAGCGAGCCGATCACCTGCTGCGAAACCTGGACCATTTTTGTGGAAGTGTTTCTGTCCAGCGCAATATGCTCGAAGCGTGTGTTCATTGTATTACCGAGTCGACTTACCGCCGCGAAGAGCTTTATGGGGCCATTGAAAAAATTGCCCACTCGGCGATGCATGGATCCCCCTGGGAAACACAGCACACGGCAAGCTATGTGACCTATCTCTTTTGCCTCGCCGGTGGAGTCTTGCATTGGGACCTGTACGATGGCCGGCTCCCCTTAACACCGCAGGTCCTTAACAATGGTGTGTTGCACGACTGGCGAATTCTGATTGGGCCCTACGGTCGGGTTGCCACGGTCTACAAAAAGCCAGCTGACGCCATTTTTTGGAACCCGAAGTGGAACAACCAGCGGTACCTAGAGCAGAGCTATGCGGTGCGCAACGACCAGCATGACCGGCGCACCATCCACGAGGTGGTTCCAATGCGCCGTGAAGGATGGGGGTTCCGCCAAGGTGCCAATGGCCATTTCGTTGGCGAAACTACGTTCAGCCTATCGCCGGAGAGCGGGCCGCTGGAGTTCCCGTTTTTAAAAATGACCTGGGACTGCCCAATCACGATTTGGGTCAACGGGAAAAAAACCTCGCACAAAATGGGCACCATGAGTGAACCAGGCGGCATTTTCCTGCCCGAGGATATTGCCGCAACGCTCCAACCAGGATCCAATACGGTCCGCATTGAAACTGCCACCAAGTCGACCGCAGCCCCCCAGGTGGCAATAGGACTCATCGACTGGCGACTTGCCGATCGATGATCTGGCCGCCACCCAAAGCGGCCCTGCCTGATAAAACTCCTGCCTGACAAAACCTGCAGCAAAACCCCTGCAGCAAAACCCTTGGCACCAACCTTCTCGACAAACGGCCATACAACACCTTTACACCCTCCAACATGGGCTTCCGCTAGATGGCGACCGCCTGAATGCCTGAGGAACCACTCCCCGTGACCGTAGACACGCGCTATCCACAAAGCAATTTGGCAGCCTGCATGTTGCCTTGGACCAAGTCGTTTGAACTCGACGAAGAAGTCTTCCGGCGCCATCTTCAACAGACGTTGGACGGAGGTTATCAACACGTCTACATCCTCGGCACGGCCGGCGAAGGTTATGCGCTCAGCGAAGCGCGGTTTCGACATGTCGTGACCATCTTTGCCAACCACATGCTGCGCGATGGAATCCATCCCCAGGTAGGTGTGATCGGGCTCTCTATGGAACAAACTCTGCACCGCCTTGGTGTCGCACACGATTTGGGAATTCGGATGTTCCAAATCTCTCTGCCTTCCTGGGGCGCGCTCGATGAGGGCGAGGCATTATTGTTTTTCCAGACCGTCTGCGGCGCCTTCCCCGACTCGCAGTTTCTGCACTACAACCTGCCTCGTGCCGGGCGAATTCTGCGGGGTGCAGAATACGCTACGATTGCCGAGGCGGTTCCCAATCTGGTAGCAACCAAAAACAGTTCTACCGACTACGCCCGCACAGCTGACCTGTTGATCAACGCCCCCCAGTTGCAACATTTTCTCTTGGAGAGAAATTTTTCGCTCGGCTGTACAATTGGCGAATGCTCGCTGTTGTGCAGTTACGGCGCGTTGTTTCCCCGTACTACGTGGCAGTTCTTCGAGGCCGGACAACGGCGCGATCTGACCGAACTGTTTCGGATCGCAGAACTGTTCCACCGGGTCAGCACCAGGCTGTTTGCGCACTGCCCGCGAAAGATGATCGACGGCAGTTACGATAAAATATACCTCTGGCTTCGCGACCCGGGCTTCTCCATCCGCCTGTTGCCACCCTACCTTGGCTTGAGCGAAGCGGAATCACAGACTTGTCGCGAAATCTTCGAGACCCATTTCCAGGACATACCGTGACTTTGCCCTAAGAGCCGGCCCTGAGAACCGGCCCCATTCAGAACCGCGCCCCATTCAAACGCGCCAACGTGATGTGCCGCCTCGCTCTCGGGGGACCGGAGCGGTCTTCTGCGCATCGGCTCACCGGGCGAACGAGCCAGAAAAGCCCCCTACCAGCGGCAGGCCCGCAAGCCCAGGCACCCGTACCCCGGAGCCACACGGTCCTTGTTGGGCTGGCCTGATCGCCGTTGCGATACTAACTTAGAAACAACTTCCTTCCCCCGGGGACCTATCACTTGTTCCTTGCCGCGCCCGCTCGACCGGTGGGAGCCGTAACCATCACAGGAAACCAACAATGCTGTTAGCGGTAACCAGCGATTCCAGCGCCCTGATTAAAGACCCGTCCCATCTGTTGGTATTTTTTGCCGGTTTTATTGGCCTGGTGTTTTTGGCCTCGAAACAGTCCGCCTTAAAACCACTCTTCAAGTTCATTCCGCCGATCGTTTGGATTTACCTGCTTCCGGCAGTTGGGACGTCGTTGGATATCACTCCCCGGGAGTCGCCGCTGTACTCGTGGTGCATTCATATCCTGCTTCCGGCAGCACTGATTTTGCTGACCCTTTCAACCGACATGAAATCAATTGCCCGGCTCGGCCCGCTGGCGCTGCTGATGATTCTCTCGGGAACCGTGGGTATTGTCGTTGGTGGACCGGTGGCCCTGGCAATTTTTCAGTCGCAACTCGATCCGGAAACCTGGAAAGCGCTCGGGGCACTGGCCGGTGCATGGATCGGGGGTGGCTCGAACATGCTTGCCATCAAGGAGGGGGTAAACTGCCCACCCGGCCTGTTCAGCCCGGTGATCGTGGTCGACTCGATGGTCGGATATGGCTGGATGGCAATTCTAATTGCCTTCAGTCGCTACCAGGATCGGGTTGACCGGTTCAATGGAGCCAACCGGGAAGTCATTACCGATCTGAACCAGCGTTTGAGTGCCTATCGTGAAAAAAACAGTCGGCCCCTTACCTTGGCGTTCTTTGCCATGATTCTGGCGACCGGATTTGTGGGAGGTTGGTTCTGCATGTGGCTGGGAGAGCTGTTGCCCGAGATCGACCCAATCATGACCCATTTTACCTGGGGTATTTTGATCATCCTGATCGTGGGACTCGCCTTGTCGGCAACACCTGCCCGGCGGCTCGAATCCGAGGGGGCCAGTGCGATTGCCTATGGTGGCCTCTATTTACTGGTAGCCACCATGGGAGCAACTGGCGATTTACGAGAAGTTGCCAAGGCGCCACTTTTGATCGCCGTTGGCGTTGTCTGGATCTCAATCCAGGTGGTGTTTCTGTTGGTTGCCATGCGGCTATCGAAAGCCCCCATGTTTTTGTTTGCCACCGGAAGTATGGG
Source organism: Lacipirellulaceae bacterium (assembly GCA_965243695.1). Classification (GTDB taxonomy): domain Bacteria; phylum Planctomycetota; class Planctomycetia; order Pirellulales; family Lacipirellulaceae; genus JAKVCB01. The sequence continues at coordinate 6,854 of CBDEWC010000017.1, read as the reverse complement.
CAATGTCGGGGGAGTTATTTCCACCCCAGTGGTCGCCGGAATTTATCAACGCGGCCTGGCGCCGGTCGGCGTATTGATGGGGGTGGTAGGCAACCTGGTGGGAACTCCCGCCGGGCTGTTTTGTGCCTACTTGATGTCGAAAGTTGCGATGGCCTATTTTGGCGATGCGGCCCTCGGGCCCCCGCCGTGACGCAGCGCCCAAATGCACTGGCGCGCCCCTGGCACTGGCAGCAAAAATGGCAACCGTATCCCGCGCCTTAGAACAGCTGGCCAATCGGGTTGCCGTCGTGGATGGCATCGATCGGACGCCCATTGCGGTCCGGATAGCGCAACTTGGGATCGACCCCCAGGACATGAAAAATGGTCGCATGCAAATCGGCCGGGGTGAGCGGAATTTCCGTGGGCCGCTCGGCCCGTGCGTCTGTTGCCCCAATCACGCGCCCCCCCTGGACACCGCCCCCGGCTGCCAGGCAGGTCATCGCCCGGCCCCAATGGTCGCGCCCCGGCTTTGCCTTGCCGTTGTTGCCATTGTTCATCCAAGGTGTCCGGCCAAACTCTCCCAGGACCAGCACCAGGGTGGTGTCTAGCAAGCCGCGATCTTCGAGATCCTCCAGCAGACTGGCAACCGCACTATCGACTTGGGGAAGATAACGCTTGTAGGCCGCCTCCAAGTCATAATGGTTGTCCCAGCCACCAAGTTGTACGGTTACGAAGGTCGCCCCCGCTTCCACCAACCGACGGGCCAACAAGGTGCTTTGTCCCCAGCCGTTGCGCCCATACCGCTCGCGCAGTTTTGGGTTTTCTTGACCCATCTGAAAAGCGGTAGCCGCCCGGCCACTGGCCACCAAATCATAGGCTTCCCGTTGAAACTGATCCATCGTGTCGACCACCGACGACTCCGTTTCGCGTCGAAACTGATCGAGCGTACCGAGCAGGTGCTGACGGTCTTCGAGCTGGTCAATCGTCATCTTCGCTGGAAGATTGAATTTCTTGATCGAGTAGTCGTCCTGGTTGGGATCGCCACCGGGCTGGAACGGATCGTATTGGGGCCCCAAAAAATTCCCCCCAAAGTAGCCTGGCCTTTGCCCGGTCGTCATCGCCATGGGAACGGAAATGTAGGGTGGCATGCCTGCCTGTCGCGGTCCGGTGACCTTGGTCGTCACCGAGCCAATCGAAGGAAACTTGCCCGGAATGGCCTGGCCACTCACGCCTGCGGTGCGACCGGTGAGCATCAGGTGGGTCCCGGTGTAATGGTCGCCCTCGCCGTGGTGGAGGGAACGAATCAGCGCAAACTTGTCGGCCAGCCTGGCTTGCCGGGGAAACATCTCGGTGATTTCGATGCCCGGCACGTTGGTCTTGATCGGCTTCCAAATGCCCCGACAGTTTTCCGGGGCCTCCGGTTTCATGTCGTAGGTGTCGATATGGCTGGGACCACCGTCAAGCCAAAGGAGAATGGTCGACGTCTGCTTGCGACCCTCGGCACTCGATTGATTCCTGGCCCTCAGCAACTGCGGCAGCGAGAGGCTTGCCATTCCGGCCATGCCGACCTGAACGAAACTACGACGGGATAACCCATCGCAATACCGTCCGCCTTGTCCCTCAACATCAATGCGGAACATAATCGCTCGCCAAATGGTCAATACGGGTGGCCGACAACATGAAGCGTCAACCACACTATTCTCAGCAATTCATCCGCGTTTGGCAACATGAACCCCACCATGCGCCTGCCCCCCGTTTACCCCGGATCAATGCTGAAACAAAAACTCCTTGGTGTTAATCAGCGCCCAACAAACATCGGCCAGTGCCCCGGCTCGATCTTCCCTGGTGTCGATATAATGGATCGCTGCCGCCAGTTCCTCCTCTTTCGGCTGACGACTCAATCCTGACTGGTAGAGCACGGTCACGATTTGGTCGTTGGCAATCCCCTCGGCCAACAACTTGTGAAAACGATTGGTTTTGTTTTGCAATTTGTCGTAGATCGTTGATCCGTTGGACAACTCCATCGCCTGGTTCAGGTTCGACTCGGTGGACCGTTCACAGGCACAGGTGGTTTCTCGACCTGGTTGACCGAACATTTTGAGGAATTCCTTGCTCAGGTCGGGTCCCGGAATTGCCGTGACGCGCGTCCCCACCGGCAGCCCGCCAAAAGTTTCCGGCACGCCGGTGAGGTGGCAAATGGCCTCCAACAATTGTTCCGCACTAAGCATTCGGATTTTGGCGTGGGAAAACAACCTGGTGTCGTCGACATTGAAGCGGTTGCTGGCCGAACTGAGCTGGTAGGTTTGGCTGTTAAAAATGGTTCTCAAGATATGCTTCTGGTCAAAACCACTCTCTACAAAATCGGTGGCCAGCCGATCGAGCAACTCCGGGTTGCTGGGAGGATTGGAATCCCGAAAATCGTCAACCGGTTCCACGATGCCCTGCCCCATGACATGGCCCCAGATCCGGTTCACCGCCACCCGGGCAAAAAACGGATTGTCGGCATCAACCAGCCAATCGGCGAAGACCTGCCGCCGATCTTTGTCGACCTGGTCGGGCAACGTCCCTGCGATTGGCACCCATGGCTGCAGCTGGTTGCCCGTGTGGGGTTGGGTCACCTCACCACTTCGTGCCATCCACACCACAAAATCCAGCGGGCGGGTCCCCTCCTTGCGCTGAACCCGGTTAAACACGGCAGACATGCCGTAGTAATCGTCCTGAGTCCAGCGATCAAATGGGTGGTTGTGGCACTTGGCGCATTGAAGCCGCACGCCCAAAAAGACCTGGGCCGTACCTTCGGTGCAAGTAATCGTGTCTCCAAACGCGCGGTAATAATTTGCCGCAGGATTTGCAAAAGTACTCCCCTGGGCCGTCAGCAACTTTCGCGCGAACTGGTCAAACGGCATATTTGCTTTCAGCGTAGCCACTACCCAGGCGTGATATTTGCGCAAGCCGCTGTAGGTAACGGTTCCATTCTGCATCCGTAGCAGGTCGCCCCAGCGAAGGGCCCACAAAAAGGCATATTCGTCCCGCTCAAGCACCTCGTCGACCAACCGGGTTCGCTTGTCGGGAGATGGGTCACTTAAAAAGGCCATTGCCTCCTCAGCGGTGGGGAGAATGCCGATCGCATCGAGGTAGATCCGTCGCACAAACTGGCTGTCCGAACACAACCCAGAAGGCAGGTACTGAAGCTGACGAAGTTTTTGGTTGACCAGCGTATCGACGTAATTGTTTTCAGGCGGGTTGTTCCAAACGAACTGGTCAATGTCCTTGACCAAAGTAAAGGCGACCGATTCAAGGTAGTGCAAGTAGCGAACCATAATCGCCACTTGACCACGGTCATGCCCTACGACCAACCCATCAGCACTGACGCCTGCGACCGTGTCGTCGGAGCTTGTGAATTTTGCCAGCGGCGTAACATCGCGAATGGTTCCGTCGGAAAAATGCGCCCGTACGACCAGCTGCTGCGTATGGGCGGGCCGTTTCAACACGCGCCTTTCCGAAGGCAACACCTCGACGCGCACACAATCGGCCGTTTCGGCCGAATCGACCTGGCACCCCTCGGAAATCCAACGATACAACACCTGGTAGGCGGGATCACGCCTGCGCAACCGCACTCCTCCGCCGTGGGGAACGCGCATGGTCGGTTTTTGCAGCAGCAGGCTGCCATCTGGGTCCAGCACGTTGACGCGCCGGCCAAACGACTCTCGAGTGAGCGTAAATTCATCCAGCTTCGCATCGTAAGCCGCCAACGAAAGTCGAAAGCCAGCCTTGCCGCTGGGGGACCCGTGGCATGCGCCACTGTTGCAACCCTGCCTGGTAATGGCCGCCAGCGTTTCATGTCGAAACGAGACGGGATCTGCAACCGTGCTATTGGTGACCTCCACAAAAATCGTCTGCCGCAACGAACCGGCCAACACCCTGATTTCTGCCACGCCGTCACCCACCGGCACCACGACTCCCTCTTTGACCTGTGCCACCTGGGCGTTGCTGCTGGAGAACTCGGCCACGCCGGTCAGGTCCTGCAGATGGCCATCTGCATAATGGCCCGTGACGACAAGCTGCCCGTGGTGACGGGCAGATTGCAAATGGAGCTCGGCCGGTTGCACTTCGATTTCTGTGGGCGATCCCACCACGATCGGAACAAGCTCAAACTCGACGGGCGTCGTTTCCGACCCGCAGGCAATGTGCGGCCCCGCTGCTCCCAGCACGATCAGCAGCAGGCGCACGGTCCAACGCGTTTGCAACTGCATCATCGGCCTAATGGGGTTGGTCATACCTGTTTACCTGCGGCAACTGTATTTTGCAAAATCTGCCGTTTGGCGGCACGAGTTTCCATCTACCCGCTACCTCCTTCTTCCTCCGCAGCAGGCGACGCTTCATCAAGGGCAATCGTCAATGCCACCGGTGCACTCTCAACGGTCACTTCCTCGTCTTTCACCATGGTGGTGGCCTCAACGACCAGTTCGGCGCTGGTTTGCGGCACGGCGCCGGAAGTGGCAGCCAGCTCAATATCGACTTCGCTCTTGTCGGGTGGAATCATAATTTCAAGAGGAACCAGTATTTCTGGCGGTGCCTGTTTCCAGATCACCCGCACCGGGTGTTTTTCCTCACCAAATCTTTGAATGCAAACGGTTACCCGCTGGTTACCACCAGGCTGCAGGGGCCCTTTCGGCTTCAAGGTGACCCGCAACGGCTCAATTATATAGAGTGGAACTTCGTCAAGCACGACCGTTTTGGTCTGATTCTCAAACGTACCGGTCGCAATCACGCGTATTTGATGAGCCCCAGCCTCGAGATTTTCAGGCCCGTTTTGGATCACCGTGGCTTCGGATTTTCCTTTTCCAATAGGCTCCACCTCGGCGGTGATTCCTTCCGGAAGACCTTCGATGCTTACCGCGACCGAATCGGTAAACCGCTCATCGAGACGGTTCAGCAGGACCTTAAAGGTCGAGCTCCCCACGCGCTGGCCAAAATAGGCCGCACCCGACTGGACGCTGATCTCAAAGAACGGAGGAAACCGGGGCCCTACCGCCAGGGCAATCTGACCATCAAGTACCGCCGGAGGAAAAGGGTATTTGCGCATCATCTTTCTCAGTGCCGACAAGGTACTGGCTTGTGAGACCACGGTTTTGTCATTGATTTTGGCCGTGCCGACAATCCGCACCATTTGTAGTTCCCCAGGCTGGATCCGCTCGGGCAGTGTTACTTTCAAAGCAGCCGTTTTCGCATCGCTGGCAATCGTGTGCCCCGACAGCTTCAAATCGCTACCAGCCCCTTCGACCGACAATTCGATCGGCCCGGCATACTCCGACCGGGTCACAACGACCTGGGTGACAAACGTTCCTCCGTGCGGCACATTGAGCGTTTCCGGTTCCACCGACAACTCGAACCGTGGACGAAACGGCTCAACCTCGATCCGGTAAACGTGTGTCGGGCTGGCCTCGTGGAGCAAGTCCTCGACCGCCAGGAAATAGTCGCCCTCGTCAGCAAACGTGTAGTCAATCACTCCTTCGTTCCTGCCGGCGTCTTCAACCTCGACCAGCTGAGTGCCATCCTGGTTGAGCAACCGCAGGTAAAGGTCCGACGGCGCGCCCAGCGTTCGGGTATGCCCGGTAAACACCAACCGCTCGCCCTTGGCAGCGGTAAGCTTGAAATAGTCCGTATCGCCCGGCTGCTCAAATCGCCCATTGATCGCACAGGGAACCGTAATCGGTGTGGCCGACTGCTGTTGATCGTTCGGTTCGACTTCCACAGACTCTGGTCCGCTGGAAACTCGTACGTTCACAAATCCCGACCCGTCCGCTGACCTGAAAGAGGTACTCAGTGGAATTTTTCGGGGCTGTTCCTCGGCCGGCAGCAACAGGGTGACCGACGTCAACGGCCCCGTGTAAGGACCCGCTACCGCAAATGTGGTAATCGACCCGGCGGCGCCTCCCAACGGAAACGCCACCGCAAGCAAGGGAAAATCGCCAAGCCGCAATCGATAATAATGGTCGACACTCCCCTCGTGTCGCACGTCGCGCAACTCAATGTAAACCACCCCCGTTTCACGAAATTCGTAACTCCAACGGCTATCGGCGAGGACTCCTGGCCGGTCATCGCTGAATGCCAGTTCCTCACCGTCAGAATTCAGCAGCCGCAAAACAGAATCGAGCCTGGAACCAAGCCGCTCGGCCACGATTTCAGCCGACAGCCGGTCTCCTGCTGTGACGTTCATCTTAAAAAAATCAGACCGCCGCGGATCGGTCGTTCCGTCGATAACCACCGGCAACTCGATTTCCTGGGCCGTCTGGAGCGAGTGGTTGTTTTCTGCTTCGGTCAAAGAGGCCATGTCATCGAGCATGACCAGCCGGGCGCCGCTGACCCCATTTTTTGTGGCCACCCGAATTGCCCCGATCCCAACTTGCTGGTCGCGGGGCACGGTCATGCGGCACTGAATCGTCTTGCCATTTTCTTCGGTGGAGAGCACCTCGCACTTGCAGGCAAAACTTGTCCAGACCCTGGTCACCTCGGACAAATGTTCCCCACGCACCGTCACCTCCGTCACCTTTCCTGGGCAGAGGGCACCCGGGAGCATGCGATGGATCACCGGCAGATCGGCGGCCAGGGCTATTTCGACCACCACGATCGAAAACCCGACCACCATGGTCCACATTTTTAAGAGGCCGGTTGTTTTTCCAACAAGAAACAAGATTCGAACCCACTTTTGAGAGGCCAAAAGAAACGTTGTCAGCTTGTTCCATTATACGGACTTCACCGCCACGATGCATTGAACACAAATTGAGCCCTACCCTGCGCCACAAGATCGAAAACCGGGGAAAGCCTACCCACCGTGGCAAAACGGCGCGTCCCTGTCGCTAGTGCCATTAACC
>CBDEWC010000016.1:0-7744 GCA_965243695.1 Lacipirellulaceae bacterium | reverse complement strand
GTTATCGTAAGCGGTGCCTTCAGGGAAGGAGTAACTGAGATCATGCATGTATCCGTTGCCTGTTGCGTCAAGGATCAGGCCGTCTACGGTATTGATGGTGACCAGGCCGCTGGCGTCCACGCTGGCAGAGCCATTGGAACCACTTATCGTGGAACCGGTGCCGCCGGCCGGCATGGCATCCCAGGTGCTACCGTCGGCGGTGGCAAACATTTGGTAATGGCGGGGTGCACGATAGCCTTGGGCAAAGTCCCAGGTTACAACCGGAGAGTGGTTGCCGGCCGTGCTGGTAAGGATGTTCCATCGCCTACTCTGTGTAGCGGGGTCATCCGTCGGTTGTGGGCCACTACGGTTACCCGATTGCCGTTGTTCGGTCCACCATTGACGGTTGGCTGGTTGGTGTCGTTGGGAGAACCAGTTCTGGACTGGAAGCGAGCTGGTCAAATGGGAAAAATGAGCCAGCGCTGGTGCCGGTGCCCGTAGAAGCGTTACTCTGGGCCAGATGCCGCGTTGAAAGTTCCACTCGGTTAGCATCGTCGCCGAGGCGCCGGCAGCTAACACCATACAGATCGCAATTGCGGCGAAGCATCGCAACAATGCTGGAATAAAAATTTCCGCCTTGGTAACTTGCATGAGTTCTCGTCTCCCTAATCAGGTGTGAAAAATTTTGAGGGTACGATTCCCCAAAATAAAACGGTGCACGTTGGTCGCACACAACGGCTATCTGCACAGTTTACATAATCCAACTTGTTTTACCAATAAGTTGCAAACTTTTTTTTCAGTAAATTTTGACTCTGGCAAAACGAATCTCCTGGACATGCGGTAAGCCGCGACCAGCGATAGCCGTGATATTTCCCGATTTTTTCGGCAAAAAGTGACTCCCCGGCATTTGTTTGCGGGAATTTTGCGGTGCCGCCACGGACCGCTCCTTCTTGGCAAGGAAGGGTTCGACCCAAAAAATATACGGCAACCCGCTGGATCGATGGCCGTGATATTTGCCGCTGATTCTTCTGAGTCGACCACAGTCCTTCATCGGCACTAATTTTGCGGCGCTGCTGCGGGCTGTTCATTTTCAGCAAGCAAGGTCTCGATCGCCTCTTCAAGTTGCGCGCCCATCAGATTCTTGTAGCGAATCACGCCGTTGCCATCGAGTACGAAGATGGTGGGAAAGGAGCTGATATTAAGCGCCTTCTTGAACTGGCTATCGGGGGCAACCCACCAGTGATCCCACGGCATGGGGGTTTGTGTGAGGAAAGTTTCCAGGGTTTCCTGGTCTCTGTCGCAGCTGACGCTCAGCAGGGCAAAGGGCTCGCCAGAAAACCGCTCGACCATTTCGCGTTGGTGTGGAATCATGCGGTTGCAGGGTCCGCACCAGGTGGTCCACACATCCAGGACCACCACTTTTCCGCGGTAGTCGGTGATCTGGCCGGTGCCACCCTCAAGTTTTTCGCCACTTACCTCCGGCAGCACCTTACCAATCGCCAGCAGGCGAATCTCGCGCAGCTTGTTGATGGACCAGGTGCGGGCGTTCAAATAGCGGCCCACCGGAACGCCCTCCAGGTACCTGTCTTCAGACATCGTAATGACGATCTCTTTCATCTCTTGTGGTCGGTTGTTGCGCCGCAGGCTCGCAATCAGTTGGGCCCCTGCCGCCCAGCGGACTTTGGGGCTGAAGGTCTTTTCAAACAGGGCGTGCAGGAAGGTGTCGGTCATGTCGCCGCGGGGGAGCCGCCGCAAGGCGTCGATGATTTTGGGGTCGGAGGCATGGTACTCAAGCAGCAAGGCAAGCGGATCGAGTTTTGTACTGGTAGTTGAGTCTGTGTCGGGGGCGACCGCGGCATCGGCCAGCAGTTGGTCCACCTCCGGGGTGCCCAAAAACCGGCAGAGAAACACCAGCGCGTCGAGTGCCGGCGTGTCTTTGGGGTCGGCGGCGACGAGCCGTATCAACCCGCGGGCAAAAGTTCGAACCGATCGGGGCCCCGGTTCGCGCCGTGTGGCAGCTGCTTTCTCTTCAGGAGTTTGTGCCAGGATGAGGCTGTCCGTATAACGGACCGCCATGTTCTGGTAGGCATCGATCAGTCGTTTCACTTCAGCGGCCCGGTCGGGTGTGTTGGAGCCAGCGCCGGATGCAGCGGGAGTTTTGGGTCGTCCGAGCTTGGCAAAAGCCGGTTTTTTCTTCGGCCCGCCTAGTGGTGCCGAGGTGGCTTTAGGAGGGGTTGAGAGCTGGGCTGCAGGCGCCGGTTTTGGCGATTCAGCGGTTGCGCCTAAAGCTTGGGCGGTAGCGGGAGTTTCCGTGGTCGAGACGGCCGTTGCCTGCTGGGTGTCGGGCTGGTTTTCGGCCTGGTTTTCGGCGCTGCAGCCTGCCATAAGCAGATAATGGAACGAACTGAAGGCAACCCAGAAGATACAGCAAAAACGCATGGAAACCTCTCGGAACAGGATCATTATGGAAGTTGGGTGGATTCGCCACCAGCGGGTGTTACGGCAGACCAAAACACCACCGGGTCTACGGAATCCGACAGCGATCGGATACTGCCGTCGAGCATGGCAATATTAAGGACGCCCGGATGAATGCTTTGTAGCCGCGTTGTGTCGGCCTCCTGGACAGGGGGAGTGGCCTGAATCGGTGGATTGGCAACGACGTCGTTCAGGGCGTTGATGCCTTGCGCGTTGTAATTTGCGCTCCAAACGCCCTCCGATGATGAGGCAGGGCGGTTGTAACGGCCTATGGTCTGGGTGATCGACAGGGTGGGGGGGTTGTCCGGATGCGCAAACGTGGCGGCGTTCAAGCCGCTGTTGACAGAATACTTCGAGGCAAAAACTTTTGAGTTTGTGCCCTGTGTTATCTGGGTTCGCGCGTAGCTCTCTGTGAACGCAATCGTCTTGGACGTACCATCGGTGACCCTGGAGAGTTTTGAATTTTTGTCAAATAACACGCCGTTTGAGAGGTAGGTTGTGATCGAAAAAGTATCTGCCGGTATGAGGTCTTGTGATGGATCGCTAGGACAGATGAACAGGTCGAAATTGATCCAATCCAACGTGACGGCTTGCGCCTGGTAATTCTGGATTTGCTCGTTCTCGACGTACGGCATAATTGCCACGTGCAGCGGATAGGGCCGTTTTGGCTCACCGGAAGGACCCGGTGGGTAATTCTTGAGAGAGTCGGGCAGTTTGTCGCCGCGAGTCGAGGCGAAGTTCATCACCGCCAATTCAAGTTGACGTATTTTATTGATGCACTTGGTTCGTCTGGCCGACTCTCGGGCGGCCTGCACCGCAGGCAGCAACAGCGCGATCAGGATGCCAATGATCGCGATCACAACCAGTAGCTCAACGAGTGTGAAACCACGCTTAGAGTCACGAGAAGGCTTGGTGCACCCCATGGCTCGTGGCCCGGCCCTGTTCCCGTCACCAAGTTGTCGACAAAGAGTGAACATGAAATTTGATCCCCAGGGGACACCAAGCGGTTGTTGGTTGGTCACGCTGTTTCCAACAACGAAAGCTGGCGGCTGCGGGTGCCCGCAGGTGCCCAGCCAAGTAAGACATCGTTCCGCCAAAATACGACACTTTCAAAGTATGGCTTGCTTTATCGACGGTATTGAATTGAACCGGTCGACAGCGAGTATACACAAGAGACGCAGGTGAGTGTACACGACATCGGTAGCAGTGTCAAAAACTTCCAGCTCCCTGTTTTGGCCGGAGCAGGGTTGAAACGGTGTTGCATGGGTCGGTGGTATTCGGTTCGGCAGCAGACGCTTGAGGCACGAAGTGCCGTTGAAGTACCCAAGTGAAAAGTTTCTTCGTAGTTCTCCTGGGGACGAACTGCTTATGGGGAGATTTGGCCAGCGAGGCCATTGTGTATCGCAGCGTGCAGTTGAACACGGAAGAATTTTGTGAAAGTAACGGCCAGTGTGTAAAATCAAAGAGGCTGCCAGGCTGCGGCAGGGGACTTGCTATGTCCAGTTGACAGGCAGCGTTCATCTTACGGACCATCAGGAATCCGTACCTTAAGGTCAGAGAGGGTCGTTTGAACCAGCGGCGTCCAGCAATATTTTGCACCGTCTTTACGGCGGCCCTGTTATGCGGCCTCGCGCAGCGGTGCTGTGCCGTGAGCTTCACCGACGTGACCGTGGCGGCCGGTGTCAGTTACACGCAGTGGCAATTGCCCGTGACCGATAGTGACCTGATTCTCTATATGTCCGGCGGCGCGGCGGCCGGCGACTTCGATGGCGACGGGTGGGCCGACCTGTTTGTAACCCGGCTGGATAATACCGACATCCTCTACCGGAACCTGGGTGACGGCACGTTTCAGGATGTCAGTGCCTCGGCCGGATTCAACCATTCCATGAGTACCAACGGTGCGACTTGGGGAGATGTGGACAACGATGGCGACTTGGACCTGTATGTGACGACTCTGCACGACTCATCGCTTCGTTATCATCTGTATATCAACAATGGCAACAGTAGTTTCACCGAAGAAGGAGTGGCCCGCGGCGCGGATCTCACGGTGCAGCCGTTCCCGCAGGGATTCAGTTCAACCTTCGGCGATTACGATCACGACGGCTATCTTGACCTGTTTACCACCGAATGGAATACGGACCCTGGTTTCGGTAATTCGCGTCTGCTGCGCAATCGTGGCGCGGCAGCACCGGGGAACTTTATAGATGTGACCCAGGCTGCGGGGGTTGATGTGAGTCACGGGCATCCTCGCGGTGTTTCGTATGCGTTTGCGCCAACCTTTATCGACATGGATCGCGATGGTCATGTCGATCTGGTCGTCGCCGGCGATTTTGAGGGCAGTCGGCTGTTTTGGAACAACGGCGATGGGACTTTTACCAATGGTACCGCTTCTGCCGGTGTCGGCACGGACGAAAACGGCATGGGCTCGGCAATCGGAGACTACGATGGCGACGGTGACCTGGACTGGTTTATCTCGTCGGTGTACGAGGAAGGTGGTGCCTGCGGCGGACTGCAATACTGCGGTTGGGGTGACACGGGCAATCGGTTTTACCAAAACAACGGCGATCGCACGTTCGATGACGTGACTGACAGCGCGGGTGTCCGCGAGGGCGGCTGGGGGTGGGGAGCCACCTTCCTCGATTATGACAATGACGGTGACCTCGACCTGACGCACACCAACGGTGTTGATTACGAGGGAGTGACCATCGAAGCGATCTTTGAAGAGGATCAGACCCGGTTCTGGGAGAACCGCGATGGCGTGTTTGAGGATGTGGCAACCGACATCGGCGTGACCGATGTCAGTTCGGGTAAAGGACTGCTGACGTTCGACTACGACAACGACGGAGACCTTGACCTGTTTATTGTGAACAATGCGGGCCAACCGGTTCTCTATCGCAATGATGGGGGGAACAGCAACGACTGGCTCCGCATAAAAACTGTCGGCACTCAAAGCAACGCCGACGGGATTGGCGCGCAAATCACGGTGGTGCCTGACGCGGCGGCACCAGGTGACTTTCTGTACCACGAAGTCACCGCAGGGAGCAACTTTTTGGGGCAGAACGAGCGCATCGCCCATTTTGGCCTGGGCGAATTTGAAGGGACAGTTGACCGGGTTACGATCGAGTGGCCTGCCAGCGGAATTGTGCAGGTCCTCGAAGATGTTGCTGCCAACTCGCTGCTGACCGCTCGAGAGCCCGTTTTGGGTCTAGCGGGCGATTTCAACACCGACGGGATGGTTGATGCGGCTGACTACAACCTGTGGCAGGACAATTTGGGATTGGACGCTGCGGTTCTGGGTGGTAACGGTTCGGGGGCGGCGACGGTGGTCGAGGCCGACTACCTGCTTTGGAAGGGCCAGTTTGGCCAATCCGTTGCCAGTGGGTCGGAGGCAAACCGGGTCCCAGAACCAAGCGGCCTGCTGCTGGTGCTGTTGGCCTGCTTGGCCTGGGTTTCTGCGCTGCATGTACGGTCTATCAAGCATGCCGGTTTCTGCGAACCCAAGGCGCCCGGCTACAGAGCATACTAACCACGAGCGTTGGGATCCCCCAAGGCTGCCCGCCAGATGAGAGGGTGTCGCCAGGTCTTGCCAACGGGCTGATTTTCTTGCCGGCGGGCTGAGTCTTTCTTGCCAACGGGCTGACTTTCCTGTGGGGTGAGTTCTCGATTCACGCTCTCTCCTGGCTGGCCGGAGCGTTTTTTGCCCCCGGAAGTTGCATTTTGAGGGCTAGAAAAAGGCTTTTTGCCTTTTTTCGAAAAACGGGCCTGCCTGGCCGTCGGGTCGTTGGGGGGCCTGCTGAGTTGCCCCCTACTGACGAGGACACCCATATCGGTGCTGTTGGCACCCCATCTGACCGGGAGAGGATCCAAAAATGAGTTTTTCAAAAACCAACAAGGTTCGTGGCAAGTTTGAATCTCTCGAAACCAGGCAGCTATTTGCGGCCGACCTGGTGGGCGGTGCAGTTGTCGACGCGCCGGCAACTCCGGACTCAGCCCCCGTGGCCACAGCCAGCGACCGGTGCGAGGCGCCAAGTTTCCGTCTTCAACTCGATGGCATCGCCAATCAAATGAGCCTCATGCAGAGGTTCAGTTACAATGGCACAACGATGCGCAAAAACGACACCACCGTCGCGGGCGACCAGTACCAGACCGATACCTGTCACGTAGACGAGTATGGAACGGTGAGCATGGCTTTCAAGGAAAAGACACATTCGACTCATTCACTGGGTCGAGTGAATGACCGCTACGAAGGGGAACGTACCACAAATCATTCCAAGGGAAGTGCCCTTGGAAGAACCCAGCTGGAGCATGGCCCTGGAATGCACGACTCGGTGCACTGCCTTGTCGGCTCGAACCCCACGCCGCACCCCATGCCAGTGCCTGAATTTTTCGAGGGTCGCCTCAAGCCTCAATGGAGTTCCACGCCAGTTGGCCTGGATACGGGGCCGGTTACCTCTGGTACGGGTTTTGTGAACTTGGATACGGGTCCCGTTGGTTTGGATACTGGGCCTGTTGGTTTGGATACTGGGCCTGTTGGTTTGGATACTGGGCCTGTTGGTTTGGATACTGGGCCGGTTGGTTTGGATACTGGGCCGGTTACCTCAGGTACGGGTTTTGTTGGTTTGGATACTGGGCCTGTTGGTTTGGATACTGGGCCGGTTACCTTGGATACCGACCGGCTCAACCTTGAGCACGGCCCGGGACTGCACGACTCGGTGCACTGCCTCGTCGGCGGTACCCGTACGGCCCAACGATCGAAGGGGACGGATTTTGCAGCTCACCCGCGACTTGTCGACCAACTCATGGCCGAAAATGGGTGTCCCAACAAGGCCGATGGCGATGTGTTGCCTGGCAAAACAGCTTTCCTGCCGTGGCACCGTGGTTAGAGCCACATCCGCAGCGTTGTTAACACAAGCTGGTCTGCGGCGAGACTCCACAAAAGAGGGCCTGCCATTTGTTTGAAGCAGGGACCTCGTTCACCATGCGGTTGAGGTCTTCGTCCCATCATTGGCTGGGGGGAAAGAGTTTGTCGTCGAACCTTGCCAGCATTTCCTTGAGTTTGGGCAGGCATTCGATGGTGGTTTCTTCCCCAATCGTTGCCATTTCGTCGGCGCGCGTAAACTCGGTGACGTCAAAGCCCGTCACATCGGGTTGGATCACAAAATCGGCCGGTGCCACACCTACCGAATTCATGTTCACATGCTGAACGATATAGGTGCGCAGAATCGTCTTGATCGAAGAGGCCGGTTTCATTTTTTCGGTTGGCGTGTCGGGCCGGTTGGAGGCAAACTCC
>CBDEWC010000015.1:0-131593 GCA_965243695.1 Lacipirellulaceae bacterium | reverse complement strand
TCAGCATTGAAGGCACGGATCAAGTAGTCTCGATACCTCCACGCATCACGGATTTCATGGTTCCACTCGTAACCGTGTGTTTCAGCAAAGCGGACCACATCCATCCAGTGTCGGGCCCACCGTTCACCAAAATGGGGTGAATCCAAAAGACGATCAACCAGGGCCTCGTAGACCGCATCTTGGGAGGTGGCGGGATGGTACGCCGATTGCCGTTCAAATTCATGCACTTCCTCGGGAGTGGGTGGCAAGCCCGTAAGCACGAGGCTGAGCCGTCGTAACAACGTGTGCGGGCCTGCTGGGCCATGGAGTTCCAGCCCAGCTGCTGTAAGTCGGCCTTCGACAAAATAATCGATTGCGTCTGCAGAAGATTCCCTCTCGGCGGCAGGCAATTGTGGTTTGCAAAGTGGCTTGAAACTCCACCAATCGCGTCGCGCTTCAAGAATTCCCTGCCAGGCGAGCTCAGTTGCCTCTTCCACGGTGGGCGGATGGTCCCGCGGGTCGGGCGCTCCCTCAGCCACCCACTGCTCGAAGTCGCCAATGACCGTCGGAGGCAGCTTTTCATCGGGCGGCATTTTCAGGGACTGGCGTCGAATCGCTGAGATCAACAGGCTTCCTTCCACGTCGCCCGGTACCACAGCCGGTCCGGTTGCACCTCCCCTCAGCAAGGCCTCTCGGCTGTCGAGCCGCAGACCTCCTTTGATTTCGGTGGCTGCCGCGGAATGGCATTCGTAGCAATAACGGTTGAGTGCAGGCCGAATTTTCCGCTCGAAGAATTCAACAGGGTCGTTCTGGTCGGGGGCCGCAAAAACCGGGGGACCCATCGAGATGCACATCCAAAACGAGGCGCACATCCAAAACGAGGTGCGCATCCAAACCAAGGTACCCAGGCAGGCCATGCGAAGACGAATCCAGACTAGAATCCGTACAGAGAACTTACGTGGTATGGGATGCGACTTGTACATCGAAGACAGGTTGGCCGGTTGAGCAATCAATCGCGATTCGCGTGGTTCGGCCTGACAGCATCTTCCGTCAACCCGACCCGCTGGTCCACTGATTATAGCCGAACAACCTGGTCACGGTTATCGAGAAACGATTGACGTTTTCCCTTGCTGCACGACCGTCAGTGTGGCTGACGGTTTGTCCCCCCCAAAAAAATCCTGGCGGGAAGACCGATTCAAGTTGGCCGACAGGAGACCATGATCCACTCCAGCTCGAAGAGTTCACGGTTATTCTGGGGTAAAATCGGTAATCCAAGCAGTCAGCCGTTGATTTCCGGTAGGCAGGCTACCGGATCGAGCGCCACGGTAGTTTTCAAAGAGAGCGTACTTTCTAAACAGGCGGTTTCTAATCAGGCGGTTTCTAATCAGGCAGTTTCTAATCAGGCAGTTTCTAATCAGGCAGTTTCTAATCAGGCAGTTTCTAATCAGGCAGTTTCTAATCAGGCAGTTTCTAAGCAGGCAGTTTCTAAGCAGGCAGTTTCTAATCAGGCAGTTTCTAATCAGGCAGTTTCTAATCAGGCAGTTTCTAAGCAGGCAGCGATAGACGGGAATTGCAAGTTCCCAGGATCCCGAGACCTATTTGGTCAAATCCCAGGCCGTGACCCATTTCACGCTCACCGGCTCAAGGCCGAAGTCTTGTCGCAGCCGCTGGTCCATATCGACCAGATGCCCGGCCCCGTAGAAGATTCCGAGTTGCGATTTTCCCGCTGCCAGCTGCTTTTTCAGAACCTGCAGGGCGACTTTATTGCGTTCGGAAATCAAGGTAGTCCCTTCTTCTCCGCCCAAGCCCAAAAAGATCGATTCCATCTCGGCAAGCTGTGTTGCCATCAGTTTTTTAAGCTGCCGAGCCCGGTCTGAGGAGAAGAGGGCCGCGAATAACTGGACATCCATCGATTGGCCCTTTTTCGCCTGGCGGCTTTGGTGCCCGATCGATTGGCCGATGAGCCGAAAGTACAATTGCAGGAAGCTTTCACCACGATTCTGCATCGATTCGGCGAATTGATCGGGTGACATGTCGGCGTGGACGAAATTGGACTTGGTGTAGTCAATTTGCTCGAGTTGGTGTTCCAACTCCAGCATTTGTTTCATTCCGTTTTGTAACATGCCGACCGGGTGACGATTTGATGTGCCGCGCCCCCGAGTCACGACCGATCCGTCCGGGGCGACCAACTCGTAGAGCAGTGCATCGTATTGCTTGAAATGAGCGTTGAGCTTGTCGTAATACTTTTTGTCACCCACGTGGATGGCACCCACCAGGTCAACGAACGGCGGGTTGGTGCTATCGGCCACTTCCTTGGGATCGCCCGTTTTGGCGGCCGGCCTGTAGCGGATAATCGCGGTTTGGAGTCCCACTAAATCGTCATTTTTATCCCGCTCCAGGCGGACCCACTTGGTACCGAGCACCGGCGTGGCGTCAGCCTCGACGTTCTTTTCGGGCAAGTCTGCCGCTTGAGCCTGGGCAGCGACCGGCGGGCAATGCTGGCAAGCCACCAGGAGTGTGGCCAGCAGGCAAATTGCGCTGAAGAGTTGCTTGAGGGAGCAGCCGACTCGGGCAGTGGACCAACAACCGGGAAGGGGGCCAAGGAAAAATTTCATGACAGGCACTTTAATTTTCTCAACCGGAGATTTTCTGAGTGCGGGGCCCAGAGGGATGGCAGCAAGCGGTGGCCCACTGTGCCCCAAGTATACGCGTTTCGCCCCTGTCGAACAAATCAGGCGAACCAATCAGGCGAACCAATCACGCTCCAGGACAACAGGCCCTTCGGGCAAGGTCCTAGGGAGGCCCTTGCCGGCCAAAAGCTCGCTGAGGCAACCTAACTCTGGGGCGACCTGACTCTGGGGCGACCTGTACTCTGGGGCGACCAAGCATCTTGGGCAAGCATCTTGGGTGGGGACAGGCTTGCTGTGCTGTCAATTTCCGTGGGGCGGTACTTGCTTCCGTGGGGCGGTACTTGGCCTGGCCGGTGAGGTCATGGGCCTGGCCGGTGAGGTCATGGACGGGGCATTTTGTGGGACCCGGCCGCCGGATCTCGCCAATTGCCGGAAATCTCACTGCATCTTGCCAATGTTGCTCAACTGATATTACTGCCCGGACCGATACTACCGGCAAGGAAGATTTTGTCGGTCTCTGTCTGTCGGTCAGAGCCGGTCCGCGTCCAATGCGCCTCCAGTGGTAGTTGAGAAAGATGAGCCTTTACAACAAGATTAAATTGGCTGTTTTCGGATTTACCTTGGTAATTCTGGCTGCCCCCGTCCAAGCGCAGTTTTTTCAGCCTTTGGGGCCGATTGACTATTACCACAATTTTCAACCATTTGCACCGGTCGAACTTGGGGTTCGGCAACACGCCCCAACCGCCGACCGACGGCTATTTTTTCAATTATGACAAGCTGTTGTGGGCGGCCACAGCAGGCCGTACGGTGGTTGGTAGTGCTGAGCCGGGTCCCCCAGTGTTTCCTGTTGGTTTTGGCAATATTGGTGGCGATTATAAAAAGAAACCCCATCTCGGGTGCTACAACGCTTGCAACATCAGATCCGGCTTATGGTTGGCCGGTAAATTCCGAAGGCGATCCGAGAATTCCGAATTCGGGAACAACCGGTGGCGATGATAGCCAGTATATTCATCCCCCTATTCAGCATTCGACCCTACGTGATGCCCTACCGAAGGCAACGTTTGGTGGTGGAGACCGGTATGAATTTGGTTACGTAACAAAAAATCGTGGCTGGTTGGTTGGTATTCTCGATGGCCCCAAGTTTGACCGCTCCCGCGACTACGGAGCTGCTGATTTTAACGACCTGTACAACATTCAGCCTGAGGAGACCGAGGAGGCTGGCGAACAAGAGGCAGAGGAGGACTCGCGGGAATTACAATGGAAAACCGGTAATCAGCCGTGGTTTCGTTTTTACCACCCCGACGGTTTTGATATTGTGAAGCCGGATGTTCGGACCCTGTTTGGCGACATTTATGTGCATTTTGAATACGAGGCTGGCCTGATGCACGGGTGGGTCGATATTTTGTCGCAGGAGACAGGCGGTGAGGCAGGAGATTCAGACCAGGAAACGAATTACCGCCTGACCGATTCGGATGGGGATGGAATTATTGACGGCGACGGCATTGCCGACGATGTTGACCGGGATGGCCAGTTTGGTCCCGATGGGTTTGCTGAAGATGGAGTTGGGCTGGGGCCGCCCGAGACCGGTCTCAAACCTGATTTTGGTCCTCCGCATGTTGACTACCCTGTCGAAGAACCGGAGCAGGGAGAGATTGCTTCCAACCTTGTTCCCGACTACGACGACTTGGTGGAACTTCCGACGAACTTTGGCCTGCTGACCGTACGCAGCTATGTTAATATGGATGGCATCGAATTGATGCGGACCCATATTCTGAGCAATCGCCGCTACATGGCCAAAAAGCAGAACAACCAGCTTTTTCTAGCCTACGGTGCCCGCTACTTACGGTTTAGCGATGAGTTTAACGTCGATGGTTCTGGTGGTGTTCTTGGTTACAGTCACTGGTACACGAGTATTGTCAATAATCTAGTTGGTCCCCAGGTTAGTTTGCGATGGCAAAACCAACGGGGCCGCTGGAGTACTAGCGTCCAGGGTCGGGGAATGCTGGGCTACAACATCAGCAACTGGAAACAAAACGGCGGCATTGGCTTGAACCTGGTCCGCGGGCACTACAACCAACCCCTTTACCTCAATCCAACCACCTTTGAACACGGGCAGAGTCGGGGTGACTTATCCCCGTTGGCCGAGTTGCGGCTGGATGCCAGCTACCAGATTTCCAAGGCCGTAGCTTTTCGTGTTGGCTATACCGGATTTTTCGTCGCCAATATCCGGCGTGCCCACTCAGGGGTGAAGTACTACCTGCCCATGATGGGGTTCAGGGAAGGGAATCGCGAAACCGTATTTGTCAACGGAGCCAACTTTGGTTTTGAGGTCAATTACTAACAGAGGGGTCACCAAGCGACGGGCCACTAAGCCCTATCGAGAGCGATTCCAGGTGCAAACGAGTCCGCTTTCCGCTGGACGGGATCTGGCCAAAGCAAGAAGGTCCTGCAGGAAACGTGTCATCGTACAGGGTCCGAGGTTGCGCGCCCGAGGTTGCGCGAGTCACCCTGACTTGTCCCACAGAGTTCAACTGGTCCGGTGGAACTCAACTCTTTGTGGTGGCGACCTTTGCGTGGATGGTTCGCAGTTCTCCGAGTTCTTGCGTTAGCCGATGCCGTAAAGGGCTCTCAAGACGAAGTTCGTCAAGCAAAGTTTCGGCATGTTCAAACGTTTTGTCGCTGAAATCTTTGGACCGAAAAATATTACTCCAACTACGCGATACCTCTTGCTCAGTCAACAAAGCTAAGATCCTCCAACCAAATTTCCAGGGTGTGTGTCGAATGTGTGGGCAGCCGGCGACGACTGCCCACACATTCTAGAGCGAAGTGTCTCCCAGGCATAGGACGGATTTTTACAGCAAATTGGTCTAATTCCGGTTTTGCCGATTAACGCGGTTTACCCGAGAAGAGGCCTTTCCCTGCCGGGCTAGCAGGCGGCTAGCCCTTGCGCAGGCCTTCTCTGTTTTTGATCGCATGGTCATCTCTGGGGACAAATTCTTTCCGTTGTGCCCAGAGCGTTTTATAATTGTTGATAGTTGCCTTGCCGGACGTGTACAAGCACTTGCCGGACGTAGACAAGCAGATTCCCCTTATTTCAGCGAAACCCTCAGTCTCAAGTGACCGATTGCGTTCGGTACTGGAGGACAACCCATGTCGCAGGCCATTGTTGACCCTGTTGAATTACGGCGATTTGCGCAAAATCTGAAAAAATTCAACGAGGAGTTGGAACAGCAGATGTCATCCCTGGTAGCACAGCTCAATTCTCTGAGCGTTACTTGGCGCGACCAGGAGCACAAAAAGTTTTCCGAGGATTTTGAACAGCACATGAAGGGGATTGCACGTTATATCGAGTCGACGAACGAACACGCCCCCTTTTTACTCCGCAAAGCAGACCGGATCGAAGAGTACTTGCAACAAAGGTAGGGCCTCGTGACGACTGCGTGGTGTGGGGCGAGAGAGACCACGTGGCAGCAGCTGGTGTTGTGGGCA
Organism: Lacipirellulaceae bacterium; assembly: GCA_965243695.1. Lineage (GTDB taxonomy): Bacteria > Planctomycetota > Planctomycetia > Pirellulales > Lacipirellulaceae > JAKVCB01. The sequence continues at coordinate 125,495 of CBDEWC010000015.1, read as the reverse complement.
CTCAGGCGGCTGGCAGTCTCAGGGATTCAAGAGGGGCCAGGTATTCAAGAGAGACCAGTTATTCAAGAGAGACCAGTTATTCAAGAGAGACCAGTTCCCGAGTTTTTTTATGTCCGCACCTGCCAACGTCCAGTCTGTCGCAGCGATTGAAAGGGTGCGGCTTGCGCTGCTGAGGTTTGGCGATGGGGTCGAGCAGGCAACCATGGTTTTGGAGAATGAGATTCAACGCGTGATGGACTGGATCGAGCACGATCGGCCCCGTCACTGGAGAGCGCAAATACATCAAGCTCAGGAAGAACTTGCCCAGTCGCAGGCAGCACTCCACCGCTGTTTGATGTTTCCTGTTGCTGACGAGCGCCCTTCATGTCACGAGGAACGGGACCAGGTGAAGCGTGCGCAGGCCCGTTTGGCCTATTGCCAGGAGAAAACAGAACGACTCAAGCATTGGGTTCGTGAGGTGCGCAAGGAACAGTTCACTTTTGAAGGGCGGATCAGTCACCTCCGCCAGATGGTCGAGGTCGATGTCCCTCAGGCGGTGAGTTTGCTTGCCAAACTGATTCGTCGATTGGAAGAGTACCAGGCCATCGGTTCGGGGGCAGCGGGTCCTGGCGGCACCGCGGGTTTAGGTGACAGTGCGGGTTTGATCGAGGAGTTATTCGAGCCACCCGAAGAGAAGCCACCAAGCACTTAGCTCCACTCCTGCTAGATTTCATCCTATACCCCCCATTATATTTTCCATCCTAACTCCTCATTATATTTTCGATGCGAAATCCCGACCTTCACACCGGCGCTGCTCAGATCCGCAACGGCCTGGATCTCCTCCAGGAGACGTGGGAGGAAGCTGCGGATCAATGGAATGATGTGGTGAGTGCAAGGTTTCGGGAGCAACATTTAGAACCGCTAGTCCCCGAAATCAAGCTTTCTCTAGATGCCATTTCTCGGATGCAGCTGTTGCTGAATGAGGTGCAGCGCGATCTTGAACAGTAGATCCCAATATAGGCCAGGCCGATGTCTCACGAACCTCTTTCCACCGTTCGACAGTTAGAGTTGATGCGGGATTTGCAGCGATTGGCAGACGATCGTGCTGCGGAGGAAATGCGTCTGCGGGCCGCTTGCGACCAGGGTTTGGAGGAAGTCCAGCAGAAGTTTTCCGCCAAGCGGGAGCAGATCGATGCACAGTGGGAGGCTGCACGGGTTGAGGCCGCAACCGAGCAGGAGCAACAACGAGCCACGGCTGACCAGGAGTACCAACAAGAACTCCAGGTCACCCAAGATGAATACAAGGGACTTCGCTCGGAAGTCGAATTAGAGCACTCCCAAAAAACCCAAGCCGCCCGACAGGAACAACAAGAATCGGCCTGGCAAGCCTTGACCCTCTTTGAGGCATCCAAGGATGGGCCCCAAGAGCGATTCCAACTGGCGGCCAGACGTTTGAGGCAGAACGTATCGGAACTGAAAATACTGGCTCGGGACGCAGCCATGATCATGCGGATGCGTCGGATGCGGCCGCCGGAGCTTGATCCCATGGCTGTTAACGGAGTCCCGTCTCCAGAGTCCGCTTCTGCGCCGGCAGGCGATGATGTGGAATTAGCCGTTCAGCAAGTAGTCGACCGGGTTGCCGTCTTGCGTGAAGCAACCTTAGCCCTTCTGCGACAGAAAGCTCCTCGTTTGTTCGAGAGTTGGCATCCTGCCGCGCTCCTTGGACTCTTCGCCGCCGTTGGGGCACTGGCAGGTTGGCGGATCGGGTACCGTATGGATCTAAGTACCATATCGATGGTTGCTTGGAGCGGTAGCATTGCGATTGTGGGTGGAATCGGCGGAATTTTGTTCCTGGCGATGCTCTACCCACGTGTCAGGCAGATGGCAATCACCCAGTTTGCCCTTATTCAGCGATCTCTGAGCGAGGCCCAGCAGGCGATTCAAGTTGCCGAAGTGGCGGCCCGGTCACGTGGAGAACGTGAGTCCGAGGCGGTGGTCAAGTTAAGAGATGCGGAACTTGCCGATGCGCACCAGCGGTTTGCAACCAAAACCGCCGTCAAGGATCACTGGAAAACAACAGAACTTGGCGAGGCCAATGAACTTTATCCTGCCCGCCTGGCTGAGCTTCGCGATGCCTTGCAAGATCGCGTTGCCTTGACCGAACAAAAGTACCAGGAAACCCTGGCCGCGATTTCAGAAAAACGCGACGTGGCGCACCTTGCAAACCAATCGCAATTCGATCGGCAACGTGAAGGTCTGGAGTGCGAGAATCGCACGGCGTGGCAAGCGTTGGAGGAACGCTGGTTTGCCGGGCTTGACCGCATTGGTGGAGCGTGGCGGGAAATGGAGTCGACCTGCCAACGTTTCTTTCCCACCTGGGCGACCACCAGGTGGGATTCTTGGGCCATGCCCGAAATGCCACCCGAAGCCATTCGGTTTGGTGAAATTGAGCTTCCGCTCGTGCATATCAAGAACGGTCAGCCAGCTGACCCCAGGCTCATGCCAACCGACCCCGTCTTTCACCTACCGGCATTAATGGCGCTGGAGCAGCATCCTGTCATGGTGATCGAAGCCGAGGGGCCAGGTCGGCGGCATGCAATCGATCTCCTGCAACTCGTAATGCTACGGATGTTGACCGGTATGCCAGCAGGCAAGATTCGCTTCACCATTCTCGATCCGGTTGGCCTGGGTGAGAATTTTTCGTCGTTCATGCACCTGGCCGATTTTGACGAAAGGCTGATTGCGAGTCGAATCTGGACGGAGAGCAAGCAGATTAGTGATCAACTAGTCCGGCTTACCTCACACATGGAAACGGTTCTGCAAAAATACTTGCGTAACGAGTTTGCCACAATTCATGACTATAATCTGCAGGCGGATGAAGTTGCTGAACCGTTCCAGGTTCTGGTCGCCGCGAATTTCCCCGTCAATTTTTCGGCGGAGTCTGTCCGCCGTCTTGTCAGCATTGCCACCAGCGGCCCAAAATGCGGCGTTTACACCTTGGTGGGAATCGATCGCGATCAAAAACTACCCAACGATATTCCCCTGAAGGACCTGCTGGCCAATGCCGTACATCTCCAGTGGCAGGATGAACCACAGCGGTTTCAGTGGCTCTATCCGGCACTGGAGAAATTGCAGTTAACGGTTGATCCGTTGCCACCCAGGGAGAAGTTTGTGGAAGTTGTGCGGGCTGCAGGCCAGGCTGCCAAGCAGGCGATTCGAGTCGAAGTTCCTTTTGATGTGGTTGCCCCCGCAGGGAATCAGCGGTGGCACCACGATTGCAGTTCCGAATTTGTAATACCAGTTGGCCGTGCTGGTGCAACACAATTGCAATCGGTTCGCCTGGGGAAAGGCACTTCTCAGCACGTCTTGATTTGCGGTAAGACCGGTTCGGGAAAGTCGACTTTTTTACATGCGTTGATCACGAACGCGGCATTGCACTACTCGCCCAACGAAGTGGAATTTTACCTGATCGACTTTAAAAAGGGAGTGGAATTCAAAGCTTATGCGACAGGCCAATTGCCGCATGCCAGGGTGATTGCGATTGAAAGTGAAAGGGAATTTGGGTTGAGCGTGCTTGAGCGGCTTGACCTGGAGCTGCGCCGCCGTGGTGATTTATATCGTTCGTCTGGTGTGCAAGATCTGTCGGGTTTCCGCGCCGCGCATCCTGATCAGGCAATGCCACGTGTGTTGTTAATTGTCGATGAATTTCAAGAGTTGTTCGTTGAGGACGATAAAATTTCCCAGGAAGCGGCTCTGTTGTTAGATCGCCTGGTTCGGCAGGGGCGGGCCTTTGGGATGCATGTGCTGCTGGGGTCTCAGACGCTCAGTGGTGCCTATTCCTTAGCCCGAAGTACGATGGGGCAAATGGCCGTGCGGATTGCCCTGCAGTGCAGCGAGACCGATGCCCATCTGATCCTCAACGACGAAAAAAATGTGGCAGCTCGATACCTGAGTCGTCCTGGCGAGGCAATCTACAACGATCAAAATGGCCTCGTCACGGGAAACCATCCCTTCCAGGTGGTGTGGCTTGGTGAACAGCAGCGGCTGGATCGTCTGGCGGAAGTGACTGAATTGCATGAGCAAACCGGTCCGCCGGTAAGTCCAGCCATTGTCTTCGAGGGCAATACCCCGGCTGATCCTGCCGACAATGAATCCCTTTGTGACTTGCTCGATGTTCCCCCAGGTGGCCCCCCACCGCTCGTGCAAAAGGCTTGGTTGGGGGCTGCGGTTGCAATCAAGGATCCCACGTCCGCAACATTCGCGCGACACGCAGGAAGTAATTTGCTGGTCGTTGGACATCGTGAGGAGGCAGCGCTGGGAGTGTTGACGTCGGCAGTGGTGAGCCTGGCGGTGCAAGGCAGGGTGGAGACTGCGGACCCTGACGGTAACCGGCAGCAAGCAGGAGACGATCAAGAAGGTCAAGCCGGGATTCCGCTGCATAGCCGGTTTGTGATTTTCGATGGGACCCGCCCCGAATCATCAGAAGTCAGAACATGGCAAAAAGTGGTTCAGGCACTTCCGGTTCCCGCAGAGCTCGTGGGTTTGCGCGATGGAGTAGGTGCGCTCAATGCAGTCAGGGACGAATTAGAGCGTCGGGAAAGTTTGAGCGAGGAGCAGCCACCACTGTTTTTGGTCATCCATAACGCAGGCCGTTTTCGGGAACTCAGGCGCAAGGAGGACGATTTCAGCTTTTCGACCGACCGCGACAAGTCACCAAACGCCGACAAACAACTGGCTGAGATCCTCCGCAACGGTCCAGCCTTTGGTATCCATACCCTGATCTGGTGCGACTCCTACAACAATGTGTCGCGGTTGTTCGATCGCATGACGTTGCGCGAATTTGAAATGCGAGTGGTCTTCCAGATGAGTGCGGCTGACTCCAGCAACTTGATCGACTCGCCTGAGGCAACAAAGCTGGTCGCACACCGTGGGCTGTTTTATTCTGATGAACTTGGCACGACTGAAAAGTTTCGGCCTTACGGAGTCCCTGGCCAACGGTGGCTGGAGCGGGTTCGCCAGGCATCGCAGGTCTGAAACCTCCCCCAGCCTGGCAGTAGGCGCGTCGGGCCGAAGTTCACGCAGCCGCCCAGGCTCACCTTTCACCATCCACAACCGGTCGCAGGGGAAGGATGGTTGGGCCGCTGGGAGTGGCATCGACGTCCTCTTGGCGGATCCAGCTGGCCAGGTCAACGGTGGGCGACCAACTCGCCGAGGGATGGGGCGGACCTAGGGGGGTGGCCCGGTGGTCTCTGAGTGAACCGCTCGACAACGACATGATCAGCTCTACAATGGCACCCAATCCTTCCTACCAAACCTCAAGACTCCACTGGGCAAACGGCTATGAGTACGATCATCGATATTCTCGGACGACAAATTCTTGACAGTCGCGGAAACCCTACCGTCGAGGTAGATGTTGTGCTGGACGATGGCTCAATCGGTACGGCGGCCGTACCTAGCGGAGCCAGTACCGGTCAGCACGAGGCGTGGGAACTTCGAGACGGTGACCCGTCTGTCTACCTGGGCAAGGGAGTGACTCAGGCGGTTGCGAACATTGATGAAAAGATTGCCGAGGAGCTGGTCGGAATGAACGCGCTGGACCAGGTTGGTATCGATCAGCAGATGCTGGAGCTGGATGGCACTCCCAACAAGAAGAACCTGGGGGCAAACGCCATGCTTGGTGTTTCGCTGGCCACGGCCCGTGCGGCTGCAATTTCGTGCGAGTTGCCACTCTATCGCTATTTAGGGGGATCCAATGCGCGGTTGTTGCCGGCTCCCATGATGAACATCCTCAATGGTGGCGAACATGCCGATAACTCGGTCGACATCCAGGAATTTATGGTGATGCCGCTGGGATTCGATACGTTTAGCGACGCACTCCGGTGTGGCTGCGAGATCTTCCACCATCTCAAAAAAGTCCTCAGCGATAAGGGTTTAAACACGGCCGTCGGGGATGAAGGAGGATTTGCACCCGATCTGAGTGCCAATGCCCAGGCCTTTGATGTGATCCTCGAAGCGATTGAGAAGGCCGGGTACCGGCCGGGTGAGCAGGTTTGGATTGCCATGGATGCTGCAAGCTCCGAGTTCTACGATGCGAAAAAGGGCGTCTATACGATCGATGGCAAAGAGCTCGACTCGGCGGGAATGGTTGATTTGCTGTCGGACTGGGTCTCGAAGCATCCGATCTGTTCGATCGAGGATGGTTGTGACGAAGACGACTGGGAAGGGTGGAAGATGCTCACCACCAAGCTCGGCGACCGGTGCCAGTTGGTGGGAGATGATCTGTTTGTGACCAATGTCGAGCGGCTGCAGCGCGGGATTGACGAAGGAATTGCAAATAGCATTCTCATCAAGGTGAATCAGATCGGTACCCTGTCTGAAACCATCGATGCGATTGAACTGGCCGCCCGCAACAACTACACCAGCGTGACCAGCCACCGCAGCGGCGAAACCGAAGATGCCACCATTGCCGATTTGGCTGTGGCACTCTCAACCGGTCAGATCAAAACTGGAAGTGCGTCTCGCAGTGATCGGATGGCCAAGTACAACCAGCTTTTGCGGATTGAAGAGCAACTTGGCAATGCGGCACGATACGGTGGCCCATTATTCCAACTGCCTTCGCGCTAGCCGCTGACTGAAATTTGCCCCCACAGAGGCATAGAGAGGCTGCCATGTCCAATCTTCCCAGCAGTTCCCGGTGGGTGTTGACCGATTCTCCATGGTTCTGGACGCTTTTGTTTACGCTGTGTGCAACCGTCGCGGTGCTGGCTATGGGGGGGAAGTATGGTCGCCGGCAGTCAACCATCGAACGGAAATACCAGGCCCGCCACCGCTTGCAGCAGGAGACTATTTTGACAACTCAGGCGGAGGGGACTTCCGATGGTCGGTCGCCACAGGCCTTTTCCCAAAGTAACTCGACACTTGTGCCGCTCTGGCCGCTGGCGGCCATAACGCTCAGTTTAAGTCTGTTTTCCGGGTTCATGCTCGTCCGGCAGCGCAGAGCGAATTCGGTTGCTGACAAATCAGACCTTTGATGACATGGTTTGCTGAAGATCCGCTGGTGATCTGGCTCTCGGCCGCCGTACTCTTTACGGCCGTGCTGATCATTTACTTGCAAACCCGACAAAGGTGGTCGCTGCTGGCGATGGCGGTGGTGGTGGTGTTGGCCGGGGGATTGACCCTGTTGGAGCAGGTTCTCGTGACTCCGCGCGAGGCTGTCCGGCAAACGTTGCACGAAGTCTTCGCAGCGGTCGAGGCCAACGACCTGCCGCGGACCCTTTCAACCATCAGCCCCACCGCAGGTGAAGTTCGCAGTGATGCTGAAACGCTCATGCTGCGCCTGGAGGTTATGCGCGCCAGTGTGACCGACACGCCTGTGATCGAGTTTGACGGACCTACCAAGGCAACGGCCAAGTTTCGTGCTTTTGTCGAGGTCATTGACAGGCACACTGGGATGAAAGGAGCCTACTTCGACGACCTGACCATCACGTTCCAACGGGAAGGGGGCCAGTGGAAGGTGGCTGCCTACCAGCCTGTAAAATCGTGGCGCAAAGGGGGGAATCGTGTTAAGGATAGCAGTCGTGGCTGAGGTGCGGCGCAGAGTGGAGACGCAGAGGAGAGACGCGGATAAGAAAGTGGCTATTGGGCCTGTTGTCCGCTGACTGGGCTTGCCGGGCGAAATTTCAGCAGGTGGTCGCTCGCGTCGTACCAGTATTCCTGACCTTCTTCCAGTTCTGGCAAAACGATCGAATTTGGTTCTATGATCTTGACGATGAACTCTTCGTGCGACTTGGGATAATAGCCATGTTCCCCCCAGTAAAGGTTGAGCGCGTGCGTGACCTGGTGAAAAATCAGCTGGTGCTCTGCCCGAAAGCGGGCACTTCCTACGGCGCTCAGGTAGCTTCCCTGGTCGTGGAGCGTACGCCCTTTCTTGGGGGTCTTGGCGGTGACGACCTGGGGTTCTAGGGCAGCGGCGGATGTTGCCAACTCTGTGGTTGCCGTGGGCGACGTATCACTGGGGGCAGTCGCGGAGCCGGTGTTGTTGTCCAACAGGGCCGCCAGGTCATCCATACTTTGTGACCCACGGTTTTCACTTTCGCTGCTACAGCCAGCCAACACCACCACCAGCAACAAAACCAGGCTGCCGGTTACGGCTGGGGCCATGGGGATCATCATTTTTCCATTCATCCTGTTTTGGCCTCTCACGGTAGGAGTTTCCAGTGTTGCATGGCGTCGAGCATCGTGTGATTGGTGCGGTCGACCGTTAGCGGGGTGAGCGTGATGTGGCCTTTGGCCAATTGCTGGACATCGGTTATTTCGGTACCGCGGGGCGGTGTTCCCGAGGCCCAAAAGTATTGACGCCCTTTGGGGTCGCTGCGCTTATCAAACTCGGCGGTCCATCCCTGAACGGCCATCGGGACCACGCGAACCTCGGCCGGTTGTCGGGTTGCCGAGATGGGGATGTTGATCGAATAGAGTTGGTGTTTGTTGGCATCGGGTTGGGCCAGGATTTGGCCAATCAAGCTGACGGCGATTTCTGCGGCCCGCTGGAAATTCGGGTGATCGTCGTATTCCAGCGAGACCGCTACGCTGGTGATATGGTTGAGTGCCCCTTCGGTTGCTGCGGCAATGGTCCCGGAGTAAAGCACGTTGATCCCGAGGTTCAGTCCTCCGTTGATGCCGCTGACGACTAAATCAGGGGTTTGTGGACAGAATTCTCCAAGTGCCAGTTTGACACAGTCAGCCGGACTCCCCTCAACGGCCCAGCCTCGTCGCTCGGTACCATCAAAAATCTCTTTCGCCGTCAGGGGGCTCAAGTAGGTGATCGAGTGGCCAACGCCACTTTGTTCGGTTGCCGGTGCCACCACGCAAACGTCCCCCAGCGATGCAAGTGCCTGCTTGAGAGCGCTGAGGCCAGGGGCAAAAATACCATCATCGTTGGTCAGCAGGATTTGCACGCGGTTGAAAAACCTTTGGATCAAGGGAACTGGGAGCTGCGACCTGTGGGGGTCCCACTATAGGTGGGAACTGCATGCTGATCAACGAGTCCCCATGTAAACTATGCTTCTACCAAGCTTTACGGGCAGGGGTGCTTAGTCAGGAGGGACCTCCGCGACTCGGTTTTTTCCACCACCTGCGCCTCCATTTGTTGAAGTTCAGCGGGATTTGGTTGCCACACCGTCTGTTTGGTGGACCCGGCATCGGGAGCAAGCGACGCTACTGGCGGCAGGAGATTGGTGTGAGCGAAAGCAGGAAAATGGTCTCCTTGGCTGCCACGCAACCCTCTTGATTCCTGGTGAGGGTCGCCTGCCAATCGCTGTTAGACAGCCGGTGGATCCGTTGCGACCGTGGCAGCAGGTCCCTTTGAGCCCTCCGCCGGAGCGCATTCTTCCCAGGGGCCACTAGTTCCCGCGGGGCGCGAAATCTATAATCCGCTGTTTGTGTTCGGTAGCGGGTGATCACACTCAACAGACGGTAGTTCAGATGGCTTCTTCGCAAGTTACCTCCGAGCGGGTACTGGTGCTTGATTTCGGCTCACAGTATGCGCAATTGATTACCCGTCGCGTGCGCGAGCAGCAGGTTTTTTGCGAAATCGTTCGCCATGACATCACGGCAGCCCGCATTCGGGAACTGGCCCCGCGGGGGATCATCCTTTCTGGAGGACCCTCGAGTGTTTACGAAGCGGAAGCACCCCAGTGTGATCCGGAGATTTTTCGCACCGGCATTCCCGTCTTGGGCATTTGCTATGGTATGCAGCTTGCCTGTCAGGCATCAGGTGGCGATGTCAGAAATACACCCTCGCGCGAATATGGACGGGCGCATTGCACCGTTTTGCAGGCGAGTGATCTTTTTGCAAATGTCTCCTCGCCAACACCGGTCTGGATGAGTCACGGCGATCAAGTGGCCAGTGTTTCTGAGGATTTTCTTGCCCTCGCGACCACCGAAACGTGTCCGTTTGCAGCAGTCAAGCATCGCGAACTGCCCATCTATGGCCTGCAATTCCATCCCGAAGTGACCCACACTCCCGAGGGGGGGACCATTCTGGCGAACTTTTTGCACACGATTTGCGGCTGTACCGGTACCTGGCAGTTGGGTGATTTTGCGACCGAGATGATCGAACATGTGCGCGCGCAAGTGGGTGACCAACGGGTGATTTGCGGATTGTCCGGTGGCGTCGATTCCTCGGTGGTGGCAGCGGTTCTGGCCAAGGCCATTGGTCCACAGCTTTCCTGCATTTTGGTCGATAACGGCCTGTTGCGCAAAGGCGAGGCAGAAGGAGTCATCGAGGAATTCAGCGGGCATTTTAAGACCGATCTGCGTGTAGTACGCGCAGAAGACCGTTTTCTGTCAGCCCTGGCAGGGATCAGCGAACCTCAGGAGAAGCGGCGGCGTATTGGCCACGAATTCATCGCCTGCTTCGCTGCCGAAGCGGAGAAGATTGCCGGGGCGACATTTCTTGCCCAAGGTACGCTCTATCCTGACGTGATTGAAAGTGGCGCCGCGGCCGATGGTCCGGCTGATACCATCAAACTCCACCACAATGTGGGCGGTTTGCCTGAAGAACTCGGCTTCGAACTCATTGAACCGTTGCGCGATCTCTTCAAAGACGAAGTGCGCCGCTTGGGAGAGCAGTTGGGGTTACCTGAAGAAGTGGTGTGGCGACATCCATTTCCGGGGCCAGGCCTGGCAGTTCGTTGTTTAGGGGAGGTCACGAAAGAACGGCTCGATACGCTTCGGCTAGCAGATTGGATCGTTGTGAGTGAGATCAAGGAAGCTGGCCTTTACCGGGATACGTCGCAGGCGTTTGCCGTGCTGCTGCCTGTACAGAGTGTAGGGGTGATGGGCGATTCGCGGACTTATCAAGACACGGTTGCCGTACGGTCGGTCAATACGGATGATTTTATGACCGCCGATTGGAGTCACTTGCCGTACGATCTTCTGGCCCGGATTTCAACTCGTATTATTAACGAGGTAGCCGGAGTCAACCGTGTGGTTTACGACATCAGTAGCAAGCCACCAGCCACGATCGAATGGGAGTGATCCCGCTTGGAAAGTGACTGTACGCACGAAGAAAATGCGACAAGATTTGTAAGGTCGATAATTTCACTTCCTTTCACGTGAGAAAATGTCCAAGAAATACATCTATCAAATTTCGAACCTGACTAGAAAAATCGGCCAGCGCGAGGTACTCAAGGAGATTTGGCTTGCCTTTTACCCAGGTGCTAAAATTGGCGTCCTGGGGCGCAACGGTTCGGGGAAGAGTTCGCTGCTGCGGATCATGGCAGGTCTCGATACCGAGTTTGATGGTGAAGCCCGACTCGCCGAGGGATTCACCGTTGGCTTGTTGGAGCAGGAACCGTCACTCAATCCCGAGAAGGATGTATTGGGAAACGTCGAGGAGGCGGTGGCGTCGACGCGAAAAATAGTGGCTGAATTTGAGCAGTTAGGGGAGAAGTACGCTGAGGTTGCCGACGATCCAGACGCCATGGAAAAGTTGATGGCCAGGCAGGCAGCACTGCAGGATCAAATCGATGCTGCGGATGCCTGGGAGATTGACCGTCATGTGGAGATTGCCATGACCGCCATGAACCTCCCACCAGGTGACGCCAAGATTGACCAGCTTTCTGGTGGTGAGCGGCGGCGGGTGGCTCTTTGCCGCATTTTGCTGGAAAAGCCTGATCTTTTGCTCCTTGATGAGCCGACCAATCACCTGGATGCAGAAAGTGTGGCCTGGTTGGAACGGCACCTGGGAGAGTATCCCGGGACAGTGGTTGCGGTCACCCACGATCGATATTTCCTGGACAATGTGGCCGGCTGGATATTGGAACTCGATCGGGGGCAGGGGATTCCCTGGGAAGGGAATTACACGTCCTGGCTTCAACAAAAGCAGAAGCAGTTAGAGGTTGAGGAAAAACAGGCCACTGCAAGGCAGCGGACGCTCCAGCGCGAGCTGGACTGGGTTCGCATGGCACCCCGCGCCCGGCAGGCGAAGAGCAAAGCCCGCCTGAAGTCGTACGAATCGATGGCCGGCCAGCAGTTCCAGGATCGCCCGGATGAGCTTGAAATTCAGATCCCACCTGGACCGCGGCTGGGAGAAATGGTCGTGGAGGCAGACCAGTTGGCCAAGTGGTATGGAGATCGTCTGCTCTTTGAAAATGTTAATTTTCGTCTCCCTGCCGGGGGAATTGTAGGTATGGTGGGTCCGAACGGGGCCGGGAAAACAACCCTGTTGAGGATGTTAATGGGGCAGGAGGCCCCCGATCAGGGGGAACTTCGCCTGGGGCCGACCGTTGAGCTTGGCTATGTCGACCAAAGCCGGGACGATCTGGAGGCCGATAACACGGTCTATGAAGAAATCTCCGAAGGGCATGAGACCTTGGATATGGCCGGGCGCAAGGTGAATGCCCGCTCTTACGTCTCCCGATTCAACTTTCGCGGATCGGATCAGCAAAAAAAAGTGGGGGTGCTCTCCGGTGGCGAGCGGAACCGCGTCCAGTTAGCAAAATTGCTCCGTCGAGGTAGCAATCTGTTGTTGTTGGACGAACCGACCAATGATCTTGATGTCGACACCTTGCGTGCCTTGGAGGAAGCGATTGCCAATTTTGTTGGCTGCGTTGTCGTTGTCAGCCATGATCGCTGGTTTCTGGATCGCCTGGCGACCCACATTCTGGCGTTTGAAGGTGACGGTTATGTCCATTGGTGTGAAGGTAATTTTGAGACCTATGACCGCGAGCGGCGCGATCGCTTGGGCGAAGATGCTGACACGCCGCGACATTTTCGCTATAAAAAATTGCAGAAGACCTGATTTTCACACAACCCTTGAACTGCGGCGAGCCGTTAGTTTGCAGCAGATCCTTGCAGGAGATTTACAAACATGACGATTTTACGTACCGGAGCAAGTCAGCAATTCTCTGAAAACTGGACTGCAGTTTTTGGGGCCAACAGCAAGAGAAAGAAAGCCACCGCCAAGAAAGCGACCGCCAAGAAATCGACGAAAAAGAAGTCGGCCGGAAAAAAATCGACGAAAAAGAAAGCGACTGCCAAGAAGTCGACAAAAAAGAAAACCACGAAAAAGAAAACGACTGCCAGGAAGTCGACGAAAAAGAAAACCACGAAAAAGAAAACTGCCGCCGGGAAGTCGACAAAGAAGAAAAAAGCGGCTTCCAAAAAGGCCAAGGCCAGTAAGCCGAAACGTAAGAAGGCTACCCGCAAAAAATAGCGTGAACGGACTCGAAGTGGTCCGGTTCAAACTCGCGCAGCCTCATTTTCAGGCCCGGGAAAGGCAGCCTTATTTTCAGGCCCGGGAAAGATAGTCACCCGAACGGGTGTCGATTTTAATGACTTCACCTTCTTTCAGGTACTCGGGTACCTGGACGGTCAGGCCGGTTTCCAGAGTAGCCGGTTTGTTCCGGCTGGTTGCGGAGTTCCCCTTCACGGCCGGGTCACATTGGGTGATTTTAAGTTCTACCGAAGGAGGGACCTGGATACCGACGCACTCGTTGTTGTAGATCAGCGTGACAATTCCCTGCAGATCTTCGGTGACGTATTGCATTTCGTGAGCAACATCGTCGCGGGCAATCGAATACTGGTTGTAATCGCCTGAGTCGAGAAAGTGAATGGTGTCGCCATCGGCGTACATGAACGTGACTTCGCGGCGTTGGAAATCAGCATCTTCAAGGCTTTCAGTTCCTTTAAGAGTGATATCTGCCTTTTGGCGTGTTACCAGATTGCGGCTTCGAAACTTGTAGAGCGTGGCGCCGCCGCGGGCAGATGGAGTCTGCACGGAGACATTTTCAATGATGTGTGGAGCACCGCTGTGGTTGACAACACTGCCAGGTTTAATGTCTTTGGCAAGCATGGGAAGTTTTGAATTGCGCGAGGTAAAAATGGAGAGTGGCGGTTGCAGTCGCCAATCGTAGGATCGTGAGGCATCTTGCGAAAACGGCTGTCGTAGAGGTCTTCTCAGCCCATGATGACTCCAGAACCGGGGTCAATGGGTACGCCGCCGGTCAATTTGGCAAATGCATCGACGATGACGAGTAAACTTGTCGGATCGAGCAAATCATTGGCGAAGTCGTCGTCTTCCTTGGAACCAAAGGGATCGTTCGATACGCGTTCAAAGTGCATGATGTCGAGTCGGGCATCAGCCTGCATGAGGGTGTTGATTTGTTCCGGATCAGCGCCGTCCTTTTGTAACTGCGCGACGAGTTCTAAACACTGTTCAATGACTGCTTCACTCATCTCGTAGCTAATTTCCAGAGCCGCATTATCTTCGGGGGCCTGAATCAGGACCGACTCGAACATGCCATCGTCGTTTGCCACGAGATTTTCAGTGGTGACCCGATGCGTAGCACTAGAGATAGTTGCTTCCGCCTGGGTCAACGTGGGGCGTGCCGACTGGTTTAAAAAAATGTAGTAGGTGTCCCGCCATTCGATTTCAACCGGTTGCGGGTCATCATTGCCATCATCAGAATTCATTTTTGAAACTCCTTACCATTCTCCTGCTTCTCCTCCTTCTTCTTCCTCTTCCTCTTCCTCTTCTCCGACGGGATCGATCCCTTGCCACAATTCGATTTGTTCTAGTACATGGTTTCTTTCTTTTGCATTGGCCCACACCGACTCGCCTTGTTCCAGGCGAACTTCGTAGTAGCCTTCGCGAAGACAATCTTCCTCTCCGCAAAAATGCGGTGTGACGGCTATCCACATGATACGAAAAACGGGGACGTGTTTGTCGTCAACTACACAAAAAACCGACATGAATCCCTCTCTCTTGTTTAATGGTGGCCACCCAACTCTTGGGACCGGCATGTGGCAGCCCGTACCGCTTGCAACAGTGCCGCGCGCAGCCCCTCTTTTTCCAGCGCCTCCAGGCCAGCGACCGTGGTTCCCCCGGGACTGGTGACTTCTTCCCGCAATTGGGCCGGGTGTTCACCGGTGGTGAGCACCATTTCGGCAGCACCTGCTACTGTTTGTGCCGCCAAGGCCGAAGCCAAGTCGCGGGGGAGTCCCATCAAGACTCCACCGTCGCTGAGCGACTCGATCACAGTATAAACGAATGCGGGCCCCGATCCTGAAAGTCCTGTGACCGCGTCCAGAAATTTTTCTGGAACCTCACAGGCAGTGCCCACGGCTGTCAGCATCTGGTGAACCGTATCGCTATCGGCGGCTGTTGCGGTTGCTCCCAGGCTATAAGCACTCGCCCCTCGGCCAATCAGGCAGGGCGTATTCGGCATGACCCGCACGAGCCGTGTCCCATCGGGCAGGCCCGCGGCCAACCGGGCCAAAGGCACGCCGGCAGCGATCGAGACGACCAGTGGGCCCTCTACCCCTCCGTTGGCCCCTTCGGCGGTATCGGCCAGATCAGCCAAGACCAGATCCATGTGTTGAGGTTTCACTGCCAGCACAATCACGCCCGCTTTGGCGGCAAGTTGACGGTTGTTTTTCAGAACCGTTGCCCCAGGAATGGCCGATTTGAACTGCTCGGCAGCTGCAACGCTTGGGTCACATGCCACAATCGCGCTGCTGGAGACGACTTCGGCTTGCACCAATCCGCGCGCCAAGGCAGTTGCCATTCGGCCAGCGCCAATGAAACCAACTTGAGTTGTCGGCATTCCGCTTACGCTCCACCCTACAGGGTTTCCACCTTGGCAAGGATGTTCTTGCCGCTACAGGCTGCACAGCTTGCTTTTGTACGGTCTGCTGTACGGTCTACAAGGGTCTCTTTTACGGTCTACAAGGGTCTCTTTCATCATATTCCAATTACTGAAAGGGGACAACGACGCTAGCTCAGAATCATTCGAGGGCAGAACTCGTCTGGGCGCGTGGCGGGAATTCTGCAAAGCTCCTCCGCCCTGTGGTCGCCCTGTGGTGGGTTGCTGTCGGCGGGACGTGCAGCCAGCCCGCGCCAATTTTTAACGGAGGCTTACGTGATGTTCAGAATTTTATCACTCGGGTCAGGCACTCTGGCGGTGGTTTTTCTGCAAATGGTCTCCGCGAACGCAGTGGCTACCGACCAAACATTGCGTCCGTCGCCGGACAACCACGAAGAAGTAGTAGCCCATTCCAAGGACCAGGTCACCAGTTTCGAATTGACCGACGACGTATTTGGTGCGGAGCAAAACCAGCCGAGAAGTGGTTTTTTGCGGGGGGCACTGGGATGGATGGTATGGCCAAAAGTTCAGTGGACAGACCACAAAATCTTCCCCAATTTACACGATCCCGATCGCCCACGGTTTTTGGGGCAGAATCGGCCTGGCTTGTTTGAGCGGCTGGCCAACACGCGGTGGCGAGTCAGCAATCAAACCCGCCAGGCCTGGAACCGGAGCTTGGAGCTGTTCAAAAGCGGGAACCAGGTGTCAACCAAGCCCCAGTTGAAGAAACAAGGGAATTGGTTCACCCGCATCTTCGATTCTGAGCAAGTCGAACCTGAAGGGCCTCTCACCATTAACGAGTGGATGTCCCAAGACCGGATTGAGCCCTAAGCTTCTTGCCGACAGCCGCGTCGCCCGGAAATAGGGGTTGTCGATGTACGGGGGCTGGACATCGAGTGCTCATCTGCAAAAATGCGCGCCACGGGAAATTTTTATTTCTACCAAGGAGCGTTTGTCATGCCTGGTCCCTCGCCCAATTTGCTGCCGCGCCTGCCGTCGGTGAGCGAATTGCTGGAAAAACCCGAGGTGAAAATGCTGGTCAGGCAGCTCAATCAATCAACCGTGGCGCAAGGTGTGCGTTCCTATTTGTCCAAGCTGACAGAAGAACTTCAGCAGCGGCTTGGTGAATCGACATTCCCTACACCTGGCGAACTGGCAGAGCGGGCGGCCCGTTATGTCATTGGCCTCAACAGCCCGGCTGGTTGCCGGTCGGCGATCAATGCCACGGGCGATTTGTTTGGTCACCATTGGTCGTCCATTCCTCTATCCGCCAAGGCCCAGCAGGCCATCCTTGAGGTTGCCAATGGTTATACGTACCAGGGCAGTGGCATCGCAGATGATTATGTCTCGGTCAATAAGCTGTTGTGTCGCAGCGCAACTGCCGAAGCGGCCACCGTTCTGCACAGTTACGAAGGGGCTCTCTGGCTCTGTTTGTCTTCTTTGGCAGCGGGTCGCGAGGTCGTTGCCGCTCGTGGGCAGGTTGCCCAATCTGGTGGCATCAAGCTAATGGACCTGGTTGCCTCATGTGGTGCGATTCTCAAGGAGGTCGGTGCTGCGAACGTTGTGGATGGCGGCGACTATCAACAGGCCGTTTCAACCACCACCGCTGTCTTATTCCATGCCCGGTCAGATGCCTATCCAATGGTTGGCCAGGTCGAATCAGCTTGCCGACAACAGCTTGTCATGTTGTGCCGGGACCACGAAGTCGCTTTTGTCGAGGCCTTGGATGGGATCCGGTTATCGGGAGATTCTCCAGATGACGTCGCGGATGAGGACTTTGGCGATGTTGCATCAGCCACCGCAAGTTTGGCAAGCGGGGCTGACCTCGTTCTGGTGCGCGGCGACGGGCTGGTGGGAGGGCCTCCATGTGGCATTATTTTGGGACGCCGTGAATGGATTGAAAGTATTACCAATCACCCGCTCCACGCGGCGTGGCGGATTGATCCCCTTCGCCTCGCAGCACTTGGGGAGACCCTGCGGAGGAGCAACAGTTGTACCGAACGGGTCATATCTGACCTCCCAATTCACCAATTGGTTCATACCCCATTAGAGAATCTGCGTTATCGGTCCGAAAGATTGGCTGTGCAACTGGCCGCCAGCCCGGTCGTCGATTCAGCCGATCCGGTCGAGATTCCCCCGCGTGATGTGCATGGGCGAAGCGAGTGTGCTTCCTGGGGTGTCTTGATTGGCCCTCAAAACCACGATCTGGCTTTGGTGCTTGAGCGTCTCACGGCAGCCCATCCTCCCATCGTAGGCCGTCAGGCCGAGGGATCCTTACTGTTGGATCTCAGGACCGTCGCTCCCAAGCATGATCAACACCTGGTGGACGTGTTGTTGGATGGAGTTTCTCCAGTTTCCGAACCGGCTGCGGGGCCGCCACATAAACCTCAGTGACAGACAATTTTGCCGCCAAGAGATTCCCAACCGCCCGTCTTGAAAACCTTGGCGAGCCCACTCTGGACTGCCGTGAGAAGGGGAGGAATCGCTCGGATGACTGGCGAGATGCCTGGGTGGCTCCTGGGATGGGCGAACCCATCGGCGGGCGGGTCCGTACCTCAACTAGCCTCCGGGATGCCTCCGGGACGTGAAGTGGCCGATGCTCAAGACCGTGGATTGGGGACCAGGATAGACCCACCCTGAAGAAATCGCTAAGGTTCGCCAATCTTGCCTGCTATGAAATGGCGCGGTACCTTTCAGCAAGTCGTGGAATATAGGTAACTTAGGCCGGGTGACGGTAGCCATGAACGGGTGGCGGCCGCGGTGAAAATAAGGCACTCAGGTGCAAGCCAGCCGAATAATCGGCTCAACCCCCTTCCCACCAGGAAAATTCGTCATGATGTACTTTTTCTCCGCCTTACGGACAAAATTTTGCCGCCCAACCCTTCGGGCCCAAATTCTGGCATTGTGTGCAGTTGGGCTGTTGGTGCCGATGTCCATGCTGGAGGCCCGTCCTACTGGACCGAGCAATACCGATCGGCGGATCGCCTTGGCAGTTTCAAGGTTGATGCAAGCGCAGCACCTCTCGCGGCGGTCACTCGACGACGAAATGTCGCGCCGTTGCATGAAGACGTTTCTCAAGAGTCTCGACCCCAAAAAGCTGTTTTTCTACCAGAGTGATGTCGATGAATTTCTGGCGAGTCAGAATCGTCTCGATGATCTTTTCAAACGGGGCGACATTCAATTTGCCCACACCGTGTTCGCCCGTTTTCTGGCCCGCATCGAAGAGCGTATGCAAACCGCCCAGGCGATGTTGGACCAAGAGCATGATTTTACCGCAGAAGAGGAAATGATCATCGAATACGATGCCACGAACTACGCGCGTACTCCTGAAGAGGCGACAGGCCGTTGGCGCAAGCGCGTCAAATTTGATCTCTTGCGGGAAACGACCGAAGAGGTCTCGTTGGAAGAGGCGGTTGCCAAGCTCCGCAAGCGTTATACAAGCCTGCGCAAAAGTTGGGAGCAGACCGATAACGACGAGCTGCTGGAACGTTATCTCACAGCGATGACATCGGGTTTCGATCCGCACAGCAGTTACATGTCGCCCAGTACGCTGGAGAATTTTGAAATTCTCATGGGATTGAAGCTGGAAGGGATCGGTGCTTCGTTGCGGTCTGAGGATGGTTACACCGAAGTGCATGAAATCATCCCTGGCGGAGCTGCGGATGAAGATGGCCGCCTTCGCAAAGGGGATCGCATCATTGGTGTGGGGCAGGGAACCGATGGTGAGATCGAAGATATAGTCGATATGAAATTGAATGACGTTGTGAAGAAGATTCGTGGCGACCGTGGCACAGTTGTCCGTCTGGAGGTCAACCCAGTTGATAATCCAGAGGAACGGGTCGTTTACGACATCGAACGCGACGAAATCGAACTCAAAAACCAGGAGGCCCGCAGCGACATCATTGAGTACGGCCAGAAACCAGATGGCACGCCATTTCACATCGGAGTGATCCACCTGCCAAGTTTTTATATGGACATGAAGGGGGCTCGACAGGGTTTGCCAGACTACAAAAGTACGACACGTGATGTGCGGCGTTTGCTCGACGAGTTCAATCGTGAAGATGTGGACGTGGTTATAATGGATCTCCGCTTCAATGGTGGTGGATCGCTTACCGAAGCGGTCAGTATGACTGGTTTATTCATTGATCGCGGCCCTGTGGTTCAGGTCAAGGGCGTCGATGGTCGGACTCAGCCCTATGACGATCGCGACGCAGGCATGGTCTGGGATGGTCCACTCGTGGTTTTAACCAACAAATTTAGTGCCAGTGCGAGTGAGATTTTTGCCGGAGCCGTTCAGGACTATGGGCGGGGAATTGTGGTGGGTGACCATGCGACCCATGGGAAAGGCACGGTCCAGCAACTCTTTGACGTTGGCAACCTGCTTTTTCAATTTGCAAATCAGAAGAAGTGGGGTGCGTTGAAAATGACAATCCAGCAGTTCTATCGTCCCAGTGGCGACAGTACTCAAAACCGTGGAGTTGTCGCCGATATCGAATTGCCGTCGCTCTATACCCACCTCGAGATTGGTGAATCCGATCTGGACTACGCCATGGAATTTGATCAGGTAAAATCCCTCACCCACGATCAATTCCACATGGCCAGTCCCCAGATCCTTGCCGATTTGCAGAAGCGGTCTGCTGCGAGGGTCAATGCGTCCGATTATTTTGCAAAAGAAAATCGCCGCATTGCAAAATACGAAGAACAAAAGAATCGTGAAAAAGTTACCTTGAACCGTGAAAAGTACCAGGCCGAACGTGAAGAACTTGATCCGGAAAAGGAAGAAAAAGAAACATTTGAAAAACTCAGCGACAACACGCGCCCCATATTTGACATCAATGACGAGTACAACACCGAGGCACTCGACGTGACCACCGATTACCTTCGTGTTCTAGGCGGTGAAAAAATAGTTGCTGCCCATGGTGAGACGAGCCAGGTCGAAAGTGTGCCGTAACCGCCAGAACTTGCAATCGTTAAGTTGCTCGTCCCCTCAGCCGGAGGCCTGGCTGCTCAAGTCAGCGGGATACTGAGCCCGTCATACGCTAAGGCCATATTTTCCGGCAAACTGGCAGTCGTTGCTTCGTGTTCCAGGTCGTGTGAAATGTGGGTAAAGAACGTTTGCTTCGTTTTCAATTGCGTTGCAACTTCGACTGCTTCGTCTAACGAGAAGTGGGTGGAATGACTCTCGCGTCGCAGGGCGTCGAGGATGAGTACGTCGAGCCCCTGAAGTTGGCGCATGCTCTCGGGCGGAATTGCGTTGACGTCTGTGCAATAGGCGACATTTCCAATGCGAAATCCAAGTACGTCAAAATATTTTCCATGCTTCAGTCGAATTGGTATAACGCGCCCACCCAACACCTCGAACGGTTCAGTTGAAATCTTCCGGAATTCTAGCTGAGGTACGCCTCCCCGGTGCAAGTCTTTGGGGGCATTAAACGCGTAGTCGAAAGACTTCCAGATCCGTGCTTCGACCGACCGTTCGCAGTAGAGTGGGACTGGCCCGCCTAAATAGAATTGCATTAGTCGGAGATCATCCAGGCCGAAAATATGGTCGGCGTGTTCGTGTGTGTAAACCACCGAGTGAACGATCCCTACTCGTTCTCGGAGCAGCTGCTGCCGTAGATCTGGTGGTGTGTCGATCAGCAGATTCCCCTCCGGAAGGCCGACCAGGACGCTACAACGCGTACGGTGGTTCCGGGGATTCTCGCTCGTGCAAACTTCACAGCCGCAACCAATCGCAGGCACTCCAACACTGGTTCCCGTGCCCAGCAGGATCATTCGACCGCGGATATCTGTGGTGGAGGGGGTTTTGCCAAGCATAAAGGAAGTGGCAGGAAAATGGTTGGGATACAAGGCCAGGGAGCCTAGCTACATGGTAACACGGCACACAAGGGAACATGCTGCACGATGGATGCTTGCTTTGGCACGTCTTGAGGGTAGTGGAGCATGGCCTCGACGAATCTCGAAATTCTGCCAATAAGCCCCGATACCAGGCAATTTCACGGGTTTTTCCGGGAAGCTAACGAACAGGGGTGTGGTGGGTAACCTGGAGGGCCTTGTTCGGCTTATTGGTGCGCCTCGCTTGACCCATTGTACCAATCGCAATAAACTTTTTCGTCTGCGCCAGTTGTGCACACACGCCGCATTTTCTGACTGTGTCTCTGCCTGCCTGTTCTCGTTATCGACATGTTAAGATAGCGGGCCCCAATCGCCGCAACCCGAATTTGAAGCCAGTATGGAAATTCTCGAACGCATTTGGGAGTTTTTGTCGGCCATTGGCAACAGCTTTTTGGGCCGATTTGAGCGGGCCATCACCTCGCTGTTTGGATCGGCCAATGTGCGGTATCTCAAGCGATTGCAGCCAAAAGTCGAAGCGATCAATGCGCTGGAACCGAAATACCAGGCCATGAGTGATGAGGAGCTGTGTAGCCAGACGGTCGACTTTCGTCGCCGGCTGGCTGCTGGTGAGACGCTCGACGATCTGTTAGTCGAAGCGTTTGCCGTATGCCGCGAAGCGGGGGTGCCGCGTTCTGGGTATGCGCCATTATGATGTGCAACTGCTGGGTGGGATGATACTCCACAAAGGCAGCATCGCGGAGATGGTAACCGGCGAAGGCAAGACCCTGGTTGCTACCCTGCCCGCCTATCTTAATGCTTTGTCGGGCAAGGGTGTCCACATCGTTACCGTAAATGATTACCTGGCGCGCCGCGATATGGAGTGGATGGGACCACTTTTTCACAGCCTGGGGATCACCGTTGGTACGATTCAAGGTGGCATGGAGTCGGGAGAGCGGCAGCGTGTCTATGCGTGTGATATTACCTACGGCACGAACAACGAGTTTGGTTTTGATTACCTCCGTGACAACATGCGGATTGCGGCCGAGGGAGACGATCGTTATCCGAGTCGGGAACAACAATCCCAAGGTCGACTGAATTATGCGATTGTCGATGAAGTCGACAACATCCTCATTGATGAGGCCCGCACACCACTCATCATCTCAGGGCCGGCTGAGGACGACATCACCAAGTACCAGCGGGCGGACAAGGTTGCCCGACAACTCAAGCGAGATCTCCATTTTGAGGTTAAGGAGAAGGAGCATTCGGCGAACCTTACCGACGAGGGAGTCCGCGAAGCTGAAAAGTTGGCGGGTGTCGAGAGCTTCTATACGGCTGGCAATATGCAGTGGCCCCACCTCATTGACAACGCCCTGAAAGGACATTTTCTCTACAAACGAGATGTCAATTATGTCGTTCAGGGGGGCGAAGTTGTCATTGTTGACGAATTTACCGGGCGGCTCATGCCGGGCAGGCATTGGAGCGATGGACTGCATCAGGCGGTAGAGGCCAAAGAAGGGGTGTCGATCAAAGAAGAGAATCAAACCCTGGCAACCATTACTCTGCAGAACTTCTTCAAGCTGTATGCCAAGATTTCGGGAATGACCGGAACGGCACTGACTGAAGCGGGGGAATTTTGGAAGATCTATGAACTCGATGTGATTGGCATTCCTACCAACCGCGCGATGCGACGGCTTGAATTCCCGGATGTGATTTACCGGTCCGAACCGGAAAAATACGTGGCGATTGCCGACGAAATTGAGAGACTCAACAAGTGGACTTCCCTCGAGTTAAAAAATGGCACCTCGATCGTGGGGAAGCTTCACAGTGAAGGCACCGATTCGATTGAGATCCGACTGCCCGAAGGCAAGAAGATTGAGTCAGTTTCGCGCGACAAAATGGCTCAAATTCAAAAACCTGGACGCCCTGTTCTGGTCGGCACGGTTTCCATTGAAAAAAGCGAACGGATTTCAGATCTTCTCAACAAGCGAGGCATTCCACACGAAGTACTGAATGCCAAACATCATAAACGGGAAGCCGAGATTGTTGCCCAGGCAGGTCGTAAGTCCGCAGTAACCATTGCCACAAATATGGCGGGGCGTGGAACGGACATTGTACTTGGCGGTAACCCCGAAACGATGGCCTGGGCTCAACTTCAAGATAAGTACGAGACACGGCTGGATGTTCCCAAGCAAGAGTGGGAAGAACTTATTGCTGAGATTCAGCACCGTGAAAATATGAAGGTGCAGGGTGAGGAGGTCAAGCAACTGGGGGGCCTGCACATCATTGGTACGGAACGGCACGAGGCACGACGGATTGATCTTCAACTCCGTGGCCGTTGTGGGCGGCAAGGGGATCCCGGAAGTAGCCGCTTCTACCTCTCGCTGGAAGATGACCTGATGAGGATCTTTGCCGGCGAATGGGTCAAGAATATGCTCACGCGGCTTGGCATGCAGGAAGGCGAGGCCATCGAAAGTAAAATGGTCAGTCGTCGTATCGAAGGGGCCCAGAAAAAAGTTGAAGAACGCAACTTTGAAGTACGCAAGAATCTACTTGAATACGACGAAGTGATGGACGAACAGCGGAAACGCGTTTACACCTACCGACAACGTATCCTCGATGGCATTAATTGTCGCGATCTCATCACGGAAATGATTGGCGAGCAGATAGCCGAACACCTTACCAACTATTTGGGCTCTAATTACGGGCAGGAGGTTTTTGCCGCATCGGCAGGCCGCTTGCTGAACACGCAACTGGAAGCACGTGACTACCGTAATTGCCCCTTTTCCGAAGCCGAGCGAATTGCCCACGATGAAGCTTACCGAATGGCTGAGTCGCAAGTGCTGGATGCCATTGAAGAGAATTTGCCCACCGATGAAGAACAGAGCGAATGGAATTGGGATGCTCTTGCGAAGTGGTGTAACAGTCGTTGGAGTACCAACCTTCGTGATCGCGATTTGAAGCGGGTTGGACATGACGGTGTGGCAGAAGTGCTGATTGAAAAGGCACAAGAAGCAATCGGCAAGATTGATCTCTCGGAATGTCAACGTTTCCTGGAACCAGATTTCAGCCGACAGACCTGTTGTGCGTGGCTGGGCGACAAGTTTGGCATCAAAATCTCGGTGGCAGACATCGCCGAGATGGAGCCTGATCAGTTCATCGGTTTTGCCCAACAGCAGGCCATTGGCGCGTATGACCATCGCGAGTCTGAATATCCTGTCCTTGCTGCATTGCTGCAGTTCTCGAATCGTGCAGCCGGGACACAATCGCAGGGATTCCGACGAGAAGAACTTGTCGAGTGGGCCAAAAAACGCTTTGGCGTTGAGCTGAGTATTGACGATTTCAAGAACAAGCAACGTGAAGAAATTCGCAAGTTGCTGATCGAACACAGTCGACAGACGAACACCAGGGCAAATGAAGTTTCTGCCGAGGCACGCCGCAGGATTGATCAGCTCTTTGATGGTTCGCCTCACGCTTCAACCCTGACGGCTGTCACCGGAAGTAATGGCCAACTTGACAACCTGGCTGACTGGCTCTCGGAAACATGTGAAGTTCAAATCAAAGCAGAAGAACTTGGTCAGCTTGATCATGACCAGGCCTGGTTGCGTGTCTCGCAATTCGTAGAGGATCGCTATCGGCCTGAAATGCGACGTATGGAACGGGCCTTGCTACTGCAAATCCTCGACAGCTACTGGAAAGAGCACTTGCTGGCGATGGATCACCTTCGCTCCAGTGTCGGGTTGCGCGGCTATGCTCAGGTAGATCCCAAGGTCGAATATAAACGCGAAGGAATGCGGCTTTTTGACACCATGTGGATTTCGGTGGGGAATTCGGTCACGGACCTGATCTTTAAAATGGAACAGCTCGACGAGAGTTTCGTCGGTAGTACTTGGACGGAGTCCGAAGCGATTCACGAAGATGCAGCCCCTGCAAGCGAGATCGAGCGCCAACAGCAGGCTGCAATTGCTGGTACTGAAGCCGATCAGAAGCTGGAGCCAATCCGCAACCGACAGCAACGTGTTCCGCGCAATGCACCTTGTCCCTGCGGAAGTGGTAAGAAGTTCAAGAATTGTTGCATGCGTGGTGTGGGAGCAGCGTGAAACACGCCGTTTGTGTTGACCTCGATAGGGACTTAAAGCCATAAGTGGGCGTTGCCATGAGGCTCGCCAATTGCCCGTCAATTCGGAAAAGGAATTCCTCGTGCCACGCATCGTGTGCTGGTGTTTGAATCTCGCTTATCTGGCAGTGCTCATCCTCGGTTCCCCCTGGATCGCGTGGGCGGTGCTGCGAAAAGGCAAGTATCGGGAGGGCTACCGAGAAAAATTCTTCGGCTGGGTGGCCCAGCGGGATCACCAACGACCTTGTGCCTGGTTTCATGCAGTGAGTGTTGGCGAGGTCAATTTGCTTGCCAAAACGGTCGCCCAGTTTCATAGCCAGTCTCCGGAATGGGAGATTGTCCTATCGACGACGACCCAAACAGGCTTTGATTTGGCCTGCCGCAAATACAGCGATTACCGCGTGTTTTATTGCCCGCTGGATTTTAGTTGGGCGGTACGCCGTGCGGTCCACCGGATTCAGCCTCGCCTACTCGTGTTGGCGGAACTGGAACTGTGGCCCAATCTAATCCAGGCGGCGCGAGATCAAGGCTGTTGTGTGGCGATTATCAATGGTCGGTTGAGCGATCAGAGCTATCGCGGTTATCGGTGCATTCGGTGGTTGGTTGCCCGCATCCTTGAGCAAGTCGATCTCGTGGCAGTACCGGACGAGAGCACGGGAGGCCGATTTCGCGCATTAGGTGCCCGACCAGAAGTGGTTCACGTGACCGGTTCGCTCAAATACGACGGAGCCGAAACGAATCGCGCGAATCCAAAAACGAACCAACTCCGGGAGGCAGCTGGTATCACCGAAGGGGATGTCGTGCTTATGGCTGGAAGCACCCAGCACCCTGAAGAAGCGTATGCGCTTGATATTTTCCAGCACCTGATTGGCAAATATCCGCAGCTTCGACTGGTTCTGGTGCCCCGTCATCGCGAACGATTTGACGAAGTAGCCCACCTGCTAGAGCGGTCTGAAGTTGCCTGGAACCGCCGCTCAGAACTTCCGGCGACTGGAGCCAGAAGCCAGCATCCCGCAGCGAGAATCCTCCTGGTCGATACGATTGGGGAACTGGGAGCATGGTGGGGAGTGGCGCAGATTGCCTTTGTCGGCGGTAGTTTTGGCAAACGTGGAGGGCAGAATATGCTCGAGCCGGCTGCCTATGGGGCTGCGGTCTCGTTTGGGCCTCACACCAGGAATTTTCGTGATATCGTCGGTGCGCTGCTCAGCGCCGATGCGGCGCATGTTGCCCATGATGGTGCGGAACTTGAAGATTTTGTGCGGCACTGTCTGCAGGACCCATCCTCCGCACAACGACTCGGTCAAAATGCCCAGCGGCTTGTGACAAGTCAGCTAGGTGCGACCCGAAAGACGGTCGATTTGCTTACCGTGACGCTACAAAGGGCTTCTCGGAAGGCGGCTTAGCACACACAAAGTCAGGACGAACCCTCTTCGACAGGCTCGGCAACCACATGCTCGTGGTTGTTGAGATGCTCAGGGCAGTAGCAGGATTGGCCTGCGCATTTTGAACAGTACCGAAAAGATGTGCGGGGTGCGTCTTCGATCGAAAGACCACATATCCTGCAGCGGTGGATCAACCGTTGGGGTGTGTGCACCGCTTTCGATGGGTGCTGTGTCCGCTGGTGTCCTTGTTTTATCCGCCCGTACCCTTGTTTCATATCTTGCAGGATGTCACGCCCGAAAAATAAAAGATAATTCAGCACGGCCGCGACGATCATCAGCTTCGACAACCAAACAGGATCGGTGAAGAGTGTGTAGCCATAGAGGATCCACGTTACCAGGGCTAACCACTTGACTTTAACCGGAAGGATGAAGAAGAGATTGAGGGTAAAATCAGGAAAAAGGCGGGCAAAGGCCAGAAAGACGCTTCCGTAAAGAAAGGAGTTTGTTGCAAGTTCTGTTCCGGCACCGAACCACCAGCCGACCAAGGCAAATGCAAGCGAGGCAAGGTAGCCGATGAACAAGTAAGTGTTGTATCGAAAGGTACTCCACGTCGATTCGAGCGACGTGCCGAACAGGTAGAACAGGTACCAGTAAAAAAATGCAAACAGAGGGTTGATAAGCGGGGGTTCAAATAAGTAAGTCACGACCCGCCAAACCTCTCCTGAGGCAACCTGGTTGGGGATCAATACAATACTTTGTAGTAGCCTCGTGCCACCGTTCTCCCTATTGAGATAGGTTGCTACGTAGCAGAGGACCTGCCCGGCGATCAAAACTAACGTGACGTTTGGTGGGGAATACCGACCAAACTTCGACTCCAAACGAGAGATCAGGGACATTTTTGGCTGGGGCTGGGGCGGGGGCCGGTGCGTCATTGGCGGGCTGGGTTTTCTGGTAATCGATAAAGAACACGACTTCCGGGTCGTCGTAGGATAGGGGAGAGGGTTTCAACTCGGCAAAGTATCGCAGGTCGCCACTTTGCTGGCTACCGTGTTGTCCCCTGTCCCCGATCCGTCGGGGGCACTATAATCGGAGCGAAATGGCTGTCATCGAAATCCGCGGGCTTGAAAAAACTTACCGCGTCTATCAAAAGCAGGAAGGTCTGCTGGCTGCAGTGCGAGGCCTCTTCAATCGCGAATACCGCGAGGTGCAGGCGGTCCGTGGGATTGATTTGGACGTTGCCGAAGGTGAATTTGTCGCCTTTCTGGGCCCCAACGGGGCCGGCAAAACGACTACGCTCAAGCTCCTTTCGGGTGTAATCAACCCTACGACCGGTCAGGCCAGCGTGATGGGTTTTGTACCGTGGCGGCGCGAAAACGCTTACCGCAGACGGTTTGCCCTGGTAATGGGGCAGAAGAATCAACTCTGGTGGGATTTACCAGCTGCCGAGTCGTTTCGCCTTCATCAGCAGATTTATGCCATCGATCCGGCTGAATTTCAGGCGGTGCAAGACGAATTGACAGACCTGCTTGAAATCCGTCATGTCCTGAATCAACCGGTGCGGGAGCTGTCGCTGGGAGAGCGGATGAAGATGGAGCTGACCGCAGCCCTGTTGCACTCGCCGGAAGTTCTTTTCCTCGATGAGCCAACGATTGGTCTGGATGTTGTAGCGCAACGCAACATTCAGAAGTTTCTCAAGCATTACCAGGAACTTCGTCGGGTTACCATCTTGTTGACCAGTCATTATATGAAGGACGTCGCTGCCCTCTGCAAACGTGTGGTGATCATCAATCATGGCCGGATCATGTACGATGGTTCCCTGTTGGGGATTGTAGACCAGTTCAGTAGCCACAAGGTCCTGACCCTGCAGTTTGGCGCTGGCGAAATGCCTGGCGACCTTGCCCGTTATGGAGATATTGTTGAAATTGCTGAGCCCAAAGCAAAGTTGCGCGTCGAACGAAACGTGATTGCCGACGTTTTATCCTCAGTGTTGGCCAACCACACTATTGAAGACATAAGCGTCGAGGATCCTCCCTTGGAAGATGTCATAGCTGAGGTATTCGCACAGACGGGTGCCGATGCACAGAAAATCGCCGCGACGACGGCAACGGTTCAGCGGACAGGATAAGTAGCTTCGTTAAGACTCTTTGGAATCACGCTCCCCACAACTGCCCCCCAACCACGGATCCAACGTCATTCTATAGGATTTTCCCTGCCGTTAGCCGTCCGTTCCCTATGACCGCACGAATTCTCACCTGGTGGACGATTTTCCGCATTTGCGTCGAGGAGCGGATTGTTTATCGGGGCGATTTTGCACTCGGCACGTTAATGCGTTTTCTGCCGATCGTTACGCAAATATTCTTGTGGACTGCCGTTTTTACCGCTGCCGGGACCGGTTCGATCAAAGGTTATACGCGCAACGAAATGGTTGCCTATTATTTACTGGCGATGTTAGCCCGCGCGTTTTCGAGCATGCCTGGGCTGGCCTCCGGGATTACCTTGCAAATTCGCAATGGGGAGATCAAAAAGTTCCTTATTCAGCCAATCGACTTGATCACGTTCTTGCTCTTGTCGCGGATTGCCCACAAGTTGGTTTATTACCTGGTAGCGGCTGCTCCGTTTGCATTCGTATTCTTTCTTTGCCGCAGTTATTTTTCTGGCTGGCCCGATCCAGGGATTGTCGCTGCATTTGTGACATCACTGGTTTTAGGATTTCTGCTAGGATTTTTTCTGGAAGCGACGATCGGGATGATTGGTTTTTGGTTCCTGGAGGTCAGTTCTCTGTTATTCATTTACATGTTGTTTAACTTCTTTTTTTCCGGACACATGTTTCCCCTCGATATTCTTCCCGAGCCGTGGTTCACGCTGGTCGATTACCTTCCACTCAAGTATCTCGCATACTTTCCCGCGGCAATTTTTCTGGGAAAGGTGAGTGGGCCCGATTTGGTCCATGGCCTGCTCGTCGAAACGGCTTGGGTCGCAGTGTTTATGATTAGCGCTCGTGTTGCAATGAAAAACGGATTCAATCGCTACAGTGGCTATGGTGGATAACGCGATGCAGCACAGAACAACAACGACTGGTAATGACGAGCTTCGCCCAGAGAGACGTTCGCATTCCTGGGCAAAATACTTACAAGTGTTTGGTACCTTTGCCCGCAACAGCCTCATCCGTGACATGACATTTCGTGTCGATTTCATCATTCAACTGATTTCATCGACTTCGTTCGTGATCATGAATCTTGGTTTTTATCTTTTGATTTACCAGTACACGAATTCTATTGCTGGCTGGAGTCAATTCGAGTTCTTTGTCTTCATCGCCACAACGATGCTCGTCAACAGCATGGTCCAGGCGTTCTTCATGCCAAACGTCCAGGAGTTTAGCGAACTGATTCGCACGGGGAATCTTGATTTTGCCCTGCTCAAGCCGATTGACACCCAGTTTCTGATCTCGCTGCAGAAAGTCAGTTGGCCCTCGCTGGGTAATTTTGGTGTGGCCCTCATCCTGCTTTTTTATTCGTTGGGACACCTCTCCGACGGGGCCCCTTCCTGGGCTGGGATGCTACTCTACCCGGTCTACGTGTTGGCTGGGGTGATCATTCTCTACAGCGTGATGATTGCGCTTGCAGCCACCAGCATTTGGTTGGGACGAAACCAGTCCCTGTATGACTTTTGGTTTTACATCACCAACTTTTCACGCTACCCGATGGGAATTTACGACGGTCGGTGGGGCACTCCCATGCGACAGGTGTTTACCTTTGTGATTCCAATTCTCATCGTGATCAACGTGCCAGCGGGAATACTTGCCAAGCCGCTCGATCCAGCTTACTGGAAACTGGCGTTGTTTGCCGTGGTTGCAACGATTGTCAGTTTCTGGGCAAGCCGGCTCGTCTTTCAAAAAGCACTTCGGAGTTACCGGAGTGCAAGCAGTTGAGGCTGATAAGACGTAATGGTTCATTCTCCCTGAACGGTAACAACAATAGTGCGCTCCCGTGGTTTGGTATCGCACTCGAGATGAAAGATTTGTTGCCACGTCCCTAACAGCATTTGTCCCTCGGCGACTGGCACGCTCAGGGATGTTCCCAGCCAGCTGGCTTGCAGGTGAGAATGGCCATTGCCATCGTGCCAGGCCTGTTCATGGCCATAGTCGCGACTGGGTGGGATCAAGCGATCGAGCAATTCGGGCAGATCACGTTCCAATCCCGGCTCGAATTCAATCACTCCAACCGCTCCGGTGCTGCCAACATTAAAGACCTGGATGGTGCCAGTCACGATTTTGCTGGCCGAGACGATTGCCGCGACATCCTCGGTGAGATCGTGCATGTCACGGTGACCCTTGGTATCGATGGTCAACCGACGTTGATATACCAATGTCCCCTCCCCACTCCAGGTAATTACGCCTTTGCAGTTCGCAAGCCTTTGGGCAAAGGAAAGGAAACTTTCTCTTCACGGAGAGAGCGTACTTCGACCTTGGCGGCAAACCGGTCACGAAGCCAATCGAGACATTCTTCCACAACGACTTCCGGCGCGCTGGCGCCTGCGGTCATGAGTACCGTTTCCACCCCGGCAAACCATTCGGGATTCATATCGTCGGTGCCGTCGATGAGATAGGCCTCAATTCCCCGTTGACGAGCCAATTCAGCCAGACGTTGGCTATTGGAACTGTTCTGGCTCCCGACCACGAGGGTTAACTGAGCTTCGCTGGCCAGCACAGATACCGCTTCCTGACGGTTTTGCGTCGCGTAACAAATATCTTCTTTTGGTGGAGCGACGATTGCAGGAAAGCGTACTTTGAGTTGATTAATAATGCGATTTGCATCGTCAACGCTGAGGGTTGTTTGAGTCAGGTACGCCACCTTGCTTTCATCGGCAACCTGCAGCGAGTTCACGTCGTCGGCTTCTTCGACCAGTACGATTGCCTCGGGAGCTTCTCCCATGGTGCCGATGACTTCGTCATGCCCTTCATGGCCAATCAACAGGACCGTATATCCTTGCCGCGCATACTTGATTGCTTCCAGGTGGACCTTGGTAACCAGTGGGCAAGTGGCATCAATTGCATGCAACTGTCGCTGGAGGGCAACACGCCGAACTTCGGGCGATACGCCGTGTGCCGAGAAGAGCAACGTCGAACCCTCTGGAACGTCATCCAACTGGTCAACAAAACGTACACCCCGGTCACAGAAATGCGAGACAACGTACTTGTTATGAACAATTTCGTGGTAGACATACAGCGGGGCACCGAACGCCTCGAGCGCAAGCTCCAGCGATTCGATAGCCATGTTGACACCGGCGCAAAAACCACGGGGGCTAGCTAGAAGGACTTTCATGCGGCCCATCATAGCCGATCGGCTGCCAAACACGCTACCGCTGCGTTGCACAATAACCCGGGTGACTCCATGCCGTTGTCTAAAAGAAAATCCGGCGCTACCGCAGTTGCTGCTTCAAGAGGGAGTGCCTGCGATCTTCCAACGGCAATTCTCGCCGCTGGGGGTAACGGGATTCGAGTTCCTCCAAAGCCTCTGAAAAAGATTGGCTTAGTTCCAGGTAGGATTTTAGGGTCAGCTTCAATGGAGGGAGATAACGGTTCTGGTTTTCAGGAAGAATTGCGTGCATAGTGAACCACCTCTCTACCTTTTTGCGTTCCGATTTGCGTTCCCAACCCCATCAGGCCCGCGGGGTTACTGTTCCAAAGACACTACCAACAGCCTTTGTTTGGATAGGTAAGGCAGCGTCTCTTGTGTTACGCAGGACAGCGTCTTTTGGTTCTGGGTTCGCCCGGAAAAGAAATTCCGGCTACAGGTAGCAGATTACGGGCTCTCAGCCATCTCGAGAAAAGGTTTCAGGCGGCCGGCACTCTCCAAGAATTCCTGCCTGGAAAGGCTTTTGTCGTGGTCCAGGTCTGCCTGTTCTAAGAATTGTTGGAAGAGAGGCCTCAAACGGCCAGGTACTTCCGAGAATTCAAGCAGGCCGTTGCCATCGGCATCCAGTCGGCCAAAAACCTCCGGACCGCTGGCCCCATTTCCAAACAGCTGGCGGGATTTAGGCTGCTTATCGAAGCGATAAAACTGGTCACCTTCGACTGGTCGCAGTCGGGCCAGTTCCCGCTGGACGTCGATTTTCAGCCGGCGGACAATTCTTCGGCCGACGCGCGAGAGTGGTACGGTAGACATTGTCAGTTCCCTACTGTTAAGGCGATCGTCACGATTGCGATCGGCTGTCTCAAGGAGTTGATCAAAAACATCAAGCAACTCCACTGGAATTTCATTGGCCTCGAGAATCGCATCACGATTCGTATCCATTTTAAGGTACAGCAACCGGATCGCATCCGCACCCGGGAGCCGATTGGACTCTTTCTTTTCGAGTGATTTTTCAGGGCGTCGTGGCGTTAGCCCGGCGCGAAATTCTGCCAGGGAGAGTTCTCCGTTGCTGAGGCCATTTGCCTGCCGGACGATCCGGTCGAACAAGCGTTGATGCTTCGGGTCGATTTCTGCACGGTTGAGCAGCCCGTCACCATTGGTATCGAGCTGTTCGAACAGCCTGGTCGAGGCAGCCGACTCGACGGCAAGGCAGGCAGGACAGACCGAGGAGGTGACTACGAGAGCGGTTACCAGCGTCCTATAAGACCACAAGGCATACATGGGAAACTCTTACTGTGGGGAGGTGATCACCGCTGGCAAGTCAGCGTGGCTGGCTGCAAACCGTGATTGTAACGGTGAACCGTGAAGCAGTCTTCTAAGATAAAACCCTTAGTGAACCCGGAGGTTCCGCGGCCAGTTGCCTGTTTGGCTGGGAGGGTCTGTTTCGCCAATGCTGGCATCCGGCTTAACTACTTGCTGCTTTTCAACTTGGGAGGAAAAGGGCGATCTTGACGGGGATGGCGGATCTTGCCTATCATCCTCATAAGTCCGATTTTGCTTAAGAATGAACGTTGGCAGCCCAAGGGGCGTATTAGAGACCGTTCAGGCCGTTACGGCCCGTAAGATCAACTCAGTTGAGCTGTGGTGATGTTGACGGTTTTCCATGCTGCGAAGTTTCGGGAGTTGGTTGTTGTGGCACGGTCTCTCGGTAGTTGCCGTTTTACAAGATACAATTCGCACGAACCACTTTTTCGGGTGGGGTAGTATCGCTAAACCCGTCATAAGAGCTGTGTTAGTACTGACTGTCCCTTTGAGTTTTTTTTGGGCGCCAATAGCCCAACGGGTCGATCTTGTGAATGCTTGTCAACTTCTCGTCATCGCGAGATAATTTTTGGAGCATTCGCTCGTTCGCCCTCTAGAGGAGGCCCTCCCATGCAAATTCACGGTCCATCACATCTCCATCGTCCACATGGTATCAATCCGCCGCATTATTTGCAGGCGAATCGTCCCACGAATGTCGACCCGGCTGCATCGTCCCCCAGCGATCAGCTTGAGATCTCACCCGCCGCTTTGGCAGCCATTGAGGCAGCCGAGGTGGGCGAAGTGCGACAAGATCTGGTTTCCCGGATCCGTTCGGAGATCGCAGACGGTACCTATGAAACTTCTGAAAAGCTTGACCAGGCGATCGATCGCGTGCTCGACGAGCTGGCTTGAGCAGTAGCCATGAGAGGTCCCAGGTGAGGATCAACCGGAACCTCCGGTCATTTGGGGACTTGCGCCGACTTGTTCAGCCGGTCTGCGTGTCTTAAAATAAAGGCAGGCGATTGAGCTTCATCCAACGTCTGTTTCCGGTTTGTAGGATTGGCAAGTCTCCAGTTCCAGGTATCTTGCGAAGATGCTGGTGGCTGACTGCCTGAGGGTCTATGTCGAACGAATTTTCACTTGGCGAAGTTCAGGTATCGCTCTCTCCCCAGGAGCGGTTCGAGGAATACCTCCAGAGCCGCGGCAAACGGATTACCAAACCCCGCCGTGCATTGGTCGATCATATTTTCCGGCGTCATGACCATTTTGATGTCGAAGATCTCATTGAGAATCTTTCTGAAGATGGTCTGGAAAAGATTGGTCGAGCAACCGTTTACCGAACTCTCGAAGAGTTGGTGAAGGCTGGCTTGTTACGCAAGATGGACCTCAAAGGTCGAGCTATTTATGAACATGATTATGGATATCCACAACATGATCATTTGCACTGCCAGATCTGTAGCCAGTTGATTGAATTTCACAGCCAGGAACTGGCTGCTATTCGAGATGCGGTTTCCCGGGAGCACAACTTCCGCGCGACGGGTCATCGCTTCACGATCACCGGTGTTTGTTTTGAATGTAGCCGCAAGCGACACCGACAGCAGTCCCCACATGATTTGATTTAACCGTATTTGATTTAACCGTATTTGATTTAACGGTTCGCAGTGGGTGACTTGCTTTGCGGAGCGCACGAGCAGCTCTAGCCTTTTTTGGGCGTCGAGTTCCCGAAGAAAGGCGTCCAGGAGTACCAAGTCCGGTAAACCTACTCGGAGCTTTAGTTTAAACTGAGACTTCTTCGGTGGTGGTCCCTTCTGGGTACCGTTGACGCACAGGTTCGATCACTTCGGCCAGGAACTCGTCAACCTGCTGCTGGCTTCGACCCACCAATCCAGCAGGGTTCATGGCATCCGAGAGATCAACCTGATCAAAGGCGTTGTCAGATTTCAGTCGGTCGAGAAGATCATTGTCACCACCCTGTTGCTTGACAACGGTGGCGGCTTCCTGGCTGTGTTGGCGAATTTTTTCGTGAAGTTCTTGGCGGTCGCCACCGGCGGCAACGGCTTTCATGAGGATGTTTTCCGTGACCATGAACGGTAATTCAGCTCGCAGGTGTTTCTCGATGACTTGGGGATACACGACGAGGCCACACGTCACATTTTCGGCCAGAATCAGAATCGCGTCAGTGGCAAGGAATGCCTGGGGTAGCATTATCCTACGACAGGC
This sequence comes from Lacipirellulaceae bacterium, assembly GCA_965243695.1. Lineage (GTDB taxonomy): Bacteria > Planctomycetota > Planctomycetia > Pirellulales > Lacipirellulaceae > JAKVCB01. Next base: position 89,665 of record CBDEWC010000015.1, on the reverse strand, counting down.
ACTGTCATCAAGGGTTCGCTCCATCCATTGGTTGGCATGGGTTTCACTTGCCATGCCTGGTAAGTTCATCAAGAACCGGGCCAGGCTGCAAATCCGTTCAGAGCGCATGGGATTGCGTTTGTAGGCCATAGCCGACGAGCCGACCTGTTCTTTTTCGAACGGCTCTTCCATTTCTTTACGATGGGCCAGGAGTCGTACATCCGTAGCCATCTTTGTCAGGCTGGCGCCAATTCCTGCGAGCGAGGCCAACACCTGGTGGTCGATTTTTCGTGAATAGGTCTGGCCGGTGACGCAGTAGGTGTCGTCAAAGCCCATTTTGTTTGCGACCAGGGTTTCGAGTTTCCGAACCTTTTCATGGTCCCCGTTGAGTAGTTGTAGGAAACTTGCCTGAGTACCCGTAGTTCCTTTCGTACTGCGTGCTTTGAGAGTGTCACGGCGGTATTCAATTTCTTGCAGGTCGAGTACCAGATCGTAAGCCCACAGGCAGGCCCGTCGGCCAACGGTTGTAGGTTGAGCTGGTTGAAAGTGGGTAAATCCCAAGGTTGGTATGTGGCGATGCTCGGCAGCAAATTTTCCCAGTGCAAGAATGACGCTGGCGGTCCGCCTGGCGATCAAGTCCAGTCCTTCACGCAATAGCATTAAGTCGGTGTTGTCCGTAACAAAACAACTCGTGGCTCCCAAGTGAATAATTGGCCGGGCAGTGGGGCACTGATCGCCGTACGCATGGACGTGTGCCATCACGTCGTGTCTTAGCTTGCGCTCATACGCGTTGGCACTGGCGAAATCGATATTGTCCACACCTGCCCGCAACTCCAGAATTTGCTCTGGTGTGATTGGCAGGCCCACGTCAGCTTCAGCTTCAGCCAGAGCGACCCACAGCCTCCGCCAGGTACTGTGCTTTTTCTGTGCACTCCAATGGGTTGCCATCTCTTGTGAGGCATAACGGGTGATCAGCGGATTTTCATAGAGGTCGTGGGACATGGTGTTTGCAATTGCAAGGGGGGTGGGGGTAGGTGCACGCATCGACGCGGGGACCTGTCAGTTTTCAACGGATTTCTTTGAGCATTGGGCTGATTTCTCAAGCCCAAGAGTGTTTTAATTTCCGCCATCTTTTCTGCGGTGATTAAGTTTCACCTCACGTCTCGTTGCAACCGGTTCAACTTCGTGGAAATTGGTGATGTTTTGCTAAGGGTCTTCCGTTAACGGGGATTGGAGGCCTGCTTTTTCAAGTCGAGGTTGCGAAAAATGGAGATCTGAATTTCAGCGATATCGATCTGTCTGTTTGGTGGGTATTGGATCCCGATGTCAGGCCGGTACAAGGTACCACAGTCAGCGGTTACATATTGGTTAAATCATCCTCACTTCGGCTGCCAATGATCGCATCAAGTGCTGCCCCCACTGCCCGAGCCTGGTCCGGAGTATGATGCCTTTGGAGGTAGACCCGGCATGTACGGTGGGCGACCGGCATTTGATGAAACAACTGATCATCGGTAAGCGGGTAGGTCTTGTTTGTGGCGGGGTTGAAGAGGAAGTTTTGTCCGGATGAGGGAGCCAGGGCGTGCGGCCGATAAATGTGTCGCGGCAAATCGATTTGGAGTTGTAAATCGGCAAGGCCATCTGGCAACTTGCTCCGTATCGCCTGTTCCACCAAAACGACATCACTAAATATACTTGCCTGTTCCGACTCGTTCTCCTTGAACGTCAAGTTGCGTTCGTCAACGGCTATCCAGTCGACCTGGCGACTGAGGAGAGCTTGCCAGCGCTGGCCTAGGTTTCGCAAAGCAGCATCGTCGCTTGATGGCCAACGGGCCACATCAACCAGCAATGACCATTCCGTAAAATCACGGTAGGCTTTCAGGTTTTCCAGTGGGTTCCCGGGAAACAAGTGTTGCATACTCTCCCAGAAGATACCTTCCAGGGTTTTATCAATGGCACGAACCGTACGGTGGAAATAAACTGCGCGAAACAGTTCACTCTTGGTCTGCATGAATTTCAGCAGCACGTTGATCCCGCGGCGATGGATCGTCAATCCGCGTTCACTGAAAAAACTGTAGCGAAGTAACCGGTCAAGGTCGTAAGCCCGTGCACTATAGCCGGACATGTAGGCATCGCGAAGTACGAAATCCATGTTGTCAACCGTGTACAGCCCGCAGAACAAGCTGCGGAGCATCACGATCCAGCGGGGCATGTTGTGCTGGTCTCCTGATTTTGGTCTCGTGATAAGAAAGGCAATTTGCTCTGGGTCCAACGTTTCATGTTCGTCCAGGCGGGATTTAGGGCACTCCCTCAGACCGCGGAGCAATTCTCCCAACTCGCTGCGAATAATCTCAGCTCCCAGTATTTCGTGAGTGAGCCCGTAGTTGGCCAGAAAATGTGCGTCAAAGAAATGCCCAAAAGGTCCATGGCCGACGTCGTGCAGCAGGGCGGCACTTCTCATCAGGCATTCCACATACCCTGCGCTGGGGAGGTCGCCCTGGCAAACTTCCTTCAAACTCGGAAATAATCGCTCGACGGCCCGGCTTGCCATATGCATTGAGCCAATCACGTGTTGAAAACGAGTGTGTTCAGCTGTCGGATAAACCCACCAAGCGGTTTGCAGTTGGTGGATTTGTCTCAACCGCTGCAGCCAGGGACTGTCCAGCAACTCCCGCTCGGCCGTTTCGCCGTCGTTAACCACCGAGACAAAGGGGATGTAACCGTGGATTGGGTCAAAACAGAGGCTCTCTCGTTGAAAGTCGTTCATGGGTTCATTGTGGCGGGATTCGGGCATGCCAAGCAAGGGGAGCGGCTTTCTTTGGCTGGTTTACCCGCCACGGGACCACCGTAGGCAGGATCGTTGTACTCAGTACAGGTGTCACGACCGGTTGCCCCTGCCGGACTGTTTGGCTCTTTTGGTTGACCCGCCCGATCCGCGGGGGAAAATAGAGAGAGGCAGACTGCCTGGAGCATTAGCGATTGTGGGTTAATAGCCCGGTTTTCAACTCGGATTGGTGTGGATGAGCACGCGGTACTCACTTTTGGTTTTGCTTGCTTTCGCCTGTCCTGTGACAGGTGATGGTGCCGTCATTATGTTGAAAGATGGGCGAACTCTGGAAGGAAAAGTGGTGGAAGTCAGTGGCGTTGCCGAAGACCCCACCCGGCCAAAAATCCCGGTTGGCGAAGTCGCGGTAACGCCGATCCTGCTGGTGGATGACGGACTCCGTCGAGTCTACATCCACAAATCACAAGTGCGTCAAATCCTGGAGCAGTCGAATCGAAAAAAAATTCGTATTCGGTTATGGCAAAACGTGGCCGAACATGGTGCTCCCGTCGCACACGTTGGCCGTGGCATACGGGTTGACCCTTTCGACGAATATGGTCGCCGGATTTACGAGTTGGTGAGTCGTGAAGGTCCTCTCCCAGTGGTACAGGGGATTACCGAAATCACTCCTGTGTACACGCGTGTTCAGGGTTTGCGGGTCGAGCCCAGGTCTTATGTCTGGGACATGCGGATTGCAACCAGTTCAATCCCGCGGGAAACGCTCAATACGATCCTTGCACGGGCTGTGCCTCAGCAGGATTTCGATAAAAGACTGCAAGTTGTCCGGCTTTACTTGCAACAAAAGCGATACCGTGATGCCCGACTGGAGTTGGAGAAAATCATCGCTGACTTTCCCGGTTTGGAAGATCGACAGCAGGAAATCCGACAATTGCGCCAAATGGGGGCACGGTCTATTCTCGAAGAGTTAAAACTCCGAACACGCGCTGGGCAACATGGGTTGGTACGGACCCTGCTGGACCAATTTCCTGCTGAAGAAGTCGACGGTGAAACGTTGCAACAAGTTCGTGAATTGGTGCAGCAGCAAGATTCCAATAGATCTCGCCAGGCCGCTTTACTGACACAACTTACCGAACTGGCTGGTCAAATCAGCGATCCGGTTCATTCCGGACTGACGACCAAATTTCTCCAGGAGATCTCTGAGGGGCTAAATTTTGATACCGTCTCGCGATTTAATTCCTTTGAGCGACTTGTTGGCGATTCAACTCTGACACCCGAACAAAAAGTTGCCTTGGCGTTGAGCGGCTGGTTGGTCGGATCGAACAACGCGACAGACAACTTTGCAGTTGCTCTTTCACTCACCGAGGTGCGCGACGGTGTGTTAGAATACCTCCGTTCGGACAAACCGGTGCGTCGTGCCGAAATCCTGGCTGAACTTCGCGATGTGGAAGGGGCTACGGTCGAACGTATTACCGAGTTGCTCAAACGACTCGCTCCTCCCGAACCGTTGCCGGACGCGACCCACCAAGACGCGACCCACCAAGACGCGACCCACCAAGGTTATGGGTACTACGAACTTGCAGCCCCCGGAATGACTGGTGTAGCCGACGTCAAGTACGCTGTTCAAGTCCCGCTTGAATACTCGCCACTCCGCAATTACCCGGCCATTGTGACGCTAAATGGGCAAGGTTATTCCTCAGAACAAGAGCTTGCCTTCTGGGCAGGTGCCCCCCGTGAAAATGCTTCACGGTCAGGGCAGGCCATGCGGCACGGCTACATTACGATTGCTATCCAGTGGCAAAAAGAACACCAGGGAAAATACCAGTACTCGGCCCGTGAACATTACGCCGTACTTGCGGCCTTACGGGATGCTTTGCGACATTTTTCGATCGATACGGACCGGGTCTTTCTCAGTGGGCATGGCACTGGTGGCGATGCTGCGTGGGATATTGGGCTAGCGCATCCAGACCTTTGGGCCGGTGTGATCCCTATTCTGGCGGCAGCCGACCGATACTGCCCACGTTATTGGATGAATGCCGAGTTTACTTCCTGGTACTTTGTTGCCGGTGAAAAAGATGGCAATAAAATGGCCCGCAATGCGCGCGAATTTGATCGTTATTTGCGGCCGAAATTCGATGCCACGATTGTGGAATTCCGGGGACGGGGGTACGAAGGATTTCATGATGAAATCCAGAACCTGTTCGACTGGATGAACCGCCGAAAGCGGCCGGCAATTCCCAAGGAGTTTCGGTGTGCCACCATGCGTCCTTGGGACAACTATTTCTGGTGGCTGGAAGTCGAGGGATTGCCTGCAAAAACGATGGTGGAACCGGCCACCTGGCCTCCTCCACGCGGAGCCCGACCAGCACAGGTGCGGGGTAAAATTGGAGAAAATAACAAACTCTCTGTATTCGGTCAGGCGAAGCGGACGACGGTCTGGCTTTCTCCCGAGATGGTCGATTTTGATCGGCAGCTAAGGGTGGAGGTGAATGGGCGACGGATTACCGGGCGGGAACGGTTTGTGAGGCCCGAGGTTGCGGTACTCTTGGAAGATGTGCGCACACGCGGGGATCGAAAACACCCTTTTTGGGCCAAGGTAGAGAGTGGGAAAAAATAGGCTCTCAATCCGTAAAGAGCAGGTGCAAGACGGTTACCAGTAAACCGGTCCGTTGGCTTCTTTGGCCGCAAGCCTCCGCCTGGGTTCCGCCATCGATGGCGGCCCAGTAGCAGTTTCCCCCCCGGTTAGGGCCCATCTTTGTTGAGAATTGCACCGGTGATCATCCAGCCATCTTTGTCGCTACGCATCACCCGGCCAGCGATGCCGAAGTAGCGGCGTACCATTTCAAAACTAGGCAGCTTTTCTCCGTCGATCCGTTGTCGTCGTAAAAGTCCTTCTTGTTCTTCCGTCTCGGTTGTGAGCAATTCATTCAACAGGCGGCCAACCGTCGTTTCCGATTCGGGCATTTTGCCTTCGCGGATCAATTCGTAGTCGGGTCGCAGCGACTCATCCAGTCTGGCAAACGAGAAACCACAACGGGGACCCGGAGCAAGCTTGTTCATAACGGTCTCGACCCGCGCATAGGCAACACTGTTGAGCAGACGCTCGCTCATCTCGTTGGCAGCCAGTATCTCACGGATGTAATTCGCGTCTGAGGCGATGAGTAGATATCCTTCAGCGACGCAAATAGCGGAATTTGGCAGGATGTCGTCCTCTTCCTGCGAGTCCGACCCGAGATCATTGGTGTCGAGTGGATCCAAGGAGGGAGTATCGAGGTCCAGATCATCCAAATCGTATTGTGGTTCGATGATTTCCCAAAGTTTGACGTTTCCCAACTCGCGTTGCTTTGCGTCCGGATCGTTCTCCATGATTTTGTCAAGCGTTTTTGAGAGCGCAGCTGGATTGCTGGATTCGATCGCGTAAATGAACTGTTCACTGTGAGGAGTTATTGGAGTTAGATAATCAGTAATCGTCGAAAACCGATTGCCTAAGTAGGCAACAAACTCGTCGTGAATGTTGACTTGCGGCCCATACGGGTCGTTTTCGTATCCTTCCATCGTCGTTGTAAACGCGTCGTCATAACCGGCGATTGCATCGAAGATTGGGGCAACGTGATTAAACACGGTGGCAATGTCAAGGTTTACCGTGGTGTAGTTGGCACACCTTCTCGGTACCCATGACTCGGGCGTTAAATTTTTCGTGTTGTGGAGTTGAAGCATCCGCATCGAGAGGTTCCAACGAAGGGGGTCCGTTTCCTTACCCTTGACCGGTGGTGCGTGGACAAAACTACGATGGATGACTTCCAGGTGAGGTTTGGCCAGCAGATTGACATATCCACCTATTCCCTGGATGGCATCAAAACCATTGTCCCGCAAGATAGCGACGATGTCCCTGTCGAGAGCCAGAGGTTCGCGTTCAAGGGTTTGCAATGCGGACAGGAATGCAAACGGGTCGACAAACCAACGTAGTTCTGGGGCTAACTTTCCCGCTTCCTGCCGGCACCGTTTCATCGTGGTGACGTAGGTGGGAACGGACTTCAGGGCGGGAGTCGGCGATTTGGAAAAACGCTTGAGCATCGCCTGGGCTTCTGATGGGTCATCAATACCACACAGCATATTATCCTTCTGAAAATAAACGGTTTGCTGTGGTGTTTCTGGATTCCCGTTTGGAACCTCGAATATCAAAAGCTTGTCGGTGCCGATCGGCTGCTCCCGTTTTTCGGCACCACGAGCTGCAAAGGCCTGGGTTACCTTCCCCATCAGCGCTTCCGCCTGATTTTTGTGCCCTGTCGTGTCGATGACCACGGCAATGACTGCCTCTTGGTTGGGGCGTTCGATCACCGCCAAGCTGACTTCACCTTTGGAAATGCCTTGAAGATCGTCCAGATTGAAACCCAGTTTGTCACGGAAGATTGAAAACTCCGATTCCAATTGCTGGGTCAAATTTTTGACAAACCATTCCATGCTCGGGTCATTGATCAATTGACCAAACTCCGTTTGCTCCACCTTCTTTTCGAAGCGGGCAAAATGCGCAATCGATACGAACCCCTTGGTTGAGGGGGGGAGCAAGGTATCACTGGGCCGGGCAGCAGCGGCAAACGGTGACAACGTCAGATTCGCGACCAGGCAAAGTGCACTGGACAAGATCAGCGGCCGGTGGAACAACATCGAGTTGTGGAACAAGGGTCTCGCTCCAAGGGGGGAAGGGGCAGAATTTTAGCAGGCCCAGTGTTTTTAGCAGGCCCAGTGTTTTTAGCAGGCCCAGTGTTTTAGCAGGCCCAGTGTTTTTAGGTCTTTCACTGCGAATTGCGGCTAGCCGCCTCTATCTTTTGTCGGACACTCGCTCTTATCGGACAATTTGCCGCCGAGAGCGCGTTTGCTAGCCGCCCCGCGGCAGAGGTTTCCCAGAACCTACGAAACGCCCTTGCCGAAGGGCCATGGATGACAGGTTTACACCATTGACCCGGATGATCACTCTGAACCGGTTCGTCATTCTGCGCAATATAGCGATAATTTAACGGCCGTAAAGGTGGGCAGTCGAAGGAAACCTCTGCCCAGGCACCCTTTTGGCTGCCTCGCACGAAGTTTCATGGGGTTGGGTGGACCGGTTATCAAAACAAACCACCCTTCAGGCTACGATGTCTCTCCGGCGACTCACGTAATCCCACACCACATAACGGTCCAAATCGTGGCCTGCCGTAAAAAAGACACGACCGGTGGTCGATTCTGCCAGGCGGTAAGCAAAGCGAATATCCTCTTCGGTTTGAGACCAACTTGGCAACAGGAACAAATTGATGGTGATGTTTTCCCGGTGGCATCGCTGGCCCTCGCGAAGTGTTGCCGACTCGGTTCGGGGATCGGGTGGATAGAGCAAGTAGAGCATTTCTCCTTCAAAGTGCGCCGTTGGCAAACCATCAGTAATAATCACAATTTGACGATTTGGCGTATCTTGTGTTGCCAGGAGTCGATGTGCTAACGAGAGGCCATGTTGAATGTTCGTGAAGTGAGGAGGCACCTGATACTCGCTGATATCTTCACGACTCATGTCTGCCTTCAACTGAACTATTGGGTCATTGATCATCACAGGCTTGGGCATCAGGTTTGCGATTTTTCCTTGTTCTACCAACTTGGCAAAACTGTAGATTTCGATGAACCGCAGCCAGTCCCCCGGGTATTGACTGCGAATGAGACCTTCCAGGGCGAGTCCCATGCGTTTCACATTCATGTACTGGCCGTCGTACCGCATCGATCCGCTCATATCCATAAGCACACAGGTGGCGCATTTAGGCGTATTCCGGGTACGGTGAACTTGAATATCGTCTTGCCGTAGGCGCACTGGCACGCCTGGTCCTTGGCGAATCAGGGCGTTGATGAAGGTACCGGGAATATCCAGGTTGGCGATCGAGTCGCCAAATTCATAAGACTTTGTGGACTCGATTTCCACCGCGCCTTCACCCACGACAGGCCCCTGGTGATGGCCGGTTCGTGAGGGCTGTAATTTGCTAAACAGCTTTTCCAGCAATCGGCCCTGAAAGAGGCGGTATGCCTTGGGGGTCATCTGAAAGCTGCCGGCCGATTCTTCCATTCCTTGTCGCTCGGCAATTTCGCGAAGGTAATCGTGCACTTGTTGCTCAAGTGCACTGAGTTGCTCGACATCTTCGGGTTCGGCGAATTCCGAGAGTGCCTCCAGGTCGATGATCCCAATTTGGGCCGTCTCTCGTGCCTGCTCCAATTGTTTCAGGAGTTCATCGATGTTTTCCAGTTCTTCTTTAATCGCCACGGCCTGGGGAGGCGACATCGATTCTCGCCCCGTAAAGGTATATTTTGCCGCGAGTTCGTCGATTTCGTATTTGTCCCCAAGACGTTCGAGTAACTGGACCAGTTCGCGTGCAAACGGCGAATGATCATCTTCGGCCGCATACCACAGGCGCTGCAAGTCACGGATTTGTTCGGTTTGGACCGCTGCGAAGTATTGGTGATCCAAGTCACTAGGAGGGACAATCGCAGCGGCTTGGCCATAAAATAGCCGACTGGCTTCATCTTGCACCGTCTCGGTTTCGTACCGCTCGAGAATTTTTCTTTTCCGCTCGAGTAATATTGCAATCAGGGCGTCCAGGCTTGGACCAAGTCCCGCAATTTGACTTGGGTCGATCCGAACCGCGCGGGCAAGTTCTTCTGCGGTTAACTCGCGTCGCTCGCCATACATCAACAGGTGTTCAAACGCGGGCGAAACCACGTCGGGCGGAGGTTGCGATGGACTGGGAAAACGCACAGGATCATAACGCTGGTACGTATGAATGATTCCGCCAGGTGATTTGCGATTCTCCATGAAGTTCACTGTAGAGTGTCCGCAGGTCATTGTCACCAAGTTATTGCGTAGAAGTGTGCCCGGCCAGGCTGGTGGTTTCGCTTAATCCGCGCGGTTGTCTCCCTTTTTCCCGGTGCAAATCAACAGGTTGTGGATCCTCGCCACTGAAGCGGGTACCCGTCAGAACGCCGGCGGAATTCGCTGCTACTAGATCTCGGTATGGGAGAACGTTACCAGCCGTTGGAGCAACTGTTGGGCGGCTCCACTTTCGAGGGCACGAATTGTTTTTGACGCGGCCTCGCGCGGATTGTCAGCAAGTCCTACGCAGTAGATTGCCGCCGCCGCATTGAGCACCACGATATCACGGGCTGGCCCAGGCTTTCCTGCCAGCACACCATGAATCACTTCGGCGCTTTCGGTGGGGGAGGTGACATGTATGCCGTCGAGCGGTTGGGTGCCAATCCCGAAATCTTCCGGGCACCAGGTGAATTCTCGCACTCCGTCTTTTGTAACCTCAGTTACGTTGGTGGCGCCCGCCAACGTGACGTCGCCAAGTCCATCTTCCCCGCACACGATGAGTGTTCGATCTGTGCCAAGCCGGGCCAAGGCCCCCGCAAGCAAGGGACGCAGTTCTGGGCGGCCTGCACCCAGCAGCTGGAATCTGGCTGAGGCTGGATTGGCCAGTGGACCAAGGATGTTGAAAATTGTACGAATGCCAAGTTTCTTTCTCACCGCTGCAACATGCTTCATGGCCGGGTGCATCAGGGGGGCGAAGCAAAAGCAAATTCCCGTACCGGAAAGACAGGCTTCCACCTGTGGTAGCGTTGCCTCGATATTGACGCCTAGTTCGGCGAGAACATCGGCTGAACCACTTTTGCTGGTGATACTCTTGTTGCCATGTTTTGCTACGGGCACGCCTGCTGCGGCGGCAACGATAGCCGCAGTGGTGCTGATGTTGAAAGTGGTTGACCCTCCTCCGCCGGTTCCGCAGGTATCCAGTAGTGACGTATGGTGCGAGCGGACTGGGGTCATGTGGCGTCGCAATGAGGCAGCTGCTCCAGCCACTTCGTCCGCCGTTTCTCCCTTGGTGTGCAGCCCTGTCAGTAACAGTGCAATTTGTTGTTCCGTCCAGGCTCCCGCCATGATTTGGTCCATCGCCTGACTTGTTTCATCAAACGAGAGGTCCTCTCCCGAGGAAAGACGCCCCAACAACGGCGCGGTAGGGTCAGACATTGGGATCAACTCCGGTCAGAAGGTAACCAGCAAAAAAGGCAAATGGCGGTTCTTAGCAACGTTCAGACGATAGGCCCAAACGACGGTCACGTCGATACCTTTCAGTAGACTCGTCAATTCAAACAACCCAACCACAGTTTCGTCAACCAATGGGTTGCGAATTTGCTCGGGGAGAGTGACTGCAGGGGCCCGGGATGGGAGACAGTGGTATTGAGTCCATGAGCCTTTCGATCCGCTTCATTTGGCAGCCAGCGCTCAGCTTGTTTCCTCAGGCAAGGACCTTTAGAATGAGGCTCCGATTCCGATCGATTCCTTGCTGAGCTGTGTGAGGGTTCACTGCTAGCCATGGCCCGACGAGTCATTCTTGATGTGGATCCGGGTGTCGACGATGCGATGGCAATTTGCCTGGCGCTGGCCGAGCCCGGGTTGGAAGTTGTCGCGGTAACCGCAAGCGGGGGCAATGTGGCTCCGGGGCAGGCGACCCGCAATGTTCAAGCCGTTATTGAGCAACTGGACCCTGCCCGTTGGCCGCGGATGGGATCCGCTTCTTCCGACCAGGTTCTTCGTGTTGATGCCGGGCATTTCTATGGCATCGACGGTTTCTGTGGCGCCGATTTTGCCGTAGCCGAACTGCATCATCGTCATCCCTCGGTCAAAGTCATTTACGAGGAGGTTACCACGGCGCCTGAGGAAGTTACCATTATTACTACCGCTCCGTTAAGTAATATTGCCGCGACGTTAAAACGCGATCCGAATATCGCATCGCAAATTGGCCATTTGATCGTGCTTGGGGGTACGCTCGGTGGACCGGGGAATGTTACCCCGGCTGCGGAATTTAATGTCTATTGTGATGCTGAATCGGCTCGGCAGGTATTTCGGTCACCGGTTACCAAAACCGTCATTCCGATCGATGTTTCTGGCAAAGTCGTCTTTGACTATGACTTGATGAACCGATTGCCAGGGAGTACGTCGCGGACAGGCGCTTTGCTGCGCCAGATTCTACCGGGCGCGTTTTTAGCGCACCGGCAGCGGATGGGATTGGAAGAGATTTATGTTCATGATGTTGTGGCGGTCGTGGCTGCCCTTCACCCCGAGTTATTTACCACGAGAATGCTGCATGGCGACGTCGAGACCGAGGGAGAGTTGACCCATGGAGCCACCGTCTTTGACCACCGGCACCGCCCTGAACAACAGCCGAATATGGCCGTTGCCGTGGATGTCGATGCCGCAGGCGTGGTCGATTGTATTCTGCGGATACTGGATCGTGCAGGGTAACGCGAATTCAAGGCAGGACAGCAAGTTCGTTGACTGACCTCGCGTTACGACTGGTTGGGGCCCCGCCAGCAGCGATTGTCTGGCAAACGCATGTCGAAGGGGCATTGCTACGGGGCGGAATAAGATCTTTGGCGCAAGTCCCCAATCGTGACCTGCTTTTCGAGAGATTGACCACCGCGAAACAAGACCATCGAGATTTCCTCGCCAATTTTGGTCAGTTTCACCAGACTGATCAGGTGGTCATCTCTTTCAACACGTACACCATCGTATGCAATGATGACGTCGTCCACGTGTACATCCACCAGTTCTGCGGGCGAATTCTTCTCGACGGCGGTGACGCGGGTGCCTACTAAGCTGGGAAGCCCCAGCGACCGAGCCCTGTCCACGGTGAACCGGCTGTCAAGTTTAACGCCCAGGAACCCGCGCGGCGGCTCCATGTCCTGGACCAGGTCTCGCGCAATTTGGACGACCACGTTGATGGGGATCGTAAATCCAATACCTTCATTACCCCCACCACTGCTGGCAATGGCAGTATTCAATCCCACGACTTCTCCTCGCAGATTGACGAGGGGGCCACCACTATTTCCAGGATTGATTGCCGCATCGGTTTGAATGAAGTTCATAAATTTTAGTTCGCCGTTTCCCAGGTCCAAGTCGTAGCGCCCCTTGGCGCTCACGATGCCGCGCGTGACACTTTGGCTCAAGCCGAAGGGGCTGCCAATTGCCAGGACGAACTCGCCGATTTCCAGCCGATCGCTGTCACCCAATCTCGCCGCAATGAGTCCCGGTTGACCGATCGCCATTACGGCAACGTCGGTATCGGGATCTCCCCAGATTTGCGAGGGTTGGACCACCTGCCCATCTGCAAGGTGGATGCGAATTTGATTCTTTTTTGAGCGTTGGATGACGTGACGGTTGGTCAGTACATAGTCGTTGCTACCAAAGTGGACAATGACTCCCGAGCCCTCTTCTTCGATGTGCAGTTGAGGTGTTGAGTTTGAGGTCGGGCGTGCTTCGACGTGAACCACCGTAGGAGTCACCAGCCGTATAACCCGCTTGACGATGCCGAGTTGTCGTTGCAGCGCTTCAACATCACGAGAGAGGGCAGCGTATTGCGTTTCTCGTTCAGCGCCGGTGCTCCAATACGAGGGTGTTATGGTCGTGCTGTTCGATTCGGTAGACTCACCCGGTTCTCCCCAGGCCAGCCCCGACGGTGCGAATAGCAGGCAACCTATCGCGATAAACGGATACGTTGTGCGGCAGCGGGAATGCTTTTTCATGAGGCGGTTCATGCAAAGTTATTTCATCGAATAGGAGTGGATTCCAAACCGTGAGGGAGCGTGGCGCAATAAAAACCCGGCCGAAGACAAAGGGTCAACGCCGGGTGAATTATACCTTTTGATCTTTGCGCCCGATACAATTTAACCTGGCGCATTTTTAAGTCGCGTTAACCTAGCGCATTTCCAAGTCGCGAAGTGTCACGTCATCGCCAACGTTGGTATCTAATACGCGACTCCAGTCTTGTCCGTAGCCTGCTCCGCCAACTCCCATTTCAGCAGCCCGCTGGCATTCAATGCAATTGGTTGCGTAGGGGAGAGCTTTCAGACGGGTGAGGTTGATTTTGCCGCTGCAAATCTCACATTTGCCGTAGGAACCATTTTTGACACGTTCCAGTGCTTTTTCGATGCTGCCCAACTCGCGACTTTCAACTTCGGCAAGTTGTGAGCTGATTTCGTCTTGCGCCGCGTCGAGTGCTGCGTCGACGACGTCACCCCCGGTTTGCTCGCGGAGCTGTTTCAACATACTCAGGTCACCCGCGAGCGCCTTGCGGAGAGCGTCACGTCGAGTGAGGAGTAAGGTGTGAATCTTTTTAATTGAGTCATTCCGAGCCATGGTTTTTACCCTACCTTAAGGGCCCATCAAAGTCCCCGTGCGTTCGAAAGCTGGTGCTACGATCTCACGCTGTCCAGGGTGGAGTGGACCCGCTTCTCTGGTGTCCTCTTATGGATTTCCGACTATTTGTTTTGTGCCCTATTTTTCGGGAGGTCAAAGGGGCCAATGAGCAATGCGAGTGCCGTTGCTGGTTGGGACCAATTCCTCTCCCTGGGCAAGCTAACTATAGTACGCAAGAGAACCTAAGTGGGTCGTCACGCGGAATTTCTCCAGATGAACGCGCGCAGAAGCGACTCTAAAGTCTTTAAGTACTTGTGAAAAAACAAGTTGCGTTGAAGGTGTCCCGCCGGGACAGGCGCACCTGTGGGCAAATAGTTGCCATGGGAGCCCCGATATCTGCCCGAAGCGCTCCTTCCCAAAACGGTAATCGACAAACTCGCCACATTTCGACCAGTCGAATTAACCGGTTTGTAGCGACTGCACCGATGGTGCCCATGAAATGGGCCCGTGGAATGAACCCGTGGAACGAACCCGTGGAACGAACCGGTGGAACGAACCGGTGGAACGAACCGGTGGGATCAACCCTGAAAAAAAGTCGCTTGCGACAAGCAGCCCAGCCGCATCAGGATTCAGAAGCCTCGGGCGACCCGCACGTCGTCAAAATCGCGGAGATGATAGCCAATTTCGGCATAGTCCAGGACTCGGCAGAGGCTACGGAGAGCGACGCCCATGCCATCAGGTCCGCTGAACCCGCCAAATTGACCACCTCCCTTGAGGTGGGGTTCCAGGTCGACAATGACACCGGGAATCCCGCGCCGCTTCAACTTGCGGGCAAGTTTGGGAATGACATCTCGGAAGTCACGGAGGATTTCGGCATGTCCGCTATCGCCCCGGTCGGGAGGCATGAAATTTTTCAACAGATCTTCGTTGACGTGACCTGACCGTTTCATGCCCGGATCCCGGTAGTCTTTGATATGGAACCAGCCGATCGAAGATTTCATCGCCAGATATTGCTGGAAAGTTTCTACCATGCTGTATCCCTGGCTGACGATATTTCCGCCATCAAAAATCGTTACTATGGCCGGATGGTTGATCTGGCGGTGCAACTCAGCCATGAGTTCGCCCGTTTGACCTACCAGATTGCCTTCAATTTCCAGACCAAAGGTCAAATCACTCCGATGGCAGATGTCTGCAATTTGCCCCAACTGATCTGCCGCTTGCGCCACGTGTTCCCAGGGATCGGTACCTCGGGGATAGTAGAACGAAAAGCCACGCAGGAGTTTGGTTTCGAACGTGTGTGCTAAATCACACGATTTCTTGACTTCTTTATCGAGATACTTTTTGAAGGGAACGAATCGATTGGATGTCCCATCCTCGACGTTCCGGAGTTTGATTTTTCCGATAGGCGAGCCGATCGAGGCAACGTTCATCCCGTATTCGTCTTCCAGATGGCGGAGTTTGGTGATTTCCTTTTTTGTCAGTTGCATGACGTTTTTGACGCCACTCCCCACATCGACAAAACGGAGGCTGTAATATTGCAGCCCGAGAGCGGCAAAGGCGGAAAACTGTTCAACGGCCGTTTTGTGATTTGCAGCTTCGTCGGCAAAACCTGACAGAATGACGTGAGTGTCGGAAGGCATGTTGGCGTGATCGATCGAATCGGTGAGGGGATGTTAGACTGTACGTTGGGCCACAATATACCAAGTTGTTGGTCTGAGGACATGGTCCCACTCGGTGGACCAGAGACATCCCGGGCAGCATAGGGAGGGCGGCAGTTGTGGCTGGGGCGATTGGGCTGGGATTACTGTAGGGGGCCCGTTTGCCGAGCGGCGGAAAGTTGGCTGCTACGAACCAACTTGTTGGTGATTTTGGTCCTTGCCACAGTTTGTGGGGCTAGATCGCAGCCGTGTGCTGGGCAGAAACGGTTTCGGTCATTCCACCACGTGGCCGAAATGCGGCCTCAATGCGGAGCCAGGCTGGCTCTATTACGGCAACCAGATCGTCGAGGATGGAGTTGGTTACGTGTTCGTAGAAGATCCCTTCGTTGCGAAAGCTTTGCAGGTACAGCTTGAGGCTTTTCAGTTCGACGCATTTTTTGTGTGGAGTGTAGGTGATGGTCAGGGTTCCAAAATCGGGTTGGCCCGTTTTGGGGCAGACCGACGTGAATTCCGGATACTCTATTTCGATCTTGTAGTCGCGATCCGGGAATTGATTGTCGAAGGTCTCAAGTAAATCACGAAAGGCAGTCATAGTAAGCAGCCAGGTATGGACAAAGGGTGCAGCGGAGGGGAGGATAGGAAACGCAAGGCTCATTTTCCCACAATTCCCGACTGGTCGTCCATAGCCAACTCCGCGGAATGAACGACACTAGATTGACTCACCATGATCGACGCCGTGCTGTCGTGCTACTCTCCGGAGGGCTTGATTCGGCGACAACGGCTGCGGTGGCGCTGGCGGAAGGATTTGAGCTCCATGCGCTATCGATCGACTATGGGCAAAAGCATCGTTTTGAACTGACCGCGGCCAGGCGGATTGCGACTTCGCTGGGAATCGAGCACCACCTAACCGTTTCGGTAGGTCTCGGTGATTTAGGTGGCAGCGCCCTGACCGACGAAATCGAGGTTCCCCAGGATCGAGACGATCACCAGATTGCGACGGGCATTCCTGTCACCTATGTTCCGGCTCGGAACACGGTGTTTTTGTCCTTGGCGCTTGGCTGTGCGGAGGTGATTGACGCGGCAGACCTTTTCATCGGGGTCAACGCGGTTGATTATTCAGGTTATCCGGATTGCCGTCCCGAATTTATCGAAGCCTTCGAGCGGACAGCAAATCTGGCGACCAAAGCAGGCGTGGAGGGGAGTAGTACCTTTCGCATTCACACTCCCTTGATTCGATGCAGCAAGGCAGAAATCATACGCCGGGGAACCGAGCTGAACGTGGACTACAGCCTCTCGCACACTTGCTACACACCCAATGAAAAAGGGGTGTCGTGTGGACGTTGCGATGCGTGCCTGTTGCGATTGAAGGGGTTCCGGGAGGCGGGCCTTGTCGACCCCATTGAGTACCAATGAAAATTTCAGAAATCTACCGATCGATCCAGGGTGAGGGGTTGCTTACCGGTACGCCCAGCGTTTTTGTCCGGGCAAGTGGCTGCAACCTCCGCTGTTGGTTCTGTGACACGCCTTACACGTCGTGGCACCCCGAAGGCAGCGACATGGCCGTTGATGAAATTGTCGCGCATGTCCAGGAGTGGGATTGCCGCCACGTTGTGCTCACCGGTGGTGAACCGATGTTATTTGCTGAATTGATTCCACTCAGCAAGTGGTTTCGGTCGGCAGGCTACCACATTACGATCGAGACATCCGGGACTCTCTATCTGCCGGTCGTTTGCGACATGATGTCGATCAGCCCGAAACTCCACAATTCGGTTCCCTCTCTGTCGGACCATCCCTACTGGAGTCGGCGCCACCAACGAGAGCGAATCCAGCCGGACGTTTTGCGACGACTGATTGAAAGATTCGATTATCAACTCAAGTTTGTCGTCGACAGGCCGGCTGATTTGAAAGAAATCGAGCAATTTCTGCAAGAGCTGCCAACGTTTGATCCGGCCCGGATCCTCATGATGCCTCAGGGGGTTGAACCAGAAGAACTCCAACAGCGCACGGCATGGCTTGAGCCTGAATGTCAACGACGGGGCTTTGTCTTCTGCCCTCGCAAACAGATAGAGTGGTTTGGGCCTCTGCGAAGCACCTGAGCAAGTCTGGCGACTGTCGCTACCACGGAACAATTAGCGTGATTCGCCCAGGATTTCGCAGATTTCGCCCACCGCCGCCTGGAGCGAGCGGACTGCCATTCGGTAATTCATGTGCGACGACACTTCAGGTTGAATTTCGGCGAACTGTTCGGTTGCCCGTGTCAGCCGGGTCAGTTTTTTGTGGGCCTGATGGAGGTAGGCATCGGTGTCCTGGTTCTTCGATGCCGTGCCAAGGGCCAGCATGTAATCGTACAAAACTTGCTGAATGGCCTTCAGTTCATCGTCTTCTTCGGCTTCTTCAGAATGCTTGATGAAGGTCCGTACCATCCAGACATGCGTCAACAAGGCCTCGACTCGCTGCATGGTTTCCAGAGGTGACATTCGGCAACCCTCGATCACTGGTCTGCGGCAGGTTCTTTCAGAGGCACCGCAGGCTCAGTTTTGGTTTTTGTCTTCGGAGGTGGCCCTCCCCGCGGTGCAAACACCAGCACAACTGCGGCACCGGCGATGACGAGAATCATCCCTGCCAGAAACATCGGTTGAAGATGCTGAAGGTCTCCGCGGGCAGCGGCGCTAAAAATCGTGTTCACCACCGGGGCACCGCCAAAAATAAGCGGCATCACGTAGATTGGCTTGCCACCGAAATTGAAGGTCAGGATGACCCCCAGCGCGCCTATCGCACCTGCGGCACCTGCGGTCAGGCTCCAGAAGGAGCCTGTCACGGTATAGCTACTCTCTTCGGGCCAAATGGGTAACAACATGTTGGGTACCACCACCGCGATCGCAAAGTAGGCCAGTCCCACGCAAACCAGTGGACGAAGGCGGCTCTGTTGCATGCCTGCTTGTCCCTTGTGGAGGACCGGGCCGTAGGATCCCCAGCAAACAATCACCAGGGCAATCGAGGCGAGTTGGATTGCCCATTTGACGGGGTCACTTGTCCACTCCCCACTTTTCGCGGTTGGTGCAAACACGAGTACAATCACAGCGCCGAGAGCAACCATGATCAGACCTGCCAGGAACAAAGGCCCGATTTCTTTGACTTTGTGGACAAGATAAATTGTCAGGAAAGCGTTAACGACCGGCGCCCCGCCAAAAACCAGCGGCATGACGTAAACCGGACTGCCTCCAGAATTGAATGCCAAAATGATTCCCAAAGCGCCTACGGCTCCCAGCACGCCGGCGGCCAGGCTCAGCACCGTTCCGCTGGTAGTCCAATGGCCTTTTTCGCCACGTGTTACCAGCCAAATGATCGGGATCACGACACCGATCAAAAAATAGGCCAGGCCCACACAAACGAACGGTTTTAGCCGGGCATATTGGCCAACGGTATTTGCCATCTCTGCCTGGCCCCAGTGCAAGACCGGGCCATAAATACCCCAGCAGAGAATTGTCAAACCGAACGAGGCAGTGATGAATAATAAATTACGCATGGCCAGTGGGCATCGAATAGAAGAACAACGGTGCTAGGAACGACGCCCCGATACTTTACCATTCTCCAGGACCATTCTCCAGGCGGATTGTCTCTGTAGCTTGAGGATTGCCTACAGGCGGTGATCGGCAGAGTGCCAACTTTGGCGAAGCATCACTCACCACTGACTTACTCACCACTCACTCATCACTCACCACGGAGGGCCGGTACCAGGGGAGCCGCCAGTGCCTGACGCGTGGCCAGCCAGGCTGCCCCGACACCAACTGCGGTGATCAAGCCTAGCAGCCAGCCAAGGGTGATCCAGGGGACACCTGCCCCTTGCGGTACCATATGGGGCAACAAGCTCACCAAGGCTGCCCCAGAGCCGACCGCCAGCCCAGTCCCCAAGAGCAGCAGATTTTCGAGCAACACCAGCCATACCAGCCGATTCACACCAAAACCGCTTGCCCGCATTAGGGCCATCTCGCCTCGCCGCTCCAGCACACTTCGCAATTCAACCACCGCCAATCCGGCCGTTCCTAACAGCAATCCCAGCGCACCGAGCATCTGAAATGTGGAAAGATAAGTGTTCTGGATGGCCAGAAAACGGGCCAGCCGTTGCCGGGTATCGACCACGTCGAGACCGTAATCACTCAAGGTGGACTCCAACAGGGTTGTGATTTCCTTGATCCCTTCCGGCCCTTCCGGCCCTTCCGGCGAGGAGCCTGCCGAAGCTGGTCGGAACAGGAAGAGTTGGTATCCGGCCGTTTGGGGGAAAATACGCAAGAAGTTGGCCTCGCTCATGAGTAAATCTCCCTGCAACACGCTGTTCTTCAGCAGTCCGGCCACCTCCAGCGTCACCGGCTGGCCCAAACCATCCTCAATCTCAAGGCGCGATCCCACACCACCATAGAGGTGCAGACTGTAAACGGCCGTGTTCATGTCAAGCACCACCGGGATAACAGGCTTGCCTTGTTGGTCGATGCCCAGATCCTCGTCCAGGGCGGACCAGGGATCGCGGGGCCCTTTGCCGATAGCTGCCCAGCCAAAGGCCGCCTCGTCAGCTGTCCACGCGGGGAGTCCCAGCACACGGGGTTGCCGCGGGCGGTAGAGGCTCAGACAACTGGCATCCTCGCCGGCGTGGACCCGCACCGGTTCAATTTTCCAGGGATCAAGTTGGTCGCTTTGGCGGTCTGAGAATCCAAGTTCCCAGCGGCCATCCCGAGAGTTGAGATCAAAATGGATCACCTGGTCGCTGGAACCCAAAAGTGCAAATCCTCCTGTCCCTTCGTTACTGGGCTGAATTCGAAACGCCCGGACTGAGATAATCAGAAAACAGGCCGCCGCGACCAACCCGATCACGACGGTACTGCGGCTCGGATGCCGGGCTGCATTGGCCACCGCCAGTCCGGCCAGCGACCAACCCCGCTTTGCGCGCCTGCCTGGCCGAGAGCGACGCAAGAGGTCACTGGTGTGAAGTAACAATGCGACCAGCACGGCGGCACCTGCCGCAAAGAAAGTTGCCGCCTGAGCCTCGCCGTGCAAACTTTGGCCCCACAAACCAACCGTCAGGGCTCCAACCACCAGCAGGAGCTTGGCCCACCGCCGTGGTGCTCGGCTGGGGCTGGCAACATCAAAAGTTGTTTTCGGGTCCCCGGCGAGCAACTGTCGGGGTGATTGTCGCACGAATTTTCGCAGTGACCAGCTAATTGCCATCCAGGTTGCGACAGTGGTGGCAAGCCAGCCAACCAGGAAGGACTTGAGTGTGAGGTGCAAGTCAATAAAGGGAGTGGTAATCGCATCGAGCCAAATCGTTTTCAGGCCGGTGATCATTAGCCACGTATACCCGATGGCCAGACCTGAACCGAGAGTGGCCCCGGCAATTGTCACGATGAGCCCTTCGGAGCCCAGGAGTCGTCCGATGGTGCGATTCGGAACGCCGCTGGCTGCAAGCGTACCGATTTCATGGGCCCGATTTTCGATGCCGAGTTGGAACAACAGTACAATCAGCATCATGGCCGACGCGATGAGGAAGCCGCTGAACCCCAAAAATAGGCCGTCGAACGGTGTGGTTCCAGCCGATGCCTCAAGTGCCTGTTTTTTGACCGCAACGATCTGGAAGCCCAGTTCGGCCGGGTCGAGTGCCTGCTCCAGCGCATCGCGGACTTCCTCTGCCCCCTGACCGCCATGGACGGGCAGACGTATGGCACTGATGGTTCCCCACCGGGTTTTCCACAAGCGGCCGGCAGCTGCCAGGGAGAGAAACGCCTTGGGGGTCGTTGTGTAATCTTCCCAATAGGTTTCATCTTGGGCCCGAATTGGCTCGACCAGCTCAAAGGGAAGGTCCCAATCGTTGATCGATTTTTGATCGGTGACCCCCTTCAGTTCTGGCGTGAAATGAGGATCGGCGACCTCGGTCGACTGGCCGGCGGCGTCGGTCAGATCGACAATCGCCCTCAGGCGAAACGTGACCGGAGGCTGTTCCTGAAGCTGGCCGTGCGTGCTCTGGGGCTCGTAGCAGGTGATCGTGATGGGGTCGCCTGGCTTGACGTCCAGATCTTCGGCAGCCCAACGGTTCAGCACGATCTGGTCGTCTGCCAGACGAAGCGGTTGGCCAGCTGCATCCCGGAGCGGTCCGAGCGACCGGTTGGAGTCGACACCCGTGACGATGGAATAGGGGATCTGACCAGTACCACTGCCGATGGTGTTGGCGAGGTAGCTAATCACCGGCTGGATCGCCTGATCCCCGAACAATTGTCTGGTCGTACGTACAACTGCCTCGGGCAGGACCAGGTTGACGGAACTGATTTGTACATAGGGACGGCCTGCGGGTGTTTCGACACGCAGGCCGTAGTCTTCCAGGCTGGGACGGAAGCCGGTTTGAGCTGTCAGTCCGAGAGGGGCTTTTTCCCCGGACGGCTGTTGCCGGCACGCGAAAAGTACGGTGTTCACGCGGCCCGGTTGCGAGAGCATGTCTTGCAGAACCGTCAGCGGCACAAAAGCGTTTCGCGGTTGATGTTGGGTGGGAGTCAGGCTGAAGCAGGCAAGTCCTTCCGGGGCGAGGACATCCGCCACCTGCAGACGTCGTGAGATGGAAGTATCTTGTTTTTCGCCGAGCGGGCTGTCGCCCGGAATGCTCGGCGGTCGCGCCAGCCGTAGCAAGACCTCGTCTCCTGGTTGCACGCCAAGTTCGTCGGCAACCGCTTCGGTCAGCGCGACCGAGCGACCACGGAGTTCAACTGGGGGAGCCTGCTTGTCGAGGCTCCAGAAACGCTGGTCTGGGGGAACTCCGATGACCGAAATCTGATTGGCACGAGCGGTGTCCTGCCCCCGACCGGTTTCCAGGGTTCCTGGCACCAGGATCGTTGGCACGACCGTTTCCCATCGGCATTTGTTGGTCGGCGTGTCGGCCGAATCGCCGTCTGCCGTGGTGAAAAACTGGCTGTTGAACATCCGTGGTGCGATTAAGATTTCGTCAATCCGTCCCAAGCGGCTGAGAGTCAGGTCTCGCAGGCTGCCGCGTACCGAGTCGCCGATCAGCAGTGCCCCGGTGAGAACTGCCGTTGCGACACACACTCCCAACATCACCGCCAGAGAGGTTCGCCAGTGATGCCGTAAACTCGCACGGATAAATTGGAAAGATGTCACACGGCAAGCAAGGGGTGGAGTCGATTTGGGGACCGAGAGTACGAGAGCTGGTTGAAACTGCCATCGTGGACTTTAGTCGAGGATACCCCTGACTGCCAAGAGAGCGCCACCGGTTAGATTCGGGATCGCAACTTTCCCGCAAGGCCCCCCCGACCTTGGTTAAGGCCGGGAGGGCTTGCCGGTTCCGTGCATGCGTCACCCGGCCAGTGTATCGGCCGATTTCTTGTCGCAACAATCCTGCTGCTTGCAGCAAGCTTTGGAGGTGCAGCGATCGCACTCGCAATTGGGACAATCGCACGCCACGCACTCGCAATTCGTGCAGCTTGTGCCACTGCAGTCGCATACTTCACACGGGCACGTATCGCCACAACAGCATGGAGCTGCCGTCGCGTGGGAGGAATGGTTTGCCAAGGCTTGCATTCCGTACAGGCCAATCGCGCCGACGGCGATCAGGCCAAAAAGTTTGCCAAATAAAGACATCGTATTGCTCTCCAGATAAAGAGAAACTCGGTGGGTAAAGTGAACGTCAGATCGACAGAGGGTGCGACCCGTTTTCCAGGGCGGAGCCTGTTTGGGTCGGGCGACCTTTAGTTCAGCCAAACACAGTAGAGAACTCGCAAGGGAGCAGAGCAGGGGAGTGGGCGACCGGTAGTGTCCCACAGGCAGGCTGCCAGCGGCGGATTGGCCGGTGGCAGAAAATTCGGTAGGTTACCGGGCGCCTTATCCGTCTGAGTGTCGCGTCCGGCGAAACGGCTTGACGCAGCGGGAGTGGTTTGGGGATCCGGTTTTCCGCGATTGCATTCACATTGGGAGCAGTTGCAAGTTGCCCAACAATCGCTGGAAGCTTGAGCCAGCTTTGCGGCGCCCTCGTTTTTGCAATCGGTGGCCCGTTGGCAGCAGGTCGCTTGGAGTGCCGTTTCACGGCCGACGCAACAAGTCGCGCGAGAATTGCCAGCAAACTCGACACTCGAGCTGCAGCAATCACAACCAAAAACCTGCGACGGCGGCAGAACAGAGCCGATGGCGACAAGCCAAATAGCACTTCGCAAAACGTTGCAGACCGCAGCTGGGAGGAACATGTTCAATTTCTCCGGGGAACCTACTCTCTCTATTCTACGTGGCAATTTCAGAATGGGTCAAACTTCAGTTGGCGGAAGTGCCTGCCTCCTTGGTCTGGAGGGGCTGTTTGGATGGGCTTCTGGGCGGTGACACCCTCTGGGAGCAGCTACATGTAGCTGAGGGCCCGGTCAGAAATATCTTTGCGGCACCAGGCACCGCTGAAACGGATCGCCTTGACCGCCGAATACGCGTGCAACTTCGCGACCGAAATGGACCGTCCCAGTGCGGTGATACCAAGTACCCGTCCTCCATTGGTCACGATATCGCCATTGCTGGTGGCCGTGCCAGCATGAAAGACTTTGACATCGTCCATTTTCGCCGCTTCTGCCAGCCCGCGAATGGGAACTCCCTGTGGGTAGCTGCCCGGATACCCCTCGCTTGCCATCACGACGCAGACGGCCGGTCTCGGATCCCACTGGAGCGGGCTGAGCTCATCAAGGCGACCGTCGACGGTCGCTTCCAGCACGTCCACCAGGTCGCTTTTGAGTCGCATCAACACCGGTTGGCATTCGGGGTCGCCAAAGCGAACGTTGTACTCCAAAACCCGCATTCCCTGGGGAGTGACCATCAGTCCAGCGTAGAGCACCCCCTTGAAAGGTCGCCTCGATCTTTTGAGTTGATGGATGGTTGGAACCAGAACCGTTTCTTCAATTTTCTCAAGCATGTCGTCCGTGACCAAGGCGGTTGGACAGTAGGCTCCCATGCCACCGGTATTTGGTCCCAAGTCGCCATCGTAGGCTGGCTTGTGATCCTGGCAGGCCGGCAACGTGAGAATGGTGCGACCATCGGTAATGGCCAATACACTGGCTTCGTGACCTTCGAGCCGTTCTTCCATCACCAGTTGGTTACCTGCATCGCCGAATTCCTTGGCACCGGTGATCCGCTCGACTGCTTCGAGCGCTTGTTCCCGGTTCTCACATACGATGACGCCTTTACCAGCGGCCAGGCCATCCGCCTTGACGACGATCGGTATATCCTCCCGCTCTTTCAGGAAGGTGATGGCCGAATTCGCGTCACTAAACGTGTGGAAATCAGAGGTTGGCACGTCTGCATGGCGAAGCAGGTTTTTGCAGAAGACTTTGCTACCTTCTAATTCGGCAGCCGTTTTGCTGGGACCGAAGATGCGCAACTTCGATTCTCCAAAGGCATCGACAATGCCTGCGGCCAGTGGGGCTTCGGGACCCACTACCGTCAGATCGATTTTGTTTTGCCGGGCAAATTCCAAGAGCCGTGGAATGTCCCCGGAGGCGATATCGACGTTTTCACCTTCCTCCTCAGTGCCACCATTGCCTGGGGCAATCCACAAACGATCAACGCGGCTGCTTTGGGAAATTTTCCAGGCCAGGGCGTGTTCCCGACCACCGTTGCCTACGACGAGGACTTTCATGGCAGAGCTCCGAAAAATCGAGGGAAAACATTTTTTTGAACTTTCCCGAGTCCGAAGTGATTCTACGTTCCTTCCTCCGCCGGTGGAAGTCTCTGTCCCCGGCGGTCCCGTCTGTCTGTCTCGGGCCTGTGGCGCAACTCTGCAAAACGGAGTTCCCGCCGCACAGCTTCGGTCCATCCCAACTGTCCAATTGTCAACCGTGAGCTCATCGTAAGGCGGGTGGGAAAGGTTTGCCGTAGGACCGGACGGGCAATGCGTACGGTTTGATCGTTTGAAAACGCCACCGTTGGAACCGTCTGCAGTTGGCGGTTGTCCGCTGTGGCGGAGAAATCTGGCAGACGTTGGTGTCGTTTGGAGGCAGTCGTGTCGCGCGGGCCATGAAGGTGAAGACCCCTTGAAGGTCTCCCTCAGACTTGAGGGGGCGGTACTGTTTTGGCGGGGGATGCTGTGAGAACCACCGTGGATCTGAAAAACGACGGTTGACAGTTTGGGTGGGGTGGCATTAAATTTGGGCAGAGATTGTGAAAAAAGTCACAATCCCCATTCCCCGCGTCGTGACATCGCTTTAAACTGTTGCGAAGAAAAGGGTTGCTCACCGCTGTTAGAAGTTCCTGAGGAAAGGTCCGGGCGCTGGCGCCTGGGGCCTCACCGTTTTGCATGAGGGTTCCCGAAAATCAGCCCATGTTCCGGTTTGCTGAGTGGGGCACGAGATAGGTGCGGCCATGAGTAGTGAAGACTTGTTTAAGTTGTCGAGGGTAGTTGTTGGCGTGCGGTTCACGATGGCACGGGAGTTGGTCACAGATGGCAGATAAGAGCAAAATGTCGGTGGCAGAGATTCTCGCGGCGGCGCGGAAAGCGGATGGCGGCGACGACTCGAGCGACAGTTCGCCACCGGCCGACGATCAACCAGCAGCGGAACCTGCCGAAAGCAGTTCGGTTGAGAAAGAGGTTCCGGCCCCGCCGGCGAGCACACCGAAGTCAGGCTCGGGCCGTCCGAGCGTCGCTGAAATGTTGGCGATGGCCCGCGGTGAAAAGGAAGCTGCCGAGGCACCATCTCCAGCCAAGGAAAAACCTGCTCCAAAGCCCGCGGCTCAGAAAGCGGCTCCCAAGAAAAAAGCAGCGGTTGCGACTGAGCAACCACCTCTGGATACACAAAGCATTTTGGCCGCGGCGAGGAAATCGCAAGCCGACCGGCCAGGTCCCATCACCAAGGCCGAGGCTATTGCCCAAGGCAAGCCAGTTGCACCCAAGGTAAAAAAGCCGAAGGAGCAGATTGTTGTTCCTCCGATGCCGGTCAAGCCGGAGTATGCCAAGGTCAAGTCGGAGCGGACCAAAGAGCAAGTTGCCGAACGGCGGTCATTCCTGTTTGGGTTGACCGCTTTGGCGACTGGGTTCACAGCCCTGGCGGTGACCAGCTTTTTGTTTGTGATGGGAACGGTTCGGTTTATGTTCCCCAATATTTTGCGTGAACCACCCAGCCGATTTAAGGTCGGCTTTCCCGATCAGTTTCCTGCCGGTCAGGTCCAAACTAAATTTAAGGCCCAATTTGGGGTTTGGGTTGTGAATACCGATTATCAGGGAGAGCAACAGATTTTTGCCCTGAAGTCGGTTTGTACCCATTTGGGGTGCACGCCAAACTGGCTGGAAGCCGAACAGAAGTTTAAATGTCCCTGCCACGGCAGCGGTTTTTATAAAGACGGGGTTAACTTTGAGGGGCCTGCGCCACGTCCCCTGGAACGGTATGCGATCGCGGTTGCCGACGATGGCCAGATCGAGATCGACAAGAGTGCCGTGTTTCAGGAAGAAATGGGTCAGTGGGCCGATGGCCAAAGTTTCGTTTCCGTGTAAGTGGTAGACCCATAGCAAGCATCGACGATTTTATTTATGCCTAAACTTAGCGAAATCATCTACGAATCGCAGATTTGGAAAAGCGTTTTTCGCCATCCGATGCCGGTGGATCGTCGGAACCGGATTGTCGTGATGCTGACCAACTTTTTTCTGCATCTGCATCCGGTCTCGGTCAAAAAACAGGGAATTGCGCTTTCGTACACCTGGTGTATGGGGGGAGTGACCTTCTTCTTGTTCCTGGTCGAAACGGTGACCGGCGTGTTGTTAATGTTCTATTATCGCCCGACCCTCGAATGGGCGTATAACGATATCCTTGCGCTTCGAGATGTTTACTCGCTAGGGATCCTTCGCGAAATCCACCGGTGGGGAGCCCACGCGATGGTGATCACGGTTTGGTTGCACATGTATCGCGTCTTTCTGACCGGCAGCTACAAGCCTCCTCGAGAATTCAACTGGGTGGTAGGGGTCATTCTGCTGGTGTTGACTTTGCTCTTGTCGTTTACCGGGTACCTGTTGCCTTGGGATCAACTGGCGGTGTGGGCGATCACGGTGGGGTCCAACATGGCCCGGGCAACCCCCGTGCTGGGACACGAAGGTCCTGGGCAGCAACTGTTGACCCTCGGTGGTATCGACATGATCACCAACGCCTCAGACGCTCGCTTTGCGCTCTTAGGTGCGCGGAATGTGGGTGAGGAGACACTCAATAGATTTTATATTCTGCATTGCATTGCGATTCCGCTGGCAGCGGCTTTGCTGATAGCCATCCACTTCTGGCGCGTGCGCAAAGATGGAGGTATCAGTGGACCGTTGTGATCGACAGGAGAACTGGCTGCCGCCAGTTTTTCCGCCCCAATCCGCCCTCAGCCACCCAACCTGTAGACCCGCATCCCCCAGACATCAATGCATGGTGTAAGTCCCGAACAATTTGCTGAACAGGTCGCCATCTTTCTTGGCCCGTATTACACTGCGCTGGCATTAATGAACAGTGTTATGGCGTTCTTTCTTTGGAAGAAGCGAGAACAGTACGTGATATGGCGTTGCAAACTGGGCAGCGCATCTGTGGCGTTAACCAGTTCTTTGGTTTGGGTGATTGTTGCTGCACTGTACGTGTTGTTGGCTGCCGCCAGCGTCGGCGCAGGCAACAGTGGCAACCTCGCGCGGATCCCCCAGTTTCCATCCTGGTTTTGCGAATTCATTAACCAAAGCACAGGGCCCGTCATTTACACCTTGGGTACGACGGCGGTGCTGGTGGTGCTCTATTTCTTCCGCGCTTTTTTTGTCAAGCCGTGGGTTGCCTGGACCATCTGGAATTTGATGTTTCTGTTCCTTGGTCTCTCGATGCCAGATAGCGACTTTTATGCAATCGTTGCCAAGCCTGACAATGTGCCTATTGTGGCGATGGTGTTCATGCTGGCTTTCTTCAACTGGGTCGCAACGGCCCAGGCCGTTGCCAACGACCGTCGCAAGGAAGAAGGGCTCCCGCCGGCCGAAAAAGAGAACGATGAGAAAGTCCTCGTCTGGCCAGATCTCGTTTATACCGAGTTGGTTTGCATGATTGCGTTGACGGCCGTGCTGATTCTGTGGGCGGTTTTGTTACAAGCCCCCCTCGAAGAACCTGCCAGCAGTGTGAAAACTCCCAATCCTTCCAAGGCTCCGTGGTACTTCCTCGGATTGCAGGAAATGTTGGTGTACTACGACCCCTGGATGGCAGGGGTTGTGCTTCCGACTTTCATCATCGTGGGGTTGATGGCAATTCCCTATATCGATTTCAACAAGTCGGGCAATGGTTACTACACCATCAAGGACCGCAAGTTTGCTTATATCACGTTCCAACTCGGTTTTCTCGAATTGTGGGTTACCTTAATCGTCTTGGGGACCTTGCTTCGCGGTCCAAACTGGAACTTTTTTGGGCCCTATGAATTCTGGGATGCGCACAAAGTTGAAGCCCTCAACAATGTCAACCTGTCGGAATACTTTTGGCAGTGGCTGCTGGGGATGAGTCTTCCAAGGGCGCCGGTTGGCAGTGGCCAGGGGGTTGCGCTTGGTTACATCCTGGCGCGGGAATGGCTCGGCATTTTGCTGGTGCTCGGGTATTTCATCGCCCTGCCTCCCATTATGGCGGTGACCGTGTTGCGTAAGTTTTACCAACGGATGGGATTTGTGCGCTATATGACATTGGCCATGTTGATTTTGTTTATGGCCTCTCTGCCTGTGAAAATGGTGTTGCGCTGGACGTTCAACCTGAAGTACATCGTCGCCATTCCCGAATACTTCCTCAATTTCTGATCCCTCCAGATCGTGCAAAGATTCACGACTCCCGATTTACCTCCTACTTAACACTGAACCATGCCCGCAACCGAAAAAACCTGGCGCGATCAAAAATGGATGCATGTCGTTTTCGGCGTGTCGTCATTGATCATGTTGCTTGCCACGGTGTGGATGCTCGAAAAAGATCACAACCGGGAGTGGCGCCGGTGGCAAATGCAGGATCGTGGCAAAGCGCGCTGGCAGCACACTTCGCGGCTGGCGGAAGCAAGTGCCGAGTCTCACGCCGCGCTGAAGAGTCTCAAGCGACAGTTGGCAAAGGCCAGCAGTTCCAAGGTGGATCCCGCTCTCATTCAGAAGGTGAGGGAGACCGTTGAGGCCGAAGATGCTCGCCTGGCGGACCAGAAGGCGCCTGTGAAGTCCTCCGAGGGCAGCCTGGCCGCGGTTGAAAAACAACTTGCGAAACTTGAACCCCTGGCTGCCGGCGCCGCAGAGGCTCGCGACGCAGTGGAAGTGGCCAAGAAATCTGCCCATCAGGCGGTCAATGCCAAGGTGGCTGCCGAACAGGATTCGGACCAGCGTGAAGCGTTGCCAAAACTCACGGAAGAGTCGACAGCCGGCTTGCAGGCGCTGCACCAAAAAGTCCAACAGCGAGACAAGGCCGAACAAAAGGCGGGCCGCGCCCGCAAGCAGCTACTGGCGGCGATGGACAAAATTATTAGTGAGGCAAAACGTCGAGAAGATGCCTTCACGGTCCAAAAGAAATTTGTTGCTGCTGACCACACGGCTCGGGTCAGTGAGCATGGCATCGCAGTGGGACAAGGTTTGCCA
This sequence comes from Lacipirellulaceae bacterium, assembly GCA_965243695.1. Lineage (GTDB taxonomy): Bacteria > Planctomycetota > Planctomycetia > Pirellulales > Lacipirellulaceae > JAKVCB01. The sequence continues at coordinate 59,441 of CBDEWC010000015.1, read as the reverse complement.
GCGGAGCAAATCGACAAAATTCAGACAGAGATCAATGCGCTTGCCCAGAAGATGGCCGCGCTGGATGACCGGGTTGGATCTGCCAAGGATTATCGCGTTGGTTTGGAAACGGTTCGTAGCGACATCGAACAAGATGCGAGTGAAATTGAGAAGGAACTTGGGGCGGTGCAAACGGAACTGGATCGCATTGCCAGCAATCGCGACAAAAACAGCTGGAATTTGGGGGAATGGTTTGCCCGCCGCCCCATCCTCAACGCGCTTTACGATGGCAATATTCGAATTGAGCAAACGTGGCTGCCCGATATCAAAATTAATTACAACTTTAGCGAGGTGCCCCGGTACGACCGCTGTATTACGTGTCATCGATCGATCGACAAAACTGCACCCGGTTCCGCCGTGGAACCTGCCTTTGCCACCCTGAAGGACAAAGAGCGGCAGCGGATCGTGGAATTGGCAACGCCGTCAAAAGAGCCAGAGATCACGGTGAGTGATGAGGGGGTGGTTCGGCCTCCCACGCTTGAATCGGTCTACGGGTTAACCATCGCCAGCAGTGGCCAGATCGACTATTACGCGGTCACGATCGAGTATGTAACCGACAAATCACTGGCTGCCGCAGCCGGGCTCGAGATGGGCGATGTTATTCATGAAATCGATGGCGGCCGTGTTTATTCGAACGTCGATGTCGAGCAGTATTTACTCGACAATGCCCATTGGGGGGAGCCGCTGAAGTTGACCATTCGTCGCGGGCTGGGCCATCCCTACACCTCCCATCCCCGGCTCGATCTCTACGTTGGTAGCATGAGTCCCCACAAAAAAGGGGAAATGGGGTGTACGATTTGCCACGACGGACAGGGTAGTGCGACCGATTTCAAGTGGGCTTCCCACACTCCCGATAACCCGAAAGAGGCCCACCAATGGTCCAAAAAGCATGGCTGGTTTGATAACCATCATTGGATCTTCCCGATGACGCCCGATCGCTTTATCGAAAGTAATTGTCTGAAATGTCACCACGAAGTTGCCGAACTTGAACCAAGTGAGCGGTTTCCCGAGCCGCCCGCACCCAAGCTTGTCAAAGGGTATCACCTGATTCGCCAATATGGCTGCTTTGGATGCCACGAGATCAATGGTTACGACGGGCCTACCAAACGCATTGGCCCCGACATGCGGCTGGAACCCAATTATCACGAAGTGGCCGCTGCCGTCCTGCGTGACAATGGGCTCACCGACGATGAACGTGAAGCAGCCGCAGCGCTAGTGCGTAGTCCAGAGGCAGAAGCCGTTCGTCATGAACTCTACCAGGCGATCCAGGTCGATGCCGAACTTGCAGGACCTGACCACACAGAGGGCCAACCGCACCTTACGGCTGCAACCCACAAGCTGGCTGATTTGCTCAAGGATGTCGAGTCGCCGGGGCGACTTCGTAAGGCGGGCCCCAGCCTCAGGTACCTTGCTTCAAAAGTGCAGTATCCGTGGCTCTACAGCTGGATTCGGAAACCGTCTGACTTTCGTCCTAGCACACGTATGCCCCAAATCTTTGGGCTCCACGAGCATTTGGAAAAACATGTCAAAGCCTTTCCTGATGGCCACGGGAATCCAGCCGGCCTCACCGATCTGGAGTACACGCGCCGCTTTGAACGGATTGAAATTCTTGCCCTGGCACGGTATCTGCTGAACAACAGTAGCAAGTTTGACTACCTGGACCCGCCTGCAGAAGTGACCACCCAATCCAGTTCGGAACGGGGCAAGTGGCTCTTTGAATCGCGCGGCTGCCTCGCCTGTCATTCCCACCAAGATTTTCCTGGGATCGCTTCCACCCAAGGTCCCAATCTCTCAGGGGTCTCTGCGAAATTCGATTCTGAGTCGGGGAGGCGCTGGCTCTACAGTTGGATCAAGCAACCACACCGTTATCACCCGCGGACCGTGATGCCCGATTTGTATCTCAATCCGATTGTCGAAACCGATCCCACCGGCCAGCCGACCGGGGTCGTGACCGATCCGGTTGCTGATATTGTCGCCTACTTGATGGGAGTGCCGTACGATTGGAAACCGCAAGACATTCCCACTGAGACTTTGACGGAGGATGAAAAGGCAGCGCTGAAAGACCTGACTACAGAATGGCTTTCGGCCTCATTTTCCCGTACACGGGCCGAGGGGTACGCCAACGATGGAATTCCCGCAGCTCAAGCCGCCAGCCTCAAAGGGGATGAACGTGTGCTGGTCGACCTGAACGACCAGAACCGTGTGGCCAAGCAACTCGACTATGTTGCCCGGCGATCGATCGGCCGTTATGGCTGTTTTGGTTGTCACGACATTCCCGGCCAGGAAGCTTCCAAGCCAATTGGGACGGCGCTGGCCGAGTGGGGCCGCAAGGAACCTACCAAGCTTGCTTTTGAAAACATCAATAAATTTCTCTCCACCCACGGGGTGGAGGAAGTTACCGAGCAGCTGGCCGAGCAGGCTGCGAAAGACCATGCCGGCGAAGATCATGCTGCCCATGCCGACGGCGGTCATCATGGGGTCAACCCACTCGAGTATGACGACGATACTGGCTATTACTTGCAGTCGCTCAACGGACACCATCGACAAGGTTTCCTCTGGCAGAAGCTGCGGCAGCCGCGCTCCTATGATTACGAAAAGACCCGCAACAAGCGGTATGATGAGCGGCTCCGGATGCCTTTGTTCCCGCTCGATATCGAGGAGCGCGAAGCGATCATTACGTTTGTGTTGGGGCTGGTCAATGAACCTCCGGCCGAAAAATTCATCTATCGCCCGGACGTTCGCCAGGAAGCGATCGTGCAAGGACGCCACGTGCTGCACAAATACAATTGTGGGGGTTGCCATGTGCTTGATATGGAACGCTGGCAATTTGGCATTGAACCGGATTGGTTTGAAGAACCGCCCATCAAGCCAGCGTATCCATTCCTGAGGTCGGAACCGTCCGGTGAAGAAATTGCAAAGTCACTGGAACTTGATCGGCGCGGTTTGCTCAACGTGACCTTGCATGGGATGCCCGTCATGAGCGAAGAAACGGGCCACCCCAACCTGGTGGACGAAGATGGGGTGCCGATCGAAGCGGACGATGACGAGTCGGAACCGTTTTACGAATTTACACCGTATCGCGACGCGGTTGTCGCTGGTTACGAGCGACAGGTAGGTGTGCAAAACCTGCTGATTCCGGCTGCCTCTTCGGGGGGCCCGAAAAATGGTCGTGAATTTCCTGCCAACGGCGGGGACCTTGCTCGCTACTTGTTCCCCCGGGTCATTGCCCAGGAGCACAAAACCAACCCACAGGCGAAGGGTTCCGAAGCGTGGGGGTGGTTGCCACCACCTTTGCTTGGCGAAGGACAGAAAGTTCAGACCGAGTGGCTGCACAGTTTTCTGATGGATCCCGGACCGATTCGTCCGGCGGTAGTTTTGCGGATGCCCAACTTCCACATGTCCTCGGATGACGCCAGCGCCCTGGTGAATTATTTTGCCGCCAAGGATGATGCCGATTGGCCGTACGAATACAGCGAGCGCCGCCGAGATGCTTACCTGGCACAACTCGACAACGCCCATCCCGAGTGGATGGACAACGCCATGAAGATCGTGACCGACGGCAACTACTGCGTCAAATGTCATTCCGTGGGTGATTTTGCCCCCAAGGGCGCTATCAAAACCCAGGGACCTCAACTGGCCAATGTTTACCAACGGTTGCGGCCGACCTATGTGCGTGATTGGATTGCCAGTCCAAGCCACCTGCTGCCCTACACGGGGATGCCTGTGAACATTCCCTTCGATCCGAATGCCCCCCATTTGGGTGGTGTTAGCCAGGCCCTGTTTCCAGGCACCAGTGTGGATCAGCTCGATGGGCTGGTCGACCTTTTGATGAACTACGACGATTACACGGCCCGGCAAACGAAGATCAAGTCGATGGTCAAGGAAGCTCCCCCAGCCGAGGGGGGAGATCAGGCGGCCGAGGCTTCCGAGCCACGACCGGATCAATCCGCAAGCGACCTGACCAGTGCAGGTTCGCCATAGCAATCATGAGTGGGAAGAGATCCATGATCCAAACGATTTGTCACTTCTTGATATCTGTCGTCGTCACTATGGTTTTAATAGGGCAGTCAGGTGGGTTACTGGCTGCCGATTGGGGCACGCTCTCAGGCCGGGTTGTGCTTGATGGCAAGGCCCCAGAGTCACAGCCGATTAAGCCTGCCAAGGACCAGTTTTGCATGAGCTCTGGGCCTCCCAATGAAACCTTGATGGTTGGTGAAGATGGTGGCCTGGCCAACGTGGTGATTTATATTCGTGTCAAACGGGGCCAGTCCCTTGAGGTTCATCCCGACTACGATGCGCAGCTTTCTGAAGAGGTCGTGCTGGATAACAAGGGGTGTCAGTTCGTGCCACACATTGCGATGGTTCGCACAGGCCAACCGCTGGTGGTTCGCAACTCCGACCCCACCGGTCACAATACCAACGCGTCGCTGGCCAAGAATGGTGCATTCAATGTGCTGATTGCGGCCAACCAGTCGCAAAAGATGACGCTTTCCAAGGCGGAAAGTCTGCCACTGCCTGTGCAGTGCAACGTGCATCCCTTTATGAAAGGTTATATGCTCGTTCGCGATGATCCCTACATGACCGTGACCGATGAGACGGGCGCGTTTGAAATCAGCAAGATTCCAGCTGGCAATCATGAGTTTCAGTTCTGGCAGGAAAGAATAGGTTATTTGAAAGACTGCAAGTACGATGGTGGTGAACTCAATCGCCGTGGGCGGGTCAAGTTGGATATCCAAGGGGGTGCGGACCTCAACCTCGGCAAGGTTGAAGTGCCCGTCAGTTTGATCAAGTAAGCGGTGGGTGTGGACCACGGGCGAATGCGAGACTGTCGCAAGAGTGAGATTGTCGGAAAAGTGAGTGAAGAAAGTAAACCATGACCAACAGCATCAAGAGCGGCGTTTTTTGCCTGGTACCCTGCGTTGTGTGGCTGACGTGTGGATGCGGGGAGCGTGGCTACGTGGGCCCTGTGGCGGACAGTCGTGCTGCGAGTGAAATCCGCAAGGCGCTCGACACCTCTTCCGGTTCCGAAGGGGAAGGTGGAGCTGCCGACGCGGCCTCAATCGGAACTGGCTGGGCAACCTTGAAGGGCCGTTTTGCGTTCGATGGCACACCCCCCGCGATGAGCCCCTACGACGTCACGAAAGATCAGGCGACCTGCACCGCAAATGGTAAGGCTCCCTTGCAACAAACTTTGCTGGTCGATAGCGCTACGAAAGGGATCAAGAACGTCGTTGTCTTTGTTCGCAATGCTCCGCGGGTCCACGAGTCGGCCGGGCCAAGCAAAGAACCGGTTCTGTATGACCAGAAGGAATGTGTTTTTGTCACCCATGTGCTGCCGTTGACCGTAGGGCAGCCGCTCCAACTGAAAAACAGCGACAACGTGGGGCACAATACGAACATTCGGGGCAAGAAAAATACTTTCAACCAGACGATTCCCGCAGGGGCGTCGATTTCGTTTGTCCCGCAAAAAGAGGAAGCCTTACCGGCCCCGGTCAATTGCAGTATTCATCCCTGGATGAGTGCCTACATGCTGCCCCGCAAGAACAGCTACTACGCCGTAACCGGTGAAGATGGCACCTTTGAAATCCCCAATCTTCCAGCAGGTGAAGAACTGGAGATTCAGGTCTGGCATGAAAGTGCCACCGGGCCAGGAGGTGGCCTGGTGCTTTCCACACCGGAAGCGAAAGCGAACAAGTGGTCGAAGAAGGGCCGGTTCAAAATTCAGCTGAAGCAAGACGAAACGAAAGAGATCAACCTGAATATTCCTGAAACAGCATTTCGGAGTTGATTGTTTGTTCCGTGGTGGACAAAACGAACCAACTTCTTCCAGAATTGCCCTGTAGAAAAACCAACGAAATAACAAAGTCGATGACAAAACATCATCTAACTTCCAAGTCGATCGCGCTGGTGACCGTGCTGCTGATTGTGGGCGGATGTGGCCCGCCGGAGCAGGTGTTCTTCCAGAGCAACATGCGCGAGATGGTGTCCAACCAGATTGATCCGCAATATCAACAGGAAATTGCCAACGTGACCGAGGCCATGTTTGGCACGCCCGATGAACCTGCGGTGATGCCTGAGATGAAACTCGACATCAAGCAGCTCCAATTTGCTGCCGGCCCTGTTTGGGATGACCAGCAGGGTGGAAGCCACGGGCTGTACCGAAAACATTGTGCTCACTGTCACGGGATCAACGGCGACGGGCAGGGCCCGACGGCACAATTTTTGGATCCCTATCCGCGCGACTATCGCCCGGCCATCTTTAAATTCAAGTCGACCTACAATCCGGCCCGGCCAACGACGGAAGATTTACACCGCGTGTTGATGAATGGGATTCCTGGTACGGCGATGCCTTCGTTTTCCCTCTTGCCGCCTGCTGAGGTGGCTGCCCTGGTGGAGTATGTGAAATACCTTAGCATGCGGGGGCAAATGGAAACGGCCCTCATCGGCTACGTCTTTGACGAACTGGGCGAGGAAGACGATGGCACACTTATTTCGCTCGATCCGGTCAAAGATGCCGAACAGCGCGAGGTGATCCTTGGCGAATTGCTGGCGGACATTGCCACTGGTTGGGAAGAGGCCCCCGAACAGGTGATCAATCCTGATCCGGATGCCATCCCGGCGGATAAAACCGCCGAGCAACTGGCGCTTTCGGTCAATAAGGGGCGGGTCTTGTTCTACGGCACCAAGGCCAACTGCATTAAGTGCCATGGCCCGACAGGATTAGGGGACGGACAGCAGGACGATTACAACGTTTGGAATAAGGCCGTGGTGACCTTTGAAGAAGCGACCGCTGCGCTACCTGGTCAAATCAAGACGACCAAGGCCAGCATGAAAGATAAGGACAAGGAGCAAAAGGCCGCGATCAAGAAGGATCTGACCGTCCTGAATCAGAGCCTCGCCCTGCACAAAATGGTGCAGGAGGAACTGCTTCCACCCCGCAACGCGATTCCTCGAAATTTGCGTCAGGGGACATTTCGGGGAGGGCGACGGCCGCTCGACATATATCGCAAAGTCTATACCGGCATTGCCGGAACCCCGATGCCCGGTGGCGGACCTGTGACACCCGGCGCAAAGGGAACACTTAGTGACGAAGAGATTTGGCAGCTTGTTGATTACGTGCGGTCGCTGCCTTTTGAACCAGCCAGCCAACCGACGAGGTTGCGCATTAATTACGATGTGTTGAATTGATAGCCCAAAGGGAAGTCAGTTCCCGGCTATCCGGGAGTTGCTTAATCCGAATGCTGGAAATCCAAAAGTCAATGCTGAGGATGCTGTTGTGAATCGTTTTTGGTGTATCGTCTTTTTGCTCGTGCCGATCATGGGGGTCGCGACTTTTGCGGTTGCGCCCTACTACAACATATGGTTTCCGCGGGATGTCTCTACCCATGGAATCACCATTGATAATCTGTTTATGTTTATCCTCTGGATCACCGGGATCGTGTTTATCGCGACCGAGTGGGCCCTGTTCCATTTCACCTGGAAATATGATGCCGCGCGCAACCCCGAGCCTGCAAAATTTTCCCACGGCGAGCATACGCTGGAGGTGGTTTGGACAATCGTGCCAGCTGCCATTTTGTTGTTCATTGCCATCTATCAAATGGATGCTTTTGCAGCCGCCAAGATGCGCAAGCCAAACATGCAGCCAACGGCAGAAATCACGGGACGACAGTTCAATTGGGATGTCCGCTATCCTGGTCCCGACAAAGAACTCCATACACTCGACGATATCGTTCGTTACGACGGCAACATCCACATGCCGATGGGGGAAGACGTCCTGTTGGTGATTAAGAGTCAAGACGTGCTCCACAGTTTCTTCCTGCCGAATTTGCGACTCAAACAAGACGTGATTCCTGGCATGGAGCAGGCGATGTGGTTCCATGCCAAGGATACCGGGAGATTCGACATTGTTTGCGCTGAACTGTGTGGCTGGGGACATTACAAGATGAAGGCCCGGCTCACGCTGCAAACACGAAGCGATTTTGATCAATGGCTTGCAGAGACGTACCAGGCAGAGCAGGCCATGACGACGGCCAAGGTTGGTCAATAGTCCTATCCTGGCTGAACAGAAGATGAGAGAAAATACCAGACGACTGAGGTAATTGAAAATGAGTACCGTGACAGCCGATACCCACGCGCATGAACATGCCGACGAGCATGCGCACGCAGGCGGGTTTCTTTCGACGTATGTGTTTTCTCTCGATCACAAGATCATAGGTCTGCAGTTTCTCTTCAGCACCCTGTTGTGGTTTGTGGTTGGCGGTTTGCTCGCACTGGCTGTCCGTTGGCAGTTGGCCTATCCCTGGTCCGACATGCCCATTTTTGGAAAACTGCTTTTTGCGGCCCAGGGAGGACAGATTGCTCCGGAGTTCTACACCGTGCTCTTTACGATGCATGCCACGGTGATGATTTTCCTGGTCATCATTCCGATCCTGGCCGGTGCCTTCGGGAACTACCTCATCCCGCTGATGATTGGTGCCGACGACATGGCCTTTCCCACACTCAACATGCTCAGCTACTGGTTCATGTGGCCAGCCTTTATCGCCTTCGGCACAAGCTTTTTTGTCGAGGGAGGGGCGGCTGGGGCAGGGTGGACCTCGTATCCACCGCTCTCGGTTCTCAACAGCGCTTCGCCAGGCAGTTTAAACGGACAAACACTCTGGCTTATCGGCCTGCTCTGTGTCGGCGTGTCATCCATGATGGGGTCGGTCAACTATCTCACCACGATCATTCAGATGCGGGCCCCCGGGATGACCATGTTTCGGTTGCCCATGACAATTTGGGCCATGTTCATCACTGCGGTACTGCAAGCCTTTGCGTTGCCCGTCCTCACTGCGGCCGGGGTCATGCAAATCGCGGACCGGGAACTTGGGACCGGGTTTTTTCTCCCGGAAGGAGTGGCGGCTAACAATGCTTTGCCGGCTGCCGGTGGCGGTCATCCCATCTTGTGGCAGCACCTTTTCTGGTTCTACAGCCATCCGGCTGTTTACATCATGATTCTCCCTGCCATGGGGATGGTCAGTGATATCATCGCTTGCTTCTCCCGCAAGCCCTTGTTTGGCTACAAGCCGATGGTCTACTCGATTGCCGGTATTGCTGGACTCGGGTTTATTGTTTGGGGGCATCATATGTTTGTCTCTGGAATGAATCCGATGCTTGGCATGACCTTTATGGTCACGACCATGTTCATTGCTTTACCGAGTGCCATCAAAACATTCAACTGGCTTGGTACGGTTTGGGGTGGGCGAATTCAATTCACAACTGCCATGTTGTTTGCACTTTCCTTCGTATCGATGTTCATCATTGGTGGTTTGAGTGGCATTTTTATGGCTGCGACACCGGTTGATATTTTTATTCACGACACGTATTTCATCGTGGCCCACTTCCATTATGTTTTGTTTGCCGGGACGGCAATGGCCGTGTGGGGAGCCATTTATTTCTGGTATCCAAAGATGTTTGGTCGGATGATGAATGAGTTCTGGGGCAAAGTTCATTTCTTTTTCACCTTTGTATTCTTGAACTGCACGTTTTACCCAATGCATATTCTGGGCATTGTCGGGTTTCCCAGAAGGTTGGCAGATCCCTATCACTACGAGACATTTCGTCACCTCTTGCCGCTGAATCAATTCATGACCTGGTGTGCGATCGGGATGGTGGCGACACAAATCATCTTCGCAATCAATTTCTTCTCCAGCATGTTCTTTGGCAAAAAAGCTGGCCGCAATCCGTGGCATGCGAATTCGCTCGAATGGATGGCACCCAGTCCACCTGGGCACGGCAATTTTGATTTCCAGCCGATCGTTTACCGCGGACCTTACGAGTATGCTTCACCGGAAGTTGAAACCGATTATTATCCCCAGACACAGCCGCCGCCCGAAAAACAAGGAGACGACTGACCAGGAGTCCCGTTGCCATAGGAATTTCTACCCTGTTGAGGAGACGTTGCCGGCGCGGGACTGTATGTCCAAAGTAGTTTTCGATGCAAGACGATTCGGTTCACAACGCGGTTTCTCCTTGGCCTCATCGCTGGGCTCTGGTGCTGGCGTGCGCGACGTTCCCGCTCGTTTGGGTGGGTGGTCTGGTGACCACGACCGATGCTGGAATGGCGGTGCCAGACTGGCCTTCGACCTACGGGTACAATCTCTTTCTGTACCCCTGGAAAACCTGGTTGTTTGGACCCTGGGACCTGTTCGTCGAGCACGGACACCGCCTTCTGGCGGCAACCGTAGGATTGCTCACCATTTTTTTGCTGGCTGCGTTGTGGCGATGTGACCAGCGCCGCTGGGTCCGCCAACTCGGAGTCGTCGCGTTGCTTCTGGTGGTTGCCCAAGGTGTGCTGGGCGGTATGCGAGTCTTGCTGGACGAGCGACTGCTGGCCATGTTCCACGGGTGTGTGGGGCCGTTGTTTTTTGCCCTGACCGTCTCGCTGGTAGTGGTGACCTCTCAAGGGTGGCGGGGCACTGGAGTGTCTGCGTGCGAAAACCTCAAAACCCGATCCCAAAAATTCGATTCCCGGTTGCTGCACCAACTCGGTACGGTACGGGCTGTGGTCGTGTTGACTTGCCTGCTGGTGTTTGTCCAACTTGGATTGGGCGCCCTCCTGCGACATATGCCGGTCGGGGCCAAGCCGTCGACGTTTGCGACGGTTGCCCAGTTTCATGTGGGACTGGCGTTCCTCTTGGCCCTTGACGTGGGAGCGTTGTTGTGGCTCGCGGTGGCTTGCCTGCGTCGGGTGCCCTTGCTACGCAATCTTGCTTTGGTACTTGCGCTGCTTACGGCTATCCAATTGGGACTTGGCGTTGGTACGTGGGCCGTTAAATATTCCATTGCCCGGTGGGTCGGCGATATCCCCTGGTTGTCCGGTTACACGATCAAAGCTGGGAGCTGGCTTCAGACCCATGTTGTCACTGCGCATGTGGCCGTCGGATCCTTAATGCTGGCCACCTCGGTCGCACTGGCGCTCTACACGTTGCGGTGGGTTCCGACCACCGAGAGAAAAAAAGTTCCCAAAGCGGTTGGCGCCCTGGGGGTGGCTTTATGACGCGCGTGAGCACCTCAACTATCAAGGGCCGTCCCCTCACGATCTCGAATCATCACGGCAGGCTGGGAATCCGGCTGAGAGACTACCTCGAGCTGATCAAGCCACGGATTGTGGCTTTGGAACTCGTGACGGTCGCTGCGGCCGCCTATGTCGCCAGCCCCCGCGACTTGAATGTGTGGCTGCTTGTTCACGCACTCGTGGGAGCGGGACTGGTAGCCGCCAGCGCCGGAGCGATTAACCAGTGGCTTGAACGTGAAGCCGATAGTCGCATGCAACGGACGGCGAACCGACCACTTCCCCAGGGTCGCCTGTCAAAAGGTGAGGTCTTGTTGTTTGGAGCTGTTACGCTGTTTGTCGGGACCTTGCAATTGGCGCTGTTGGTCAATCCCGTGGCGGCCGGTTTGGGACTCGCCACGTGGCTTGTTTACGTGTTCATTTACACACCCCTAAAGAGCCGCTCGCCAGTGAACACGGCCGTCGGCGCGGTCTCTGGTGCTTTGCCCGTGTTGTTAGGTTGGACCGCCACCGGTACTCCCATCGACTCGCGTGCGTTGGCCATGGCTGGCGTACTGTTTTTGTGGCAATTTCCCCACTTCATGGCGATCGCCTGGCTGCACCGGGATGACTATGCCCGGGCGCAACATCGCATGCTCACCGTGGTTGATCCCACCGGACTTCGTGCCGGGGCCCAGGCTGTTGTTGCCGCGCTGCTGCTCATTCCTGTAAGTCTCGTGCCCGCGCTTGACCTGGTAAGCGCGAGCCCGGCGGTCTACGGAATTTGGGCCATCATTCTGGGAACCGCCCAGTTGATAGCCGCGATTTGCTTCATGGCCAGTCGAAACGATGTTTCGGCGCGTCGGCTGCTTCGGTCGACTTTGCTGTACTTGCCTTGTTGGATGTTACTTTTGGTCATGATGGCTTTGTGAGAAACGTCGCCCCTATCCTAGTGAGAAACGTAGCCCCATAAATTTTCGACTGCTTCCCAGGACCTCACCCACTTCCCCCCCCAAACCCATACCTCAAGATCATGTCTGATTCTCACGGCCCGAAATTCGAATATCATCCTGGCTTGCCCCTCGGGCTTGGTAAGACATTTGTGTGGTTGTTTCTTTCGACCGAGATTATGTTTTTTGCAGGCCTGATTGGTACCTACATTGTGTTGCGGTTCGGTTCGATTGCCTGGCCTTCCCCTCACGATGTCCACCTGGCAGAGCATTGGGGGGCAATCAATACGGCGGTGCTAATTGCCTCGAGTTTGACCATCGTCCTCTCCTTGGAAGCAGCAAGAAGAAATCGTACCGCCGAAGCAAAAGGGTGGATGTTGATCACCTTCGTGTGTGGTTGTGTCTTTATGGGGGTCAAGGGTTACGAATACAGTGCCAAGTTTAAACATGGACTTTATCCCCAATATCCCCATGGTCGGATTTACGAAAAGGCCGACCTCGTCTATTCGGCAGCGGTGCGAAAGCGATTAAACGAACTAAAAATCGATCTTGGGAAGAGTGTTGCCAACCATAACGAAGCGCAGGAGAAAATAAACGAGAAAATCAACAAAGCCAAAGAGGGCAGTGAGAAGAAAGCAGATCCGACGAAAACAGAGCAGCATCGATTGGACGAACTGAAAGTCGCCATTCATAAAGATGAGGCGCACCTTGCGGTCGTCGATGAGATTCAAAAAAAGTACCTTGACCCGGCGGAGTTGATGGTGCGGGACCATCCTGGAGATCCCCAGGGAAGAATCCTGCTAACCCGGCTTGCGCACGCAATCTATCCGCCTGCGGATCTGCATGCTCAGCCCCGGATGCCCGAAGCCCAGGAGCAATTGGAAAAAGATCCCGCGTACGAACCGGGCCCCCTGCCGGGCAATGTGCAGGTGGTCCCTCAGAAAAGTCCTTTCCGGTTGGTTTCCCACGACGATGCAGCCGGCGATGACCATCAAGCGTCCGTGCACGAGGGATCCGAAGCTGCGGCGCACGCCGGTCATGCCCACGGACTTAATGATGAACACCCGTGGCTTAAGTTACCGATGGTCATTCCGGGTGGCAACATGTGGGCCAGTACCTATTTTCTGTTGACCGGTTTCCATGCCATTCATGTCATTGTCGGCCTGATCGCATTTTTTATCTTGATGCTTTATGTGCTCGACAAGAAGCGGGCAGGTGTTATTGAGAACGTGGGGCTCTATTGGCACTTTGTCGATATTGTCTGGATTTTCTTGTTTCCAATGTTGTATTTGTTCTAAAAGATTTACCGGGAGTAACACGATGTCCGAACATGAGGCGTCACACGAACAGGGGGCGTCGCACGAACACGATGACGTGCATAACAACTACCGACTGTTTTTAACGGTCTCGGTGCTGCTGGTAATCGCAACGGCTGCATCGTACTGGACCTTCACCGATTTGTGGCCGTTTGGTGAAAGCAAAGAGATCAAGCGGTTGTGGATGATGGCCGTTTCCTGTTTTAAAGCTTCGCTGGTGATCATCTTTTTCATGCATCTCAAGTGGGAAGCCAACTGGAAATGGATTCTCACAGTGCCTGCCAGCTTTATGTGTGTCCTGTTGACGCTGGCCCTGGTTCCTGATGTAGGCATGCGAGTCTTTAACGGATTTAGTGGGTATTCCCGCGAGCGGTTGATGCATTCAGCCGAGTTGCCGCATGACAAAGCGGTGCAACGCCATGCAGACGCCAAGCATGCAGATGCCAAGCATGCAAAAGATGGTAAAGACGATCAGTCACAAGAAGTTCACTAACGGCTTCGATCCTGAATTTAGCGCGGTAAAACCGTCTGTCGAACTGGGGAACGCCTGGTATCCAGATTGCCATTTCGCCAGGTGAACGGGTTTGCCTGCTGGCAGTTCATGGACCGGGGCCCTTGAATCAGGTTCTGACAGGTCCATTTGGACCTGCACCACCGGGGACCTGTAGGAATTGCATGTCGACCCCCACTGCCGTATCGATTGACAACCTTTCCCACCGTTACGGTGACCGGGTGGCGGTCCGTAATCTCTCGCTCAGCATTGCGGTCGGTGAAATCTTTGCCTTGCTGGGTCCCAATGGCAGCGGTAAGACAACCTTGTTTCGCGTTCTCTCCACGCTCCTGCCGGCGCAGGAGGGGGAGGTATTGGTGTTTGGTCACGATTTGGGCACCGCTTCAGTAAAAGCCCAGGCACAAATGGGAGTGGTGTTTCAAGCCCCCGGGATCGATCGAAAATTGACCGTTCGCGAAAATTTGCGCCACCACGGACGCCTTTACGGTCTTGGCGGTACTGCCTTGAGAGGGCGGTGTGACGAGATGCTCAGTCGCCTGGGCCTGGCCGAGCGGGCGCGCGACTACGTCGAGACCCTCTCGGGTGGTTTGCGCAGGCGGGTGGAGCTTGCCCAGGCAATGCTTCACCGGCCACAGATGCTCCTGATGGACGAACCCTCGACAGGTCTTGATCCAGGGGCGCGGAGCGACGTGTGGCAATACCTCCAGCAGGTTCGGCAGGAAGATGGGGTGACGGTTGTGTTAACGACTCATCTGTTGGACGAGGCGGAAAGGGCCGACCGCATTGGGATCATGCACAACGGCGAACTGGTGGCCCTTGATGCACCTGCAGCCTTGCAGGCGTCGGTGGGAGGAGACGCGATTACCATCAAGACCACTGCGCCCGAGCAGCTTTGTTCGGCGATTTCCCAGAAGTTTGATTGCGATGTTTCAGTGGTTGATGGCACGGTAAGGCTCGAACAACCCCAGGGCCACGAATGGGTCCCGCGGCTTGTGGAGTCGTTTGGTCAACAGATCGATGCGATCACCATCGGCAAGCCCACACTCGAAGATGTCTTTATTGACCGCACAGGACATCAATTTTGGAAAGATGATGTCGACAGCAACTAACCCAACTTCTTCGGTAGCAACAGTTGCCGCCTGGCCCGTGGTGTTTTCGCTGGCCAGCCGGGAATTGGTCCGCTTCTTTCGCGAGTCCAAACGTGTCTTTGGCGCGCTCGGCCAGCCCATTATTTTCTGGCTGTTGTTCAGCGAAGGATTCGCACCCAGCGGGCTGGAGTACACGCATTTTTTTCCAGGTGTGCTGGTGATGATTTTGTTGTTCACCGCCATTTTTTCCACGATTTCAATCATCGAAGATCGTCGCGAAGGTTTCTTGCAAGGAGTGTTGGTGGCTCCTGTTCCGCGGTGGGCCATGGTGCTGGGTAAAATTCTCGGCGGAACCGCCATTGCGATGCTCCAGGGTCTTGTTTTTCTGTTGCTAGGCTGGCTGTTCGTAACCGGCGTGAGTCCTTCGTGGTCCGACCTGCTATTGGCCATCGTCTTCATGTCCGTCGTGGCACTCGCCCTGACCTCCCTGGGGTTTATCCTGGCCTGGCGCATGAATTCCGTACAAGGGTACCACGCAGTCATGAGTTGCTTGTTGTTTCCGATGTGGCTCCTCTCGGGGGCATTTTTCCCCTCAGGCAAGGGAGACTGGCTTTCCTGGGTGGTTGCCTTCAATCCATTGACCTACGGTGTCACAGGATTGCGCTGTTATTTAACCGAGCCTGTAGCGGTGGCACCGACGCTCACTTTCTCCTGGGTGATGATGCTCCTTTTTGCGTTGCTGACCACAGGCTTCGCATGCCAAATCGCTCGGACTCGTACCACCGGAGACTTGTTGTGAACTCCTCAGAAACAGAGCCCTCAACCGGGTCGCCGGCTGACCAGGCCATCGATACTCGTACCTGGGTTCCTTTCATCCTCCTGGGGATCATTCTGTTGGTTGGCCTGTACGGAGCGTTCAAGTGGTGGCAGGTTCAGGACGCTCAAGCCCAACGGCAACAAGCCATCTCAGAAAATATCGAATATCCCCCCATTACCGAGTTTGAACTGACTGAACGTAGTGGTGAACCATTTCGGTCACTTGATATGAAGGGCAGGGTCTGGGTTGTTACCTATTTCTTCACCACCTGCCCGGGCAACTGCATCCGGCTCAACCAGAATATCAAGCTCTTGCACAATCTTCCGGCGTTGAACGACGTGGTCTGGGTGAGTGTCACTTGTGATCCTGATACCGATACCCTCAAGGCACTTCAGGATTATGCGAATCGCTGGGAAGCCGATCCCGAACGTTGGTTGTTTTGTCGTGGTGAACTTGATTACATCAAGCAGATTGGCTTGGGGATGAAATTGCCAATTTTCCGGCGCGGGCACAAAGATTACGCCGTGGTGTTCGGTAAAGAAGGAAAGATTCGTGGGATGTTCGATGCCACGCGCAAAAGTGAGGTCGAGCGGTTAAAGAAATTGTTGATGAAATGTCTCACCGAAGATGCAGCCAGTACGGCAGATGACAAAACGGGCGGCAACGGCCCAATTGCCGATAGCCCCAATATCGATAGTTCAGCTGCCGTGGCTATGAACCAGGACAATTCAGAGAGGCCCTGATCATGTTTGCTGTTCTCTTTGCCAGCCATGCCCTGGTGCACGTCAACGCGACGCTCAACGCAATTAGCGCCATTTTGTTGGTGGTCGGACTGGTGCTCATCAAGAAACGGCGCGAGCAGGCCCACAAGACGGTGATGCTGCTTGCCTTTGGTGTCTCGATTGCATTTTTGGCCTGCTATCTTTGGTACCACTTTCAGGTGGGCAGTGTCCGGTTTACCCACCCAGGGCCCATACGGGTGATTTATCTGCTGATACTTGCTTCGCACGTGATCCTGGCCATGACGGTCCCCTTTCTGGCGGTCGCGACCATTTATCTCGGTTTTCGCGCAACCGGTTGTTGCCAGGCGGGTTCGAAAGAGGGACCCTCGGCAGTACCGCCGGAGACCCGATTTCGGGCCAAACACCGTAGACTGGCCCGTTGGACGTTTCCGATTTGGCTGTATGTATCGGTGACTGGGGTGGTGGTCTACTTGATGCTCTACCATCTCTGGCCAGCGGCCCCACCGTAACCTATACTTCCATAAGGCCTGTGGGTGTTGGTCGTCAGACTTGGCTGGTCGACCGCCCCAGCAGGATGTGTCCCTAAACTGTTGAACGGGTCGACGCCGTGACTGAAAAACAATACCACGTCAAACGACAGGTTCGGTTGAAAGACTGGCTGCTCACGATTGGAATTCTGTGCCTGGCCATTGGCGCTCTTGCCCTGCTGGCCAATGTCGCTTCGGCTTGTCCTACCTGCAAGGCTGGCCTGGAACATGGTGATTTGGCGCAGCAAAAATATGCCTCCGGCTTCTACTACAGCATCCTTTTCATGATGTCGATGCCGTTTGTAATTTTGGGTACTTTTGGAAGCTTTGCCTACTATTCCTTGCGCAAAGCACAGACCAGCGATTCTCAACCCGACGTTTAATCATCGCAGCGTCAGCCAGGTTTGCCTCTTGTGGCGACAGGTTCTTTCTCTCCTTGCCCAATGCCTTCAAGGGTGCTAACGTAGCTTGCATGGCATCCCTAGCGCGCCTCTTGCAACTGGCCGGGCTCATACTGCCCCCCTTGGCGATTATTGCCGAGCTTAATCACTCGATTTCGCTTGGGCAGATGCTCGGTTTTCTTGTCGTATCGATTTGCCTCTTTTCGCTGGGGCATCTCCTGCAGCGGTATGCCGGTGGCCGTTGAGATCCTGCGGCAGTTCGGTTTGAATTTCTTGCCCTCAACTTTGCCCCGATTCACAGCACCCCTATAATGACACTATTCGTGGAGAGGGATCGATTGAGGACGAAATCCTCTGGCGCCAGGCTTGGACGGAAGGGAGCATACCGCACAATGTGGTTGAATTGTCGTTGGCTTTCCTGTCCAACTTTCGGTCTGCGGATCACCACCCTTTTCTGGATTGCGGTGTGGGCTTGCTGTCTCCCGCCGGCGCCTGCCCAGCTTATCTTTCGAGGTGGCCTGGGACCTCGATTTCTCGTCAATCCTGGAGCTCCGGCAATTGAACTTACCGAGGCACAAATCGATACGGTTGCCACCGACATCCAGATCCGATTGGAGTATATTCCTGCCCTGGTACAAGAGCAGCAGTGGGATGAGCTACTCGATACTTTGTCGCAACTGCTGGAATCGCAAAACAAAGGTGTCGTGGAAGTTGCCCCTGGCCGCTTTCTGAACTTGCGCGATTATTGCCACCTGCAAATGGCCCAATTGCCACCGGCGGCTTTGGCTCTTTATCGCAGTCGGGTCGATACGATTGCCGAAGCGTGGTTTCGTCAGGGGCTCGAAGCGCGGGATCAAACTTTGCTGGTCCGGGTTGTCGACGAGATGTTTTGTAGCTCATGGGGCGACGATGCACTGCTGGCACTTGGTGAACTGGCTTTGGAAAGGGCAGACTATCACGCTGCCCGGTTCTACTGGCAGAGAATCACACCTGTGCTTTGCTCGCCAGGGGGCCACTCCGCTTGGATTGCCCTGGGAGGCCTCGATCTGCAGCAGCATCACCTTGAAATCAAGCGCATATGGAACCAGCGACGATCCTCACGGGACTGGCTGGCTTACCCCGATACCGATCTTTCCCCGGCCGAAGTTCAGGCAAGATTGGCACTCGTTTCGGTGCGCGAAGGAAATTTGCAGCGCGCCAGGTGGGAAGCCCGGTTCTTGCGCCTTGAACATCCTCAGGCCACGGGCCAACTTGGTGGTAAGCACCAGTCGCTGGTGGGCGCCCTCGACCGCATGCTGGAGGGAGCGACCGTGTGGCCTGATCCCGCCCCGTCAAATAGTTGGCACACCTTTGCGGGTAACTTCGCCCGGCAGGGTGCGGCGGCTGGTGGGCCGGTCGCCGGGCTTTCTGTCTGGGATGAGCCTGTCAAATACCTGGCCTCCTCCGGCCAGGTTCCTCACACGACAACCGACGGGCAGCGGCACCGAGACCGCCCACTTTGCTGCCATCCTCTGGTGGTGGACGACCTGGTCTTGTACAACACTTCGCGAAAGATTCAGGCAGTTGACCTGGCGACAGGTCAACCGGCCATCACGCCGGACGGGGTCTTGTATGAACAGGAGGATCCGCCCACTGACCCGACGGTTGTTCGTCCAAATACGACGAGGGTTGTTGCCGGTGTGAGCCAGTACACGATGACCGAGTATGATGGTCGCGTCTATGCCCGCATTGGCGACGCCGTTACTAGTCAGACGATCGATCGTCGGGATCCCGACACGGGGCCCGCCAGGCATGCCTTGATTGGGATTGACCGTCATCGCGAAGGCTTGCTGGTCTTTAAGGTTACGCCCGAGGACAATTCCTGGTCTTTCGAAGGGGCACCGGTTTGCAACGCTCAAAACGTGTTTATCGCGATGCGGAAAAGCGATGTGAAACCTCAAGCCTACGTTGCCTGTTTTGATGCCCAGAGCGGGCAGCGCCGTTGGAGAACCCAAATCTGCAGTGCCGACACATTTGCCAGTGGGCGGGGGGCAGAAATTACCCATGGTTTGCTTACGCTCGTTGGAAACACGATATTTTTTAACACCAACCTGGGAGTGGTTGCGGCTCTTTCGGCCGACGACGGTCAGATTCGCTGGCTGCGGCGCTACGATCGTTCTAAAAAGTTACCCTCCGATCAGCTTGCCAGAAAATTCCAACGCGAACTTTTGCCGTGTGTTTATGATTCCGGAATCGTTGTGGTTGCTCCAGCCGACAGTAAACTCATTTTTGCGATTGACGCAATCACGGGAAAACCGGCGTGGGTTACCAACAAGCCAGACGATGTCACAGATTTGTTGGGGATCGTCGAGGGAACCGTGGTCGCCACGGGCAATCGTGTCTGGTCTCTTGATTTGCAAACGGGCCGCGTGAACTTCGTTTGGCCAGAAAGTAAGATGGCTGGTATTCGAGGTTTGGGCCGGGGAGTCCTCGCAGGCCGCGAAATCCTCTGGCCAACCCGGGATGAAATTTATTGCCTTGATGCACAAACAGGAGCTCAGACACGAGCCCCAATCGACCTGACACACGTTGCTCCCGAGGGGGCAAACCTGGTAGTTGCTCAAGGGGTTCTGTTGCTTGCTGGCCCCGATGGTCTCCATGCGCTGGGCCCGCGGTACCAAGAACCAAACAAACCGGTAGAAGGCCAATCAGAAACCGAGAGTGCGCCACTCTCGGGGCCAATCGAAGAGCCATGGGGGCGGGAGGATTTCGCGGTTCTCCAGAAATTTAATATGCCAGAGACGTTCAAGCCTGCTTTACTCTACCACCACCGGTTGACGGTAAACCGAACTAAATTGGAGACCTTCGACCTCCGAGAGCCAGAGGCCCATGTAGACCGTTAAGTGATACTTGCCACGAGTGCTTGCCGGTTGGAACCGAAAAGGCTGCTTTTTGGTGGCGTCCTAGAGCCAGCCTGGCCTCGGCAGACGGTGGTAGAGACTTACCGCAAGAAATGAAACCTGTTAACGTTCCTCGAGAACACCGCCAGCGATTCCAAGAAAGGTCACGATGCTCGAAAACCAGGACATTCAGTCGGTAGAAAGACTTAGCGAGGCATATCGCCAAATGACTGCCGAAATCGGTAAGCGGATTGTCGGCCAGGAGCAGGTGATTGAGCAGTTGCTGATTTGCCTGTTTGCCCGTGGCCATGGCTTGTTGGTGGGAGTGCCAGGACTGGCCAAGACTCTGCTCGTGCGAACCGTGGCGGATGCACTATCACTCGATTTTAATCGCATCCAGTTTACGCCCGACTTGATGCCAGCTGACATTACGGGTACCGAAGTGATTCAGGAAGACCGATCCTCCGGGGCCCGTGAATTTCGGTTTTTGCCAGGGCCCGTTTTTGCCAACATCGTACTGGCGGACGAAATCAATCGAACTCCCCCAAAAACTCAAGCTGCCTTGCTCGAAGCAATGCAAGAACAGCAGGTCACCATTGGTGGCCAGCGGCACGAGTTGCCACAGCCCTTTTTTGTCCTGGCCACGCAGAACCCTATCGAGCAAGAAGGAACGTATTCGCTGCCCGAGGCTCAACTCGACAGGTTTATGTTTATGATCCTGGTTGATTACCCGGGAGAAGATGAGGAATTGGAAATCGTCAAGCGAACGACTGCCGATATCGTACCCAGCATTACGTCGACACTTTCTGCCGCACAAATTTTGGAGCTTTCCCACATTGTCAAACGGGTTCCAGTCGCTGACCATCTGGCCAAGTATGCGATTCAGTTCGCCCGCCGGACGCGATCGGAAAACCCCGATGCGCCAGATGTGGTTCGCCAGTATGTTCACTGGGGAGCAGGTCCGCGGGCGAGCCAGTACATGATCCTGGCAGCCAAGGCCCGGGCAGTTCTGCATGGACGGTACTATGTGAGCAGTGACGACATTCGAGCCGTAGCGACACCCGTTCTGCGACACCGGATAGTATCCAACTTCAACGCCGAGGCCGAGGGTGTGTCGGCGGATGATATTGTCCACCAACTGGCTGCCACGATTCCTGTTGCCGGTGATGACGAGACTGCGGTGGGATAACCAACTTCACTAATTTGGGTTGGTCGTGCAGGTGACCAATGGCTCTGAAAATCAACATGGCACCTGGTGCCAAAAACGGAACCTGGGTTCGTGCCGCGTCGAGACGCGTGGCCGCAGGGTTGCCATTTTAAACTAACTTTTTCCAATCATATTCTGAAAAGATGGCTGTGGCTTCCAGTACCGATCCACGTTTTCTCGATCCC
This sequence comes from Lacipirellulaceae bacterium, assembly GCA_965243695.1. Classification (GTDB taxonomy): domain Bacteria; phylum Planctomycetota; class Planctomycetia; order Pirellulales; family Lacipirellulaceae; genus JAKVCB01. Next base: position 37,746 of record CBDEWC010000015.1, on the reverse strand, counting down.
CAGGTGCTTGCCGGGATCCAAGGGCTGGAACTCCGCGCCCGGCGGGTTGTCGAGGGCTATGTTGCTGGATTACATCGCAGTCCCTTTCATGGTTTTTCGGTGGAGTTTGCCGAGCATCGCGAATATACCCCCGGCGACGATCTTCGTTATGTTGACTGGAAAGTGTTTGGGAAAACCGACAAGGTTTACCTCAAGCAGTATGAAGAAGAGACCAACCTCATCAGCTACCCGCTGTTGGATGTCAGCGAGAGTATGCGATATCGCAGCCCCGAGGCACCGATGTCAAAGCTCGAGTATGGACAATGTATCGCCGCGTCACTTGCCTATTTGGTGTTGCGCCAGCGAGATAGCGTAGGCCTGGTCACCTTTGACGATGCGGTCCGAAACTTTATTCGACCGAGCAGCAATCCAAGCCAGCTCAAAAAATTATTGCAAACGATCCAGGATGTCGTGCCAGCACAAAAAACACGGACCGGCCCGATCTTTCATGACCTGGCTGAGCGTCTCACGCGCCGCGGAATTGTGATCGTCATCAGTGACCTGTTTGACAATGTGGACGAAATGCTCGCGGGCTTGAAGCATTTTCGTCACTGCCGCCATGATGTGATCGTACTCCAGGTTCTTGACCGGGCTGAAGTTGAATTTCCGTTTCAGCAAACGACCATGTTCAAGGGTTTTGAAGATCTGGGCGATGTGCTTACCGAACCGCAAAATCTCCGCAAGGCCTACCAAGTGGAAGTCGACGCGTTCCTCAAACGTGTTCGCAGCGGTTGTCAAAACCAGCAAGCCGATTACCTGCAGGTATATACCGATCAGCCTCTCGACCTGGTGCTGTCGGGATTTTTGGCCACACGTCGTAAGCGAACTGGATGAGTGAAGTTGCGGTGATCTTGTTGACCGACCCACTTTTGGCATTTGGCTTCACCAACCTGGCAATGCTTGGTTGGCTGGCCGCCGCTGCGGCACCACTTTTGATTCACCTCTGGAGCCGACGTCGATTTCGGGAAGTTTCCTGGGCAGCGGTCGAGTTTCTGCGGGCAGCGGTGCGAAAAAATGCCCGCCGTGTGCGGCTGCAGAATTGGCTTTTGATTGCCCTGCGCACGCTGTTGATCATATTGGTGGTTCTTGCCCTGGCGGAGCCTTACCGCCAAAGGTTCGGACAGCCGCATGGTGTGGGCACTCCGGTGCATCGTGTGATCGTGATCGATGGGTCTTTTTCGATGGGTTTTCGCGGCGATGCGCAGTCCCTTTTCGAGCGAGCGCAGAAGATGGCCAGCGAACTTGTCGAAGGCGCCAGCGTGGGTGACACATTCACGCTGATTGTGATGGGGCAACCACCTGAGTTGGTGTACCCGAGACCAAGTCCCGACAAAACCTTAGTCGTACGCGAGATTTCTGCGCTGAAGGTCTCTCATCAGGGAGCCGACCTTTCTGCCACGTTGCAGATGATTCGCAAAACCCTCAATGGTGAAAGCGGTTCGGAATCGGAAGTGGACCAACAGGTCGTCTATTTTTTCACCGATTTGGGAAGGGCCAGTTGGCAGTTGCCAGAAATCACTAGCCCGCCAGCGACAGCCTCAGCCGATCAAGGGGAGGCGTCTTCCGCGAGACAGCAAGTGGCAAAACTTGCCACCATTGCCAGTTTGGTCGTTGTGGACGTTGGTCAGAGTGATATGCCCAATCGTGCGGTCGTCCGTGTGGGAAGCCGTACACCCTTCGCAACACCAAGGAATGGCGCCTCGGTTTTTGGCGCGGTGGCCAATTATAGTCCCGTTGCCGAAACCAATTTGCCTGTGCAACTGCTGGTGGAGGATGTGGTCGTGGATGAAAAAACGGTCGATATCGCTCCCCGCGGTGAAGTCTCGGTCGATTTTACCCATCGATTTCAGACGCCTGGAAATCATCAAGTGTCGGTGCAAATTGCGGCCGATCGGCTCACTATCGACAACAGGCGCTCTCTCATTCTTCCCGTGAAAGAAGAGTTACAGGTGCTGTGTGTTGCCGGGCGAGTGGGTGCTGCCTCCTATCTGGTGCGCGCTTTAAATCCAGCGTCATCGGAGTCTGCAGAGGATTCTCTCTACCATCCGGTCGTTATTTCCGAGGGAGAACTTGTCGACGTAGATTTTCAACAGTTCGATTGCGTTGTCCTTTGCAATGTGGCCCAACTTACCAAGGCTGAAAGCCTTCGGTTGGTTGAATATTTGCGGAAAGGAGGTGGCGTGATTGTCTTTCTCGGCGATCAGGTTCGAGCAGACCAGTACAATCAGATGTTGGCTGAGGACAGCGTGACCGGAAATTTACTTCCCGCTCGCCTGGGGGATCTGATAAGCCATCCCAGTTATGGTCTCGACCCACAAGACTACCAGCACCCGATCGTCGAGGTCTTCCAGGGGCAGCAACGCGCTGGCTTGCTGACAACGCCCGTTGCCTGCTACTACCAGCTTGAAATTTCTGAGGACCACAAGCATGTGCAAACAGCCGTTGCTTTGGAGAATGGAGATCCTTTTGTCGTTACCGCGCCAGTCGGGCGAGGGCGTTCGGTGCTGGTTGCGACGTCCTGCGATCTTGACTCGGTAGATCCGGCAACCGGACAACCGTGGACCACCATGCCAGCCTGGCCAAGCTTCCTGCCACTCGTACGCGAGATGCTGCTTTATGCCACCGGGCCAGCCGATGCACTCGGGGCGCGACGTGTTGGAGAACCGATTGGGGCGTCGGCTCCAAACGGGACGTTTGGGCAGGAGGTTCGCATTGAACGTCCTGATAAACACGTCGATACCGTTTCCTTAGCCGATTTACCCGGAGGTCTCGTTTGGTCCTACGATCAAACCGAGCTGAGCGATGTTTACACGGTGACGGTTCGTGACCATGTCCAGAAATTTGCCTTAAATACTAATCCTGCCGAGTCGGACCTGACACGGATAAGCCAGGAGGAACTTCCGCCGGAACTACGCCTCCAAAAAGAAGGACAGGCCGAAAATGCCTCGACGGCTCATCCGTCAGTGCAATTTGCTGGTTTCGGACATGCACTCCTCTATGCGGCCATCCTGCTGGCCCTGCTGGATGTTGGCCTCGCCTGGTTGTTTCGAAGGGGGGTCGCATGACACGCCGTTTACCAGACTGGCTTGCCGCATGGTGGAGTGGGCCTTACAGCAACACGAATGAGACGGTTACGGCTGAGCTTCAGTGGACCTGGCCGTGGCCACCCTGGGTAACTTTGTTGTCGTTTTTGGTATTGGTGGGGTGCGTCACATTTTTCTACGCCCGAGAAAAGAGTAGCGCCAATCGCAGCCTGCGGGTCGGGTTGGCGACGTTGCGACTTGCTGTGATTGGCCTGCTACTGTTGATGTTGACCCAAGTTGCCATCGTGCTGAAACGAACGGCTCCTCCGGGGATTGCGGTCCTTGTGGATCGATCGGCAAGTATGCAGATTTCCGATACGTACCCGCCGGGATTGAACCAGAAACTGCTGGATCTGGGAATTGACGAGCCGACAAGAATCAATCTTGCCAAGCAAATTGTCGCTGGCGACCAGGGAGAGTTGTTGCGAAAACTTGAAGAACAATACGAACTTCACCTCTACCAGGTTGCCAGTGGTGTTGAGCGAATCGATGGAGAGTTGCCTCAGCAAGTTGCATCCACAGAGAGGCTCACGACCGAAAGTGAAACGGCCCAATCAACACGACTCGGGGATGCGGTGGTTCACGCGATGGGTGATTATCCAAACGGGCCACCAGCGGCCTTGATCCTGTTGACCGATGGTGTCAACACGGCAGGCAAATCGTTGGACTACGCTGCCCAGATTGCTCGTCGTCGGGGAGTCCCTTTGTATGCGGTTGGCCTGGGGAGCGATCAACCACCACGCGATCTCGAATTGACAGGTCTCCTTGTCGAGGATGTCGTGTTTGTCGACGACTGGATAAGTTTTCGTGCCACCGTCCAGGCCCACGGAATCGCAAATGAAGAGGTTCGGGTCGTTTTGCGGCATTCAGGTCAGTCCGAGGTACTCGCAGAACAGCAGGTTCGTGTGGGATCTTCCGGGGAAGCAGCACTGGTACAACTGACGCACCGGCCTACCAGGCCGGGTGAATTTCAGTACGTCCTTGAGATTGAGCCTCAAGACGATGAAATCAACCTGGAGAATAATCGGCAACAACACACGATTACCGTACGCGACGAAAAAATCCGTGTATTGTTCGTGCAGGGTTATCCGAGCTACGAATTTCGCTACCTCAAGACGCTCCTCTCCCGCGATCCGAGCATCGAGTTGTCGACCTACCTGCAACAGGCGGATGCCGATTATGTGGCTCAGGATCGCGTGGCCTTGCCGGCATTTCCCGTAGGACGTGACGCACTGTTTGAGTATGACGTCGTGCTGTTTGGGGATACCGATCCTCAACTCCTGCCAGGTTCTGTTTGGCCAAACCTCCAGGCGCTCGTTGAAGAAAAGGGCGGGGGAATTGCATTCCTGGCAGGACCCCGGTTTATGCCGTGGGGATACGGCGGCATTTCTGCCGTTTCGCTGCTGCTGCCTGTTGACATCCGTTCAGCCCGATATGGCGACGATCCACATGACTCAACCGCAGGATTTTCGCCCCAGCTTACTCCGCTTGGCCTGCGCAGCTCGGCGATGCAACTGGGAGAATCGTTTGAGACGACTGACGAAATGTGGCGCAACTTACCTCCGATCTATTGGTTAGCCGAGGTGGGACGATTGAAACCGGCTGCCCAGGTCCTCGCCGAACATCCCACTCGCCGCGGGGCCAATGGCCAGAATCTTCCCGCCATTTGCTTTCAGTACTTTGGTAACGGACGAGTGCTGTTTCATGCGACCGACGCAACCTGGCGGTGGCGATTCCGTACTGGCGACCTGTTTTTTGCCCGCTACTGGGTGCAAACGATTCGTTTTCTTGCCCGGTCCAAACTTGAGAGTGCCGGCAATGTTGAACTTGCAGTCGACCGGCAAGAATACACGCGGGACCAGCCGGTGGAAATCCAACTTCGCCTTGGCGATCGCCAAGCGGCGCCGCTTCAGAATAGCGCGACTGTGCTGTTGGAGGCACCAGGACTCTCCAGGCAGCGGGTGACGCTTGCGCAAAATCAGGCGACTCGCAATATCTACTCAGGAGTGTTGACCGGGCTCGCACCCGGAACTTACCGACTGATGCTGGTTGAGCCCACTTTGCCGGAAGAGACCCCGACTGCCCAATTTGTGGTCAAAAGGCCTCCGGGTGAATTTGCCCAATCCGAGATGGATCGAGCCACCTTGACCAGTGCAGTCAACACGACCCATGGGCAGTTCTTTACGTTCGAAATGGCCCATACGTTGCTTGATGCATTGCCAGCGGGGCGGCGGATTGCCACTGAAAGTTTGCCACCGGTGGCCCTTTGGAATCACCCTGCCGTTTTGGCCCTGCTGCTGACACTGCTCATTGCCGAATGGATTGTGAGACGGAGAGTAGGAATGTTGTAGTGAAGCGATCATACTCGCGATAATGATTTATGTCCCTTCTGGCCGGAGCGTTGCAACTCGATAATGGTTGGTCAGAGGGAACCATGTCCAGATAGGTGTGTTACTTTTTTACCAAGGTTGTTGTCTGCTTGAACCTGGAACGGTGCTTGCCATGCCCCATTCGATTGTCCGAAACGTCGACACGATTCGTCGCCGGCTGGTGTGGCATCGTACTGCGACTGGCATCTGCTGGGTAGCCGCAGTCATCCTGGCTACGGCTTGCATACTGGGGTTGGCGGACTACCTGTTTCGCTATTGGGATCCAGGTTTGCGACTGATGGCGACCACAATTCTGGTAGGTATTGCAATCTGGTCGGCCTGGCGGTTGCTGATTCCGTTCTGGCGACGCCCCATTTCCACCCTGGCAGTGTCACAACGTATCGAGTCTGCCTTTCCTCAACTGAACGATCGGCTTTCGAGTTCGCTGGATTTTCTTCAGCAGGCTGAACACGATCTGACAGCCGGTTCACCGGTGCTTCGGCGGGCCGTTGTGACCGAGACCTCGACCGTGGTTGAAGAGCTGCCACTGGCTCGGATTGTCGATGGGCGGCCCCTTTTTCGTGCTTCCGGGGCAGTCGTGCTTGTCTTGGTGGTTGTCCTTGGGGCCATTCTGATCGATTCTTCCAGTGTGGGGACCGCCTTTCGTCGTCTTGTTCTGCCGTTGGGGTCAACCGAATGGCCTCGAATTCATCAGCTCAAATTTAAAGATCCCCCCCTGCGCCTGGCGGTAGGGCAGCCTTTTGAAGTGGAGTTAGTCGATCAGCGTGGCAAACTTCCCCAGCAGGTTGAAATCCATTACCGCCATGAAACGGACCTTGGGAGTCGGCTTGAGTCTGTTCGCATGCAGCAAATTGGCGACATGATGGTCGCTCGCCTTGATTCGGTGGCACGCTCGTTTGAGTTTCGTGCTAGCGGGGGCGATGATCGTCGTATGCCGTGGCAGTTTGTCGAGGTGGTCGAGCCGCCACAGATGGCTTCGCTAAAGCTTCTGATCACTCCGCCGGCCTATACCGGGTTGCCGACCACCGCGGCAGAAAAAAATATGCATCTCTTGGAAGGAACCGAGATTGAACTGACCGTGGGAGTCGATCGTGCTGTCGGAAAGTCTCGACTCTGTTTTGATTCTGGGAAGAAGATGCTGATCCCGTCGACCCGTTCGGCCAGGGAGGAGACGCTGCAGGAGTTTCGCTTGGGCAGACCTGCCTGGATTGCCAGTAAGTCGGGCGCGTACTGGATGGAATTTGAAGATGCTCGTGGCCTGATTGGCGCCACGGATCGCTGGCAGGTTCGTGTCGTCAACGATTCGCCACCGCTCGTGTCGTGGGCAGCTCCCGTGACCGATTTGTGGGTGGTTCCCCAGGCGGTGGTTCCGCTCGGAGTGAATGCTACCGACAACTTGAGAATTCGCACAATCGAAGTTGCCTTTTTGCGGGCCGGGCAAACAGCCGAAGAAGTGATCGATTTGTACGCCGGGCCTGACCGCGTCACCGGTCTGGCCGGCCCGTTTGAGGACCAGCCCGGCGAGGTGCGCACCGCCGGGATCGACTGGCCGCTGGAAGGTCTTGGGCTGCAGCCTGGGGATCAAATCACCCTGCTCGCCCGTGCTTCAGATTATCGTCCCGGCACAAGCCAGGCGGCTACTCCCCGCCGGCTCACGATCATCACGCAGGATGATTTGGCGCAACGTATTGCCGACCGTCTTGGCCAAATTGCCCGTCGACTTGAGCAGGCCCTTCAGCTTCAGCGCGCGATGCGCGAAAGTGTTGATCGCCTTGCTCTTGGAGTCGATTCGGCTGGCCAGTTGGCAGAATTGAACCATGCGGCACTGCTGGCTACCGAGTTCACTCAGCGTCGTATTGCTCGACAACTTGGAGATTCACGCGAAGCAATTCCAGCCGATCTGGCCGCTTTGGCCCGCGAGTTGGAAATCAATCAATTGGAGGCCTTACCGGTGGTTCAGCGTATCGGAAGGGTCAAAACCGAGTTGGCGACCTTGACGGCCGGACCGCTAAGGCAGGTTGGTCATGACCTCGCGTCCGCGCGACGGTTCGTTGACGATCCAGAAAGTGCGACGAGTGAACTTGGCGACAATTTTACCTCGGCGGCTGCTGGGCAAGCAGCGGTGATCGACACGCTGGAAAAGTTGCTCGATGAATTGGCGCAGTGGGCTGGTCATGAGCGTTTTGCCCGCGAGGTTGTCCAGCTTCGGGACCGTCAGCTCGAGCTGCGGGATCGTACCCGCGAGGAGACCATGACCGATAATTTGCAGACCGAGCAAGCCGAAGCCAGGTCTGCTGCTGAACTACGGGGGCAGGTTGCCGAGGGCCAGTCCGAGCTGAGCCGGCGGTTTGAAAAGCTGATGCGCGATATTGCAAATGCGAGTCATAATGAGGCCGAAGTGCCCTCGGACGTTGCCGAAACGATGGCCAATGCCGTGACGGTTGCACGACAGCGTGGTACGGGAGTCAAGCTGCGGGACGCCACTCGGCAACTTCGTCAAAACCATGTGGGACTCGCAAACGAACTTCAAGAACAAGTTGTCGAGGATCTTGAATATCTACTCGAGGAACTCCGGAACCGACGCGAACAAGATTTGAAAAAACGAGTCGAAGGTCTGCGAGAGGCAGAGCGTAAACTGGCGGACTTGCAAAATCAACTGGGCCAGTTACGGGACAAGATTGCATCGAGTGAATCGCCTTCGCACGATGCCCAAACAATCCAAAAGAAGCAAGAACTTACCAGGCAATCGCAAGAACTTGCCGAGCGCACCTGGACACTCGCGCGCCAATTAAAACGGTTGCAGGCAGACCAGGCTGGTCAAAATGCAAACCAGGCAGGCAGTCAGTTACAAACTTCCGCAGAGCCCCCTTCGGGAAAACAGGCGCGAGCTGCGAAAAAAAATCTGGATGAGGCAGCCCGGCAACTTGCCGATGCCCGGCGACAGGCTGAACAAGAACTGGCTCAGCAACAAAGCGAAGAGTTGCGAGAAGCAATTCGAGTCGCGATTGCAACGCAAGTCGACGTGCTCGACCAGACCCGGAATTTTGATCAACAACGCGAAGCCGACCGTAAACTCTCGGTTGAGCAAGCCGAAGCAGTCGGAGAGCTGGCCCGTCAAGAATCGCAGCTGGTCCATCAAGTCCAGCAGTGGAAAGAACTGGCCAAGACTCTAGGTGCGTTTCAATTTGCACTCTCCCAAACGGGTGACAACCTTCAGCAGGCGACCCAGTTGCTGAGGCAGCAGCAGACTGCAAACCCAACCCAGGTGTCCGAGACCAAGGCTTTAAATCGTTTGCAGCAAATGGCCAGTGCACTCCAGGTCGATCCTCCTTCTGACGATGAGGACGATCCAGGGGGAGAAGGCCAGCCAGGGGGCCAGCCAGGTGAGCAGGCGGGAAATCCGGAGCAAGGAGCGCAGCTTCAGTTGGCCGAATTGAAACTGCTGCGGGCCATGCAAGCAGAGCTCAACGAGCGAACCGAGCTAGGCGCCACCGCTGGCGAACAACTGGCCGAAGAGCAGGGCGATCTCGCACAGCTGGTATTGGAGATCCTTGCGCGAAATAATGACAACAACGCACCCGAGGATCAGAACGAGACCAAGGACTTGCAGGAGCTCTTTGAGCAATTCGACCGGGAGCTGTCCGACCAGAAGCCGCCCACTGAGACCGACGTACCATGAGACCGACGTACCATGAGACCGACGTACCATGATTGCCCGTAGGACGTACCAGGATTGCCTGTGGGCAGAAGCTTGTTTCCGAGAAGTAACCAACATGGACCGAACCTTACTCCATTTTTGTTTTTGCTCAACCAGGATGACTCCGATGGTGTTTCCATTCGCGTGGGTTTTGGTGGTTCCGTTGGTTCTCATCGGAGCGGCGGCTCTGGGGGCAGCAGAAACACCGGTCAACCGGCCAGTTGGCGAGTCGCTCGGTGATGGTTTGCTGGAGGACCTGGGGCCAGACTTGTTCGCCGTTCCCGGCCACGAACCAAGCGGCCCGCAACCTGCGGAGTCGGTTCCGACGAAGGGGTCATCTTCCGCAGATGGGGGAGAGGATGTGGGGCCAGCAAACTCTCCCCTACAACGGGTGCGAGATGCTATGTGTCAGGCACAGCAACTGCTCGCCGGTCACGACACGACCGAACCGGCCCGGCCGATCCAGGTGAGGGTGGTTCGGGACCTCGATGCTTTGATTGCCCAGTTGGAGAAGCAGTGCCAGTCATCCCGCGAGAACCAGCAGCGCCAGCAGGTCACCAGTCGTCGCTCCCAGGATCGGGTCCGGAAGCCTGGCAAACCGGATGGCAAAAAAAACTCGCCGGCTGGAAAAGGGGCAGCGGCCGCACAAGATTCAACGGCACGGGTCAACGATGGTGAGGTCGAGTCGGTCGACACTCCCGATTGGCAACAATTGTTGAAGGATCTTTGGGGACATCTTCCTGAGCGGGTCCGTGAACAGTTGATCCAGGCACCTACGGATGAATTCCTTCCCAAATACAAGCTTGAAATCGAAAAATATTTTCGCCGCCTGGCTGAAGACCGAGAGGACGGCGATGTCCGGTAGCCACATCACACGGTTTGCTATGCGAACCTCTGGGCAGCCATCGGTATTTGCGGTTTGCAAAATCTACGCTACCGGTCGCTGGCTTTGCTTTCCGTTGCTGGTTTGGCTGGGTGGTTGGTTAGTGTCGATCCCGTTGTGGGCGCAACCGGCCGTGTCAGATGCCGAGCAGTCGGCTGTTGACTTGATGTTGCCTGCGGTACCTGCCATTGAAGCTGGCCTTGCTTACCTGGCACAGCAGCAGGTCGAGGATGGTGCCTTCGCGACTCGTGGGACGGGCCGAAATGCGGCTGTCTGCGGATTGGGAGGATTGGCCTTGCTCACCAGCGGAAGTACCCCAGGACGCGGACCTTACGGTCAGCAGGTTGACCAGGTGGTGGGTTTTTTGCTGGAGCACACCGTGCCCAGTGGGTTTATTTATGTTCCCGATGCCAATCTGCACGGTCCGATGTACGGCCATGGATTTGCCACCCTGTTTCTGGCGGAAGTGTATGGGATGTCGCAGCGAAAAGACTTGCGCAAAAAGCTGGACCGTGCGGTTGAATTGATCGTACAAACACAAAATGCTGAGGGGGGATGGCGCTACGAACCGGTGCGATCCGACGCCGACCTGTCGGTCACCATTTGTCAGATTATGGCGTTACGTGCTGCACGAAATGCAGGCATTCACGTCCCCAACGAAACGGTCGATCTCTGTATTGAGTATGTCAAAAAAAGCCAAAATGCCGATGGGGGATTTCGTTACACCTTGTCCTCCTCCGGGAGCCGTTATTCTCGTTCTGCGGCTGGAGTTGTGGCGCTCTACAGTGCCGGAATTTATGAGGGAACGGAGCTTGAGCACGGCTTGGATTACCTCGATCGCTTCCTCCCCTCACTTAGCCGACGAGGGGGCCATTTTTATTATGGCCAGTACTACGGTGTCCAGGCGATGTGGCAGACAGGAGGCAATCGCTGGCAAACGTGGTACACGGCGATTCGGGATGTCTTGATGGGTCTCCAACGCAAGGATGGTTCGTGGAACGATTCCATTGGTACTGAGTATGCCACCGCGATGGCGTGTATTATTTTGCAAACACCCAACAATGTCGTCCCCATTTTTCAGCGATAACAATCAATGGCCCAATTGTTTTTTTGGTACCGCTCTGTTTTTTGCGTCATCACCTGGGTGGCCCTATTGCCAGCGGCACTGGGTGTGGTTGCCAGCGGGCCCCCCCTTTACGCTGGGGATGTTGTGCCCCTTGAGGGACCATCTTTTGCGGCACAACTGGCTTCGGTCGATAACCAACAATTCGTGTTTCTTCCACTTCAAGAGAACCAGCCCCCTCACGTACTGGCGGCCGATGCGTTTGTGCGTTGGTCACACCCGGTTGCACCGCGGGCATCAATCCAGGTGATTCTGGAGCGTGGTGACGTGATCGTTGCTGCAGAAAAGTGGACGAGTGGTGGCTCGCTTCACCTGGACGAGAATTCACTCACGGTTGTTACGGACTGCTGTCACGAAATCGAATTGCCACGCCAACGGGTGAAAGCGGTCCTGTTCGGTCAACAGGGCCAGTCCGGTCAACAGGGCCAGTCCGGTCAACAGGGCCAGTCCGGCGACCTCAAGTCACGCCCCATGTTGGGTGATTCTGGTGATCTGCGTACCGACCTGGTTTATTTCAACAACGGAGATCGTTTGCGGGCAGCGGTACTAAGGCTCAATGGCAAAGAAGTTCTCCTCCAAACCGGTTCAACGACGCGCAGAGTTTCCATCTCGCAGGTGGAGTCGGTGGTGTTCAACCCGGCGCGACTTGCTTTGCCCGATAAGTGGACAGCCCGGTTGGCGGTCGGGTTTCAAGAGGGCTCGCTGTTTTACGCCAACCGTTTGAGAGTGGATGGCCAACGGTTCGAAATGGTGTTGCCCGGCGGAGTACAACTTGAAGGCGAGAACCCCGAGAAAATTGTTTTTCTACAGGCCCTCGATGGACCACGGTTTCAATACCTGTCTCAAACTGAGGCGGCTGATTACCGGCACGTTCCTTATTTCAACATTCCCTGGCCGTATAGCCGCGATCAGAATTTGCTGGGGGGCCACTTGCAGTCCCATGGCAAGAGTTATCTCACCGGGATTTCAGCCCACTCTGCCTCGCGAATCGTTTACCCGCTCGATGGCAGGTTTCGGCGGTTTGAAGCCGAGGTGGCACTCGATGATGTTGCAGGTCGGCGGGGCAGTGTGGTCTTTCGTGTTTATCTTGTTCGCGGGGGTGAACTGCAGGAGGCGTTTGCGAGCCAAATTCTCCGTGGCGGCGACCCTCCGCAAGCCGTTACGGTCGATCTCGAAGGTGCCACGCATCTTGCCCTGGTGGTGGACTATGCCGACCGTGGCGACGAACTCGATCATGCCAACTGGCTTGATGCACGCCTGGTCAAGTGACGTTGCCGGCCAGACGGTTTTCGAAAAGGAACTGGCCCCTCTCTCCCTCTGCAAAAAAAAATTCGCGTGGCTGCGCCCCCTGTAGACAGCCGCGCTGTCTCTTGCGGTCCGCGAGGCACTCTTTTTGCGGCCCGCTAGGCACCATGCTTTTGGCCCGCTAGGCACCATGCTTTCGGCCTGCTAGGCACCATGCTTTCGGCCTGCTAGGCACCATGCTTGCGGCCCGCTAGGCACCATATTTTCCCAGGCGTCCTGCGTTGGCCAACGCCAGCGACATGAGATATTTGGCTTCAAACTGTCCCAAGCCTCCTTGGATACATTCTGCTTCGCCAAAGGTTTCACAGCGATCGGACCGGCAATTTTTGGCCGACAACAAGGTGGGGACCGGGTGCCAACTGTGACTGGCGAGCATGCTAGGTGTGCTGTGGTCTCCGGTTACGATCACCACGTCGGGGTTTAAGGTCAGGATGCGAGGAACACATTGGTCGAGTTGCTCGGTCTTGGCCACCTTGGCGGCAAAGTTGCCATCTTCACCCGTGCTGTCGGTGTACTTGAAATGGATGAAGAAAAAATCGTACGCGGACCAGTTAGCGGCCAGTACATCCATCTGGTCATCGAGGGTGTTTGCCTCCCCCACCACATCCATCCCTACCAGCCTGGCAAGCCCCTTGTACATGGGATACACGGCAATCGCCGCCGCCCGCAGACCATAAACCTCCTCGTAACTCGGCAGTTCCGGTTTTTCGGCGACCCCTCGCAACGTGCAGCCATTGGCCTTAGCCTGGCCAGACAGTAACTCGTTTGCCTGCTTCACAAACTGGTCGCAGACCTCGGCGGTTCGCTCACTGGCAGTGTCGCGGGCGACCGGCTTGAGCGGCGGTACGCCCGTTTGCTGCGGATCGGTGTCGTTGACCTGACCACGAAGCCCCTCGCCCCGCAGGACGACCACGAAGCGGTGCTCTTTGACCGGTTCGACAAAGATTTCGACGCCAGGAATTTTGACGTTGCGAAGCTTTTTGGCCAGAGGAGCACTTTCTTCGGTAGCAATTCGTCCTGCCCGGCGATCGGTGATGTTGCCGGTCGAATCGAGCGTGCAAAAATTGCAGCGAATGGCCACATCATGACCGGTCAGTTCGAATCCAATTCCGGTAGCTTCCAGCGCGCCTCGGCCAATCTGGTACTTGAGTGGATCATAGCCAAACAGACCAAGGTGACCTGGTCCGCTGCCGGGACTGATTCCTGGCAGGACCGGGAGGCTGAGTCCGCAAATGCCCTGTTTCACGAGGGCATCGAAATTGGGTGTCTGGGCAGCCTCGAGTTCTGTCGGACCGCCCGGTTCCTGCGGCAAGCCTCCCAGGCCATCGCCTACCAGCATCACGATTTTCGCGTCGTTTTTTGTGTTTAAATCCCGGGTGAGATCGTGAATATCCATGTTTTTCTTTTTCTCCGGTGGGCGTCGCGCGAACGGTCCCGCGTAGTGATATGAAGCGATTGCTTCCTGTTCCTATCGTCGCGATCTGGCGGCCGGTGGCAAGATCAAGCCGAGGTTCCTCATGACGTCTGGCGACCGGGCCGATAGAATAACCGGCTGAGTGGTCACCCGGGCTATGGCCCGAACCCACCTCGGGAATTGAAGTCACAGGAAAAAAAGTAGGAACCCAATGCTTCGAGGGTAAGTAACATGTCGATTGAAATTAAATGGTTTGGACACAACGCCTGGACCATCCAGACCAGCGATACGACAATTTTGCTGGATCCATTCTTCGATGATTCACCAACCGCACCGGTTAAGTCGGACGCGGTGTCGGCCGACTACATTTTGGTATCCCACGGCCATTTTGATCATGTGGGCGATACGGCCAAAATCGCCACGCGGAATTCCTCAAAAGTGTTGACCAACTTCGAAATCGCTGAATGGTTTAAGAAAGTTGGCGTGGCCGAAGAGATGGTAATCCCCCTGAACCTGGGAGGGAGTATTGGCTTGCCATTCGGTACCGTCAAAATGACCATTGCCCACCACAGTTCAGTTCTTCCCGATGGTACCTACGGGGGTAATCCGGGAGGTTTTTTGCTGGAGCTTGAAGGGAAGCGGATTTATTTCGCCTGCGATACGGCCCTGTTTCTCGATATGAAGCTGATCGGGGTAGCGGGGCTCGATTTGGCCGTGGTACCGATTGGTGATCAGTTTACAATGGGCCCGGCCGATTCGCTCGAAGCGATTAAACTGCTCAACCCGAAGCGCGTTGCGCCTTGCCATTACAACACCTGGCCCCCCATCGAGCAGAATGCTGAAGAATGGGCCGGGCTCGTTCGTATTCATTCCGGTGCCGATCCGATTGTCCTGGAGCCGGGCGGCGCTTTTACACTTTGAGTCTTTGGAGTCAAACCCTTGATTTACTTCACCATTCGTCTTGCCTTGATCACCATGATCGTTGTGGGTGCCTCGTCCTCGTTGGTGGCCCAAGATCCTCCCGGTTGGCAGCTTTCTGAGGGCCAGGTTTTGAACTACGAGGTCGAAAACAGGGTTCGGCTCTCGATGGGCCAGCCACCGACCGATTATCAGCTTGATCAGCAGTTTGATTTGACCTGGACCGTCAAAGAGGTTGCCGAGGATGGCACGGCTCAAATTCAACAGGTCGTCGAACGTATTGTTTTAAAACTCGACGACCCCCTCGGTAACCTGGAGTATGATTCATCCAAAGACGAGGATCCCCACGGGTTGGCTGCGCTGATGGGACCGATTTTCCGCGCCTTCAGGGAGCACCCCCTTACTTTTGGGTTATCGCCTGACGGTGAAATTGCCGATTTGCAAGTTCCCGAGCAGGTTCTCTCGTCGATGGTCCATGGACCGTTAGCCCCACCCTTGTCGTCGTTTGCTTCGCAGGAGGGATTACGGCACTTCTTTTTTGAGGGGATTGTCCAGTTTCAAGGTGCTCCCTGGGAGCCAGGAGTCACCTGGTCAACTTCCAGCAAGACGAGCAATGAAGTCTTGGGCCCACAAAAAGTTGACAGGACTTTTCGTTATGTTCGTGAGGAACAAGATGGTGAGGAGACCCTTGTCGTGATTCAAACGACCCGCACCATCACCAATGAGAATGCCGAGAAGGTACTTTTGATTACCGCCGAAGAGGCCGCAGGTGAAATCCAGTTCAACCAAACCGAAGGCCGCCTTCAGTCAAGTCAATGGACTTCCACGACCAGGCTGGCCCCGGATGGCAACGGGACCATCACACCAGGCCAACTCCACCAAACGTTCAGCATGACTTTCGTGCCGTCCGTTGACAAAAAACCTGACCCACCCAAAGCAGACTCAACCCCAGCAGACTCAACAGACTCCCAGCAGACTCAACCCCAGCCCAGCCTTAGCGGTGGCCCTGGGGTTCCCTTTAGGGGTCGGCAGCGGGGGTTTTTGCACCCTCGGGTGTGGTGGCCTCAGGCGGCAAGACCCGCACCTGAATTTCGTCGCCCTCGATGCGCACGGCAAACGAGTCGACCTTTAGCCGCGGATTGTCTGTCCAGGTGCCATCGCACACCTTGAACCGCCAGGCGTGCCAGGGACAGGCGACGTTTCCCTGGTCGTCCAGCTCGCCAGCTCCTAGCGAGGCGCCCATATGCGGGCAGAGGTCATCTATGGCAAAATACTCTCCACCATCATTAAATACGGCCACAAGTCGACCGGCGATTGTGAAGGTAGCCCCCTGGCCGTCAGGAATTGCCCCAACCCGGGCAACACTTACAAACTCTGACATTGAATTGGATCGTTATAAATCAACACAGAAAATAGTGACAAACTTGACCGTTTGACTCCGTTACCGAACAGGCTTCGGCAGGTTAAGATAACGGAATTGTTCGTGGTGCGGTAGGCGTGGTGCGGTAGTCGCAGTTCCCATTCAAAAAAACTGACCTTTTTGTGGCCTCACAATGGATTCCAATCAAGAGATTTCGTTCGCCGAGTTCCAGCAGCTGATCCGGGCCATGTATTTTGAGAAAGATCACGCTCGAGGAGTTGATGGAACCTTTATGTGGCTTATGGAGGAGGTGGGCGAATTGGCGGCAGCACTTCGAGATGGTTCCCACGAAGAGCAACTCGAAGAATTTGCCGATGTCTTGGCCTGGCTGACAACCATCGCGAATGTGGTTGGAGTTGATCTGAACGACGCAATCAAACGGAAGTATGGTTCTGGTTGCCCTGGTTGCGGTCAGTTTATTTGTACCTGCGATGACGCTCAAAAACCGTGAGGAACAGCTGGATGCCTGGCTGCATCTCTAACTTGACAAGTATGCCATCTGCCCGGCCGATTGTGGCGCGAGGCAGTTGGTTCGTGCGCATCATGTTGGTTGGTGTGGTGGGGCTCTTTTGCGGGTTTGGTTTTGACCTCAGCCGGGGAGCCGGCCAGGAGCAGCCTGCCCGGGACCTGGAGATTGTTGCCTGCAAGGTGGGTTTTTCCGGGGCCTGGAAGGTGGGCTTTTGGACTCCGCTGTGGATTGATGTGCGGGGCGGCGCAGAACCATTTCGGGGAGAAGTCGAACTGATTGCACCCGACCGCGACGGGGTGCTCACGGCAGTTCGTCAGGCCGTACAGCTGCAGCCGGGGATGGGAGCCACCATTGACCTCGCCACCAAAATCGGCATCCGCGATAGCGATCTCATCGTGAATTTGCTTCAGGATGACCAAGTGATCGTGTCTCGGATATTTTCTGCGGTCACGAACCGCTCTCGGACTGAGTTTCCAAGTGGGCTGCCGGCCGAATGTCGACTCCTTGTGGAAATAAGCAGCAAAGATATCGGACTTGCCGAGACGTTTCCGTCGCAAAACAGCGAGCGTGGTTTGCCGAGCAGAAAAGTGGTCGCGGTTCGCACACCCGAGGCGTTACCAACCGATTGGTATGGTTACGATAGTGTAGATAACCTGGTGATCGCTGCAGGTGGCCTCGAGTGGTTGGCTCAGCTGTCGGCCGAAGATCCCCGTCTTGAGGCGATTCGACGTTGGGTTCAGCTGGGGGGCCGGCTGACACTTTTGGCAGGAGCCGCTGCCGCCGATCTGCTTGCCCCTGATGGGCCTTTGAGCGGGTTGCTGCCGGGTGAGTTTCAAGAGATGGTTGTGCTGGATCGTGGAATGGCTTTTGAGTTGTTTAGTGATTCGGATGTTGCGATTGCAACGTCGCGGCAACGTTTTAAACTTCCTGTGCCGCGATTCGAAAACGTGAGCGGGCAGATCGAAGCATTTGAGGGAAGAACTCCTGAGGACTTGCCACTGGTGGTTCGCACGGCTGTTGGATTTGGAGAGGTGAGCTTTGCAGCTGTTGACTTGCATGTTTCGCCCTTGGCAGGATGGAGTGGCCGACCGGCATTTCTGCGCAACCTGCTCCAGTTGGATGAGGGGGCCTATCAAGCCAAGGCCCAGAGCATGACTCCCCTCATGACACGTGGGTACCAGGATCTGGCTGGGGCCCTGAATCACCAGTTGGGAACCACCTTTCTGGGAGTGGGGACGATCTCGTTCAGTTGGGTGACTATCGTGGTCCTGGCTTACCTCGCATTGATTGGCCCGATCGATTATTTGCTGGTCAAAAAAGTGTTTCGCCGGATGGAAATGAGTTGGGTGACTTTCCCGCTCATCATTTTGTTGGTCACCGGGGGTGCCTGCTGGTACGCGACGGCGACCAAGGGAAGTGCGCTTGCAGTCAATCAGGCGGAGTTGTTCGATTTTGACCTTACCAGTCAGGTTGCCCGGGGAACTCTTTGGAGTTCGATCTACAGTCCCGAGGCAGAAACGTTCGACTTGTCGCTCCAGACGCGTTGGCCCGATCAGCAGCTCGACAACGATCCCGCAGCGCTTGTTTCCTGGTTGGGACTGCCTGGAGTTGGGATTGGTGTGGCGCAGTCAGCCGGGACTGAGTTGGAGTTCCATCGATTGGTGTACCGGTACCGACCTGCGCTGAGCGGTTTGGTCGGATTGCCCATCAAGAAATGGTCGACACGCACCATCCTCGCGCGATGGCACACTCCGCTCCCCGCGGTGCCACCGGTTATGGCAGACCTTGCCTCGACCAATGATGGGTTGGTTACAGGAACGGTTACCAACAACTCAAGCACCAAACTCATCGATGCACGTCTGCTATTTGGCACTTGGGCCTGGCAGTTAGGAGATCTTGCCAAAGGTGCCCGGGTGACGATTAATGATCGGCACGATCCGCTCAAGGTCAAGACGCTCCTCACGCGCGAAGTTCGTAGTGCTGCATTCGTGAACGACACGGGCGGGAAAGAGGTCTTTGTCGTCGGACAGGCTTCGGTCGACCAGTTAATGGACCTGATGATGTTTTACGATGCGGTGGGGGGGAAACGATTTGTCCGTCTTTCCAACCAGCTTCAACCGTTTTTGGATTTGAGCCATCTGCTGAAACAAGGCCGGGCGATCCTGATTGCCCGATCGGGTCAACCCGGTAGCGAACTGCTCCGAGATGGCCGGTCGATGCACCAGGATACCAATCAGCACTGGACCATTTATCGTTTTGTACTTCCAGTTACATCCGGAGAACATTGACTGGCAGAAAACAAAGCGACAACCTAAATTCCCCACGCACGGTCGTTAAAAATTTGTCAAGTAACCTTTCCTTTCAAAGCCTGGTACCATTTTCGTGATTGAACTCCGCGACTTAACCAAGAAGTACGGCGAGTTATTTGCGATCAAGCAAATTGACCTCGAACTGTCAAAAGGTGATGTGTATGGTTTCATCGGTCCCAATGGGGCCGGTAAGACCACAACCATGCGTATCCTGGCGACGCTCCTCAACCCGACCTGGGGTGAAGCTTACGTAGCTGGGTATTCCATCTACACCAAGCCCAAAGAGATACGTCGCCTCATCGGCTACATGCCTGACTTTTTTGGCGTCTACGACGACATGAAAGTCATCGAGTATCTTGAGTTTTTTGCCGCTGCCTATCGTATCAAGGGACCGAGTCGGCAAAAGGTTTGTGCCGAGGTGCTCGACCTGGTTGACCTTGGCTACAAGGGCCAGGCGCTGGTGACGAGTCTCTCGCGCGGGATGACTCAGCGACTTGGTCTGGCGAGGGTACTGCTGCACGATCCCCAAGTGCTGCTGCTCGACGAACCGGCCAGCGGCCTTGATCCGCGAGCCCGTATCGAGATTCGCACCTTGTTAAAACGGTTGCGCGATATGGGCAAGACGATCATGGTGAGCAGCCATATTCTTCCGGAGTTGGCCGACATCTGCAACAAAATTGGGATTATCGAACGGGGCGAACTGATCGTGAATGCCAATGTCGACGAGGTGATGCGCCAGGTCCGCCAGCACACGATTATTGATATTAGTGTCGTTGGCGATCGGGACTCGGCCGCCAAATTGCTCGAGTCGCAGGAGATCGTCACTCGCGTAGAAGAGGGGGAAGGCTGCCTCAGGGTGACCTTGGCTGACCGAGACGCGGACTACAGTCAACTTGCCACGGTGCTGGTTACGGCCGGGCACAAACTCACCATGTTCCGGGAAGAAGAGATCAATCTCGAGACAGCCTTCATGGAACTGACCAAAGGAATTACCGCTTAGGGGGATGGTACCTTTTGGGCAATGGGCTGTGGGCCCTTGCCAAATGGCACGTGGTTTTAGATACTCGAAGGTCCTACTTTTTTGCTGCCGGAGGTTATCCTCTGGCAGCAGCGAGGCCCCGTTCGTCTAGTGGCCCAGGACACCGCCCTCTCACGGCGGAGACAGGGGTTCGACTCCCCTACGGGGTACTGGGTGTGATTGCAGCAACTCGCTGTGGATCGCACCGATTGGCAAAGCAGCCCGGTTTTTCCGGGCTGTTTTTGTTTTTAGCGGGTGGTTGCGAGAGGGTGCCGTGCGAGTGCTGCGCCTAATTTTGCGCCCCCCTTTTAGCCGAAAGTGCGCCTGATTTTGCGCCTCCGGAAATGGCCTCGGCAAAGTGTTGCTCAGTCACCTGGAGATAGTGCTTTTGGGCGATCGGTGCGCTATTGCCAAGCCATCCCTGCCGCGACGATAGCCTCATTAACCTCTGTGCTACCCTCTGTGATGTAGCCCAGGGTACGCTTGTACCTATCCAGCCCAAAGTCTTTGACATCGACCGTCTTGCCGAAGATCAGCTTTGAGACAAACCGCTTTGATTGCTTCCCGAAGGGCGCTGGTCCATCTCTGGGGCATCAATACCAGACAGTCGTATTTTGACCGTCTGGTTGTCACGTAGCACCTTGACCGTGTCACCGTCTGTGATCCCTACCACCTTGCCGGTGAAGACCGTAGGGGCAGGTTTAGTTTCTGAGTTGGCGTGGTACGAAACAAGCACCAACAGAACCAGAGTGGGCACTGCAAACCAGACTTTTGACTTCATGACCGCTACCTCCAGCGTGAAGTTCAGATGAGACCATGAGTATAAACTCTCGGAAGTGGCATCGTAAAGCGATGCCTGTCGGGGTTTATGCCATAGGGTGAGGACTTCGGTTTGTAAAAATTCTCTGCGCACTTTTTTGGAGATAACCAGGGTACCTCGCAGCCCTATGGGGGGCTGCGGGCAAAACCTTGCCCCCGCCCTCGGGGCGGGGCATACTGGCTAGTGTATTGGACGCACTGCCGGTGACCAATTAGTAGCTAATAAACAGGAGGAAGCTAATGCGTCAGTTCACAATGTTATTTCTCACCGTTTTGACGGCAACCTCCGTCGATGCCGCGTCGTATCTGCAGCAGGGGGGTGCGGTCATTAACCCGATACAGAACGTGCATGGGGGCGACCACCTTTATTCAGGGCCTGACCTGGAACAGTACGTAAACTCTGAAGGAGGGAACCTGACTGATGCGTACCTGCATGATGCCGACTTGACCGGCGCAAACCTCAAGGGGGTGGATCTGCGCGGAGCAGACCTCTCAAGTGCCAACCTGACCGGTACCGACCTGACAGGTGCAACTTTGGTGGGTGCAAACCTGTCGGGAGCGGACCTGCGCGACTCGGTCCTGCTCGGCACGGACCTGTCCCATGCAGACCTGTCCCGGGCACACCTGTCGTGGACCGACCTGGAGAGCACGAATTTGACCGGCGCGGATTTGCGTCGCGCAAACCTATCCTACACCTCCAGTCTTGGAACAGTTATCGGGCTCCCATATTACGACAAATTCACAAACTTCTCGAATTCGTGGATAGAGTGCCCCGAGTGCGGCGGCCCTGCTTTTGTTTTTGATCCCGTAGCCGCAGGATGGACGCTTATCCCAGAACCCACCACCCTCCTCTTGGCCCTCTTGGCCCTGACTGCCGCACCGCTTCGAGTGCGGTGCGGGTGATGGCCTGTGCAGGCCGTATAGCGGTGTATCATCCACACTTGCGTTTTCACCGTGGACTAGTTTTGGCCATGTAGAGGATGATCCGCGGGCCCTGACAACCGCTGTCTGGCGCATACAATGACAAGCCGGTCAGGATGGTGCTTAGCAGAAACAACCTGTTGACGAATTGGTCACCCTGGCGTCCCCAGTGACGCCCACCGGTTTACCGGGGGTGGGTCGAGTTCAGGGCCGCACAGGTCGGCATATCGATCCGGTGGATGACCTGGGAGGTATCGACCCCGAAGGACGACTCCCGGCAAGGTAGGATTAGAACCCGATGGATATGCCGCTGTTCGCAATGGGCTCGGCGTACGAAACCGCGGCGCCTTTTTTCGCAAAGGTGTTCTGGAACTCGGCGACATTCAAGACGGCGCTGGAGTGCGAGTTGCAAGTCAACGCTGAACAGGGCGTGCCAATTTGATAAAATCCGTTTTTGGTGATCGTTTTTGCTCAATACCGACATGCTCGTTCGTCCATCATGGGTGTGGCTCAATGATAGTCCCCATAACCGACATGCCGAGGTGATACCCAAAGAGCGAATGCCCGGCCTTGGATCGATCCGCGGCCTGGCACACGACAAGGATTCGGCCATCGTCCAGTTGGCACAAGCCCGGACTGTCCGAAGGCACAACACTGCTGCCTGGTTGCACCTGGGCCAAGGGCAGATCGCGATGCCAGGTTTGTCCGTGGTCATCACTGTAAAACAACGTGCAGAATGAGAAGCGGTCGGTTTGGCGCCATATTTCGCTGCCATCGCTCAGCCCCTCGGCGCCGACGACCATGAGAATCCGTCCGGAAGGCAGCACGAGGAGGTCAGGCATCTTGCCCTGAATGCCAGCGAACTTTGGCGGCGTCCAACTCTGTCCGCCGTCTTGAGAGTATTGAATACCGAAAGCGCGTCGCGGCGGGTCCACTGCATTCGGATCGTGACCACCCCCGCCCCGAACCAGCGCTATGAGCGTGCCATCGTCCGCTTCCACGACATTGGTTTCGTTACGGTATTTCTCGTTGTCGGTTAGCCAGATCTGAGGTCCCCAGCTGTGGCCGAGATCGCTTGATTCGACAAACCAGCCATATCCAGGCAGTATCAGTTGCCCATTGCCCGTTTCCCAGATGCGACCGAATTGGAAATTATTGTAAAAGTCGAGTTTCGAGAGTGACCAGGTATTGCCATTGTCGCGTGATCTGGCCAACCATGTAATGCGCCAGTATTCTGGTCGTGACTTAACGGCATTCATATCATACACCAGGTGTGGTCTGATCTCATTGGGATCGGCATCTTTTGCCTTGGGCCACAAGCACGGGCTTAGCGGCAGGAGAATGTCACCGTTAGAAAGCGTCTGAATACCGTTGCCGACTTGGATGGTGACACCGGGATTATCGCCATACATTCCTTGGTTCGACCAGGTAGCTCCTCCATCCTGGGACACAGTGAGTTTCGCTAAAAAGCGCTTTGCTAAAGGCCACTAGAACATCACCATTGGCGGCACGCGTTACGCATGGCATGCAGGCCGGTTCGGCCGCAATTCAAAGGATCGCAAGGTGCGGTATTCAAAGGCCGTGACTTGTGTTGTCAAAAGCAAACACAACATGACCGCCAACTGGTTAAAGATGATGGATTCGGCAACTTGTTACTGGGAGGGCGTACGGCTTCAAAGGGTCTTCGCGTTCTTCTATTCTGGTCCCTGCTCGGCGAAGCGCCAATGCGGCGAAGTGACGTTCGAGCACGGGACCGCCCTCATCGGGCTGCGAGGGATAGCTATGACGCCACAAGATATCCCCAGGAAAGCAAAATATCGCAAGCGTGCCACCGGTTTACCGCCAACAGGTCGGCATATCTCCGGTGGATGACGTATTCCCGGCAAGGTTTGGATATGGCCGATGTAAGCCAAGGCGTTTGCAAAAAGCATGAACCGCTTAGCGTATTTGTGGGTAGGCTTGGTGCTGTTATGCCTTGGGTCGCGAGGCGGAAGCAGGTCCACCGCTTGCCGTTGCTCCGTTTGGTAGCGATCAAGCCAAGGCCCATCAAAAAGCATGGGCCGATCACCTTGGCACACCGGTCCAAATCACGGACTCGGTCGGCATAAAATTCAACCTGATCCCGCCGGGCGAGTTTGTGATGGGGAGCCCGAAGTCGGAGGCGGGGCGGAAAATGTGCGGGTTGAATTAAGTTGCGCGGCCAACCGGCAAAAATTGATGCTGGTGGCCGGAAAAACTCGAGTTTACTGACTGGGCTACCGGTCTTTTTTACAACAAGCACGACACGGCAAACCCGCAGTCAGCTGGAATGGCACCCGGGCCCAGATATCTCACAGATTTTTCACTTACGTTCACGGATGGATGCGCGTCGCAGCCGACTGGGTTCGCGTTGTCGACGCAGGTGTAACAAGGAGGACTTTCAGTGCGTACTGTACATTTTTCAACGTGCGTTGCCATGGGTGTCATTCTGCTCGGAGTGCAGTCGGGTACTGCGGAAGAAATTTTCTCTGACATCAACCGATTCCCGGGCGAACGTATCCAGTTAAATTCACACCACGACATCGACATCGACATGGCATCGGTCTCGGCCTTTGCCAGTCTCGAGAAAGAGCTGATGACGGTCAACTCTGAGCTCGCGGATGTCAGGGCCCGCCTGGCCCTGGTCGAAGGCGGAGAGGTCGTACAGGCTGGGTATAATTCTTCGGCAAGTGGTGGGTCTGGTAGCCGCTGCTGCCGCGACTGCTGGTGCACCCCTTGCGACGGCGTTGTTTTTGACGCGCAGTTAGTGTGGTTGCGTCCACAGGGTTCAGAACCAAACGAGACAATCAACAACAGGTTCAAAACCGGCTCTCGTTACACGATTGGCTGGATGAACAGTTGCGGACGTTCCTTCCGTGTCCGATATTTCGAGTTTGGATACGGCCCCTGGGATGACGTAGCTGGTCAGAGTGTTTTGCAACAGGAGATGATTGACCTGGAATATGCCGGTCGGTTTCGGCTCGGTTCCAACTTGCTTGGCGAAGTAAGCGGCGGTATGCGCTGGACTGAGTATGAAGACAATGACTTGAAATATTCCGACACGATTGGGCCGGTCGTCGGAATTGAAATCCGCACCCAATGCTGGTGCAACGTAGCCCTCTATGGCCTCCTGCGGCAGTCCTATCAGTTTGGCTCCGGTTATGCAAAAGATGAGGATCCACCGACAGGTTTGGGGAGCTACGGCATTACGGAACTTCAGTTCGGGCTGGAATATCAACGGTGTGTTTGTGGCGGCACCGGCTTCTTCCGCACCCTGTTTGAGACGCAACGCTGGACCGGCGTGGAAGACAACCAGACTGAAGATGTAGGGCTGATCGGGTTTGGCTTCGCCGCTGGAATCACTCGGTAAGGTTTCAGCAAAATGTAGTTGGCGATCGCCACGGTTGGAGTCATCCCCTTTGCCGATCCAAGTTGATTGCCCGTCTGGAGATTGACCTTAACGTCCTCTCCACTGCCGAGAGCGTTGTCATATTTCTGTTGTCTCCGCCTTGTTTTTATCCGCTCGTGCCCCAATGCCAGCTAATAATAAGTCAACGAACGGACCTATGATCAGCACATAACTCCACCACCCAACGGAGGATTCAACAGATTCAAGTTTGCCGCTCGGATCGGTCCCGCCAGCCGGCAAAAGCGCCCTAGGATCGGTCGCATTCGTTGCGCGGTCCCCACCTACCGATAAAGGTTCGCATCGCCTGCCGCAAACCCGATGGGGCTTCGCTGGGCCAATGGCCCACCTCTGCATCCTACCAACTTTGAAGCCCTCGCGACCGGTTCAGATGGCACGGCTGCTGTTCCAGAACCCACCACGCTGCTCTTAGCCCTCTTGGCCCTGGTAGCCGCACCGCTTCGAGTGCGGTGCGGGTGATGGCCTGTGCAGGCCGTATAGCGGTGTATCATCCCGCGTTTTCACCGGGACTAGTTTTGGCCATGTAGAGGATGATCCGCGCCTGACAACCGCTTTACAATGACAAGCCGGTCAGTGGTGCTTGCAAAACAACCTGTTGACGAATGTCACCCGGCGTCCCCAGTGACGCCCACCGGTTTACCGGGGGTGGGTCGAGTTCAACAGGTCGGCATATCGATCCGGTGGATGACGTATTCCCGGCAAGGTAGGATAGAACCCGATGGATATGGCCGATGTAAAAGCGTTTGCAAAGGGGGGGGGCGATGAACCGCTTAGCGTATTTGTGGGTAGGCTTGGTGCTGTTATGCCTTGCCGGTCGCGAGGCGGAAGCAGGTCCACCGCTTGCCGTTGCTCCGTTTGGTAGCGATCAAGCCAAGGCCCATCAAAAAGCATGGGCCGATCACCTTGGCACACCGGTCCAAATCGCGGACTCGGTCGGCATAAAATTCAACCTGATCCCGCCGGGTGAGTTTTTGATGGGGAGCCTGGAGTCGGAGTCGGGACGCTTCGGCGACGAAACACGACATCTGGTAAAGATCACGAAGCCATTTTACCTGAGCGCGTATGAAGTAACACAGGCTCAGTACCAGCGGGTGATGGGTAGTAGTCCCAGTATACACAAAGACGATACCAAACCGGTTGAAATGGTGAACTGGAACGATGCAGTGGAGTTTTGCGGAAAGCTCAGCGACCAGGAAGGGGTGGAATATCGCTTGCCGACCGAAGCCGAGTGGGAATACGCCTGTCGTGCGGGAACGACGACGGCTTATAGTTTTGGGGATACTTCGTTCCATTTGGACACAACCGGTTGGTTTGCCAACAATTCTGGGAAAACTGTTATCGATAGCACTCGTATTTGGAAGGATGAAAGGGACAACTACGTGGCGAGGTTATTTTACAACGGCTGTCGTCCTCACGTAGTTGGACGCAAGACGCCCAACGCTTGGGACTTGTACGACATGCACGGCAACGTGTGGGAGTGGTGCCAGGACTGGTACGCCCTTTATGACAGCCTGCAGGTGGTGAGAGATCCGACAGGTCCAACGTTGGAGGATTGGCCCTCGTCCAATCCTCTCGTCCCACGCCGTGTGATGCGTGGCGGGGCGTTCACCATTCCTCCGAGGTTCGTCCGTGCTGCCTTCCGAAACGCCAACCAACCGGACCTCCGTAGCCCCAATCTTGGTTTTCGTGTGGCCAGAACTTACCCCTTATCACCTTAACCACTTTACCTCTTACCCGGCGTAGCCGGGTCGAAGTTTAACCGGTGGGTCGAGTGAAAAGTCATCCTGCTACCAGCCCTGGGTCACCCCATGTTTTGGTGTGCCCCTTTTTTTGTGCGCACTATTTTGCGGACAACTACGGACCCGACACGCACCCCTGGGGGGTGCGGGCAAAACTGTGTCGCTATCCACACTTCCAGATCAGGCGCCCACAGAGGCCCTTCTAGGGGCCTCTGGTAAGTGACTGTGTGGCCTGCTGAAGGAGTGCTTCACGTACACTGGCCGCCAACTGCGGGTGCGAGGGTGATGAGCTCGCTTAGAATCGGGTCACTAGAGAGTGTTTCGTCAAAAAGTGCGCCTGATTTTGCGCCTGCTAAGTCCGTCACGTGCGTTTTTTCCGAAGAAGTTTGCGTTAGTTCGACTCCCCTACGGGGTACTGGGTGTGATTGCAGCAACTCGCTGTGGATCGCACCGATTGGCAAAGCAGCCCGGTTTTTCCGGGCTGCTTTTGTTTTTAGCCGGTGGTTGCGAGAGGGTTCTGTACGAGTGCTGCGCCTCGTTTTGCGCCCCCTTTTAGCCGAACGTGCGCCTGATTTTGCGCCTCCGGAAATGGCCTCGGCAAAGTGTTGCTCAGTCACCTGGAGATCGTTCTTTTGGGCGATCGGTGCGCTCTTGCCAAGCCAATCGCAGACGACATGCAGGGGGAATTGTGCGGACAGCTCGGTTTGCCGCGGCTCGAACAGACGAGCACCCTGGTTTTCTCACCCAAGGTGGTACGAAAAATGGGATAAGGTCAGAACACCGTTTATCTTTGCGGTTGGTTTTGACGCAGTATTGCTATGCGGCCCGAGACCGGGCCGCAAGGAACTGCTCATAGATTTTCCAGAATTGCTGGAAATTATGGTCCATAGAATGGTTCTCCATCAACTGGCGCGCCTCCAGTCCCATTGTCTTTCGGTAATCGGGGTCTACCAGGGTCATCAGATGCTGAACGAGCAGGTCCGTGTCGTTGGCATTGGGAATAACAAAGCCTTCACGTCCATTAGCAATCAATTCTGCTGCACCATTCCACCTTGTGGTGACCGTTGGCAGCCCGCAGGCCATTGCCTCTAAAACGACGAGGCTGCAAGCGTCGTAGTAGGTTGGATGGACGCAGATATCGGCAGCTGCGTAGAAAGGCACGGTATCTTCGACGGGGCCTAGCATCAAAACGCTTTCATCGAAGTCCGTTTTGGGAGATGGTTCGCGAAGAGGTCGTCCTCCGCACACGACTAATCGAACCGGATAACCTTGTTGGATTAATGTGCGGTGCGAGCGAAGCAGGTTGGGTAATCCTTTGAGCTGAAAATTATGTGCCACGAACAACAAGACCACTTCGTGATCGGAGATCTTCAGATCGGTTCGAATCCGACTCCGATGCTGGGCACAACTTTTCGGTGAGAATCTCTCTGTGTCAACGCCATTTCGGACAACCTGAATCAAATGGGGTGGCACACCATGATACCGCTGAAAATCACAGGCTACCATCTTCGAAAGGGCGACGTAAATTCGCTGGTGCGAGGCGTACTGGCGGGCGACAAATTGGTCGATATGTTGATAGCGGGGGAGTTGACGAATGACCTGTTTGCGGATCCCTTGTTGCCATTTTGGGCGCCTGGCATTGTTGCGTTCGCGGTTGGCGAACTTGGACCCATAGTGAGGTTGGAACACGTTACCTGACCAGGAAGCACCCATGTCATGGGTAATGTCCGGGGAAATTTTTGGCAAAACGTGTTCTACTGCCACGGCAAACGAGAATGGTGATCGTCCGCCGGGTAAGAAATGGGGCTCGATAGCCAGCGAAAGCTCGGCCGTGCCAAATTCACGGGCCAGAATATGAACCTGGCAGCCCTGTAGCAAAAGCCATTGGGCCAACTGGTGGGTCCATTGCGCAGCGCCGCCCAACCTGCGGTCAAAACGCTCTATCACCAAAGCAATTTTCATGGGCTTCCCTGCGGGTGCTAGCTTGATGCAATTCGAGTGGCTGTGGGCAACTGCCGTGCTGTCATCTGATGCCTAAGAGCACCAGTCGGTTGTATCGTCAAACCCAGCAGGGGAATTTAAGGTTTATCGATTACGGGTTTTGTGCCGATAATATACGGTAGGGTGGGATCGTTACGCTGGGTTTTCCAAAGAAGTCTTTGCCGTCGAACCCAACTGACGAGATGGTTAGAAAGTCATACGGTGGGGGGTAAACCTGGTGATGAGCAAAGATAGCCATGCATTCCTGTGAATTTACTGTCATTATCCCGACTTTTAATTATGGGCGTTATCTTCGCCGGGCGATTGACTCGGTGCTGGACCAGGCGGGTGACGACTTCGAACTGATTGTGGTTGATGATGGATCGACCGATGACACTGCGTCAATTGTCCGGTCCTATGGCGGCAGGCTGCGCTACTTCCCACAAGAAAACCAGGGGCCCCACCTTGCCTGTCGTAAAGGCTATGAAGAATCGCGCGGTCGCTATCTCATATTTCTGGATGCCGACGACCTGCTTTGTCCAGGAGCCCTGGAATCACTGAGGCACGAGACGCGTCGCGACACAACACCAGGCCTGATTGTCGGAAGGTACGCGAACGTTCACACCAACCGGAAACGGCTTTCTTCACAGTCTCAGTTTACCTCTTCGACGGAAGTGAATTTTCGTCGGTTTCTGGCCGGTAAGCTTGATATTGTCACCGGGGCAGCGGCTATCCATCGTGATGGTGTAGGACTTCTGCGACCTTACCGGGGAGGCATTCGTTGCGGGATTGAAACTGCGTGTATTGCCCAGACGCTCTGGCATTTTCCAGCTGTGGCGGTCAACGATGTACTGCTGGAAGTTCATGACCACCCGGGGCGTTTGCGCGATAATATGGAGGAAATTGAAAATGCGGGTACAGAGTTGTTGGATGCAGTTTTCAATCCCGACATTCTTCCACCCGCAGCGTTGAAGTACCGGAGTCGGTACGCGGCCCGCCTGCTGCGGGATCGTGCGAGATCCTATTACCGCGCTGGAAATCATGCGAAGGTGAAAATCTACTTCCAAAACGCCTGTGGTTTCGACTGGCGGTCAGTGATGGATTTTCGCAACACACGAAGGTATCTCAGCAGCACGTTGCAAACTCAGTTTCCCAAGCCGGACTTGCCTGAACTCACGGTTGACAATGTTCGCAGTGATGGTGTTGTCCAGATGGGCGGAGCCCACCGGTTATGGGGACATCGACGGCACATCAACAAGGATCCTGTCAAATTGATCACGCATTGTGCCGCTCTAGGGGAGACTGTGCAGCTGCGTTTGCGTCGACCGACTTTGCTTGTCAGTCAACCTCGGGACATTCGTTGCATTCTTATAGAGAAAAGTCAGGCTTTTGGGAGAACAGGATTTGCAGACGGTTTTCGCCGGTTTCTGCGCAACAGTCTTTTTACTCGTTCTGGAAAAGACCACATCACAGGCCGCCGGGTTGTCCAGCCTGTATTTCACCGTCGGCAGACAAAGAACTTTGACAGTGCTGTTTGTGATGCCGTCTCGTGGCACGTGGATAGCTGGCCAGACCGCCAAACATTGGAATTGCCTGATGAAATAATGCAACTGACGCTGCGGGCGGCGTCACGAGCAATCCTTGGCATTAGTGACCATCGGTCCGCAAATGGATTTTTGGAGGCTATTCAGACAGGACACCAGCGATGTGTCAAAAACATGCGGTCACTGGTATCGTTGCCTGCCTGGTTTCCCATCAAGAGAAATCGTATTTACCGTGAAGTGTGTACGACGTTACGTGAGAACATAACCAGGATCCTTCAAGATCGACGTCGACAACCGGTCGGCGAGTTCAATTTTCTTGATGAACTGGTGGCTTTTCGTGATGGGCAGGGGCAGGCCTTGCGTGATGAACAGATTTGCGATTATGTCCTGCCGACATTCCTGGCTGCTTACGAACCGACGGCAAACGCAATTACCTCCGCTCTCTATCTGTTGGCAAATCACCCACAGTACCAGCAACGGATTCATCATGAATTGGATCAGGTGCAGTGGACGCCCGGGGCGGGGTGCACGGATCAACTTCCAGTAACCACGTTGGCGGTCTTCGAAACCCTGCGATTGTATCCGTCCACGTGGCTAATATCCCGCCAGGCTCTTGTTCCACTCACGTTGCCAGGGGGGGCGGTTCTGAAAGCCGGGACGGATATTTACATCAGTCCATTTGTGGTACACCGGGACGAGCGATACTATGACGATCCGCTGGCCTTTCGTCCCGAGCGATTCGAGGAGACGCTTCAGCAACATCGCTCGTCGGCAACGTACTTTCCATTTGGGATGGGGCCGCAGGCTTGTATGGGCGAGTACCTTGCCAAGTCATTGATCACAACGACCATCGCTTCCATTCTCAATCAGTACTCGATTTCCATGCGTAGCCAGGGTCCCTACAAGATCGAGTCGTTGAACCTGTTTACAATTCAACCAAGCGAATTGCTGAAAGTCGATCTTCTGCGACGACGCGTATCGCGACAGGCCGCCTAGCGTGGCGAAACTGCTGTCGCAAATGATACAGGTCCTTATGGAGCAGGGGCACATAAATATATAACTGCTTATAACGCGCAGTGGGGGGACGGATGGTACGCGTTGTTTAAGCCGCAATCCCCCCAATACGGCACGTATACCGGGGGGTATACAAGCATTACCTCTGGTCCAACCAAAGTAGCTCACCTCCCCTCGAGTGTGGTTCCCGAACCGTCCACCCTGCTCTTAACCCTCTTGGCCATGACCGCCATACCGCTTCAAGTGCGGTGTGGGTGAGGTTTGGCACATCCCAGAGGAGTGTGCCAGCTCCTATTTTTTGTGCGAACTATTTTCGAGATAACTACGGATCCTACACGCACCCCTGGGGGGTGCGGGCAAAACTGTGTCGCTATCCACACATCCAGATCAGGCGCCCGCAGAGGCCCTTTTAGGGGCCTCTGGTAAGTGACTGTGTGGCCTGCTGAAGGAGTGCTTCCCGTACACTGGCCGCCAACTGCGGCCAGTGTGTGATGAGCTGCTGAAGATCGGTATCGACTCCGAAGAAATACGGAAAAGCCCAGGACCAGCAGTATAAAAGAAGACGGTTCAGGCAGCGATGACCCATTCGCAAGGCTTTCCGAATGACCTACCACCAGGACGATATTATCTATTTGGGGGAACCTGCATGCCCATTCGCATTAAAGCGACGGCAGTGACTATCTGGAGATGGTTGCTTTTTCTGATACCGTGGGCAGGGTGATCGGTTCCTGGTGTTCACTGACCACAGCCATCCTTTCGAACACGGAGCGATGGTAAGAAAGTACCGGCGGTCAGACAGCCTTTCACGAACTCAAATTGCCTTGTCCCGATTTCATCACCGAAAGGATCGCGGACGAGGGAAATCTTGAAGTGCGCCTGCGAGCCTTTGAGGAAGTTGCCCGCCAATTTTCCGAAGTATTTGTTCATTCTAGGAGTGGAGATTAGCGACACGTTCGAGCAGAATCTGGTTCACCTGAATGCAGGCGTGGTGCCAGCAGGTGTTGGGACCTATGATTGCTCGGTCAGGTCTCCATCGCTCGGCGCAATGACGACGCGATTTCTCCCACCGCTATCCGTGCAGCATCGAACGTGTGGAGACGCGCAATGAAACCGTGGATCATGTCGTCGTGGCAGATATACTCGGTTGGCACACCGTCTTCAATCAGTCGTTCGGCATATCGCTGACCTTCATCAAAGAGTACATCGTTCTTTGCTCCAATGACCAGCGCTGCAGGTAACCCGGAAAGAGTGGTGGCCTGAAGCGGCGCAGCGTATGGCTGTGATGTGAGCGAGTCGTTGCCCAAGTAATGTTTCCACATCGATTGCATGCTCGCGGCAGTCAAGCCGAAGCCTTTCGCGTACTGGCGATACGAGTGTCGGTCGAATCGGCAATCGGTTACCGGATAAACGAGAACCTGAAAACAGGGTAGAGGTGCCTCTCGATCGCGGGCCATCAGGCTGACCACCGCCGCTAAATTGCCGCCTGCACTGTCACCAGCCACGGCGATTCGGTCCGGGGCAACATCATACCGATTTGCAACAGACCTGGTCCACTCGAATGCGGTGTATGCATCCTGGGCAGCGGCCGGATATTTGTGCTCGGGGGCCCGGCGATAGTCGACAGCGACCACGAGCGTTCCAGCAGCGTTGCAAAGCGCGCGACAGAGAGCGTCGTGTGTATCAAGGTCGCCTGCCACCCAGCCGCCGCCATGATAAAATACCAATGCGCCACGAGATTGTCTTTTGAGTGGATGGTAGATGCGGAGGGGAATCTTGAATTCCGCGTTATTTATCTCATGATCGTGGGCACGCTCAACTGGATCTGCCGGGTCGAAAAAGCGGTGGCCGGCGCTTATTCGTGCGCGGAGTTCTTCCGGTGTGCAAAGTTCCGCCGGCTTGGGTTGAGCAGCGTTTAGTTCGGAAAGAAATAACTTGGCTTGGGGGTGCAGTGGCATGGCGAGTTTAGTATCGGTAGTGGCTAAGTAATAAGTAATGGGAGAGAAACGTTCTGAAATCGATTTAATGAAATTGTTGGCCCCTGGGTGCTTTTCGGCAAGGCCCTCCGGGCCCTGCACCGCGAAACTCATCAAAGACATCCATCCTGCCGATAGCGATTGTTCCGTGATCGAACAGGTTGGAGTGCATCAGTCGGTGCCCCAAGATTGCAACTCATTGCGATCAGTAGTGCTCAGCAAAGCATGGTAGGCGCGCAGAGTGCTGTCAATGTGTAGGGTGGTCCGAGCACCGAATCGTACGCAGGAGACCTCGGGAGAACTGGTGACCCAAGTGGCCGCCAGGTGAGCCAAGGTGTCTTTCCTTTGCTCTGCTTTCGCGCGGAGTTGTTCCACGACGTGAGGATTTCGCTCTGAGAAATAAATGTCGCAATGGGCGGGTGTGATGGCGAATCGCAATCCGGCAGGCAGATCATGGCGGGAAGGAGTGTATTTTCCAGTTAGAACTCCTGTGCCGAGTGGGCTGAAGGATATCTGCTCGTTACGGCATAGATCAAAAATGTGGTCCTGCTGTGATGCCGTGGCAAGATTATAAATATTCTGCACTGCGTCGAGTCGCACTCCCGGTGTGGTACCGGCCCTGTTCGCGACGACAAGCTGCTCGGTGCTGAAATTACTGCCGCCAACTGCCTTTAAGTGTCCTTGGTCAATTTGTTCTTTGAGTGTGGCCATCGTTTCATCGATCGGCACGCGTTCGTCACCAGGTGTGAACCAGGTAAAGGTCCGGCTGGGAGACGCCAAGTCGTGTCAGGCTATCACGAACCGCGCGGGTGATATTTTCGGGACTGTTGTCAAAGCGGATCTTGGTGCAAAGGGTAAGCTGGTGGCGACAGTTGCGCGAAGCGAGTAGCCGACCGATGATTTCTTCTGACGGGCCGTAACTTTCGGCCGTGTCATGGAGCGACAGCCCCCGTTCGAGGGCGTGGTCGAGAATCCCGCATCCTAGGCCGAGCGCCGGCAGGACGATATCTGTTTGGCCGAGGCTGCAGTGGTGGATTAAGACGAAAGCCAGTGGCTCAGGGGCAGACCATCGTCCCCGAACCCACCGCCTTCCTCTTAGCCCTCTTGCCCATGGCCGCCGCACCGCTTCGAGTGCGGTACGGGTGATGGCCTGTGCAGGCCGCAAAGCGGTGGATCGTCCGGCATTTTCACCGGGATTAGTTTTGGCCGTGTTGAGGATGACCTAGGCGTGACAGCCGGTAGTCGCTGACAACCCGATCCTACCCGGTAGCGTCGCCCCGGTTTATTGGGGGCACGTCGAGTTCAACAGGTCGTCATATCGCTCCGGTGGATGCCGTAGACTGGCAGGGTAGGATAGAACCCGCTGGATATGGCCGATTTAAACCGCGTTTGCACGGGGGGGGGACCGCAGCTTGTTATAATCACGACACTTTGAGCTTGGATTGGTTCCAAGCTCAACCCAAATGGGAAATATCAGTTAAGAGGGAAATGCCGGAGGCTGCAGTGATGAGTACTTTGCAAGAATCGTATTGGCAGAACCTAGCGAGCACGGCGCACTTGGCGTTTTTTTGTCTGCTCTTGGCGTCCTTGCTTTCTGCCGCCCAGGCTGTGCAGGTTGACGATGATGCTGCCGAATTAGACTACGGCAGAAGCGATGGCACCTCTGCTGCCCAGGGACCGTCAAAGCTGATCGTTTCCAATGCATCCCAAGCCGAAAAAGACCTCCTGCTTCACGTGCGCTCCGTCCAACCCAGGGCAGTCGTGGCCCTGAACGAAGCCTTGGCCACCGCCCAGTCCATTCGCCGGGCCCAGGCTTACCTGGCTGTCTGGCAGAATAGCCAAGCCCCAGATAAACTGCCCCAGGCTGCCCAGTTGCAGGCCCTGGAAAAAGACCTGGAGGACCTTCAAGATCGTTTTCTGACCCTTTATCAAGCTCATTTTGGAAACAAGTATTCCGCTGGCCTAGCCTCTGCAGTAGACCTGCGATTGAAGTTGAAGATCCAGAAAAAGCCGGGGATATTCGATCCCGGCCAGACCGCTCGTATGGCCAAGGACCCCGCTGCCCGCGCCCAAGCCAGAGAATCCTTCATCCGGGACATATGTGCCGCAGACAAGCGGATTGGCGAGCTTCTCGCCACCCTCCGTGAGCAACTCCTGGCCCTGCAGCACCAGGCCGCAGCAATTCCGCGGGTCCCCAATTTCAAACCTGCACCAGCATTCTACAACAAGGCCCCTGCGTCGATCTTGCCGGACGGAACCTGCACTGGCATCGTTATGACCATTCAGGGGGGTCTATGATCATCCCGGCACGGATGTGCTCCTGGCCGACTATACTGTTGGCATCTACGAATCCTACCTCAAGCGCCCGACGGACCCGGCCAACAAAGGAGCTTATCAACCCTACCAGGCCTTCGATCCTGATTATCGCCTGGACTTTATGGCCGCTAATATCCTTCACGGACGCAAGACCCAACTTATTATCCCCTGCGCCAGAGGGCCTTGGACCTATTGTCCGCCGGACTGGTTTGAACGAAACCTCGATTTGTCGCTTGGCAGGCCGGACGCCGCCAAGAATTATTCCCGTCAGTGGGGCATGTCACAGCGCCTTTGGTCATTGGACATTTATCACCCTGCCGTACGCCGGATGCTCAAAGGCTACTTGCAGGAAGTCGGGGCCCTCTACAAGGACAATCCTGATGTGCTTACGTACACCACGGCTTGGGAGCCGAGTCTATCATCGGCCGAAGCAGGTGATGCCAGATATCGATACGCACACTGGCCCAGCGGTGGCCGAACCGATGCCGGGCTCGCAGCTTTTCGAAAACACTTGTCCAAAAAGTTTGGCTCGATCCAAAAACTAAACTCCGCTTCGGACTCCAGCTACACCGGCTTTGACGCCATCGGCTTTCCCACCGACGCCATCAAAGGCACTGAAGCAGAACGCAAACTCCTGACTGATGCTCTCTATCAGGGCCGGGCCAACCCGCTCTATTACGAATTCCACTCATTCCTATTGGATAGCTATGCAGATTACATGGCATCCTGCTACCAAGCCCTCAAGTCAGCTGACCCAAGCCATCCCATCAGTGCCTCACCGAGCTATGGCGGAATGGATGGCTATCTGACCGTCGGAGTCGATGCCTTTCGCTGGGCCGACGAGGTCTGCGACCTTTTCGGCCCAGAGTTGACCGACTCCTTTCAGGAAGTTTACACCTACTCGGTCCAGCGGGCCAGTAAACGTGCCACCGGCAACTTCGAGACCGTCTGGAACCGTCCGCATAATCGCTCTTTCCCCCCGGAAGCCGAGGTCCGTGCGGCCCCGCGCGTCAATACCTGGCGCATGGTGGCCTGGGGTCGCACCGTCATGTCCTTCTTCGGAATCGGGGACACCTATGGCAACAACAATATGATGATCCTCGAGAGCGACAACAATCTGCTGCGTATCGGAGCCGGCATTGTTCCCGTTCTAAAGCGCAAGCTCCGCTCGATGGAAGACGTCTGGCTGCATGCCCCCGTTGTCGAACCCCGGATCGCCCTGCTCAGATCCACCGCTTCACGCATCTGCGAATGGCCCTGGAACGTGCGAGAGTTCGGCTATCGAAATTTCCACAGCCTCCTGTACGACCATAATTATCACTATGCCTTTGTCCCTGAAAAGTATCTGCTCAACGGCCGCGAGGATTTGGACGAATACAATGTGCTGGTCCTGCCATTTGTCACCCAACTGCCGCCCGGCATGACCGAAAAGATCCTGCCCTGGATCAAATCCGGCGGAACGCTAATTGTCGGCGGCGTCGCCGGGGCCTATACCCCCTACGGCAAACCGGACGGACGCTTGATGAGCGAAGCCTTTGGCGATTTCACTTATAAGCGCACCGGCGACTTGGCCTGGAAGATCACGCCCGTCAGACCCAAGCGTAGTCTCAGAAACATCGATGGTAGCGCCGGCCAAGTGCTCGAGGCACCCTACGGTCAGGGCCGTATTCTAATGGCTGGCGATGCCGCCGATTTATCCGCCAAGCGTCCCGGGGGCAAGCGCATTTTGGAACTGCTACAGCGCAAAGTCCCGCGCCTGGCCTGGGCTAGCGGTTCGCCGGTGGATGTCATTGTCCGCCAAGGCAGTGATCGTGTGTATCTAACCCTTATCAATCCAAGCTTGTCCGGCCAAGCTAAGGCCACTATCAATCTGGCCGGGCTCTACAACTTGGCCATTGACCGCGGCGTCGAGCGCGGCTTTGCCGTA
>CBDEWC010000014.1:0-863750 GCA_965243695.1 Lacipirellulaceae bacterium | reverse complement strand
TGCTGCTGCCACAACATTTTTCCAAAACCCTTGCGGCTGCAGCGGCTTTTGCTGTTGTGATCTTAGCGCTCTGCTTTGTTCCGACAGACTTTTACGTCGAAACGGGAGGGATACTTCAACCCCAGCTTCGCCGAAATGTCTTTGCTTCACGGAGTGGCGTGATCGAAGAGGTACTGGTGCAACCTGATCAACGTGTCCAAGCCGGGGATGAACTTCTCAGGCTGCATGATCCCGTTCTTGAACTGGAATCCAAACGAGTCACCGGACAAATCAACACAACGATTGAACAGCTCGAAGCGGTCGGAGCGACCAAAACGGAACGTGCAGCTGGAGGGGTCACCAGGCTGGAAAGCTACCGGCTTTCGGCTGAACAACGTCAACTGGAACAACAACTCACCAACCTGCAACAGGAACTGGAACTTCTGGATCAGCAGCGCGAGTCACTGATTGTTCGGAGTCCTATTGCCGGTGAAATTATTACCTGGGATATCGAGGGATTGCTCACCGCTCGTCCCGTGGAACGTGGACAGGCTTTGTTGACCATGGCCGATCTGGAGTCGTCGTGGCAGCTTGAACTTCATGTTGCTGATGACCGAATTGGGTATGTGGTTGCAGCTCGTCAGAAAGACGTCGCTGAACTGCCTGTTGAATTTCGGCTGACCGCCGACGAACGTCACCAGTACCAAGGACATGTGACGGAAATTGCCCAAATTGCTGAACCAACCTCCAACGAACCGGGCCGTTCTCCAACGGTACGGGTTACCGCCTCTTGGGACGAGACTGCTCCTGGAGGAGAACCTGTCTTGGAACTTCGTCCTGGGATGACGGTACGTGCACGGATTGCCTGCGGCCGCCGCTCGCTGGGCTATGTATGGCTGCATGACCTGTGGGATGCAGCGATCCGCCTGATCACCTTTTGATGAAACCGTTTGAAACCATGCGTGGTATAAATTTCTACTGCAGCGTTGTGGCACTTTTGTGCGCCATCAATTTTCACGCGGTATTCGCTCGTGAAGTTGAAGTGCAATCCGTTATCCTTCGCCTGATTGACGAAGCAGAGATTCCTGCCCAGCAAGCAGGTGTACTGAAAGCAATCGATGTACATGAAGGCCAACAGGTTGTCCTAGGAGCGTTGCTGGCACAGGTCGATGACCAGCTGGCCCGGACCGCTGAGCGAACCGCAGAGATCGAGCTGGAAGCAGCCCGTGATAAGGCTGCCAATGATGTAGGCTTGCGTTATGCTACCAAAGCACACCAGGTGGCCAAGGCCGAGTTGCAAAAGGTCGGAAGAATCCAACAAACGATCTCCGAAACCGTTTCTCAATCACAAATCGATGTTGAGCAACTAGCGGTCGAAAAAACCAGCCTGGAACGCGAACAAGCAGAACTTGATACCGCTCTTGAACAATTCCAAGTGTTACTTCACGAACAACAATTGGAAGCAGCACGGCTACAAATCACTCAGAGACAACTAAGGGCACCTTTCGCAGGGTCCGTGGTCGAGGTTTATGTCCGCGCAGCAGAATGGGTCGAACCGGGAGAACAAGTTCTCCGCATGGTGGCCATCGACCGGCTCAAGGCAGAAGGGTTTGTGCCAGTCGAACAGGTTGGCCCACAGTTGGCAGGATCACCCGTACGACTGGCCCCCTACGCCGGCGACCAGTTCCAAAGCACGACGCCTGAAGCTGAAATCTCCGGCAAGGTCGTGTTTGTCAGCCCGGAAATGGACCCGATTACTAAACAAGTTCGTATCTGGGCAGAAATCGACAATGCTGCTCTACGGGCTTCGCCCCGGCCAACGCGTTCAGATGTGGGTAAAAACTTCCGCTCCGGACGTACCGTAGTTGGGCCGATGCTGTTCCCGCAACCCAAAATCCTCGCAGACCGAAATACGCTATGGATGAACTCGCTTCAATTGAGTGGCTTCTGAATTTACGGCTGCGACCAGACCTGGTTGCCGTAGAGGTTGAGATGGCAACCGGACAGATCTGGATGGTCAAAGATCCGCTCACTCTTGAGCATCACCAGTTCACGCCACAAGAGTATTTTCTGCTCGATTGCCTACGAAAACCAACGAGGCCTGGCCAAACTGTGCCGCGACTACGAGGCCAAGTTTTCTCCGGAACGACTTTCTCACGAAGCCGTGTGGAAGTTTCTTCACCGATTACACCAATCCAGCATCGTGGTCAGCACAACTCCCGGTCAGGCGCGCGAATTACTCGCCAAACGGCATCAAGAGCAAAGACACCGATGGTCGTTCGCCTGGAGGCAGATTCTGGCGATCCGTTTTCGGGGAATCGATCCAGATCGTTGGCTCACGGCCTTCCACGGGAAGTGTCGATGGCTGTTCTCATGGCCCGCAACTGCACTAGCAGGCATGCTCGTGTTGTTTGCGATGACACTTGTCTTCGGGCACTTCCAAGAGTTTTGGGCCCGCCTGCCTGACTTAGGCCAACTTGCCGACTTTCGCAATGTAGGCTGGCTGATGCTTGCGATTGCGGTAGTCAAGATCCTGCACGAACTGGGGCATGCTGTGGCATGTAAACACTTTGGCGGGGAAGTTCATGAACTAGGTTTGCTCCTCCTCGCTTTTACCCCATGCTTGTATTGCGATGTATCAGACGCCTGGCAGCTACCAGACCGCCGGCAGCGAATCCTTATTTCAGCGGCCGGAATGAATCGTCGAGTTTGTACTCGCAGCCTTGGCGGTAATCGTCTGGTGGTACAGTCACCCCGGAATTCTTCATCTGATCGCACTCAATATCGTGTTGGTCTGTACGGTCAGCACGCTTGCGATTAATGCCAACCCGCTCTTGCGATATGATGGTTACTACATCCTCTCGGATTTGACTGCGACTCCAAATCTCTGGCAGCGATCGCGACAAGTGCTTCGCCAAATCAGTGCCCACTGGCTGTTGGGATTAAAAGATTTCGAAGATGTGCTGGTCCCTAAACGTCACCGCGGATGGCTTGTACTCTACGCAATATGCTCGAAGCTCTACCTCACTTTAGTGCTGACAGGGATCGTTTGGATGTTAGTCACTTTTCTGCATCCGCTCCATCTCGAAGTCCTTGCCTACGGCGTGGGCATTGCTGTTGTCGCAAGTGCAATCTGGGGCCCCATCGTAAGCACTACCCGCTTCTTGCGCAATCCACTTCGTCGCCGCCAGATTGGAAGTAGGCGCATGGCATTGATTTTGCTGCTGACCGTTGCTGCTGGTTTGGGCCTGTTGATGCTACCGGTCCCATACCATGTTGACGCACCCGTTGTCTTAATGCCTGAGAAGGCTATGCGAGTCTACGCAACTGTTGCAGGCCAACTTGTGAACGCCACACCTGTTGGTACCACAGTCAAGACGGGACAACCTATCGCTTGGCTTGACAATAGCGAAGTCGCACAAAATCTGGCCCATCTGGAAGGAAAGAAGACACTTCAAACACTGCAACTGGAACACCTCGAAGCACTGCGAGGACAGGATGCGACTGCAAGTGCCAAAATCCCAGCTGCCCAGACAGCGCTTGCTTCCATCCAAGCACGACTCGCGGATGTTCGCCAAGAGGCCAACCGTTTAGTCCTGAAAGCCCCGCAAGCGGGGACAGTCTTACCCGTCCCATCGATTCCCCAATCATCCGAGCAACAAAACCAACTGCCAACATGGTCGGGTACCCTTCTCGATACGGAAAATCTAGGGGCCCTGGTAGAGCCAGGCACACTCGTTTGTTGGGTCGGTGATCCAAACGTGCTGGAGGCGGTCTTGCTTGTCAATGATGCCGAAGCCCAACGCATTGCTACCGGGCAAGAAGTGCGTCTGGAACTTCATGAACGACCCCGCGACGTGTTGCATGGTCAAGTCGTCGAAGTGGCCCAGCGCGACGTCGGCAGCAATCGCCTCTTCCAAAACGAGCCCACCCCCCTGGAACAACTCTCAGCAGGCTTGACTCCACCAGGAGGTGAAGCCACCTACTTTCGGGTACGCGTCCAATTTATGGACACTCCAAATGGACTGCTGATTGGAACTCGTGGACAGGCAAAAGTGACTACCACACCGATGCAACTGGGACGTCGCATCCTCCGCTGGCTTGCACAGACATTTCGTTTGCCTGCCTGACCTGGAACAAGTGCCCTGGCAACAAACGTGGTTTCCACTGCCAAAGCACTGGCAAATCCGACTTGACCACAAATCCAACTCGACCAGCATGACGCGTGGAGAGAATCTCCAACGCACCTCAGATTAAGGCGACGGAAACACCATCCCCATACCGGCGCCAGCCTGGCCAAATCTCGCTCGACCATTGGGCCGAACACAATTCCTCCGCCAGGGGACACAGCTACCAGGTCGGTAATGGCCCAATGCGTAATTGCATTCGCACGGGCAATTGGTACCCATCAAGTAAGGCAACGCGGGTACGCACGCAAAAAAATGTGCCGCCGAGGCCGCTGGTTGCAAACAACACGGACACCCATATCCAAAACGTTCAAGATTTACCTCTTCGAAATAAAGAGGATTGTAGTAGAGGCCTGTTGCTGCGTAGTAATAGCAAATGCTGGGCCAACCACGATTGCACTGCTGTGGATCACACGGCCCGTCGTGCTGGTGGTCGGTATGGCTTTCTGGCAAATCACCCGGTGGCATTGCGATATCCACTCCCAGT
The DNA here is from genome assembly GCA_965243695.1 of Lacipirellulaceae bacterium. Taxonomy (GTDB): domain Bacteria; phylum Planctomycetota; class Planctomycetia; order Pirellulales; family Lacipirellulaceae; genus JAKVCB01. The sequence continues at coordinate 859,097 of CBDEWC010000014.1, read as the reverse complement.
GAATTCATCGGTTTTGAAATCCAACTCGGCGTGCCAAACTCAGCAGGACTTTCTCCTGCCTCTTCCAGTTGCTCGAGCTGAGCCAGGCAAAAAGATCGATCGACTAAAAACGACGATCTCTCCAATCCTGTACTCTCCGGATTAAATATCTGTATCGGATAAGTCGCTTTCCAAAAACGTGGACACCTACAATTTTGTGTAACACACTTTGGACACACGCAAGGTTCTCTTATTTGGCTCGGAAACTCGCCGTGCTCGGTTCGATCAGCAATCGGTGTATTTCTAATCACACCCACAATAACCGTAGCTGGAACAATGGGCCGCGAATCAAACCCTTCATCCGAAGATGCGTTTTCTAATTGACTTGGAGGAACCGACGCGGAAAAAATCTTCGTTCCCTCATTCGGAATGAAACTCCCCCACGCCAGACGGTCAACACCAGGGTCCCAGTCCAACTTGAGCGAACCGTCAGCCAGCACACTTGCTCCGGCTAGTGCAAAACTCAGGACCCATGCCCAACCGCATGTGCTGAACACCCGCAACAGACCGAATTGGCATCTACCCAGCACCCGTCTGATAGTAAGCTCAAAACACATGGAAACCTCGAATAGGTGAAGAAACACCGTGTCATCATTCGTACTTCGACCCTCCCGCAGATCAACCTCCAGAAAAATCGACACAAACCGTAAAACCTGCCACCCTCTGTGTCCAGGAAGATCCAGTCTAAACCACCTGTCAGGACAGGCCTAAAATGCCGCAAATTACTGCCTCATCAAGGGATGCACGTGTTCTGAATGTTTGACATTTCGCCCACCTTGTCGCGATAATGGAATTTGGCCCTCGCCGCTTTTTCCGGCGATTTGGCCCCGCAGCTCGTCCACCTTCCTATTCATATTTTCTTCCAAGATTCCTCGCCGTATGGAGCGACGCATCGCCCTTCGGTCAAACTCGGCAATCTCCTCCCTAAATCGACTCCGAACGAATCCTTTTTCACCGCGAAGCCAGGCCAGCGACCACGGATCAGGAAACCTCAAAATATGCGCAGGTCTTCATGGCTTGATCGGCTGTCCGCCCGTTTAACGCGCGGCAAACAACGACGCACACGTTGTCCGCGGGAAGCGCTGTGGAACTATCCAACGGTCCGCAAGCTTGAACCTCGCCGCGTTCTCGATGCTTCGATTCAAGGTATTTTAGACTCTGTTCTTATCGCAGATGTGGATGACGTAGGTCTGAACCTCGACAGTACGAATACCGCCGAACTCCAATTTGATTGGACGGACACCTATCAGGAAGCAGAAATTACTGAAGGCAACATCGATCATCATGAACCACCAATGATGAATGAACAGCTGCTGGAATCTTTCCCCCCATCTACTTCTGATCTTTCTCAAAATGTCTTTGAGCCCTCTCATGAATTGGAACAGGGCCTGCTTGACGATTCCGAAAACATCTTTGCAAGCATTGATCCGATCACGTATAGATTCGACGTCGACGGTGATGTCGACAACGTAGCTCCAAGTGACGTACAGATAGAGCCTGTCATTTCAGCCAAGGAAGGTCACCTGGTAGCATTGAACATAAGTTTCAATGATCCAGATACAGAAGATGCTCACTTAATTCTGATTGACTGGGGGACCCTTTCTGGACCAGACCACGTTTTCCCTGCGGTTGGAAATCGTACTATCTTGGCCACCCACTTTTACTCCGATGACCATCCATCTGGAACATCGATGGATACGTATGTCATTGATGTCGAGGTGATCGACAATCATGGTGGACGCACCCACAATAACACTTCCCTGATTGTTTCCAACAGTCCACCAGACTTCGTATTTATTAGCGACCCGGCTCCACTCAATGAAAATGGGAGCGCTACGCTGTTTTTTACTTTTGCCGATCTGGGCGCAGCTGACCAGCACACCGCCAGCATCGATTGGGGCGATGGATCGACTCCAGATATTTTGCCCTTGCCGATCGGCGAACGTAATCTCACCACCACCCATCAGTACCTCGACGACAATCCCACCGATACACCCCATGATACGTACACGATCACCGCTACCGTCACCGATGACGACGGCGGCAGTGCAGTGGCGAACACCTCTGTCGAGGTTCACAATGTGGCGCCCAGCGGCCTGGTGATCCAGCCGGTCGTGACCATTGATGAACACCAGCTGGCCACTCTCACTGTGACCTTTGACGATCCGGGCACCCAGGACACCCACTCCATCGACATTAACTGGGGAGATGGTTCGGCCACCGAAAACTTGGCGCTCTCGGTCGGCGAACGCAATCTCACCACCACCCATCAGTACCTCGACGATAACCCCACCAGTACACCCCACGATACGTACACGATCACCACTACCGTCACCGATGACGACGGCGGCAGTGCAGTGGCGAACACCTCTGTCGAGGTTCAAAATGTGGCGCCCAGCGGCCTGGTGATCCAGCCGGTCGTGACCATTGATGAACACCAGCTAGCCACGCTCCATCTAGCCTTTGACGATCCGGGCACCCAGGACACTCACGCCGTGATGATTGACTGGGGAGATGGTTCGGCCACCGAGACTCTTGCTCTCTCGGTCGGCGAACGTAATCTCACCACCACCCATCAGTACCTCGACGACAATCCCACCGATACGCCCTACGATACGTACACAATCACCGCCACCGTCACTGATGACGATGGCGGCACAGATACTGCCGGCACCTCAGTCACCGTCGGAAACGTCGCGCCGATCGTTCAGCTCGATTCGACAGCAACGATCCAGGAAGATGGGACCGCAACCCTCACCGGTACGATTACCGATCCGGGAACCCTCGACACGTTTACCCTGGTCGTGAACTGGGGCGACCCGCTCAGTCCGGCCAACCAGACGACACATACCTATGGGCCTAGCGACACTGGTACGCAAACCTTCACCCTCACCCACCAGTACCTCGACGACAATCCCACCAGTACGCCCCAAGATACGTACACGATTAATGTCGCCGTCATCGATGACGATGGCGGCAGTACGGCGGCGAACACCTCTGTCGAAGTTCGTAACGTCGCGCCGATCGTTCAGCTCAACTCGGTCACCACCATCCAGGAAGATGGGACCGCAACCCTCACCGGCACAATCACTGATCCAGGAACCCTCGACACGTTTACCCTGGTCGTGAACTGGGGCGACCCGCTTAGTCCGGCCAACCAAACGACACATACCTACGGGTCTAGCGACACTGGTACACAAGCTTTCCAGCTCACCCATCAGTACCTGGACGACAATCCCACCGATACGCCCCACGATACGTACATGATTAATGTCGCCCTCATCGATGACGATGGCGCCACAGATACTGCCGGCACCTCAGTCACCGTTGGAAACGTCGCGCCGATCGTCCAGCTCGATTCCGTACCAACCATCCATGGATGGGACCGCAACCCTCACCGGTACGATTACCGATCCGGGAACCCTCGACACGTGGTCGTGACTGGGGCGACCCACTTAGTCCGGCCAACCAAACGACACATACCTACGGGCCCAGTGACACCGGCACACAAGCTTTCCAGCTCACCCATCAGTACCTCGACGACAATCCCACCGATACGCCCGACGATACGTACACAATCACCGCCACCGTCACCGATGACGATGGCGCCTCGGACACCGACGCCACTCCGGTAAACGTCGGGAACGTCGCGCCGATCGTTCAGCTCGATTCGACAGCAACCATCCATGAAGATGGGACTGCAACCCTCACCGGTACAATTACCGATCAGTCACCGTTTACCCTGGAAACGTCGCGCCGATCGTCCAGCTCGACTCGGTACCAACCATCCATGAAGATGGGACCGCAACCCTCACCGGATTCGACAGCATCCAGGACCGATCCAGGAACCCTCGACACGTTTACCCTGGTCGTGAACTGGGGCGACCCACTCAGTCCGGCCAGTCCGGCCAACCAAACGACACATACCTACGGGCCCAGTGACACGATTAATGTCGGCACACAAGCTTTCCAGCTCACCCACCAGTACCGCAACCCTCACCGACGACAATCCCACCGGTCGTGAACTGGGGCGACGCCCCACGATACGTACATGATTAATGTCGCCCTCACCGATGACGATGGCGCCACAGATACTGCCGGCACCTCAGTCACCGTCGGAAACGTCGCGCCGATCGTCCAGCTCGACTCGGTACCAACCATCCATGAAGATGGGACCGCAACCCTCACCGGCACAATCACTGATCCAGGAACGCTCGACACGTTTACCCTGGTCGTGAACTGGGGCGACCCACTCAGTCCGGCCAACCAAACGACACATACCTACGGGCCCAGTGACACTGGCACACAAGCTTTCCAGCTCACCCACCAGTACTTGGACGATAACCCCACCAGTACGCCCCAAGATACGTACACGATTAATGTCGCCGTCATCGATGACGATGGCGCCTCCGATACCGACGCCACTTCGGTGAACGTCGGGAACGTACTACCTGTTCTCACACCAATTTCCGTGAGTGGCAACTTGATAGAAGGTGAAACCGTTCACATTGCCACGACATTCATTGATGCAGGTCTTCTGGATACCTACACTGCACAAGTTGACTGGGGCGACGGTACGGATGTTGAACCAGCTACGATCGGAGTATCCAGTGGAAGTGGGACTCTCAGTGGCAGCCATGTTTTCATTGATCAGGGGACGTACACGGCAACCATTCGATTTGCAGATGATGACATGTCGGGTAATTTTGAAAACGGGTTGGCGAACCTCGACTACGTGGAGCGCAGCCTGGCCATTGAAATCGTAAATGCCGATCCAGAAATCGCTTCGCTCGAGCCTCGTTTTTCCGATGAAGGTCACTCGACGCAAATATCGGGAACGTTTACCGACAGGGGCATACTCGATACGCACGCCGCACAAATTGACTGGGGCGACGGAGGATCGCCCGAATCGATGCCGATTGACCAGGGCAGCGGCAGCGGTTCATTTGGGGCAAGTCACATTTTTGCCGACAATGGCGTCTACAACGTGGCAACCACGGTCATGGATATGGACGGTGGCCAGTCGACTGAGCATTTTACCGTCACAGTGTCCAATATATTGCCGACGCTGAGCGTAGTGGAGGATCAGACGGTCACCATGAAAGAGCCTCTAGAAATCCCAGATTTAGGTACCTTTACCGACCCAGGGTTCAACAACCCTGCAAACCCGAACGAGGCTCCTGACGGCAGCCGGGAAAACTTCTATTTCAAGATCGACTGGGGGGATCTAACAAGTGACCTGGCCATGGTGTCGAACGTCATCGACGGCGGTCCCAACGTGTTGACCATGGGTTCCTTTGATGGCCTCCACACGTACCAAGATCCTGCTCTTTACACAGTGACTATCACACTTGTTGATGATGACTCAAACAACATTTACGATATTGGGACATTTAATGTTACGGTCGAGGTCGGAAACAACGGTGTACAAGCTTCAGAAAAAAGCGGCGCTGATGACCTCACTGGCGCATTTTCATATGAACTTATCAAACAATCGTCAGCCGACAAGACACGATCGAAATCGATCGAAGTTGCAGCTCCGCAGTCGAGTGCATCTACAGTTGAGGTTCAAGTTGCCGATTTCGGATCCACCACGATCGATCTGACAACTTCATCAGAGCGATACCTATTGCTCCAGGTTGTCAATCCGGATGGGAGCGAAGGTGAGTCGTATCGGATCGAACCGAAGGTGCTGTACAACCTGGAAACATTTTTCCGCTCAATGCCAAACAATCGGTATGACATTTGGCTTATTCAAACCGAAACGAACACTCGAAGGCTGGTGCTGACAGCGACCGTGCGGGACGGCCAGGGAGTGGATCCCTCGGACGAATCCGACGGCGGTCAGGAGAAACCGCCTCAGGAAGATCAACAAATCAAAATGGACGACATCGGTCCTTTGGAAAATCATCCTCACTTGAAAACCACACCTCTGGATCTCTTGAAAAATCCTCAAAGCAACCATCGGCCCTTACCTCTTGGCACCCTCGTACCAAAAGCTTCTCTGCCAGCCCAGCTATGGGAAGAATTTGGTGACGAACGAATCTCCCAGCCGACCCCACAGCATCAGCATGATCCTGTAGAATTAACCTCTGCAGCAACTCTGCTCCTCGGTCTTGCCCGCGTTGGCTGGGCAACACGAGACCGGCAGGTCACGCGAAGCCATAATCGCCGCAAATGGCAACGCCTGACGCGGTCGAGTCGACTTCGTCGCCAGCTGTCAGCAACAGAAGAACTTGCCGTAAATGAACACACGAATTGTAAACACCTCGCACTCCCTCACGAACCATTGGACCAACTGAATTGTTGACTGTTTTTTACTTTTCCCTTCGACACTTGGCATATAGCCATATCCTGTACGATTGATGAACTTACAATCTTGCACAACTTGTCAGGCCCAACTGGATGACGCCTCTATCAAGGCCGGTCAATGTCCTGTGTGTGGTGCTCCAACCGTCGCAAAGACTCCCCATACGGTCCAGGACCTTAGTCGGCCTGGCACGAGTGTAACTCAGGACCCGTCGAGCAGTAGTACTAGCGAAGACCGTTCAGAAATCTCATTGGAGCATCCACGTAAAGATTCTTCTCTGTCAGGGCAAACGACAAATCCAAACAATGCAACGGTCGATCTCTCACCTGCCGATACTGCGGCCGACCTGGGACCGCTGATGGGCAATCAGGATGGGACTGCTTCTGCTAACTCCAACGAAGACAAGCCGGCAGAGAATGAAACCGACGCCGAACCCTCGAAACACTCGACGCATCTCATTGATACGGATATGACGATCGACATTGCCGAACTCACCAGTGAATCCGGCGATTTCAAGGTCTCAACTGACGGAGTGGTGCGTGATGAAAGAGTGACGATGGACAGTGACATCGAAAATCTCGGTACGCAGTGGCAGAATAGCTATGATGCAGCTACATCCAACCGGAACACCATTCGCCAACCAGACACCACGAGTGGTTTTCGCTCTTCGCTCCCAATCAAGTCCCGCAACATCCTGGAAAGCTCTGCCCGCACAAGCGGCGATCCAAAACAGCTCCCTCCAGCCGAGGTGCCCGATTACGAGCTGTTGAACGTAATCGGTGAAGGAGGGATGGGGGTCGTCTTTTCGGCAACTCAATCTTCGATTGCCCGTACCGTGGCAGTCAAAATGCTCAAGTCGAACAAACGAACGAACGAAGAGCAGCACGACAAATTCATCTCTGAGGCCGTGGTCACGGGTGAACTTGACCATCCCAACATTGTTCCGATTTACGATCTGGGTACCAATGAATCAGGAGCACTTTTCTATTCGATGAAACATGTCCGAGGAACACCCTGGGATGACGTCATCAAGGATAAAAGTCTGGATGAGAATCTGAACATCTTACTGCGGGTCGCCGACGCGGTATCTTTTGCCCATGCTCATGGCGTCGTGCACCGCGATCTCAAGCCTGAAAATGTGATGCTCGGAGGCTATGGGGAAGTTCTCGTCATGGACTGGGGCTTGGCACAGGTCACCAAAGATTTTGCAAATATTGAAGCGATTTGTCAAACTGGCAGTCTGGGTGGCACACCAGCTTATATGTCGCCGGAAATGGCACGTGGTCCCATTGAAGCGATTGATTTCCGTAGCGACGTCTACCTGCTAGGGGCAATCTTGTACGAAATTATTGGTGGCCGCCCCCCGCATTCAGGCCGCGACGTGATGCAATGCCTGATGGCTGCCACCCAAAACCAGATTGACCCGATCGAATATGAAGGTGAACTCAAGTCAATCTCCATGCGGGCCATGGCGGTAAATCGAGAAGACCGCTACGCGTCCATCAAGGATTTGCAGGATGCGATTGGCGCCTATCAATCGCACTCCGAGAGCCTCATGCTCACCGCCAGCTCGCGACACCATCTTGAAAAAGCTCGCCAAACCTCCAACTACGATACCTATGCGAGATCCGTTTTTGGATTCCAGGAAGCACTTCAACTATGGGATGGCAATGAGAAAGCACGGATCGCATTAGTGGAAGCACAGTTCGACTACGCCTCCTGTGCTTACGATAAAGGTGATTTTGACCTTGCTGCAACTTTGCTCAATCCGGCCAATGAAGCACATACAGAATTACTTTCCAAAATCGAACAAGGGCAACAAGAACGTGATGCTCGCCAATGGCGTCTCCGAAATTTTCGGCGAATCGTCGCGGCCCTGGTAGTCGCCATCGCTGGAATTTCCATCCTGGCAGCCGTGCTGATCAATCAAAATCGTCAGGAAGCAGTGCACCAAAAAAGTATTGCTGAAAAGAGTGAGCAAGAAGCAGTACACCAAAAAAGTATTGCTGAAAAAAATGAGCAGGAAGCAGTCCGGCAAAAAACGCTTGCTGACAAGGCAAAAGAGGCCGAAGAATATGAATCCTACATCGCCCGAATTGGACTCGCCGCAGCCAAAATCGACGAGAATGCCTACGACTACGCCTACGAATTACTCACCCAGTGCCGCCAGGACCTGAGACATTGGGAATGGGGACGTCTGGCGCACCTGTGTCAGCTCTCCGAACTTCCCATGCAGGCTAATGGGCCTGTCGATACTGTGGCCTACTCGCCGCTTGGCGACCAATGTGTCAGTGGCGATTGGGATGGTCAGGTTGCCATCCGCGACATTTCCGATGGCAAGGTACTCCACTCGCTACAGCATGGGCAATATGTTCACGCAGTCGCCTACTCTCCCTCCGGCAAGTTCATTGCCAGCGGGAGCAGCGACAGCACCATTCGCTTGATCGACGCCAGAACGGGGTTGGAAATCAGAACACTTCCAGGCAAAGCCCAAGGTGTAGGACACCAAGATGCCGTACTCAGCTTGCAGTTTTCACCCGATGGCAAGCAACTCATCACAACCTCGTACGACGAATCGGCCCGACTATGGGACTTGCAGTCAGGAAACGAATTGCAAGTCCTCAGAGGGCATAGCTGGTGGGTCTGGGATGCCGAGTTCTCTCCAGACGGCAAACGGCTTGTAACCGTAGGACAGGATGGTCGAGCAATCATCTGGAAGCGGGTAATGAATCAGGACAACACTTTTGGCCCATTCGAACAAATCACCGAGTTTCCTGGTCATGAAGGACCTGTCTACACAGCTGACTTTTCCAACGATGGTCAACTTGTTGCTACCGGAGGCTATGACAACAAGGTGCTGGTTTGGAATCCTAACGAGGTTCAGCCGATTGACATTGGACGCCGAATCGAAAATCTTCCCGATCCTAAACCAACCCACTTGGAACTCTCCGGGCACAATGGTCCTGTCCGATCCGTGGCATTTTCACCCACCAATAACACCTTGTTGGTGAGCGGTAGCCATGACAACACCTTGCAAATTTGGAATGTCGCAACAGGCAATCTTGTCAAAATCTTCCGGGGCCACGGTGGAAGCGTGAGGTCCTGCACGTTCTCTCCTGATGGCCTGAAAGTCCTGTCGGGCGCACATGATGAGTTTGTGCGGCTTTGGAATATTGAAGGCTATCAGGAAAAACGTGTCATTCGTGGTCGCGTATTGAAAGGCCACACCGATGCAGTTCTTTCTGCCCAGTTTTCTCCAGACGGCACAAATATTGTGACCGCCAGTCGGGATCGCACGGCGAGCCTGTGGGATGTTGCCACCGGAAAACAGATACGAGAATTCAACGAAGGACACCAATTCCTGGCTTCGAATATTGCCTTCTTTGATAACGGCAGAAAATTAGTCACCGGCGCTGGTGACAATAGTGTCCGGATTTGGGATGTCATTACCGGAACGCAACTGCTGCCTATTTCTCCCACCGGTCGCATGGGAACCATCGCTATCTCTCCCGACGGGTCCCAGATCGTTACCGGAAGTGCCGGCAATGAAGTCCAGGTCTGGAACACCACAGACGGCACACTTCTGGCAACGCTTACTGGCCACACCGCTGAGGTTACTTCAGCGGTCTTTTCCTCCAACGGCAATTATCTTGTTACTGGTGACGATCGGGGAGGTCTCCGCGTCTGGCAACCCACTACAGACGCCAGGCAGTTCGACTTCATGCGCGAACTCCTTGCGCATACGCGGTCGATCACCGCCGCTCGATTCTTGCCCGACGACACTCGCCTGATCACCGCCAGCGGTGATATGACCTGTACCCAATGGGATATCACCACAGGCAAAGTTATTTCTGGAGCCACACTGCGACATCCCGATTGGGTCACGTCGCTCGATATCTCCCGAGATGGCCAAATTGCAATTACGACGTGTGAAGATGGAATCGTTCGACTCTGGTCTGTCCCCAACGCCAAAGAAATTCAGCAGATTGCCCTGCCCGAGTTTGGGTTCAACTCGGCCAGGATTGCCCCCGTCGGCACTGCAGCGCTGTTGACCTCGGCCAAGCAGAAAAAATTGCAAATCTGGAGGTTTGGCGATCCTGAGTCCCGAGACACCACCAAAAGTTTGCTTGATTTCAATCAGGTTGGCGGATCGGTTTGGTCGGCTGCCTTTTCACCCAATGGAGAGGGGATTGTCACGATTGGTGGAAATGATGCACGGTTGTGGGACCTCGCCACCGGACGCCAACAAATTCGATTCAGCCCACATGGAGCGGTTGCCGCGGCAACCCTTTCGCACGACGGACGGTACCTGGTGACGGGAAGCTGGGACAATTCTGCGAAAATCTGGGACTCGTTGACTGGTCAGGCTATCCGCCGCCTTGACAACGGGCATACCGGCTACATTAACAGTGCGGAATTCTCATCAGACGGGAGCCTCGTACTAACCGCTAGCGACGACGGAACAGCCCGCCTATGGGACTTCGAAACCGGCAATCTTACCGACGTCGTGTTGCGGGGGCACGGCGCCCGACTCTTACAAGCGGTCTTCTCCCCTGATGGAAAACGGATCCTTACCGTCAGTGGTGACAAAACAGCCCGACTTTGGGATGCCACAACCGGCCATGAGCAGCTTGTCCTCAAAGGTCATCAATGGGCCGTCACGTGCGGGCAGTTCTCACGCAATGGGCAGTCGATTATCACCGGTAGCGAAGACAATTCTGCGAAAATCTGGGATGCACACACAGGTACCTTGCAGAACACATTGGTTGGCCATACGTCCGGTGTCACTTCCGTCGCATTTTCCCCCGACGGCCAACGGGCTTTGACGGGTAGTCAGGACAATACGGCCAAACTTTGGGACCCGTACGAAGGAAAGGAAATCCTTTCCCTGACCGGTCATGAGCAAGAAGTCACCGCTGTGGCCTTTTCACCCAATGGTCAACTGGCGCTAACTGGCAGCCGTGATGGGACTGCTATCATTTGGCTTGCTATCGATTGGCAAAATCTAAAACCGCTGGCAACTCTTTTGAGAACCACCGACTGACAAGGCCACTCGTCAACGGAGTGACCGTGAACCGATTGCCAGCCATCCGTTGCGGGCCGCGATTTGCCACACGCCTGGCGCGGGCGTGATCTTGTGGCCCTCTCCAGTCCGATGAACTGGAACAATCTTCAAGATCGGCATAATCGCTATCCGATACAAAACCCATAGCAGGTGGAATTCTGTCCTGGCTGGTGCTGCGCGACGGCGCTCGGAACACAGATGCTTAACGCTTTTTCGTTTCGCATGGAAGCAAAGGTTACCCAAAGTGACGGTCTCCCAAACTCAAACCCACTGCAGCGAAGATGACCTGCATTCTGCATCGCAACAGGGTGAGACTCAGACACCTGCAGAGGTGAGCTTGCCAGGACATGCTGAGTCGGAAACGCCAGCCTCAACCACACCCGTGCTGGCGCGATTGCCACGTCTCTTGCCTTCCAGCCCGGACAGCCTGGACGAATCGGCCCGCCAACGATACCAGGTTGACGCTGGGGCCGGATCTGGCGCTGAACCCTTACCCGAGAACCACTCGCAAATTACGCCAGGCACCAGCAACCTCTCAGGTTCCTCCGCTGGTCCGGAAAAGCCCCTCGATCCGGCGGCATTTTCCACCGCCTTGCCAACCGAGCGGGAAATTGCCCATTCAGCGACCGAATTTGGGACCGCCGAAGCTAACACCACAGAGTTTGCGGTCGAAGTCAGTCCCACACTCAAATTCCCCGCCGATCAGCCCGACACGCGAATTGCCACAACATTCAAACAATTGCACGTGAATCGAAGTCCCTTTGCTCGGCTTGTCCTACTGGCAACTGTGCTCGTAGCTGCAGCACTTAGCTACCTGCTGCTGGAAAACCAAGGGGATTCGGATCTCCAAGGCCCACATGTTCCCCAACCCACGTTTGCCAATGAGCCCAAACTAACCACCACATTGTCTGCAACACCCACCGCACTTGTCGAAACAGAAACCGGCGCCCAAACCGGCGCCCAAACCGGCGCCCAAACCGGCGCCCAAACCCAAGTGCCAGCCGAACCACCAACACCGGTAGAGACGAAGGCTGTGGTCAAAACAAGACTGGGTGAGACGAAAGCCGTGGCCGATGCCAACACCGTGGCCAAATCCAAAACAGTGGCCAAATCCGACACAGTGGCTGAAACCGACACAGTGGCTGAAACCGAAACAGTGGCCAAGAAAGATACACCGGGTGGCAAACGAGAGATTACCGCCCAAGGTCCGAGTGGTTCCTATCAACCAACGACCTCCCCTGTTTCGGTGTCGCCACCGTTACGTGATGCTTCCAAGCAGCTGAAAAATAAGCCCGACCGGTACGGCCTGGTTCATGACGCACAGCCGGCTGGTCCTGACCGATTGCCCTTTGTCACTGCCGAAGAAAAACAAAATCCACCCCAACAAGCAAATCCTCCTCGCCCACCCCGGTATCCTTCCACGGGGCAACCAATCGTGACGATTTTTCCAACCGGTAGCGCCGATTATCGGGTGCGTCCACCCGCTTCAGTTGCCGAACTCACTGGTTCCATCGAACCCACGACTACAAAACGATGACCACGACCGACCAAGCTTTTATTCGTGCCTATGCTCCTGCCAACCGCTCGTCCCAGACGACTTCTGGTAACCGGCGCATGGTCGATGCCCTTTCTACTTCGGTCCACTTGGTGACGGCCAATCTCGGTGTGATTCCCCATGGATTGCCAGGACCAGCGGAAGAGCACGGGCAGGAAGACCCTTCGATTTCCTCCCAGAGTTACCGTAGAGGTGAAGAAATCCTGCGCGTCGAACAGGTAGCTCCCAGCGGAGCGAAACAACTTCCGGCACCCCACATTGCTATCGGCGGCTTGGAGGCCAATCCGGACAAGGAACATCCCACACCGAACCAAAAAACCTGTGCCCCTAACATGGTAACGCGCAAGCCAACGCTTGCGTCCATCATAGCACCCCAAAAAACAGCGGAATCTAATCCCGGCACCTCTGTTGCGACGTTCCAATTTCCAAAGGTTTGCGCACAGTTAATAAATGACCATGCCAGCCAGTTGACTCCTGCTGTCAACACTATCTCCGGCGCTGCCAGCGAAGGACGATCTTTAGTCACCATCGTCGGTAGCGAGCCTCAGGTCGGCTGCACCACGGTACTTTTGTGCCTGGCCCGCCAACTGGCCGCACAGGGCAAGTCGGTCGTAGTCGTCGACGCCAATTTCCAAAATCCACAGTTGGCCACAGCCCTGGGTATCTATCCGACCACAACCTGGCAAGATGTGCTTGATCGCGGCGCTCCTTTGGATGAGGCGCTCGTCCATTCCGCCGAAGATGGCTTGATACTACTCCCCTCGGCAAACCGCTGGCAGCGTCCCGCTGCCGAGCAGATCAGCCTGCAAGCTTCGGTCACCGCTGGAGTTTTGCGTTACGAATATGACATCGTGTTGATCGATCTGGGCACCATGCTTTCTGAAACACAAGACACTGGGCTTTCCGAAACACAAGACACTGGGCTTTCCGAAACACAAGACACTGGGCACACAAGCTGCAGCTGCAGCTTATCGAAACCATGAGGATCGACGCCTCCATATTGGTTGCAAATGCTAACTCGCACAGCGACCACGATCGCAATACCGTGACGCGCACCCTGGAAAAGATTCGCTGTCCTGTCCTAGGGGTTGTCGAAAACCTTGTGTGAGCGACAGCTTCACCCACCATTAACGACTCATTGTAAAACCATGTATCTTGACTACTGGCAGCTTGAAACCAAACCTTTTGAACCGACCTCTGAACGCAGGGCCTTCTACCCTTGCGAATCCCATCAGGGGGCACTACTGAAGATCCGATACGGGATTGAAAGCCGCCGCGGTACGATCGTGCTTGCCGGCCCGGCGGGTACTGGAAAAACCTTGCTTGTCAGTCTGCTCAAACAAGAGTTGACCGACCCATTTCAGCCATTCGTTCACCTTGTATTCCCGCAAATGCCCGCCCGGGAACTGTTGGCCTACCTGGCAAATCAACTCGGCACTGCTCCCTCGGAACCACCGCGGTTCACCATTGACGAGAGTGTCAGCCGGCTGGAAGGCTTCGTCACCGAAAACAGCCGGCAAAACCGGCATGCGACGATCGTCATTGACGAGGCCCACTTGTTGGAAGACTGCGGTGTGCTGGAGACACTTCGGCTGCTTGTCAATTTTCAATGGGAAGGTCGACCCGCCCTGACACTCATCCTGGTTGGCCAGCAAGGGCTCCTTTCAACACTCCGCCGGATACCCAGTCTGGACGAGCGTGTGGCCGTCAAAACCTTGCTGCGCCCACTCAACATCGACGAAACTGCCAGTTATGTCCAACATCGCCTGACGGCAGCCGGTGCCACTCGCGATATCTTCACACCCGAAGCCGTCGAGACACTCCACCACCTGGCTCACGGCATTCCCCAACAGATCAATCGTCTCTGCGACCTGTCTCTGGTGGTCGGTTATGCGGAAGGCCTCAGCCAGGTTGAAACGACACAGATTGAGGCGGTGAGCAACGAGCTTGTGACCGTCGCGCAGGAATAACTGGTGACAATCCCCTGAACAAGAAATAGGGGGATTACAATCTGTCGTTACGCATGACAATTTCGCAGTCGTGGTGCGCTCTGCACCCAAACAGGCTCGCCAGGCCTGACTCCTTGTAACTCAAGGTTGCTATCAGATCGCCCTAGTGCTATACGTATCAACGTCTTAACAAGGAGAAACTAACCAATGCGCGATACCGAGTGGAGTGACCAGCTGAGCGGGCGTAGCCCAGGAGCACCGCTGGATGTTGAACGTTTTTTTAAACTCGATATTCTTGAGCCGGAAACTCCCGGACACGTAGAGCCGCTCATCCTGGAAGGGGATCGAGACGGCGAGTTGTGGTTTGTCTACAGCGAACTCTACACCGACCGCTCCATTCATTTCAAATCGTCCAACGATGCCGGCCGCACGTGGCAGGAACAGTGGCGGGCCAAGGATGCCAACGGCAATGACGTAGTCGGGTTTCACATCACTGTACTGCACCTGAAGTCGGGTGGCCTGGGAATGGTCTACACCGATATCGCCAAGGAATATGGGCACCCGGGACGCGAGGAAGGGAGCATGGTGTTTTTTCGGGTCAGCGATGACCGTGGACACACCTGGTCCGACCCGGTGCTGATGGACACGGTACACTCATGCTGCTGCACCGGACATGCCATAGTGCTGTCCGGCGGGCGACTGCTAGCGCCTGTTTTCCGGTGGATCAGCCCACAAACGGGCGGCGAGGCGGAAAACTGGAATACGGAGGATGGCATCCCCTCCCCAACGTTCTCCTACAGTTACACATGTATCTCCGATGATGAAGGGAAGACCTGGAAGCGCAGCCTGAGTGAGCTTTTTACAAGTGTGAACCGGGCTGCCTGGGACCTGGAGGAGCCAACCGTAGTGGAACTGCGAGATGGCCGGCTGCTCATGCATCTTCGTTCGGGAATGGGAAGGATGTACAAGTCCTACTCTTCGGACGAGGGGCTTTCCTGGACCCGGCCCGGGCCGGTGCACATCGCTGCTGCCAACGCGCCCGCCTTCCTCCACCGCATACCCTCCACAGGCAACCTGTTGATGGTGTGGAACCAGGCATCCCGCCAGGAGATCGTTACTAACCGATGCAGGATTCGCCTCTCCAGCGCAATCTCCACCGACGAAGGAGAAACCTGGGAGAACTTCAAGAACCTGGAGGCCCTCGATGATGTGAACATCGTCACACCTCCACCTGCTTCCGATGCGGTCGCCTGCCAGGCCTACGAGATCTACGGCGGCCTCCAGCCGGAACCTGCCGAGAGATACCACCGGGCTCCAGGCGCTCTCCGAATCTGTTATCCGACAATTGCCTTTGCCGGGGACCAGGCCGCGATTACCTACGATCTCGGGAGTGGCATTTGCAACGGAATGGGAGCGCGATTAAGGGTCATACCCGTGGAATGGTTCAGCGAAGCATCCGCCTGAAAATCCACCTCTTGGTGGCGTGATTCCAGCGGAATCGAGCCTTCATCGCCAATACCCGGATCGTGGTAACTTTGCCGTTTTGCAACACGCTACTCGCAAACTACGCAAGCGGTTCGAGTTCTTGCCAGCCGTCACGGGTGGCCAGATTGCTTGGTAACGCTTGGAGGTGGCCCTGTTTTTTGAGATGGCCCAATCCTCAGGATGCACGAACCAGCCCGGTGGCGTAGAATAATAGGTGGGACCAACTTTTCAAAGCACCTGGTCCCTGGACCGCTACTTCCTGTCTCGACTTTTGTTCTGCTGGAGCATTCAATCGTGGAAACCGAAGGTTCTGTCACGCACTGGATCTGCGAGCTCAAAGATGGCGACGAAGGGACAGCCCAGCAAGAGTTGTTCAACCGCTATTTTCAACGGCTAACTGGCCTGGCGCGAACCCGGCTGCGCAACATATCACGTCGCGCTCAAGATGAAGAAGATGTTGCCATGCAGGCTTTGGCCAGCTTCTTTGAAGGCGTGAAGGCGGGAAATTTTCCCCAACTCGACGATCGCACGCACCTCTGGCCTCTTTTGGTTAAAATTACGGTCTACAAGGCACTTGACCAACGCGCTCACACGCTGGCCCAGAAACGTGGTCGCGGACAAGTTCGTGGCGACTCGGTGCGCGTCATGCCCGGCCACGAAAACGATTCCAACCGCGTCCTCGAATTCGTGGGGCACCAACCAACGCCATCCCTCATTTGCGAACTGGATGAACAGTGCGGTTTAATGATGTCGCAGTTGGACGACCAATTGCAAACCATCGCGCGTCTCAAGCTTGAAGGCTACACGAACGCTGAAATTGCCGAGAAATTAGACGTGGTCGAACGTACCGTGGAACGAAAACTAAAACGGATTCGCAATCGTTGGTCGGAAAACCTTTGAACCATGGATAGCAGGCCTTCCACGGGTGAAAGTGCGTCGATCTCGTCATCTGACGAAGATCAAGTTGACCACGTTTGCGACGCATTCGAACAGTGCTGGAAGGCCGGTGAGACACCGGCCCTCGAAGATTACCTGAAAGATGTTGATGAGACGACCCAACAGATGCTGTTGCCCGAGTTAATCGGGTTGGAGTTGGATTACCGCCAGCAACGCAACGAATCTCCAGCGGCAGAAGAATACCGCCGCCGTTTTTCTCAACACCGGTCCATCGTCGACGATGTCTTTAAGAACCGTCAAGAGAATCAGGGTGACAAGGCTGTAGAAAACCACGGACCCGGAGCATTCGGTGGGGGCGAGGAGCCCAAGGATCCGCTCTTGGCAGTGACAACTCCCATGCCAGTTGCGGACCAACGATTCGAAAGCGACGGCCTGCGAGTCCGCTGCCCCAATTGCCGCGAGGCAATCCAACTTGTTGTCCATACGTCCTGGTCGGACATTACTTGTAACCTCTGCGGAAGTCAGTTCAGCCTCGTCGACAGCCCACGCGGTGCTGCGCCGGAACGCGGGGTGTCCAGGATGGCCCATTTTGAACTGATCTCCCAACTTGGAGCCGGAAGTTTTGGCACCGTGTGGGAAGCGCGCGATACCACGTTGGATCGACGGGTGGCCGTCAAAATTCCCCGCAAGGGCCAGCTGGACACCCTTCAGGCAGAACAGTTTTTGCGCGAAGCCCGGGCAACCGCCCAGTTGTCCCATCCAAACATTGTCAGCGTACACGAAGTGGGTCAAGAAGATGGCACGGTCTACATTGTCAGCGACCTGGTCCGCGGCATGACGCTGTCCGAGTGGCTACGGGACCAACGGCCAACCTTCCACGAATCGGTAGAACTCTGCGTCACCATGGCCGACGCGCTGCATCACGCCCACACCGCCGGTGTCGTTCATCGGGATCTCAAACCGTCCAACGTGATGCTGGACGAGGTGGGCGAACCTCATGTGATGGACTTTGGGCTGGCCAAACGCGAGGCGGGCGAGATCACCATGACTGTCGATGGGCAGATCCTGGGAACTCCCGCCTACATGTCTCCCGAACAAGCCCGCGGCGAAGGGCACTGGTCCGACCGGCGCAGCGACGTCTACTCGCTGGGGGTGATTCTGTTTGAACTGCTGACGGGTGAACGACCCTTCCGTGGCACCAATCGTGTGACGCTCATTTCCCAGGTCCTCCTGGACGACCCTCCCAGCCCTCGAAAACTCGATGCGCGAATTCCGCGCGACCTGGAAACGATCTGCCTAAAATGTTTAGAGAAGGATCCGAACCGGCGGTATCCATCGGCACAAAGCTTGGCCCATGAATTGCGCCGCTACCTTCATGGCGAACCTATCCAGGCACGGCCGCTTGGCCGAATTGCCCGTGGCGGGCGGTGGTGCAAGAGAAAGCCGATGGCAGCAACCGTGGTGGCGTTGGTCACCTTGATCGCCGTGGTCAGTCCCCCGCTGGCGATTTGGGAAAGATGGCAGCGAAACCGAATCGCAGCACTGGGAATCGAAAGAGGCGATTTGATTGATCGGCTGGTGACCCAAAGCAATGAACTCCAGGAAGAACTCCAGGAAGCCAAACTTGATTGGGACCATTTTGCGCCACAATTCAACAAAGCCCAGTCACCGCGGACACACCTTCTTCAACTGGCGCAGGACCACCACCGGTCAATCGTTGCCAACATGCAAAATAAGCCAGCCGATCTCCAGCAACGTGTACATACCTACCTGGGATTGGCCACGGTGGTCGAAGCACTAGGGAAAACCGAGGAAGCCATTCAGCTTTTCGAACAGGCGGGCACCATGCTCTCGGAGCTGGCCGAACAGCATCCAACCGATATGAGATATCAAGAAGCGCTCGGCAAGTGTTATTTGCACCTTGGAACGCTGAAGCATCTGACGGAAAATAGCAAAGACGCGGTCGCCGCCGGCCAGCAGAGTGTGCAAATCCGAAAAGGGCTGGTCGCCGACCATCCAAGTCGCGCCAATTATTCGGTCGATCTCCGTGATGCTTACGCCCAGCTGGGTCTCTGGCAACGCGCAGGCGGTGATACCGGTGTGGGAACTCATAGTATTGAGAAAGCGTTCAAGGCAACCGAAAAACTGGATGCCAATTGGCCTAAGGAACCGATGCTCCTTCACCGCCTGGCCTGCAAGCTGGCAGGATCCGAACCGATCCTCGTCGAAGCATCCTCGCAACAACCTACTGCAAATCCAAGCCCTCCATGACTTCACCACCAGACTTGGTGCTGAGATCCTGGTAGACGGTAAAGTTGATTGTTTCGTTGATGAAACCAACGTGCCCATCGGCGTAAGCGAACTGGGCACCCCCGGAATGCTCACTCCCAAAGAAAAAGTCGTTTTCCCGATCGACTCGTTGATCGGTGTTGAGCGGGTAAACAACATTCTTAACCGCCTTCATACACGTCTGCTCTTCCTCCCTGACCTTGCGAAAAGAAGCCCCGTACATCCAGTAATCGACCCCATAGATTCGCTCGCCAACCAAAAGGGTATGCGACGTGCCATCGACCACATGCTTGATGCGTGTTTGGCTGAGTGGATACAGCACCCCGTCGGTTGCGTAGTCACCACAAGAGGAATGCTGATCCTTGAGTTTGCGGGCCCCGGCAGTACCGGCATAGTTCGTTTTGCCTTGCGCCAGCTCGGAACTGGGGCACCGAAAGATAGGCACGCCGGTGGAATTAGGCACTCCACCCTCACCGCAAGGTCCCGCCTCTGGATTAATCTGCGCGTAAATGTCTTGTTCCTCAACAAATGGCAACAGGTAGACGTGCCAACTGAGACCATAACACGAACTGGATCGATGAATATTGGTTCCCATCGGAAACGATTTGTAGGTGTCGTGGTAATGGTGCAGGGCCAATCCCAGTTGCTTGAGGTTGTTCCGGCAACTGGTACGTCGAGACGCTTCGCGGGCCGCCTGGACTGCCGGCAAGAGTAAAGCGATCAAGATCCCGATGATTGCGATTACCACTAAGAGTTCGACCAGCGTAAATCCGGCCCGACGAGTGCAGCACTCAAGCCATCTTGACTGCGTACGCGAACAAAAATATTTGCCCTCGATCACACTTGAGATTGGGCGTCTCACGTGTTGCTCCAACCTCTCAGGCCTGCCAGGCAACAAGCGGAAACCGTGATCAACAGAAAAGCAGACGGTTCAGGAAGCGAGGACGAAAATCCGTCAGGAAGAGGGCCTGGACTCGTTAAGATAAATGCCTGCTTGAATCCTTCAATGTCACGAAAGTCGAAGGATGTAAAATCGTCGTCGAAATTACCTCGTTTGACAGGCAGGTCAAATAGCTGAGGTACCGTTTGCTGCCGATCGTGACAGATCTGGCTGTAATCCCAGTCATCGATTAATCCAACCACGAATAGCTCCTGGTCGTCAGGCAGATCGAGAGTCCCGTCACAGTCCATATCTCCATCAATGGACGCCTGGCCGGAATCCAACCCCGACAATTCGCCCGATGTCGACCCAACCGAACTGGACGCAACCGAACTCGACGCAGCAACCCCAGGCCCACCCCCGCCGGCACGTGAAGTCTCCAGCCCGAGCGCCTCGGCAGGTATCACAATTCCAGGAGCCGTTCCCAGTGGACTTCCGGCCGCTGGTGCCGTCAACACGTCTCCCGGTTCAATAGGCAACCCGAGCCGACTATCGGGCTTGCCAATGACCTGTGAACCACGTCGCACGGAAAAAAAGATCTCGTCTGTCGACGGGTCGAACATCATGTCGCCATTATCCGACAGGGCCAGCGCATCGAGATCATCCGTGTCAGCGCCTGCAATGTCCAAGCCAAGATTTTGTGCCGAGGCATAAATCGCCGTGATTGCCCCAGGGGTCGATTGGAGCAAAACATCTCCGCCAACAAAACCACTGGCTGCTGCGGTTCCAAGGTTCGGACCTGCCGGCTCGAGGGGATCGTCAAAGGAAGAATCCAACGAAAAATAGAACGGACCAAGCATGTCGTTAGGAAGCGTATCGATGTCCATCGCGTCGAGATGATCGCCCGCCTCTTGAAGCACCACCGAATCAGGAGGATTCGGTTCTATCAAACCCAACCCCTCCGCGCTGCTACCATCGCCATCCAAAAAGGCACTGTTGCCAAATGCCCAAACCGTGGGCTGCTGGGTAGGAACTTTGGGACCCCGGTAGACAAACACGTCGGCAGACGCCTCGGCGGCACCGACTGCTCCTTCTGAGTTCGCATTTGGCACAACACCGCCAGGACGGTCTGAAACGCCTTCGGTGAACTCATCGACTGAGAAGAAAATCCCATTCCCCTTATCACGACCATACGACAGCGCATCGATTTCACCTTCATTAATTTCGCCGCCAACAGCCACACCGGCCAGCCCAAGGCTGGGGGCCAGACCCACTGGTGACCCCGAAAAAAGAATGCCGGGGGGATTCGAAGCCCCTGCGACAGGAGGATTCGGCTCGGGAACCATGGGTGGCGCAGGTAAGCCCACCGTAAGGAGGTCATGCCCATCTATCTCCTGACCAAAAAATGAATCGAAGACTGCCGGGCCCGCCCCAAAACTTCCTGCGGTCGGCCCTTGAGCACTGATCGAAAAAGTCATCCCACTAACTGGAGCGCCCGCATGCGTGATCACACGAAACTGGTCCGGATTCCAAGGCGTGTCATGGCCAAAAGACAACTGCATTTCAATCGTCCGCAAATCGGGTGAAATCCATATTGCGTCGTATTGATAGGGATCGTTAGATTCAAGACCGCGTTTCACCGACATGGACGGATACTCCACACCGGACAAACCCAGGAACAAATCGGTGTTCTGCAACCCGTTGTCAGAAACAAAGACCCCTAGAATTTCGTTGTCAAAAGTGATCGATCCACTGATCGTCACAGGTGACTCATTCCATTGGCCATGTATGAAGTAGCTGTCGACCTCGGTCCCATACGAGATTGTCGTTGCTGGGGTGTAACCGATGGCGTCCGTGATTATGGAATCGGGGAGCATGACACTGCTGTTTTCCTCAAAGGCAAACAGCATCGAAGAATTCTGCAACTCCATGACCTGGTATGGGAGACTCGTTTGCACACCAACGGTGTCACTGGTCCCCACGATGGCTGCGCCTAGCCGTCCATTCCAAAAGACCCACAAGAGACCCAGGACAAAAAGAGAGCGCCCAGCGGCGGTCATGCCACAAATTTTTGCGTTTCGTTTTTGGCACCGCAGCTGGGCCAACATGCCTGTCTCCTCGCCGATCCATGGACAAAAGCGGAACACTTTATGCTCAACTGAAAAAAAATTTGGATGCCACCTGTGAAAATATAACCGTTGGCCTTCACCATTGGACTTTTCGAATCGGAAAACTTCCCGCATTTCAACCGTGGATCGCTGGACTTCTCCAACTCGTAAATCGAAAGCTCTCGTCGTAGCCCGACACTCTCCATTTTATCAGTTTTTAGAGGCAATTTTGCGGAAAACCTGCCATTTGATTGACTTGGCCAACCCCTCCGTTAGGATGAAATATTAGTCCGTTAATGCGACACGTTGGATTCACCCAATTAGCCAGACCCATGAAACAAAACTGGCTTGTCTTCGTGACGTTGCTTACCCTGACCAGCTCAAATGGTCACGGAGCTACCTCCTTCTGGCTGTCTGCCAAGGACTCGGTTATGACTGCTTCCTCTTTAGGTGAAGTGC
Source organism: Lacipirellulaceae bacterium (assembly GCA_965243695.1). Classification (GTDB taxonomy): domain Bacteria; phylum Planctomycetota; class Planctomycetia; order Pirellulales; family Lacipirellulaceae; genus JAKVCB01. Next base: position 836,061 of record CBDEWC010000014.1, on the reverse strand, counting down.
CTCTCGTGACCCATGGGACGGGCGTTTCCGAGGGAGAAATTCACATCTGGGCCCGGCCAGCTGAAAATGAAACGCTCGCAAATTTCTCGCTCAGCATACGTTCGGACCGTCCCGAGGTCATTAGCTTTGCCACCGGCACGGTAGAGATTTATAACCCCATCCTGAAAAACTCCACCGAACAACGATATCAATTCGTTCATGACTCGGAGGACTGTTCACCATTGGTAACGGTTGCTTGTGTCCACACCACCTCCGAAATCCTAAGTGGCTTTCAAGCGTTTACGGTGACCGAGCCGGCCGTGGGACGTGGCATCGGCCCGGCCACTGCTTCGAAAGACCCGTTGTATGCCAGTTCCCAGGACAGCTGGCTCTTGGCAACGGTCAAATACCACGTCCTGGCACCAGGGGTCTCAAACCTCTATTTGCAGATTGGCAAACATGGGATCTTAAACCAAGGATCCAACCCCAACTCACCAGCCAATCTCGACGTGGTCTTCGGTCATGATTTTTCATCGCCACTGAGTTCCAACAACCATCGCGAATGTGATGTGGATTGCAGTTCGGCAGGGCCTCAAACGACCGATGGGCTGATTTCGGTGCAGTCCCTACCACCCGCCCAGTGGGGTGACTACAACGGCAACAGCAGCATCGATGCGGCAGACTACACCAGCTGGCGCGACAAGCTTGGTGACAATCTCACCAGCGGGACCGGGCCCGATGGGGTGGCAGATGGCGTGATCGACAAGTGGGACTACCAATTCTGGAAAAACAGCTACCACAGTGGCCCGGGAATCGGCACAGGTTCAGCCACCAGGGTACCCGAACCGACATCGCTGGGGTTGATGCTGGTCAGCCTTGTGGCCACCGTTTTGCGCCCCCGCCGCTAGTCGTGGTCGATGCTGCTTGTGCTCCCAGGTACTTTCGTACCCCTGGATACCGGAAATTGGCTCGCCTCTGGAAGTAAAAAATGTCTATCATGGATATTGACTTCACGGCTGGCAAACCGGCTTGCAGGGAAAAGGCATGTCCACCATCGACCAACACACGAAAATCTCGTGGCAAAAGGTACCGGTCGAGCGCGAGACGCTCAGGAATTTACACCAAAAGAGCGATTGGAAGGGATTGCTTCAGGCAGGGGGATTTCTGGGGCTGCTGGCGCTGACCGGAACTGCTGCCTGGCTTGCCAGCGATCGAATGTTCTTGTTCTTGCCCCTGGTGTTTCTCCATGGCACGTTTTGGTCGTTCCTGAGCCCTGGCCATCACGAACTTGTTCACAACTCGATGTTCCAGACCAAGCTGCTAAACACCCTTTTTCTTTATGGCTACGGTTTTCTCAATTGGGGCAGTCCTATCATGTACTGGGCAAGTCATACCCGGCACCACAAGTACACTCTGCATCCGCCGGATGATCTCGAGGTTGAACTCCCCTACGATTTTTCGCTCAAAAAATTTCTCGCAACAGGCTTTGTGGATGTGTGGACTTTTGTCGGTACCGTCAAGGGACTCATCCGACTCAGCCTCGGCAAAGATGAAGGCACCACCCCGAAACTCCGCTCCTCGGACATCACCAAAAACTTCCCCCTCGAAAGCGAGTGGCAGATGCGCCTGTTTCCCCGCGAGGACGTTCGGGAGCGGCGGCGGCTTTTTAACTGGGCACGGGTGCTTTTGATCGGGCATGTTGCGATCGCCACCCTTTCGATCTGTTTTGGCCTGTGGCAGGTACTGGTGCTGGTCACGTTCGCGCCGTTCTTTGGACGCTGGCTATGGTATTTGTGTGTGGTTCCCCAGCACACCGGCTTACAGGACAATGTGCCCGATTTTCGACTCTGCTGCCGAACCATCCTCCTGAATCCATTCCTGGAATTTGTTTACTTCCACATGAATTACCACACCGAACATCACATGTACGCCGCAGTGCCCTGCTACAACCTGAAAAAACTGCATGGGCTCATCGAACCTCAGATGCCCGATTGTCCCAGGGGCCTGGTGACGACCTGGCGAGAGATGCTCGCAATCAAGAAAAAACAGTCGGTCGATCCCGGCTATCAATACGTGCCCGCATTGCCAACGGCTGCCGCGGTCGAACCGGTTGAAAAGCTAACCGGATAACTGGTTCAATTCAGCCGTCACGCCGCTCTCTCCGCCAGAACAGGCCCACCAGGCCTGTCGTAAACAACAGGCCAGCTGCCGGTTCGGGAACCGCCGCCCCACTACCGGTGTCAACCACGTTCCCAAACCGGTCATTCCAGAAAACGTAGTCCGCCTCGTCGACCGTGCCGTCGCCATTGCCATCGGCCCGCAGGTCCAGTTGCGAGCCGCGCGCGTCCTGCCAGAGGGTGTAATCGGCCGCATCGACCACGCCGTTGCCGTTGTAGTCACCGTTGCCCAGTACGATGCACGCACCCGCACAAAGGGTGCCGTCGACTGAAAGTTGCGACGTGTCCCACACAAGTCCGCCGCCCAAACCCGGAAGATTCATCGCCGCAAAACTGCCCGACAGAGTGGCGAAGTCCAAAATATCGAACAGGTCACCCGCCTCGGGTGCAAATCCATCAAGCAGATCCACCTGCAGCTGGCCACCTGCCTGCAGGTTGCCCGCGATGAGCAGCTGGTCGTATTGCTCTGCGTCCGTACCGGCCAGTTCGATCAAGGTCACAGAACTGGGGCCCAAAACTACGTCGCCGCCAAAAGTGAGTTTGCCGGGGCTGTTACCGGGCGACAGGTCACCTTCAACCAGGTGCATCCCTTTGCCAGAAAAGACACCCTCTCCGCTGATTTTTCCAAAACAGACTGCCGTCGATCCTTCACTCACCCTCACGATGCCATTGTTCGTGAGGTCATCCCAAAAAGTGACCTGGCTGTATCCTGTGACTGTGATAGAAGCCTCCGACTGATTGTCGACATCGCCGTAAACATCCGACGTGCCGAAAGAGATACCAACGTTGCCCTGGTTGGTCAGCCCGCCATTGAACCGTAGGATGGCATGTCGGGCCGTGATGTTGCCGGTGATCTTGGCGTTGGTCAGTCTGCCGTCAAATTCGATTTCGGCTGCCTGCGTCGCATTGCCCACCACGTCAATGCGACCTGCATTGCCTTGCTCGAGGGTATCGGTCAGGTGCAGCTGCCGTCCGGCAGCCACGCGGATTTGGCCACCGGAAGAGTTGATCAACCGGTTGTCTATCGTGCCACCACCACGAACCAGGCCCGTATTGATCAGCGCACCGCCGGCGAGGTTCAATCCCTGGCTGCCCAGGTCAATCTCGCCCTGGTTGGTGATTTTTCCCATCGCGGTCACCGTACCGCTGCCCGAGAGTCTGCCATCGGCTTCTATGGTGAATGTATGGTCAATTAACAAGGCACCCGCCGGATCGACCACAAGGTTCGCCGTTCCCGCTTGTTGGGCACCCAGGGTAAGCGACCTCATCTGCGTTGCCGAGGTCGGCCCGCTTACGGTCAATCCGTGGGTCGGCTGGATGAATGCATCATCCCCGGCCACAGGCCCTTGGAAACCAAACCAGTTGAGGTGGTCGTCCCAGGCGCCGTTGCCCGGGTCGATCCATGTGACGCGGCTCTCGCGCCGGCCGTAGATAAGATAGGTTTGGCCCCGGCTACTGCCAGCCGCATTGGCATAGGGGGTCGCGATCAACAGATCGTCCAAACCGTCGCCGTTGACATCACCCGCCGTGGAAATAGAACTACCGGCCAAGTCTCCGCTCTCAACCCCATTGAAGATGGCTCCTGCCACCGCAGCCCCCACATCGGCCAGGTCCAACGAGCCCGAAAGCAGACTGGCATTACCCTGGCCATAAACCAGGTAGACCTGGTTCGCACTGGTCGCTGCGATCAAGATATCAGCCAGTCCGTCGCCGTTGACATCGCCTGCGCCCGAGACGGTTTGGCCAGCGTAGTCATCGTCGTGAATGCCGTTAAAAATGGCCCCCGCCACCGCGCCTCCCAAATCGGCCAGATCCAGCGCGCCAGAGAGCGGGTTGTCATTATCCTGGCCGTAAACCAGATAGGCCTGGCCGTAGTCGTTTGCATACATGCCTCCGATCACGAGATCATCCAATCCATCACCGTTGACATCACCGGCGGCTGAGACCGACCAGCCAGAGCGGTCATAATTCTCTATCCCGTTGAAGGTGGCTCCGGCAACCGCGCCTCCCACGTCGGCCAGGGTGAACGCGCCCGAGAGGGGGCTGCCGGCCGGCTGGCCGTAGATTAGGTAGGTTTGACCTCGTCCGGTGTTGCCAGGTCCCGCAGAGGGTGCTGCAATCAAGAAATCGTCCAGGCTATCACCGTTGATGTCTCCTGCGCCGGAGACCGACCAACCCGATGCGTCCCAATTGTTGATCCCATTGAAGGTGGCCCCGGGCAGGGTGCCACCTACGTTGATCAGATTCAGCCCGCCCGAAAGCGAGTTGCCGTTTGCCGGTTGGCCATAGACCAAATAACTCCGACCACGATCGTCGCCCCCCGCACTGGCGCGCGACGCCCCGATCAAAAGATCCGCCAGCCCATCGCCGTTAACATCACCTGCACCGGAGACCGACCGGCCAGTCCTGTCTCCGCTCTCAATTCCGTGGAAAGTGGCCCCTGGCATCGAGCCACCCAGGTTGGCCAAATCGAGCGAGCCTGAGAGTGGGCTGCCGCCGGGCCGACCATAGACCAGGTAGCTCTGGCCTGTCTGGTTGTTTCCATAGATTGCCCCGACCACCAGATCATCGATCCCGTCGCCGTTGACATCGCCGGCAGCCGAAACGGAAAATCCCGACTGGTCATTGTCGTTCACCCCGTTGAAGGTGGCCCCGGCCACCGCACCTCCCACGTCGGCCAAATCGACTGAACCGGTAAGCGGTCTGCCGCCTGGCTGGCCGTAGACCAGGTAATTCTGGCCTCGACGATTTCCAGCCAGGTCCACCCACGGTGCCCCGATCACCAGATCTGCAAGCCCGTCGTCGTTGACATCACCGGCCGTGGAAACGGAGTAGCCGGCATGGTTAAGATCGGCGATGCCATTGAACGTAGCCCCGGCCACCGTGCTGCCCAAGTCGGCCAGGTTGACAGAGCCCGAGAGGGGTTCGGCCATTGCGACAGCCGGTGGAGAAGCCAGTTCGACCGCCAGCCCCATTATCCCGGCAGCTACCAGGGAAACGCCACCAACCCGCCAGAATCGCAGCACACGTGCGCGGCGAAACGCGCGCCGATAAACGGCAAGGGACCAATCGAGTCGAGACTTGGGGACTCGAGTTTGCCTTTCCCACCTGTGCATCTCGGCTGTCCTTCTGGGGTTGAACGATCGATCTCATCCGCCCGTTATGGGACCCAACTGAGTCTGTAACTTCTCTGAAGCGGCGAGTCTCCCAGGGTGGTCGACCCTGGCGCGCCAATCACTTCCAGACCCGGCCCTTACAAGTATGTTGCGGCTTGCCACAAATATCAACTTTTCAGGCCGCATTTCGTAAGAATGTCCTTTCTGGGGCCAACGATCCGGCAGATCAGCCGTGTGACTCGCCCAGCGAGAGGGTTCGCCGGATTTCATCCGTTTTGAAACCAAGCGCCATCGGCCGCACGACACCAGGCAGGACCACCACGTCATACAACTCCGAGCAAATCCCTTCGACGTCTAACCGATGTACGATGTCGCCGCTGCGCAAATCAATCACGTAGAGACCACAGCGCGCCTCGGCATCGCGCGCTTGGAGGTTGTCGTCCAGGGCAAGTCCTGTAAAGGTTTTGTTGTCGCGCGGCCTGGAGAGGCCCACAATCGCAAAGTCGCCCACCAGGGCCATCCCGCGCAAGTAACCGGCACAAAACGTCACGGGCTCAAACTTCCCGCTCTCCAGATCGACCGTGCCCAAGAAACCGGTCCCTGAATTCAACAGCCAAAGTCGCCCCTGGTGCATCCGTGGCGAGTGCGGCATCGACAACTCCGCACATACCACCTCGCCGGTGGTGACATCAATGACGCAACCGCCATCGTGACGCCGGTCGCGCCAACCGTCGGTCACGTCTGACTGGCTGACGGTTGTCACAAATTTTGGTTGACCGGTGGCCGGATCGGTTGCCATCCCATTGAGATGGCAGCGGTCTTCGGCCGCGAGTTTACTAATAAATTTTGGTTTCCAAACTGGTACAAAGCTGTGTGTTTCACTAAGCGTAGCCAAACAGCTGAAGAGCGTATTGACGAACGTGACCCGGCCCTGGCCGTCGACTGCCACATCGTGGATGTCAATGTCCCCGGTCGTATAACCAACCTGGGGCACATAGAGCCGGTCGTAACCGTTGGCCAATTGTCCCGCATCGAGCACATTCTCGAATCGCCACAATTGGAAAATCGAGCTCATCCACATGGTCTGGCCATTGCCCCACAGGCCCATGCAGCGGTTAAACGTCCTCTCGAAGATCGATAGCCGACCATTGGGTTGCAAGCCGATCAAAAACAGCTTGCCTGTCTGGTAGGTTGTCATCGCGAGGCTGAGTTGCTGCTCAGCCAGCCACGACGTGAACTGGCGCGACGCGATAAGTTCTAGCTGAGGCTCACCCGCATCGGCAGGAGGCTCTGTCGGGTGGGAATCGGTCATGAGAAATTTTCCCCGGAGGAACTCACAAGACGTGTGATCTTAAACCGATGTGACCTGACAAGCGAGTCGTCAATCGGTGTTTTTTGAGCAGCCGCAGCATCACGCATCCGCCCGATTCCAACTGGGCAGCGTCACTCGTGACTCCCGTGTTGGGGCCCAAAAACATCGAAATGCTTGAGGCAACCTGGTTCTGTGAGAAATCTACCCCAGTCTGACTCGGCTACAAACCGCAAGAATTGCGACAGGTGTTTTGACGCAATATCGTCAGTAAGCCTGACGAACGATATCATCACCAGCCCGGGTAAAGAGCGACACAAAAATGTCAACATCAAGACTTTCAGTCAGGAAAGTACAGCTCCCATCTCCAAACAAAAAGTTGGCCCCTCCCACATGAAAGCTGTAGATTTCATCATAATTGGAACAATTCATGAACGTGGTAAACCCACATTCTTCCGGATGGCCCCAGGCAAAGTAGGCATCTGGATCTGCCCAACGTGAGCCTTTGATGACAATCGCGGCATCTCCCGGACATTGGCCGTGGGGACACTGTTTACCCAAGAGGTAATTCAATGGCCGACCACCATCCTCAAAAAACATGAATGTCTGGGACAACCCGTCGGTTGCCCGGCGCAAAGGAGCTGGACGCATTTCCAAAAGGCCGTATAAAGCTCCCTCTAAATTTCGCGGCTGGGCTAATCCTGCATCTTCCAAAGAACAATAAGCGCCATCCAGCAAGAAAGTTAACCCGGCATAGTCGCTAGCCTGACTATTGGGACGGTAAGGTGCCGAAGGGCAAAGAAATTCTTCGATCTCCTGTCCCTCACCTCCGCCCTCTCCCTTGGTAATTCGCCGGTTTGTAAAGCCATCCCAATTTTGCTGCATGTCAATCGAGTCGTAAACGGATTGGCGCTCAATGAACGGAAGCAAAAGCGTCAGGATGTTGTGCTCGATGTTCCCATGCCTTTCTTTTGTCGATCTCGTTTTGGTCCGCGCATCACAAGTTCCAGACCACTCGTCGTAAACCGGTCCACCCGTAGCAATCGGTGGCAAAACACGGTATTGCGATTCGTAATTTAGCATCGCAAGCCCAATCTGTTTCATCCGGTTCAAACACTGCACCCGCCGTGCTGATTCGCGTGCGGCTTGGACGGCCGGAAGCAACAACGCGATCAAGATTCCGATAATCGCAATCACCACCAACAGTTCAACCAGGGTAAAACCCACGTCTGCAAGGTGCGCCCACGACGCCAGTGGATCGAGGCTGGACTCGGCAGGGAGAAAATCCAAAATGGGTTCGGAATGTCAACACGATGGGTTCGCTCTTTAACGAGGGCAGATCCAATTCGATGGGAGATAACTCGTTGTTACCCCGCTTAATCACTGCAGTCAAACCTGACTTTTCGGGACGTGCATAGCGGCCTTTGAACACGTCGCGCTGGCCCGAACCACCGCGATCATCATCGCGATCGGCTGTTGACGGCTTCCCTTGGCGGCCGATTGCCTTTGGCCATTGCACGGTGACCTGATAGGTCCCTACGGGTGCACCGTCGCCCCGCACAAAGGTTGCCAGCTGAAAGGATCCGGTCGAGTCGGTCTTGGCCCAGGGCCGCAATCGCTCGATCTCACCCGAGTCGGGAACGGGACAAAAAACGACCGTTGCTCCATCGGCCGGCTTTCCACCTACCAAAACCTGGCCCGCTGCCGGATAGGTCTTCACGCGTCCGTCACCGCAGCCAGCGCTAATCGCCAGCAAGCAGCAACCAATGGTCAGCGCCATCAAAAATCGTGGTGGGTGATCATCGTCACGCATGGTTATCCCGACTCCTAAGTGCCCGGTTCACTCCCGATAACTGTCGCTGCACCTTTGTTCTAAGTGTTCTAAGTGTTCTAAGTGTTCTAAGTCGAAGAATTGCAGGTCCACCAAACTCCGGTGGTTATCTTAGCAAAAAATCCGTTCTCATGCCCAATCCCGAAGCAGGTATTCACCCAGATCGAGTGGCACAGGCTGGCCTCATTGAAATGCGCACGACCCATCTGGGGAAGCATTTCCATGGCTGCTGTTTGGCCTGTGCTGTTTAGCCTGTGCTGTTTAGCCTACCCTGGTCAGCCTATCCTGCGGCAATAAGTAAACAAGCACGAGAGGGCCATCAGCAAAGAGAGCAGGCCTGTCGCTGGCTCGGGAACCGCAGCCGAGAAACCACCTCCGGCGGCCGCAGCGGCAAACTGCGCTTTCCAGAAAAGGTAATCTTCCTGGGTGACCACGCCGGGGGTAGTGCCCGGATCTTCGTTGGGCAGCGTGATGTTTTTGCCAAGATTATCTCGCCAGCTGGTGTAATCAGCCGCGTCGACCGTGTCATCCTCGTTGTAATCGCCGGGGACCCCCGCGATCTGGGCGCCAAACGATCCGGGACTTCCCACGTCACCCCCTGGATGGATATCGATAAATCCACCAATTGCATTTGCGTTGGCACTGATCCCCGAACCATCGCCTGCCGCTGCTAGAAACCAGCTATCGGCTTGATTGGGATCGAGCGCCAAATCGGTGAGCCAGATTGATCCACTTCCGTCATCCTTGGGCCATGCGGGACTGGCGGTATCGTCATCGTCATACGTGACCGAAGCAACTGCCGAGTCGACCGTGCGTCCGTCGCCAGTATCGGCGTCGGCATTGTAATCGGCCTGGCTCGCCCAAATCCCAAACGTATCACCGCCGTTGTTCAAAGCACTCCACTCGGAAACCGGGATGAAATTGGTGGTTGCCCCCCAGATATCCTGCATGTTCTGGGCCGTCAAAACGCTGTCACTAAACAGAACGGCCGTGGCCCCGTCCGCCACCGAACCGGAAGCAATGTTGCCACCGGTGAGACTGCTGTCGGACTTGTCGTCGAGGAAATGGTTGTTGGCGGAAAAATCGATGGGGCTGCCTGTATTGTTAAAAACCTCGACCCATTCAAAATCGTTATCATCGCTGCTACGCGGGTTGTACATGATTTCGGTAATCAACAGGCCAGAAGTGGCCGTGCCACTAAAGGGGGACTGCAACCCGGGACTTCCAACATCATCGGTACTGTTGATCGAATCTTGAACCTGAACAGTGCTGCTGGTGGTGGCGCCACCGGCACCCGCCTGCGACTGCGCCCAATTGGCACCGTCGGCAATGTTGCCACTACCACTGTAGGTCACCGAAATTCCATTAGAACTTGCCGGCCAAGGTGCCGACACGTCGTAATTCACACTCACCATCGCATTGGCAAACGAACTAACCTGGCCATCGCCGGGAGTCCCCGTGATGTCCAGATCATAAGCGGCGCGGTCGACCCAAATGCCAAGCGACATATTGTCAGGATTCGACGAACTATTGCTCAGACCTGGCCAGTAGTTGATAGAAATCAAGGGTACCGAGCTATCCAGGCCCCAGGCATCGCGAAATATTTGGTCGTTGTGGGTTGCCGGAGAACTACTCCCCTGATAGCCGTCATACAAGACGGCAACTCCACCTGCGGGAATGATCGTGTTGGTAGCAATCGTGTTGCTGATATTAGCCCCGGCGCCTACCGGGGGATCGTAGTCGTTGAGTCCGTCAAGAAAGGCCCCGTCCAGATCAACGTCGGCCGCACCCAGGTTGCGGACCTCCAACCATTCCCAGGTATCTTCATCAACCGTGTTGTAAGCAAGTTCGGTAATCTCCAGTTGGGCCAAGGCCTGGCTCGGTGCGAAACCGAACAGGGCAGTACAAATCGTCAATAAGCCCAAAACCCATCCACCGCGACTGGTCTTTTTCTGCATGACTTTCCACTCCTGAGATCGGTAATCCGTTGAGAATGGTCCCCCTATCGGGCAACCAGCGGCAACCAACGGCAAAAGATAACCCTGTAGTCTTTGGTGATAACGGAGCGACCACCGATTGTCAATATTTTAAGTGCAAAATTGAAGGAATTTTCGACAATTCCTGCGGCAATCCGCCACTGGCCAGTTCCGTACCGTAAACCGCCAGTTCGGTTGGGAAATTCTAAAAAAACCCAACTGGTTTCCTTCCCTGGTGACACCCGCTTTCGAGCCACCGTTTTCCTACCGCCGATGAACCGTCTGGTAAAATACGAACTCTCCCTTGCTGCGGAAGGGTTACCACACCTTGCCCCACTTTTCGACTCAGCCGCGGGACCCCACCGGAAGCAAAAAGACGAACGCCGATTCCACCACCAAGACAACCAATACGTGTTGCAGACGACCACCTCAGACCAAGACCTGAACGTTTTTCTCCCGACGTGCTGCGCCTTTTTCTCGAGGTGCCCTGTGGCGCTGTTTTTCGTCCTCTGCTGTGTTCCAGCTTCAGGGCAATTACGGGTTGTGACCTACAACACCCTGGGGGGCCCCAATGTACGAAACTTGAAAACGTTCTTCAGGCCATCGGCGAAGAAAACGTGGCCGGAATTGCCAAACCGATCGATCTGCTGCTGCTCCAGGAGCAAGCAGCCCCAGTCACCACCACCCAGGCAATCGTCAACCTGCTCGACTCCATTTACGGCACGGGCTCGTATGCCCGCAGCCAGGTGCCAGGAGGCCCAAGTTACTCTTCGATGCGCCAATCGCTCATCTACAACACGCAAACCGTCTCCCTTTTGGAAGATTTGGCACTCTTCAGTACCGGTGGATCCACCCGACAACCTCGCCAAACAATGCGGTACAAAGTACGCCCGGCAGGTTACGACGCGGCGGCCGATTTTTACATTTACAACAGTCACTATAAGGCCTTTGGCAGTCAGCAAGATATCGATCGCCGAACGGTCGAAGCCGTTAATATTCGTAACAATTCCGATGCCTTGGGAGAGGGAACTTCCATTGTCTACAGTGGTGACTTCAACATGGCCACCAGTACTGAGCCAGGTTTTGTTGAACTTACCTCCGCCGGGGCGGGCCAGGCGTCAGACCCCGTCGACCAACCTGGCTACTGGAGCGGAAACAGTAGCTTTGCCCAGTGGCACACCTATGCCACAGACGATGTCGACGGTCGGTACGATTTTCAGCTGGTAACCGACGAACTGCTCGACGGGGAAGGACTTTCCTACATCCCGGGAACATACCGCACCTTTGGAAACAATGGTTCTATTTTTAACCGCGCGACTACTTCCGGATCGAACACGTATCCGTTTGCGGGGGTGTCGTCATTTTCACCCGCCGAGGTGAATTACGCCTTGTACACTGCCAGTGACCATCTACCGGTCGTGGCCGATTATCAAGTCCCGGCCATTTTAGACGTTGCCACCAGCAGCATTCCGCCCACCCTCGAGGTGGGCCAATCCTATGGACTCGAGTTTGTGGTCCGCAACGCGGCCAACGTCGTTGCGGCCGTGGGAGCCGACTCGCTTGCCTACTCTTTCACCACCACCGGCGCAGTGAGCGGTGCAGGCGGCGGGAACGAACTGGCCCTGGGCACCGGGACCACGTATGCCCTGACGCTCGACACCAGCAGCCCGGGACTGAAAACGGGAGAAATTACGGTCACCACCACAAGTCAGGGGGCTGCCAACGGTCTGGTCACTATTCCGGTCAACTACCAGGTCGGCGGAGGATCGGGTGGAATCCCGTTTTCCGTGACTGAATCCTTTGAAAGCCCACCGGGCACGACCTACACACTCACCACACCGTTTGATGATGGCAGCTTTGATTTCTTTGACCGCTATGCCGTGCCCGATCTTGGGAACACAACACGCGACGATTTTTCCGGATTCGAGGGCAACTTCGCGATCCTGGGACAAGACCATGACGGGGATGGCGGTCCGGGGACCGTTTCGATTGAGATCTCCGACATCGACATCTCGGGTCAAACCAATCTGACACTAACCGGCCTGTTTGGGGCTCTCAATGCAGAGCCGAGTTACCACAATTACGAAGTCAGCCAGGGGGACGGAATCGAAGTCCTCGTTGCGGTCGATGGCGGCCCGCCAAGCACAATCGGATCCTTCCGCACCAACGCAACCGGAAGCGGCGATTTGTATCTCGATTCCAACCTCGATGGCGTGGGGGATGACACCCGGCTCACGACCAACCTGGCAGAGTTCACTTTCCCGTTCTCGGTGAGCGGCACTCTGCTGGACGTGATGATTGAACTGACCAGCACTGCCAACTACGAGCCACTGGCCGTTGACTTCGTGCGAATCGAAAGCCACACGAGCCAACTGGCCGGCGACTACAACGGAGACGATCGGGTGGACGCAGCCGATTACACGGTTTGGGCTGACAACCTGGGCTTACCAATCACGCTCCCTGGTGACACTACCGCCGGTTCGGTGGACCTGGTGGACTATGAAGTCTGGAAGGCCAATTTTGGCAGTTCCTCGGTAGGTGTGGGCGTGGCGGTTCCCGAACCTTCCGGTTTGCTCCTGGGAATGTGTATTTTGTGCGGTTTCGGATCCGCCCGACGGTGGTCCACCTTGAATCTTTGCGGCGGATCTGAAAACAACCTGATTCGAGGACCTGCCTGACTGGAGGACCCAAAGGTCAGCGGGAAACAGCGCCAGACTCCAGCCAACTCCACCCCATTGGTCCCGTCTGGCATCTGTCCTCTCTTCTGCAGCTTCGATAGACTGGAGGTTATGAACGAGCAAACCTCTCCAAACAGTGATCGGGATGACTCTCGCCACACGGCGCACCTTTCCACGGCTTCGCTCGATTTGGATCGACGTCGCCGGTGTGGATACCCTGAAGTGGTATATGGCGAAGGAAAAACCGTGGAAACGCTCATCGAGATTTTCACGGCCATGTTGGACGAGGGCCACGAAGTCTTCGCCACGCGGATTTCGCCCGAGAAAGCCGTCTCCTTGCAAACCACCTTTCACCCAGGTCGTTACAACGAGTTGGCCCGTACCTTTCGAATTTCCCCCACTCCCGGCAGGCAGCCTGCCGGCAACCCACCAGCGCCAGCCGACGTTGCCATTATCACCGCCGGCACCAGCGATCTACCCGTGGCCGAAGAGGCCCGCGAAACACTCGATTGGATGGGCGTATCGGTCACCATGATCCACGATGTGGGAGTTGCCGGCCCTCACCGCCTGCCGGCAAGGTTGGCGGACTTTGAAGCGGCTCGGGCAATTGTGGTCGTCGCTGGCATGGAAGGTGCCTTGCCCAGCGTGGTGGGTGGATATGTCGCTTGTCCGGTGATTGCCGTGCCGACCAGTGTTGGTTACGGAGCGAACCTCAATGGCATTGCCGCTTTGCTTTCGATGCTCAACAGCTGCGCAAGCAACGTTGCCGTCGTCAATATTGATGCGGGTTTCAAAGCGGGCTACATGGCCGGTCTGATTGCGAAAACGGACTCTAGCGACGAAAACCGCACCGCTGGAACGGAAGCATAATCCAGTGGTCGTGTGAACTACGACTCCCCAACCTGTGAGGAATTGGTCGGTGAAAGATCTCTCGAACAAACCACTTCCCAAACTGCCACACCGCCTGGTCCACAGCCACAAAGGAAATTACGGACGCGCGCTTCTGGTGGGGGGCTCGGTGGGCATGGCGGGTGCCATGGGCCTGGCAGGAAAATCAACCCTCCGCAGTGGCGCCGGCTTGGTCACCCTGGCCATTCCCGAAAGGATTCAACAGGTCGTTGCCGGATTCGACCCGTGCTACATGACACTCGGCCTGGTCGGCAGTGACGACGGTTTTTTGGGGCCAATTAGCCTATTGGAGGTTCCTGAGGAGGTCCTCGAAAAAACGGATGTTTTCGCGCTGGGACCAGGACTGAGGTGCAATGAAGAAACTCGGCGCGTGGTCGAGCGGCTTTATCGCACGATTGCCAGCCCCCTGGTCGTCGATGCCGATGGCCTGAATTGCCTGGCACACTACCCGGAATTGCTGGCGAACCCTCCCGGGCCGCGCATCCTTACCCCTCACCCGGGCGAGTTTCTCCGACTGGCGCTGGCGGTTGACCCCGATTGGGAAACCGCCCTGGAAGCCCGCTCTGGTGACGCGTACCACCGGAGCCGGGCAGCTGCCTGGCTTGCCAACCACGACCCTTCGGGACAAACCACCATCGTCTTGAAAGGGGCGGGTACAGTCATCGCCCAAACGGACCAGGTTGCCACCAACGAGACGGGAAATCCCGGGATGGCAACCGGTGGCAGCGGCGACGTACTCACCGGGGTGATCACGGGACTCTTAGCGCAGGGGCTCACACCGTGGGAGGCAGCCCGTTTAGGCACATACGTTCATGGTCTGGCCGGAGACCTGGCTGCAAATCAGTTGGGACAAATTTCGTTGGTGGCCAGTGACCTGGTTGAATTCCTGCCCGTCGCGTTTCAATCCTGCCAGACTGGAGAAGGAAACCCATAAGGATTGAGCCAACCTGGCCCAAAACACGCTCAACAGCCAGTTCCAGCCGGAGTTGGAACTTCCTGAAGTTTCCCCGCGTCACAGCTTCCATCGGCGGCTGAAAACCGGCAAACAACAATCACCCCTCACGTGAAATCCAAACAGACTATTGTGAAAATTCTCCGCGACCTCACTGATCTGCCCGACACGGTTCGGGGTGGCGCCGTCACGATTGGTAATTTTGACGGTGTTCACCATGGCCACGTCAAGATTGTAAACCGCTTGCTCGAGCGGGCAACGGACGTGAAGGGTCCGGCAGTGGTGTTCACATTTGATCCTCACCCAGTGCGCATTCTACGTCCAGAAGAGTGCCCACCGCCGCTGACCTGGACGGAGCGCAAGGCCGAACTGCTGGCCTCGCATGGGGTAGACTGGATTGTGGCCTATCCAACAGACAAGTCTCTTTTGAGCCTGTCGGCCAGTGAATTTTTCAAGCGGGTCGTATGCGATTCACTGGACGCAAAGGCCCTGGTCGAAGGGCCCAATTTTTACTTTGGCCATAATCGTGAAGGCGACATCGCGCAACTGCGAAAACTGGTAGCACAAGCGAAACTGACGCTTGATGTGGTCAAGCCGGTCACCGCCAATGGGACGCTGGTCTCAAGTTCACGGATTCGCCAACTTTTGGCCGCTGGCGAGGTCAGCCTGGCTGGAGAAATGCTTTCGGCTCCCTATCGGATCCGTGGCATGGTCATGCATGGGGCTGGTCGTGGTGCCCAATTGGGTTTTCCAACTGCAAATCTGGCTGCGGTCGATACTCTGCTTCCTGCCCAGGGTGTTTACGCAGGCCAGGGTTGGGTTGGCAATGCCAGCTGGCCAGCGGCCATTAATCTTGGCTCGAATCCGACTTTTGGCGACACCTCAATCAAGGTGGAGGTCCACCTGATCGGCTGCGAAGAGTCGCTCTATGGTCAACCTCTGGAAGTCGACTTTTTTGCCCGCCTGCGAGAAATCCACCCATTCGACACGACAGCAGCGCTGAAGGCACAATTGGCAAAAGACGTTCAGCAAGTTCGCCAAATCGCAGCGGCTTTCTCTTAAAGAAATAGGCAGGGTCGTTCCGCCCACGAAAAATTTTTCTGCTTCACAACGACACAAGGGTAACTCTTCAACCGCTTTCAATTCTGACCTTTCCGCCCGCAAGCCTTTGCGTGATACTTTGCTGGATCTTTTCTCGCAACCATCCACTTACTCCGTTACCGAACGTCGCAACTGAGCCCAACGAGCATGCCTATCTCCTGGAAACAATTTTGTAAAATTGTTGAGCAAAACCACTCCTTCATCCTTACAACGCACATGCGTGCTGACTGCGATGCGATTGGCAGCGAGTTGGCGATGGCGCACGCCCTACGGTCCTTGGGCAAACAAGTGCGCATCCTCAATGGCGACGGTGTCCCTCCGCACATCGGGTTTATCGATTTGGACGGCGAGGTCGAGACGCTCGATCCCGGAGCCAAACCTGCTGACGCAGGCAAAACCGATGTGTTGATGGTTCTCGATACCAGCGCCTGGTCACAACTGGGCCCGATGGCCGATGTCGTGCGCGCCAGTAGCGCGGTGAAAGTCGTGGTCGATCATCACGTGGGCGGCGATGATCTTGGGGCCGAATCGTTCACCGATGTAAACGCCGAAGCAACCGGAAGGCTTGTCCTGGAAGCCATGACTGCCCTGGGCGTAGACCTCACACCTCAGGTGGCTACCGCCCTCTTTGCGGCCATCGCAACCGACACAGGCTGGTTTCGGTTTTCCTCTGTGACGGCCCAAACCTATGCGGCGACAAGTCAACTGGTTGCCGCCGGAGCCAACCCAACCGCCATTTTTGCCTCGCTCTATGAACGACATAGTTTTGCCCGCCTGCAGCTGCAGGGTCGCATCCTTACAAGTGCCCAAATGGACATTCATGGCCGGTTGATCTACAGTGACGTCACTCGCGAAGACCTGGTCCAGACCGGTGCCGAAGCCACCGATACCGAAGATGTCGTCAACCGCCTGCTCTCGGTTGGTGGAATTGAAGTTGCTCTCTTGTTTCTTGAATTGGACTCAGAAAAAACCAAGGTTAGCCTGCGAAGCCGAACCACTGTCGACGTTCGTGCCGTTGCCGCACAATTTGGCGGTGGGGGACACACCGCCGCAGCAGGTGTCCGTTTTGCGGGATCCCTGGCCGAAGCCAAGACAGCCGTCCTTGACGCGATGCGCGAGGCAATGGAATAATCAAGCAGCGGCCGTGGCCCTCCGGAAAGCCGGGCTGAGCGGGTCCTCCACCCGCTTTTGGTCGATTTGCCACCTCGCTTTCCCCTGGATTTATTTTGGAAACCTCTCCCTCCGACGAACGCCAAGGCCGCCGCTCTTTCTTTCCGCAAGTGGCTGCGATCGTTGTGAGCCTCTTGGCGGGAATTGTGCCGGTCGCGACGGCGCTGGTGGTCTTCTTAAACCCGCTCCGACGTCGCGTTGAAGGAAGCCAATGGATTGCCATAACACCACTCGATGCACTACCAGCGGATGGGCGGCCATATCGCTTTCCGGTCATCACCGACCGTTGGGATGCCTGGAATTCCTATCCACCCGAGGCCGTTGGTTCGATCTACTTGCGCCGCACAAGCAAAACTGAAAATCCCGTGGCACTTAGCAGTATCTGTCCCCATCTTGGTTGCTCCGTCGATTTCAGCACCAAAAAAGATGAATTTATATGTCCCTGCCACAACAGCATGTTCACGGTTGACGGCGCGCGGGTCGATCCGGCAACCTCTCCCAGCCCACGTAATCTGGACACTTTGGACGTTAAAATTCGCCCGGAAGATAACCAAGTGATGATCCACTATCTGCGGTTCAAGAGCGGAACCCGCGAGAAAACCGCAGAGTAGTCAAAGCAGCAAGGAAGCATGATATCTGACACGCTTCAATGGCTTGATAACCGCACAGGGTACCGCGCATTGCTCCGCGACGTACTTTACGAGCGGATTCCTGGTGGATCCCGTTGGCGCTATGTGTGGGGTAGCACCCTGGCCTTCACATTCTTTGTCCAACTGGTCACCGGTGTCGTCCTTTGGATGTACTATAGCCCCAGCACGCAAACAGCCTGGGAAAGTGTCTACCACATCGAATTCCAGCTGTATGGAGGCTGGCTGCTGCGTGGCATGCACCACTACATGGCTCAGGCGATGATCGTTCTGATGGCGCTGCACCTGATGCAGGTAGTGATCGACGGTGCTTACCGCGCACCGCGTGAAGTGAATTTCTGGCTGGGCCTGCTGCTAATGCTGGTGGTATTTGCGCTTGGACTCACCGGCTACCTCCTGCCTTGGGATCAAAAAGGGTATTGGGCCACCCAAGTGGCAACCAAAATCATGGGTATCACACCACTCGTGGGCGACGAGCTCAAGATGCTCGTAGTGGGCGGCAACCAGTATGGTCATCAAACGCTAACACGGTTCTTCGCCCTTCACGCTGGGGTACTTCCCGGCTTGATGATTTTGCTGCTCGTGATGCACCTGGCTCTTTTTCGCAAGCACGGAGTCACTCCCAAACTTCCCTATGCCCGCCAGGAGTGTGATTTCTGGCCGGACCAGGTTCTCAAAGATGGCGTTGCCTGTCTTGCCGTCCTAGTGGTTGTCTGTTTTCTCTCTGCGATGTTCCGAGCCGAGCTCGGCGCCCCCGCCGATCCGGCCGTTGCCTACAACGCAGCCAGGCCGGAGTGGTATTACCTGTTCCTGTTTCAGTTCCTCAAATGCTTTCACGGGGAAACGGGAGAGGTCCTAGGGGCCATTGTATTGCCAGGCCTGGTGTTCACATTGATGGCCCTAATGCCCTTCATTGGCTGCTGGAAGCTCGGGCACCGATTTAACATTGGTTTCTTGGCTGCCCTGATGCTCGGAGCCGCTGGCCTGACCATCGCTGCCTGGTACGAAGATTTCAATGGCCAGACCGATAAATCCAAGAATCACCTGTCAGCGGTCGCCATCGCCCACGCCGAGGGTCAGCGGGCCCATCAACTGGCAGCCGAGGGCATTGATCCAAGTGGTGCTCTCTCGCTCGTCCGCGATGATATCGCGGTAGCCGGTTATCGCTTGTTCAAACGGCACTGCGCTACCTGTCACAGCCATTACGATGTCCACGGTAAAGAAACAAACCCCTTGCAAACCATTGTGGTTGAAAACCCAACCGCCTCCAACCTGTTCGGCTTTGCATCGCGTCCATGGGTAGAAGGAATTCTCACCCCCGGTCAGATCAAAAGTGCCCATTACTTTGGTGACACCGTCCTGGCTAAAGGAGACATGGTTGAGTGGGTTGTCGACAACCTGACCAATGCACCACGAGAGCAAATCGAAAACGTCGCCATTGGCCTCTCGGCAGAAGCAAAGTTGCCGGGCCAGGAAAAACTTGATGCGGATTCAACCGACCAAATTGCCAGCGGCCGGGAATTGATTATCAACGAACTCAGCTGTATTGATTGCCACAAGTTTGGGGACGAGGGAGAACTTGGCATGGCTCCAGATCTTACGGGCTATGGATCTACAGAGTGGCTCATCGAATTCATCAGCAATCCGGCAAGTGAGCGATTCTACGCGCCAGACAACTATACAGATGCCGACAAGATGATGCCCCCATTTGCGCCACATCCCGAGGATTCAGGGATCAACTCGTTGACGCGGCGCGAAATTGAACTCATCACCGGATGGCTCCGCGCCGCCTGGAACCAACCGCAACCGTAAACGACGACGCGGAACTGGGGTGTCGAAGATCTCGTGCCAGGCCCTCCGCCGGCAGACACCTGGCTCTCATAGCCACAACTCCCAGGCTATAGAGCGAAAAGCCAGGCAATCACGTGCAAAGTTATTAGAATCGCTCCAGTTTGAAACCTCCAACTCCGATCCAATCCATAAAGTCACGATATCGACACCAAGGATGTTGAGTCATGTGGTGCCAGCATTGCCAGCAAGATGTACCTGCCATTGCCCACTCTGTTGGTGGGGAGGTTGTCTGTGTTCGTTGCCAGCAAGGCTTCGAAACTCCTCCCTCCCTTCGAATGTTCGAATTCGACAGCTCTGACGATTCCGAAAATGGGGCGGCCGACACATCACAGGATCCGGTCGAAAATTTGACCGACTGGCGAACCGATTGCAAGTTTCGTCACCTGGCCCAAACCCTGCGGAGTACCGACAGCCATTCGGCAAACCAATACCAGGGTTTGTCCACCACACACACCCATCACAATCCACCCCAGGACCTGGTATCAGAAACCGAGCCATGGGACCCAAGTGGTGTCCCAGCTGGTTATGATCAGACCCCACCGACGAACCACCGTGGCAACGGGTGGGTTAGCCAGGTTATGGCCTGGTTACTTGTGTTTTTTGGAGTCGTAGCACTCGCGAGTGGCGCTATTTTGACAAGCTGGTCTCTGCTTGAAGACTTGCCCCTCTATTGGGATGTGGGGGTTACCCTGGCGTTTGCCGGTCAGGGCCTGCTGATTCTCGGGCTGGTTCTGGTGCTGCTCTTTCTCTGGCAGAACAGTCGATGTGCAACAAGCAAGCTGCAGGAAGTGCACTGGCAACTCAGTTCGGTTCAACGAACTGCCCAAACCATTGTCGGGCTGCGGAACGGCAACGCGCCGGCTTTCTATGCGGAACTGGCACGCGGGGCAAGTCCAGCAACGCTGCTGGCGAATCTTCAGGGACAAGTCGACCAGCTCAATGTAAAGCTGAAACGCAACGCCTGAGCGTTCACGGGTTTGCAATAGGACCTGGTTCAGCGATTTTCCCAGGTTCAGGTTTTCCCAAAAATGCCGTGGCGTGGTCGGAAATCCCACCCAATTCAATGGTCCGCGTGATCGCCGCAGCTGCAAGTTGTTCCTGCCCGGAAAAATGTGAAATCACGCCCACCATGAAATGGGCATCGGCGTCCAGCGGATGTTCTTCCAGCCAATCGGTCAGTTGCTTGCGATGGGCTCGTTGTTCATTCGCATCGACGTAAAGTTCTTCCAGCCGAAACTTCGTATGAGGCCAATCGGGAGCGATCACAAGCCCCCGTTTAATCGCTGCCGTCGCCCGGCCATACTTGCCCAAAGCAAAGTAAGCCAGCGATTGTCGAAAAAAAGCAGCGGCGACGTCACGCTTTACGCCTGCAGATTTTTTGTAGCGTTGCAATGCCCGGTGATACTTGCCGTTTCGGAACTGTTTGTCGCCGAACTCAATGAATCGCCAGGCCAGCTTACGCGCGTCGCCACGCAAAGGCTGACCATCCCGGGGCGGTGCGGGTGCGGGAAACCGATCGGGTGCAACATCGGCACGTAATAACGCCCGATTGCCCCACACACCCGGATTCCCTGGCTGCGCGACCCAAGGGCGAAGCCCATACCACAGACGCGCATCTACGAAGTAAGGCGAGAAAATCACCCACGAACGGTTCTCCCAACCGTGACAAGGTCTATCCAACCAGTACGGGAAAGGATAACACGACCTCCCATAAGGAACATCACATGACCAGGAATTAAAACTCGCGATACCGGTTGGGGAATAACCGGAGAAAAACGCACGACTCCCGCAACAGTTTCCCCGTTGCAACCAACCCGAGGGACCAGCAGCCAGGTTTCTGCTCATGAATCCCCAAAGCAAACCCGACAACACAACCGGGATGCCCAACGCCCAACGGTTTTTGATCGCGCGAAGTCCGAATGGGGACATGACCATTATTTTGACCAGAGAATCAGAACTCATTCCCTGTAGCTTACCTGTAGCTTACCTGTAGCTTACCTGTAGCTTCCCTCTAGTAGGGAAATACGACTTCTTTCCTTCTAACACACCCCTCTGAACGGGACAATCCGAAAGATGGGGGGGAGCCGCGGTTGACTCTGGTTGTCATTCCCCACTGCCATATGCCGAAATCCGGTCGGAGATTTCCTCGACGATGTCGTTGATTTTTACCCGTGATTGCTCCAGGGAATCGCGGTCGCGCACGGTGACGGTCTGATCGTCGAGGGATTGTCCGTCCACCGTAATACAAAACGGCGTTCCCGCTTCATCCTGGCGGCGATAGCGCCGACCAACGGCTCCTTTTTCGTCGTAGAAAACCGCAAACTGTTTTTTAAGCGCCTGGTAAATCTCCTTGGCAACTTCAGGCATACCATTCTTCTTTACAAGCGGCAGCACTGCGGCTTTGATCGGTGCGATGCGAGGGTGGAACCGCATGAGCGTCCGCGTTTGCATTTTGCCCTTGTCGTCGGGAACTTCATCCTCGGTGAAAGCCTCGCATAGAAAAGCCAAATTTGCTCGATCTGCACCTGAAGAAGGTTCAATCACGTGGGGTGTAAACCGTTCTCCCGAGAGATCATCGCGGTAGGTGAGATCACGCCCTGACCCTTTGTAAAGTGGTTTTCCATCTTCTGTGGTCTCTACTTCCAGAGGGCAACTTGTCGGATCAAGTTTGCCTTCCATATGGCTCCGCAGGTCGAAATCACCCCGATGGGCAATTCCCTCCAACTCGCCAAACTCACCCTCGGGCAGGAATGGAAATGCGTATTCGATATCTGCAGTTCCTGTTGAGTAATGACTGAGCTCCTCTTTGTCATGGTCGCGGAGTCGGAGTCGATCACTGGCTAACCCGAGGTCGGTATACCACTTCATGCGCCGGTCCCGCCAGAATTCATACCAATCTCGGGAAGTTTCCGGGTGACAAAAGAACTCGATTTCCATTTGTTCGAATTCTCGTGAGCGAAACGTAAAATTTCGGGGGGTAATTTCATTGCGAAAACTCTTTCCGATCTGGCCAACTCCAAATGGGACACGTACACGAGTGCTATCGAGCACATTCTTGAAATTCACAAAAATGCCCTGTGCCGTTTCGGGGCGAAGAAAAGCCGCGTCCTCGTCGGTACCCATCGCGCCAACAATAGTTTTGAACATGAGATTGAATTCGCGCGGTTCGGTAAGCGTACCCGGTTCACTTGCATCGGGACCGAGTACCTGGCTCAAATCATCAAGCTGGTCAAGGGTTGTAATCGCCCCGTCCCAGGAAATTTGGTCTGCATTCTTTGCCCTGATTTTGAAAAGCTTCTGTGCCTGGCGTTCCATTTCTTGCTGTTCGTTTTCTGCCACTGTGGAAACGAACACTTTCTGGCCTTTGGCCTCGGCCCACCGTCCGCGAACCTGGTCGAACCGATACCGTTTATTGGTTTGCCGGCAATCAACCATCATGTCGTGAAACAAATCGTAGTGCCCTGAACATTTCCAGACATGCGGATGCATGATGATCGCGCTGTCAATGCCCACCATTTCGTACGTCGAAGGTGCTCCAGGTTGCTGGGTCAGCTCATCGTGCCCACTGATCATGTCGTGCCACCAGGCACTCTTGACATTGCGCTTGAGTTCCACCCCCAGCGGGCCATAGTCCCAAAAACCATTGAGCCCGCCGTAGATCTCGCTCGACTGAAACAAGAATCCGCGCCGACGACAGAGAGAAACCAGTTTTTCCATTTCCATGGTGTTTTGTATCGCAGTGTTGAACGTCAATGGTGGTTGACGAGGTGAGTTGGCAAAGGGTAAAGGGAACGGTCAGCCGCCGCCGAAGCGACCAGCCTCTTATTTTAAAGGGGGGATCGATTGCCGGTCTATGGCACGAAAATTCGCGATGCCACCGGATCAAACCGAGGCACGATCTCAAAGCGGTCGATTTGAGCACATTCGGCCAAATCGTCATCCTGCCCAATGGCAATTAGATTACGACCGCCAGGTGTCTCTTGCAACTCTATGGCCAGTTGTGAACTGGGCGACCGGCTTGCTACCCGGGCGGCATTTAAGACCCCTCCCCATGCCACCTGTGCCTGCTTCGCTTCTTCACTCAGTTCCCACCGGACCCCCTTGAGGGCCAGCAAATTATGCACGATCGCTCCTGCCGCGAGGATATCTTCCCGTGTCACCTGCCCCCTCGTACCGGCGCAGAGGATATGAACTTGGGGAATCTGCTGGAGAAACGCCACCACCGCCGAGAGGTTGACCATGGCGCCAAGCACAACCTGGTCGGCCCGCCGGGCATGGTCCAGGGCCCGGGTTCCATTGGTGGTGGTAAACAGGATCGTGCGGTTAAAAACGACCTCGGACGTGTATTCGACAGGCGAGTTTCCCAGGTCAAAGCCCTCGATTCGGGCCCCTCCTCTTTCGCCACCAAGCAACACCTTGTCACGACCGTAGTCGGAGGCCGCCTGGGCAGCGAGTTCAACCTCGACAAAGGGTACAATTTCCCGTGCTCCCGAGGCCAGGGCCTGGCAAATCGTGGTCGATGCACGCAACAGGTCGACCACCACAACCGTACCGCCAGCCATTTCGGCTTCGGCCACAAATTGCGGGAGGAAGTGGACACGGAGTCGGGCAGGCGTTACCGTCATTTGGGTTAAGCTCATTTCCGCATTTCTAGTTACACTGTTGAGAACCCAGTCTAACGAATATCCATGACATCAGCGACCACTAGACCACCAACCGTTGACAAATCAGGCGATCGCGTGCGGCGCATGTTTGGCCAGATCGCACGGCGCTACGATCTGCTGAACCACGTTCTCTCGCTGAACGTCGATCGCTACTGGCGCTGGAAAACCGTACGGATTGTGCCACCCGACGGAAATCGACCCATCCTGGACGTCTGTACGGGAACCGCAGACCTGGCAATGGCCTACGACCGGGCAGCCAGGGGACAGATATCGATCGTCGCCAGTGATTTTTGTCATGAAATGCTCGTCGTGGGACGGGAAAAGGTTGAATCGATGGCGGCACAGGATCGGATTTCGTTGGTTGAAGCCGACGCGCAACAACTTCCCTTTGACGAAAATCAGTTCCAAATCGTTTCCGTTGCGTTTGGACTTCGAAATGTCAGTGACACCGATCGGGGGCTACGGGAAATGATCCGGGTTTGTGCCCCTGGTGGCCAGATCGCGGTACTTGAGTTTTCAACCCCGCGTTGGCAACCCTTGAAATCCATCTACGGATGGTATTTTCGCAACGTGCTGCCGCGAATTGGACAGTCGATTTCCCGCAACAGCGAGCATGCGTATGAGTATCTTCCCACCAGCGTGGGAGAGTTTCCCCAATACGAACAACTGGCCGACCGGATGCAAAAAGCCGGCATGACCAATGTACGGTTCTACCCGTTTACTTTCGGTGTCGCTACACTGTATGTAGGTGACAAAGCGTGTCCAACGAATACGACGCCAACGGAAATTGAGTGATCGTCGCACACTCGAACGGCAACCTGTCAGGTTGCAACTCCGACCGGGGCTTACGTCAGAAGATTTGCTGCAATTTTTATGGGTACTCCAATCTGTGTGGGAATCACGGGAGCCAGTGGTGCTGTTTACGCAGTACGGTTAGTTGAGGTACTGGTTGCCAACGGTTTGGATGTTCACCTCTCGATCAGCCCCTCAGGCCGAGAAGTGATCGCCCAGGAACTCGGCCTGAATATCGACCTTGATCGGTTCGAGGCTTCTGACCTGTTGGGCCATCCAACCGAGGATTCAGGCAAATGGGGTCGGTTGCACTATTATCCCTGCGGCGATTTTCTGGCCCCGATGGCCAGTGGATCGTTTCTCACCAGGGGAATGGTGATATGCCCCTGCTCGGGAACCACGCTCAGTGCGATTGCCGCAGGCGCATCGGGAAACTTGATTCAGCGGGCTGCTGAAGTCCACTTGAAAGAGCGTCGCCGACTGGTGTTGGTTCCCCGGGAAACCCCTCTCTCGCTCACACACATCGACAATATGCGACGCGTGACCGAGGCTGGTGCCACCGTGCTTCCCGCCTCGCCAGGATGGTACCATGGCGCCAACTCGCTGGACGACCTGGTCGACTTCATCGTGGGACGTATTTGCGATCAACTAGAAATTGAAAATAATTGCATTACCCGGTGGGGTAGCCCTTGAAGAATTTGTCATCCTCTGAGATTGTTTAGCTAAGGCTCGCATGCTCAATACCGTCCAACACCTGCTGGCAATGATCCGCTTCAGCCACACGCTGTTCGCGCTTCCGTTTGCACTGCTGGCAGCGGTCATGGCCTGGCACTCAACCCCATTTCGCTGGCAAGATCTGCTCGGTATTCTGCTGGCAATGGCAACGGCACGCAGCTTTGCTATGGCGGTCAACCGGCTTGCCGATCAACAAATCGATGCAGCCAACCCGCGGACAGCTGGGCGGCATTTACCCGCCGGCATTCTCAGCCGGCAAAGTGTGTGGATCTTTGCGATATTGAACGGCACCGGATTTGTAGCATCCACCTGTTTGTTCCTGCCCAACTGGTTGCCGCTGTTACTGGCAATTCCGGTCCTTGGTTTTCTGGCTGGCTACAGCTATGCCAAGCGGTTTACTCCTTTGTCCCATTTCTGGCTCGGGGCTGCTTTAGCACTCGCGCCAATTGCAACCTGGATCGCGATCTGTGGTCACGCGGTCGTGGCCGATCCGGCCAGCATTCTCCCGGCCCTTGTCCTGGCAGGAGCCATCCTCTCCTGGGTTGGCGGTTTCGACATTATTTACGCGTGCCAGGACTACGAATTTGACCGCCAGACAAAGCTTCAAAGCGTACCTGCCCGGGTCGGCATCGCCAGAGCGCTGCAGATTGCGGCTGCCTGTCATCTGGTCACGGTTGTGCTGCTGGCCAGCCTGCCGCTGGTTTATCCGCCACTCGGGGTGGTTTACTGGCTCGGTGTAGGAGGAGTGGCTATCTTGCTGGTCTATGAACATGCCTTGGTGCGGCCCAATGACCTGAATCGAGTAAATATTGCATTTTTTAA
Source organism: Lacipirellulaceae bacterium (assembly GCA_965243695.1). Lineage (GTDB taxonomy): Bacteria > Planctomycetota > Planctomycetia > Pirellulales > Lacipirellulaceae > JAKVCB01. Next base: position 809,352 of record CBDEWC010000014.1, on the reverse strand, counting down.
CATCAACGCGGTGATCAGCCTCGGTTTGTTTGCGATTGGAAGCCTGGACCTCTGGCTGGGACTCGGGAGATAATGAGGTCGATGAAACGACTTGGCCTGACTCCATTCGCTTTGCACGACAGGCCATATTGGCGATACTAACCGGCCTGGGTGCGCTGACCATAATTGGGTGCCTTGCCCACAGCCTGGCATCGAACCGCTTGACTACCGATTGACTACCGTACATTCCCAACCCCCCAATGCCATGATGCTTCGAACTGCCAGCCCCACACTGCAGCCAATCCGTGACAAAGTCGAAGCGGGAGAGCGGTTGACGATGGAAGACGGGTTACTGCTTGAGCAACCAACCATTCCGCTTCCGGAACTGGGCGAACTGGCAAACATTGTCCGCGAGCGCAAAAACGGCAATGCGGCCTACTACAACATCAACACCCACCTGAACCCAACAAACGTTTGTGTTTACCGATGCGTTTTTTGCGCATTTCGTTCCGATTTACGTGACCCAAAAGGTTACGTCATGAGCGATGAGCAAATCTTGGAACGTGGTGCCGAAGCAACCCAAAACGGTTGTACCGAAATGCACATCGTGGGAGGACTACACCACCAAAAGAATTATGACTGGTACGTGAACCTCATTCGTATGCTGCATGAGGCCTATCCACAACTCCACCTGAAAGCATGGACGCCTGTGGAAATCGATTGGTTCTGCCGTTTGGCAAAAAAGTCGGTTCGAGAAGTACTGGAAGACATGATCGATGCTGGACTCGGAAGCCTGCCGGGAGGTGGGGCCGAAATCTTTCACCCAGAAATTCGCAATCAGATTTGCGAGCATAAGGCCGACTCACGATGTTGGTTTGAAGTCCATCGGACAGCACACGAACTTGGCTTGCGATCCAACTGCACGATGCTCTATGGGCATATTGAAAAACCGTACCATCGAATCGATCATTTAATTCGGCTACGCGAATTACAGGATGAAACGGGAGGGCTGCAAACGTTTATCCCACTTGCCTTTCACCCGGAAAACACAGGCCTCGCCCACATCCCGAAAGCTTCGAGCCTTGTTGACTTGCGCGTTATGGCAATCAGTCGACTGATGCTCGACAACGTGCCTCATATCAAGGCGTACTGGATCATGTTGGGAATTGGTACGGCACAAATCGCACTCTCCTATGGAGCCGACGATATCGACGGTACGGTCCGTCACGAACTCATCTATCACGACGCAGGTGCGACCACCCCCGAAGTTCTCAGTGATGTAGCAATCCGTCGTCTGATTACCGAGGCTGGTCGCGACCCGATTGAACGCGACACGCTCTATCGACAAATTGAACGGGATGAAACTGGATGGCAGGCTACCGAGGCCATCACTGCCAATGCCTGAACCCCATTGCCGGAGTTCCAGTGGTGAAGTATCCGGGAATTGCCAACCTGCTTTCCGGTCGCTTGAACACGAGGCGTATAAAAGCTCTTGCGGTCACATTGGCCCTTTCAACCAACGGCCCTTTCAACCAACGGCCCTTTCAACCAACGGCCCTTTCAACCAACATCGGCCAATTCCAAGGCCTGTCCATAACGCTTCAGCATCTGTCGGCGGAGGCGGGCATGCTCCGGCCTACTCAAACCGGGATCTTTGGCAAACAGGGCCTGTGATTCCCGCCGTGCTTCCTCCAGAATCTGGCGATCTCGACGCAAGTCCGCCATCCGCATCGGGGGCAAGCCGTGCTGGCGGGTCCCAAATAAATCGCCAGGTCCGCGGAGATCAAAATCAAGTTCCGCCAGTTCAAACCCGTCGCTGGTCGAGACAAACGCATTGAGTCGCTCTCGGGCCGAATCACTGAGTTGCTCGTCGACCAGCACAGCGCAGAAGCCTGGATTTGCCCCTCGACCAATCCGGCCCCGCAATTGATGCAATTGGGAGAGACCAAAACGTTCTGGGGAGTCGACCACCATAATCGTCGCATTGGGAACGTCGACGCCAACTTCGATGACGGTCGTCGAAACCAACACTTGGATTTTCCCACTGCGGAACTCTAACATCGCTTGTTCTTTTTCATGGGGGTGCAGCCGCCCATGCACCAACCCTACGCGAAATGCCTCTAATTCACCATTCGTGAGCTGCTCAAAGGCTTCTGCAACACTTCTGGCGGCGAAGTTTTCCGACTCGTCGACCAGCGGAGCCACCACAAAGGCTTGGCGCCCTTCGCGGAGTTTCTCGCGGACAAAATTCCACCACTTCTGCTGGTGATCTGGCTCAATGAGGTAAGTACTCACGGGACACCTTCCCGGTGGCATGTCGCGCAAAACCGATACGTCCAAATCGCCAAACAGTGCCATGCTCACAGTTCGCGGGATCGGTGTCGCAGTCATCACCAGATAATGAGGGGAATAATGACCCTGGCGGATAGCTGCCCGTTGGCGGACGCCAAACTTGTGTTGCTCGTCGATCACGACAAGTCCAAGCTTGGAAAACTCCACGTCTTGCTGGACCACCGAATGGGTACCGATCACTACATCAACTTCGCCAGCTTTAATTTCCTGGAGGACTTCGGCCCGTTCTTTGGCAGTGACACTTCCAGTCAGCAGCCGACACCGAACTCGACTTTTTTCAAGCAGTTTTCCGAGCGTGTTGATATGTTGACGGGCAAGGATTTCAGTGGGTGCCATCAATGCTGCCTGGTATCCGTGCGAGACGGCTGTGAGAATTGCATAAACCGCCACCACCGTCTTTCCGCTACCAACATCTCCCTGGAGCAGGCGGTTCATGGGTGTTTCGCTGGCAATGTCGTCTGCCACTTGCTGGATCGCTTCCCGTTGTCCGGAGGTTAGCTCAAACGGAAACAGGCGCGTGATACGCGCATCGATTTGTGCACTGGCAGGCAGGGCTGGAGCGCGAAAACCGACCTTTTGTTGCCAACGGCGGGCAGCAAGTGCAAGTTGGAGAATGAACAATTCCTGGTAGATGAAACGCCGGCGGGCAACCAACAGTTCAGTCCGACTGGCAGGGTTATGAATCGACCGCAGCGCTGCATGAAGTGGTTGCAAATCGAGGCTCGCGAGCAGCGATTCAGGAAATACCTCTTCAAGAGCGTCGGCGTAATCTTCCAGCGCAGCGGTGACAATCCGACGCACCTGGTATTGTTTGAGCCCTTCGGTCAGTGGATAGAGCGGTAGCAAGTCAACACCCGCTCCTTCCTCAGGATGGTCAAGCCAACTGACCCGCGGATGCGCCATTTCCCACCGCCCGCTCTGGGAACGTGGCTTGGCCGACATCAGGACATGTTGTCCCACCCGAAATTTACGTCGCATGAAGGGCTGGTTAAACCAGATTGCCCGAATGGAATCGGTATCGTCGCGAACCAGCACACCAATACGACTCTTGCCAAAGCCACTCGACTGGCCGTCCACTTCAACCACCTGCCCACGTACCGTTTGTAGTTTTTCTTCCTCCAAGTCGGCAATGTCTCGGCGATCTGAGAGGTCCTCGTAATCGCGGGGAAAGAAAAACAAGAGATCGGCAGCGGTGCGAATACCCAATTTGTCCAACAGCGGCACCCACTGCGAAGTGACCTCGCGAACCTGGGACACGGGAGTTGCCAATACCTCCGCGGGGGCGGTATTTTTTTGAGCGGCACCTTCTCCTTCACGCTTCGTCGCATCCATGCTGTCATTGTAGAACCGAAGTGGCGTTATGCCAGCCTTGGAAAAAAAGCGGCAAATTGAGCGTATTCGCAGGGCCCTCACCAAACCGGTTTTATCGGCAGGAGGACCGAATTGCCTCAAAGATATTTTTGATAGGCTGCAACAGCGAGCTCGTCGACCCGATCGTTTTCCAGGTGGCCACTGTGCCCAGCCACGCGGGTGTAGGTCACCACATGATTTCCGAGCAACTGGTCCAGTTCTCGCCAGAGATCCTCATTTTTGACCGCGGCCCACCGTTTCCCTTCACGACGACGCCAACCATTGGCCTTCCACTTTGCAAGCCACTCGCTAATCCCTTTGCCGACATAGACGCTGTCGGTAAAAAGTTCGACCTGCGTCTGTCGCGTAAGCACTCCTAACCCACGAACCACAGCGGTCAATTCCATACGATTGTTGGTGGTTTCAGGTTCCCCGCCAGAATCTTCCATCTCCTTGCCGGAAACAGCATGCCGAAGCAGGAATGCCCATCCTCCTGGACCCGGATTGCCACTGCACCCCCCATCGGTATAGAGCTGAACTTCGGACATAAATCGACTTTTTACCTCCGGTGATGGAAGGCGGGTGAACACAACAACGGCGGGGACTCCAAGTCCCACAAAGGAAACCTCCAGGCACGCCGGAAGGCACTGCCTAAGGAGTCGATGAAATCGTGGTCGTGGGCGGACCCACATTGTCACTATTGCCAGCCTGCTGACCAGTCCTCTTGCCGACAGCAACACCTGGCAAGGGTCGGGTCAAGGCTTCCAGTTCATCGTTTTGAGGATTTTCGAAACGCGTTTCAGTTTCAAGTTGCCAGGGCAAATGGACATAAAAAGAACTTCCTTTACCGAGTTCGCTTTGCAGGGTAACCTCACCTCCCAGCAGACGGCACAGTTCGCGGACAATCGATAATCCCAGCCCGGTCCCTGAATGCTCGCGGGTCATGGCATCTGCTCCCGGAACGGCGCTCGTCCCCTGTCGAAACTTCTCGAAAATCAAGGACTGCTCTTCTTCGCTAATGCCAACACCCGTATCGGAAACGGTCAGCTGCATATCACCGCCAGAATGGCGGTTGACCTTTACATCAATGCGCCCTCCCTCAGGCGTGAACTTGATTGCATTGGACAGCAAGTTATTAAGAATCTGCTGCACCTTGGCTTGATCTTGAAACATGGAAGGAAGATCAGGGTCCACTGTGTGGACCAGGTCGATATTTTTTCTTTCGGTCAGGGGGCGTGCCATATCGCATTGGGCGGCCACGACAGCTCCAATCCCAAACTCGCTGGGCTTCACATCCATCTTGCCATTTTCTACCTTGGCGAGGTCCAAAATGTCATCGATCATATCCAGGAGAATTCGTCCCGAGCGTTGAATGTTTGTCGCGTACCGGCGTTGTTTGTCGCTGAGCGTATCAATCGTCGTCAGAACATCGCTAAAACCAATGATGCTGTTCAGAGGGGTGCGCAATTCGTGGCTGACGGTGGCCAGGAAATCTCCTTTCAAACGGTTCATTTCGAACAATCGCATGTTGGCCTGGGCAAGTTCATCAAGCCGCGTATCGAGTTCCTCGTTCACGATTTGCAACTCTTCCTGCTGGCTCAATAACTGTCGCAACATGCGGTTGAAGGCAGCACCCAGTTCCTCAAATTCATCGCCGGTGCGAATCTGGGCTCGTTGATCGGTATCCCCCTGGCGAACCGCGTTACTGATATCGCGGAGGTGGGTCACCGGTTTGACGATGACATAGCGGACAATGGCCCACAAGGAGAGCATCGAGAGAGCGCCCACCACAACAGCTTGTGTCCAGGCAAGAGCCTGGTTCTTGGCTTTGGCATCGACGGTTGGCTGGTGATTGATGGTAATCCGACCAACGGCCATCAGATCGCCTTCCTTCCAGTCTTCTCCCAACACCTTGTTATGACACTCGCGACAATCGCCACTGGCGCGAAGTGGATGGTAGTAGAGATATTCCCGTTCTCCCTCATCGTTAGTATGAACACGGTCTCGCTTGATCTCGACCTGGTCAATTTCTGCGTCCATTGAAACACGCTGGAGGGCTTCAATGAGTTGCTGCTCGGTGTCGTCGAGATAATCGACTTCCGCATCCGTGGCATGCGGCTTTAAGGCCCGCCACTCAAAGTCGCGGCCCAGTTTTAGATCACGGGCACTTTCGTTAAAAGCACGGTAGAAGTCGGTGTCGTAGCGGTTCTCCAGGTCGCCCGCTACCGAGTCCCCTTTTGCGGGGCCCCGTTCCATTTCTCCAAGATGCTCAAGATGGATTTCCAGTAATCCAGCCCGCACCAATTCTCGAGCTAATTCCTGGGTGCTCCGCTCGACTTGCTTGTCGGTCTCCCGTTGATACCACGTGAAACTGATCAGCAGCATCACAGCTAGCGAAATACCAAACCACCAACGACATTTGCGTTCAAGACTCGTTTCACCCAGGACACGTTTGAAGGTACGATACGACATACCTTGATTCTACGGTAGCCAGACCCATTGATCCAAGTGCAGCCAGAGGAAACTCCCAAGGGCCAACACCTGCGGCCGTAGCGAAATTGCACACTTTCCTGGCTAAGTAGAACTACGAAACTGGTTACAACATGTCGACCGGGTCGACGTCGATGGTCCAGGTCACCTTGTCTGGCAGCTTCACTTCGGCAGCCACCTCAAACACGATCTCCCGGATTGCGGCAACGTTGGTCGACTGCATTTGCAGGTGAAAACGGTAGCAGCCACGCAGTTTTGCGAAGGGAGCAGGAGCGGGACCCCGTACACGGATCTCTTCGTCATGGGCTTCGGCGCTTCGGATCAAGCTCTTCGTGTATTCTTCAGCAACCAAACCAGTGAGCTGTTCATCTTCACCTCGAAAGACAATACGGACAAGAGACGTAAACGGAGGATACTTGGCAAATTCGCGCGCCGGCAGTTCATGCTGTGTGAACGCTTCATAGTCGTGGTGAGTAGCCGCCACAATGGCTGGGTGGTCTGGCGAAAATGTCTGCACAACCACCTGCCCTCCTTTTTCACCCCTCCCCGTGCGCCCCGCAACTTGAGTGACCAACTGAAAGGTTCGCTCCGCTGCCCTGAAATCAGGTAAATGCAAAGCCGTATCGGCATTGATGACGCCCACCAACGTCACATTGGGAAAATCAAGACCTTTAGCAATCATTTGTGTCCCCAGCAAAATTTGCGCCTCGCCTTCGCGAAATGCCGTCAGTGCAGCTTGATGACTTCCCGGCCGACGCATGGTGTCAGTATCCATGCGAACACAAACATACTCAGGAAATCGGGCTGCCACCTCATCTTCAAGCTTTTGCGTTCCCAACCCCGAATAACGGATTCCCCCAAATTTACAGTCGGGGCATTCCGAAGGAGCCGTAATCTCATATTCGCAATAGTGACAAATGGCGGAATTGGTCTGACGGTGAAAGGTGAGTGACATGTCGCAGTGAGGGCATATCACGACACCCCCACACTGGGGACATTGAATGTGCGTCGAATAACCGCGACGGTTCAGCATCAATATGACTTGCCCTCCATCATGAAGACTTGTCTGGATCGCCTGAGCCAGTGGGCGGCTGATCGATCCGCGCGAGTGGCGACTGTGTTCCTGCAACCGCAGATCAATCGTGTTCACCGCGGGCATTGCCCTGGCAAGCACGCGTCGTGGCATCTCGACTAACTGGAACTCACCAACTTGTGCCTGCTGCCAGCTTTCCAGGGAAGGTGTGGCGCTTCCCAGAACAAGAGGTACGCCCTCTTCACGTGCCCGCCACCGAGCAACATCCCGTGCGTGATAACGAGGGGCAACCTCCTGCTTGAAGGTCGATTCATGCTCTTCATCAAGAATGATCATGCCAAGGTGCGGAACCGGTGCAAAAACAGCACTGCGGGCTCCTACAACGACCTCCACTTCCCCACGAGCAATCCGTCCCCAATGCTGATGACGTTCCACATCGCTCAAGTGACTGTGCAAAATGGCAACCCGATCAAACCGCGCACGAAACCGGGCCACGGTCTGAGGCGTGAGGCTGATTTCAGGAACCAACACGATCGCCTGCCGACCAAAACTGACAGCCTCCTCCATCGCCCGGATGTAAATTTCTGTCTTACCGCTTCCCGTAACTCCATGGATTAAAAGTGTTTGATGATCTCGGGCGTGCATCGCGCCAAGCACCCGCTCCAGGGCTACCGTTTGGTCGTCGCTCAAATCATGCGGTACTTGCCGTGCTACGGTGTTGGGGCCAACGGCTGACGATCCGCTGGCTACACGTACCACCGATTCCTCGACAAGACCCTTCTTCCGAAGACTATTGACCGGTCCAACCGTACATTCGGCCTGGGCAGCAACTTGGGTCGCGGTGAGTGGCTTGGCACTGGTAGCCAGCAACTGCAAGACTTCGGCTTGTTTCTTGGGAAGCTTCAGTTTGGTCATTTGAGCCAGGACATGTGTTGGCACACTGAGTAACTTCACCTCACGGGTGCCAGCCTGGTGGCGAACCCCCGCCGGAATAATACCGTCTAAAACCTGGCCCAGCGGGCAGATGTAGTAGTCGGCCATCCAACGGGCAAGACGCAGCATCGCGGGAGAAAGTAAACGCGCTGGGTCGAGTACCGCAATGACCTGTTTCAGCCGTCTCCCCGAAGACTTTAACTCGACGGCAACACAATAACCGGTCATGCGTCGATTGCCCCGCCCCAAGGGAACCTCGACACGGCGACCTGGTTCCAGCATCCGTTCACCGTTATCCGCCTCTCGAAACTCTGGGGGAATAAGGTAATCAAATTCACCCTGGGGACTCTCGCTGAATACAATGGTGGCAACCGCCTGCTGAGCACGGTCGTCGACCTCCCAGGGAGCCGGGTCTGTTTCGAACAATGATCGCTGACGGTCAGACATCGGTAAAATTAAGTTTCGTAGTGGAAGTCACAGACCAGACCCGATACGATACCCTCCCCAGAGGACTACGGGCAGGAGTCATGAACTTAGGTATTTTTGGTGGTAGCTTCGACCCGATCCACAACGGCCATCTCAGGCTGGCCGAGTGCTGCTTGCAACAGGCTAAACTCGACGAAATATGGTTTACACCGGCGGCCCAACAGCCTCACAAGCCAGCTGGCCCCAAGGCAGAAGAGACACACCGCTGCGGGATGATCCAACAAGCTATTCTAAACCACTCCGCCTTTCGGTTAAGTCGTCTGGAAATAGCCCGGGGAGGGGTGAGCTTCACGGTCGATACGCTGCGGGCGATCCAGGCGGACCATCCCCACGACCAATTGCACTTCTTGATGGGTGCTGACGCCCTACGAGATTTCCCCAATTGGCATAAACCGGGCGAAATATGTCGACTCGCCCGCCCCATCGTGGCCCATCGTGCAGGTGAATCGGCATCCAACCTCCGGCTACTTAACGAGTTACTGGATAAGGCAGGTTGCGTGACAGGGGCAACCCAAATAGATATGCCAGAAGTAGCAATTAGCAGCTCCTTGATTCGCAACCAGATCCGTGCTGGCGATAGCATCGAAGGCCTGACCCCCGAGCCTGTTATCGCTTACATCGAGCGACACCAACTCTATCGAAGGCCATCCTCCTGAGTTTTCGGGGCGTCAAGCCACCGCTCTTCAGGCAACACCGCTTTTCAGGCAACACTGCGAACATCGAGCCAGTCGGCCAGTTGTTCGGTCATGGTCACGCTGGCAAGCTGGATTTCACCGTCCAGGGCATTACGAATTGCGGCAAATTGCCTCTCAGGCGATTCAGCCAAGTCTAACAGGAGCGTCTTGCGACCACGAACCAGGCAGTGGCCACTCCCTTCTCCCCCCAACCAGTCCTGCCGAATGTCGTATCCCAGTCGACGAGCCACTTGAATGGCTTGCTCTCGAAGTCCCACAGCGTGCATCCTTGCACCTCCGGATAAAGGCTTCTTGGTTTGAAAAAACGATTAAAGGGTCCACGGAGTGGGATTCTAGCGTGTTCGGTTTGAGTCGGCCAGTTCGATACGACGATAGAAAAACAGTGGTAACGTCCCCAAATATAACGGGTTAAGAATATCGGCCTTGGCAAAACCTTTTGCCTGCAGCAACTTGGCAGTCTGCGCAGTCTGGCTGCCCAAAGGATGACTTGCAGGCCCCACGAGGTAATCATGCAGCAGCACGAGATCCCCCTCGAAGAGCAAATCAATCGCCTCCACCAGCAGTTGAGGCAAGCTCAAAAAATGGCCGCCTTGGGTGAGTTGGCAAGTACCACAACCCATGAATTCAACAACGTCCTCATGACGATCCTCAACTATGCGAAATTGGGGCTTCGCCATGACGACAAACCGACCCGAGACAAAGCGTTAACCAAGATCCTCACGGCAGCCCAACGCGCCGAAAAGGTCACCAACGGAGTGCTGGGATTGGCTCGCAACCGTGGCACCGAAAAGTCCCCCACAGATCTTGTCGCGCTCACCCGTCAGTCGCTCGTACTTCTTGAACGGGAGATGCACAAGTACCGAATTCAAGTCGAGACCGATTTCGAACAAACTCGCAACGCCAATGTCTGCGGGAATCAAATCCAACAAGTTCTCTTGAACTTGCTGACCAACGCGCGTCAGGCAATCGGGCAAGGCGGATGTATTACCATCCGCATTGCAGAAAACCAAACATCGGGAACCGTCGATCTTTCCATCCGCGACACTGGTTCTGGCATTCCGCAAGAAAAACTACCCAAGATCTTTGATCGATTCTACAGTACCAAGCAAGGCCCCGATGCTAGCGGCAAAGGTGGCACCGGGCTGGGGCTGGCGATGTGCCGGGATATCATCGAAGAACATCGCGGGCGCATCCGCGTCGAAAGCAAGGTTGGCATGGGGACCGCCTTTACGCTTATGCTCCCAGTGGCAACCGAAGAAGCGAGCACCACCGCAGTCCCGATACCCAAATTGGGAGTTCCTAACCAACCGAGTCTGCGCTCAACGAGCAATCTTTCTTCTTGAGAAATTGCAACGAATCCACACCGCGACAAGCTGAGTACGCCCCAGATCGTGCCGACAAATCGGGTCTGCAGAATTGGGGGGGTCGCCAAGATTCTTTGACACCCGCTGGCAAAGTGTGTCTTGAATCGTGATCGCCCAGATGCACCTCTCCAGCGTCGCGTGTTTCTTTTTTTCCGGTTTTGGTTCCCGTACGGAAAACGACGACAGAAAGTCGTTCCAACAAACCTTCCAATCCATGGTTGGTCATAGATCGCTCCAAACGGAGTCTCTCAAGCTACATACCATGGCGCACCTTCTTGTCAGAATTTCCCTTGTTGACTACCGCGCCCTGAAAGAGTGGCTGAAAATGTATGCTGCAAGTGGAGCAGTCTGAGAATGAAATCTCAAGCCAAACTCGTAATTATAAACGGCGTGGGGAGACGCATCGGACGAGGCAAGTGTGATTACTGGCACCATGTTACGGGCCAATGACGTCACAAGGGTTCTAAGAGCCATAGCAGAGGACACTTCCATCCAACATCACGACCACCACGCGCCCATCATGGTCCACCAGCAGTCCGCCCGGTAGTGGCTCATTGGAAAAACGATGTTGAAATCGCGGTTTGCCTGTCTCGGTTTCCCAAGCGGAAACGGACCACTCGGGCTGGGCCCGCCTCCCTTGTTGATGTTGCAGCACTGCAACCACGTCGCCGGTACAAACGGCTAAAGAAAGCACCTCAAACCGCTGCTCTCGTCCCAAGCTGTATCCCCACCGAACCGTATCGTCCCGACTGAGTTGTTCAGCCACAGTCCCACTGATTTTTTTGGCGTTTTCACCAACTTGGGGTGCCAGTAATGCTTGGACCTGCGCCGCCTCGCAACAGGTCAGCGCTCCGTGCTGGTAATTGACCATCACAACGGTCTGGTCATCCCAGGCAGGAGGAATACCTCCAAAGTTCAGCCGATGTCGCTGGTCACCGGTAACTGCCTCAAACTTACCCTTGGTCGAAACATTCCGGGAGGATGAGTAAAGGATACGCCCCCCCACAATCACCGTCTGGTCGCCAAAGACTCCCACAAATTTTCCGTTGTTTTGCTTGGGATTCCCGTCTTCCAGCGAACCGGACAAACACGCGCCGGTCTGCAGATCAAACCGCGCTGGCGAAACCTGGTTGCCACCGGCCATCAGCAACTCGCCGCCGCAAGTCGTAAGGTTGCCCTGCGCGCTAATGCCTTTGCGCAACGTTGGATTTAAATGACCGGAAGAGTTGTTTTGCCACCGGAGTTCACCGGTCTTTGCATCCACCGCATAGACGTACGTTCCGTCATAATCAATGATCCCGGCGGCAAAGTAAGCGACCCCGTTGCGAATTAAAACTCCCGACTGCACTGGCCAGGTGGAACTGAGAGACCCGTAAACAGGTATGTGGCGATCGACAGGTGCGGCATGAAATCGCCATAACAGTCGGCCGGTAGCGGCTTCCAACGCATAGACATATCCATCGCCACTGCCAAAATAGGCTCTCCCCTGCCAGATCGTAGGCGGATACTTGACCGGACTCGGAGTGGCATATTCCCAGCGGAGTTGCCCACTGGATGCGTCCAGTGCCCGGACTTTTCCATCATCGCCACCCAAAAAAACCAGCCCACCGGCCGCAGTGGGCGACGTCGGCACAAACTCCATAGACGGATTGTATTCCCAATGGAGCTGGGTTTTTTCAGCTAATTTGACGGCCGACGATGCGGAACGCGAATTGTTGCCACGGTAGGTGGACCAGTCATTTTCCCGAATCGGTAGTGGTTGGACCGCTTGGAGATCGCCCTCTCCTGGTTCAAGCCGTTCGGAGGTGGACTCGTAATCGAAGCGAAAGTCCCCGGCCGAGCATCGTCCGATAAAACCGATGAGTGAAAGGTTGCAGTCGCATTGCCAGGGACCGATGTACAACATCCCATTGGCCGGAATAGCCCCATCATTGCATGCTGGCCGAGCGGAACCATCAACCAGCACTTGCTTGGTTTGACGGTCGAATCGCAACATTCCCTCGCCGCGGCAGAAGACCGAATCGGTGCTGGCCGTCAGCCGTGCGCAAGCCAGCTTTTGAAACTGCAAATCTTCTCGCACCCCACCCGATGCTGGATCGATCGCCACCTGGTTACCACCCGGTCCCACGCCCAGGATCACCTTGTCGTCGATATAGATCGCGTTGGGATTATTAGTGATCTTTTTCTTGGACCAGAGCAACGAGCCGCTGTGGGTCGCGACGGCGATCACGTTCATCCGCGTCTGGCCCTGTATAATCAGCGCCGCTGGCGTCGCCATCGCCAGGCAGGATGTGCGGAAACCGGGTGTGGAGGTCAGGCCCTTGCCAGGTTGTTCAATCAACTGCAAGGTTTGCGGGTCGTCATGAGTCCATAGGATATCTCCCGACTCGGTCTCTAAACAGCGGAGGTGCAGGTCGGGACAATAAAGAAAAAGCTTGCCCCCGGTCATAGCCATGCCACGAGAATCGATCAATCGCTCTTCCTTGTGTGTCCACAGTACCTTGTTCTCCTTCAGGTCGTAGGCACACAAGGTGTCGCCAAAACCGTGTGGCATGCGACTCTTGTAGTAGGCACGGCTGAGGTCGCCCCAACTCCATCCACCAAACGACCGATCACCCTTCTTGGTCTCCGCAGCAGGATCTGGCTTGCCACACAAAAAATAAAGGACGTCGTCTTGAAGGACCATCCATTTCCACTGGCCCAGTACTTCTTCCGGTTGGATCATTCCCCGCTGTTGCCCCGTTTGGGCGTCCAGCATCAGGCAACGATCCCTGTCGATCATGTAGAACGTGTCGTCGGTTGCCACAAAAGCGGATCGATGCACCAGATACCCCTCCGGAAGTTTCCGCCGCCAGAGCTCGGTGCCGTTGTAGCCGTTGCGAGCGATCAACGTGTAGAGGATGTCCCACTCTCGCGGGTGATGGGCAATGTTCCCGATGGCCAAAAACGTACGTCCACCGGCGGCGGTCGTGACCGAGGGCATGCCAATATAGAACGGCCCGGCCAGAAACTGGGTCATGTAGGGTGCCCGAATGATCGCATCGGTGGATACGGGATTGTTGTCGGGCCCCTTTTCCCAGTGGGACCAATTGTCCGCCCCGGCAAGTGGCGGACTGAAGCACTGCATCCAGCTCCCGTGATTGTCCGTCCAGGTGACGACGTCAATCGCACCTCCGTCGCGGGCGCGCTCGGCAAGCCGCTCAGCATCACCCGCCTGATCCCCTGCGGCAAGAATTGCCGTTCCTCCGGGGCGCAGTACCCGCATTATTTCCTGCATCGATAACTGGGAACGTGGCTCGGAAGTCCTTGGTGGAACAACGACCATGTCAATCAACCGATCGGCGTAAGGAAGCTTGTCGAGTGGACCCGATTCGACCGCCAGGCGCCGAATTCCGTAACCGGCTGCATCAGACCGTTTCATCAGCTCACGGGCCTCCTTGCGGTTTGGTTGTCGGGCGTTGACCAAGAGTTCACTGAGGCGAGCCATCTCCAATGCCACGGCTGGGTCACCCCCCAATACCGCACAAATACCCCGTTGCGTACCGGCCCGCTCGACCAGTTGCCGAGCCACTGCACGGGCTTGCGACTCGGCCCATGCATGACTCGACAGCAATGGTCCCAGAACGCCGGCCAGGACCAAACAAACGATCATGCGAGGCCAGCGTGAATGGTTTTTGATGAGCATGAGAGTTTCTCCTGACTGGATGTGGGACCACGACCTACAGACAACCTCAAGGACCGCCAGAGAGCTTTACACCTCACACAGTCTCGCTGATCCGGCGCTTGTGGAGATTTTTTATTCTAGGGGATATCCCAGCCCCAAGCGAGGCACTGCGGCGACAGCCAGAGTGTCCAAGATTTGTAGCCAACCAAAAATTAACCCGTGTTCCGCAGTCTTGCTGTGGGGCCAAGTGCCACTGGCAGAGGTTGGAAGATCTAGAAACAGGGGGGAGCGATGTGCGTCTAGTGGATCACGATGAAAGACGCTTTTCGATAGTGCGTTTCGATAGTGCTTTTCGATAGTGCTTTTTTAGCGGGCGTAAAAGAATCTTGGCGACACCCAATTCTGCACCTAAGAATGCTCAGATGACACAACCACTCTAAATTGAATGCCTCAATATACGAGGCCTTCGACCGTACTTGACCTTTATCGCCTGACAGGAACCGGGCTGGCAAATTGTGCCTGAATGTTGGCCAGCATCTGCTGCTCCAGAGCAATATCCCTGCCCAGCGGAATCCACAGTCCTGACTCACGGGTGCGACTAACCTCGAACTTGTCCCGCAAGGGAATCGTGTTGTCGTACTGCAGAATTGCCTGACCGGCTGTCGACTCCTGTGGCCGAAGGAGGTCTTCAAGTTGTTTTTCCACTGTTATGCTCACCAGGTACCCAGTGGGATCAGGCCGTACGTCAATGATGGCAAACCGACGAATCGTCTGAAAGGTACTCTGCCAGCGGTTGAATGCGCCAACAGAATCTTTTCGTTGTGGTTCGAAGATCGTTGCACCGGCAAGCGGAGCCGTAGCAATCGTCCCATCAATCAAAACTTCTGGCGAACGCCGTGCCCGCCGTTCCTCTGCGATCCGGAAGTACTCGCTGACAACTCCGGTAATCTTTTCCCATGCCACCTCGTCATTACCAACTGGCACATAAAGCGGGTTCGGCAACTTCACGAGGTTCGACGGGCCACTGGGAAACCCCAAATCCGAAGATAGATTCGTGCCTCCGAGTACACCTGGCAGCTGGGGAGAAGGTATTGGGGTCTCCGGTGGTGCAGGAACCTGCTCGGGAACGACCATCGGTACTGCAGGCTGTGGGAGCACCGTAACGGGCAGAGGCACTTGTACCAAGGCAGGCCCAGGTACGATCGGAACGACCGGTTGTGGAAGCACCGCAACCGGCGGAGGAACTTGTGCCAAAACAGGCCCCGACACAATCGGGACGGACGGTGGCGGCTGCACAACAACCGGATCGGTCTCATAAATGACGACAGGATCCGTACCGGGAGTCATCCATACAGGGGATGTTACAGCAACCGGTTCAGACACCCGCTTGCCAGGCATCCCTATCCAATTCGGGTGGCAACCAGCGAACACGGCAAAAGTCAGCAGAATAAATCGGCGATCCAACATCGAATCCATACGCAAACAAACGACCGGAACAGAAAGCACCGACATGACCACCCCTGCGACGTCGACAGGGCCTGGACGGTAAGGATGCCGCAGGCCTTGTCGGCCCGATCCACAAGGCACAAAACCGCGGCGGATCTTCCTCAAGTCTGCCCTAGTCGGCAAGTGCAATCTTTACCCAGTGAAAATACACCGCCGACGAAGCCTGGGCGGTTTGAGGGGAAACCAGAGCTCTTTGTGGGGAAAAACCGATATGCGGGAACTTTTTGTCCGGGTAGCTCGTCTCAAAAGTTGCGCAGAGTCCTGGCCGCTAGCAGGCAACAACCTTCCCCAATTCCCAACCTGAACTCGGAGCCAATCTCGTGGTCGACACAAACTTTTCGCGTGGTTTTTCTCTTCTCTTGCTGGCTTTCTGTGGTGGACTGGTAGCCTGCTATGTACAACCAGTTGCCGCCCAGGGACTGCTTGTCGACGTGCGGCCCGACCGAAAAACCCGCCTGCCACGCCCACGCGTCCGCCCCAACCCCACACCAACGTCAGGCAGCTACAAAATCGAGTCCATCGAGGTCAATGCTACGCTGCGGGATCAAATTGCCCAGGTACAGGTTGCGCAGACGTTTGTGAATACGAGTCGTCGACAGATGGAAGTCGCTTTTTTGTTTCCGCTTCCCTACGACGGAGCCATTGACCAGCTAACCTTGCTGATCGACGGTAAAGAATACGACGCCGCGCTTCTACCAGCCGACCAAGCCCGCCAGACCTACGAAACAATAGTCCGCAAGAATCGCGATCCAGCTCTTCTGGAATGGGTCGGAAGTGGGTTGTTTCGGACGAGCGTATTTCCGGTACCTGCCGGCGCAAAACGTACAGTAACGCTCCGCTACACTCAACTCTGCCGTCACACACATGGGCTGACCGATTTTCTTTTTCCACTGCGGGCTGCCAAGTACACTTCCGCGCCGCTTGAACAACTCAAGATCCGAGTCGTGATCGAGAGCCAGTCGCCTATCACAAACATCTATTCCGCCACGCATGCGGTCAAGCTCGATCGTCCCGACCAGTACCACGCAATCGTCACCCATGAATCAACAAACACCCTGCCTGTTGAAGATTTTCGGCTTTTTTACGATTCGACCGTTACCGGCATTAGCGCCAGCCTGCTCAGCTATCGACCGACCGGTGACCAGGATGGCTACTTCCTGCTTTTGGCCAGCCCGAAAATCAAGTCGGAGCCTGTGGTCAAAACGGCCAAAACTGTGGTGTTTGTCGTCGATCGTTCTGGAAGCATGAGTGGCGAAAAGATCACGCAAGCCAAGGAAGCATTGAAGTTCGTACTCAACAACCTGCGGCAAGGTGACCTGTTTAACATTGTAACTTACGACAGCAAAGTTGAATCGTTTCGACCCGAACTCCAACAGTTCGATAGTCAATCAAGGCAAGCCGCCCTGGGATTCGTGGAGGGAATTTATACAGGTGGCAGTACCAACATCAATGCAGCATTGGTACGTGGCATGAACATGCTCCAGGATAGCAGCCAACCCGCCTATGTTATTTTCCTGACCGACGGTCTGCCCACCACGGGAGAAACGGGTGAAGCAGCCATTGTCGCCAACTGCCAGAAAACGAACCGTGTGCGCGCACGACTCTTTCCTTTCGGTGTGGGCTACAACGTTAACAGTCGGCTACTCGACAGGCTGGCAGGTGCTAACTTCGGACAATCTGAATATGTGCGGCCCACCGAAGATATCGAGGTCGCTGTCAGTACGTTGGTTACCCGCATCAAGGCACCTGTCATGACCAACGTGACTGCCGGATTCGATCTGGAAATGAACCCCTCTCCAGGAGTTTCAGCTACCAATCGTGTCTACCCAAAAGGGTCTTTTGATTTGTTTGCCGGCGATCAAGTGGTACTCGTTGGTCGATATCGAGGTCACGGCACCGCCAAGGTAACGTTGCAGGGAGCAGTGGGTGGTAACGCGAAGTCTTTCGAATTTCCCGCCAAATTCGCAAAACAAAGCGACGACGACACCAATGCCTTTGTCGCGAAACTGTGGGCGACTCGGCGCGTCGGAGAGATCATCGATGAACTTGACCTCAACGGACACCAGGAGGAATTAACAACGGAACTTGTTACCCTGGCAACTGAACATGGGATTTTGACGCCCTACACATCATTTTTGGCCGATGAGACCAGCAATATTCGAAATATAGCTGAAAACCGTGACCGCTCCTCGGTCGCGGCACGAGACCTCCGGCAGGCCAGTGGACGCGAAGGCATGCTGCAACGGTTTGCAAAAGGACAACTCAAAAACGCAAAAAGGGCACCAGCCTCCGCCTACGGTGGTGGTTTTGGTAGTGGGTTCGGTATGGCCGGTGGTAGCGCCAGTGGTGGCGCCAACTATGGTCGGCCCCACAACTCTGTCCCCATGCTCGGCAAAGCCCAAGGCGAAAAACTGGTAGACAACCTTGGCCGAGGAGTTATGTTCTTTGACCATCGCCAGGACAAGCAGATCGCCTGCACAACTATTTGCGCTCTGGGACGAAAAACGTTTTTCCTGCGTGAGGGCCGCTGGATTGACTCATCCGTGACCGAAAAAGAGGAAGACAACGCTGAGAAAATCGAACGCTTTAGCCAGGAATACTTTGACTTGATTAGTCGTCATGGCAAGCAGGTTGCCAAGTATTTCGTGCTGGATGAACCAGTCGTCTGTAAGCTGGGCGGGCAAACGTACCGGTGGTAACTCCCTTCCAACGAACTGCATGTCGCCCGACGTCAGGCCAAAACGTTTGCCTGGCGTCGGGCACCGATTTCATCTTTTGCAACGATGGTACGTGTCAACTCCAGCAAAAGGGGTCATAATCACAGGACCATGGCTACTCCCTTTCTTTCTCGCGAACAATCACGCACGGTCGATCGTCGGGCAATCGATGAGTATCACATGAGCGGCCTGGTGTTGATGGAAAATGCGGGGCGCGGAGTTGCCGAAGCACTGATTCAGCTCGATCCACAAATTCTCACTCCGCTCACATCACGACCTAATGTGGAAATACTCTGCGGCAAGGGTAACAACGCCGGCGACGGCTTTGTGATTGCCCGGCACCTGGAAATCCGTGGCGTGCGTTGTCGAACCATTCTTTTGCACGATCCGCATAGGCTAACTGGCGACGCGCGAACCAACTACGAAATTCTCAGGCGGTCCGATGTGCCAATCATCCGCTGGCCTGAAGTTGCCGCCAAATGGAAGGACGACCGGTCTGGAACAACGGGTGAACCAATTCAGCACGGAATGTGGATCGTCGATGCACTGCTTGGGACCGGGTCCAGCGGTGACCCCCGCCCGCCACTGGATGACGCGATCCGTGCGATGAATCGGCAACCTGTTCGCCGATTAGCGGTGGACGTTCCCAGTGGACTCGACTGTGACACGGGTCAACCCGGATCACCTACGGTACGGGCAAATCACACTTGTACGTTTGTGGCACACAAGCAGGGATTCAAAACGTCTATCTCGCAAACCTACACTGGCTTTGTCGAGGTCATCGACATTGGCACGCCGCCGCGACTTTTGCGCGAGTTCTCTGAATGAAGCCCGAACCGACCAGGGCACAACAGCGCGTGCTAAAGAAGTCGCTCGCGTTGCCGGAAGTCGGACGACTGTTGATCTTTCCGCTAAACTCCCGGCTTGAGGTCATTCCTCAAAAATCGCTCGAGTCTAAAGCGGATCAGTTGACCAAAAGCGGCGAATCTCCGTCGCGTTCTTCCCACTGACGACGAACTTCTGACAAGCCATAGACGCACAGTTCAAACTGTTTGCTAAGCCGCTCAAGCACCTCGCTGGGGGCATACTCCTTATCAACAGCAATCGTACTGGCGATATAGTAGGCTCGCTTGCCCTGCGTAGGATAATCGATCAGGGAATCTTTGCCGCCCTTCTGGCGAACACTGTCGATGACTTCCGGATAGAGACCTGTCCAAAAGAGGATGAAATCCCCTATTTGACGATGCACCTGGCGTCGAGCCGGGCCTTGCCGTTGCTGGGCCTCGGCAAGCATGTCGGCAACTCGATCGAGCCGCTTGCCTCGCACATCACGCACCGAATAAATTTCTTCGTTGCGAACGAACCGGACAAGCATTTCGGAGAGGTAATCGACCAGGGGAGGATCGGCAACTCCTATCTCCGTACAAAAAGCATATTCTGTAACCCCTGAAAAAAAACGACGCAACACTTCGCTACGACGGCCTTCAACCATGGGTAATCCTCTATTGGGGGCTCCGGTACTTCCCGCGGTGGCAACGGTACCAAAAATGGCCCGTCGACACTACATGCTTTTTGCCGTGGGGGGGGTACGTTACGAAGCGAGCAACCCACCGCCAAAGGCAAACGTAATGTGGGTTGGCTTCGGCAGGCATTCGGCATGAATCACTACCAGAATCACACTGCCAGAGGAGCTCAACCCTATCTATTATAACTTGACGCCAAGCAAGACGTCAAATATTTGGCATCGACGCAAAGTCTGGTTGTAGCCCGCTTAAAACAAGCCTCAGAATAGGCTTCAGAAACCGCTCAAGCGACCGACAGCTCACTGAGCAATGTCGATACATAATTGCCAATGTCCTTCAGGACCGCCTCTCGCGGATTGTCCCGACCAGCGGCAATACGACGCACAATGGCTGAACCCACAATTAATCCATCGGCAACGGGTGCCAACATTCGCACATGTTCTGGATCGCTGATGCCAAATCCAATGCAAATTGGCAGGGAGGTCTGCTCGCGAAGCCAGGCGACATTGTCGATAAGTTCTGCCGGTAGTTCTGTTCGTTCTCCGGTAATTCCCGTCACCGAAACATAGTAAAGAAACCCGGTCGATGTCTCGGCAATTCTCAATGTCCGTTCTCGTGGAGTAGTGGGGGTCACGAGTTGAATGAGACTGATGTCGCGTGTCGCACAAATTTTTGCCAGAGGTGCCGACTCCTCCACTGGCAAATCGGGAGCAATAATTCCAGCGATACCAGCTTCGGCTATGGAATCGACGTACCGCTCCTCATCCTGCCGAGAGATAATGGCATAACTTGTCATTGTAACAACCGGCGCGTTTAACTTTGGAGTCACACCGGCAAGCATCTCAAGAATCTGCTCAAGCCGTACGCGATTATCCAGAGCTCGCGTGTAAGAAGCTTGAATGACAGGTCCATCGGCAATCGGATCGCTGTAGGGAATTCCAACCTCACACAGATGACATCCCTGCCTGACAAGTTCGGCAAGAAGACTTGCCGAAAATTCCACATCGGGGTCACCGGCTGTGATAAACGGCATCAGGGCTTTGCGACCTGCGGCACGAAGGTTCGTGAAAAGTTCGTCTATTGTCGACATACAAAAATTGGTTAGGTGGCTAATGGCTAAGCAGATTGGTCCTTAAGCCGAGCGATCTCGGCAGCATCCTTGTCCCCACGGCCAGAGAGGCAAACAACGATGTTTTCTTCGCGAGATCGCCCCGCCGCTAATTCGATGGCACGGGCCACAGCATGAGAACTTTCCAGGGCTGCCAGGATGCCTTCATCGTGTGCCAGGGTGTCGAAAGCGGACAGTGCATCATTGTCACGCACGTTACCATACACAACACGACCCGAATCCTTCCAGTAACTGTGTTCAGGGCCAACACCAGGATAATCCAACCCTGCAGACATGGAATGTACGTCGCATGTCTGTCCATCGTCATCCTGCATCACATAGCTGTAACTTCCGTGTAAGACTCCCGGTTGCCCATAGCTGAGTGGCGATGCATGATCACCAGCCTGTTCGCTGCGCCCACCTGCTTCGACACCAATGAGTTGAACTTCTCGATGCTCTACAAACGGATAAAACATGCCTGCCGCGTTGCTGCCACCACCAACACATGCCACCACGATATCAGGCAACCTCCCCAACTGGGCACGGGATTGTTCGATCGTCTCGCAACCGATCACCGATTGAAAATCCCGTACGATTCTGGGAAAAGGATGTGGCCCGACGACCGATCCAAGAATGTAGTGGGTCGAATCAACACTCGACATCCAATCGCGCATTGCCTCGTTGATCGCATCGCGAAGCGTGCGACTTCCACTGGTGACCGGTCTTACTTCGGCACCCAGAAGTTTCATGCTGAACACGTTGGGAGCTTGCCGGCGAATGTCTTCTTCACCCATGTAAACGATACATGGCAAGCCAAAGTGGGCACAAGCTGTGGCTGTCGCAACTCCATGCTGACCGGCACCTGTCTCAGCAATAACACGCTGCTTGCCCATTCGCAACGTCATCAGCGCCTGCCCAAGCGTGTTATTGATCTTGTGTGCGCCGGTGTGATTAAGATCTTCCCGTTTCAACCAGATCTTTGCCCCACCGACACGTTCAGTCATCCGCCTGGCAAGGTAGAGCGGCGACGGACGACCAACATAATGCTTCAGCAAGGAAGTCAATTCCTGCTGAAAAGACTTGTCTTTGCGGGTCGCTTCATATTGGACGGCTAGTTCATCCAAAGCGCGTATAAGCGTCTCGGGTACGTATCGGCCTCCAAAAGACCCAAAACGGCCCGCATCGTCGGGAACCTGACTTGCGGCAGTTGTCGATGTGTTGGTCATGTTTTCTTCCTGCAAAGCTTTCTACCTGAATTCTCAACTGCCCGGCACGAAGACGCAAGTGCATCATGCCAACGGTGGTGGCTGTTTGCGAAAAGGGTCAGTAGAATGACCGGCAACCTGTTGGCCGGCAAGCCCACTGCCCCCGCCCTGCGGCTGTGACAACGCGGCTATGGCAACTGCGATCACGACTGCCAGGCAGCCGGGCTCTCTCTTCCGACCACCCATACATCCTCCTGAGGGCGCCCCACGATGCCTGAATTACCCGAAGTCGAAACCATGTGTCGCGGGATCCAGGGGATTGTAGGCCGGCAGATCGTCAATGCCACCCGCACTGCTTGTCGTCAAAAACCGATTCTGATAACCCCTAGAATCGACCGATTTCGCCGCCTGGTCTCGGGAACCACCGTTCGAGAGGTCGCCCGGGTGGGCAAACGTGTGGTTATCTGGCTCGATTCCGATTCCGCTATCGTCGTAGAACCACGAATGACAGGGCTGGTACTGGTAACCACCCCACCAAGCCAGGCCTATCTTCGCTGGCGACTCGACCTGTCGGGTACTCCCGTAAACGAACTCTATTATTGGGATCGCCGTGGCTTGGGCAACGTGCGGCTTTTGTCAGCGACCAGGTTCTTTGAACTGTTTGGTCCCACAAATCTTGGTCCCGATGCCCTCTCGGTAACAGCTAGCGACTATCGCCAGCAGCTCAACAGGAGCAAACGAGCTATTAAAGTGGCACTGCTCGATCAACGCGTGGTTGCTGGCATCGGCAACCTCTACGCTGCAGAAATCCTGCATGTGGCAGGCATCCATCCGGAACGTCGTTGTGACCTCCTAAAAAAAACGCAGTGGGAAAAACTTGCCGATGCAACGCACGAGGTTCTGGAAGAAGCAATTCGGCATGAGGGATCCACGTTAAGCGACGGTACTTATCGCAATGCCTTAAACAAACAGGGGAGTTATCAAAATCATCACCGTGTTTACGCGCGAGCTGGCAAACCATGCCCCACCTGCAACAAAGGCGAAATTGTCCGGGTAGTCCAGTCTCAAAGAGCAACCTTTTTTTGCCCCTGTTGCCAGCTCAAAACCACTCGTCGCTAAAAGATGGTCGGACCCGCTTTGCCACAATTCGAAAATCATGTTCTAATGACGGCAAGCTCACCTCACCGGAGTTACTAAACATGAGTCCACACTTCAGTTCAATTCCCCGGCGCAACTTTCTCAAAACCGCTGGCGGTGTCATGCTTGGCACAGGTGCTTCACTCACCTTGCCATCCGGTAAAGTCTGGGCGACTCCCAAACAACCCGATCCCCACGCAAACACGCCCGAGTCGCTGGTGAAAACACTTTACGATTCCTTCTCTCCTGGGCAGCGCGAAGCCGTATGTTTTGACTGGAACTATCAAGATCCGAAACGCAAGCTGTTGCGTACCCGTGTTGCGAACAACTGGGACGTTACTAAACACTACATCAACAGCAAATTCTTCAGCGACGACCAACAGGCAATGATCCGCGAGATTTTCGAGGGAATTTACCAACCCGACTGGCACGCCAAGATCGACAAGCAACTCGACGACGACAGTGGCGGGTTTGGAGAAACCAACAGTATTGCCATCTTTGGAGAACCAGGTCGTGCCGAGTTTGAGTTTGTCTTGACCGGGCGTCACATGACTACGCGTTGTGATGGAAACTCAGCAAAACACGTTGCCTTTGGTGGCCCAATTTTCTACGGTCATGCGGCTGATGGCTTTAATGAAGGTCCCGACCATCCCGGCAATGTGTTTTGGCCTCAGGCGCTTTCGGCCAACTTGCTTTACGATGCCCTCGATGGCAAGCAACGCGCACAAGCACGTGTCGACAGAGGTATGCCACACGAATCGAAAGTTGGATTTCGTGGCCCCAACGGTAAATTTCAGGGCCTTCCCATTGCCGAACTTTCTGCCGATCAAAAACAACTTGTCCAAGAGACACTACAAACACTCCTCGAACCCTATCGGCAATCTGACCAGGACGAAGTGGTCGCCTGCCTGAGGGCACAAGGTGGCCTTGATGCGTGCCACATGGCCTATTACGCCGAACACGACCTGGGTAACGACCGGGTATGGGACTGCTGGCGCCTGGAAGGTCCTTCGTTCGTGTGGCACTATCGCGGTGCTCCCCACGTTCACGTGTGGGTCCATGTAGCCAACGATGCCCGTGTAAAGCTTAATGCCTGAAGCGCGGCCTCCCTTAAGAGAACCCGCCAAACTCTCCACAGTTGTCACACCAACCGTTGGCTTCAAAGCAACCCGCTTGAGAGAGCAGGTCTAGGGTCTGGCATGGCAGCAACCGTCAAAGCGAATGATACGACCGCAACAACTGAGGGAGACGACACTACGTCACCAACCCCTTAGTGACCATCATGAAAACATCTTCTAAAGTCGGTTCCTGTTCTGCAAAGGAAAGCAACCCGCATTGGGCGGTGACCAGTTGCTGAAGCAACCGCTCTACATCACGATCATCGCCAGCAAGTTCCACCATCCAGTGCCGGGTATCGAGTTGCACATTCCGAACATTGGGGTCACTGCGTATCAAACTAACTCCCGGACTGGGATCTCCTGAAAATTTCACCATGATCTGGCGATTCTGCTGAATCTGCTGATAGACTTGATCAATCGTCCCATGCAACAACATTTTCCCCCGTTCAATGATCCCAATTGACGTACAACAATCGGCCAGTTCGGTGAGAATATGACTGGAAATGAGGATTGTCTTTCCCATCTGGCGGAGTTCTTTGAGCAAGGCCTTGACTTCCAAACGGGCACGCGGATCGAGTCCGCTGGCTGGCTCGTCCAGAATAAGCACAGGGGGATCGTGAACCAATGTTTTCGCCAGGCAAAGTCTTTGCTTCATGCCGCGAGATAATCCGTTCACAAAAGCATCCCGTTTGTGAGTCAGGTCTAACAGTTCCAGGACATCGGAAAGGACCCCTTTGCGGCGAGTTCGGGGGATCTGATAGGCAACCGCAAAAAAGTCAAGGAACTCCCATACTTTCATGCCGTCATACACCCCAAAACTGTCTGGCATATACCCCACGCTTTTGCGCACGCCAATGGGATCACGTGAAACGTAGTGGCCGTTAACGATCCCTTCACCGGCGGTTGGCTTAAGCAATGTCGCCAGGAACCGGATTGTTGTGCTCTTACCGGCCCCATTGGGGCCGATGAAACCAAATATTTCGCCCTCTTCGATCTTAAAGCTCAAATCATCGACCGCAACAAAATCGCCGTATGTCTTACTGAAGTTTTTGAGTTCAATCATAGGGTCTGTATGAAAACGAGTTTAGTTTTAATGGTTTATTGCACATTACGAACCACGTTAAGATCCCGGCGCGGGGCCAGGCGGGGCCCATATTCCAGATGGGCCAAGACCAATGTCGAACCTTGTTGTTGAGAGGCCGCGGGAAAAACTTTCTCGCCTGACATGATCTCGTCAACCCTTCCTACCAATCGTGTTTCACCCGGTGCGATCTGCCTGGGATTGCAGGCAGATCGCATCATCGCGTCGATGTTCAGCCCCTCTCCCGACAAACGGGTTTCATTTTGGCGTTCCGCAGCAAAAGGAATCTGACTGCCAGCAACTTCCAGTGGGACAAAGCTGATCGACTGCGACTCACGGGAATCCAGATTGCCAATCCAGCATCCTTCCAAGTAGATTTTTCCGGCTGGTCCGGGCGGCTGATCCCTGCGACGGATGACACCAACTTCCTTCAAATCAAGCTGTGAACGATTCTCTATTTGTTGATGCCCGCGCGACGAAACACCCAGTTGGATCGGCGCGTCCATAACAAACATCTGTTCGCTATGCACAACATTCGTTGAATTCGAGTCGACCCGCAATCCGGAAAGCCGTACCGTATCGTACTTCTCAAAATTCACGATCGACCTGCGTAGCATTGCAAAATCATCCCGGGCGGGAAATGGGGCAGCAAGGGTAGTAGGATGATCAAACTCGATATCGTAAGTTGTTGCCAGTGACGTATAGAGTGCCGTAAACCGGGTCAAATGCCCCCGCGAATATGCAGGTTGCAATTCGAGGATAGCCACTTCTGTTTGGGCACGAACAAAGCCAATATCAAGTCGCGCAAAGTGAACCACACCAAACGTCGCCCCGACCGCGATCAGAGGAGCAACTACCCAGGCCCATTCGACGTGACCAATCGCCCGAAAAAACAACCAATTCAGCGGCACTAAAATGACCAGGTAAACTGCCACGCATAGCACCACAAACGATGCCCGCGGCACTTCAACGCCTGCGGCCTCACGAAGGACTTCACGGGCCGCATTGGCGGGCGCACTGGCGTCATTCCATCCTCCAATTCCTCCTGGGAAATACTGCTTGGCCAATTCTTTGGACCCAGCTGGTGGAATCATCCCAAACTTATTAGGGGATACCTCCTGGAAATTTGTGTCGACTCCCGTGTCGCGAGTAAAGTATCGCAACCCAGTCGTGAGCCGTGCATCAAGTCGTCGATCCTGCTTGTCCCGGTCAGCCCAGACCAAATTGGCTGAGTCGGGATCATCGTCAATCGCAAAGGCACCCTGCACAAACTTGCGGGGAGGCCGGCGCAGCAAGCACGCATTGAACCACCCACTGAAATGTGGCGCCCAGTCGATGAGCTCTTTTTCCGATAGCTGCATTGCTGAAACAACAATCCGTCCTCGACCCGTATCACGCTCCACCAGCAGTTGACCGGTCGAGGGAAGCGGCGTGGCCTTTTTATCGATTTCCAGGGCTACGCCCGACCAGGGGCGTTTAGGGATGAGCGGTTTCCCAAATATCTTGCCTGATGGAATTGTCCAACCCTGGCTCAACTCGGCGAGGTCCCCCGCATCAATATTACGGGAACCAACCGAAATTGCCGGCAAATAGGGCTCGAGAAAGCTCCCGGCCAGCAAGTCAAGCGAGTCAGGCCCGTTCATCAGGATTTGGCCACCCCACGCAAGCCAGTCCAACAATGCTGTCTGCTGATCAGGAGTAAACAACTCCGGATTAACTTCGTCCCACAGGATATAGGCCATGCTTGTCCAGGCAAGCGAATTCTCGGGCAACGGAATTCGCTCCGAAATATTAGGTAACAGTACCCGGTAGACGGTCGTATTTTCGGGAACGTCATGTTCGCTAAATCCTCCAAAGGGAACTCGTACCGAGTCGAGAAATTTCAAAAAACTGTATCGCTCCGGCTCGGTGGCAAGCACAACAAAGTTGTACTGGTAGAGTGGCATTATATTCAAACCATACCACTGTTCATCTGCCGTTACGCCTGAACGACGTTCGTGTAATTCATTGTAGACGCGCATTTTTTTGTCAACCGCTGGCACGAACAGCAGGGACTCAATGTTCTTGGGACGCTCCTTCGCAAGAACCACAGGGCGTTCGCTGCGCAATACGAACTGTGTCCCCTGCACAGGAATATCTCGCTGTTTTTGATCGGTGATGTGTAACGCAACCCGACCAGTAAAGTTAAAATGATTGACCGTGATTTCCTGCGACGAAGCTACCCAATGCCCCGGTTTGACAAACAACGACATTGGAAGCACATCGTCCAAGCTGTCCTGGTTGAAGAATGAACCACTGGGTAAGAATCGGAGGGGACTGGTTTCAAATTTTTCTTTCTTCTCTTCCTCTTTTTCTTTCTCTACTTCCTCTTTCTCCGCCTTGGACTGCGGATTGTCAGATCGACAACCGCCACATCCACCAATCGTGAGCATCGCGAGAACCAATAAGGACGGCAAAACCCAATAGAGACCATCCATCTGAGTTGACGACGGCAGGTGAGACATTCGTGCCTGCTTCTTGTTCATCATGTCGATCATTTTTCCAGTCAGCGATCCTCTCCACGACACATTCTATCGGAAATCAAACTGCAAATGACAAGCCCTGTGATAACAGAAAAGGTTTCCCTTGGAAAAAAGTGGTCTCGCTAGCCACTATTGACGACGTATCCAGCCCAGTAACGTGGCAGCAACCACGGTCATGACGGAAATGATTCCCATGATCACCAGACAGATTGATGCCAACCGGTCTTCAATCCCGTAATGGGAAAGTGAAAAGATTCGAATCGAGATGGTCGTTGGACCTGGCGGAATGACAAGAATCGTCGCCCCCAATTCTCCGGCAGCCACGGCAAAAGCCAGTATCCAGGCAGCAAGCAGCGCATACCAGCGAGTCGGTAAAACGATGAACCACAGGCGGGATAACGGGCCAGCACCCGCAGTCGCAGCACTGTCGAGCAAACTCTGCGGTATGCTGGCCAGGGCAGGCCAAAGAAGGAGTGTGGCAACAGGCAAGGACCGCACAGCCTGAACCAGCCAGGGGGCAAAAAGAGTCTTGTCGTACAACCAGGCCAATGGTGCCAACCACGAATCAGGAGGTTGATTCATCAAGCGAATAACCAGTAAGCCCAAAAGGGGTCCTGGAATCGTCAAACAAAACCCGATCAGCCCCAAACGGATCCAGCCCACGCGCCGGTTGCGCCGCAACGACCACGCAAGGCAAAAACCGACCAGTACGGCCCCGGTCGCGGCGGCGGCAGCGATTCTTGTCGTTTGCAAGAGCTCGCGGCGCTGCTCCCAGGGGGCTCTGGCTACCAAGGTCATAGCCTTGCTTACCGACCAGCTTCGCTCACGCCCATTTTCGGTTGAAGAAACAGACACCCCTGCTTTGTAGACAAGGCTCGCCAAGGGCACACCGACAAGGACGGTCAGCAAGACCCACAGCACCAACCCCACTAGCCAACGCATTTTCCCGAATCGGGCTACCCATCCTGGGCGGGTTGGCGGTTCGCTTACCTCAAGCCACAACCCCATCGCCACGAGGAGCAATGCGACCGCGAAAACCGCAGTCAGTACCAATCCCATGATCAACCCCACCGCGCCAAAACCGGCCTGATCAACGGAATCGTTATCGCCGGGAAGATCGAGAGTACCGAGTGTCGATTGCGTGTAAACCTCCTCGGCAAAAGTGCGCACCTGAAACAAGTCGGTTACTGATATTTCAGCCGTACAAACAACGGCCACCCACAATCCAGCAACCACCATCGCCATAAAGCACCGTCGAGTCGACACCTTCCACAGCACTGTACCAGGTGGGGCGAGAAGTACCGCATCTTCTTCCAATGCAGGTTCAACGTTCCGGAGACTGACACCGACAATGAGGGCGACCCAGGGAACTGCGGCCAACCCATGGACCCATATTGCCGCCGGCCACCCTACCAAAAGTGGCGCTGCTGCGAGCCGCGGGTTGGTTGCCAGTGTATACCACCCCTGCATTCCAAAGCCGGAATCCCAGGCCGCAGCTTGTACAAAAAGCGGCACGAAGACTACAGAAGCTAGCAGCAACGCGGCAACATACCGACCAGGCAAATTCGTTTTGACGATCGCCACAGCACAAAAAGTTCCCACAGGAATCGCTATGGCACACGCACCACATACCAGCCAGCCTGTGTTCGCCAACAAACCAGCCAGACGGGGGTCCCCCCAACGCAACACCAACAACAACAGCCCAGCCAATACCGCCAGGCCAATCATACGACCGATCAACGACAAGGAGGGAACCATCTCTGGTAGTCTACGCAGTCAGACGGGATTTCGGAAACTGAGGGAAATTAGGACTTCCATCGTCAGTCACTCTGACACAAATTTTTCGATACCTTACAAAGAATTCTGTTTCAAGATCCGCCATACTACACTAAACTAAAGTGCAGCGACGGGTTTTGTTCGGGTAGTTTCCCAGATGTCTGCTTATCTCGTGCCCCAACTACGTTCGGTCGTTTGTCAAATGCCAGCCAAAACCTTCAACCGGGTTGGCATCCATGGTTGGCTTGATGGAAAGTTGGCTTGATGGAAAGTTGGCTTGATGGAAAGTTGGCTTGATGGAAATGCGTCTCTCAAGTCGATTCGCGACTTCGGCATCGGTGGGATAAAAACTTTCGCCGGGATTAACCTGACCCGATAGAATTGATCATCAACACTTCGGCAACAGAGTTCTGAGGCACCCAAAAGTGGCATCGTGCCGGCTGTTCCAGGCGGCTTGCTTTCGGCAAGTTCTTGGCCTGACTGTCGTCGCCGCTATTGGCAAAGTTCAAACTGGCTGAAGGAAGCGACTGATCATGGGAATTCAAGTCGGATGCCCAAATGGGCATGCCTTCCGTGTGAAGGATAAATACGCCGGCCTAAAAGGCCTGTGTCCCCACTGCGAGGGACAAGTCGTTGTCCAAGTCCCCGACGTATTGTCGGCTACAGAAACGAATCACGCTTATCGTCAGGCTATTGTTGACCAACACCGGGCCGAACACCCTGTGGCGGGATCAGATTCTTCCGTGTTTGACCACCCCCAGGAAGAATTGAGCGACACCAAGAAAGGCCTGCTGGGATCTTCGGTGATTCGCCATCGAGTCAAGTGCTCCCGATGTGGTGAGGCGATACCAATGTGGTTTGCAAAGTGCCCGTCATGCGGCAAATTTCTCCAACAATAATTTCCTTGGCTGATACGGCCGACTTTCTCCAGTCTCACGAATCTCCTCTGGATCGCAAGCGTTTGCCTCTCTTCAAGCAGCGGTAAACGGCCTGTCGCAAATCGCTCCGGTGATGCTAGCAACCCAGTGAAGCAAATTTTTTCTGCCGCAACCAAAACAAACACGATTTACATCGCCTATCCGGGATGGTCTTTGCGGTGGTGGTCTGATACAGTCCCCCCTGTTTTTCCGGGAGATCGTTGCTGAAACGGTCGATCCACCCCCGGAAACAGGCCTACGGGGAACTCTTGCAGTACACGAGCTATGTCCAAACGATCGGCCACTTTGCGATCCGCACTTGCAATAGCCTGTCTCTCTGCAGGAGGCGGATGTACAACGGTCCCGTCGTGGGCCAAGTTCTGGCCTTTGGTATCGGTTGACCACTCCACCTATCGCACGCCGCAGATGCGAATCGATGCGATACGTGAATTCTCCTCTCGTTCGACCGGAACCGACTCTGAAGATCAGCGCAAAATTACCAATCAGCTAGCCCGCCAGATCCAAATCGAGCCCGACCCATTCGTGCGCGAGATCATCATTGAAACCATTGCCAATTTTCGGACACCACTAGCACAACAAGTTCTCCAAGCAGGCTTGGACGATGAAGAATCGGCAGTCCGGATCGCTAGCTGCCAGGGGTTGGGAATCCAAGGAGATCCCGGGGCAGTGAAAAACCTTGAAAAAACCCTTCGTGGAGAGAAGGATCAGGACGTTCGGCTTGCTGCAGCCGAGGCCCTGGGAGGCATTAAGACACCCGATTCGATTCAGGCCTTGTCCATTGCCCTGGAAGATCGCGACCCTGCTTTGCAGTTCGTAGCGGTCGAATCACTCAAATCCGTATCCGGAGAAGATTTTGGAGGCGATGTGCGGGCCTGGCAGCAATATGCCAACGGCGAGGACCCGGCAATCCGAGAACGGCCTGTTTCCCTCGCTGAAAAAATTCGCAAAGTTAACCCATTCTAACGGGCTGCGAAAATAGTGGATCTGGGGTGTTGACGCTCTGTTAGGTCACCCATTTTTCGATCTCTGACACCAACTTGTCAGGTGAAACCTACCTGAATTGGCCCGAGTTAGTTGGTTTGCAGTCGAGACCGCTTGATTCTTTTGATTTTTTGGCCGCCGTCACCCGATATCCAGTCTAGAGGAGACACTCCGATTCTTCCGGATGTGTTTTTCGCGGGTCACCCGGACAAAGGTTAATTTTGTTCCTGTGCTGGCCGTGCGTTCGGATCGTACCGTAAAGCAGGCCAGGCAAACGACTCACCATGTTGACTGATAGCAGGCAGACAGAACCATCCACACCGTCCAGAACGCGATGTGGTCCCAAAGAATTCTCCCGCGGCAAAAAAGATTTGCATACCCTGTGGCGTGCTATCTGGATCGCCGTGCTTGGCTGCTGGCTTACAATCTCGAGCCATGTGGCCCCTGCAACCAACATCACGACGACGAACTGGTCTGTCAGTTCGTCTCCAACGCTGACGAGTGAAATTCAACCAGGTAAATTCACCGGTGACGAATCGATCAAGAACTTGCTGGGTGCCAAAGAACCCTTGATCAAAACTCCGCCTTCTAGGGAACTGCCGGGCAACTCGAGCATTCGCGTTACCCGCAACCCAACTTGGAAGCCAACCCGCACTGAAATCTACCCAAGGTCTACCTCCGTAGAATGGGACCGCTCTGCTCTTTCGGACTTTGAGCTGCGGGATCTCGCGAAACAGCCCGGCACGACAAAATGGCAAACTGAATCGGCGGCCGCCCGGTCGAAAATGCAACCTGCCAAAAATCTCCAATTCCGGTCTCGTCCTCAACACCAAAACACTGAGACCGAATCGCTAAACACTGAGACCGAATCGCTAAACACTGAGACCGAATCGCTAAACACTGAGACCGAATCGCTAAACACTGAGACCAAAGCGCTAAACACTGAGACCAAAGCGCTAAACACTGAGACCAAAGCGTTAAAGATATCAAACGGAGCAGCCACCAGTATTCGGGCCCTATCTTCATCGGCACCCGACACGACTCCTCAAAACAGGGGTAAGCCAACAAATACAAGCGATTCTCGACCCCCTCGATCCGTCACGCCAGAACCCAAAAGATCTCCAGTGCAACCAGGGCGCATAACCTTCGCCGAGGGACAAACAACTTCATCTTCCCAATCCGCAGTCGCTTCCACGCTCACGAATCCACAGCGGCAAGCCAAAGAGCCCAGCCCCAGGTTTGCAATCGCGCGGCCAACAATCCCGCTCACGCGGTATCAAAAACAGGTACAGAACAAAGTTCGGCATGTACTGAAAATGTACTACAAACGCCCACTCAATAGCCGTGATCATGATCCGTGGGAAATTATGCACGGGATGCTAGCCTACGGGGTTCACAGTCGGATATTACAGGATGGTCCCCGTGGCCGGCCCATTACTGCGGTTGGTTGGCTTTGTTACAACCGGACATGCAAAAACAAAACACTTCTTTATGTAAACAATGACAACGAGTTGCGGGCCCGTTGGGGAGTGGGGTTGCAGGGACACTACGGACAATTCCTAGCGATGCTGGCCCAATGCCGTGTTACCGAGAATTACCCGATTCGTGTAAACAACCAGCAATTCTTGGTGGATGACTTGATTGCTGCAGAGAAGAAAACGTGCCATGCAGGTGAAGAGCTTTCTTTCAAGCTGATCAGCCTGATGCACTACTGCCCTTCCGATGTGGTTTGGCTCAACGAACGAGGATCAAAGTGGGATATTCCACGATTAATTCGCGAGGAACTTAAACAACCCGTCCGTGGGGCACCCTGTGGTGGCACCCATCGCCTTGGTGGGTTAAGCCTGGCGGTCCGCACGCGGCAAATGCGTAACGAGCCAATCGATGGCGAGTATCTCCGTGCCAAGGAATTTATCGATAAGTATGAGCGATATGCCCTGCAGTTCCAAAACTCCGATGGTAGTTTCAGCACTGAATGGTTTCGCGGCGCTGGCAACGACGAAGACAAAAATCGTCGCATCAAGACCTCCGGGCACATCCTGGAATGGCTAATGTACACGCTCGACGAAGAAGAACTCTATCCGTCTAGAATAGTCCGTGCTGTCGATTATCTTGCAACCCTGATGGCCCGCGACTATAGCCATGACTGGGAAGTTGGCCCGTTGAGTCATGCCATACACGCCTTGGTGCTGTACGACGAACGCGTTTTTCAGATACACGACGCATTTGAGAAAGCGAAACCAACTCCCGTCGCTAAACGAAAACGAAACCAGCGGCCAAGGACCACCTTCGGCAATGCAAAGGGTACCTACAGTAACCGTAAAACACGTCGCTAGACTGCATTTCTACCCGAAAGAGTTCGGCAGAATCCGGTGCCCGGTTCGACCCGTTTGACGTTCTCCGGGACCATTCGATTTGCCGCGGGTCCAACTTTGGCCAACGTCCCTATTGTCGTCAACTCCCCTGGTCGATTACGATTAAGGGAGTTTCGCTGTGCCCCCTCTTTCTTTGTGATGTGGGTTGCTACCCGATCCACATCATACCGTTGTCGACTTCAAGGCGAATTTTGAACCGGCAACTTACAACCTAACCGCCAGTCGGTGGCAACCTAACCGCCAGTCGGTGGCAACCTAACCGCCAGTCGGTGGCAACCTAACCGCCAGTCGGTGGCAACCTAACCGCCAGTCGGTGGCAACCTAACCGCCAGTCGGTGGCAACCTAACCGCCAGTCGGTGGCAGTGATTCTAAAGGCCTGGGGATGCCTGCTGGGCGTCCTCCAGTTCAAGGGACCGAGTACCATGGCCACATCGAAAAAATTTAGCAACCAACTAAAAGCATTTTGCGACCAGGCATGCCATCTAGCAGATCTGCACAATGCCGATGCGATCTTGTTCCTTATGGAGAAACTCACGGACTGGCGCCAGCTCCGAAGGGCCACCAAGGGATATACGGTTTTGTTGGCAGGCGATTCGGAAGAAACTTTGTATGGGTCGAGTGAAGAAGACTTCGACACGATTCAACTCAACATGTCTTCGGATGCTCCTGTTTACGAACGCTTGACTCAAGCGCTGCTGGAGGGAGTCGCCGATGAACTCCTCCCTGCGGCAGCATCCGTGGTTGCGGTCTATAGCGGTTTTGAAGACCGGGCTATTGATTCGCTCAGTATCATTCGTCTCGGCGAGCACCTCGGACAGCTAACGGTTCGCGACCTCCGCCAGTTGGAAACACGGGTTCCAATCAGCACACTGAAAACTGTCGTCGATCTGGCGGTACAAATTGGCCGCGAGGGTCGCGAAGGCAAGCCGGTCGGTACCCTTTTCACCGTTGGGGACCATCGCAAAGTACTCGCCAACTGTCACTCGATGGGGTTTGATCCGATGCGCGGATACAATCGAGTGGAAAGAAGCCTGAATGACACCAAAGTTCGTGAAGGCGTAAAAGAAATCGCCCAGATGGACGGTGCATTTGTCGTATCGGCGGATGCTACGATCATCGCCGCAGCGCAGCACATCTCGGCTTCTGGATCGTCCAACATCTCTCTTTCGAAGGGACTTGGCTCGCGGCATTGGGCTGCTGCCGAAATCACACACTCGACCAGCGCAATCGCCGTTACCGTCAGCGCATCGAACGGCACCGTTCGAATCTTTCAGAAAGGCGAAGTGATGCTTCGGATTGAGCCTTTCCGGCGGGCCATGAAATGGAAAGAGTTTGAGTACGAAACGCCCACCGGTTCCTCGGAATAAAATCCTGCAAGTGGCCTGTACCACTGGAGGCCATAAGGCGATTCGCCAAATCTCCACACCCCGATTCCAGGCCTGGCCAGCCCAAACCGGCATGATCACTCTCCCCCAAACGTGAATGGGCCGAATCCGAACATGATGGAGGCTCTACATTTTGGGGCCATTCGCACAAAGCAGTCGAATCAGTCGGTCGTGTTAATGATTTTGTCCAGGTGAACACGAATCTCTTCAATGCGGGCATCCTCAAGGGGTTTCATCCCATTTCGCTCGGTGACATAAAAAACATCGACCACCTGATCCAAATAGGTACCAATCTTGGCAAACTTGATAATGAACCGGAGATTGTGCAATGTACGGGCCATTTCATAAAGCAACCCACGCCGGTCAACGGTAAACACTTCGATGATCGTGCAGTCCTCTGAAAGGTTATTGTCAATACGTACTTCTTGAGGAAGATTCGCGAGTGCGGCTTCGACCTCGCGCTGTTGGCGACCAAAAATTGAACGAAAAACGGGTGGGTCGCGAGAATCGATCGCGTTGACCAATGCATCACTAATTTCCTGCAAACGGCCTTCGGAGGGAGATCCCGTTGATTCGGTATCATGCACGGTGTACCGTTGCAAAAGCAAACCGTCTGCAAGCGTTGCTGTTTCGGCAGCAAGGATCTCAATTTCACGACTTGTAAAAATGCCAGCCATGCTCGAAAAAATTCCGCGGCCACTGCCTTGATCGACACCGGCAGTGAACTCAATGGTATTGGTTGGCGCATCGTAGTGACCCCAGGCACAGCCTGCCCGCGGTTTCAAACCATGCAAACGCCGAAGCGTTTCGAAAACTTTGTGCGCCGGACGGCCAGCAACATAGCTTTCTGGCAACGCGTCAAACTGGCGCTCAAACCATTCTACGTCTGCCTCAACTCCAGCAAATTCATCGAGTACGGTCTCGCGAATTGCACTTCGATGATTGCGAGAAGCTCTCTGTGGTTCAGGTTGCAGAACCTGCATTGTACGGAGGTACAAGTCATCAAGAACTCCAGCCTTCCAGTCGTTGAACACGTCAGGCCCCACTGCGGAAAGATCCGCACAACTCAGCAGGTAAAGCATGGTCAGTCGCTCTGGAGTTTGGACCTCCTTGGCAAAACTCTCAATAAGTCCTTGTTGACTCGTGTCTCGACGGAATGCTATATGGGACATCCGTAGGTGCTTGAGGACAAGAAAAGCAATCGTCTCTGCTTCGTCAGCAGGCAAATCCAACCGCGCAGAATTACTCTGAGCAACCCTCGCCCCAACCTCGCTGTGGTCTTCCTCGAACCCTTTTCCCAAATCGTGGAGCAAAAGCACCAGATGAAGCGTTCTTTTTGCTGAAAGTTCGTTATAAACTTTCGCCGGCAAATCGGATCGCTCGGCAAAATGCGTTGCTTCCTCAACTGCCCGAATACAATGCTCGTCGACCGTGTATTTGTGGTATTGATTGAACTGCAACAAACACCGCGCATGGGTAAATTCAGGGATGATTCTCTCCAATACGCCTAAAGCATGAAGACGTCGCAACAACTCTCCCAACTGCGCTGGATTTTCCATAATCTTCAGAAAGCAATCGATCGTTTCGGCATCCAAATCCCGGGAATACTTGGGAGAGCATCGGTAAATCAGGTACCAGGTATCTTGCGCAATCCACTTGTGGTGAAGTCGAGCGAGATCAACCAGTTTCAGCACTTCCTGAATGTGAGACTTCAGCTTGCTACGCCCGCGACTGGTTGCGCTAATCTCGCGGATCCCAATTCGATAATCGTCATTAACGACCCGACCAAGCACAGGCTCCAATACCCGAGACACCGTCGACGCCGGCTCAACCAACGCGGCGATTCGATGAGCAAGGGACGATACGTGTTGGGTAGCGTGAAAGTAATCTCGCATGAACTGCTCGGCAGGCAACAACCCAGAAGTGCCGCGATAGCCTAACTTGGCCGAGAGACGAATCTGTTCCTGTCGAGTGACGATATCACGACTCGATTTCGCGTGAAAATGCATGTCATTCCGCACTCTCAACAACAGATTGCGGGCAGAAACGAGCCGGCGATAGTCAAACTTCGAAATAACCCCCATGCTGTGCAGAAGATCGGGTTCGGCAACACCACACTTCACAAACCATAACCAGCGAAGCAAATGCAAGTCTCGCAACCCACCACGTGATCGCTTGATGTTGGGTTCCAGCAGGTAGACGGACTCTCCGTAGTGATGCCGTTCATCCTTGCGGGCTTCGATGAATTCCCGGCATTGCGCCGCGGATCGCCGGTGAATCATCTTCTTGAAAGCAGCAACAAAATGGTCGTGAAGATCAGTCGCTCCGACTAACAACCGCGACTCCAACAGTGATGTACCGACAAGAGGATCTTGGCGGGCCAATCGAATTGCCTGTTGCGACGTTCTGACACTTTGCCCCAATTGCTCACCGGTGTCGTAAATATCCTGGGTCATTCGCGTGACGAAGTCGGTGATCGCAGAGTCCGCCGAACCACTATGCAAGATCATCAAATCGATGTCGGAATAGGGCGCCAGTTCCCTTCTTCCATACCCGCCGTGGGCAACTAAGGCAATTCGATTACGAATTTGGTCTGCCTCGTCGGGCTTCAAGTCACCAAGAACGGCGTCATAGATCTCGCCAATTGTGGCGTCGACCAGGGCAGTCATCCTTGCGCACACCTTGACACCTGTACCACCCCGATCGTGAAAATCGTGATTTTTTTTTCGGCCATCGATAAGCCGCTGCCTTGCGGCCAAGATGCTCGGACGAAGACGAGATGCCATAGCATCACCGGTCGGGGAGGAATTCGCTGACGGCGCGGTAAAAAAACGAACGGAGAAGATCAAGGTCACAAGACAACGACATAGCTAGCTGGCCTAAAACACACCAACTCGCCACAAGGCGTCTTGAGACCTTGGCGTCCTGCCATACTTTGGACAAAATCCTAAAGCGCCTCAGGACCTGTTTCGCCCGTGCGAATACGAATTGTTTCCGATAGGTCCGATACAAATATTTTTCCATCTCCGATTTGACCGGTTTGTGCCGACTTGACGACCGTATCAAGAACCGCCTGTAGGCGACCATCATCGATGGCAATCTCTAATTTCACTTTCGGTACAAAGTCAACCGCGTACTCTGTCCCCCGATACATTTCCGTGTGGCCCTTCTGACGCCCAAACCCACGAACTTCGGTAACCGTCATGCCAACCACTCCCTGTTCGCTCAATACGTTCTTCACTTCTTCAAGTTTGAAATGGCGGATAATAGCTTCGACTTTTTTCATCGCCTTGGCTCCCTAAAAGTTAGCTGCTTAAGAATCCCAGCCGACAGGCAATATGCTGCGGAAGGGAAAAGTCATGCAAAGTTTCACAGGACATACTAACACAGCAAGCCTGTGCCGCCTACGCGTTACGCTGGTCACCTCTTCAGGACTTAATCCTCTTGGTGACAAGCTGGAATCATGTGTCGATTAAATAGTATTCTCTTCACCGTAAAAGTCCATGTCGACCCCCTCGAATCTCCCGGATTCACAGGGTCACAGTAGTCACCGGGTCACACGGCCCAATCTGGGCGTCAAGATACCCCACCAACCATCCATTGGCA
Source organism: Lacipirellulaceae bacterium (assembly GCA_965243695.1). GTDB lineage: Bacteria > Planctomycetota > Planctomycetia > Pirellulales > Lacipirellulaceae > JAKVCB01. Next base: position 770,027 of record CBDEWC010000014.1, on the reverse strand, counting down.
AATAGAGCAGCAAAACCAATGGCCCTACCTATATAGCAACCACGTCCCATCGTACTCAATTTGAGCGACTCAGCAAACGCCTCAAATCAGGGCGGAAAGAGATAATAAAGAACATGCTCTGAAAATCCTTGTGGGGCTAACTCACAGGCCAATGTCGGCCATCAGGTCGATTGCAAAACGCGGCTGGTCACCCCCGTTGGGATGAATACCCTTGCCCTCGGCAGAGTCGAAGATCCGAACTCGGAACCGGCGCCCCTTACAGGAAGTGAGTCGCTTGACCACACCCGTGCCCCGAATACGATCCAAAAACAACGATGTGACTGCTGAAGTCTATCCTGTGGCAAAAGAACTCCCCACCAATACGGCATTGCATTTTGTCAAATAATTGCTTTCAGACCGCTGGAAATAATCAGGTGGACCTCGACCTCAACCACAGAACCCTCTGCTAAAAAACCCGCTGGGATCATTGCAAACGCTCACAAACAAGTTCGCGAAAATCTCCTGGCCGTGGGAACATTGTCCTAGAATAGAAATCTACAGGCCCAAAAGGTCCAGTTCCAGACGCCGGAAAGTGCAGTTAGGCCAATCAATCGTTGGGCCTTTGCAATGGCTTGACCTTCTGCGAATTACACCTCAAACAATTCGTCAACCTTCGACGAGAAATGTCTCGTTGGCAAAGGCTTCCCTGCGCCAGACATCGGCCTTCAACCCTTTTTCCAAGTGACGTCCTCGGCACCAGAGACATGGTTCGCGGCACGGGCCAAAACAAACAGCAGGTCACTGAGCCGGTTCACATAGCGGAGCACCTCAGGCCGCACTGGTTCAACTGTGCCAAGGGTCACAATTTTGCGCTCTGCCCGGCGACAAATACAGCGGGCCAAATGGAGTGCTGCTGCTGACTTGCTTCCCCCAGGTAAAACGAACTCGGTAAGCGGTTTGAGGACCCCACTGTAGTGATCGATATCATTCTCCAGCGACACAACATCGGCAGCTTCAACCTCAAACGAAACTGCCTTACTGGTTGAGGCAGTTGCCAGTTCAGCACCAAGGTTGAACAGCTGGTGCTGCAAACGAACCAGAATAAGATCGATTGCCTCAACCGCTGGGAGTGTCTGACTCAACTCGGCTCGAGCCAAGCCAATCGCGGCATTCAATTCATCCACATCTCCATAGGCAGCCACACGAAGGTTGTCTTTGCGGGCACGGCTACCCCCGATGAGTCCCGTATCACCAGTGTCGCCGGTACGTGTATAAATTTTGGCCATGGTACTGCAAGATTCCGGGAAAGAGCTCCAGTGGAAATAGGCTGAACTCGGTATCATACCGTAGGATCCCGGGATTCGTCATGGCCCCCATTCCCACAATCCACCTTGTTAAAATCGAAAACCCCTTGTCAAAATCACGAACCACGTAACGATGGAAGTAGTTCTCTGTGGTACAACTCTTCCTATCTCTCGCAAATTAGTCGAATATGCAAGCAAGCAACGCCAAGCGGAAATTCACGATCGGTCGGCTTACGCTCACCATACTTTCAGCCGCTGCAATGGCGTATGGCAATCCGATATCAAAGGCGCAGGCAGACGATTTGCCTGTCGAGGCAAATTATCTTTCAAATATCCGTCCGCTCACTGAGGGATTTTCCAAGGCGGGAGAAGGGTACTTTGCACCGGACGGCCAAACCATCGTTTATCAGGCAATTTCTCCAGGCTATCCCTTTTATCAAATTTATTCCCAGCAACTTACCGACGGGGCTTTGCCGCGCCGAATCAGCACCGGACATGGCAGAACGACTTGCAGTTACTTCTCTCCTGACGGAAACAAGATTCTCTTTGCTTCAAGCCATCTTGACCCCAATCTCCGCGCCACCGAGGTGGCTGCGCTTGAGCAGCAAGAAGAAGACCGTCGCACAGGTCGGCGTCGACGGTACCAATGGGATTTTGATCCTTACATGGAACTCTTCGTAGCAGATCGCGAGGGCAAGAAGCTTACACGGCTAACCGATACGCCCGGCTATGATGCAGAATGTGCCTATTCTCCGGATGGCACCACAATTGTTTTCTGCAGCGATCGAGATGGAGATCCTGATCTCTACATAATGGACGTTGACGGTAAAAATACCCGTCAAATCACCAACGAGCCTGGCTACGACGGCGGCCCCTTCTTTTCACCCGACGGCAACTGGATCATCTATCGCACCGACCGTGTCCGACCTGACTATCTGCAAATCCATGCGATTCGAGCCGACGGCCAGCATGACGTTGCCCTCACTAACATCGATGGTGTGAATTGGGCCCCCTATTGGCACCCCACACAGCCCTATATTATTTGGACCGGAGCCGATCACAGCGATCCCACCAAGCGACCCAACTACGACCTCTGGGTGCTCGCTTACGAAATGGATGGCGACAAACTCCGGGGAGTGGGAAACCCAATCCGGGTCACAAATCATCCGGCTGCCGACGTTCTCCCGGTCTTTTCCCCTGACGGAAAACAACTGATGTGGACCTCCAACCGAACGCCAAATCATTCCAGCCAGCTCTGGCTGGCTGACTTTCATCTGCCTGACTCTCCATAATATTCCCAGGCGACCTGGCCGCGATCAGTGGGGGACTCGCAGCCTATCGGCTCTAACCGAAGCCAGGGTTGGCCAATCTGGTCATAACCCAACCGGTAATTCCTTGAAAACCGAGGCCAGGCAAGAGAAAATGGAGATCTGGGCCTCAACCTCCGAATGACCCTCCGGGAAGTCCACCGCGGATTTCCCCAGAAGTGCAGCCCATACGGGCTCGCCGCCCGTTTAAGGGAACTGACCGTTTCCCGCAAGATTCGACACGCAAGTCCCATAAGGATACCTCGATGAGAACTTGTTTAAAGCCTCTGCTCCTGCTGCTGGGAATGAGTGTTGCCGGCGTTGGACTCAGCTCACCGGTACTGGCCAATTCGCTCGAGGCGCTGACCGCCCCAGTGGAGGTCGAAACAGAATCGTCAGACAACGCTGAATTGCCAGACAACGACGCAGAATCGACAGCCGAGTCGGAAACGCCTGACGAAGCCGAAAACACCGGTGCCAACGATGCCACGGAAAACGATTCACAGCCGGAGGACAAAGCCAGCAAGGAGGTGGACAACAAGGAAAAAGAGGAGGAGGAAGAACCAGAAAAGCTGGCTTCAACCCTGACCAAGGATCCGACGAAAAACAAAAAGAATCGCAAGTCCCACAAGGTGAAGGCAGAACATTTCAAGGTAGAAGTCAACTTCAATGGCACCATCGTTGCCCGCAATACGACGGAAATCATCCTGCGACCGGAAGCGTGGTCGGAATTCAAGATTGAAGAGATCGTCCCACATGGTTCGGAAGTTCATGAAGGCCAAGTCGTTATCCGATTCGATGGCCGAAAACTTCAGGAAGCGATCGACTCCCTGGAATTGGAACTCCGTCTCAGCGACCTGGCGATTCGCCGTGCGGAGGAAGAATTGCCCCGGCTTGAAAAAATGCTGGATCTCAAGTGGTCCAACACCCAACAGAACGCTGAACGTGCCCGAGAAGATTACGAACGCTTCAAGAAACTGGAACAAGATTTTTTCGAAAAGATAGTCGACTATAGCGTAAAGGGTTCTAAGTTCCAGCTTGATTACGTTCTCGAAGAATTGCAACAACTTGAAAAAATGTACGAGGAGGATGATCTTACCGAAGAAACAGAAGAAATCATTCTCAAGCGTCAACGCAACTCAGTTGAACTGGCCAAATTCAATGTCGAGGATGCTGAATTTTATCGCGATCGCGTGCTAAAGATCATGTTACCGCGAATGGAATCGCAGTTCCAAAATGATATTGAAACCACCAAATTAGCCTTTGAGCGGGCTGAAATGTCGAAAAACTTGGATCTAAATCGGGCACGATACGAATTGGAAAAATTAAGAGAGCAACGAAAAAAGTCTACCGACCGGCATGCTAAACTCGTCAGCGACAAATCACTCCTGGAATTAAAAGCACCTGCCTCCGGCATTGTCTATTTCGGGCATGCGACGCGGGGGAAGTGGTCCAACATGGCGTCGATGATCAGCAAGCTTCGCCCCCATCGATCCGCGACACCCAATTCCATCTTGATGACAATCGTCAAACCACGCCCACTTTATGTGGCAGGAAATATAGGTGAGGCCGATCGACCCAATGTTAAGACGGGACAACCAGCCAAGATCGCACTTCCACCCAAGGGAAGTCCTCAACTTGAAGCCGAAGTCCAAACGCTTTCGATGGCGCCAATTAGTAGTACCAAATTCTGGATCGATTTGAAACTCCTGACTGAAAGCGAACCCGAGTGGCTCGTCGCTGGAATGACGTGCAAAGTGAAGGTACTCACGTACGATCAAGCCGATGCGATAGTTGTCCCCCAGGATGCCATCCATTCCGACAAAGAGAACGAAGAGGAAGAATATGTATGGGTTGTGGATCCGGACGACGCGTCGACCGGAGTCCAGCGGCGAAACGTGAAAACTGGCCAGCGTTCTGGAAAAAACATCGAAATTTTGGCGGGGCTGGAAGTCGGCGATGTCGTCTCCCTGGAAGATGAGCAAGACGATGCAGATGACCAGTGATTCTTTCCTACTGAAGATTTCTCCCACGTTGGTCATCGTTCTGGGACTGCTAACCGTGATGACCCCCGAAGTGTTGTGGGCCGACCCGTCTCGCGCCGAAAAGACGGACGCTCCTGTCTCCAGGGAAATCTCGCCCCTTGCGACTCGCGGGCCTCAACCAAAACCGATTATCCCCCCGTCTCCAGAAGCAATCGATGACGCCATCAAGCAAGGTGTCGTTTTTTTACTGGCAGATCAGCGTCCCGATGGTTCCTGGGGAAGTCCCGAAGGTACTAAGGGCTTGAACATCTACGCTCCTCCTCCAGGTGCTCATGACGCTTTTCGAACTGCCGTCACCTCTTTGGTCGTGTGGGCACTAATCGAGGCCACCGATCATTTACCCGGCGAACTACAAGTGGAAGTCCTCAAAGCAATCGATGGTGGAGAAAAATCTCTTGGTGAGCGGCTAATCACGCTGCGGCGGGCAACCCCTGACGCGATTTATAACACCTGGGCCCACGCTTACTCGATTCAGGCTCTGGCGCGTCTTCACAGGCAGGCCAAAGGGGATGTGGCACGTCAGGACCGCCTGCGAAACCTGGCCGCAGGACAGGTCGATATGTTGCGTCGCTACAGTTTCATCAACGGTGGCTGGAGCTATTACGACTTTGTTGCTGGAACGCAGCAACCGGCTGGAAGTCCAATGAGTTTCACGACGGCCACCGCACTGATTGCTTTACACGATGCCCGGGAGATGCTTGAAATTGAGTTTCCTGAAAAGTTACTTGGCAAGGCAATCGCCTCACTCAAGCGTCAACAAAAGCCTGACTTCAGCTATGCCTACGGGGAATACCTGCGAATGGTCCCGATGCACCCCATCAACCGACCCGGGGGAAGTCTGGGCCGCTCGCAAGTTTGTAATCTGGCACTTCGTTTGTACGGTGATAAACGGGTTACCAACGAGGTGCTCGTTACCTGGCTGAATCGATTGATTGCCCGCAATGGTTGGCTTGGTCTGGCACGCAAGCGGCCTGTTCCACATGATTCGGATTTCTACGTGGCAGGATACTTTTACTACTACGGACACTTTTATGCCGCGATGTGCGTTGACGAATTACCAAAAGATCGCAGGCCTTTTTTTCAAGAACAACTGGCAAACATCATCCTGTCTTTGCAAGAACAAGATGGAAGTTGGTGGGATTTTCCACTTTACAATTACCACAAACAATACGGGACTTCGATGGCCCTCATGACCCTGGTGCGATGCCGCTAAAAGGGGTCTAAAACGGATCTTCTCGCCAAAGCTCTCCCTGGCCGAACTCTCCTGGGCCGCCTCCTGGCTTGCCTTGGATGACCGCCTTGGGGGCCAATATTATTTGGCCATCCAGGCTTGACGTCAGTTAACGATTCTACCGATTCGACGGCATAGCCGACTTAAGACCAGCTGGACGCACTCGTACGCAGCATCAAGGAGTCGGCAAAGACCATCCGGTACCAACCAACGTCTCCTCGGGAAACAGGTTTCTGTGGCACAACCCTACAGCCCAAGAGGGGTTAGGTCCTACGGCTTGTATGGTTAGTTGGCTCCACGATTTTCCGGCAACCACATTGCCTTTTATGGAGTCATTGTCTGAGTGACCTACATTTGAAACAGAACGGGGACCGCTCAATAGACTCAACGGTCAAACTGGATGAAGACCGTTACCAGATGATGAGGCCAAACTGCATGGCACATCGTCAAAAGGCCCCAAAAAAACTCCCCACGGCGCTTACGAGAGTGTCAGCAACTGTGACCCGGTCACGGTTTCACCACCCAACGGCCTGCTGACCACCACCTGCAAAACACCACAACAATGAGATGCACTGATGGGGTTCCTCAAAAAGTTCTTTCGCAACGTTTTTCATGACGATACTTCAAGCCATTCTTCCAGCAGCTTCGATAAGCTCAGCGAGGATGAGTTAGAAACGCACTTGAGTATTGCCCGCTACGGCAACTTTGAATTGAGCGGCGCCGTACGTCCTTCCTATGACCTGGACATCGTTCCCCGTGCAGGTTTCCGACACGACAGCTATCGAGACGAAGAGAGCAACGCCATCGTACCGGTACTCATGGGTGCTGTGACTCGCCAGCGCGTGATGGAAATATTTATTGAACTGATCGAACCTCTAGGTAATGTCGTCGATGTTGTGCTTGAGACAAGCCACGGACGCGGCCCTGGCCACGTTGACCTTTACCGAGAGCACCTGGACATGCCGATCTTGCAGAGCATCTTGTGGGACTTTGAAGACCTCCTGGTCAATGACGGATGTGCCGGTATTGCGGTACTCAATCCTGCCATTCCGCAAGAAGTCCAGCTTGACGAACACAAGCTGTTGATTGCTTATGGAAAAGACCTGACCGCCTACGAAAACGTCATGGCCGACTGCAACGTGTCTTGCCACGAGGAAATAAAATTCATCACCGAGGCAGAGCATGTTCACTCAACAACCGATCAATACCTTGAGCAGTTTCAAGAGTTGAAATTTCGGCTTGGCATGGATGGCTATCGGTAGCACACGTCTGCACGGCGCGCAAACAGCTGACCGGTTATCGCGAATTTGCGTCTGAACCTTGGTCTAAGGAAGGGCCGTTTCCAACCACGGAATCTCGCATGCCCCAACGTCAGGGTGGCGCGCCAGTAATTCTTCCAAGGAGAACTCTTGGTAATTCTGATCGGCGGCTGGCTGAAGATCGGCCGTGGCATTGGCGACCCACAACCGCAATGATGCCGGCTCAAACAGAACGTTGTGCAGATTCGAATTCATCGAAACGGGACGATCCATGAGTCGACGTGCCGATTCCGCAGTGAAATCGCCATGTCCCTGCTCAACTCGACGAACGAGTTGGCGATAACGATCTCCGGCCGAAAGAAGGACACAATCTTTAACCGGCGTCGGCAACCGGTCGTTGGTACTCCCCGGTTGGATCAGCTCAAAACGATTCCAGGACGCCTCCATGCCAACTGCCTGGTTGGTCTTGCCGTCGGCAATCACAAAAAAGTACTGGCAAGTCCGTGGCTGATCACGAAATAAGGTGACCGCTTCCGGAAGATCTTCGGCCGACTCCAGGACCTGACGCACAAGAACCGCCATCGGCACACCATCCCAGTGTCCATACCCCCCACCCCCCATCTCCCCAATGGAAACGTGGCGCGCATTCATCCCTGTCACCGAGCCGATGAAACCAGCGTACGTGACATTCACAAAAGGAATCCCTCCTGCTGGTTCCGCAACGATCAACACGGCATGCTCCTGCAACCGCCAATCGATGGCATAATCGAGTACGCGACCATGATAAAGTGTGCCACCCTTAGTCGCTGAATTCATCACGGCAAAACCGCTGCAGTGCATCAGTTCCGGTAAAAAATTTCCGATGCGTATGTCGTCTTCATCCAGTTCGGCCCCAGCCGCCAACCCGGCCAACTCCTCGTAATAGGATGGTGGAATGTGTTTCCGTTGAAACTCACAAATTCCTCGGATCCCACTTCGTGGGTTGACCTTGAACGAACCTAACTCGACAAGAGTTGGACTGTTCAGCTCAGCCATCAAGAAACCCATATTTTCGCGGACATGCTCCTTCAGCAGGGCCCCATGTTGATACCCCATTTCATAGGGAGTTCCACGCACATGGAGCACCATGGACTGATCCACCTTTTCCAACCAACCCTTCCCGCACCGGGCAATGGTCTCGGCGGAGACAAATTGACATCCAGCAAAAAGCGAAGTGGCAAATACCAGCGCTGTGCAGGCCATTTCTAACAACCTGTCTGGCGTCACCCTGGGTCGAAGCACGGCTTATTCTCCTCCTTTTTTCTGGCGTCATTTGGCGGCGCGCATTATAATCTTTCTGGGTGATTATACCGATTGGAATGTTAGAGAACTCATTATTGTGGAGCAGAAAAAACAACGATTCCCCTTCTGTTGGGCTCTTTTTTTCATCTTGACCTGGAGTGCCTGCGTACCCGTACTGGCAATCAATCCTGCCTCCTGGACGGCGTCCCTCTCCACCAGTGGAAACGACGCTTTTTGGACTTCTCCCACGAACGTTGATCCTGATTTTGACAGCTACAACTGGTCGTACACAATCACCCGAGCCGACGTGGGTTGGCGGTGGGGATTGCTCAGCAATACCTACAATGCGATGGGTGACTTGGGCGATGATTTTACGGGCAGCGGATCGACTTCCGGGCTGCCAGCGGTGATCCTTGATGAAACGTTTGCGTTGGAGGGTAGCGGAGCTACGGTCCAGCTGAAAATCAATTCACAAGGATATGGTCTGGCTTCGATTACCAATGTCAGTCTTGGAACCATTGCAGTTGACGCCGGTTTCTTCGGCACGATTACCGCCAATATTGAAAGTATTGATTTTACCGCCGATGCAACCGTGGTCGGGATTCCTGCTCCCCCAACTGATTTTCAATGGGCTGCAACATCGGCCGGTCGTTGGCACGACCCGAACAGTTGGTCGCCTGAGGGTGTTCCCAACGGCAATGACAATACGGTAGTGTTCACCGGCGCCGGATCCTCGGTGACCAACGTGCTGATCGATTCACCGGTAACCGTACGGGAAATCACCTTCGATGGGCCGAGTTCCTACCAGATTAACGGAAACAACACGCTCACGCTTGATGCCGACATCGGTACCCCCCGGCTGAGCGTTGGCGGTGGCAACCACAGTTGGAGCGGCCCGGTCTCTGCCGATGCCACCACAAACCTCGACATTGTCTCCGGGGCAGAACTGGCACTTGAGGGACGATTCGACTTTGCCAATCAGACGGTGACGAAAACCGGTTTGGGACGTTTGTATCTCGACTCTGCTCTCACCGCCGGGACCGGTACGCTGCGGCACAACGGCGGCCTGCTGGGTGGCGAAGGCACCGTCAATGGAAATCTAATTACCAATGCCGCAGCGATTGCACCCGGTCACGACATCGGACAATTAACCGTCGGCGGTGATTTCACCATGGACGCGGGTAGTGTGCTGGAAATCGAGATTGGAGGTGACGCTACCCATCAATTTGATACACTCCAAGTGGCCAACAATGCTTATCTCAACGGCACTTTGGCGGTTACACTCTCCGATGATTATTCTCCTGAATTCGGTGAACAGTTTCCCATTGTACAAGCCACCGGCCTTTCCAATCGGGGGATGGTCCTGGGGGGTCCCGACGCCGAAAAGTTCAAGCTGATCTTTAGTTTGGGACAACTGCTCCTTGAGTCGACGGTGGTTGACCTGCCTGGCGATTACAACAACGACCGACTGGTCGATGCAGCCGACTACACTTCCTGGCGTGACCATCTTGGGACAACGACGTTACCGAATCGGGACCCCAGCGCGGTAGGCCCCGTTGGCCAATTTGACTACCTGGTGTGGAAGGCCAATTTTGGCACCAGCAGCACCCGCAGTGCCGCTGTCGTACCAGAACCGGGCAGTCTGCTTCTGGTCCTGCTGCTCGCGCTGGTCGGGATCACGATGTGGACCCGCCCCACCTAGTCCAACATATCGCTTTGATAGAAGACGACGTTTAGCGACTCGCTGTTGCTGAACAACACACATGTCGACGGAGCACCGGTCGATCTGGTGGCGGGACTCTGGGCCCGGAAGTCAGTAGGAGTGCGTTGGTTTGGCGATCGAGGAAGCCGCAAAAATCTCGGTATGGGAAAATCTCTGCCTGGATGCCAAAGATTCCACCAGGTAAAAAGTCCGTCATCCACTTGCCAGTGCTCGATTTAAGAAGCGCGGCGAACTTCGCTTTGCGGCAGATCGGAAACAGCAGCGCCAGCTTTCAATGTCTCCAGGACAGTTGCCCCAAAAGTGAAGCCTCCTCCAAATGCACAAAGCCCTACCCGTACACCATCTGCAAGTTTAGGCAACACTTCCGCCAGGCAAAGAGGAATGCTGGTGGAAGACGTATTCCCACGGTGGCGAATGTTGCTGTAAACGTTAATGCCTATACGTCGGCGGATGGCCTCGGTGATTCGATCATTTGCCTGATGGGGCACAATCAAGTCTAAATCACCCACACTCATGCCATGATGGTGACAAACCCGATTGAGACTTGAGAGCATTGCCCGCACTGCCTCTGTGAATACTTTCCGGCCCTTCATCGTGATATAGCCATCGCCCAAAAATGGTACCCGAAGACTCTCGGAAACGTCGCTTTTCGCACTCAAATCGGGTTGGTAAAGCCGCGCAATCGCTTGATCAGCGTGTGCTTCACCTACCAGCAACGTGGCTGAAGAAGCGTCTCCAAACAGAAATACCGTATCCTCGTCGCTCGTATCCAACAGCGGTGAGAGAGCCTCCGCGGTAACCACTAATACGCGAGCTTCAGGGCGACTTTGCAAGTAATCATGTCCAGCTTGCAACGCGTAAAGGTAGCCGGAACAAGCCGCATTGATATCATAAGACTGGACGAGTGACTCCTCGTTACCGTCGGTCATGCCGCTCAAAATCTGGCAAGCCATCGACGGAGTCACCGTGTTTGGCGTGGTTGTGGTACATATCAGCAAATTGATATCGGTCACAGCCAGCGCATGTTGATCCAAGAGGCCCTGGCAGGCGTTTACCGCCATGCTGACCGCATCTTCACCTTCGGCAACCCATTGACGGCTGGAAATACCGGTACGATTGATGACCTGGTCATTGGTCATGCCATTTTCACTGACTAGTTTTGCGTTGCTCACAGCCTGACTGCCACTGACCGTATTGACGCCGACCAGCCCAACCTCATACGTTTTCGCTGGATCACTGGGACTGGTAACTTTCAGGCTCGAAGCCTGACGAGGAACCAGGGTGGGGATACCCGGGTCTTTATGGATAACGCGTCTTATGGACCCTGTCGAATCTCCTGCTTCCAGTTTGAAGAGTGGCTGACCAACGAGAATCGTATCACCTTGCTGAGCAAGGATCGTTTCGACGGTACCAGCAACTGCTGCGGTAAGGTCAAACACACTCTTGGTTGCCTCGAGCGAAGCGACCACATCACCTCGCTCAATGGTGTCACCGACCGCGACATGCAATTCGGTAACCACCACTGTTTCGTCGGCGGGTCCTGAACCGACCGCCTCGATGTAGGCGACTCCCTCCTCGACAGCCTTCGGTTGGGTCCAGGAAAGATCCAAGTCCAGCAAATCGGCGGCAGCGGCAAGGACCTTTTCGAAGGACGGTAACACTTCCATTTGACTGGGAAAATTGCACGGCACGAACGTATCAGAGCGCGTTACCCGCCGCATAACAACCGGCACACGCGTGTTCTCTGAGACGGTGGCCAAAATCTCCGCTCCCAGACCACATGTAAGGTTATCTTCATGGACCACCACCAGGTGAGCCGTTCTCTCAACCGAGGCAATGACCGCTTCTTTGTCCCACGGTGAAAGCGAGCGGAGATCCAGAATCTCGGCATCAATACCAACCGAATCGAGCGTCTCGGCAACCTTTTCACAAATCCGCACGGTGTTCCCCCAGGCAACCAGGGTAATATTCCGGCCACGACGCACGATCCTTGCTGGTCCAATCGGCACAAATTGTCGATCAACATCATCGCTAGTGGTATTCTCAGGATCGTTCAGGATACTTTTAGGATACAGAAAGAGTGTAGGCCGTTTCGATTGAAATGCAGCGTTAAGCATCCCCGCAGCATCTTTTGCCGTGGATGGCATGAAGACGTCGATCCCTGGCGTATGAACTGCAGTCGACTCGAAGGTCTCCGAGTGGAATGGTCCCAATCCTGGGCGATAGGCACCACAAGCCGCCATGATAATCACGGGGCAATCCGATTGGCCGGCAGTTCGCCACCGCATATTGCCGAGCTCACAAAAGATCTGGTTAAACGCAAGTGGAAAGAAATCAGCAAACTGTAAAAAAGCAACGGGTCGGCCGCCCAACAGAGAGCGACCCACCGATTTTCCGACAATTGTTGCTTCCGCCAGGGGAGCATTCTTCACACGTTCACCAAACTCAGTACTCAACCCTTTGGTCACACCAAACACGTCGCCCTTGGGATCTTCAATATCCTGGCCAAACAAAGTCACCCGCGGGTCATTCTCAAGATGATTCTTGAGTACTTCTCGGATTGCATCCCGCATCGTCAATTGTGGACCTTCTCCACAACCGGGATGTTCACTGGATGGATCTGTCAGCAAATCAGGAAGTTCCCGTTTTGCAGTGTGGGTTGTCTCGGGATCGGAAACTTGCACCGCTGCAGCTTCTGCCGCTGCTACATCCCGCTCTACTTGCTCACGAACCTGCTGCAATTCTGAAATAGCCCAGCCACTGCCAATCAGGTGCCGTTCGAGATGTTCGATCGGGTCCCCCAGTCTCGTGGCCGCCTCGAGATCAGCCGCGTTTCGGTAGCTCGTCTGGTCATCGGCATTGGTGTGACTTGTAAGCCGTTCCACGTTGAAAACGACCACCACCGGCTCGCGCTCCTGGCGAATAGATGTCACAATCGCTGCCAATTCGAGTGTGTCGTTGAGAACGTCGCGCCCATTGATATGGTGAATTGGGATGCCAAACAAATGGGCTGGCATTCCGTTCGGCAGTGAATAAAACGTTTTCTTTTTCGTGTCGGTCGAAATTGCCCACTGGTTGTCTTCCACAAAGAAAAGCACGGGTAGTTTTTCGCGAGCTGCCTCGGCACACGCCTCCAGGAATTCACCCTGCTGGGTTGTACCGTCGCCAACCGAACAAAAGGATATGGGTCCCCCAACCTGGTGCTTGATTTCAGCTGCAATCCCAACAGCATGGAGTGCATTATTCCCCACGGGCCCTGCAAGGCTCAGTATGTGCAGGTCGTCATCAAATACGAAGGCATTCAGTTGCCGGCCACGAGAAACCGAACTGTCCGTGTAGTAGAGCGCGTCAAAAAAAACTTTTGGCTTTACTCCTCGGGCCAACATCAATGCCTTGTCACGGTAGTGACAGTGCAACCAGTCGTCGGGCGTGAGCATTCCCGCCATGATTGCCGCACCCTCGTGCCCAGCTCCCGATACGTGGAACGACGCTTCGCCACGGCGCACAAGCTCCCCTTCCAAGCGGTCGATTTCTCGTGCGGTGACCATCACCCGGTAAAGATCCAAAAAGTCCATGCGAAGTGACTCGAAGTTGGCGAGGGTAGGGAACCCGTGCTGGTAAACGGCACGAGCCACCCGGATAAACCAGGGGCAGGGAGTGTATGGAATATTGACCAGTCTCGAAGCGCCAATCTTGTGCTGTGGGACGAATTTACGTCGAAAGTTCTCTAGAAGGATGCTAGCACTGAGTGCACTTTCAGTGACTCCGAAGGTCCTGGAGCGGGTGGCAGAGGGCCAGAAATCTGGCAAATGACCCGCGCAGGACCGGCGGCAATGGCCTTAAATAACCCTCTCCAGGGCTCTCAGGACCGCTCCCTCCCCACCACCAGGGGCTGGCACGACCTTTCTACCATGCCCAGGCCAGACACCCAATTTTCACTCCCAGAGCTTCATCAACCGGGACCGGCCAAAGGCCGCCAAGGAAATGGGTCCACTAAGAAATCGCCGGCGACCAGCCGCCAATTGACCACGAAAAAACCGCTAGCACTACCACCAACGCAAAAGCCTGCCCTACTCTCCAACAGACTGCAAACAACAAGGCCGCCGGGGCCCGTAGTGGGATCGCGTCAAGGCACGGCGGCAGCCGTTTCAAGTCGATTTGGACCCTGCTTTTGCGGTTGTCTACGGAATAATAAACGCAGTACCTACTGCCGCACCTGCCTGCGAAAACGCGGCCCGGGTACTCACAGGAACCGCTGGAATAAGATAAGGAGCGCAATTGCCAGGCCGGTAATACCCTAACGCGTACTGGCATTCGCAAGGTGGCGTATACCCCATGCAGTAAGGCAACACTGGCAAACGGGTAAAGAAATGGGCACCCGATACAAGCGGCTGCAAACAGGGCCCCCAGCTGTGCCCATACCGTTCCAAATCGACTTCTTCAAAATAAAGCGGCTTGTGGTACAGCTTGGAAGCTGTCCAACGGTACGTCACTCGGGGCCAACAGCGCGGCTGCACCTTCTGGCCATCATCGATAGAACATTCAAAGGGGAAATCTTCACCCTCGGTTCCCAGGATCGAAATATTAAGGTCTACGTCGGCCAAGGTGCTGGCTTTGAAGTTTTTGAGTTCCTCGGCGCAAAGCTCCTGGTTGGCCTGCAGCTCTTCTGAGCGCGATAATGAACCAAAATCACTTCGAGAGGTCTGCAGCGGCGAATCGGACCCTTCAGTTTTGGGTACGTCAAATGGCAGCAGCGGCCCCGATTCATCTGGTGGTGGTATTGGCAGATCGGGATTCTCTGATGACGACTGCTTGGGGGCATCGCCCACATCAAACGAATCCTCAAGCTGCTTTAGTACATCCACATCGTCAAGTTGATCGAGTTTTTTCAATTCCGTTGTATCGAACTCAGGCAGACTTAAACCTTCGCCATCCAGGCTGCTGATCATTAAATCGCCGATATCAAGATCTTGCAGATCTTCTGGTTGGGTCGCCTCAGGCCCTTGTTCGACAGGCGATTCGGAGAGATTTGCCAAGCGGAAGGCCTCTTTTTGAGGCTGGCGGTGGACCACAATAGTTTTAAGTCGTACCTGGCCAGTCTTCCGATCCCTGCTATCTGCTTGCCTTGGCTCCTCAAACCGTACCGCGAGGGGTTGAACCAACGGTGGTTTCGCGAGAGGTGCTATGTCACCTTCCACCGGCTGAATCGCTGCGGGTATCGACCTCACACGTTGTGGTTGATCCGCCTGACGAGTGAAAAGCTCTACCGCAGGATCTGTGAGCTTTTCATGTGGCCAGCCAAGTTCCTCCGCAGCGATCACTTGGCCGGTAAAGGCTAAAACAAAGCCGGACAACGTCACTAGCAGCGTCAAAAGATTCGGGGAAGCCGCCCGAGTGCTATTCACCCGTTGAATGTTCCACGGTGTAATTTGGTGATTCCTGCGTAATGACGATGTCATGGGGATGACTCTCCCGGACACTAGCTGGTGATACCTGGATAAACTGCGAATCCGTTCGCAACTGGTCAATCGTTCGGGTGCCGCAATACCCCATCCCAGCTCGCAACCCTCCCACAAGCTGGTACAAAAACGCGCTGAGCGATCCCTTGTACGGCACGCGACCTTCCACACCCTCTGGAACAAATTTTCCACTGGCTGTTTTTCCTGTCCCTGTTTCCTGGCCACCCTGGCGATAACGTTCGCTCGAGCCGTGCACCATAGCACCCAGCGAACCCATTCCGCGATACACTTTATAAGTCCGACCCTGGAACAGGACCCGGTCACCCGGACTCTCATCAAGCCCGGCAAACAGGCCTCCGATCATGACTCCATGCGCACCTGCTGCAAGGGCCTTGGTAATATCTCCTGAATACCGGATGCCGCCGTCGGCAATGATTTTTACATGCGTGCCTTCGACCGCCTGTGCCACTTCATGGATGGCTGTTACTTGTGGTACACCAATGCCTGAAATCACCCGTGTCGTACAGATCGATCCGGGACCGATACCGACCTTGACCGTATCGGCCCCCGCAGCAATCAAGTCGCTGGCACCCTCCCGGGTCGCTACGTTCCCGGCCACGACATCAATATCCCACCGTTCTTTAATTCTCTTGACGGTCTCGATCACATTGAACGAATGGCCGTGGGCACTGTCAACGACCAGGAAATCAACATCTTTTTCGATCAGGCTCTCAGCCCGCTCGTAATCAAACACACCCACGGCAGCGCCAACCCGCAAACGACCTTGCCGATCCTTTGCAGCCAGCGGAAACCGCCGCATCATGTCTATATCCTTAATCGTAATCAGGCCCGTCAGTCTGTAATCTTCGTCAACCAGCAATAGCTTCTCGACCTTTTTTGCCATCAAAATCTTTTCGGCTTCCGCAAGCGTGACAGCACCGGTAACCGTGACCAGATTATCCTTGGTCATAACTTCGGCAATCGGGATGTTCGTACGCTCTAAAAAGCGGAGATCGCGTCGGGTAAGAATGCCTACCAGCCGACTATTTTCCGTGATCGGTAGCCCTGAAACTTTGTGCTGCTCCATCGTCTCTCGCGCAGTAGCAACGCTAGCGGTGGGTGGGAGGGTCAGCGGATCCACAATGATCCCATTGGCACTTCGCTTGACCTTGTCGACTTCCTTGGTTTGCGACTCGATCGACAAATTCTTGTGAATCACACCCAAGCCACCTTCCTGGGCCAGTGCAATCGCCATCCGCCCTTCGGTCACGGTATCCATCGGCGAACTTAACACCGGAAGATTCACAGGGATTCGCTTCGTGAGGAAACTCCGCACATCAACATCCGCAGGAATCACATCGCTATGCTGAGGACGAATGAGTACGTCATCGTAGGTCAAGCCGGTGGTGGAAAACTTGTCGGGCATAGAAAAATCCCCAGCTACAGAAGAATCCGCTTGTAAGACAGGGCCAACGTGCCTCGCCCCCCCAAGACCGCTTTAGCCAACCAGAACCTCGTGACAGCACTATTGGATCTTGGCGAGTCGAATCCCTGAGTGTGATCCAGTTCCGAAAGTCTCGCAAGGGGCAAACCGATAAGTCCCCTGAAAAATGGCCCTGACAGTTGCTTCGCCAGTTTCACCAGCCAATCAGACCCATAGCGCCATTGGGAGACCAGAAATAAAAAAAGACCCCCGGAAAACCAGGGGTCTTTTTTACGTTTCAAATGTTCAACCAGGGTTGAATCATGCTAACTATTTACTACTTGCTGCGACGGAAGAATCCGAGGCCAACCAGCGCCATGCTCATCAGGGCCAAAGCGGCAGGCTCAGGAATCTCAGTGATCACACCACTAACGTTCTGGGTTCCGCCAGCATCAAAGGCGAGGGTGTAGTTTGCCTCTGTACCGGTCGCCAACACAATCTGAGCAATCACAACTGAAAGGGCGTTGCCGGTGTGAGTTGCGATGTTCGTGAATACACCGTTAAGCGCCGAAGCACTTTCGCTCATCTCTGCAGCGATCGGCAGAACATCCGAGTCATTGAAAGCCCAGTAGGAATCGTGCGCCTGATTGTAAATGTTGACATCTGCGGCGCCACTGTTTTGCCATGGGGTATCCAGTACACCAAAGGCCTTCGAATGGTTCAATGCTCCAGTGAAGCTTCCGTCAATACCGTTGACCGCTGAACTGTCAGAGGTAGCCGTGACCGTATGGGTCGTATAACCAGCCAGTTCAGCCGTTGGTGCACTCGTACTAGTGACGACCACGGCGGCGTTAGCGGACACAGCAACCACGAACACAACAGCGATAGCAAGTGTAAATCTTTTCATTGTTGTCTTTCCTTTTAATCGAATTTGAGTTCCAAAACTTATAAGCCTTGATGGTTGAGCAACGCACCAAGCGCCGCTCCCCTCGTAAAGATAAGTTACAGTTTCATGTCCACGCCGCTCATAAGTCTGAGCAGGCTGTGGTCATGTCATTGTCACATTAGCCCTCCTAAAACATCAAAACTTCGAACTCGACCAAGAAATCCAAAAATCTATTTAAACTCTTTTCGCGTCTTTACCAACTAGCTTGCACGGCGTCGACGGACAACCAATCCAGCCAAGGCGATGCCGATTAAGGCAATGCTGGCGGGCTCAGGAACTGCAGAACCGCTACCGGCACCCGAAGCACTCAGGCCGTAGTTACCACCGAAAACACCGAAGTCAGAAATATCGACGGCACCACCCGAGTTATCAAAGTCCGACTGGGCTGCAACATTGCCGTAATCTCCGCCGAAAACACCGAAGTCGCTAATGTCGACCACATTGTTCTTGTCGTAGTCGCCGTTGATACCATAAGAACCACTGTAAGTATCATGGTTGACACCCGCCTCAGCGATTCGGCCGTTGCCACCATAGCTGCCAGAGACCGAGACCACAGCAATCCCGCCATCAACTTCGATGGTCAAGGTATTCTCGTCTCCCTGCAACCCACTGGAACCGAGGGAAGCAAAGACGTCCGTGCCATTGGCCTCGACGACAATGCCGTTGGTAACACCACTCGTGAAAGGGTTGTTGCCAGGGTTGCCAACCGGAGCAACTCCATCGTCTTCCCAGTCACCAGTCTGAACTGCGCTGACGATGTTCGCACCAGCGACGCTGAAGCCAACCTCCATCGCCAAGGAGTTGTCAGCAGTGGCGGGTGTCGCCTTGACGACAAACAGCCGGTTGCTGCCGTTGGTCCCCCCATCGCTAATAGTGAACGCCGGCTGGGCTACCGCCACAGAACCGATAAAAACCACACCAACCGCTACTAACACCGTGCTCTTCCAGGACATTTGTTTCTCTCCACCCTCTACGAGAAAGGAATCAAGATGACCAGAGTTGCTCACCGAGTTCCGATACTGAAACAGACCGAACAAAAGTTCGACTGATAACCACCGGATACCCGACAAAGCATCCTCCTCTAAATTCGAAAGGTTAATAAATCTGACACACCCTGCACCGGAAAAGTGCTTTTTGGAAGTGCGCCGTCGCTACGACTCAAACTGTCTGTTAGCGAATCCGTCGCCGTCTTGGTGTATCCATTCGACAAGAGTAACCGCATTATAATTCAAAATCACTGAATGCAATCCTCAAAACAGACAAAAGTTTCAAAAAAAGCCAAATCGCCAGGGGTTCACCCTTTTTCCTCAGTTAACCTAACCGAGTAACCCCAACCCACGCATTATGTCGGCTGCTTTCACAGCTGTCAAGCAACTGCGGCATTTTTTTGAAAAAAACCCAATCCGTTACCTAACAACAAGTTGCAAATCAATTCTAAGGTAAAAAATCGCCAGCCAAACAACAAAAACCAAATTCGAAGGCTCGGGGACGGCAACTCCGGCACCATGGCCGGGAAATGTGTTGCCATAGTTCTGCTTCCAAATCTGGTAATCATCGAGGTCGATGACGAGGTTGCCGTTGGCGTCGGCCCCGTCATAGGGGTCCAGCACAGACTGGCCCAGTGTATCCTGCCACATCGTATAGTCATTGGCCTCAACGATTCCATTAAGGTCGTAATCTCCAGGATTGTCTGGCGGACCCAAAAAATTATCTCGCAGAAAGAAGTTTGTTGTCTCTGCCTGCGTGACCGTGCCCATACTGTTGATGTCCGGCGGCAGGCTACTGAAAACCGACGCCTGCGTGATGGGATCCGGCCCGATAAAACTGGGCGAAAGCCCAGCCGCAAACTGCCCACCCACTAGCGGAACCGCAATATCCCACTGGGGGTCTGATAAAAAGTCGCTTCCGGCCGCACCCCAAGGTTCACCTGATACACCCGTTAAGGTGCCAAACACTGGGCCAATGCTTTGGCTCTCCGCCGGCTTGCCGGCGTAGTCCGGGGCACCTCCTAGAAGCGTGCCAACACCATAAAAATAGGGCTGTTCCAACGTGCCTGAGGGATCCACGATCGGAAACTGGAAAATCTGAATCTCTTCCGTATCACCAGAACCGGTATCCAAGAAATTAAAACCGGCAGTCTGACCCGTATTGATCTGTCCGGTCGGACCCGACGCCTGTTGGGTGCTGACACCTGTAATTTTCACACTGACCGAGGCAATACCAAAGTTCTCAACTTGATCGGCCTTGGCAACCAATGACCAGGTACCACCAGAACCTCTGTCGATGCGGTCGTTGTACTGGAGGTTCAGGGACAAATCGACCTGGCCTGCCCAGATGACTGATACAACCGGTCCAAGACACACCAATACGGTAGATAAGAGAATGCCTTTACGAACCATCTGTTTCATCTCCCACTGCAATTGCCGTGGCATACGGAATGATCGAGGGGACCCAACAAGGCACCGCGTGACTGGACCACGGGCGCGTTGGCACGAAAAGAGACTTGGGAGGCGGTACCTCATGAAACTTCGTTGCCTCGCTTATTTCGGTTCTGTTCCGTTGACGCCAGCCCGGCAAGGTGTTGCTTCCAGCGACGACAGGGCGCGCCTAATTTCAGCTTACCTAGACCGACTACTTTGGCAAGCAAATTATTCGGGCTGAAGCAACTACCGACAACCGGTTTGAAACTTGCCCCTAACCGCCATGTCCCTGCTAACCGCTATAGACCTCACCGACAAGGACGAAAAACTGGGCCCTCCCAGCAGGAAAACTAAAAAAGGTTTGACGGGCCGGAGACAATCTTGCTACTTGGAAGCTGCTCGAGCAGAAACGGTCCTTTTTTTGAACCGACGAGACTGTGTCTAATCCTCGCCACCGAGCGAAGAAAAAAGAGCCCTACGTAATGGCCTTGACTGGTAGTCCGTGCGCCTTTGCACCGCGTGGATGGGACTTTGATCGGCGCGGGTGGAAAAGGAGAGAGTAAGTGCAACTTCTTGAACCAAGATGACCAAGATGGGAGCCTGGTCGAACCGGGCAACGGTCTGCGGACGGTTTCAGGTTAACCGCCGAACGGCGATTGGATCCCTACTGCTAGTGCTGATTTGCGCCGGTCACTCATGGATCACACGCCGTACTCGATCACGGGTACGGAACCAACAAACAGTTTTCACCTCCAACCGTTCGATAACAAACCGCCCAGGTTTTTTCTATGGACACCCTTGATAAACCGATATAGCCCGTTTCGCGTGACCGCGAGACGGGTTTTTTATCGTCAAAGCGCCCGCTAACGACTGGTGCAAAATGGATGTGGCGGGCGATAATGAAGGCTTGGCCAACCGCCCATCTCCCCATTACCGCATCTATGGCTGAGCTTAAAACGTTCGTGTTCACCGACCTTGCTGACTCGGTCCGTTTGAAGGACGAGATGCCCGGGCAAAATACCACGGAGCGCGACCAGGCGTTTATCGAAACCATCTTGTCGCCGCATCGCGAACATATCGAACGCGAGCTTGAGGCCTGCGACGGACGGATTGTATCCACTGCCGGTGACGGACACTTTATCGTGTTCTCCGATACGGTTCTGGCCGCCCGCTGGGCAATCACGGTTCAAGAGATCCACCGCGATACCCCGCTCATGACACCCCGGCACCATCCCATCGATGTTCGTATTAGCATTCACGTCGGGTTTCCCCAGATCGATCCTCATGACACAAACAACTTTGTCGGCAAGCCGGTCGATTATGCGGCCCGCCTGAACGACTATGCCGCCGGACGACAAATTCTTGTGTCACGAAGCGTGGTGGCAATCCTGGAAGACGCCGACATGGCTGGCGTCCAGTTTCACCGTCATGGTCACCGCGACTTGAAAGGCATCGGAGAGATTGATGTGTATGAGTTGATCTGCGGCGACGATGGGCCCCACCGCACTCGCAACGATCCACCCGAACGACGGGCCCGACAGTGGTCGGTCATTCCTCCGACCATGGGATTGAGCGAGTTTTGTAGCGAAGCCCACCCCTCCGCCACGAAGCCCCATTTCACTTCCAAACCAAACAAGTTAGGCAATTACGAACTGGGCGAATTGCTGGGCAGTGGTGGCATGGGTGATGTCTACAAGGCCCGACATACCCAGTTTGGACGCACACGGGCAGTGAAGGTCATCAAGCAGCATTTCGTCGACACCGGACACGAAGAAATCATCCGTCGGTTCTATCGCGAAATTCAGGCAGTTGGCCGACTGGAACACCCGAACATCGTGGTGGCCATCGAATCATCGGCGCCGTCCGACGCACTGCATTACCTCGTGATGGAGTATATCGTTGGCGTCGACGTCGAAGGGTTGCTGGGCGAGCAAGGGCCTCTGAGAATTGCCGACGCCCTGCGAGGTTGCCCGGCAAACTGCAGTTGGTCTTGCCTACATTCACCAGCACGGCATGGTTCATCGTGACATCAAGCCGTCAAACCTGATGCTTACGGTTCACCCGTCAGCCGACAGCACCCTGTCGCCAGGCCCTGACAATGCCAAGGCGAGCCAATGCCTCGTCAAGATTCTCGATCTTGGCCTGGCCCTCCTGGCAAACGACGATGCTGAGCGACTGACTCTGTTTCACGACCGTGCCATGGGAACAGGCATGTACATGGCTCCGGAGCAGTGGCGGACGACAAGTGTCGACATCCGGGCAGACATCTACAGTTTGGGTTGCACACTCTACCACATGCTAGATGGCCAACCACCGTTTGCCAGCTCGGACCTTCGTCCACGCCGGGCTCATGAAACGGAAAAGCCTGCCCGTATCCTCCGCACCGACCAACCAATTCCGGCCGGATTGCGGGCCGTTCTCCGTAAAATGATGGCCAAACGGCCCGAGGATCGATACGCCTCCCCCCTCGAAGTTGCGGAAGCATTAAAACCGTATTGTCTCGAACATAAACTGGCCGATTCGGTCAAGTCGAGCCGCCAACAACGAACCGGAGATCCCACCCGTGCAAGTGCCGGTTCTGAGACAAGACCTGGTATCGGCAGCCCACCCCTACCGTTGTCCCACCCAGTCCGAGAGCGGCCATTGATTAACCGCTGGATCACCACCGCAGGGGTACTCGCGGGGATCATCCTCCTGGTCTCGGTGGCTCTCCTGGCAGGACGTCGCCAGGCAAACCGGCAGGACGACCAAACAACCCGCATGAAGAGGCTGCAGTTTGCAGCCAGTGTGGCAGCCCAGCGAATCGCCGAGGATATCGAAGACCGTTTTGAGATGCTCAACAGGCTGGCGGCATCACCGGTCCTCCGCAAAAACATGGATGAGCTGGTAAAGCATCCGGATGATCCCGATCGATGGGCACGGATTCAGGAATGGCTGATTGCACGGAAACTAGAAGCCGATCCGAAAGTTGCCTCGGACAGTTGGTTCGTCAACGACCTTCGCGGGGTACAAATAGCGCGGGCCAGCCCAAGCGCAAAAAGTCGTGGCAAGAGTTATGCACACCGCGATTATTTCCATGGCCTGGGAACCGACTTGGACCCTGCCAATGGCACAACGACTCCCAAGCCCATCACCCAACCTCACCAATCGGCCGTCTACCGCAGCACCTCCAGCGGACATTTAAAAGTCGCCTTCTCCGTACCAATCACCAACGGCGCACAACTCGAATCCAAACGCGAGGTCCTGGGAGTGTTGTCCATGTCGGTCGACTTGGGGGCCTTTGACGTGTTGGATGAGTTCAGTTCCGATGAAAGCCTTTATCAATCGGTGCTGATTGATATCGGGGACTACCACATTGAAGGAGAGACCGGACGAGGCCTTGTCCTGCATCACCCAGGACGAACAAAACTTGGCGAAGGTGAGGACCTTCCGGTCGTGGGCACACCTCTGTGGAAACGCTTGCAAAAATCCTATGAAGGCATGGATCTCCAACAGCGGCGTGAAGGGATGCTCGTTACACACTATAACGACCCGATTATCTCAGACGGATCCGTGCAGTCGGCAGCCATTTGCTTGGTGGATGACCGGTTACCCAAAGAGCTAGAACACGACACGAACTGGGTGGTTCTCGTGCAAGAACCCGATCGTCCGTGAATCGTTATCTGTGCAGAGCTGATTCTCGCACAATCGGTCATGCCAACCACACAAGTCATATCGGGCAAGTCGTATCTGGGGTCGTATCTGGGCAAGTCGCATGCGGACAATTTCTGCCCCTACTCTTGCTCGGGTGGTTGGTCCACCCGCAACCAACATGGTCACATCGTTCCCAGTGCACCGGTGGCAGTGTGACCCTGCTTTCAATTTCCCAATTGCCGATTCAATGCGTCGAGGTCTTTGCGGAGTTCGGTCGCGAGTGACTCGAGTGTGGTTTTGGCCTCCTGGAGTTCCAAACGCAGTCGAGAAACCTCGTCGCGCAATTGCCGCACCTGGTCGGCATCGATCGAAGTCGAACTCCCGGACGTCATCGAATTTGGGGCAGGCATCGAAGGGGTGACCTCGGCCGGGTTCCCTGCAGAGATCCGTGGCAAGGGGCCTGCTGTTGCTGCTGACGCCTGGCCCGAATCAGCACCATATTCACGGCGTACTTTTTCCAGTTCCTGATCGAGATAGAGCGTGTGGGTCACCACGGCACCACGGCCCTTGGGCGTCAAGTAACTGACCAGGCGTTTGGTTTGAAGACTTTCCAGGAGCGGCTGCAATTGTTCGAGGCCCCTGATCGGCTCCATGCGGGCTGCCCGCCCCCGAAGTTCGCCCACGGTCTGCGGCCCACGCAAGAGCAATTCGGCGATGACCGCCAGCTCCACTTTGTCGACTCCCAGCCAGTCATAGGCCCGATGTCGGTACTTGTCGACTCGGCCACTTCCGGTCACAAAAACAACCGCCCCAAGTTTGCGGAGCCGTTCTAAAGATTCTTCAATGGCCTCTTCAGAGACCTGCATTTGAGGAGATCGGTTGCTTTTTTGATTGCAACCTGTGCAGAGCCCCTTCTGTGACAGGGGGTAGTTATCGGGAGTGGTCTTCGCTTTTTCGACGAGGACTCCCAAAACTCGTCGATCCACTCCACTTAAGGGTTGCCAGGAAGGTGCACTGGAATTTTCGGCACTGAAATTCTCGGCATTGGAGTTCTCGGCATTGGAGTTTTCTGGCGGCGTTGCTTCGTTCATGGCTGTCCTTGAGCAGGCCTGTTTTTACAAAATGATCCTCAAAGTCAACCGGGGGTCACATTCGCCGCGTCTCCCGGCAAGTGACTCAACCTACCCGAACGGAGCTTGTCCAAACAATGGCATAAAAAAACCCCGGGAACCGCTAAGCGATTCCCGGGGATGGAAAGGGTCCTTTTGGAACTCAAGGCAGCAGGTCCTGCCTGGTTCAATCAAGTGCTTTCAACTAGAAAGTGGCGATAGCGTCAACTCCGAATACAACCTGGTCGAATTGGTTGCCGAGGGGTTGCGCGTCGGACGGCGTCCAGTTGTACCGTACTTCCGGACGAACAATGAAGTTGGCGTGTGGCCGGTAATTAATACCACCGGTGATCTCATAGTAGGAACTATGTTCGCCATAGATATTACTCTTCCACCATTCAGCACGACCACCAACAGCCCAGCAATCGTTCAGGGTGTAGAACAAGTACTGGTTGATGCCAACGTCCTCACGGCTCGTACCAACTTGTCCGTCCGAACCGTTTTTGCTGACATAGTAATCGCTCTGGAGAACGTAGGTCAGGCAATTGCTCAGCGTGGCATCGAAGACAATGCTGTGACTGTAGCCGTTGGTACCTGCACTTCTGTAACCGAAATTACCGATGGTTGTGACGTAGCTGAGCTTCACATCATCCATCACGTCGGTGCTGAAGCCACCCAGGAAGTTTGAACCGCTGAAGTATTGGTCAAAACCACTGTCCCAACCAAGAGTCCAACCAAGATAGACGTCCGTACCACAGTTGCTATAGGTCGCCAAAGCACCCGTGTGGGTGAACGGCTCGCTATTGTACATTGTGTACGAATGGCTATAGAAGAAGTTCTGCGGAGCTGGAATAGTTTCGTAGCCAACGATGGTGAAAAAGTGACCAGCGATAACTGACCAGTCACCATAGGCAACTTCGCCGTACAGCTGAGGAATAGCCCAACCGTAACTGCCGTTGTCGAAGCCATTCTGGTAGTCCCAGTTACCTGGGCGGTTACCGAACGCCTGCGTTTTCTGAGCATCGGTACCGTACAAGATGTCAGCACGCATACCCCAGTCAGCACAGCAACCTCTGGCATTCGCTTTTTTCTCTGCGTAGAGCCAAGCCTGTTGAAGTCGAACGCCATTGGGCACGTCATTGAACGAACCCCCGCCACTTCCCGGGTTGGGGGCCATGCGCGTGGTATCCGAGTGATACCCTAACTGTACCCAGCCACCAATGTCCCAAGGGGAGCACGGGCACAGCTGGTCTTTGAGCGTACAAGGATCGCCCAGGCAGCAATCGCCAAACAAATCGCCCATTCCGCCACAAGAATCGCAGCCACAGCAGTCGCCGCAACCTGCGTCGCAGCAGCAATCGGATTCGCAGCCGCAATCCGATTCACAGCCGCAGTCCGATTCGCAGCCGCAATCTGATTCGCAGCCACAGTCCGATTCGCAGCCGCAATCTGATTCGCAACCGCAATCTGCCAAATTGTAATTAAACGCCGTTTGAATCGTTGATTGTGCCATCACAGGCATAGCACAAAACGTCAGGACGGCTACAGACAGTGTCCATCTCGCCATGTTCACTTTTGGACTCCTTTTCCTGAGTAATTTTCGGTTGCTGCGGCAACACTTGCCACACCCACTCCGTCGAATGGAGGCCCGTGCAACACGACACATGCGACACAGGCCAGCCGGAACATCAACCGCCTCTAGGCTCTACATCGACGCCACCCACACGGTGCATGAACGGTCAAACTGACGATTTAGAGAGAATAGGCTGGAAGTTGGCTTAAACTGGATAATTTCTGACGCTTGTTGAAGAAGTGCGGCCGGAAAACCTGCCTGCTTCCAGTCCGAGGCGAAGGCTGTCTGCACTTGTGTGCATGGGCATGGGACCTAAAGCGTGCCGCAAGCCGCAAAACCCGATCAAAGAGACGGAGAATCGGGTCTGTCAAATTTTTTCGTTCAAATTCTCAGGCTCCTCGAAGTGATGGACTCGCCATCGGCTATCTGCCTGATCAACCCCGCGTTTTTCCATTGTTAATACGACCGGCAAAGATCCCGAACCGTCCGGCCGGTGCACGGCAAATTGAAGAACGACCCGTTTCCCGTCCTGAGGCAACTGTTGGGCGACAATGGTTTTGTCGAAGTGGATCTTGGCCTGTTCACCCCAGTCGACCAGTTTTGTGACGACCGGAGAGGTTTGAAAACGGTCGATCGGACTTTCGTTGGAACTGCCGAAGGGCGAGGGCATCGCAGGATTTTTGGCCGGGCGTTGGGACGCCGTGGTGAGGGAAAACGCCGCTTCAACCTGACCATGACGGAGATGGTTGAACCACACCAGAGCGATTGGCCGCGCTTGGCGCGAAACGAGCCAAGTGACAGCCTGTTTTTCCATGGTCACTGCACAGGCCGAGGCAATCGCCAAGGCCAATCCCGCCAGCGCTGCTTTCCGGCCAAAAAGGCGGCCGTCGCTGGCAGCGATCTTTGCCACAGCAAGCAGTGAAATGGCAATTCCCAGCCCCGGAATGACCATGAGCAACTTGGCGGTGAAAACCAGGGGGGAGGCCAGGCCCAAAAGGAGACTAAAAATAGCAAGTCCACTAGGAGAGCGATACGAGGCCAGCTGTTCGGCTTCGTGCGTGGATCTTGCTGGTTCTACCAACGGCTTTCCGGTCGTTATGTGAGACTCCATGAAACGGTGAATTCTTTTGCGTCGTGTGCGGACTTGCTGGGGAAATTGGGTTCGGAAACCGCTTAGCGGGCAAAAAGCTGCTCTAGGTTTGCCAGCTACCCGGTTTCAATTTCTCTGGGGGAGTGGACCTAATTCTGCTGGAAGATGAGGGGTTACGTCAACGGGTGACCCGTAGCCCCGAAGCTTTTTCCAGTTTTGCACGGTGGTTCGTATAGATTTTGGCAAAGGAACCACCTTGAAATGGCACAAGCAGTTTGCTGCCATAGGCGTCAGGCGTGGTCATTCGCTCAACCAGCCTCAACCAGGCTAAATCGGGAGATGTTAGCGCCGATTTTCCCTCAACTTGTTCGTGAACCAATTTCCCACCGAAGGCCTCTTTTTGGAGTGGTGCTGTGTGTAGCGTTGCGATGGCAAATGATGTGATCACCCAGGCAGCGAGGGCTGCCATGAGCGGCCCACAGACTGAATCGATGGGATTCTTCAATCGTAACCGCGTGGTTGACAACCGATCGGTCAACGCTCTCGCCACGATCATGGTAATCACAAACAGGGCCCACAACATCAAAAAGTCGAGTAGATAGGTATACTCCCCACTCAAAGCCTCATCCACCTTGATCGTAAGCGGCGCATAGAACCCGAACGCGACGATGCCACTGACAAAAACGTTCACCAAGGTAATCGTATTGCTCCAGAGACCTTCGCGAACCATCATCGCCACAGAAGCAAAGAAAATAATACCAACGATTGCGATAAACATAATAGCCTCTTTATAAACTCAACGCGCGCTGCAGTTCCTGAAGGGAGGTCACACCGCGGGCTACGAGCAAGATTCCTTCCTCTTGCAACGTTCGCATGTGTGCGGCACGTGCCGCCTTGCGGAGCAATTCCAGCTTTGGTTGCTTGATGAGAATTTTACGAATCTCCTGGTTGACGACCAACAACTCAAACAATCCGCTCCGTCCTCGATAGCCAAGCCCCGCACATTGAAGGCAAGGCTTGTCGACTTCTTCGGTCTTGGGTGTCCGATAGAACTGCTCAACCTTGCCAGCAGGGATCCCCAGTTTTTTCAATAGCTCAGGTGAGGGTTCGTAGGCAACTTTGCAAGACTCGCAAAGTTTTCGGACGAGCCGCATATTTAACACAGCGGTAACCAATGCTGCAAAATCGCGCTGCGGCACCTTCTGCTGAAGCATGCGCAGCAGTGCTTCGGGAGCTTCTTTTGCATGCACGTTCGTGATGACCAAACGGTCATCAAGCACTTCGTTCGCCGGCTTGCAGATATTAAACAGCATCGTTGCTGTTTCGACATCGACAAAATCACGTACCACCAGCACGTTAGGATACTTGCGGACTATGGACAAGAGTGCAGGCTCCTCGCCGGAAGGGCGCACAGCGGGCGTTTCGTTTACTGCCGCGTTGTACGTCCAAACATCGATGTTTTCGATATCGCGTTCCCGATGTGATTCCTCTTCGACGGCAAAGCAATCTCGCATTAACCGATCCATTTCGCCCAACGACACGTCGGTCAGGGTCGTGAGTCCTCCTGTTGGCATCGCCGAAAGGATCAACAACCCTTTACCAGAGTTAAGCAGTTCTTGCCAACGGCCAGCCAGTTTTTCACGCATGCCCAGTTCTTCAAGCGTATTGAATTCGTCGCGACGCCCGCCCAACAAATCAACAACGACACGTTCTCCGGTCTTGACTCCCTGAGTGGTGACGGGGCACATGTACTTAGTGCCGTTGTAGCCTGCACCAAACCTGCCGACTTGTTTTTTTCGGCGTTCATTCATGTCGAGTCCAGCGAGTGTCTTGATCACCGCCAGCATGACATCACCCGATTCGCGATCTCGGGTTTCGCCATTGTGCCACACGCCATCAATGTGATTTCGTTCGGCCACGGACTGTTGCGTGTATTCAATAATGACGCGGTCAACCCGTTTGTTGACCATGTTGGCAACCAATTCCTTAACGACCAAATACCCAGGAGACTGTCGCGCCGTGATCAGATTTGCTTGATTGTCAAGATCTTCGGCCCCCCCAATCGCCAGCAAATCGACCGCGACCCCCTTCTCGTAGTCCGCCTTACGTTCCGCATCGATTTTGATACCAATTTTATTCGCCAGTTGCGCCACCTCGTAACGAAACCAATCGCTGGTAAAAATCTTTTGGTGAACTTCTACAGACTTGTTGTGGATCACCACGTAGGGACTGAAGGAGGCGAGGTAAGAAACCACCAGCAAACCAAGACCCAGGGGGAAAAAACCGGGAAGCGGGAGAAACATCGGGAAGACGAAGAAAAAAACCACCAGGAAAAAAGGCAGGAACATAATGAGATTCCATTTGCCGTAGCCAAGTTCGTGGATTTGGCTATCTCGATTCACCCAGTCAACCGAGCGAACCCAAATCAGGAACAACAGCCAAAAGCTGAGCAACTTGGGCCAACTGACCGAAAACTGGCGATTTCGGGGGATCGAATGGGCATCGTTCCACTTATCAATTTTTGGTGCCTGCGCTGGCGCCTCGTCGGCAACCACTTGATCACCAGTTGCAGGCAGAGTTTCCGACTGTGCGCGAACAAGCGTTGCAACGCTACTGAACGCGAGCAAACTGCCTATTAGCAGACACAATCTTTGTCGGTTTGAATTTACGGTCATCAGATGATTATCAGGATGGCTTGCGACCATCTTCCTTAATGCCATCCACTTGCCCCAAACAGCGAGTCCCATGGCCTGTCTATATGATGCCTGGTTCTTTGACCTGAATTCCCTTGAGCGCCATTTTTAGTGCCTCGCGATTGGGCGCAACCTGCAAGGCAACTTCTCGGTCAATCAGTTGCTTGTCGACCAGTTCCTTGAGACTTTGTGTAAAATCTTGCATTCCCTCTTCCTTACCCACACGAATCGCATCGGGTAATTTTGCATCCTGCTCCTCAAGTATGAGCTTCTGAACGATTGGTGAAAAATACATAATCTCAACGGTGGGGACACGCCCAACTCCCTCCTTGATCGAAGGCAGGAGTTTCTGCGCGATAATTCCGCGCATATTGAAAGTGATAGCGCTCCGCAAGGCGGAGTGCATGTTCTGGGGAAACAGGTCCAGAATCCGCCCAATCGTGGTTGCAGCACTGCTTGCGTGAATCGTACCGAAGACAAGGTGGCCTGTTTCGGCCGCATGAATGGCCGTCATAAAAGTCTCCTTGTCGCGCATTTCTCCCACCAACATGACGTCCGGATCTTCCCGCACAGCATGTTTCATCCCAACTTCAAAGTCGACGACATCAAGACCAATCTCGCGCTGGTTGATCAAACACTTTTCTTCTTTGAAAACAAACTCGATAGGATCTTCAAGTGTCAAAATATGTTTTCGATACCGACGATTCACCCAATTGAGCATTGAGGCGATCGTGGTACTCTTTCCAGAACCGGTGATGCCGGCCAGCAGGATCATCCCCTGGTCATATTGACAGAGCCGCTCGATAGAGGGAGGCAAATTGAGTCCCTCAAAATCGGGGATCCAGCTATTAACTCGCCGCGCCACCAGTCCCACATGCCCTAATTGTTGCAGCAGGTTGACACGAAATCGCCAAACGGTCCCATCGACCTCAAGCGTGTAAGCGAAATCAGCCCCGCCGTCGTGCTCAAAAATC
Source organism: Lacipirellulaceae bacterium (assembly GCA_965243695.1). Classification (GTDB taxonomy): domain Bacteria; phylum Planctomycetota; class Planctomycetia; order Pirellulales; family Lacipirellulaceae; genus JAKVCB01. Next base: position 738,578 of record CBDEWC010000014.1, on the reverse strand, counting down.
TTGCGATTTCGCTCATTCATCAAAGGAAAGCAAACACGGACCATCTCCTCATCATCCATTGGCCCGCGATCCAGCGGACGGAGGGTACCGTCAACCCGCAACATGGGCGGATTACCAACCTTTAAGTGCAGATCGCTCGCTTCAAGTTTCACACAGGCACGAAACAGTTTATCCGCCTCCACGTTTTGTCGTGGGTGGATAAAACTACTCTTAAAAGCGTCGTCTTTGGCTGCGGTCATGGAGTACGTCTCCGTTTATCCGGCCAGGCGAACCGGAATGCCCTGGTCGGCCATCACTTGCTTGGTTTCTTGAATCGTAAATTGGCCAAAATGAAAAATGCTGGCAGCAAGGGCAGCATCTGCCTTTGCTTTCGTAATCACTTCCGCTAAATGTTCCGGACAGCCGGCTCCACCACTGGCAACCACTGGGACTGAAACTGCCTCGCTGACCGCGGCGGTCATCTCAAGATCAAAACCATCTTTGGTGCCGTCGGCATCCATGCTGGTGAGGACAATTTCCCCGGCACCCAACTGCTCAACTTGCCGGGCCCAGTCGACCGCTTCCAAGCCGGTTGGAATCCGACCCCCATTGATGTGCACTTCCCAACGCTGCTGCCCCTCGTGGGAAACACGTTTCGGGTCGATATTCACCACAATACACTGGCTACCAAAACGGCTAGCAGCTTGCCGGACTAACTCGGGGTCGCGGACCGCGGCGGAATTGATCGAAACCTTGTCACTACCGGCCAAAAGCAGCCCTCGAATGTCCTCCAGGGTGCGAATCCCACCGCCAACGGTCAACGGCATGAAGATTTGCTCGGCGGTCCGTCGAACAACATCCAACATGATATCCCGCCCCTCATGGCTGGCACAAATATCGAGAAAGACCAACTCGTCAGCCCCCTCAACCTCGTACCGGGCTGCCACAGCCACCGGGTCACCCGCATCACGTAGATTTACGAAGTTGGTCCCCTTGACCACCCGGCCACGGTCGACGTCTAAACAAGGAATTACGCGCTTGGCCAGCATCCGGATGTGATCAATCCTGGGCAATCTCAGTGAATAGGGGAAGTCACGTTCAACCTTTTTTAGTGTAAATAGGCCTCCGTGAAGGGTCAACGGCCAGACGGCTGCCCTGGGTGCCGTGACCGGACGGCCCTCAAGCATGGTCCAGCCAGCCGTCGGCAGGGGAACCCTCTCGAATCGCACAGTCAGGAAGCGACTCCAGGAACAAGCGGCCATATGCTTTGCTGCAAATACGAGGATCAAGGCAAACTACCGTCCCGAAGTCATTTTGGGTCCGGATAAGGCGACCAAAACCTTGCTTGAACTTGATCACTGCCTCGGGGAGCTGGTAGTCGCGGAATGGATTTCCTCCCGCTACCCGAATCGCTTCGAGCCTGGCCTCGAGCAATGGCTGGTCCGGAACGCTAAAGGGAAGTTTGGCAATAATCACGGTCTGCAGGGCATCACCCGGCACGTCAACTCCCTGCCAGAAGCTGTCGGTTCCCAACAGCACAGCCCGCGGGTTCTGTCGGAACTCGTTAATCATTTGCGTACGCGGCATTCCATCAGCCTGACTGAGCAGGCGCAAATTCCACGACGTCAGCCAGGGGGCAAGTGCCGAACCAAGCCGTCTCATCATCTCGTAACTGGTTAGAAGTACAAAGGTATGGCCATCCGTCTTGGCAACAAAATGTTGAATCTGCTCCACGCACTGGCTCTCATACGCTTCACGTTCACTCGTCGGATCTGGCATTTGAGGCAAGGTGACAAACGTGGCCTGCTCTTGGTAATTGAACGGACTGCCCACTTGAAGCGACTCACACTGGGTTAAACCAACGCGCGATTTAAAAAAATCGAATGATTGCTCCTGACCAACGGAGAGAGTTGCACTGGTCATAATCACAGTGGGAACTTTGTTGAAGAGGTGCTCTCGCAGAGCCGGCCCCACGTCGACAGGAGCCGCTGAAAGCGTTATTCGGGGGCGACCTCCACGTCCTAAAAAAGCGTCCATCCAGTGAACAGCGCCTGCCTGCTTCTGAGATCGCCAGGCTTCAATTTCGCCAGCCAACACCATCAACCGGTCATGGGCGGCAACAAAGTCGTGACGCTCCGACTCAATGTGAATTCGCTGGCTCGCTGACTTAACGCCGTGGGCAACGCTCTGCAGTGCGGCAGTCAGTTTATTGGCCACGATTCCCCCTTCGATCACCCGACCGTTGGCTGGGGCGCAGCGTTCTTTCCACTGCCAAAGGTCGCCAAAAAACTCATCGGCGCGCAAGCGACAACCGTCTACTTCTCGTGCCAGCTCCCGCAACTCGTGATGGACCAGCAAACCTTTTTGGGTTCGATCGTTGTAGAGCTTGTTCAGCGTGTAGTCGATTTGTCCGCTGGTGATGCGAATTCCCAGATGATTTCCTGCCACCGACTCGATGGTGTGGGCTTCATCGAGAACCACAACGTCGTAATCGGGCAGGATGCTCACTCCTGAGCGGCGAAGGGCAAGGTCGCTAAACAAGAGTGCATGATTGACAATCAGGACCTGCGCGTTCTGGACACGCCGTCGAGCTTTGAAATGAAAGCATTGGCTATAAGTCGGACAACGCCTCCCCAGGCAATTCCCACTATCGCTGGCGACTTCGTCCCACACCGACCCAAGCGGTTGGTGGTCGAGGTCGCTGAGAGAACCATCGACGGTCCCCTTTGACCAGTTCGAAAGCTCGCGCAACTGGGCAAACTCTTCATCCGCTGAAAACATGCTCTCAGAACGCGCCAGCGCTGCCTGCAATCGTCGCAGGCTCAAATAATTCCTTCGTCCTTTCACCAACACACTGGTGAATTCACGAGGGATGACGGCATTCAAAAGCGGCAAATCGTTGCCCATCAACTGCTCTTGAAGGCTTATCGTTTGTGTCGAAACGACGATCCGTGTCGGCGTCGATTTCCGCTTCGCGTTTTCGGCGCTCGGGGCCTGTTGTTCACCGCTCGGGACCGGCTGGGTAGCCGCGAGGATCGCCGGCACAAGATACGCGAAGCTTTTGCCAACCCCGGTACCCGCTTCGGCAACAAGATGATGCTGATTCTCAATGGCACTGGCCACGGCATCTGCCATGGTCAATTGCTCAACACGATGCTCGTAGTTGGCAAGCCGGCTAGCAATACGACCGGTCGGGCCAAGAATTTCGGCAACTGTGAGAGGGGCAGATTGAGTCACCGCGGTTTGAGTGAAATAACACCCTCGTCAGGGCTACTGGCTGTGGCATAGAGTTTTTTCGGTATCCGCTCGGCGAGGTAAGCCAGACGACCTGCTTCACAGGCAAGGCGCATTGCCCGGGCCATCGACACGGGAGTTCCCGCGTGAGCAATACCGGTATTCAAGAGTACGCCGTCCACCCCCAGTTCCATGGCCACCGTGACGTCGCTTGCAGTCCCCACTCCGGCGTCGACAATGACCGGATAGTCGGGATCATTTTCCTTCAGGTACTCCAGGCAAATGCGGATGTTATTAGGATTCAACACGCCCTGCCCCGACCCAATCGGACTGCCAGCCGGCATCACACTGGTGGCTCCTGCTTCTTTCAGGTGGCGGGCAATCACCGGATCGTCGGTTGAATAGCAAAGCACTTGAAATCCTTCGGCAACCAGCTGTTCGGTCGCTTGAAGGGTTGCTACCGGGTCGGGAAGGAGGGTGCGAGTATCCGCCAACACCTCCAATTTCACCCAGTCCGCCCCCGAATTCTCCAACCCGAGTAAAATTTCGCGTCCCAAGCGGGCAACCCGGACCGCATCTTCCGCTGAAAAACAGCCTGCCGTGTTCGGCAGGAGCGTGTACCGACTGGTATCGATCGCATCGATAAGGTTATTCCCGTCTGCATCAATCAACCTGTCGCGCCGAACCGCAACAGTAATACAGTCGGTACCCGAGGTATCCAACGCCTCGCCCATCAGTTCATAGCTGGCGTACTTTCCCGTACCGACAATCAGCCGGCTTTGGAGGGTGTGTGTTCCCAGCTGAAGTGGATCGTCAACAGCCGCGAACGGCTGAACTAGTTGCCGGTTTTCTGGTTCCATCAAATCTGCAACTCCGTTTGGTCCATGAACGGTTGGGGCAGAGCTCGTTGAGCCAACTGAGCCCTCCCAAACCTTATCTCATGATAATCTTAGCCGCCACCGACTAACGTCACCACTTCCAACGCATCGCCCGATTTCAGCACGGTTTGGGCATGTCGTGCCCGCGGCACTAAATCGCGGTTCACCTCAACCGCCACATGCGGAACGGCCACTGCCAGCTCCTTGAGCAGGTCGGCCACCGTGAATCCATCGGCAATGGACCGGCATTGCCCGTTCACTGTAATCTGCATCGTCTCCAAATGTCTTCCTTTGCTTTTGGCAACGCACCTATTGTTCATCGCGAATAAATGCGGTTCGCATCTGAATAATACCTAAGGGAACCAAAGGGCCACTCTGCGGCTTGCCGGCAGCCTGCATGCCAGGATTCCAGGGAATAGTGTAGACAGCCACCTTGCCAGTGCCCGCTTCGGCGACATAGATGCTGCTATCGGCGAACTGGTAACCAGATCGCCCACGGGGAATTTGGGTCAAACCGGTCACCATCAAGTATCTTGATTTTCGTCCTGAGTTTTCAAAATCGGACGCGATGTTGTACGTAAAACGAGAATTAAACTGTCCCGTCTTCGGATTGAGGACCGCTGCCCGCAGGTCTCCGGTCAGGAAATCGAGGAAATAAATCGCTTCCACACCATTTTTCACCATCCCAGTGGCAATTGCAAACTTGTCGACGCCTTGAGTGGCGGTGGCGTGAAGTGGAATATTGGGCCAAAAGCCCTGGATGTTGAGGCCAACCATCAGGCCGAACAATAGACCCATCACCAGATAAAGTGGGGCTTTGGTTTTTGACGGCATCATGGTGGTATTCCCCCGATTTCCTATCTGGTTCTGCAGGGGCTGGAAATCCGCAGCCCCGGTCGTATCGTACCGGTTTCCATGGTTCGGTTCTACTGTCCTTGCGATTCGGCCTTATCGGCGGAAGAAGCTGCCTCTTCAGGGGCCTCGGCTTCCTGGTTCTTCGCGGCAGAACCCGCCGATTGTTCCGCAGCTTTAGACTGCGCCGTCTGTTGCAGACGGCGCAAAAAATCCATGATCGTGGATTGAGGAACCACCTTGGCCCGACCCGAGGTATACTGGTCGGCAATCACAGTCCCGGCCCGCACCACGTCAACGTTGAGTTGGCCGCCAGCCCGAACCATCTGTGAACCAGGTCTGCCAAGTGAACCAATCATCTGGGGAGGAGCCAGCGGACTGCTCTCACCGTCAATCAGCGTGAGTTGTTCACAGACGACGTGTCGCGACCAGGTCTGGTCAAAGAGTTCGTCGCGCAAAGCAACCCCCAAGGAAAGAAACAGCAAGGGATACACAATCCAACGTTCACGTTCACTCATGAAACGTTCCTTTCGGGGAAAGCCAGAATGGAGGACCAATGAAAAAGAGACTTGTGGTTTTGACAGTTTTGATGGTGGAGCCATTTGCAACTATGGCATTTCAATTTCACCCCATCAGGACGGTCGGCGTACGAACAAAAGTGACCCGAACCTTAGGTCGGCTCCCTCCTCGATAAGTGTAAACTGACGGCCATCCGCCGAAAGAGCAACTGCAAAGTTGCGGACTTCCTGCGGCATCGATGGATCTTCTGGATGTTCAGCCACCAGTTGCAGGCGAAGTTGCCTGCCATTGGCATTCAAGATCTTCCAGGTGCCGCGTAGACGATCCTGTTGGTCTCCCCGCCACATCTCAACACTTTGGTCACCGCGCAAATCGAGCGTAAGTTGGAAATCCAGTTTTTGCAAATCTGTCGGCTCCAGATCGTTACCAGACGACGCGCCAGTGGGACGACCTTCCCAAGTCCCGACCATTTGCCGAGATACCTCGGCATGACAGCCAACCATGCCCAGCAATCCAACCAAAAAAAGTCTTTCGAACCGTATCCTCCGCTCCAGAACAAACAATCTCGGTCTCCGATCGACAGAGTAAGACATCGCTTTTTGGAAGGAACCTCCAAATGTCGGTCCCATTGTAAGCATCCGGCAGTCTGTCGACCAACAGAGAGTGATCACGACCAGTCTCAACGAAAGCATCCGGGGCGCAACGAAAAACCACCCGCTGACAACCAGGGGTCAACGGGTGGCCGCAAAGGGTGGCTGATGGGGCTTGAACCCACGACCTCCGGAACCACAATCCGGCGCTCTAGCCAACTGAGCTACAACCACCACCGAAAAAATATATCTAACTTGGAATCTTGACTGGAACTTTCGTGCCTCGGGCACTCCATTAACGGGTACGCGATCGCCAGGCCAGCGCCAACAGCGCCGCTCCGGAAACCAATCCCACGATGAATGCCAGCAAAAACCCTGGCATTTCAAAATGCGTGATGTGGGCAATCAATTCTGTCATTACTTGGTCCTCTCCGTCGGTTCCGATCCGTATCGGATCTCTCTGGAAACCAGTTCATGGCTGGAGGGTTCAAACGCACGGGGGAAAATCAAACATGGCCCCATGATCTTTCGCCGCGCCAGTCCCTTAACGAAACTGCCTGGAGAGCATCCTGAGGCCCCCCTTACCATACAGATCGACCCGACAGGCAGCAACCGGTCAAGAATTCGTCGCCCCGGTGCAAGATAAGTTTTTGGAGAAGTTGGCCGTCTGTTGGTTCGTCTCGGAGCCCCGCCACCGAGACCCTTTGGCCTCACCAAGAAATCGCCTATTCAGCGGCAAACCAAAGAAAGCTTGCCACGAAGTGGTGGAGAAGTTTTGCCAACTAGGCGGTTTGCAGCAATTTCGAGGCGATTATCGGTCCATACTCTGAAGAAACTCCAGATATTGGCGGTCGAGTTCGGCAGAGGTCTGTCCCGTGGCCTCGGCAAGTGATGCCCCGTTGTCGCGACCGGCATAGACGTCCAGAAGGTACTGGACAAACGGCTCCCGATAGACTCCCTCCCTGGCATGCATCAGAAAGGTGGCCAAGCCGGCCGCCTGGCTGTAGAGCTGGCGAATATCAGGGTTTCGCTGCAGGTCAAACGTACCGAAACGGGTAAAATCGGCCAGGGGGAGATAAAACTGATCCCTCACCGCTCGCTCTACCGCGGCTGGCAATCGTCCGGCCGTGGTCGTGCCAATCGTGTAATAAGGGTGCCCTGCAGAATCAACGTGCTGAGCGAGCGACTCGAAATAAGTGGCAACTCCTTCGATGACCCAAAAGTTGGCGACCTGACCAACGTGTCGGACCGCCTTACGAGACTCGTGAAAGAGTTGATGAACCGCCTCGTGATAAAGGGTTGCCAGGGCCTGGTCCGGCAGCGCCTGCAAGTGGTTGGACTGTCCCCGAGAAGCTTGCGATAGACGGTCGTTTTTTCCGGCATAGAAATGTGCCTGGCCGAGAGTATCGAAATAAATTCCCAGTGTCTTTTCAATCTGTGGCTGCCGCTGCCGAAGCGCGTCGACATATTGCTGACGATCGCGATGGTAAATCACGTGAAACGGCTTGCTCCGCTGGGGTGGATTGCGGTTGCCGCTAAAGAGCTGGCGAACCTCGCGCTTGCTGAGGTAAAAAGCTGCAAACAACTGCCGCCACACCTGATGGAGCCCTTCGAGACGGGTGGCCAACTCAGCTCCTGCTTCCAGGCTGTGATTGGTGGTTACCAAAAAATGGTCCGTGCGGATTCGCCATCCCGTTTCGATTGTCTGGTGCCGACGGGAATCGACTTCGGCGGTGACCCATTGGTTGCCAACCCGCCGTTGGCCGCGTTCATACCGCGAGAAGTCATGTACACCAATCCAGCCGAATTGCGGATGCCAGGCTTTTTTACGATCAGCCATTTTCATGGCAAAGGGTGTCAGCCACTGACCGGCGCGTTGCTCGTAACCCAGGATTCGACGAGCGGCTGCGTGATTTGGTTCGCAGTGCACCACTTCGGTGGCCCATTGCAGGGCAACCGAGGCATAGCCTGATTCAGCAGCACGCTGGGCAAGTTCAAACAGCTCGGTTGCGTAGCGGCGATCCACCGGTGACACCTCGCCCGATTTACCGGGGACCGGGCGATACTGGTTTGCCACCACGAACAAAAGTTCGCCATACGCAGGGTCCGCCGGTCGCCCGGTCTGAGCGCCATACTGGTCTACCAGGTTGCGGTGTGCTTGTTGAAGTTCACCGGCAGCTTCCTCCGCCCGACTGGAACTCGTCAGCAAGCAGCCTGCCAGGAGCATCAAGGCTAAAAAACGGGATGAGATCATACGTGAAGTTCTGGGAGAATGGTGCGCATCTGCGGAGGATCTGCGGATACCTCTATTCTACCATCTGCACGGAGATTGAAACCCGCATCTACACGGAGATTGAATCTAGACCGAAGCATGCCCCTGCCTTCATCTGGCAGCTCAGTTTCCCGCAAACGCAGCATCGAAGAGCAAGCGGCTTGGCTGAAAGTCAATTCGCTTGACAAATTCGCAAGCCTCGCGGAGCCCATGCTCACGATCCATGCCGTTGTCTTCCCACTCGACACTCAAGGGACCCTCGTACCCCACCACGTTGAGAGCTCTCACGATTTCTTCGAAGTTTACACTGCCACGGCCAGGTGAACGGAAATCCCAGCCACGGAGCGGGTGCCCAAAATTGAAGTGGCTTGTGAGAATCCCTGTTTTCCCATCGAGAGTGACTATCGAATCCTTGATATGCACATGATACATTCGATCGGGAAATTCACGGATGAACTGAACCGGATCGACTCCCTGCCAATTCAGGTGGCTAGGATCGAAATTGAATCCAAACTCTTCCCGGTTATCAAGAACGTCGAGAGCCCGGCGAGCGCTGTACAAGTCGAAAGCAATTTCGGTCGGGTGAACTTCCAGGGCAAACTGTATGCCACATTCTCCGAAGACATCGAGAATTGGATTCCAGCGATTGGCGAAGTCCTGAAAACCTTCATCGATCATTTCATCAGGCACCGGTGGAAAACCGTAAACCAGATGCCAGATTGACGAACCCGTGAAACCGTTCACAACACTTACGCCAAACTTTTGTGCGGCGCGGGCTGTATTCTTCATTTCCTCGGCAGCTCGCTGACGCACCCCTTCTGGATCACCATCACCCCAAACGTGGTTGGGTAAAATGTCGCGGTGATGACGCTCGACACGATCGCATACGCATTGTCCGACAAGGTGACTGCTAATTGAGTGGCATTGTAAATCAAACCGATCCAGCAGATCACGCTTGGCATCGGTGTAGTCAGGATCAGACAGCGCTCGATCGACTTCGAAATGGTCGCCCCAGCAAGCCAGTTCCAGCCCCTGGTAGCCCGCATCGCTTGCCAAACGCGCCAAATCTTCGAGAGGCAAATCGGCAAATTGTCCGGTAAAGAGGGTCACTGGTCGCGCCATCGAGGGACTCCTTGTAAGGTTGGCAATTTTTCTTGAAAAAATAACGGTTCAAACCAGCCGGCAATAGTCGGGTTACAGCGGTCCGCCGGAAAACAACGAACCCATGAACCAGCCAAACTCAACTCCTTATTTGAGTTGCATGCCTGTCCATGACACGCATGCACTACTTTGGGCATGCTATACTTTTGGGATGCGTACCTTTGGACAAACTTTCGTAACCGTTCTAGTTCTCACAAGCCTGGTCCACGGCGAGGCACCGGTCGATGTCGAACTCGTGGCTCCACGTGGATTGCAAGTTACCGCACCTCAAGCATGGTTGCAACTACTCGGAAAAATGGAGTTGGGACAAGTTCGGATTCGTTCCACGAGTCGCCCCACCGATCGCCAGCCGCAACCGAGTATCAAGAATCGAGGAACCGAACAGCGGCCCCGCTATCACGTGTTGGGCTTGTTGACCGCAGACGGGAAACTCATTTTGCCGGGCGGGACGTTCAAACGTAACGATCACGGAAAGTTAAACGACTATTTCCAACGCCTGGCAGCAGACGGACCGGAAGGTGTGACCGCTCCGCGAGGAAACTTTGGTCTCACGGAGCGGCAATTCGATACCGTTCACGATGTACTTGCCACCAAGATCCACTTCTCCACGCATGGAAAAACCGTCCAACAATTCGTCGATCAGTTGGCCGGGGAGTTGAGCCTTTCGTTGGTCCCTGAGCAAGATACCCACCGCCTCCTGCGAGGTGCAGCGCCAGTTACCAATGAAGTCCAGGGGTTATCGGCCGGAACGGCATTGGCCGCCTTATTGGGTGACTGTGGCCTGGCACTCTGCCCCAAAAAACCTCGAGGCCAGAGTCCTCAGTTACAAATTGTTCGTGCTCAAAAAGATCTCGACGTATGGCCTGTTGGCTGGAAAATCCAGGAACGCCCACGCGAGTTGGCCCCGGTTTTGTTTGAGTTTCTCAACGTTGAAATTTCTGGCTATTCCCTGGCCGAAGCTCTCGCCGCAGTGGGTCCACGTTTAGGGATTCCACTGTTAATCGACCAGGCAGCCCTCAAGCGGCTGGAGATTGATCCAACCGAAATCAAAATCGAGCTTCCCCGTACGCGAACCTACTACAAACGGGTGCTTGACCGCATTCTGTTCCAAGCCCGCCTGAAAGGGGAGTTGAGGGCGGACGAAGCCGGCAACGTGTTTTACTGGGTGACCAGGTAGCCCCAGAGAACCAAAATCGCCGCCCGCGGGTCGTCGGTTCGGCAGAACCTACCGGCAGCTTTCTTCTTTCTGATTGCCATACGGCGAGCAAGCGGCGACGTCATAGCAATTCGTCGAGTTCTCCGACCAGGCGTTCAAAGTAGCCAAGCGCTGCCTGGACCGGTTGCCGCTGCTCCATATCGACGCCCGCGTCGCGGAGTAAATCAAGCGGGTATTTTGAGCATCCCCCCTGGAGAAAGGAAAGATACTCTTTCAGCTGGCGGGAACCACCATTGAGGACCCGCTCGCTGAGCGCAATCGCGGCAGACAACCCAGTCGCATACTTGTAGACATAAAACGCACGGTAAAAGTGTGGAATCCGAAAGCACTCGAGCTGCAAACACTGGTCCTGTACAAAAGCCGGACCAAAATAACGTTTGAGCAACAAGCCATACGCCTCCTTGAACCAGTCGACCGTAAGTGGCTCTCCCGACTCGGCGGCTTCGTGGGAAATCTTCTCGAACTCTGCAAACATGGCCTGGCGAATAATGGTCCCTCGAATGGCATCAATTTCACGGTTAATCAGGAAGGCTCGTTGTGCGTCACTTTTTGCATTCTGCATCAAGTGTTGCCCCAGTAGTTGCTCGTTAAAGGTACTCGCCACTTCCGCGACAAAAATGGTGTAATCGTAGTACTCAAACGGCTGGTGCTGTGCCGAAAGATAGCTGTGCATGGAGTGACCGGCCTCGTGGGCAAGCGTGAACACGTGATCGAGTACGTTGGGCTGATAATTCATGAGAATGTGTGGGTCACCGTCGTACGAACCACAGCTGAAGGCGCCGCTACGCTTGCCTTGATTCGGGTATCGATCGCACCAACGACCTCGCAAACCGGCTTCCAACACGGAACAGTACTGGTCGCCTAGCGGTTGAAGTGCCGCCATAATTGTCTTGACTGCCTGGTTCCACGGCTGCCGCACATGGAGTTCGCTCAAGATGGGCACATAGGTGTCGTAATGGTGAAGATCTTTCAAACGCATCTTGCGACGGCGGATCTCAAAATAGTGGTAGAGCACTGAAAGCTTTTCGTGGACGGCATCGATCAGGTTGTCGTACACGGCAACCGGTACATTGTCCTCAAACAACGATCTTTCTCGAGCACTCGCATAACCTCGCGCCTTGGCGTAGTAAACATCACGTTGAATCGATCCGCTCAACGTGGCAGCCAGCGTATTCTCGTGTGCGGAGAACTGCTCGTAGTACTGGTGGAATGCCTTTTTACGAACTTGCCGCTTGGGAGAATGCAACAACGCCGAAAACGTCGCATGGGAAAGTTCCACGTCGTCTCCGGATTCATTGCGGACGGTCCCAAACTTGAGATCTGAATTGGTCAGTTGCCCGAAGACTTTGCTTGCCGCCTCAGACATTTCGGTCTGCATCGCGAGGAGTTTTTCTTCGCTTTTGGCAAGGGTATGGGGTTGATAACGTATCAATCGTTCAAGTTTTAGCCGATAAGGGCGAAGTTCCCTGGTCGGCAGAAAGCGTTTCAGGCGAGACTTGGAAATCGCGAGGATTTCAGGACGCATAAAACTGGCTGCCTGAGCAGCCTCGCTAGCGGCGTGTTGATAGCGACCTTGCATCCGTTGGTAGGTGCTGTTGGCCATATCCTGGGTCGTTTTCAAAAAGGCGTAGGTCCCGAGCTTTTCGGAAGTCCGCTCAAACTGACTGTCAAAGCGCAAGCAGTTCGCCAGTTTTGCCGCACTTTCGCCCAGGGTATTGCTAAATTTCCCATATCGGGAAATCGACTTTTCCCACTTCTGAAATGCCTTTTCCCACGCCTTATCACTGGAAAACAATCTGGAAAGATCCCAGGTATCGGCTGTCTTGGCTTTGGTTCGTGGGGGAATTTTGTGTGCTTTGCTCATAGACAATCCTGGATGACCTGCAATTGGTGAAGGTGATCGTGCAACCGGTCGCGTAAACTATCGTGTGAAAGACCATTGACTTCGCTGGGGGCAAACTCCAAAAACGACTCGCGCCGAATGGCAGAAGCAAAATAGTGGGATGTTCGCGTTCTAAAACGCAATGGCCTGACCAACCGCAACCCTCTGTAAAACTCACCACGAAAGCAGCGCCGTCCCCCAGGAAAGTCCGGCACCAAACCCACACAGAAGAAGTCGGTCACCGGGGGAAATCAGGCCGTTACGAACCGACTCATCCAGCGCGATGGGAATCGAGCCGGTCGACGTGTTGCCGTAACGCTCCAGGTGCATCACAACCTTTTTGCGATCAATGCCCATGCTCTCAACAACCGCTTCGAGAATCCGCTCGTTGGCCTGGTGAAACAACCAAAGCTTTACATCTTCGACCGGACATTCAGCCGCGTTCAGTATTTGTTTTGACGAATCCTCGACGAGTCTCACCGCCCATTTGAAAACACTCCGGCCATCCATCTCCAGATACCATCGTTCCCCGCTCCCGCAATCGGCAGAAAACGGCTCCTTGGAGCCGCCCACAGGCCGCTTGAGCAATTCAGTACCTGCCCCGTCGGCGCCAAGCGTGTATGCTTTAAGGCCCTGCCCTGAATCTCCCGGTCCCAACACGACTGCCCCTGCCCCATCGCCAAACAACGGATAGGTACGTTTGTCCTGTGGATTTGTAATTCGCGAATTGATATCGGCACCAACAATCAAGGCATAGCGGCTACACCCGGTGGCCACATACTGAAAACCAGTCACCATGGCATATAAAAAACCGGCACAAGCAGCAGACATATCAACGGCCGCACACTGCAAACCCAGCTGATGCTGCACTTGGGCAGCTGTTGCTGGTAATAGATAGTCGGGAGTCATCGTTGCCATCAGCAACAGATCAATGTCGCGGCGTGCAATACCAGCGGCTTCAATGGCATTTTCGGCGGCCCTGACCGCCATGTCACTGGTAGTCATCTCTGGGGGTGCATGACGACGTTCCTGGATACCGGTCCGCTGAACAATCCAGTCAGCGTCGCAACCGAGCGAAGCGAGGTCAGCGTTCGTGACCACGTTGTCAGGCAAGAAATTTCCTGTGCCCACAATTTTCACACCCGAAAGCTTGCGAATGGGTGAACGGCTGAGTGGTTCGGCTGCGTCTGACATCGGGCAGTTTGGCGCACCTGGCAAAAGAGGATTCAAAAGCGGTAGGATAGGAACTGCAGGGTAAGTCTTTGTGGCAGTTTGGGCAAGGCCGTCGTTTTTTTGTCAGGTCCACCTCCCAGAAGTCTATCCGCAGTTCTTATGCAACCGCTACCGACCGCTTGACTTCGTACAGCCATGCATTTCCCTGTTTACCCACGGTTCGCAAGGCTTTCATTTCCCGCAAACAGTAGGCCATGCGTTGGGCCACCCTCCGCTCAACTGCCAACTGCTCAGCTAAGTCCCCGGTATGAAAAGGACTGGGAAGGTTCTCCGGAAGTAACTGACAAAGATCTCCCAGCGTACGAAATGAAACTTCATCGACGATTTCCGTCAGCTGCTGATCCTCAACCTCGAAGTCCGTGGCACGACGCCAACGACGCCGACCATGTCCTGGATAACGTAATTCCTCGACTTCAACCAGCGGTACGTGGAGCGTCAGTCGTTTGTGGGGAAACACCTTGGTAAAGTAAACCAGCTCATCAAAGATGCTGAGAATTTTTCTTCGTTTGGGGCTCCACCGTCGAGATTTTTCCCGACCACCTTTACGACTTTGCTTGACTAAACACTTCCTCGCAACAATCGGTTTCACGACGTGAACCGTGTGGCGTTTGAGTAGTTGTCGCAACTTGTCGCGGATGGCGGCCAGCGATCCATGTTGAATTTCGACGAGAATTTTTCCGTTGACGACATCGATTCGAAACCCATCGACAGGTACCTCGTACCGCGCTTCGGATCGGGCGTAGTATTCCTTCAACTGTCGGTGGAGCGAAGTTTCCATAGCACGCTCTGGGAACGAGAAAATCAGGTTGCTACCCGGTACACCGCTTGGCCCTTCCTTGGACCAGCGGGATCTCCGTGCGGAAAGTTCCACACAAACCTGTGCAGGGACCATCTCCAGGGGGAAATTGGCCCTGACCGACATTCCCCCTAACCGCAGAGGATCATGTCTCAAGCAGACTCAACATCAAAGTCAGCGATCGTAAAAAGCGTATCGAGCTGATAGCCGCGTTCACGGAATGCCTCACGTCCGCCTTCGAGCCGATCCACAATTGCCAGCACACGCTCGACCTTTAATCCAACCGCCTCACAGTGCTCGATGGCTTTGAGACTTGAACCCCCTGTGGTCACGACATCTTCAACAATCACCAGTCGCTCACCTTCACGAAAGGGACCTTCGACAAATCGACCGGTACCATGCCCCTTGGCTTCTTTGCGAACCATGACGCCTCGCAACGGGATGTTGCGGCTCCCTGCCAAGGTGAGGATTGCGGCGGTGATGGGATCGGCGCCGATGACCATGCCGCCAACCAGGTCAGGAAGTTCGTCACCCAACAGGGCCAACATCCCCTCGCCAATTAACTTGGCTCCGGCCGAATCCAGGGTGACCTGTCGGCAATCCAGGTAGTAGTTTGCCTGGAGGCCTGAGGCGAGGGTGAATTTGCCAAATTGCAGCGCATGTTCGCGAATCAGCGAATGAAGTGCATCTCGATCGTACATAGGCCTTTACTGCTTAACTACTACTTAACGGCGGATGATCACCATCGAACCAACCGACAGTATATCCGACAGCTCCTGAGCATCGCGCTGCGTCATTTGAATATTTGCCGACGAGGAACCAGCCTGACTTGTCAGCCCCGAGGTACTCCCCAAGGAGAGGCTCGCAGGAGGCTGAGTCGTCGCAGTATTTTTCAAAAGCAACATGCGGTCGACAACAGGTTTCTCAGGTGGCGTGATCACCGTACTTGTCTGGGAAATATTGCTGCCTGAACCAGGCATTGCCAATTTTTTCTCAACCAACCATTCCCCTTCGCCAAATGTGGCCATCGAGGGAACCATGACCGCGAACTTACCTGCGTAACGCCCCTGAAGCAACAGGGTCAACTCGCCTGTCGAAAGGTTGAGCATTCCCATGAACGGACCACGCATCACTTTGAGCTTTTGGCCAGGATGGACAGCGTCAGGAACCCTGATTCCATTGACGTTTGCCAGCAATTGCCAAGGCACCTGATACTGCTCGGCAATCGAAACAAGCGTGTCGCCATCCCGCACTGTGTAGGCAGGTTCCAGCAGGTGTTCGGTTGAATAAATCACCGTACCCGCAAGTTGGCTTAACAGCGCCTGGAGTTCTTTCCGCTGGTCAGGTGTAAGGGACCGATCGCCATAAAACTGGGAGAGCAACAAATGGGCCTCGGCAAGTTCTCCCTGCTGAAGCTTGGCCTGAATTGCTGGCTTGGCCATAGCGTAGGAACCTATTGAATGAACCGGTGCTGTGCCTGCCGGTGGTGCCACTTCGACTGGCGCCACCTCGACAAGCTCAGCAGGGAGGGTTGACTTGGCCCCATTTTCAGTCGCTAACGGCGATCCGGTCGGCGGCTGTACGGCGGCTACCGGCTCGACGGGTAACGAACCGTCACGGTAGTTTGCGGTGGGAACCGTACGCGGAAGAGCTGCCGGTGGGGTAACTGCTGGAGCCGCAGCCTGTTCTTGGGGTGCAGGCGGTTCTAAAGGAGGAAGCTCAGGAATTTGCGGAAGCTCAGGGATTTCAGGAATCGGCGGCAAATCGGCAGGGCTTTCAGAAGTGGGTTGCGCCAATGCGGCCGAGCTACTCGATACGGCTGAATTCACCTGCGACGGAGGAGAATTCCAGGCAGGCGGCACCAAATTAGGGTCCGGTGACACGGTACCATCTAAAGCCGGGACACCTGGAGTGAGTTCCCAGGCTGAGTGGCTCGAACTGCTCACCTCTGGCGCTTCCTGAATTTTGAAGTAGAGGAAGACACCCACCACAGTTAGGATCGTGATCGTGACTAGCGGTCGAATAGATTTCATCATTCGTCCTCCTTGACGTCATATTGAATGGAGATGAAATAGTGAACGGGAGTAAATTGACTGGCTTCAGGTTCCATCGATCTGGCAGGGTTTTAGCACTGCCTTTGGATCAGCGAAGTGAATCGCCTATATTTCGGAGCATCCATGGTTGCACCATTCGATACCAACAAAGAGCTCGAAGACTGGGAATATCCAGATGACCCTTCAGACGACGACTCCTTCGTTGATGAGGACGAACCGGCCCTGATTCCGTGTCCTGAATGCAGTGCCCAAATGCTTGAGGACTTGGAGCAATGTCCAAACTGTGGCCAGTATGTTAGCTTTTCGACCAGTCCCTGGGAGGGCAAATCGGTTGGCTGGACGTTGTTGGGGATACTTGGTGTGGGTGCACTCATCTTTGCGCTTCTGTTTGCCGTGTAAAGTTGTTGGTCAACGGCACAAATATCCGGTCGTGGATCGTAAAGCAAACCCTAATTTGCCACCACACCGGATCAGAACCTCAAAACTTCGAACGGATCCAGTGCCAGCATGGCTAGCATGCTTCTGGCCCCCAGCCGTTACGCGTTGGAGTTTGCTTCAGTTTCTCCCCGCAAGACCGCGCGAATTTCTCCAAGCCGCCTGGCCAACTCCTGTTCAAAGCCACGATCAACCGGGCGGTAATACTCTCGCGTGACCCCTAAATAATCCTGGGCGGCCACAGCTCCTTGGGCATCGTGGGCATACTGATAACCATCACCATGTCCCAGTTGCGCGGCACCCGCATAGTGGCGATCGCGGAGTTGCCTGGGCACCGGCACAATCCTCGCTTCGGTGACGTCGCGACGCGCTTCAGCAATCGCAATCGTGGCCGCGTTCGACTTGGGTGCACATGCCAGGTAGGTCACCGCTTGAGCCAGGGTAAGTTGGCATTCAGGAAGTCCAACCAACTCGCACGCGTGCATCGCAGCCACTGCCAGGGGCAAAGCATTCGGATCGGCATTGCCGACATCCTCACTGGCAAGAATCACCAGCCGACGTGTCAGAAACCGGACATCTTCACCACCTTCCAGCATGCGGGCCAGCCAGTAGATCCCGGCGTCAGGATCACTACCCCGGATACTTTTGATCAGCGCGCTGGCCACATCGTAGTGTTCGTCACCAGCTGCGTCATAACGAACCGCCTTGCGCTGGACAGCATCGGCTACTTGCTCAAGCGTGAGTTGCAGCGGGCTGGTTGGATCTGCACAAAAGAGATCGTTGGAAAGGACCGCCACCTCCAACGTACTGAGTGCACGACGCGCATCACCGTCAGAAACTTCTGCCAGGAAGTCCAGCGCGTTGTCATCAAGTCCTATCTGGTACCGCCCGAAGCCGCGCTCGATGTCGGCAATTGCCCGCACAATGATTTCTTTAACGTCAACCACCGAAAGTGGTTCAAATTGAAAGACGCGGCTACGACTTACCAAGGCATCATTGACCGCAAAAAACGGGTTGGAGGTAGTGGCACCAACAAGAATGACAATCCCATCCTCAACATCAGGTAACAACGCATCCTGCTGAGCCTTATTAAAACGATGAATTTCGTCGATGAAAAGTAACGTTTGCTGGCCACTGGTTGCCAAATCGTTGCCCGCCTCCTCCAGCAACGCCCGAACTTCTTTGACACCGCTTGTGACGGCGCTAAGTTGTCGAAATCGACACTGAGTCTCCGTTGCCAGGAGTCGAGCCAAAGTCGTTTTGCCCGTACCGGGAGGTCCATAAAAGAGAACAGAACCAAGCCGTTGTGCTTTCAGCATGCGCCACAACAACTTTCCCTCGCCGAGAAAATGCTGTTGGCCACAAAACTCAGCCAGGCACCTGGGGCGCATGCGGGCCGGGAGCGGCTGGGCCCGCTCCTTGTTCTTCGCTTCACTAGCTGAAAATAAATCGTTCATGGCAGGAACCTGTAGCTTATCATTGAATCGATCGTGGTAAATACGATGATGGGTGTCTGGTGCGGAATTTTTTTGCCGGAACCTATCGTGTCACTGGCCAGGGCCGTGCCAGTCACCTTTGCGAACCTTTTCTTTTCACCAGGCTTCGAGATGGCAACTTCCGGATTGCTGATGCGACCCATGGTGCCGATCAACTCCGATTACAACCAAGGATCCCAGCTGCAAGTGACTGACCCTCAATCAGGCTCACTGAGACCACCCGGTGGCAACATCTCTCGCAAAGGGCAGGTGTCGCACTTTGGCGTTTTTCGGCAGTAGTCGTGCCCCACGCGAACCAACAGGGCGTGATATTCATTGAACATAGGCACATCGTCGGGAAGGCCGCTCTGAAAGTAATCTTTGATTTGCTCATAGTCAGCGTCGTAGCCAATCCAACCATGGCGGGCAAGTACCCGATGGGTGTACGTATCGACCACAAAAGTCGGCACCCCGGCAGCATAAAGAAGGATCGAATCGGCCGTTTCCGGGCCAATCCCGTTGACCGCCAGGAGTTGCTCGCGGAGTCTCTCCGGGTCGCTGGCAAACATCGCTTCTGTGGAACCAGCGTATTGTTCTACCAAAAGCCGGAGTAAATTTCGCAAGCGCTTTGCCTTGATCCGAAAATAGCCTGCCGGACGAATAAGCTCTTGGAGCTCCTGGACTGGCAATTCGAATAGTTGGCAAGGCTCAAGCAAGCCTGCGTCGCGGAGATTTGCGATCGCCCGCTCAACGTTCTTCCAGGAGGTATTCTGTACCAGTACCGCACCAACCATGACCTCAAAAGGTGAGTCCCCGGGCCACCAGTGTTGCGGTCCGAAGGCTCCCAACAGTCGGTCGTACAGTTCCTTCAACACATGAGATCCTTAAAATCCATGAGATCTAGAGAAACGCCATTTCTCTGAAATGCCACGGGAGAAATTCCCAGGAGTGGCTGCTACCTGCTGAATCCTCAAACTTTTGGCGCCTCTATTCTTACGGCTTGCGCCTGGTTCTCACGTCACTGTGAACAGGGCCGGTTTGAGGAAACCGACCGATCAATATTCTCCCGCAGAACTTTGTGTTCAGCACGCGGTCAGACCCGGCCAATTGTGGCGCGAGCATGACAGGTCGTCAACGCGAACACCAATGTCCATCCATCAACCAACTTTGATCGAAAACCAGCCCCATCGAACACCTGGCAGGCTGTCAAAATCGACAAGTGATTGGAATTCTCTATCCGTTGTGCACAATCCACCATTCCAAAATCGGCGAAAAATTCCGTGGCAGCAGAAATTGCAAAATTGTCAACCCCGAATACGCCGAAAATACCCGGCCGAAGAACCGACCTTTGTAGTCTGTTTCGCCCGCGAGTATAATAAAACCTGTGTTGATGCTAAGGCAACTGATTGATGCCGAGGCAACCTTGAAACAGTCATGGTGATGGATTGAAGCAACCATGGCGATAGATAAAAAGAGCGTGCAGGAGGCGTCGTGCTCAAACTGAGACGACGCCTCGCTGACTTCAGGAGCCCTTCATTGTGCTGTCAGTAAGACCCAAAATTGCTGAATTGGTATTTCAGCTTTATGGACGTCCACTCCACCCGGAGTTGTTTGAGGTCCACCGTACGCGCACAATCGATCGGGGTGGTTACTCGGCAACCGTTCAAATTACCAGCACCGGACATCTGGTCACCTGGCAATATGAAGGGTTGATTCTGACGGAAGTGGCAACGGCTGCCCATCACCCCCTGCCGCAAAAGCGCAGGTTGATGTCCCATCAACTCAAGGGATGCTGCGATGACCGGGTCGATTGTCGAGGCGGGGTCCACTATGAAGTCGAATTTTCGCTGGAACCGGTCGAGCAGGAGGCCTTTTGGCTTTACCAGAAAGAACTTGCCTTAGCCGGTTCGCGCAAAGGCATGGCACACCATTTTGAATCAAGCGGCCGTTTCGGGCTGGGAGCTCTGAGCTACATCAATTTGGAATCTCGCGATCACAGCCTGAAAGTCCAGGCGTTCCACACCTTTCCCGATGACCATGTGATCGTCAAGAGCCAGTCGATCTTTGCACGGCCCAAATAGAGAAAACACCATTCGGGAGAATCCGGGTGTCAGAGCCGAATGCGCCGGTCAACGTCACGGTTGCTTCTGCGAGGCCAAGGCGGTTTCAAAAATATCCAGTTGTCGCTGCAGAACTTGCATCGAACCATCTTTTGCGACTGCCTCGCGTTGATATTTTACTGCGTTTTCGTAGTCATCTGCAGCGTAGTAGCACCGCCCCAGTGTATCGAGGTATCCAGCCGAACTGGCTCCCTCGGGCAACAAATCAAGCGATCGTTGGGAATAACGAATCGCCTTTTGAAAATCGCCCTCGGTGTTGCTAACCAACCATGCCCACTGGTTGTGGGCCATGGAGTCGTCCGGAGCATTGTCGATTTCACGCTGAAATTCCCGCGTTAAAGCAGCAATCCGCATTCTGACTTCGTCGCGCCACGCGTCGTCGGTACCGCGGGCACCGTACATCGCAATCACCACATCGGCATCCTGGGGATCAAGTTCGATGGAAGCCCGCAGGTGCTTCTGCTCGGCGGGGTCCTCTCTTTGGTCCCGAAAGTGGGCAGCCAGAAAAAAGTGGCGTCGTGCTGCCAGTCGCTTTGGCGTCATGAGCCACGATCCACCGCTCTCCGAGGCAAATCGTTTCCGAATTCGGTTGTAAGTGTTGCGAAAATCGGTGTCCTGTTCTATGCGTTCCTCAAGGGGCTGGAGTGCCTCTGCGGCTTGTTGGTGTTTGTTGGCATCAAACAGCAAATTGGCAAGCCAGGTACGGGCAATCAGCGACCATGGCGAGTCCATAGGTTCTGCATCGATCGTCGCGCGATATTCCTGCTCGGCCCACTCCCACTGGCCACGGTGCAATAAAAAGCCCTGCGCATCGTGCAACCTTTCCAGGGGTTGCTGAACGGGGCGATGCAGCGCAGCGGCAGCCAGTTGCTGTGCCTCCTCAAGACGTCCCTGTGCCTGGCGGGCAATGGCCGCCACATACTGGGGACGACGCGATTGGGCAAGTCGCTGCTGGTAGCGAGTCAATAGCTCGTCGAGTGCCTCCCAGGCTTGGATCTCGGAAAACCAGTCTATCAATTCTACCATCGTCGTTTCGAACTGATCAGGATCGTGATCGAGAATGCGTGCCATCATGTCGAGCGCCTGTTCGGTCTGATCTAACTCCTGGCAAAGGTCCAGCAAATGCCACATGAGTTCCACCACAACTCGATCGGTGGTTTGATCCATTCCGGTTTGCGAGATTCCACTCGAGCCACGAACAAGGTTTGCTTCCTCATCGATGATCTCCCTCCACGACTCGAGCGCCTCCTGCGGCTCACTCTGCTGATGGAGGTATAGCCGCAACCAGTCAGCACCCCGTCGGCTACTGCTGCCAAGCTCTGCGATGATCGCGACAGGGGCCACTTTCTGGAGTTCGTCCTGACCGTCTTCCGATCGCAGCAAAGCGGTTGCTGCGGTGCGGGAGACGTACTCGACCGAATCAAACCGCACAATGCGACAAAGCGCTGCTACACTGTCGGAACGCGGCATGCCCGCAAGTTGCTCGATGATTTTAATCCGTTGATCATTAGACTGATTTGCATAATCACTGAACTTGGATCGAATAGCAGGGGGATCATCGGCGTCAACCCAGGGGATCGAAATTTTCCCCAGCAAGTATCCAGCCGCAGCAGCAATCTCCGGATCAACGTGACTGACTGCTGCGTGCAGCCTGTCAAAGGCAGGAATCCCAACCTGGCGAAGTTGCTGTTGAGCTCGCCGCCTTTCGACGTACCGCTGGCTACCTAGTTGGGAGATCAGTCGGTCGAGCAACTGCAGTTTGGCAGAGTCGGGCTCGGCCGCCACCGAGTCGAGACCAACCCGCCGCGCATCGTCGGCGCGAATCACGGGGGTGAGCAACACGAAGCCGAGCAGCGGGAAAAAAATCGTTTTGGCTGACGTCATAACAAGTTGAAACAACCAATGAACATCGGGGGCAAACATACCAACTCGAAATTTAATGTCGTTCTTCGATCTTTTGGATGTACTGTCGCATCCGCTCCGCTTCATCGGTTACGTGGCGAAGTCGCAGCATGTTCTCAATCCGTTTGAGAAGTTCAACCTTGTTGACCGGCTTTGAGAGAAAATCGTCGGTTCCCGCTTCTACGGCACGTTCAATATCACCAAGTTCGTTGAGTGCCGTGACCATCAGAATCATAATTCCGCTCGTGGCAGGGTCACTTTTGAGCTGATTGCAAACTTCGAATCCACTCAGCTTGGGCATCATGATATCAAGCAAAATCAAGTGCGGCTGAAAGGAACGAACCTTGTCAAGGGTCTCCTGGCCATCCACTGCGACGGCGGTCTCCACGTCGAGACCGCTCAAATATGCATCGAGCAGTTCTACATTCTGCTCGTTGTCATCCGCAATGAGTATGCGACTGCTGGGGGTATCGTCCATTACGGCAGTAGTTCTTACGAGGGATCGAAAAATCGGGAAACAAACAATGACTCAAGTTATCGCGCTGTCTGCGGTTAATTCCGCAGTCGGAACCGGGAACTGCTGGCAAAGTTCGCCCACCTGGGCCCGAATCGTACTGTGGAGTGCCGGGTCGTCGGGGCTCTGTAGCCCTTGGAGTATCCAGGCTGCAATCGTGCGCATCTCAGCAGGTCCCATACCACGGGTCGTCAACGCTGGCGTCCCCACACGGATACCGGAGGGATCCACAGGCTTGCGCTGGTCATAAGGAATCATGTTTTTGTTGACGGTGATCGCGCAACTGTCGAGTACCTTTTCGGCGATTTTTCCACCAATGCCTAACCGGGTTACATCGACCAGCAGCAGGTGATTGTCGGTACCCCCACTCACCAACGACAAACCACCTTCCAGAAGGGCGGTCGCCAGTTCCTGGGCATTGTTGATCACTTGCTGCGCATAGGTTTTAAACTCAGGGCGGAGCGCCTCATCAAAACAGGCGGCTTTACCGGCGACAACATGCATCAGCGGTCCTCCCTGGATGCCAGGAAAGACCTTGCTGTTGATCGCTTTGGCATACTCCTGTTTGGCAAGACAAAGGCCACCGCGTGGCCCACGCAAGGTCTTATGCGTGGTGGAGGTGACAAAGTCAGCCACCGGTACCGGGTCGTCATGCAATCCGGCAGCTACCAAACCAGCGTAGTGGGCCATATCAACGAGCAGCTTGGCATCCACTTCCTCAGCGATTTCAGCAAATTTTGCGTGTGGGATCTCGCGCGGGTAGGCACTTGCACCCGCCACAATAAGTTTCGGTCGAAGTTCGCGGGCAAGCCGGACAACCTGGTCAAAGTCGATTCGATGGGAATCTCGCAATACGCTATAGCTATGGAAGTTGTAGAGCATGCCCGAAATGTTCAACTTCATGCCATGCGTGAGATGACCACCATGGGCCAGATCCAGTCCCAAAACGGTGTCGCCGGGCGACAACACCGCCAGGTAGATCGCCGTGTTGGCTTGCGACCCTGAATGAGGTTGGACATTGGCGAACTCGGCGCCAAATAACGTTTTGGCCCGATCACGAGCCAAATCCTCAACGACGTCGACATATTCGCATCCACCGTAGTACCGTCGCCCTGGATAACCCTCGGCATACTTGTTGGTCAACACGCTGCCAACCGCCTGCAGCACGGCCGGACTGGTGTAGTTCTCGCTGGCAATCATTTCCAACCCACTCTGTTGTCGCTCAGTTTCGTCGGCAATGGCAGACCACAGTTGGGAATCCTGTTGAGCAAGATAATTCATTGAAAATAAGGGACTCCAGGAGGAGGCAGCAGGATGACGGCTACCTCTCATTGTCGAATTGGGAGCGGGAAGTGTCAATCGGAGTGCTCGATCGCGACCGAGGTCGCCGATCGTGTTGGATGGTCACCCGGAGTGTGCCGTCATTATCGCCAAGGCGGCCTGGTGAATCATTGACGCACAGATAAAGCGTACCGTCATGCTCAGCCTGGACAGTTTGGTTCAAACCGAGAACCCATGGTTCGAGAAAGTGGGCAGCACGTGATGGTTTTCCGTCACCTGGGTCGATTGCGCCCAGTAATACCCCGAGCGGATTTCCGCGATGATACTTCAGCGTTATTCCACCAGGCTCACACCACCAGGGTCCCGCCTCGTCCTCGGAAATCTGGTATCGACCGGTGGCCACGATCCGGTAGGTTTCTCCTGCTTTGAGCATGAGTTGCGAGGACTGCCAACCCTGATCGACACGCAAGTCAACCGTTTCATCGCCAGCAATCGGCTTTCCGGGCTGAAAATCGATCGCCGTTCGCTGGATATCATGCCCGTGGTCAAGCGTGGCCACAAAATTTTGCCATTCGACCGAAAGCTCTTCCCAATCGTCAGCAAAGAGCCTGCGAACCCGCGCGTTGAAACCAGGATCTTGTACGTGGGCAAGCAAAGAACGAAACCGCTCACGATAATGCGGATGGTCGTCCAACAAGCGTGCAGCAGCCCAACACCATGCGTAATCTTTGTTTTCGAGAAATTGCCGATTGTCGATGGCCAGTACCGCAGGCAACGTCAGCGCCTGGCGGTCTCTGAAGGCATCTTGAACCAGCTTAATACGACCAAGCATCGGTACCTCGCTCGGCGAAGCTGGCAGGTGGCGAAGCACAAGTTGGCCACTTGACCGATCCAACTGATGGGTTGCCAGCAGCTCGGCCATGCCTTCCATGAACCAGCCAGGGCCACAACGCCCCAGCTGCGTTGCCATAAAATTATGAGTCCCTTCGTGCAACAGCAGGTGGCGACGGTAGTACGGGGTCGGTTGCTCATACAACCAGAGTTCATGACCGAGGGAAAATCCGTGGCGAAAACTGTCGTTGCCGGGCGGCATGAGGCCAACCGCATCAAACTTGCTGCGATCTTGAATCAAATAAGCCCGTATCCGCCAATTGCTGATCCTGGATTGGTCAACCCCCAGCGCATCGGCCCACTGGGGAACTGCTTGATCGAAAATAGCAGGGAGTTGATCCACCTCGGCATCGACAGGGAGATCCGTATAGAGCGTGAGATGCTTACTTTCAAGCTTGCGGATCCCAGCAGCACCGAGGTGGGTTTCATCCACCTGGGCCAACACCTGGGGCGCAAGTAGAACCGCGCTCCACAGGCTAACCTGGCAAATTGAGAAAGTGCATCGAAAAGTCATTTGATTGCCCGCGATTTGGATATGGCTACCATCCAGGATTTGCCGGCTCTACGGACCCAGTAGTTTTTGAAGCGCCTTATTGAGCCCTCCACCAAGTTCCTCGCCGAGCGCGTCGCCAGCTATTCCACGAAGAAGCTGCGTGGAAAGCGTTGTCACCGCACTGGCATCGATAGCAGGGCGTGAAAGCGTACCACGCACAGGGATTTTCATATCCTCTTTAAGCAACCCCGCAAGCCATGGCAAATCGGCAACCCATTGGCCGGGGATCGGTATCGTGACGGTTAAATCCAGTGTTTGGTCCAAACCAACGGAGCCCTGCGAGCGCACCACCACGTCACCGACGCGGAACTCCAACCCTTCATGATACACACGTCCGCCGATAAGGCGGAATGGAACGGCGCAATCGCGGATCTCCAGCAGATTCCTGGGAGGTCGGTTGACCAAGGCCTGTGGATTTCGGTTCTTGAGCAAATCCTCAACCGTCCGGGCCAGGCCGGCCCATTGTTCGGTCGATGGCCCAGGCAAAACATCCATCGTATGAATCTCTAACGTACCCGCCACATCGGCTTGCTGACTATCCGCAAGTGGCAGACGTGCTGCCGACACATTCATTGAAAAAAGACCCTCGCTTCGGGTTGCATCTGCCAACACGGGCGCGATGTATTTAAGCATCACATCGCTTACTTCGGGTGAAACGTTCACGTTGGTGAGCAACTTTCCGGGAGGCAAAATCAGTTCTCCAGGAGGCGGGGCGATTCTTAGCACCGGCGCCGTTGAAAAGCGTCCCTGCGCCACGGAAAAATCAAGCGGGGAAAATCGAATGGTACCGCCAGCAAGTTCACCTTGCGCAACCCCCGGACCCAGCGGCAAACCAAACACTCGGGCACCCTGCCATGGCGCGGCAAAGTTCGCGCGTAAGCCCTGAGACCAGTGATCCACCGACGTTGAGGCAAGTCGTGCCGGAACTGCCGATTTCGAATTCGCGCTGCGCAAAGGACCCACCACCTCGAATGTGGCCTGCTCGCGACCCACAAACTCGACCCCGGCACCTACGTACGGCTTGATGAGTGCTGTAATCCGGGCCAGGTCATAGTCCAACGTACCGCGAAGCTTGACATCACCGGTTGTTTGCACCTGCGCCACTGTCCCGCTGGTAGTCATCGTGAGGGTTTGCGAATTGATCTGCAGTGCGTCAAGCGAAAGAAGTCCCGCTTGTTTTTGGTACGTGGTCTGCCCGGTGACAGTAAGAACAGGTTCCTGCCAAATGGTTTCATAGCCACCCCCCCGGGGCTGAAGCTGCGCGAGCGTCAAGTTGTTTCCCTGGAGACGGAGGTCCGCACGAACCTGTTTCTGGCTTCCCTCAAATCGCAGGTTACCCTCCACCATACCACTGGTTTTCCAGGTGGCATGCTGCCCCGGAAGACTCCGCAGTGAGCCAAGTCTGGCTACATCGGCCCGCACGGCCAGCGTTCCCAGGGCCACAGGCAATCCCTCGGCAGGAAGTACCACCTGTACGTCTCGGCCCGCAACCGCGGCAGTGCTGCAAACGAATTGCAGCTCTCGGGAGACGACTTGGCGCTGCCTGCGGTCCCAACGAAAATCGCCGGTCAGTTCAACGTGCGGCTCATCGATTTTCCAGCCTGCCCCCACTCCGTGGAAATCTGTCACAACGAGTTTGCAACTGGAAACATCAAGCTGATCTGCCGCCAGGCGAAGCTCTGTGTTTAAATCAAGTTCGCCCTCCACTTGCCACGCAGTCGTGTTGACAACTGGGTGGGCCCGCGCGAGCCACCGTCCGATGTGTCCCCGGGCACCAACGGCCAACGACCAGAGCGGAGACTCTTTCTTGAAATCGATTTCGCCCTGTAACGTGGCGTCAAGCGCATCGCCCCCGGCACGCAACTGCAACTCACCCGCATCCAGTCGGAGAAGCCGCCCTGTTTGATCCAAGACTCCCTGAACCGTGGTGGTAATCTGGAGTTGTGGTTCTTCCCAAACCGTGGTTCCACCCGATTGAAGGGAAAAACGGTCGAGGTGAAACGAACTGTCAGCCGCAAATTGCCCATCCACGGTTTTCTGCCACCCCAACTGGGCAGTGCCGGTACCGGCAGGTTGCCACGCATCCAAATCAATAAATTGACCAAGCTGCTGGGCTAGCCGACTGAGATCAAACTGAGCCTCTGCCCGCAGGGTCTGCGCATCACCCTGGGCAGTTATTCGGCAAAAGTCCGCCACGCATTCCAGCCGGTCAATGCGAAACTGGTGACCAGTCCGCATGGTCTCGAAGTCCATACGAATGGGCTGTTCCCACCGCAAAACTCGTCCGTGACTCGTCGCTGCGAGTTGGGTGGCGTCCAAGGAGCCCGAAAGCCGGGCCCCACCCTCCACCTGTTGGTCACGAATCGCAAGATTCAGCGTTCCGGAAGTAATGGTCGTTCCTGGACGAATGCGGAGTGTGTGGGGGAGCATCTGGGCAAGCCGGGCCAAATCAAGATTTCCCTGCAGGGTAAAGTCTTGGAAAGCGATCCTGTCTTGCGCTATTTGGCGGGTCAAGGAGGCCCGCGTGACGGTTCCCTGAGCGGTCAGCGTGCCAATTTCTGAGCGACATGCAAATTCGTTGATCAAAACCTCTCCGCCCTCTGCGGAGAGGTTCCAAGGAGCATCGACGCGGCTCAACCGAAGACGGTCGGCGGCGAGGCCTCCGGTGATAAAATCAAGCTCCTCGATCGTGACAAAGCCACTCGTGGCAAACTGGTCCGGCAGTATCCCAATCCCTGCCTTAAAATCATGTCCAATGGGCCAAGTGGCAAACCCTTCAACAGTGAGCCAGCCGGCCACTTGTGGTCGATCTGTCACGTTTTGTAGCCAGGGGGTCAGCGGCCCCATCGGCACGTGATTACAGCGGCAGTCAAGCCGGTTGTGCCCTTCGGGTGTCTGGCTCAGCGCCATGGCAAAGCAGCCTTCGGCCACATTGCCGGCGGAATCGACCGGTGGGGTGGGGCTACGAGGGGCCTCTCCCGAAACAACCCGCCCGGCGATGGTCAAGGCAATCTGTCCCAGGTCATGCGGACCCGTGCTGAATTCGGCATTGGCGTTTTCGATGCGCCAAGTTTGACCTGTCGAGGCATCCTGAACGACAACCGCTGCGTTGGCAACCTGTACCACCGCTTGAATCTCCGACGGCAACCCACGCAAGGAGGACTCTTGCTCTGCGGTCGGCTCCTCGTGCAACTTCTCCAGGGCCTGAACAATGTCTTGCCAGTTACTCCCATCAGGACGAATGCAAAGATAGACCACCGGTGATTCGACAGAAACTGTCCCCAAGCTTTGCGGGTTTCCCAACAATGCCAGTGGTGAGCGATCAATCTTCACCATGTTGGCGGTGAACAACGGTTGACCCGAACCATCGCTGAGCTGTAGGTCGTAAATGACCGGAGACGTGAACCAACCGATCGAAGCCCCACCGCTTGTGAGGCGAAGTCCGTTGTGGGGAACCCAAAACTGTAAACAGTGGTTCCGCAAACTGGTCTTGGCAATCAACACGGGAAAGAGCGCAACGACGATCGCCAACAACAACAATACGGACAATACCCGGGGAAGGAGTCTCCCAAGCCGATTTGTGGTGGCAGGTTTAGACATCAATAAAATCCGTAGCGTTTGGTCGTGGTGACGGTGCGACCACAGGAAAAAGTTCCCAGGTCACCGAGTGGCCGAGATCGGCATTCTAGAAATTCCGGCCATTTCAGGCCAGCAAGACTTAACTCGGCACGCTTACGGCATGCTAGCACACAAATGGGCCTACAGCTCGAAGTTAAAGGTTCGCGTCACGTAGCGCCAGAGACGCTGCCCCAGGGTACGGGGTGCCGTTTTAATTCTGGCCTGACCTACCAAACCAACTCGCAGGATGCCATCGTCCGGCAGGGCCGCAACCGCCTCATAATACGGTTTGAGAGGGCGATCGGTACCGGTCTGATCCATCTGGCTGGGAATCTTGCCTCCATGAAGTCCGGAGAGACGTCGGGGAGTTTCCTTGAGGTTCTCCGCTGACTTCTCCTCAATCTGGCTGGTGTAGACATGGTCGGCAGACTGATCGAGCATGATGTCAACTTCTTGTCCCTTTTGGACCAACGCAATATCGTTCTGATCAATCACCATATGTGCTTCAAGATTTTCGGGGTCCCCAATCAGGCAAAGCTTGGTACTGGGTAACAACACGGTTCCCAGGTTTTCCCGATCCAAGGGCGATCCGGACCAGGTGGGCAAGCGGCGGTCGTCATCAGGAGATTCTGGCACACGGGGTGCAGCCATGACCACTCCCGCCTCGGGTGCAAAGATGCGAAGTCGGTCTGCATCAAGTATCAATTGTTCAAGGTTCGTTTCAACCGATTGCAATGCCTTGTTGGTTTGGGCAAATTCCCCCGCCAATTGCCGCGAGTCTCCTCCGGCCTTTCGCAGGCTGGTAAGTCGTGTTTTATACCAGCGTCGCTCCCCATCTTTTTGAGCAATCCTGAGCTCGTTGTCGATGTTCGAGAGTTCGACCAGCAATTGTCCTTTCTCGACAAATTCACCAGGCTTGACGCGTATATCTTCCAGCACTCCGGGAACTTCAACATAAACAATAGCAGGATCCCGGGGATGAATTTCCAGGTTGCAAAACACCCGGGCGGGAAGCGGAATGAACATCACTCCACCAATCACCACCAAAATTATCGCGATCGTCGTCACCATGCGGACACGTTTCACTTTTCCTAATCTCCCTGGTACTTTGAGGAACTTGTAAAGCTTCCAGAACGGCTGCACGATCAAACCGTAGAGTGCTGCAACAGCAATCAGCTGGCCGATGACTTTCAAACCGTATGGCTCAAAAACCCTGTTCAGGAAAAACAAAATCGAGAGGACAATGACCCAGCGATAAATGGATGCCGCCACGGTGTAGAGGGCGAAGAGACCCTGCTTGCGTTTGGGCAAGAAGGGATCTTCCGGCTCTTCCAGGCCCAAACACCAGGAACCAAGTTTGCGGCTTAAGATCGCATTGGCTTTTTGACGGAGATTGGGTATTTCCAGAACGTCGCTGAGGATGTAATAGCCGTCATATCTGAGAAGTGGATTGGCATTGAAAAGGATGGTGCTCACCGAGCAAATGAACATCACGTTGAGTGCAAAATAATGCAGGGCGCCTGGATTGGTAAACCACCAGATAAATGTGCAAATCGAGGCGAGCACCAATTCGACGAATATTCCCGCCGCGCCAATAAATGCGCGGTGCCAACGGTTTGGCAGCATCCACGAATCGGAAACGTTGCAATAAAGGCACGGCGTCAGCACGAGAAACATCACGCCTATTTCATGACACTCACCGCCGAAATGTTTGCAGGAAAGTCCGTGACCAAACTCATGCACGACCTTGGTCACTGCCAGGGTCAAACCCAACCAGAGCCAGTTCTGCGCAGCGAAGAAGGATTGGAACGACGGCAATCGAGCCTGGAACGTCTGAAATTGCACCAGCACAAGCGTCAACGCGGCCAATACCAGCAGACTACTGAGGATGAAAGCAGGTTTGCCAAAACACCCGCGAAAATAGGGGTAAATGGCGTTCAAAATCGGATCGGGGTCAAACCCCTTGAAACGAAATGCCAAAATGTTGGTCATATTGGCCAACCGCTGCTTGCCTGTGCGTTCGTTGCCCCGCTTGCAGAGTTGGACACCCTGACCAGCCACTCCCGTGATCACCAACCCACTACGGTGCAGCATGCCGATGAACTGTTGTAATTCGTCGGGTTGAATGGTTTGGGGCGGAAAGTCGTTGGCAAATTGCTCAGCAATTTCCTCCAGGCTTGATTGGCCGTCGAGCATTTGCAGGATGGAAAATTCTTCTTCCTCGAACCGGAAATACTGCAATCCCACTGGATCTTTCACAACCCAGTAGGCCCGGCCCTGATACCGGTGCTTTCTTGCCACCAGGTCAGGCCGTATGCGGATCGATAGCTTGCGGCTAGAACTCGGAACCAGACTTTCGGCCAGGGTTGCCATGGAAGCTTTCGAAGACTGCGAAGTTGCGAGTTACCACCTGTTGATCGGACCGGTCGGCTTCACCAGCACGACATATCGAATTGCACGGGAAAACTTGTCCCTGGAGCCGCCATTACAAATGCCTGGCCAGATAGACTATTTCACCCGGTCGCTGAGCAGAACTTTCTCTGCCGTATCAAGATGGATAGTCATGGTGGCCTGCACCCCAGGATGGATTTGCCAGTTGCCATCGGTAAGTTCGTTGGTGACCTCGGCTCGAACTTTCCAATAGTAGTCGTCACCACCGCGCCACACAGCCACTGGATTGACCCAGACGATCTTGCCCTCAGCTTTTTCGGATCGGCCACCACCAGCTGCGACATCGACCGTCACCCGACAGCCAAGTATCTGGCCAGGCTCAAATTTTTTGACGTCGATCTCTCCCTCAACATAGAGCGTGTCAAGTTGCACCAGCCTCAAGATGGGGTCACCCGGATTGACCCATTCCCCTTGTTGACGGAACAACTTGACGACCTCACCTTTGGTGGGCGCAAGAATGTTCCGCCGTTCAATCGCTTTTTCTGCCGCTTCAAACTCGGTTCTTTTGGTCCAGTAATCGAATTTGGCCAGTTCGCGGTCGTTGCCGGCTTTTTCGATGGCCAGAGCTGCCCGCTCAGCATCGAGCCTCAAACGCTCCAGTTCCACAAAAGGGACTGCCCCTTTGCGTTTGCGATCCAAATCCTGATTGAGCTCATACTCCTTCTCAGCAACTTTGTGGGCTTTGGTGGCATAGCGAACGTCAATGTCGTCTTCGGCCTGCTTTTTCGCTTGCGCCATCCCGTATTTCGCAGCGGTCTTTTGCATCTGAGCTTGCTGGTCATCAACGTGGCCAAGTTCGGCATCCTCTTCGACTCGGCTGCCTTCCTCGACGTCAAGCTTAATCAGCAAACCTGCCTCGGAAGCCGAGACGCGAAGGTCTTTGGCAGGTTCGACGATACACTCGGTCATCACCGGGTCTGCCAAATTGGAGGATTCTGTCGGCGCAGCCTCCTGAGCGTACACCACCATCGGGGCGGCAAGGATCAGGCCAAAAACAACCGGAAGATGCGAGGTTTTCATGTTTTCGATTCCAAGGATACATGCCCTGCAAAGGGCCCTGGCCAGCACTTTTGCCACAATCAACTTCAATTTTTTATCCGAACCGGAATAACACATGCCGTTTGAATGCGTCGATCAGCGAGTGAAAGATGACGTAACCCACCGACTCTTCGCCACAATGGACCTTCGCCGTCGCTCCGGCATTCACTTTGGGATCGGCAACGATTTTACGGAGTTCCTCCTGATCGAAGGTGACACGAATCAGGACTGTGTTACCAGCGTCATCGTGAGGCTCGGCAACTTCTTCAATGTCGACCACCTGACCTGTCAAACGGTCTGAA
This sequence comes from Lacipirellulaceae bacterium, assembly GCA_965243695.1. GTDB lineage: Bacteria > Planctomycetota > Planctomycetia > Pirellulales > Lacipirellulaceae > JAKVCB01. Next base: position 705,332 of record CBDEWC010000014.1, on the reverse strand, counting down.
GGGTGGGTCGCCAAAATGAAGGTGACTTCCTGGTTACCGCCACTCTGATCCCAGTATTTCTGAATATGTCGCATCCGCGACTCCGGCATACTGACTTCCAGTTCCCAGTCACCAGCCGGATCGGCCACGGTCATGAGTTGTTCACCGGGTGTGACCGTCCGCCCCAGTAGATTTTCCTCAAGTTCCCACGTAATGACCTGCCCGGCAATGGGACTGTAAAGATTCAGTTTTTCACTTTTCTCGCGGAGCAGCTCAAGCCGCGTTTCCAAGGTTTCTTTTCGCACTCGAAGCCCGGCAAGAGATGCCGATTGCTCATGCTGTTGCTGCTCATAGCTGTCGCGGCCGTCATCGGAATCCCGCTGGGTTGCCCGCATCTCTTCCACAACTTCCTGATACTCCCCTTCGGTCTGCTTGATGTCGGTCTCTAAATCAACACTTTCCTGAACGACCAACAGTTCACCTTGATCGACGGGTTGATCGTTGGTGACCAGAACGTCGCGAATTTCGCCATTGAGTGCGGCAAAGACTCGGGCCCGTTCGACCGGTCGCAACCGCGCATCCCCTTGAGGGGCAAAATCGTACGGTACAAAGATCGCAACAAGCACCAAAGCCGCTATGGCTCCGATGATCAAAAGCGTTTTGGGCAACTTGCGTTCCCGAAACAAACCGGCTGCCTTGCCCAAGGTCTTCCAAACGGGCATTAAAAACAGTCCTTCGTGCTCAACTGCATTGTTCAGAGCTGTCGAACTGTGACTGCGAACCACGTCGACACGGTGTGTGAAACCATCTGCCGGCCGACTGTCCACCATCTGTTCCACGATCAAAGCGCCAAGGAGACGTGGCGGAGTAGGATCGGTGCGGAGGTCTTCTTCGTCGCGAGGTTCGAACAGTGGCAACACGGCCATCGCCTTGGTGTGCGACTCGTCGACATAAGTCTCAATTGCCTGTTCGACCTGCGGGGCCATGTCGGACGTGTCGCCCGTGTACCACACATCCTCACCGGTACGGGTCACGGCGTGGGCCAGTTTGCCCAGCAACACCGTCACATTGGATCGTTTGTCGAAGGCATCCTGTCCACTGATGGCTTCAATCGGACATCGCTGGCCACGCTGAATCGCGATACTGACGCGGTCGCAACCGATCAAACGGCGTCCCTCGTTGGCAATGGTGTACGCTGTCTGACGAACCTCCAGCTTTTCATGAGCCAGTCGCGTAAACGACTCAAGTTGTTCCCACAACAATTGCTTGTCGGAAAGATGTCGTAGCCGTCGCCCGCGCAGAAAATCGCTGGCCAGTTCGCACGCCTGCAAGAGAAAACGCAAGTAACCTCGCTGCGTGGCAGATCGAGCCCCCGGTCGTTGGAACACTTCCACCACACCCTGAGCCCCCTGGTCATTGCAAATCGGCGCCAACACCAAGAGGTAGTCCGTCGGATTCGCCGCAGCCGATTCTTCGTTTTCGATTTCACCCGTGTGGCCCGAGTGTGGCGCAACGAGTGCCCCCTCGGTACCCTCAAGTACCTGGTGGAGCAATCGCGCGTGTTGCATTTGGGCAACTTGATTTTCAGCCAGCTCCGCGTGGCGGAAATTGATTTGATACACCAGCTGCAAGCCACCGTTGTCGGCAACCGTCCAGACAGCCCCTCCCACCGCGGCCAACGCCGCAACCACACGGTTCAACAACGCATCGTAGAAGGCCTCGGGAGTGACATCCGTCCGAGAAAGTTCGGCAATCTCCTGAATCAGACCTTGAATCTCACGCTTGGCACGTGCGACCGCCTCGGCATCGATTGCCGGAGCCTCTCCTTGAGAATCCGCTGGATTGGAATATTGGGATGAAGTCACAATGTGGAAAAATTTTGGGGAGACGTGGTGTGTAAATGGCCTCGGAGAGAGAAATGGCGGCGGAACCACCTGGGTGCCCTATCGTCCACCGCGACAATCTCTCTAACTACAATGTATCGCAATCCGGCGCCAACGCAGACCTGACGTCTAAAGAACACCCCCTTGAATCAGGTAAACTTCGTCCCTTAACCGGTATAATCGGTCTGATCTCAGGATTATTACCACTTCTCGGGTTCAGGCAAACCAGTTTCCTCCCTGCCGTCCGCCTGCCTGGGGTGTCTCCCTGCAGGGCGAGGTCCCCGGTACGATCGATATGGCAACCTCCTTCTTTTTCCTGGCTCGACCAACGTGTCGCACTGGACGACTCCACTATCAGGATGGTACTATTGTACGTGGTTAAGGCGGTTTTCGGAGCGTCCAGAAGACCGTCGCTGCCGGCTCGATCAACTCGAGACCGGCCCCTCTGGGCAAGGAAAAGTCATGGGGCGGGGCAGGCAGCCAATCCTTAAGTCCGTAGAGTCCATTCCAGCGGAGCAGCATTTCCATTCATGGCCAAGCAGAAAGAAGAAGCCCTGGAAGTCGAGGGTGTTGTTGTGCAAGCTCTGGCGAACACGCGATTTCGGGTTGAAATCGAGGGGGGCCACATCGTCATGGCCCACGTTGCCGGGCGCATGCGCAAGCACTTTATCCGGATCGTACCCGGCGACCACGTCCGCGTAGAACTGTCTCCCTACGATTTGACCAAGGGTCGAATTGTCTACCGCGAGCGATAATTCTCCCCGAAAAACTTTCGGAAATCCTGACTGGCGGGTGGTTGATCGCTTGGCGCGGCGCGGGAAAAGGACCACGATTATTGGAACCATCCTTGCTTTGTAAGTGTATTCCTAAGTTAGACACTTGTAATAGCCGTGCGGCATGTCCCCGCGACCAAATTGAAAACTGCAACGGGACTGAAAATAGAATGTCGCTTGATGGATAAGGCCATCAGGATCTGGCAGGGAAAGCCTATCCCGTATTGGTTGGATTGTAATTTTCCAGCTTAGTCCGAAACTGTCATTGTTCCTGCTATACGGAGAATCGATTGTGATCTACCGCCGTGCTGTTTTGTTGACCTGCTTTTGTTTGCTAACGACCACTGGACTCTGCCCCGTCGCTGCAGCCCCACCCGCTCTGCAACCAGCCAAGGCTGCTTCTGGGGCTGTCGGCGAGCATGAATCGGTCGCCATTATCGCCATCAATAGTTACGACAACCTGCTTGCCGATACCAATTTCATCGGCGGCCTGGCAGGTTACCCCGAGATTGGCAACATGGTCGAAGGCTTCCTCGCCCTGTTCACTCAGGGAAAAGGCCTGGTTGGTCTCGATAAGTCCAAACCCTGGGGAGTCATTGTCACGACCGACGGCGCGAATTTCATGCCGATCGGCTGCCTGCCAGTCCACGATTCGAATGACCTGCTGCAGCTGCTGGGTGCCTTTCAAATTAAAGTCGATCAACGTGACGATGGGCTGGTGGAAATCACTCCCCCCAACAGTCCCCCTCTTTTTGTGGTGGAAAAAGATGGCTGGGCTTACATCTCCAACCAAAGCCGCTACCTAAACCAGGTTCCTGCCAACCCCGAACAACACTTCAACTCCCTGGTCAAAGATTACGATCTGGCCGTAGAAGCTTCCATCCAGAAGATTCCGAGTGAATACCGCGATTTAGCGATTCATCAGCTTCGAGCTGGTATGGAAGAAGGACTCAAGAGGGAAGCAGATGAGGATGACGAAACCTTCAAGACCCGTCAACAATGGTCCGAAACACAATTAAAAAACATCGTGGAGAACATTGAGGAGATCGATCGGATCGTTGTCGGTTGGGCTATCGATTCGGGCCAACAAAACACGTATGTCGACTTTCTCTACTACGCCACGCCAGAAAGCACACTCAGTCAAATGATGGCGTCGGTCGCCGCCAATGCCCGCTCGAACTTTGCCGGATTCTACCAGCCTGAGTCGGCCGCTTGCCTCACCTTCGTCAGCAAATCCGATCCCAAGTTAAGCGCGGTTGGACTCGAGCAAATGAAGGAGACAATGGCGACCTTTCGGGAACAACTTGGCGATGCAATTGACCAAGGAGAGAAGGGTCTCCTGAAAAACTCCGAAACCAAAAAAACTCTCAAAAAGGTCGCGTTGGAACTTCTCGCGGCGATGGAAGAAACCATAGCAACGGGGAAATCGGTAGGAGGGGCTGTGCTGGATCTCTCTCCGGATCGGCTTGGTGGCGACTTCGACGGCAACGGCATCGTCGATGCGGCCGACTACACCATTTATCAAGACAATCTGGGCCTGGACGCGGCAGTGTTGAATGGCAACGGCTCAGGTGCCGCAACGGTTGGCCAGCCCGACTATGCCCTCTGGAAAGCCAACTTGGGCGAAACCGCAGCCAGCAACCTGACCTTGGTGGTTGGCGGTTATGTAAAGGACCCTAGCAAGATTGATAGCAGTCTCCGTGAACTGGCCAACATAGCCGAAAAAGAGTCAGACTTCCCGGGAGTCAACTGGAACGCCGACGAACACGAAGGAGTCACGTTTCACACCATGCAGGTTCCCATCGAAGATGACGACCCACAAGTCAAGAAACTCCTGGGCTCAAAGGTCGACTGCTCGATTGGCATCGGAAAAGAGTCGGTCTATTTTGGCTTTGGACGGGACAATTTGGCGAAAACCAAGGAAATTATCGACTCGTCCCGGGCTCAACCCGACAAACCCATGCCCATCGCCGAATGGATGGTCTCGCTAGGGCCTATTATGCAGGTTGCTGCTGAATCGCCTGACAACGAGGACCCGCAGCAAAAGCAGATTTTGCAAACCATTGCCCAGATGTTGCGTAATGAGACCCGCGGTAAGGACCACATTCGGGCCGTCGGCACAGCCGTTGAAAACGGATTTAGATACCGCATCGTTGCTGAGGAGGGGGTTCTCCGAGCTTTGGGCAAAGCCGCCGAATCGGCCAGCCAAACCGCCAATGGTGGTGGTTTTCAATAACCCCTGGCATCCACTCGGCGATCGTCTAGCGCAGCGGCACAGGTCCCTGGCTTTCGTGCTGAGTGTAAAATTTTGTAGGATGAGGGGCCAGGAGGGCGCGGCCAAGGGGCCGTTCACCACCACGCTCTCCTACACGGCACGTCCTGCTGGAAGCATTCGTTGAAATCTCTCCGCTTTGAATCGGTTACCAACGCACCGCCACCTGAACCAACCACCGGCAACTCGCTCCCCAACCCCATTGGCACCTGAACCCCGCTGACGACTGAATCGATGACCAAGATCGTTGACAATCCTGCTTTGCTGCTCACCGAAATTGCTGGCCAATCGATTGCCGATTTGGCCTCGAAATACGGGACCCCCTGTTACGTCTACAACGCGGAAACAATGGCGGGGCGAATTGCTGAACTGGCCGAATTCGACGTGATCCGCTACGCCATGAAAGCCTGTTCGAACCTCGCGGTGCTCGATCTGATGCGACGCCATGGAGTTGTTGTCGACACCGTAAGTCTTGGTGAAATCGAGCGTGCCCGTGCCAGTGGATACGAGACTCAACATCCCCAGGTACCGCCGATCGTCTACACCGCCGACATTTTCGATCGGGAATCACTCCAATCGGTCATCGAACAACAAATTGCGGTAAATTTGGGTTCGCCTGACATGATCGATCAATACGGCGAAGCGTACCAGGCTGCCACCCAAACCGGCGGCCAACCACGTCGTGAAATTACTTTGCGGATCAACCCTGGTTTCGGGCACGGACATAGCCAGAAAACCAACACCGGAGGGGAACAATCCAAACATGGCATCTGGCATGACCAACTTCAACAGTCCATCGACCAGGCAGGTCGTTACGGTCTGGTGGTTACCGGATTGCACATGCATATTGGCTCGGGAACCGATCTTGCGCACCTCAGCCAGGTATGCGACGCCATGGTCCAGGCGGCCACTACCGTGGGGCCGTCGGTGGAAATGATCAGCGCCGGCGGCGGACTCCCCATCGTTTACCAGCAAGGGGAACAAGAAATTGATGTTGCTGCCTATTACCAACTTTGGGACCAAGCCCGTCGGAAACTTGTCCAACAATTTGCGCACCCGGTCAGCCTTGAAATTGAACCGGGCCGCTTCCTGGTCGCCGAAAGCGGGTATCTCCTCGCCGAAATTCGTGCCGTCAAAACCATGGGTGACAATTGCTACTACCTGCTTGATGCCGGCTTCAATAATCTGGCACGTCCCATCCTCTACGGTTCTTACCATCCCATGGCCATTTGCCCGATCCAACAACCGGACCTCTCCAGGCCCACCCACGAGGTGGTGGTTGGGGGCCCGCTCTGCGAATCGGGTGATATCTTCACCCAGGAAGAAGGGGGTTTCGTTAGCCGGCGAATTTTGCCGGAAGCGGGCATCGGCGATTATCTGGTCATCGGTTGCGCCGGGGCTTACGGCGCCGTGATGGGCAGCAACTACAATTCCAAGCCACTCGCCCCGGAAGTTTTGATCGAAAATGGCACACCCCACCTGATCCGTACCCGCCAAACTTTTGACGATCTGGTCCGAGGAGAGCAAATTCCACGGATTTAAGGGGGCAAATCGACGCCGTCGTCGGGAAAATCTGGGGCAGCCTGCGGGTCCCCGTTTTGCGAAGCTGGCTGATTTCATCTGCAGGACGACTTGGCCCGTACCCGATACTGGGTTAAGATTGTGATATCTTTCACAAAGGGTCGCAATTTCCCAAAAGCCCGCCGCACGAGCCTTCATCTCCCATGGCAAAAAAAGGTCCCCGCAAGAAAGTCCCCAAAGAACTGGCCGTGATCAATGCAGATAACTGCACTGGCTGCGAGTCGTGTTTGGAGGTCTGCCCGGTTGATTGCATCGAGATGAAATCTCTCAATCATGGCACTATCAAGGGCAATCAGCAGTGGTGCGAAATTGATCTGGAACGTTGCGTGGGCTGTGAGATCTGTGTCCACATTCCCGGTAAGAAGTCGAACCCGTACGAGCTTTTGGTCTGCCCCTGGGACGCCATCGAGATGGTCAAGACCGAAAACGTCGCGCAAGTGGTCGCCCAGGTTGGGGGACCACCCGAATATATCCGCGAAAACTGGGACCGGCTTGTTGGCACGGCCCAACATCTGGCCGAACTCCGCGGCGCCTCCGTGTGAGTTTCCTGGCCGCTGGGCTCGGGACATGTTGAACTTGGTTGCTTCGGGGCTTGGCTGGCGCTAGCCGGTGGTAGCTCACTCGGCGGTGATGCGTGGTAAGGTTTTCTGCACCCAGATTCTGCCGGAGCAAGTCAGGACCGTGGCCATCGCGACTTGCTAGTTCTCCAATAATGTCGGATATTGGGGCAAACATTGCACGAAGCATGAGGATGTTGCATCAATGCCACTTGAACCAGGGAAAATTTATCAAGGCGATTGTCTTGAACAGATGCGTGAAATCGAGGATGGCTCGGTGGATCTTGTCTTTGCCGATCCGCCATTCAATATTGGCCACAAGTACGATAAGTACGACGATCGTCAAGACGACGAAGCGTACATGGACTGGTCGAAATCCTGGATCGAGTCGGTTTACCGCATACTGAAACCAAACGGCACCTTCTGGTTGGCCATTGGTGACGAATACGCAGCAGAACTGAAAGTTGCCGCCCAACGCGAAATCGGTTTTCACACCCGCAGTTGGGTCGTGTGGTATTACACCTTTGGCGTGAATTGCACCAAAAAGTTCTCGCGTTCACACGCGCACCTTTTGCACTTTGTAAAAGACAGGAACGATTTCCGATTCAATGCTGACGATCCAGCACTTCGGATCCCTTCGGCGCGGGCTTTGGTCTACGGTGACAAGCGAGCCAACCCGAAGGGCCGCCTGCCGGATGACACCTGGATCCTGCGGCCCCAGGATTTTCAGTCGGACCCGTACGGTTACGATCCTCAGCAAGACACCTGGTATTTTGCCCGGGTTGCCGGCACCTTCAAAGAACGGCAAGGTTTTCACGGTTGCCAGATGCCAGAACAGCTTTTGGGGCGGATTGTTCGAACCAGTAGCAACCCGGGAGACCTTGTATTGGATCCCTTCAGCGGCAGTGGAACGACGCTTGCGGTGGCAAAAAAACTGGGCCGACGGTGGCTGGGATGTGAACTTTCGGAAGACTACGTCCGTTACGCGTCCGAGCGACTGGACGCCGTCCACCTGGATGAACCGCTCACGGGCCCGGCCGACCCGATTGCCAGCGCTCCTACCACCGCTGCGGGTCGTCGCCTGCACGGGAATCCGGCAGCCGAAGCAGCCGTCCAAGCAAAAGAATCGGTGGAACCGACTCCACCAGCATCGGCGGCAACGGCGGAGGCCGAACGGGGTATCGAGACCACGACTCCTCTTCCGCAAAAAAAACAAACCACCGGCCAGGTCGATCAGACTGCGGCAGCGATTCTGGCCAGGCCAAATGTCCGCAAGTTCATCCGCGATGTGCTCGTCGATGCCTTCTACGACACGCATAACGGATACTCTTCCGATTGGCTGCTGGCCAACCCCGATTTGCAAAATGCCTTTCATGGCGTCTGCCGCAACCAGGGGCTCATTGGTAATCCGGCCGATTGGAATCGTGAACTGATCCGTCTTCGCAAAGCGGGCCAATTCCCCAAACGGGGCAAAACCAAGTTCGTCCAGGTAACCGCTGCAGAAATGGATGTCTACAACTTTGCCGCAGAAATCGCCTGGCGGCTGGCAAGCAATGAATTCAAGGATGTCTCGCTCGACGCGATTTTTTGTGATCCAGCCAAAGCAGCCCGTTTCGACCGCCACGCAAAACGCTTCGCACCGGGGTTCCAACTCAGCGAGTATCGCTGGGCAGCACTCCGACTTCGAAAAGCAAGTCGGGAACTTGTCAAAGAAGTGAAAGCGTTTCACTATGTCTTTGAAACACGGGACTTCACTCGATTTCAAAACTGGGACCGGTTGAACTTGGACCGCTGTGCGGAAATCCCGGGCGTCTACTTGTTGCGGGGTGAGGATAAGCAGCCACTTTACGTTGGAGAAACGTCCAACCTGGGTGAACGGCTGAGTCGCCATCGGAACGCTCCAGCGACATCCCGGCGGGTTCGACACGTTGCCTGGATTACTGATCGCCAGTTGCCAAGCCACGAATATCGCCAGCCGCTCAAAGTCGATTTGGTAAATCGACATCGGCCCCTCTGGAATGTAAATCTGGTCGGCATTTCCGAAGAAGCAACCGTGCGAGAAAACCTCGCGGTTTGAATGCGGCTGGCCAATCACCAGCAGCACCCCTCCCAGACAAGACTGAAAAGCTTCGCGAGCCGGCGCGCAACGACCTAACCGGATGGTTCGGCAACTTCAATCGGCTGGACGGTCCGGGCAATCTTTCGGTTCTCTTGCTGCACCAGTTGACCGCAGGCAGCAGCAATATCAGCTCCAAGCGAATAACGGATGGTTGTTGTGTAGCCAGAGGATTTAAGAATGGTGGCAAACGCATCGCGGCCAGCGCGGTCGGTACTCTTCAGATGGAGTGCTTCTCGGACGGGATTGAATGGAATCAAATTGACGTGTACACGCAAGCCTTTGAGCCACTCCGCTAGCTTATACGCATCGTCAGCCGAATCATTGCGACCGGCCAACATGAGATATTCAATCATCACGCTGCACCGCTGAATCTGATTGATCCGCTCAACGGCCTGGCGAAGTTCTGTGAGAGAATACCGGGCTGCAAGGGGAATAATCTGCTGGCGAAAATCCTGGCATGCGCTGTGCAAGCTGAGCGCCAGTTGGACTTCCGGAAAGCGGCCCGCAGCGCGGATCATCGCAGCTGGAATTCCTACCGAAGATATCAAAATGCGTCGTGGTGCGTGGTGGAACAGGCGCGGATCGAGCAACGCGCTGACCGTTTCGTAGAGTGAGGGTTCATTGTGAAATGGCTCACCCATCCCCATAAACACAATGTTGCGCACACGCCGGCCTTCTTCGGCAAGCAATTCTCCGGCCACCACAATCTGATCCAGCATTTCAGCCGCAGAGAGATCATGGGCCATCCCCATTTTCCCCGTCGCACAAAACTCGCAGTTCGCAGCGCAGCCAACTTGAGACGACACACAGAGTGACGTCCGCCCCGACCCGGATCGTAGAATGACCGTTTCGACCAAATAGCCCTGTGTCGTGCGAAAGAGAACTTTTGTCGCACCGTCTAACTTCGAGTCGTATCGTCCCTCGACCGTCAGCGTGCGAAACTTGAGTCGTTGACGAACGGCCGGGCGAACTCCCGCTGGAATTTCGGCCAAGGCAGCCTCGGGGCCCAATGATTTCTTAAAGAAAGCGGTGCGCAAACGGCGAATCCTTTGCGGTTCGATGCGGAATTCTGCCCGCAAGCGATCGACCGAAACGGAATCATAAATGCTACAAGAAGCCATTGCGCTGGATTCCGAATCTACTCGTCTTGCTGGGCCATCTCACACGGAACTTTGCTCTTGGCGCCGGGAATCTCCATCACGAATTGGGGGACCGCATATCCGGGCAACCGCTCCTGCAGTTGCTTGAGAATAAGCTCCCCCTGATGCAGGGGAACCTCGAAATGGGCCGCGCCCGACACCCGATCGAGCTGGTGCAGATAGTAGGGCATGACGCGAAGGTCGACGAGACGCTCAGAGAGCGCAAGCTGGGCCTCGAGTGAGTCATTCACTCCGGCAAGCAAGACGGCCTGATTCAAAACTGGGATCCCTGCATCGACCAGGGCCTCGATGGCGGTCACGGCATTGCCCGCCAGTTCCTGGGCATGATTTGCATGAATGACCATCACCGGCACCAGACGTGTGCCGGTCAACCACTCGATCAGTTCGGTGGTCACGCGTTCGGGGATGACAACGGGCAAGCGACTATGAACCCGCAGGCGACGAACATGGGGTATGTTGGCCAGGTGGTCTGCCAGGGTGGCGAGGCTTTCGTCGACCAGTGTAAGAGGATCGCCACCGCTGAGAATCACTTCATGAACGGATTGATCTGCGGCAATCGCGTCCAAAGCGGGCTGCCAACTGGCAAGCGTGTGGGGTGTTTGCTGATAGGGGAAATGTCTGCGAAAACAATAACGACAATGGATAGCGCAAGCGCCGGTTGTCACCAACAACACGCGACCGGGATATTTCTGGAGCAATCCGGGCGAAAGGGTTGCAGCCGCATCGCCAACCGGATCGGCAACAAACCCGGGTGAATCGTGCATTTCGGCTTCAGCAGGCAGGACCTGGCGGAGCAACGGATCTTTCAGATCGCCGGGAACCATCCGGGCCACGTATCCCCGCGGTACGAAAAGGGGGAAATCGCGGCAAGCAGCCTCGGCATGCAGAGCAAATTCGTCCGGCAACTCGAGCAGTCGGCAAAGTTCCGCCGGATCTCGCACTGCATCCTTCATCGCCGCCTGCCACGACTTATAGCCGAATCGTGCACGACCGGGGCGGACAGATGCGGTTGGGGAGGTTAGAATTGGCATCCGTCTGTCCTACCACATCTGCACTTTCAGGGAAAGCGAATAGGAATACGTATCGTGGCCAGCTACAGTACCAACGAATTTAGAAAAGGTCTGAAAATCCAAATCGACGGCGTACCCTTCCAGATCGTCGAGATGAACTTTCGCAAGCCAGGCAAGGGAGCTGCGTTCTACGAATGCAAACTCAAAAACCTGATGCGAGGAACCGTTGTCGATCGGACCTACCGCGACGGGCAGTCACTCGAAGCTGCCGATATCTCCGAATTTACCGCCCAGTACCTCTATCGCCAGGGCAAAGACTTCGTCTTCATGAACACCAGCGACTATGAACAGTATGAACTGTTAGAAGAGCAGGTGGGAGAAGATTGGAAATTCATCAAGGAGAATATGGAGTGCACGCTGATGGTATGGAACAACAATCCCATCTCATTGACTCTGCCCAACCATGTTGTGCTCCAGGTTGAATACGCCGAGCCAACTGCCAAGGGCAATACCGCGACCAATGTGCAAAAACCTGTCAAATTGGAAACGGGAGCCGAGGTCGCAGCGCCTCCTTTTATCAATACGGGCGATTACCTGCGGATCGATACCCGTACAGGCGAATACGTCGAACGCACCAAAGAACCAGAATCTTAAACGGCCCAACGGCACGAGTTCCCCCAAGCTTTGACTCATCCACACCCACGTCAAATTTCACTGCATGTTTCGATATCTGACCCGGTTGATTGTCGGGAGTCAGACTTTTTTCCACTTGTCCCATGAGAGATCTGTACCATGTCTGCAATTTTGATCGCGCTGCTGGTAATTGGTGGAATCATTCTGTTTTTGATCATTCTCTTCATTAACACCTACAACCAGTTGGTAACGCTCCGAAATCGTTTTCAAAATGGGTTTTCCCAGATAGAAGTCCAACTCAAACGCCGCTACGATCTCATCCCAAACCTCATTGAAACGGCCAAAGGTTACATGGCCCATGAACGCGAAACGCTTGAGGCGGTCATCCAGGCACGTAACCAGGCGGCTGGCGGTCTGCAAACCGCGTCGGCAAACCCAGGCAATCCCCAGGCCATGCAGGCACTCTCGGGTGCTGAACAACTCCTGACCGGAGCACTCGGCAAATTTTTTGCCCTGTCCGAGGCCTACCCTGACCTGAAAGCCAACCAAAACATGATGCAACTCAGCGAGGAAATCACCTCGACCGAAAACAAAGTCGCTTTTGCCCGACAGGCCTACAACGATGCGGTCACCAGCTATAACACCTACCGCGAAACTTTCCCACCGATTGTAATCGCTGGCCTGGTTGGTCATGGTCAAAATGCAGAGTTGCTCAACTTCGACAGTGAAAAAATTGCCGAGGCTCCCAAGGTTTCGTTCACCTAGCCCTCAAGACCCCGCTTTACCCAACCGTAGAGTGGGCGTGGCAGGTAAAACAACTTCTCAAACACTCTGGGGGAATTCCCTCTCGCCAACACCATGTCCACCGACTTTTACGAGCGTCAGGCCACAGCCCATCGCCATACAGGGCGCCTGGTATGGCTTTTCTTCCTGGCAGTGATTGGTATTGTGGCCGCATCCTGGCTGGTCGCTTTTCTGGCTGTCGACTACGTCGAAGCCAGCAATGCAGCCCGTGGGCGACCCAACCCGCCTGGGATCGCAATGGCTCCGCTCTACGTTGCCATTGCCTCGGCCCTGTTGATCCTGCTGGGCACCCTGTACAAAATCATTGAACTCCGAGGGGGGGGGTCGGTTGTCGCCGAACAGCTTGGGGGCCGCCTCCTGCACCACAACACCAGCAAAGCCGCCGAACGCCGATTGCTGAACGTCGTTGAGGAAATGGCACTTGCCTCGGGTGTACCCGTTCCCCCGGTCTATCTCCTTGAGGGCGAAGAGTCGATTAACGCGTTTGCCGCTGGCTATTCCCCCAGCGATGCCGTCATTGGGGTCACCCAAGGAACGGTCGAAAAACTTTCCCGCGACCAACTCCAAGGAGTGATTGCCCACGAATTCAGCCATATTCTCAACGGCGATATGCGACTGAATATCAAGCTGATCGGGGTCTTGAACGGAATTCTGCTATTGGGACTGATCGGGGCAATCCTGTTCCGAACTGCCGCATTTTCCGGCAGTGGAAGTTCCAAAAAAAATGGCGGGGCAGCCCTGGTGTTGCTGTTGGTTGCCCTCGCCGTTTTTATCCTCGGTTACCTGGGCACCTTTATGGGGAGTCTCATCAAGGCGGCCGTCAGCCGGCAACGGGAATTTCTGGCAGACTCGTCGGCTGTGCAGTTCACCCGTAATCCAGCTGGGCTTGCCGGCGCACTAAAAAATATTGGAGCCAAGCTGAGCGGTTCTCTCGTAAAACATCCCCATGCGGCAGAAGCAAGTCACATGTTCTTCGCCCAAGGAATCCAGGTTGGTTTCACCTCGCTGCTGGCAACGCATCCACCGTTGGAACAACGAATCCGGGCAATCGATCCCGAGTGGGACGGCAAGCTCCCCACTACGGCCAGCAGCCAGGCCACGGCAACCTCCTCCTCTGCAGCCGCCGTGCCAGCCGCGATGGGGCTGGTCGGCGAGCAGCAGGCCACCGCTCCTGCACAACCGGTGGCTGACGTCGCCGGAGCACCCGGGCAGGTTGGTAATCCTACTCCCAATCACCACCTTTATGCGGCCCAGCTTGTCCGCTCCCTTCCCGATCAACTTACCGCTGCGGCTCATGAGGCCTACGGAGCACGAGCCGTTATCTACAGCCTGCTGCTCGATAAGAACTCAAAAATCCGGGACCTTCAGCTGCAAACTCTTGACCAACACTCAACACCCGACGTCGTGAAGTTGACGCGTCAACTCATCCCTGTCGTCGACGCGCTCGATATGCACACCCGCTTGCCCTTGGTCGACATGACGTTACCGGCCTTGCGTTCGATGTCGACCGCCCAATACCGCACCTTTGTAAGTTGTTTCCAGGAACTGGTCGCCGCAGACCAGCAGCTCGGATTATTTGAATGGATCCTGCATCACATTCTCTTGCGGCACCTCAAGCCGCAATTCGAGCGCGTGCGTCCACCGCGGGTCATTTATTACGGACTGCAGCGATTGGGAGAACCTTGTTCGGTTTTATTTTCTTCACTGGCCCGTGTCGGTCACACCGACGACCAGGCTGCCATTGCCTTTGCCGCTGCCAAGGGAGTCCTGAATGACGTTCCATTACAACTTCTTGATAATAACGACTGTAATTTGGTCCACTTGCAAAATGCCCTTGAACAGCTGGCCCAAGTTGCCATCAAGCAAAAAGAGCGACTCATCAATGGTGCGGCTGCCTGTATCGCCGCCGACCAGGAAGTGAGCGTTCGCGAGGCCGAGTTGCTACGGGCCATCTCGGATACACTCGACTGTCACATGCCCCCCTTGTTGCCTGGTCAATTAGTCGCACCGGTCGCCGCTGCAGATTCTGCCCTACCGGACAAAACCAGCTGAATCCCAATGGAAACCCGGTATCGCCAAGCACGTAGTGACCTGTTGCGTGATGTGCGCGAATTCTTTTTCCAACGAGACTTCATAGAAGTTCAGACCCCCCTGCTGGCCCCGGAAGTCATCCCCGAACTGCACATCGACCCCATCCCGGTCGCCCAACCGGGTCCTCCACAATCCTGCCAAGACCCGCTCTGGCTGCAAGCCTCGCCAGAGTTGCACATGAAGCGGCTTTTGGCCGAGGGAGCGAAGGCCATCTTCCAGATCACTCGTTCCTTTCGGGCCCATGAACAGGGACCGTTGCATCATCCCGAGTTCACCATCGTCGAGTGGTACCGAGTGGGGGACGATATGGCCGCCGGCATTGGGCTGCTTGATGAACTCTGCCAGGACGTCCTGGCAGCACCGGCAGCCAAACACACAAGTTATGCCGAATTGTTTCAGCATCACTTCGACCTCTGTCCTCACACCTGCGATACCGAAAAGCTGGTTGGCCTGGTAGATGCCAGTCCCGCAAAGGTCACCGGAAACGAGGACCGGGATACCTGGCTCAACCTGTTGTGGGGACAGCAAATTGAACCGCACCTTGGCCAAGCCAAACCCGAAATCGTCTATGATTTCCCAGCCAGCCAGGCGGCCTTGGCGGGGATCCGCCATACTCCAAACGATCCGCCCGTTGCCGAACGGTTTGAGCTTTACTATCGCGGGATCGAAATGGCCAACGGTTATCACGAACTGACTGATGCAGTCGAACTTCGCAACCGACTGGAACAAGTTAACGCGAACCGCGCTCTTCGTGGCAAAGCGGTTTTACCAATGCCCGAGAGCCTGCTGGCGGCCATGGAGAGTGGTTTGCCCAACTGCGCCGGAGTCGCACTCGGTTTTGACCGCCTGCTGATGCTCGCCGTGGGGGCCAGTTCAATTCAAGAAGTAATCAACCGCGATTGACACCCAGGTGGTTCCTTTTTTCAGGCCAACTGTTGGCACTGGAGATGGCGAAAGCAGCTTGCAAGGTGATCGTTGACCAGGCCGGCCGCCTGCATGTGCGCATAGACAATCGTACTGCCGACAAACTTGAACCCGCGTTGCTTGAGATCCTTGCTGAGATTCTCTGATTCTACCGAAGTGGCAGGCACATCGGCCCGCTTGAGCCACCGGTTCTGAATGGGGTCACCATCTACGAACTGCCAAATGTAGGCATCAAAACCGTCAAACTCCTCTTGAACCTTGAGAAACGCCTGGGCATTGGTCACGGCCGCGTTGATCTTCAGACGATTGCGGACAATTCCACGATTGGTCATCAACCGCTCAATCCGCTTCAAGGTAAAACGTGCCACCTTTTGGGGATCAAAGCTGGCAAAGGCTTTGCGGTACCCTTCCCGCTTGTTGAGAATCGCAGCCCAACTCAAGCCTGCCTGGGCACTTTCCAAAGTGAGAAACTCAAACTGTTTTTGATCGTCATGAACGGGAACGCCCCATTCCCGATCGTGGTATGCCTGGTAAAGAGCATTACCCGCCCTGGCCCAGGGACAACGTTTGACCGGTTTTGCCACGATCCTCAATCCTTGTAAACGTCTGGAAACTGCAGGCAAACTGGTGCTTGTCGTCAACTTCGTGACGCTCCGACTCGAGTAACCGCCAGTTTTCCCAGGCAATCTCGGGCAAACGGGTATCGCCCTCGACAGTTGCATGCACACGGGTCAGGTAAAGTCGCTCGACTCTTGAGAGAGCCTGGCGATAGACCTCGGCGCCACCAATCACAAACACTTCGGTCTCGCCACGCGCTTCTGCCAGTTGGCGCCCCTTGTCGAAATCCGGGACCACCTCGGCTCCGTCGACTCGATAGTTTTCCTGCCGCGATAGAATCACCATTTGCCGTCCTGGCAACGGCCGACCGATGGACTCCCAGGTCTTACGGCCCATCATTAGGGTATGCCCCATCGTGATCGCTTTGAACCGTCGCAAATCAGCCGAAAGGTGCCAGGGAAGGTCGCCCTGGCGACCGATGACACCATTCTCCGAAACAGCAACAATCATCGAAAAAATCATCGAAAAAATCATGGTGCAAGTCATCCGCCGGCAAGGGACGTTACTTTTCGAAAATGGTTTCTTACCTATCCCGTTGATCCCCCACACAGTTGCCGCACCACTCAGACAGCAATCGGGGCAGAAATGTGGGGATGCGGATCATAATGCTCCAGCCGAAAGTCCTCATAGCGGAAATCGAAAATCGACGTGACCTTCGGATTGAGCTTGAGCACTGGCAACCCGCGTGGCTCGCGATCAAGTTGCTGCTCGGCTTGTTGCAGGTGGTTTTCATACAGGTGTGCGTCACCCAGCGTATGGATGAACTCCCCCGGTTTGAATCCTGTTACCTGGGCCATCATCAAGGTTAAGAGCGCGTAAGAAGCCATGTTGAACGGAACTCCCAGGAAGACATCAGCACTCCTCTGGTAAAGCTGGCAGGAAAGCCGGTCGTTGGCAACGTAAAATTGAAACAGGAGGTGACAGGGTGGTAAAGCCATATGTGACAAATCGGCCACGTTCCAGGCACTGACAATCAACCGGCGGCTATCGGGATCGGACTGAATTCGCGTGACCACCTCTGCCAGTTGATCAATGGTCTCACCACCGGCGGCAGGCCAACAGCGCCACTGATGTCCATATACGGGCCCCAAGTCACCCTGCTCGTCAGCCCAGTCATCCCAAATCGTCACGCCATGTTCATGTAAAAACTGTAGGTTGGTATCACCGCGAATAAACCACAGCAATTCGCAAATGATCGACTTCAAATGAAGTTTCTTGGTGGTCAAAAGAGGGAAACCGTCTCCCAGGTCAAACCGCATTTGGTGTCCAAAAATACTTCGTGTTCCAGTGCCGGTGCGATCGGACTTCTCAACTCCGGAGTCGAGCACCTTTCGCATGAGATCGAGATATTGTTTCATTGCGGCTCAGCTACCCCACAATTTTTATTTTTCAGTTTGGATACTTGGCAGGTGGGGGTTTATTGTACCGTGACCTGACCTGCCGTTCATCCCCACCAACCGCCTGCCTGGCCACCGGTTCGCTGTGACCTGGGAACGAGGTCGATGCGATCTCGCAAAGCAGCCTGGCTACCTCCTCCTCTGTCGGCAAAGGCAGCTGGTTTGCGCAGATCGACGCAACTTGTGCCTGGAAGGAGGTGGTTGATTCGACAAGTCCGCCACTGACGGACAAAATTGCGGATTTACGGTTTGGCCATGAGTTCTTCGACGAGGTTGGCAAGCAATTTGGGATCGTCCTGTTGGCGCAGATGTTCAATGCGAGGGGTGGGGATTTCCAACTTTTGGAGGACCCCCTCGATATACTCCCATTGCTGCTCGCGTTTTTTTCCTTCCGACAGGTAAAGCTCGGTAACCAGTTCGCTGAGCCGTTGCAGCGATATTGCCCCCCGATTTTGATAATAATTTTTGATGACGCGTTGCTGATACTTCGAATGTTCTCGGGCCATTATGACCAGTTCCTCGTGTCGAGCAGGTTCGATGACTAGACTGCGGTTGAACTTACGAAAATCGACCCATGCCTGCAATCCGTCGATGGGCAACACGGGATTTCGCAGCACCCCTCTATATGGCATACTTATTCTTCTGATCCGAGGGTAATTCCGCCAGATGAATTTCCCGTATTCCAACACTATTCGGGTTACCAAACCCCTGAGACTGTAGCGAGGGCTGCGATGCCAACTGTCAAGTTCATTAAGGAAAACAAGGAAATCGAAGTGCCCGAGGGTGCCAATTTGCGATCTGAGGCCATCAAGGCTGGAATCAACATGCACCAGGGGTTCAACGGTATGGGAGCCAGTGTCAACAAGTTCCTCAATTGTAAGGGATGGGCTCAGTGCGGCACGTGCCGAGTCCTTATCACGAAGGGAATGGAAAACACGAGCCCGATGGGCTTTATCGAAAAAACGCGTTTTAGCTGCCCGGTGCCAACGCCTGTGACCATTGGCGGCATCGATCCCTTACCCTGTCTGGCCTATGTCGGTCATGAAGATACCATGCGACTTTCGTGCCAAACCAAGGTGCACGGAGATATTGAAGTTGAGACCGGTCCGGAAATCGATCTCTTCGGCGAGAATTTCTTTAGTTGAGGCAATGATCCCGCGGTTCATCCAACTGTACCAGGATTCGAGACCGAAAGCTTTTCATGAAGCAGATCGTCGCAATCGTGAAACCGTTCGTGGTTGAAGACCTCTTGGAAAGTCTGCGCCGGGCGCCACTTGATGCGTTATCCATTCGCGAGGTGAAAGGATTCGGCCGACAGAAGAGTTATCTCGACCAGTACGCCGAGAGTGAATACACACATGCATTCATTCCCAAGGTCGAAATTACGTTATGGGTCGATGACCTACGGGTTGAGGAAATCGTCCGTAAAATTGTCGAGGTTTCTCGTACTGGACGGATCGGTGACGGCAAGATCTTTGTCCTCTCCGCCAATTCGCATGAAGCGCTGATGGCACTGTAACGAGTCCTTACCCGCGACCGTACTGATCTCCAACGCTTGCAACTTGGTGAAATCCGCCGGGCCCCTCTCTTCCACAAAAACGGTTGGCAACACGATTAGTTTGCTGCTGCGATCATGCGGGCAACAAGACCGCCCTCCCTGGTTGGCCCTCCCATGTCTTGCCCCTTCACCGCAGCCGGCAGCGACCATAGCATGAGCATCTGGTAGTAGTCCTTGCCAAAGGTTACCTCTCCCGTATCACCCCGGATCATGTTGGGCATATCCCAGGTGTGTAGATGTTTGCACACAATGCTGTTCATGCATTTCTCGGCAAGGGGCAACCCGAATTCCACCTGCCCCTCGTACATGTAGTTCATCGCTAGCATGAAAAGTTCTGCATTGAAAAAAGCAAATGGGTCATACCAGGTCTTCATCACACCTTCTCCACCTGAAGCTGGCGAACCATCCGCATTCAGAAAGCTGAGAAAACCAATGTCAGAGTGGCGCGAGTTAACCTCGCGAATTGTGGCCAGTGCCGTTTGTACTCGGTCCTTCGGAAAACAGTAGGGAAGTCCGTGGAAGTCGGTGATCCACTCCCCATCAAGCTGGTAACTGAAAATCAAATCTGATTTTTCATCGGTCGACGGTTCAAAAAAATTGATGTAGTAACGACCATTCCAAAGATGTTTTTCCATTGACTTGCTGCCTTCATCAAACCACATGCGGCACATCGCAACAAAGTTCGTGTCACCTGATTCCTCCGCCATCCGCTCTGCAATCCGCAGTTGAGCAAGGTGCAATCCCCCCACATGCGCTACGATTCCTTTCCACTGGCAATGTTCGAACCACTCGGTCCCGACGTTCCCAGTCGGCATGCTCACCACGCCGTCAGGTCCCTCTTCAGCCCGCAAGGTCATGGTGTAGATGGTGTTCTTCTTGACCCATGGGTAAAGCTCTTGGAGAATCTCCTGGTCATAACCACTCGAAACCCACAACCGATCGGCCATCGCGACAAAGCTGATACCGTTGGTTGTCGTTTGATAGCCGCGGCAAGGCACATTCATAGCACAGGCGGCCGTGGGGAGGTGCCGCTCATTCCTGGCGCCGCTTGGTTCGCTGCGGGCCGTACACCCGCCAAAGACCCAGGGAGCCGCACCGTCGTAAGTCATGTAGTTGATATAAGCACGCATCGTCGACATTGCCAGCTTCGGGTAGAAGTACACCAGTGGCTGATTGCCGTAAAAACTACAGGGAATGCACTCGATCTGCGGGCAGTCTCGCGGACTCTCATTCATCCCGAACACCCCGTCCTCCGGTTTGCACCAGTCGCCAATCGACCCCGCCTGGGCCCACATGCCACACTCGGTAATCAAGTGGAGAATATTGACCAGCGAATCCTGAAGCCAAATCGGCATGTCTTCTTCCTGGTACAGCACCTCTTGCCAGGCAATGATCCGCCCCAGCAACTGGGTATGATCCTGGGCAAGCCGTTCAGCAACCTCGGCTGCATCGCGATAACGACTGGCAAACATGTGGTGGTAGGTTGTATCGGAACCTTCCGGCGTGCGTTTGGAATAGTCCGGAGTGTACCAATGCTTCTGATCCCCCCAGTCGACCGTTGAAAAATCGTTTGTTCCAGCCCCTTTCCAGGTCGGAAAATACCAGGCAGCTACAAAACGTACCACTTTGCTTGCGCCGGGCTGCAGCGTGTAATGGGCCGCCAGTGACACTCCCGAATCGGCATCGGTGCGGAGGGGCAACTGTTGGGCAATTTTTCCCCAAGCCGCGCCATCGGCACCCAAGCTGCCACCCACTCGCGGAGTTGTGCTACCAATGACACCCACTGCAAGTTCACCGTTGTTACCGCCAACCAGCCAGCCCTTGGCGCTGGAAGTGTCAAGCTGTTTATGGGTGTAGGTCGTCGAACCCGACTCTCCATCAGTTGGCCCCGGAAAGCTGAACACGACCGAACCCTGCTGCACGGTTTTAGTCGGATTGCGAAGATGGACTTCGAACACAGCACCTGGTGTATTCGAAACCGCCTCATCTCCCACAATAAAAGGTGCCCACGCCCGCAAGCCAACATCCACCGGTGCCGTCGTTTGATACTCCAAATCGACAATCGGAAAGTGTCCCCAGTAGTCGATGCTCTCGGCACTGGTCGCGCCAGGAAATTTTCGAGTGCTCAGGACCCATGCCTTGTCGCCAACGGTAAGCCCCAAAAATGGCAAATCAACTTTTCCGCGTCGAGGAACATGCGAGTTGTAATTGGTCATGTACCCAAACGTGCCATCGAGTTCGAGATCGACGCAGCCGGTATCAACGGCCCCGAGAGGTAATCCACACACAAGGTCCTGACCGGTCCGATAAACGACGCCCGCCACCGAATTGGCGTAACCGACCGCGTCGAATTGCTTCCACTGGGATTGTGGCAGGCCTGCAGGAAAAAGTCGGTTTTCCGCGATGGCAACCGTCGATGGCGCAAACAGCATAGCAACCGATATTACGTGTCCAACGAAGACCAAAAACAAACACCGCGTGCGGAAAACCATGGAAAACAACTCCAAAAATGAAAATTTTGCCTCTTCGATTCGCTGCCCAAATTATTGCTTCATTTTAAACCTGTCGCAATTTGTTTAGCAAGCGATTTGGGAAAACCCAGCCCAATCCTATGGCGGTGGTCGGGTTGGAGACTAAATTTATAGCAGATGCCTGGGTTCTTGTTGGGTCAAACCTGCAGCGACGACAACAGACCTCCGTGGGGCGGCTTGTCTCTGGCCGTCTCACCCAGAAAAAATTCGGGGGATCCCTTGCAGAAAGCAAACCAATCTCGGATAAGCAAAGTACTTGGAAGTTCTCTTTTCATGTCCCATTACGAAATGCGGCGACCAGGCGAAACCACGTATGCCAGGCAGCCCTGCTGTCAAATTCCCAAGGCCCCATTAAATCGATGCCTAGCTCAAACCAAGACTCCCCTCATCGTCACAGTTGGATCGCTAAGTTTGCCGGCGGTTTCCGTGGGATCGCAATCGGGATAGCAGGACAAAGCAGCTTTGTCGTTCACATCTTTGCCGCATCAGCTGTTTTGATCGTAGGCTGGGTACTGGGAATCAGCCGTACCGAGTGGTGTTTGCTCATTCTCTGTATTGCCTTGGTCATGGCCGCTGAGTTGTTCAATTCAGCTCTCGAACAACTCGCCAAGGCGATCACCGAGGAGAACAATCCCCACATCCGCAACGGGCTCGACATCGCCAGCGGAGCGGTCCTGGTTGCGGCAATCGGAGCAGCCGTGATTGGCGTGCTGGTGCTCGGCTTGCAAGTGCTACGGTGAGCCGCTCGTGTGAAGCTGGTAGCAGGTCGTGTCGCGTGCCTCTAATCCAACCAATCCCGTGCTGCAAGTCGCTCGGGAACATAGACCTCGGTCACGTAGCTGATGTCCTTGGAAATTAACGACTCGACTTCCAGTTTAAAATCGTTCTTGAGCATCCGCTGGATCTCTCCCTGCCACTGCCGTTTCTTTTCAAACCACGGATAATTGGCAACCTGTTTGGCTCGTTTTCGATCCGAATCGGTAAGGGCGATCTTCACGCTATCAGACAAATCGCATCGATCAAAATCAATACTCCGCAGCCCGAGGTATTTGGCATCGGGAATCGCCATTCGTTGCGATTCAAACGCGAGGTTAATCGACCCCTGCTTCAACACGCTGTAGATATAGTACCCCCACGGATCATTATCGAGCACGCAGTACACAGGTAACTTCAGTTCGTTGTGCAAGCGGTAGAGAAGCCTGCGGACTCCCCGTGGCGGCTGTCCGCTACCATGCGTGAGAATGCAGTTGTGTGTATCCCAGAACCGATCTTCGTTAAACCGCTGCCAGACCGTACCTTTTTCGACATGGAGGATAAATTTGGCATCGCACTTGCGACGGTCCAGTTCAATAACCTCTGGCTCACAAATTGAGGGAATGGCATACCCGCCGGAGCCCATTCGGCTGCAATTGATCACATCGCCTTTGTCGATGAGCGTAATGTTGCCAACCATCGCTCCCCGATTTTCCGCATAGAGGTGCAATTCCTCGCGAATCGAGTTAAGGAGTACCTCCGAATCTTCGATGATCGTGTCGCACTCATTTTGATCATCAAAAGTGTTTTCCTTGGTATTCTCGATCGTATGTTTGAGCATATAGAACATACCCCGCAAGCTGGTCGTCTTGCCCTCATCAACAAGCCGTTTGCAGCCACTCGCCACGAGCATGGTCCGCATATAGGCCTTGGCTTGCGAGAGATCAAAGAGTTGGCGGCGGTTTTTGCCGTTGCCCATCTCAAGGATTTTCTTCCGTGGGCTATACCGCACATTCGAAAGTGTGCGCGATGGAATATCAACATACGGGTCACGTCGCCCATTGGCCGCACGAACCACACCATCCGCCAGGTCCTTCAGGCTTTTCATCGTGCGCTTGTCGCGGGCAGAGATCTTTGCTTTGGATCGACTCATTTTACGTACTGTTTTTTTCTTGGGCATGGCTTTGCTTGAGTTGACCAGAAATCTTCCAACTGGAGGATGAACTTCTCTGAAAACTGGGTTACTTTTAGTACTTCCCGGCTTGGCACCCCGTGGCCGCCGTCTTTAAACCGGTACTTCTTGGGATGCCAGCGGTCGTGCGTAATGTCATTCTTCGTTGTCGTTTTCGGAAACCTCGTCGGCAGGAGACCGATTGATATGGCGCAATGAATCGGCGGGTTCGGCGATCAACACATTGTCACCAAGATTCATATGGACTTCTTCCTGGATACGCCGTCCACGATCATCCAGTTGCATATCGGCATCGGCCGTCCGTTTTCTGGCAACCTTGACAAGCTGGTCATAAAGATCTTGTTTTTTTACCCCATTGATCTCGCTGACGGCATTGGAAACCTCCTTAAGGTAACGGAGGAAAACTTCGCGACGATCGGTTTGCTGTTTGACCTTAATCCTGCGGCGCAAGTACATCCCCAACTTGCGGCCCACACCTTGCAGTCCGAGTCGGATTTCTTTCTGGATTTCAGGGTAATTGGCAATGGCCTCTTTACTTTCGCTCGTAAAGGGAACCCAAACACTGGCAATGTGCACCATGATGGTCACAGGACCTTTGGGCATCGCACCGCGAGACTGGCTCAAGCCATAGCCGCGCCAATTGGTCGCCAAAACAGTCTGCGTCACCGTACAGGCTGCCTGTTGAAACTGCAAAGGAACCCGGTTGGCATAGCGTAACACCTCCATTTGTTGCCCTTCAGCAACATTGACATGTTGCATGGCTTCGAAGAGTTTTTCGCAGTCTTTGGGCCTGAGTTTTCCTGGTGTTTGCCTTGTTTTCACACCTGCGGCTTTAACGATCTTGTCAGCGGCATCTGCGCCCAACCCGTTAAACGTATGAATCAAGAATTGCCGCACGGTTCGTGTATCGGTCTCTTCCAGCAACTCAAGCAGCAATTCCATGGTCACATTTTGTGTGGAGGCGGTCGCCCCGTAGGCCAAACCAACCTCAATCTGAAACGGATTTCCCCGATAAACAGAGGGTGGACGGGTCGCTGCTGCATAAAACTCTCCTGGCACGACCTGGTGCAACCCCTGGAGGATGAGTTCCTCTCCAATCGGACAGATGCAGTCGGTCGCAGGAGAGGCTATTTTGGTCTGCTGGATTGCCTGGTAGAGCGCGTCGGCTTCGCGTCGGCCAATCCGGCGGGTGTTCGCACGAGTGGAAACGTTGGCGTTCTGACAAATCCGCCGTGCCGTGGCCGGAGTCACCCGCGAAAACATCGTGGTTAAAAACTGGGAAATTGTCGAAGGGGCTGCTTCTTCAACCATCGCAGCAAGGCGGCCCAACTCCACTCCATACGGGTGTGGCTTGATTTCTTTCGGTTCCTTGGGAAGTACGGAAACCGATCGCTCATAACTGCGGCCCCGGTTATCTGAATCGATATAGTGCAGCGTAATGTGCGGATTGGCGATCGCCGTTTGCTCAAGATATTCATCCACACCGCCACGACCGCGCACAAATTTGGCCTGCAGTTCGATGGTCACACGGGTTCCATGGCTCTCTTCTTCCCATTCAATGCCGTATTTTTCAATGTACTTCTCGCCCTTGGCCCCGGGGGGGATGTCGATTCCTTCGCCGCGTCCATTGAGAATCCGCGGTTTGTTTCGTTTGGTGTCTATTTGAATCTCATAATAGTGTGCCGGCTTGCGAGTTGACACTTTTGAAATAATCTTCACCGGCTTGCCGGTTGTTTGCACACCGTACATCCCAGCGGCGCTAATTCCAATACCTTGCTGGCCACGGCTTTGTCGTAGGCGGTGGAATTTTGATCCGTAGAGGAGCTTTCCGAAAATCAGCGGGATTTGTTTCTTGAGAATCCCCGGGCCATTATCTTGAACACCAACCTTAAATCGATCGGCACCCGTTTGTTCAATATGAACCCAAATCTCCGGGAGGATGCCCGCCTCTTCGCACGCATCGAGTGAATTATCAACCGCCTCTTTGACCGTAGTTAGTAATGCCTTGCGTGGGTTGTCAAAACCTAACAGGTGGCGATTCTTCGCGAAAAATTCGCTCACCGAAATGTCGCGCTGGCTGGCTGCCATACTCTTGGCAGTCGCTCGGCGTCGACTTGTCGAATCTGTTGCAGCGCGGCCGTTCACCCCACTACGAGTGCCTTGCGCGGACGGGCTCGATCGCGACTTTTTCTTTTCCTGCCTTTTTGTTTTCTTGGCTGGTTTTATTTTTGTCGTAGCAGTGGACTGCTTTTTTACTTTCTTCTTGGTGAGTGCCAATGTGCTATCCCGTAATACAAACAATTGCCTTAACCATCCGCGAGCAGCAGCGGACGGCGGCTCCCTCGCACTCGGCAAACAATGGGGAATCTGTAATGGTTTTTTCGATTATAGCGGTGACCTACTGGCACTGACCACACGGATTTTGGCCTATTTGAGTCTTACAGTAGCTGCATCCGCGATATCCGATAAACAAAGACTCACCCATACCCGCGACTCTAACCGACACCATAAATAGACCTTACCGATCGGCAGGTCCATCCGTCCCGGCCTCCCACCTCACCTGCCAGACCCAATTTCTGTACCCAACGCCCGATGGACCAAGCCTGGGCACGCCCTCGGCTTGCGCCCGCTTGCCAAACCACAGCGCATGACGAAGGAGGACCCCTCATGTCGCGAAATCTCCTGCTTGGACTGGTTGCCAGCCTGATCCTTGCTACCGGATTGGATACGGCCGCGGCCGCCCAGGCTTACCACGACCATGAACTTTACAACCACCGCTCCGTTTCTTCGGGTCGCACTGTTAAGCAGTGCAGTTACCGCAGCCGTTACCCTACCGCAAACTGTGGTTGTGCCTGCAACGGCTCTAGTTGTTGTGAATGCGATCCTAATTGTTGCCAATGCGGCCCTAATGGTTGCGGCTGTTGCGGAAGCATGTGCGGTTCGGGATATGGTTGGCAGGGTAAGCGACGAATCAGCTACCAACAACAAAAAGACTTGTTCTACAACTACTACGTAGGCCCGGGGCCCTCCGGGACCACGGCCCAACTGTACGAGTCGCCACTCCCCACGCCTGCCTTCGTGGGACAAACCTATGTAACCTATCAGCCTTTTATGCCCCACGAGTACCTCTACCGCCATAAGCGATCCTACTACACCTATAACTGCGGCGCAGGTTGGACACGTACCAAGGTCCGCTACTCCACCGGGGGTGGGCTGATTCAACACTGGTTGTTTGGACTTTATGGTGATCACAACAGTCGCTTTACCGACTCGCTGAGTGACTCGGTCTCTGGACTGAATCGGTGTGGGCGTCGATAGCCGAATTAGAAACACCGGCCGCGTCCCCGCGTGGCTCGTTATGGTTTCCCCTCGAAAAGGATATCAACCCATGTTGAAGCGTTGTTTTCTGGTGGCTGCTGCGGCAGTCCTGTTTGCTCTGGTGACTTTTCCCAAAACGGCCAGCGCCATCAAGTGGTGGGGCTGTGATGGCTGCGGAGTGTGCGACTGCGGAAGTGATTACGGCGTGATGAAACCGTTGTGCCGTGCCCAGCACTACAACTGGAACCGCAACTACGCCTATTCCCAGTATGGGCGCCCCCTCACACTCGTTGTTCCACCCACGGCAAACCTGCAGACGAACTGGGGCTGGGGTGTAAGCAGTTCGCGGGTTTCGCGCATCGACCATCAATTTGGCCGCAACTACCCCGGACCGGGTCCTTTCGGCGGACCTTTCAAACATACGCCCAGATGGCCACAAGATACGAACCAATTCGGCGTTTATTATGTGCGTGGCCCCTGGTAGTTAGGGGCATTTTCGCGACTACTGGTCGACAGGGGGCAATAAACGGGTGTTGACGTAGTCATATTGTCCGCCGGTTTGCTCGGCCAATTGAACTAGAAAATTGTAGTGCCCCTGCTCAACGCCGCGGCCAAACTCGATTGTATGAATTGCTGCGCCGACACGCCGGTTATCGGAAAGAATTTCGGCAATCTCCGCGGCAGGCATGGGATCATCGGCGTCAGTCAAGAAGAAGATTGCATCAGGACGAAGCCGAATTGCCTGCCGAATGGCTGCGTATCGATCAGTGCCTCCGTCGGCCGATATGGTCCGAACAAACGCTGCAGCCAATGACTTGTTTAGGTCGGTCGCGTAGGCGATTCGCTGCTGTTGGTCGGTCGAATCAAAGTTCGACATCCGGTGATTGAAAAAAATGATATGGAACTGGTGGACGCTGTCGAACGAATCCAAACTTCCAATGAGTTGTCGCTTGGCAGCTGCCAGGGGAGCACCTTCCATACTCACACTGCGATCGAACAGATAAACAAATCGGGTTCCGGTACCTTCTACACCAAAGATCTGGACCCGGGCTTTCCCACCACTGAGCCGAGCCCATCCCTTTCCTGCTCCGGCATTTGATTTCCCTGTTGGCACGGAGGGCATTAACATCCCCTCAAAAATCGATTCCGTCGCGGAAACGGGCGGAGGGCTACTCGCAACCTTCTCTACGACCGTTGGTGCAGGCAGGTCATCGGGCAACAACGGTACGGAGATTTCAACTTGATTCTCCACCGATTCGCCGGCAAGTTCGTCTGCCGGTACCGTTTCTACCCGATTCGGTTCGACAGCTTTACGAACCACCCCGACCACCACAGAGACCTTTCCACCACTGGAGGGATCCCCAGTGAATTCCTCTTCGGTTGTGGTCGTTTCCTCTTGTGCCGAGTCATCACTCATTCGGTCAAGCACGAGGCTGGTTGTCAACATGGGCTCGATGCTGGTGCCACGTGAGGGGTCAGGAATCGACCAGGCCAGCACCAACAGTACCGATCCATGGAGTACCGCGGAAGTCCACCAACCCGCTGCTAAACGGTTGCGATCTGAACTCGGCGGGCTGGGCAACTGAACCACGTCATATTTCCTGGTTTGTCGGCTGCTGACCGGTTTGACTTCGACTCCGACCCAATAAAAGCGGGGTGATCTTAGGGCCACCGGCCATTGTGGTCAACGTGGGGACTTCGCCCTGACCCAACTCACCTCTATAATCATAATTTGTTGTTCCCGGTCTGGGCTTGAAAAAAGCGGTCTGGCCAGCGGAGAATATGGGAAGATCTTCCAGCGGCAAGAAAGGGAACCTCCTAATCCGCCTAACTGGTTCGACATTGCATCCTCGGAAACTGCAATTCCCTGGCCAATCCGTAATTCGTTACTGAGTGAGGCAGAGCACACCTCTGCTTCTACAAGCTTTGAGCTCGATTTTCTGTGTCACTTCAAGTCATCCATTACCCGCACCCCGTGCTCCGGCATCGATCCAAGCCAATCAAAAAGGTCGATGCCGAATTGCGGCATTTGGTCGCTGAAATGTTTGAACTCATGTACGAACATGAGGGGGTTGGCCTGGCCGCCAATCAAGTTGGTCTGCCCTACCGGTTATTCGTAGCCAATCCACAAGCAGATCGGGATTCAGAAGAAACCGAGCAGGTCTTTATCAATCCTGTCATCCGCAGCGGCAAAGGTCTGGCCGAAGCTGAGGAAGGGTGCTTGAGTATTCCTGGGGTCCATGCCCATGTCCTTCGGAAAGACACCGTTCAAATCCAGGCATACGATTTGGCAGGTAATGAACTCAACTTGAATCTGGATGAACTCCCTGCCCGTATCGCCCAACATGAAATCGACCATCTGGACGGTGTATTATTTATCGATCGACTTGCACCAGCCCAACTGGCCGAGGTTCGCGACCAGCTCGCAGACTTTGAGTTGGAGTTTCGCAGCAAGAGCGAAACGGGCGAAATCCCACCTGAAGCACAAATTGCAGCTCAACTGGAAGAGCTCGAAAGGCTGCGGACGTAACCATGCGCCTCTTAATGCTGGGAACAGGCCCTTTTGCAGTACCAACATTGCAGGCGCTGGCAAGTAGCAAACACGACCTCCTACAGGTCGTCACCCGTCCCCCCCGGGGACGGGCAAAAAATTCTGCGAATCCGATGTGGCAGGCAGCCCGCGATCTCCAACTGGAGACATGGGCTCCCGAAACCGTCAACGCAGTTGATGCCCAAGCACAACTTCGCCAACTCGCGGCTGACCTTCTGGTGGTCTGCGACTATGGAGAGATCCTCAAACCGGCGACCCTGGATACGGCCTGTCTTGGCGGCATTAATTTACATGGTTCGCTGCTGCCGAAATACCGGGGTGCCGCGCCAGTCCAGTGGGCAATCCTTAATGGCGAGCAAGAAACGGGAAACAGCGTGATTCAAATGACACCAGGGCTTGATGCAGGACCCTGCCTCGCCCAGCAGGCAACATGCATCGATCCTGAGGAAACGGCCGCAGAGCTTGAATCGCGGCTGGCAATCCTCGGAGCCACACTGGTCTGCCAGGTAGTAGACGACATCGCTGCTGGCCGCACCGCCCCGGTCCAACAAAACCCAACCCACACAACCAAAGCACCCCGCCTGCAGAAAGCAGATGGTCTACTCGATTGGTCGCAACCATCAACCCACATCAAGAATCAAATTCGGGCCTTAATTCCCTGGCCCCGCGCGTTCACATTTTGGCATCGACCGCAAGGAGAACCTTTGCGTTTGAACATCGACAAAGTCCGTTCGGTTGCCGGGAAACCGGAAGCCCCTCCTGGCACGGTCCTCGTTGCCGACAAGCAACTTGTCGTTCAAACAGGTGACGGGGGGGTGGAAATCTGTCATTTGCAGGCAGCAGGGCGGCGCCCCATGCCAGCGGCTGAATTCCTCCGCGGCAATCGGGTTCAGACAGGTGATCGATTGGGATCTGTCTAACCAGCGCTGCAAAATGGCCGTCGGCGCGGTATCATGCTGGACCTCGCCGCTAGCACGATTCGAACCCTTTGGAGGCGAGGCCCCACTGAGAGCGATCTCACCTATTGGGAAATGATACGACTGTGGGACGCTGGCCACACTGGCAGCTCAACGTTGCCATCCGCTTGTCGCTGAAGTTCGGCAATCGAGTTAAGGCCAAACTGGAACCGCAAAAACGAAACCCTAAACAGACGACTCCTAACAACGCTGCTTGAACTGTTGCCCTGTTACATCGACGGAACCACTTTTCGATGACCAAGAAGCTCTATATTGAGACGGTTGGCTGCCAGATGAACATGCTCGACAGTGAGCTCGTGGTGGCAAATCTGCGCAAAGATGGCTACGAGCTGACCAGAGATACCAACGAGGCCGACACCATTTTGTTCAACACCTGCAGCGTACGTCAGCACGCCGAAGACAAAATTTATAGTGCACTCGGAAGACTCAAAAATGCCAAACACCGCAATCCCGAAAAGGTCATCGGCGTTTTGGGATGTATGGCCCAAAAAGATCAACGACTGATTTTCGAACGGGCCCCGTATGTCGATTTGGTGGTGGGACCCGGCCAGTTGCACCAGGTGCCGACGTTGATTCGCGAAATCGAAGCTGGAGCAGAGCCGCGCATGGAGGTGAGCCTCGGCCGCAAGGATGGCAGCCGATCGCAAATCGAGCGAAGCCACGAAAGTTACGATCCGCTGCGGGATCCGGAAATGCGGCCAACTCCTTATCAGGCTTATGTCCGCATCGTTATTGGCTGTGACAAGTTCTGCACGTACTGCATTGTCCCCAGTGTTCGCGGTCCGGAACAAAGCCGCCCTCCAGAACAAATTGTGTCAGAAGCGCGTCAACTGGCCAGCGAAGGCTGTAAAGAAATTACACTCCTGGGGCAAACCGTAAACAGCTATCAACACCGCAACGGGAAAAAGATCACTCGCTTCAGTGATCTTTTGCACTTGCTTCACGAAATTGACGGTCTTGAGCGGATTAAGTTTGTGACGAACTATCCCAAGGATATGACCAATGACCTGCTGGCAGCAGTTCGCGATCTACCAAAAGTCAGCAAGTATCTCCACGTGCCTGTTCAGAGTGGTTCGGACAGGATACTGGAGCGCATGAAACGCGGCTACACGATCGAAGAGTACCGAGAAATGCACAGCCGCATCTGTGAATGGATTCCGGCAGCAGCCGTTACGAGTGATTTTATTGTTGGCTTTTGTGGTGAAACCGATGATGACTTCCAGCAGACCATGGATTTGGTCAGCGAATTGCGGTTCAAGAACAGCTTCATCTTCAAATACAGCGAACGACCTGGCACGAAGGGGGCCCAGATGTTTGCAGACGATGTGCCGGAAGAGGTTAAACGTCGCCGTAACAACCAGTTACTCGATTTACAAAATGCGATTAGCGAGGAAGATAACCAGGTTTTTCTCGGTCAAACGGTGGAGGTGCTCGTCGAAGGCCCCAGCAAAGCCAGCTCCAAAAAAGGTGTGCAAGGGGATGTCTTGCAGTTGACCGGTCGAACTCCTTGCGACCGGATTGTTGTTTTCACAGGCAATCGTCGTCAGACCGGCGAAATCTTGCCCATTGGCATCTACGATGCCAATGCACACACCCTCTTCGGAGAGGTGATGACCACCCATGCCGGCCCCGAACTTTACGCGCTGGAAAATTGAACGGCCGTTTTACGTCAGGCCAATGCAAACTCCACGCGAGCCCATGACGGGCGATGTTCTTGGGAACCCCTGCCAAACGGGTAAGTGACGTCGAGCCCAAGGTTGGCTACAATACCAACCATCCTCGGGCAGTTGCCCGATCCATTTTCGGATCAGCGGGTCGAACATCCACACGCATTATGGATACCGAGCGTCTGTCAACCCAGCCACCCACTTCTCCACAACCTAATCTTCCAGGAGCTTTTTCTCCTGCAGAATCGGGACCTGACCAGGTTCGGTCCATGCTGGACGATTTTGCGCTGGCCCAGCCATGGTTGAAAGGGATGAATCTGGCCGACGCAAAAACCGCGCATGATAATTTGTGCCGAATTGCAGCTGCGGGTGTCACCCTGGATCTGATGGCCCATATTTGCCGCCAGTTTGCAGCCACGGTTCCTAGTCTGGCCGATCCCGATATGGCACTCAACAACCTGGAACGTTTTATTGCGGAATCGCGAAGCCCCATGTCCTCGGCTGCCTTGTTTGAACGTGATTCCGAGGCACTTCCAAATCTTCTCCAGCTATTTTCGACAAGCCAGTATTTGAGCAACCTCTTGATTGTCGACAACGAAGCTTATGACTTGCTCCGCATCACTGACGGGCAGCCAGTCGCGCGTGATTCCTTGATTGAGGAACTTGATCAAGAAGTTGCTACTCTCACCAACAAGCAGGAAGTCATGGCGTCCCTGCGGCGATTCAAGCGTCGTGAAATTCTACGGATTGCCTTCGGCGATATTATTCGAAGCCAGACCGTGGCCACCGTGGCGAGACAAATATCCTACCTTGCGGATGCGATTATCGAAGTCGCGGTTCGTTTTGCCCGGCGGTCGCTTGAGGAACTCCGGGGTGAACCTCAGGGACTGAAAGGAAAACGTGCCCGCTTTGTGGTATTAGCACTGGGAAAGCTTGGCGGAGTCGAATTGAACTACTCCAGCGACATTGATCTGGTCTTTTTCTATGACCTCGACGGCCAAACCGATGCTGCCCGCCCTATCAGCAACCATGAGTTTTTTGAACGACTCGGTTGCGACCTGGTGAAGTTACTTTCGGAATCAACCAACCTGGGAATTACCTACCGCGTTGATCTCAGACTCCGGCCGGAAGGATCGCAGGGCGAGGTGTGCATGAATTTCGATCGGGCCCTTTCCTACTACGACAACAAGGCGCGAACGTGGGAACGCCAGGCCTTTGTCAAGGCCCGCGCGGTCGCTGGTGACCTCGACCTGGGACAGACCTTGCTGAAACGCCTGGAAACGTGGGTCTATCGACGATTTCTCAGCCGGGCCGACATCACGGGAATTCGGGGAATCAAGCAACGTATTGAACGCCGCGCAGAAACCTCCGGGCATCAGGAACGGGATGTAAAAACAGGCTATGGCGGCATTCGTGATATCGAGTTCACCATTCAGTTTTTGCAATTACTTAATGGGGGATCGCTTCCCGAAATCCGAGGTGGCAACACGCTGGAAGCAATTGCAAATCTCGAACAATCTGGATGCCTGACTCACCAAGAAAGTTTGATTCTTGCAGACAACTACAGCATGCTCCGCAAACTGGAACATCGCTTGCAAATCATGTTTGATCTGCAAACTCATATGATGCAGGAAGATCCGGACGAGTTACGCAAACTGGCGATTCGCCTCGGATATTCGGAGGCACCCGATGCGCAGGCGCTGGAGACATTTCAAGCAGATTACCTGCAACGGACTTCCCGCAATCACCAGATTCTGAATCACTTGCTGCACGACGCCTTCGAAGATGACCAGTCGAGCGAGCCGGAGGTCGACCTGGTGAACGATCCCCAGCCTTCCCAGGAAACAATTGCGAAGGTCCTAGGAAAGTATCCTTTTTCCGACATACCAGCTGCCTACAACAACCTGATGGCACTAGCGACCGAAAAAATTCGCTTTCTCTCAACGCGCCGTTGTCGGCACTTTCTGGCCGCAATTGCTCCCCGGCTTCTCGAGGCCATTGCCGAGACTCCCCAACCCGATGCCACGCTGGTAAATCTCAGCCGCGTAAGTGACTCCCTGGGAGGTAAATCCGCACTCTGGGAATTGTTTAGTACCCATCGACCAACCCTTAATTTGTATGTCAGTCTCTGTGCTGCATGCCCCTACCTGGCCAGCATCTTGACAAGTCATCCTGGGATGATTGACGAGTTGATGGACAGCCTTGTGGTCGACAAGCTCCCCACCCACGTGATGCTGGAAGAAGCGCTCGCGGATCTTTCCCGTGGTGCCGAGGACCTGGAACCGATTCTGCACAGTTTTAAGAACGCTCAACATATGCGAGTTGGTGTGCGTGACATGCTGGGTAAAGACGACATTCGCGCAACTCATGCAACACTCTCTGATGTTGCTGAAACCTGCCTGAAACAGATCGCGACGATCGAGTACAGCAATCTCGTTGAAAAATTCGGTGAACCGACGATAACCCGGCCCAGCACCACTTCACTGGAAGACCCGATTAGTCAGAGGTACTGGAATGTTTTTACAGATCGCGAGGGCGATATCTGTGAAGCAATTATCCTGGCGATCGGCAAGCTCGGAGGAAGGGAACCCAACTACCACAGCGACCTTGACCTGGTTTTTTTGTATGAGGCTGACGGAAACACAGTACACCGTACGCGACCCAATAGCAGCAAGTCGACGACCTCCAACGCGCATTTCTTTGGTGAACTGGGCCAGCGGATCATGAAAGTTGCCCATCATCTCGGGCCCTATGGCCGTCTCTATGAAGTGGACCCGCGGCTCCGACCTACGGGCCGAAGCGGCCTGTTGGCTGTACCGCTTGATGGCTTTGCTCGTTATTTCTCCGAAGGTCGCGG
This sequence comes from Lacipirellulaceae bacterium, assembly GCA_965243695.1. Classification (GTDB taxonomy): domain Bacteria; phylum Planctomycetota; class Planctomycetia; order Pirellulales; family Lacipirellulaceae; genus JAKVCB01. The sequence continues at coordinate 670,127 of CBDEWC010000014.1, read as the reverse complement.
TCAACTTTGGGAGCGGCAAGCACTGTGTAAATCTCGCGTGATCGTGGGCTCACCACAGGCAGCCGGCCTGGCTGTCCAAGCGGTTTCCCGGGCCGTCTTTGCCCCAGGGTGGCAACCACCAATGGCAGACGAGATCCGCGCGATGCGCAAGCGTTTGGAAAAAACGGCTTCTCCCCACAACCTCAAACGTGGCAAAGGGGGAACGGTTGATACTGAATTCGTCGTGCAGATGCACCAACTAAAACATGGTCATGCAGACCCTGCGGTCCGTGTGCCGGGAACCCTCGATGCACTTTTGGCACTTGAGCATGGCGGGTACCTTTCTAAGGATGACTCTGAATACTTTCAACGCAGTTATCGTTTTCAGCGGAGCGTGGAGGCTCGGATTCGCCTGATGAACTTAACTGGCCGGCACGAATTTCCGACCGAAGAGAACGAACTTGCCAAGCTGGCCTATCTATTGGGATACGCCAATCCTGCACGGCTCGTCGAGGAAGCGGATGCGTTCGTCCAAGAGAACCGGCGTCGTTTTAACCGCCTGTTTGACGCTGCGGCAGCGAGTTGAATTCCACCGGCGCCAGCTCACCATCCATCTCTCCTGGCAAACTTTGTGACCGCATTGGAATTGGACTGGCATGACAGCCTCGACCGACCTTTCGGCCAAAACTGCTACCACGCCAAAGAGTCGCACAGGGACCAGGACCTCTTATTCCAACCCGAACGCACCAGCGGGTGGGACTTCGATACTCGTTTTACGGGTCAGGTTGGTGCGTGGCAAAAACCTGGGTTCGATCAAGAAATTCACACCCACATTGTTTTTCGATTGGTCCATATTCATGCCAACCGTCGTCACCAGCGACTCGCCAATACGGCTAAAGAAAAATGCCTGACCTACATTGCCTGAACCGGCAACATCCACGCTCGTGCTGCCGGTAAGAATCCACTTGGGTGTTGAGCGGTAATTGACCGTCGCCATAATCACCCCTGCTCTGTTGGGAGCATCAATCGCGTGGTACCCCAGGTAAGCGTTCCCCCGGCTGGGACGATTCAGCAAAACGCCAAGCGAAGCTGCTCGCAACGCATCTCCATAAAAATCGCTAACCCCGTCCGACAAAACGGAGAACCGATCTCCCAGATGCCAGCGGAAATCATAATCGACCAGGCCAACCGACTGCCCAAAATTGTCGCGGTCGGCATCGGGAAACAAGCTGGCATTCATGTCGAACGTCATCCAGTCGACAATCCGCTCTGCTCCGGGCATTCCCCGCTTGGTCTGCAGGCGATGGCGCATCCCTACGCGGGCCACGGTCAAGTCGTCAGCAATTTCGGTGACCGGCGATGTCACCGACCCGGCAATCCCGGTCCGTAGCGCATAATAGCGCGGGTCAAACTTGGGATTGATAAAAGGTCGTGGTCCAAACTGGTAATATTGCCCGGCGAGCGTTCCACCGAAACCAGGCCAGAACAAGTTGCGACGGAAATCTTGGATCGCGTTGTCGTCAAGCGGGTCATAGAGTGGAAAGTTGTCCATATTCCTGTCAGACCTGGCATAGGAGAACTCTCCTTCCAGCACGACTTTGTGGGCAAGTCCGTTGAGGTTAAAAATCGGATCCCGAACGCTCCGATTCACCGCCCAAAAAGGCACGCTTGCCCGTGCACCTGCCTGGTAGTACAGCCGGTCAATACGGTTGCCGTTGATGTCTTGTCCCCAGTGCGCGGCTTCGCCGAGCACGTAAGGGACCACTTTTACGGGACCAAAATCGAGCGGAAGATCCAACTCGTTGCGCGTTGCAAGTCGTTCGCCGTTGCCCGAAATATCTCCTGCCGCATTTTGCTCCCAGGGGAGATAGTAGAAATAAAATTGATTGGTATTCGCACTGGGTGGAGGAGAAGGTAAGTAATCCTTTGGCTGACTTGCCACACCGATGTTGGCATATCCTGCCGAAGAGTGGCTGTAAAAAGTGAAGGTATCATCCAGGAGCGACTCGCCAAGCCAGTAAAAGTCGCCCCTCGGCAACCACTGCGTCTGTGTAAAAAAATCATTGACGCGGGCATTGGCTTCAACCGAAACCACCTTGTTGTCAAAAGATTTTTTGAGCCGTGCACCGGTATATTGATTCGGTTTCTGATCCCACTCGTATTCGTAGTACTGTTCCAGAAATGACCGGTCACTTACCCACCCAACCTCTGCCTGTGCCGTCCAGCCATCAAGAACTCCACCCACCAGGTGTTGGCGGTGGTTCCAAAAGGCCCGGCCACGAAATTTCTTTTCCGGTACAATCTCGCGTCGCCGAAATCCAAGATTGTCGCGACCCCCATCCCTGATGAACCAACCGTTGGCCACACCGTTGGTCGGACCAACAACTCCAAACAACTCGTCGCGGCCATATTCGAAGGTACTGCCGTAGCCCACTCCCCGCCTGCTCAGCAAGTCCAAATCCAAGTTCCAATCGGTTCCTGCCGGGATGGCATCCAAGCCGAGCAGTTGATACATGTCGAGTTCCAGCAACAACTGCGCCCCGAAAATCGAATCGTTCCGTACCCGCAAGTTGTCAACGTAATAAGTCGGTTTATCCAGGTCGGTCGTAATGGTTGGCCAGTAGAAGACCGGTACGTCACCTACGTAGAGATAATTGTTGCGACTTCTAACCAACTGCTGGTGGGAAATCCGTGTTTCACCGGTGAACGGATCTCCCACTGGCTGTTGAATATCTTCGAACGTGACCGTACCAGACCCCAAAAAGTAGCTGGGATCTTCCAGGCGACTGGTAGTTATTAAGGCATCGGTGGCTACAAATCGAGAGGCATCGAGTTGGCGAATTGCCGCCGCTTTCAGCCGGACAAGGCCCTGGTACTGGTAACCGTCAACCTCCGGCAATGGGGAAAGTAGTTCGGCATCGAGAATGATGCCTATCTGCCGGCGTACATCATAAAACATCCGTTCGGCGTACACCGTGCGGTCACCCTGCCGAAAGACAATATTCCCTTCCATGTAGATTTCCAGGGGCATGTCGCTACCCTGGGTGAAGTCTCCCAGTACACCTCCGTCCATGCCCCGAGTCCAGACAACTGCTCGATCGGTCTCAATGTCAACGCCCGCAATCGGGCCCAGGAAAGAGGGAATGCCGGCAACCTCCATTCCTTGAACGACAAGATTCACGCCGCCAGAAATTACGGCCACACTCTCCCCATCGGGCATTTGCTGAAATGTCGCCTGCAAATTCGATCCATTCCGCGGAAAGACCTGGACACGACGCAGTGTGAACGGTTGAGGAGTCGTCACCGTTTCTTGCGGAATTGTCTGGGTGAACTGGACCTGGCTAACCGCAGTAGAAGGGCTAACCGCAGTAGAAGGGTTCACCGCAGCAGGAGAGTTGCCCTCGAATTGAGCCGCACAAGGAGTCGACACCAGGCAGCAACCTGACAGCATAACAGCGACCCGTGCAGACATCCTCCGCAGACGTACCATGAGCGCAGGGAAAATGCTGCGCAACACAAGCGCAACAAGAGACTTCAAATTCAAACGATAGCCGTTGATTAGTTTGGCATCCTTGCCACGGTGACAAGCACCTGACTGGCGCACTGTTGATCGCACCACCCAAGCCGTGGACATGGCGCACGACCATAACACGATCGTGCAACTAGCTCTGAAAAGTCGCCCCAAAATGGGGTGCGGGATTATAGGTGGCCCTTGAAACAAGGGTCAAGGTACGTTGCCCACGACACCACAGTTCGCAATTAACCACAGGCCAAGGACTTACGTCGATGCTAGCGGTCCAGACAAGTGCTCCAATCTTGCCGATCGACAACCGTCCAGCGAGAAGAGCCTCGTCGGCCGACGGAAATTTGCGTGATGGTTTGGTTTTGACGGTCACAAACCATCAAGAGTTTCCGTACCATTCCGCTTGCCTGCACAATGCTTACGCGTCTGGTCTGGGAAAGTTGCCACCATCTCCAGCGGGCCAGCGCCGGGTATTTTTGCAGTACGACGGCTATTGTCGGATCGGCATTCGAGACAGGCCCCAAACTACGACAAGCCGCACAAACTTCCTTTTGCAAGACAGGTAGACTGACTTTCTCTCCACACCGGCTACAAGTGGCAAAATACTCACTGAGGACAGGTTGCTCAGAGACCGGGCAAGTTTCGACAAACTCAGCCAAGACGTTCTCTCCCGTGGCATTACAGGTCACCAGGTCGGAGCGAAGCACATGGACGCCCGACCTGTTACAACGGTCGATTTCGTCTGCTGCCACGATCGTACCGTCATCAACTTGCCCCAGCTTGAATGTGTGGCTGTTCGTGACCGGACAGTGGTAAGGTACTGCCTGAAGTGTCCGCGCCCACCCTTCAAAAGCGTGCACCACTGACTCATTGCCGATCGTAAATTGCAGTTGTCCCAATACATACTTGACCCAAATGATGGTCACGACCACCGGTTCTTCCACCCCATTCGGCGGTGCGATGTCGCCTGGATGATTTTCCACAGAAAGGCCAGCATTAACCATGACATCGAGTTGTGACAGGTGCGAACTCGGTTGTGTAACTGGCACTGGTTCCACCTGGTCCAATCCCAACTCCTTCACTATTTCACTCGGCACAGACGAACCGTCAGTTGCGACATAAGAGTGGTGAACTCGAAGAAGCTCTGCGTTTTTTTCCAAGAACGTCAACCGCACAAATGGCTTGTCTTCCAATTGACAACCGACCAGATGGGCTGTTCCGCCGTTTACTTCGTAGTGCGGAAAAATTTTTTCGGCGATTTCATGCACCGCCATCGGCTCGCCTACAGGCCTGGCAAAGGCAGGGGACTCTCTCTTTCCAGATCGAGTTCGCAACCAGTCAAGAGGACTTCCCGCATCGCACGACACGTCGACGAACCGCCTGCCGTCTGACGAAATGGTGGCTGTATCACACCCGCCAAACTGGTTGCGCTCAGATTCTGGCAAGATGATTTGAAGTTGATGGTCGATTTCACTCCATGGCACCTGGCTGCAAGTTGCTAACCAGCCCACAAAATCAACCAACCGTTCCTCTCGGACTGCCGTCCGGGGTACAGACAACTGGGGAGACTTCCTCGGCAAGTGGTGATCGATCATCCCGTCAACTCGAACTTGGCCGTCAACTCGAACTTGGCCGTCAACTCGAACTTGGAAGGTACCAGGATTTGTAATGACCATGAGACCCATGAACCATTCGATAGCGTGACAACATGCAAACCATGCCTGGACTGCTCTGGTGAAGATCGACATTTACGGTTGCTCCACAACCGTCAAATCAGCGGTCGGGTGACTGATCCCCAAGACCCGATTCCGAAGAATAGTCACAACCGGAATTTGAAGTACGAGCCATTCAGATCCACCGTCTTGGGGGTCACCTTCTTGCGTTCATCGACTCCCACCAACAGTCGTCTGACCCCGCCCCGGCAATCCGTATCGTGTCGAAACATGGAATTTTGGACCATCTCCGCTCTCAACGCAGTACGACCGCCGACGAAAAACCCGTTATTACGGTTCGAAGCCAACACGAGGGAGCTTACTACCTGCAGTTGACCAGAGCCGAACGTATCGGTTTGCTACAATGCATTTACGATGCCTGGGGAAATTCACACGATCACCCCTTCCGTGGGTACCCTGAATTGAATTGAAATGGAGCAAGCGTTTGAACCCTGAGAAATCAAGAACAAGACCTTTGAGGCATGCTCCCTGGGTCGTTTTCGCGTTTTCCGTCGCATGGTTGCCGGCAGGGCTCTTGACCGCTGCCGAGGTGGCAACTGCCGAGGTTCAGCGGCCAACACCAGAAGAATTCGCCCAATCCTTGCAACTAAGTGAAGGACTTGAGGCAACGCTCTTTGTCTCGGAACCGGAGATCAACAGTCCAACAAACATTGACATTGACGACCGTGGCCGGGTCTGGGTGTGCGACGTAGTCAACTATCGCGGCCACCTCGGTCGCCGCCCGGATGGAGATCGGATTCTGATCCTTGAAGATACGACCGGTGACGGTCGCTGCGATGTTACCAAGGTCTTCTATCAGGGATCCGATATCGACTCGGCTTTGGGGATTTGTGTCTTGGGCAACCGAATCATCGTGAGTTGTTCGCCTCACGCCTGGGTTTTTACTGACACAGATGGTGATGACCAGCCCGACAGCAAGAAAACTCTTTTCAAGACACCAGGAAGGGTCCAGCACGACCACGCACTGCATGCCTTTGTATTTGGTCCCGACGGTCGGCTTTATTTTAACCACGGCAACACAACCACCGGACTTGCCGACGCCGACGATAAAATTCTCACGGATACGCGCGGTCGCCAACTGGTCAGTAACGGCAACCCATTCCGCCAAGGCATTGCGTATCGATGCAACCTTGACGGAAGTCATCCAACGGTCTTAGGGCACAACTTTCGCAACCCTTATGAATTAGCCGTTGATTCGTTTGGCACCGTTTGGCAAAGCGACAATGACGATGACGGCAATCAAGGTGTCCGCCTGAACCAGATCCTGGAACATGGCAACTTTGGTTTCCAGGATGAGCTGACAGGAGCAGCCTGGACGGTGCCACGCGTTGGAGCATCTAGCGATCGACAACGTCGCCACTGGCATCAGAACGATCCAGGTGTAGTCCCCAATCTACTCGTGACCGGGGCCGGCTCTCCAACGGGAATTACCGTCTACGAAGGCCAACTGCTACCCGAATCCATCCGTAACCGCCTGCTCCACTGTGACGCCGGACCGGGAGTTTGCCGAGCGTACACATTCTTTGCCAAAGCTGGTCAACCAAAACTCAGCAGCCAGGAAATTGTTCGCGGGGCAGGCGACCCTTGGTTTCGCCCTGCCGATGTTGCCGTTGCGCCGGACGGTTCGATCTTTGTCGCGGACTGGCACGACCCGACTGTTGGCGGCCACCGCGCCGGCGATATCCAGAGCGGTCGGATCTACCGGATCGCACCACCAGGTACCAGTTACCACACACCGAGCTATGATTTCGCTACGATCGAAGGCGCCAGCCAGGCGCTCACAAACCCCAATCAGGCAGTTCGCTACAGGGGGTGGCAATTTCTGGTCGATCCAGCAAATGCAGCCGGACCGGCTTTAGAAGCATTGGCCACGGATGGGAATCCGCGTATTCGGGCGCGGGCCCTGTGGGCCCTGGCCCAACGTCAGAATCAATCACTCCCGGCCATTGAGTTGGCGCGGAACGACAGCGATGCCAACCTGCGGGTTGTGGCAATACGGATTGCCCGCCAACACCAGGTCAGGTTGTCCGAAACCATCGAGTCGCTTCTTGGTGATCCGGCGTGGCAAGTCCGTAGCGAGTGTGCGATTGCGTTATGCGACCTTCCTTCTGCAGGCGGCGACCAACTCTGGGCCCGCCTGGCAGCCAGTTACAAGGAGGGAGACCGCTGGCTCCTGGAAGCGCTGGGCATTGCCGCTGATGGGCGCTGGAATGAACGGATGCAAGCGTGGCACCTTCTTGTAGATGGTGATCGGAACAACCGAGCTCACCGCGATATCCTTTGGCGTAGCCGTGCTGATCACACTCCGAAGGCTCTCGCTCAGTTACTGACATCGGACAGGTCACCAGGCGATTCCTCTTTACGGTATCTTCGCGCTTTACAACTACAACCAGAAAGTCGGGGAGATACTGCAATTTCAAGTTTAGCTGCACGGCTTGATGCATGCGAACTTTCGGTGGCAATCGAAATTGCCAAGAGAATTGAACCAGTAACGGTTCGTGGCGATGCAGCACTTCGCCAGACAATTGCGGAACTGGTTGACACAATTCAAGTACCCGAGCAGGTTGCCTTATTTGTACATCGCTTTCGGTTCGAACACCCTCGTGATCGCTTGATTGATTTCCTCAGACAAGCCGGTTCGCCCAGCGAAGCCTACCCCTTGGTGCAAGCTTTAGCGAGTATCGATAGTATCTCTGCGGTCGCTCGTTTCATGACCGACGAATCACCAGTTCCCAAACAGCCTGTGGCAATGGCCTTAGCCGAACTTGGCTCACCCAAGACCTTGCAGCTGCTTGAAAACATACTACTAGACGCGTCCCAACCGGAGGATCTGCGACTTACTTGCACACGTGCCTTGGGCAGTCATAAACATGGACAGTTAATGCTGCTCAAGTTGGTCTGTGAAGATCAACTTCCCAGACCTCTACAGATGGTAACGGGCGAGGCACTTCACGCAGCACAGACACCGGCAGTCCGTGCCGAGGCAGTGCGGTTGTTTCCCTTTCCAGAAACAACCAGGCAGGATCGGTTTCCGCAACTCGATGAGTTACTTGCGCGCCAGGGAAATGCCGAACGGGGGCAAGCGTTGTTCTTCGGAAAATCCAAGTGTGCCACGTGTCATCGGGTTGGGGACCGCGGTGCGGAAGTTGGTCCTGGCCTTTCTGACATTGGTGAAAAACTCTCCCGCCAAAGCCTCTATGTTTCGATTCTCGATCCAAGTGCCGCGATTACTCACAATTATCAAAGCTATCTGATCGAACTGGACAACGGCCTGGTCGAAACGGGCCTCCTGGTCAACCAAACCGACCAAAATCTGACCATCAAATCTGCCCAAGGCATACTCAAATCGTTTGCCCTCACCGAGGTCGAGGCGATCGAACCATCGCCCGTCTCGTTGATGCCAGCGGACCTGCAAACGTTGTTGACAGCGGATGATTTGATCGATGTTGTCGAGTATCTCACAACGCTTAAATCAGGATCGCAACCAGCAGCCGAACCCTCGCATTTGAAAACCGGGGTACCGGGTAACGAACCGTAACAACTGCGCGGAGAGATCTGGCCAGGCTCGCTTGCCTGCCCGCGACCAAAGAAAGCAGCAACCAGCTGTTGCCCGATCTTCAGCCAGATTTAACCTGGGTGTGACGGTTGGCTGCGATCTTGCGCCGAATTTCGTCTTTCAGATGTTCGATCACCGACCTCTTGTCGGTGTTATCGAGAATACGAGTGACAATTCGCTTGGGGCCCTGCTCTCCCCAACTGGCACCATGCTCGAAATAGTAACGGGCTGCCTGACCGACGATGTACGACCCATAACCGGCAGCAGCGCCTTGAGGTAAAGCCGAGAGTACGGTACTCCCGCCGAAAGTCATGCCTTTGAAGAATGACGACAGGTAACTGACAGCTGCCTCGCCAATCATGACCCAGCCGGCAGCCTTTACAATGGAAGTCACCAGTTGGCGGGCATTGGTCGTGGTGATCTGAATTCCGTAGACTTTACCGAGCGTGGCAACCATGGCGACATCGACTGCACTCCCACCGAGTACATCGAGTACCGCACTTGGATTGAAAGCAACGGCCAGAGATTTCATCACGGCATAGCTCCACACGATGGTGGTCGCGCGGTCATTTCGCATGCGAATCCGCAGGGCCCCCATGCGGTCGCTTTTGTCCGCGGCGTACATTGCACCGTTGAGAGCGACGAGGGCTTTACCATCCTTTTCGAGCACTTCCAAAATTCGCTCCCGAAGCGCGGCGACATCGGGCTGTGGCTTGCGCCACTCACTCCGCGTTCTGCCGTCGGCGGATTCGATGATATACTCCAATTCGCGCGGATCAGCCTTGGCTGTCACGACATTTTCGGGTTCCACAATTCCGGCAAGTCGAGGACCACGAAATAACTCTAGTAAAGAATCGAGTTCCTTCTCGGAGTAGAGATCGGTCTTATTGAGTACTAGCAGAATAGGTTTGTGGCTTGCCATCAGTTCCTGGAGTGCCGAATACTCGCTTTCGTTAAGATCCGAATCTGTAACAAACAGCACCAGGTCTGCACGAGCGGCAGCCGAGCGGGCCATTTCGGCCCGCTCGGCGCCAGCAACCTCATTAAGACCTGGAGTATCAATCAAAACGACTTGGGAATCGGCAAACCCAGGTACACAATAACCCGAACCATCCCACGCCATTTGCCAAACATCCCTGGTCCAGCCACCCCGAACATGAACTTGGGCAACGGCGTTTCCCACAAGTGCATTGATGAGCGCTGACTTTCCGGTGCTGATTTCTCCAAAAACCACAATTTCGACCTGGCCCGACTGGAGTTTTTCGGCCATCTCCTGCAGTTGTTCGACATCTCTCTGGAGAAGTTGTCGCTCCTGCTCGGTGCATCCCTTAAACGCTTCGATGGTACGACGTACCGCAGCCAAGGAATCATCGTAGGTGTTAGCTTCTTGGGATGTTGCCGTTTGCATTGAGGATTCAACTAGTTTGCGCGTTTTTGATCTTTTTGCCGAAGATGGTGGCGGCCACGTTGCACCAGTTTCAGTAATTCTTCGGGCGGGTGACTTCGGCCCATTTCTCGCGGGCAACTTCCGCTAATCCACCAGTGGGAGGCTGCATTCCTTCGCGGAAGTATGCCATGAACACACGTCCTATCCAGCGGGTAACCAGTGCCTGAACCATTCCCTGAACCAACCCACCAGCAATCGTGCCAACTCCAGGAACCGTCTTCAGCAAGGCGCCGATTCCGGCAGCAAGAGCGGGAGTGGCCGCGGAAACGCCAACCATGGCCAACAGGTTTTTGCCGAGTTCAGCCAGGATGGTGACCACCGTATCAGCGTCGATCGATTGCTTATAGACGCCAGCAAGATCAAATACCATTTTTACCGTGACCGCGGTACCTCCGGCAATGTCGAGGATTGGGATCGGGTTCACTGCAGCGGCCCCACCGGCTGCCCACATGTACTTGCCGATCACTTTTTCAGCGCACTGGTCGAGCCTGTCGAGAACACGCTCTTTGGCTTCGTCCACCAACCCGCGCGACTGCAGTAGCAGGTTCGCCAGCAACAGTTCCCGCCCATCCTGGGCCACAATGGCGAGCAAACGCTGCGCGAGGGGTTCGATGTCGGGAGGATCATAATACGTTTCTTCTTGTTCATCACCTTGAGCCAGAACCCGCATCCGCTGACGAGCCACTGGTCGGGAGTGGATCGCAACCACATCAGCGCTGACAACAGCCGGGGAAACTTGTTCGACAATCTGGGCAAGGAGGTCTGCCTGTTGCTGTGGGTCGTACCAGTCGGCCTTATTGAGACAGATGACAATCCGTTTTTCCATCGCAACAAGAATCTCAAGCAGTTCATGTTCGTAGTCTTTCAGAGGACCATCGACCACGAACAACACGATATCTGCATTACGGGCAACCGCGGCGGCAATGGTGGCGCGCGTTTCACCACGCACCTCTGCCAACCCAGGAGTATCGGCCAGCACAACCCGATCACCCGCTGGCCAGGGAATTTCACTCCGTGTGACCGTCGTACCGCCAATCACATCGGTGCGAAATGCCTCGCGCCCCGCCAGCGCGTTCAGAACCGAAGACTTGCCACACGATATGGTTCCAAACGCAACAATTTCCAATTTCTCGGTCTCTCGTTTTGCTTCTAACTCCGCAATGGCATCCTCAATCTCAACCCGAAACTCTGGAGAAATAACCGATGCCGCGTAATTTTTTCCCTCGGTAAGATTCTCGAGTACCTCCTGGGATTGTTGTCTGCGGGACATTTCACTGGGACTTAAACCGCGCCGTTTTTCATGCCGCGTCCGGCGACGCGTGTTCTTCCACACGCGCAGGCCCAACCACCCCAACAATCCCAGCAGGATACCTCCTCCCAACATCACAGTCGCCAAATAGAGATACGCGGCGATTGGACTATGCCCAACCGCATTGTTGTAGCCTTCGATCAGCCGTGGAGGGAGCGCGACCAGCCCGTAACCGACGAAGGCCAGCAACACCAATAAAAAGAAACCAGAATTAGGTCGGGCTCGAAACAAGGGCAGACGGTCCGAAAGCAAGCGTATGGGGAACGAGTCAACGCGGGATGTTGCCCGCTGCAATATTATACGACGATATGCGGGTTGGGACTCTGACCGCATTGACAGTGAACACGAGCCGATGAGAATAGGCCCCGATAGGAGTCCCTTTCCAGTCCCACGGGGACTGGAAGCATTCACCACCACCCAAGCCTGCCAAAACACCATGAAAGCCGCGTATATCCATGAACCGGGGCCACCTGAAAACATCATTGTTGGCGATTTGCCGACCCCCCAGCCAACCGGCAACGAAGTTCTCGTCAAAATCACTGCTGCTGCAATCAATCCGATTGACACGTATTTGCGGTCTGGCGCGATTGCAATGGACCTTCCCTTTCCCTATGTGCCTGGCAGTGATCTGGCGGGTGTGGTGGAAGCTGTTGGACCGACAGCCTCCCGTTTTCACGTTGGCGACCGCGTGTGGGGTTCCAACCAGGGATTTTTCGGCCGGCAAGGTACGTGTGCAGAATACGCCGCGGTTGATGAGTGTTGGCTCTATGCAACACCTAAGGACGTGACAGACGAAGTTGCGGCGGCGGGTGCCCTGGTCGGTATCACGGCACACATTGGGCTATTCCGAAATGCCAGCCTGCAAGCTGGAGAAACCTTGTTCGTTAACGGTGGGACCGGTGGTGTCGGGTCGACCGTATTGCAAATGGCCAAAGCAATCGGCGCCCAGGTCATCACCACCGGCAGCACCGCCGAAAAACTCAAAGCGTGCAAGGAAATAGGGGCCGACCTCGCGATCAACTATCGAACCGAGGAGATTGCCAGGCAGGTGATCGAGTTTGTTCCAGCAGGCGTGAATGTTTATTGGGACGTGACACGAAACCCCGACTTCGATTTGGCAGTAAACTGCCTCTCGGAACGGGGACGGATGATTGTCATGGCTGGGCGCGAATCGAGGCCGGAGTTCCCGCTGGGACCATTTTACGTGAAGGAGTTGCAGCTATCAGGTTTTGCCATGTTTAAAGCGACACCCGATGAACAACGCGTCTGTGCCGAAGACATCAACCGCTGGCTCGTCGAAGGGAAGTACAAGCCGAGGATTGACCGCGTGGTACCGCTGGAAGAATCTGCCGCTGCCCATCGATCTCAACAGGAGAGCACGGTCGACAACACACGCACGCTGGCAGGAAAAATCGTAGTCCAACCTTAAACAATCCATCTAACAGCTCTTGCACGCGAAACCGGCTGCGCTGTTTTTGCCAACCCCTGGCTGCCAGCACAAATCGAAAAGTGGCTTGGCCACAACGGAACCGCATCCCGCCCAGTCAACATCAGAGACAGCCTGGGTGGCTTGCCTCCGAATTCTCTTCGGGAACTGCAATTGCAATGACCGGCGATCCACGGCGCTAGTGTACTACCGATTCTGAAAGTTCGACATTCACGCAACACCCTATTTCGTTGAAGAAAAATGGAAATAGAGCCGCCGGTCAGCGCGGTTTGTTGGGCAGGTAGGGTTGGGGCAAAGCGGCATGGGGGGCCGAAGATGCGATCGCAACAACCGCCTGCTCAAACTCCTCGGCAGTGATGCTGAAGATCTCCGACTGGCTCGTGACAGGATCCTTGACCACGTGGAGGTAACATCCAACGTACGACTCTGTCACGCGGGCCTTGGCATCGAGCGGGGCCACAATCAGCAATTGCAGGTTAAACTTTTGGAACAATTCCAAGGCGTACTCGGCATATTGATCATCCACCTTGGAAAACATTTCATCAACCACCACAAAGTGAAAGTGATTGTTCACAGCTTGATCAGGATCCAGGTCGTACTGATAGGCAATCGCGGCGACAAGGATGGTAAATGCCAGCTTTGCCTTTTCACCTCCCGATTGCCCCGTACTATCTTCGTAATAGCTGCGTTCATCACCAGTTTCACCATCGATTTCACGGGCAGCAAAATCGAACCAGCGCCGCACATCGGTCACTTTGTTCCGCCAATGTTCTTCCTCGCGGAGGCGCGAAACGAGTTTTTGGATTTCAACATACCTTGCTTCATCTTCTGACAAGGGGCCGCCAAATTTTCCCTCGAGGCAATTTCTGAGCGTTTGTCGAAAATCGGTAATCTCGCGATCTCGCACGATTTTTGCCTCAAGTTTCATATGGGTACCTGGGCGATATTCGAGCTGTCGGAGAGACTGATTCAGGGAATCGATTTTGCTCTCGATCTCGGTCTGTTCGGCGTTGAGTGCCCCGTTAAGAATCCCGATTTCCTGAACCACCTTTTCATTGAGTCGATCCTTAAACCGCCGTTCATGGCGCGGAAGATCGTCTTCCCGAATCGACTGCAAGAGCCCGAGAAAGCTGTCGAGGTACGCAATATCAGCCGCCAGGTCATGGCGTTCTTCCTGAAATTCTCGGAGAAACCGGTTCATCGATGCCAACAATTCACGTCCCTTGGGATCCAACGACTTGCGAAGCTGATCGACCTCCCGTCGACGCGACTTCACAAAGGCTTGCTCTCGCTCAAGCAGATTCTCAGCCGTCAGAGGATGGTCTTCCAGAAATGCCTGGAGTTCTGCAAAGTGCGCAGCGTGCCGTGTCAAACTTCCATCTGTTTCCCATTCCGCAAGTTTTCGTTGGGCAATGGCAATGAGTTGTTCTGACTGTTCGATTTGACTTTCCAGCTTTCCTTCCTGTTTGATAGCCTGTTCACGCTGGAGTTCCCGTTTTTTTTCCTGGGAGCGGGCCTCTTTCAGATGTTTTTTCAACAAGCGAACCGTGTCGTTTTCAGACTCGAGTTGCTTCTTCTCTTGCAAAAGCAGTTTGACCTGCTGAGCGTCGGAAGCTTGGTCGATGTCGTCGAAACTGGGATATCGTAGTACTTCAATTAAGGCAGCCTGCTGGGTGCGCAATTCAGCTAACTTCCTGGCCAAATCGCGAATTGTAGCAGTGAGGTCCTGCACTTTTTTCTCCAAGCACTCGATTCCTTCGCTGAGATGGCGACGTTTGTCCTGATTGTTCCACCCCAACACGAAACGCCGAGGATCTGCTGCTTGCTGCCGATCGTCCTTTTCATGACGCACGTTGCGGATCTTCACATGGCGTTGCCGCGTCAGGGCCAGTCCATCGGCAGCCTGAAACTCCTGGAGTGTGTCACAACACCGGTAGTCAAACCTCCGCTGCAACTCCGACTGCACCCAGAGTAGAAACGAATGCTCCGTTCGAAACTCGAGCTTGCCGATCAGCGAATCTTCCGGGCTGGCCAGCGTCGACGGTTTTGGAACGCGCTGGCCCACCCGTAAGTAAACAAGTCGACTGCCATGCCCCCGCTCATCAACAAGTCGTGTTTGCTCAATGTACTGGCTGACGCGGCGATAATGCTGGTGGGGAACGAGCAGGCTGAGCGCAAAGCTGCGCAGCACCATCTCCAGAGAAGCCTCCCACTGGCGCTGCTCCGGTTTGACTGCGATCAACTCCGCCACAAACGGGAGTTCCTTTTCGGACAACTGCAACTGCTCACACAGACTTCGCCGCAACTCGGCGAGCGGTTCAGGAAGGTTGCCTTGCCTGCTTTGCAATGCTTCGAGTTCACGTTGCTCGTCGTGCGCATCGGTCATCGCGTGACCCCGCTGGATGACACGTTGATCGCGTTGCTGCTCAGTCGAAGCAATTTCCTGTTCGATTTTTTCGAGCCGGCCTGGCAACTCGGCATGCACCTCTAAGAACGCTTTCCGATCGACCGTCGGCACGGAAAGTCCAGCCATGCCGATTGCTTCGTGATAACGCTGGCTGGCCGCGCGCCGCCGGTCGATAATGGCCTGATATTTCTCGATGAGTAGTGGAATCTGACGCAACCGCTCACCTCCAGCCAGTTCCATTTCATTGGTGAGCCGGCGAACTTCTTCTCTGGCCGAGGTGATTTGATCTCCGAGAGTTTGCTTGTCTGCCTGGATCTGCCGAAAATCCTCCTGCCAGGCACCACATTGCGGCACAAACAGGTCCACCACCTGGGCACGAAAATAAGCTTCGGCTGCATCAAGCATCTGCTGATTGAGGGCAAGTTCGCTGGCATGTGTTTGGTAATCGCTGCCCAACGTGGCGATCGGTTCCAACAGCTGGAATTGCCGGCGGACCCGTACCAGGCTTTGATGAGCCTGACTCAACTGCGCGAAGTGGTTCAGCAAGGACTCAACCTTTTCATTCCAGGGCTGCGCTTCGAGCATGTGTTGGCGTATAAATTTCGTAAGGCTTTGGATGTCCTTGACGGCAATTGTCTGATTAAACATGTCCATTGCCTTCGGTTTGACATGCGTTGCGTCACGAAACCACTGGGCGTATTCCTTGTAGCGGGCCGTGGTGCGAAATCCTCGTTGTTGGAGTTGCTGAGGAATCTTCCCGTTGCGCACCAAGCCCGCACAGTCTGCTGTGATCGATTTCTCCCCAAGGCCAAAGCAGTAGACTTTATCGACAGCTCCGGTCGTGTTGAGAGAAAGCACTTGGGCAATCGTGAACGCGTCGTTGGTGACCTCATCACGAAAACAGGCCAACAGTACGGAATAGTGGGAATTATCCGACCTCATATACTGGATATCCGCCCGATGGTCCTGAGCACGACTGCGGCGATCGAAAGCACCCTTCACGTAACTTCGCTCGTTGCGCTCTTGCTTGGTGGCACCAGCAGCCACGTTGTAATTGCGGGTTACCGGCTTGACGAGCAAGGTGAGCAGGGCATCGACTAACGTCGATTTCCCAGTGCCATTTTGGCCAATTAAGAGCGCCGTTTTTCCGTTCGGTCGCACCGTGTAAACCTGACCGGAGGTACTGTCAAACGTACCCCAGTTCTTGACCTCCAGCTTGTGTAGCCGGAAGCCACTGCGGTTGAGGGGTTCATCCAGGTAAAGGTCATCTGTCATAATTTTGGGAGGGCGAATTGGTCAGGTTGTCCTGTGTAGCGGCCAAAAGTTTCAGCTTTAAAGTTTCAAGTTCTGCGGCTGGCAGGCGAGCTTTAAGAATCCGTCGTACTTCCCAGGTTTCAGGCTCATCGCCAAACTTACGGACAAGCTTTAAATCTTCCAGTTTGCGGAGTGCGCTCCGCAGTTCTTTTTGTTTCTGGACTTCATCCTGATCGATGGGGAAAAAATTTTTCCAGTCCGCCAGAATTTTTGTGGTTTCCACGAGGCATCGCTCGTTATCGACTTCTTCTTCTTCAAATTGGCGGAGCAGGTCACGAAGCAATACGCAAAGCAATGTCACACCATAGTTCATCGGTACCCGGCGAAAGAGCTTTGGCAACGCAGCCTGCCCCGCGGGATACTCGTCGTCCTCAAACTGTCGCAAGAACGCAAATCCTTCCGACTCATCCACGATCAACAGGAGCCCGAGGTGGCTAAAATAGGACTCCAGCGGTGACTTCGATCCCAACACCAGATTCCACACTTTTTCCTCTTCGGCATACACGACGCCTTGAAGCAGGCGAACCGCAGCCAGACTCCAGGGATGCGTCTCTGGGGATGCGTCACGATAAGCTGTCATGTCAACGACTCCTCTCTGACATGAAATGTGACACGCGGAATGGTCAGGGTCACTGGCGGCTGTCCAGCCTGGCTGGGTGGGAGGACAAGTTTCTCCACTGCTTCGTGCTCAATTTGGTGACCGTCATCGTTTGCAATCTGCAAGTAACCCAACACCTCAATTGCTCCCAGCGGTGGGTAAATTTCCAGGAGGTCTGCTAACGTCGCTGGTCCCTGCTGGTGGACAAGCTCACTGACATGATTGCGCATTTGCCGCCAGTCGAGTCGCTGCATTTCGGCCAACATACGAAACGCTTCAAGCCGCCTGTCGTCGTCCATGACATGCTCGTTCAGTTCGACCTGAGCAAATTCCACTGGCGGGCTCCAGAACGTACGTGACCAAGGCGTATTCAGATGGGCGCGTGTTTCTAATTCCAAAAAAACTTCCTCTTTGGGAGGGTTGGCGGAAAGCGATACCGCCAGACTCCGAATGTTTTGTAACAGTTCGGACACCCGTTGCCGCTCTGGGGTCGTGCGCACGTCAAGCAGGCGTCGCAGGGTTGTAGAAAGTCGCTGATTGGTGCGCATCACCTGCTCAGCTTCCGCCAGGAGCAGCGGCACCATCCTCCGTACCACCTGCAATCCTTCGGTCTGGTCGGACAATTCGCCAATCTGCCCCAAAGCTTGAATTACCTGGCGAAGTTTTGTCTGTTCGTTGGGAGAGAGAATAAAGCGAACGAACTCGTAAAAACTGACTCCCTGGTCTTCTTTCTTGAGAATGTCTTCGGCGTCGAGGGCAAATCCAAGAATTTCACCCCGCTTGTGGACGCCGGTGGTTTTACGTTGCTGCACTTGCCGGGCAATTTCTTTGAATTTCTCTTCGACCGCACGGAAATCTCCCTGCAACTGCTTCAACAAGGAGACCGCCGCGGAAAACTGCTCGCGGATTTTCGCTGGCTGGTAACGGCCCACCGACTGATTGGCCAAGATTGAATCGATCTCGTCTTGCAGCCGCTTTTGTTCGCCCCGCAGATGTGCCAGCCTGGCTTGGGGATCGTCCGTTGTACCAACGACCAAATCATTGAGTGTTTCGATGACCAGGCGTAATCGTGACTCGGTACCGATGAAACCACGATCTTGCTGCAAAGCCTGGTCAAGGAACTGGATCACTTCCTCGGCATGCCGTGTGAGCTGGTAGACAGGTTCGATCTGCGTTGCGACAAGGGTACGGTGTAGCCAGCGGGTTTCTCCCCGACACCAGTTCACGAGATAGGTGGACGCCTTATCTCGCATCACATTAGGGTCGGTTTCGTGCATCTTCTCCTGATACGCAAGCAAGGCGGAATGAAGGTCGGCATATGGAATCGCTATGCGACCATCCGCTTTGAATTGTTGAACCAGGAAGTCGACAACAAACGGAGCCTGAGCGGAGCGAAACAGGCGGATCGCTGGAGACGACTCAAAGTATTGGCGCAGTTGATGAAGGGCCATAAATCCATGCTAACATGGGGAACACCACCGTTGGGAGCTAACTGGTGAGGATGTTCAGAAACTGCCACGACGGCAGATAAGGAAATACAGGCGGGTATGATGCAAGTTCTTGCCAACCTGGTGGTTCTCGCCGGCTGGCCCGGTCCCCAAGTCCGGGTTGAAAAATGGGGGTTGAACAGCGTGAACTTAGACCAGTCCCCACCGTTTGCGGAGATACCATTCGACGGTCAGTAGTGCAACAAACAACAGCAAAAAAGGCCAAGTGTCCCAGTAGGTGATTTTGGCCAGCACTTCTTTCTTGACCACCGGTGGCTGACTGGCAAGATCGGCCAGTAAGGCGGGCAGCTGTTCCGGCGCCAGTGGTGCACCACCTGTTTCAGAAGTTCGTTGGGAAAGTTGCGCCAACAACTCCGGATCACTGGCAGGCCGATCGAGTTCCAAGTCCTGTTGAGGCACCAAGAAACGGGCTTCCGCTGTGCCAAGTTGGACGTCACCCTCCTGCGCTGCGACGTGCACGACGTAGTCACCCGGCTCGAGTGTTTCGCGGAACGAAGCCGACCAGCTTGATCCTTTTTTTCTGGTTTTCAGTGGGAGGCGGCCTCCGTCAGGGGTTTCGACTTCGACGTCCATCCTGGCCGTACTAACAGGCATAAACTGCCGGTCATTTGCACCGCAGACCAGGTCGAGTCGGCCGCCGCGATTGACCCGCCTGGTCGCCAGCCGTACCCAGGCATTACTACCTGTCGGGCGATCCTTCTTGGCAAGCCACAAAATACATTGGCGCCAAAAGCGGCGGTGCTCAGCTCCAAAACCGTGCATTGGCCACCGCCAGGTCGAATCGCCTGCAAACGCGAGACTGCGTCCTGCGCCAGGTTGCCCTGCTATCAGGAGGGGATACTGGTTTTCATCGTCACTTTCGGCAAGGACCAGAGCATTGGGTTTGAGCCGTCGGCGATCAAACAGATTCAGGCCGTCCAGAGGTGGCAGCTCGTTCCAGGCCTCCTCATTCGAGGTTGTCCCCTCGGAAGGAGTGGCAAGTTGCATGACGGGGTGCCGCTGCCCCAATGGATTCGTAGGTCGTATTTTCGCAGGAGAGGCCACATGGACATCCTGGCGGAGCGGCTCATTAAAATTTTGCCGCTCGGCAAATCCGATTTCAATAGGCAAGACGTCAGCCAATGGCAAACCACGGTATCCGCCGGGACCAAAGCTGTGAAACCCACCCAGCACCATAAGTCCTGTGCCACGTTCAACCAGATCAGTAATCGCCTGCCAGCTTTCCTGATTCAGGGCAAGTTGATCAACATCATCCAGCACAATGACATCGAGTTTTCCCGGAATTAGTGCTTCCCGAATATCTTGTTCTGGCTGGCGGTAATTGAAGAACCTGCGCTCGAGCACAATATCTGGCGACTCGGCAATTGCGGCCCGCACAAACCGCTGCTCCAAGCCCGGCGCTCCACCAATCCGTGTGGCTCCCACCAGATACAACACATTGATCCCACCTTCGCGAACAGAGACAAAAGTCCCCACCTGATTGTTGGAGGTGACCAATTCTCCTTCTTGGGGATCGACGCGGACGGTGATTTTATGTTCTCCGGGTACAGGCGGAACATACTGCAGCTCGACCGGTATTGGTTCACCGGCCAGGCCCACAGAGAGCTGCTTGGTATCCACCACTTCCATGTCCCCTGTATCGTTTTCCCAAAGCAATTGTGCTCGCACAAACTGATTGGCAAAGCCCCGGGCCACCACATTGGCGCGAACCACCGTTGGTGCCAAGGCAAAGATCGTGTCGCTTACGACAAGATCCTCGACCCGCAGATCAGCTCGACCGCTTCCTCCCGACTTACCGAAAGCAAACGTATAGAGTGGAATCCCCTCGGCTGCCAACCGTCTGGCTGCCAACTGGGGGGCGAGATCCCGAGGTGGTAAGGCGCGGTGGGCACCGTCGCTCAAGAGGAGGACCCCAAGCACTCGAGAAGAGGCTTCCCGTTGAAGCACGTCTTCCAGAGCTGAACCAATGGCTGTCTGCATTCCATTCGGAGCGGCAGGCAGCCGCAACCCTTCGTCAGTCATATCTGCCGGGCGGGTGGTTTCGGAAAACGTGTAAGCCTTGAAATCGATTTTTTTAGCGAGCTTTGTCAAATCGGGAGTGGCATCGTTCAGGAGCGTTTTTGCCGCCAGGTAACGAGAAGCGCCGGCAATCGAATCGGCCACCTGCATGCTGCGGAATCATCGACCAGTACCACCAACGACGACTTCTGAGGGCGGAGTTCGCTGTAAATCCAAGTGGGGCGCAACATGACCAACAGGGTCATCAACACCACCAGCAATCGTAACACGACAAGCGTTGTGGTTTGCGTCGGCTTTAAACGTACGTGCCGGGGTTGGATGAAGACCATGCCTATCAACACAACCACAGCCAGCATGACCAGCCACGGGTTGACGATGGGATGGATAGAGAGGTTTTGCATATTGCGAATCTGCTGTTCAACAGCCGACATGCCCGTTAGGGACACAGCGATCTCCACCAGAGCATTGCAGCGCCGGTGTGTGAGGGAATGAAAGTCTCTTAATTCTGGCTGAAATCACTTCGATAAAACCGGTTGGCGAGCAAGTGCTCAGTTCCGAGGACGAGGACAACAGCGCCGATAAGCCACGGAAACAACTCCCGCCCCAAGCGACCAAGGCCTACCCTGATCTCAATTTCATCCGTCGTTTGAGCAAATTGGACACGATCTTTGCCCAATGCTTGCTCGATTTCTGCAAAGGGAATGCGATGGATTTCACTAATTTCGCTAGCCGCATTCACACTGAACCCACGGTCAAGCACGGCCTGCTTGCCTCCTGCCTGCAACCGGTAGTTACCCAGTTCGGAGGTGGTCGTGATCAAGGCATCATTCGACGTCAGGGCCAATGACTGTCGCAGGGACTCTCCCGTTGGCAAACGCAGGACACAATTATGGGCCGACTGAGGTTCTGACAGGTGCATCACTACATTTTGCCCAGCCTGATAGTTGAGCAAGTCGTCGTGGACTCCACTCAAATAATCGACCATTCCCCCTATCAAGACAATAAAAGGCCAAGGGTCGGGGCCGGTGGGCAAGAGGTTCCAGGGGTCACGATAGGCCACGTCGGAAATAGGGGTGGTCATGGTGAGTACTCGACCTTTGCCAACCTTGCGCTCAACCACGGCGGGGTCACCATTGGCAAAGCTACAAATGACGTGTGCATCGTCGGCAAGCTTGTCAAACTCCCAGTACTTGAACACGGGAAACAGCGACCAGGGGATGGATTGGGTGTAATCGGCCAGGGGACTTAAAAGTGGGTGATCGAACGACACTGGCCGAAGAAACGTTTCATTCCGCGAAGTCCAACGGAGCGACCCGGCAAGAAGTTGTGGAGGTACCAATTCGGCCAGTCGATCGCGCCGCGTGTTGCGCCCTAGGAACAGGCCCAAGCCTCCCCCCTGCTGAACAAAGTCGGCCAGAGATTCCCAGACGCCAGAATTTAATTCCGTCGGGTCAAGCAAACAAATAGCCTCGTAGTTTTCCAAGGGAAACTCTTCAAGATCTTCCACGGGTTGAACATCGCATTCAAATCGAAGCGGAAGGTCTTGCGGCGCCAGCGCTTCGCGGAGAAAAACAGCACTTTCCGGATCTTCTGCGGCAATAAGAACTTTGCGTGGGGCCCGAACCTCGACCGTAAAATATCGCACGTTGTCAATGGCAAGCGGATCGTTGCCGTCAATGCGGACATAGCCTTGATGCGTTCCCAATGGGAGTTCGTCCAGGGAAAAACGAACCGCCTGATCAGCACTGCCCGCAAGTTCAACAAGTTTTTCGCCTCGTTTTTGATCTTCTTGTTTCGCGTGGTTCTCCAGGTAGAGAGCGACACGCCGGGGAGATTGAGCCGATGTGGCTGCCAGAGGTAGTGTCGGCACGAGTCGAGCCTCGATGTCAAGAGACGTTCCTTCGGTGAGGAAGTCGTCGCTCAATTGCAGTTGTCCAATACCAACATTGGTTGGCTCCTCGGCCCCGACGTCAATGATATAGACAGAGACCTCCGGAAGTCGTTCCAATTGCTGTGCAAATGCATCGAGTGCCTTGGGTTTCCAGTCGACTTGAGCCATATCGGTCACCACGAAGACTTCCCCGCGGTAGTCTTCCTTTTTTTGTTCCAGCAAATCCAGTGCATCGGCAATCGCTCGATCGAGCGGCACCGTGACTGCGCTGGTGGTTAGGCGCGCCGTCTTGAGTTGGGCTGCGCCGCGATCGGCAGAAAATCCCTGGTAGCGATCACCAGGAGCAACGACTGCAACCGGGGTATCGACCGGCAACTCAGCCAGCAGCCAGTCGACAATTTCCTGGGCTTGCTGCAGTCGGGTGCGATTCTTTTGCCGGTACTCCATCCGCGGAGAATTATTGATCACAACAGCCGCGGCAATGGGTGCATCCTGGCCACCCAATCGACCCGAACCCTGGATCGTTGGTCGCGCTAGTGCGAGGGCTAACAGCACAATGATCCCGCAACGCAACAGCAACAGCAACAGGTGCCGTAGGCGCAACCGTGTTTGATTTGCCGCACGACGATTCTGCACAAAACGGAGTGCCGGGAAGATCAGTCTTTGTGGCCGGCGGCGCATCGCCAAGTGCAACACGATCGGCAAACCGACGAGCAAGGCACCGGCCAAGAGTGCGGGAGTCACGAATGTCATGGAACCGAGGGGGACAAATCGTCGGGGGTAAACATTACAGGATGAAAAGCACCGGGCTGATGATTGTTATCCACGAGAACGCCTGCTAATCAGGTACTCCGTCAAGGCACGATCGAAGGGCATACTGGTATCGAGCTGAACATAATCGATTCCGCTTTGAAAGCAGTCGCGGTGATAGGACTCGCGAAACGACTCGATCTCTTTCAAGTAGTCGCGGCGAAAACTATCGGCGTCGACTTCCAGGCGAGTGTGTGATTCAGGTTCCTCCAAATCGACCAGTCCGGTAAATGGAAAATGAACCTCGGCTTCATCAAGAATGTGAAACAAAATTACGTCATTTCCGCCATGGCGGAGGCGACGTAAAGCAGCAAGGATGGCTTCCGGATCCGCTAACAGATCACTGAAGACCATCACCAGACTGGCCTGCTTGAGCATTGCGGCCAGTTGACCCAAGCTGCGGGCAATATCGGTTTTCCCCTGTGGCTGAAGATTTGCCAAGATGGAGAGAATATTGCCGATCTGCTGTCGTTTCGACTTGGGTCGCAAACAATTCCTGATTTGCTCATCGAAGGTGATCAGCCCCACAGGATCATTCTGGTGCACCATCAAATAGCAAAGCGCTGCTGCCAGGCATATCGCATAGTCAAACTTGGTCAGTTGCTGCCGATAGGTGTAGCCCATCGATTCGCTCAAATCCATTGCCAGATAACCGGTAATATTGGTCTCGGCTTCAAACTTCTTGATGTAGTACTTGTCGGTTTTTGCAAAAATGAGCCAATCGATGTCTTGTGGGTCATCGCCCGGCGTGTATTTGCGATGTTCACTAAACTCAACCGAAAATCCCTGAAAGGGGCTGGCGTGCAACCCTTGCAAAAACCCTTTTACGATGAATTGAGCGCGAAGATCGAGCCGGGAAATCTGGCGAATCACTTCAGGTTTGAGATATTTTTCGACCGTCGACATGGGATTGGCTCAGCCTTTCGAATCGCAGCACTCCAATCCGGTTTGCCGCTGGTGATTGAAGGCAACAGAGCAAGTGGCAGTTTGGCTCCTTGGTTTGCGATGTTGGATCTGCCTCCAACACCGTATTCGAAAAATCAGGACTGCACGGCGAATCAGCAGGCAACCTGTCTCGCCCCGGCACTCCAGTTGTTCATTCAGGGTGTCATCTTGCGAACTTGGGGATATCAGGAATAGGAATTTCTTCGACCAACCGGCCAATCACATCTTCGGTCGTCAGCCCCTCAGCTTGTGCCTGGAAGTTCGTACTCACACGGTGGCGCAACACGGGGATGGTCACTTTCTGAATATCTTCAATCGCAACACTGAACCGGCCATCCATGGCAGCCAGCGCTTTACCCCCATGAATCAAAAACTGTCCCGCGCGGGGTCCAGCTCCCCACTCGACAAGTTCTCCAATAAACTGTGGTGCCGACTCATCTTTAGGTCGCGTGGCGCGGACCAGAGCAGCGACGTATTTGATGATGTACTCACTGACGGCAACTGACGAAACGAGTTTCTGCAAATTAAGAATTGCTTTTGCCGAGAGGACTTGTGAAACCTCTGGCTGTTCGTGTCGCGTGGTAGCTGCCAGGATTTTCTCTTCTTCGTCACGCGTTGGGTAATCGACCTTAATGTTAAACATAAAGCGGTCGAGTTGTGCCTCTGGAAGCGGGTAAGTCCCCTCTTGCTCGATGGGGTTCTGGGTGGCAATTGCAAAAAAGGGATTGGGGAGTGTGTAGGTCGTTTGACCAACGGTCACCTCCCGCTCTTGCATGGCTTGCAGCAGGGCAGCTTGAGTCTTTGGCGGCGTACGGTTGATTTCATCGGCAAGCAGAATATTGGTAAAGATGGGGCCTTCGACAAAGCGGAACGATCGGCGTCCCTGCTCATCTTCTTCCAAGACATTGGTTCCAGTGATATCGGAGGGCATCAGGTCAGGCGTAAACTGAATCCGCTTGAACTCCAGATCAAGGATCTGGGAGAGCGTGCTAACCATCAGTGTCTTGGCAAGGCCGGGTACACCTTCAAGCAGACAGTGACCACGTGTAAAGATGGCCGCAAAAATTTGCTCGATAACTGCATCCTGCCCAATAATCACTTTTTGCAACTCCGCTTGCATCAGCCGGCGATGCTGGCGAAATTCCTGCAGGACTTCTCCCAAATTGCGCGTCTTTGTGGACAAAAAGGAACCCTCTCCTGAATGAACGTTGGGGCCACCGGGCCGCGAGTTTTGACAAAGTGACCGATACCTCAAGGCAAATGGTCCGCGATACGATCGGAACCACTACGGTGCACGACATTCTATCGTTGGCAAGCAACGGCGACAATCAAATCCACCGATCGGAGTTGCCGCTCCAACTCTTGAACTCTAAACTATTTACGGTGGGGAGGAAGTTTTTGTATGGAGGTCTTGACCAATGACACTTGCGACGCGGCTAAGCCTGGTGGTAGGTGTAGCGATTGTGTCACTTGTGTCGTTTGGCCAGGCACAACAGCCCCCTCAAGCTAAGCAGCCTGTCGACGCCAAACAGGTACGAGAGGCCCTTGATCGGGGAATTGCCTACCTCCGTCGGGAGCAATTGCCACGTGGCAATTGGAACGATCTGGCCGCTTATCCAGGAGGCGTTACGGCACTCTGCACGCTGGCACTCTTGCATTCAGGAGTTGCCGCCGATGACCCGACCGTGAGCAAAGCACTCGAATTTCTCCGTGCGACGAAGCCCACAAAAACCTACACCGTGGCACTCCAAACGATGGTGCTCTGTGCTGCAACTCCTCAGAAGGACTTGCTCACCATCCAAACCAACGTCCGTTGGCTGGAGGAAAACCAGGTGCGGGAAGGTGAGCAGACCGGCGCCTGGTCGTATCCCAGCCCAAGTGGTGCGGGCGGCGACAACAGCAATGCTCAGTTCGCGGTACTGGCACTCTACGAGGCTCAACGTGTGGGCGTGAAAGTAAATCCCCAAACCTGGCAACGAGCGCATACCTACTGGAAGGCGGCGCAAAATAGAGACGGATCCTGGGGGTACGTTCCAGGCGATGCAGGATCAGGCAGCATGACCTGCGCCGGAATCGGCGGTCTGGCAACCTGCTCGATCGCGATCAGCGAAGGAGATGCCCAGGTCAAAAATGGCCGCATCCTTTGCTGCCAACAAAGCTCGCGGGATGACGCGCTTAAGCAGGGACTCGACTGGCTGGGTCGTAATTTTTCCGTGACACACAACCCACGGTTACCCGGCAGCGGGCAACCTTGTCTTTACTACTACCTGTATGGCTTGGAACGTGCCGGTCGCCTGACA
Source organism: Lacipirellulaceae bacterium (assembly GCA_965243695.1). Classification (GTDB taxonomy): domain Bacteria; phylum Planctomycetota; class Planctomycetia; order Pirellulales; family Lacipirellulaceae; genus JAKVCB01. The sequence goes on along the minus strand of CBDEWC010000014.1, from coordinate 643,341 downwards.
GCACGTCGCTTCATTGGCAACCATGACTGGTATCGCGAAGGGGCTGAGTTCCTCATCCATGAACAAGACCCCTTGTCTCATTACTGGATCGGGACCTGGCACGGCGAACGGAATCCTCACATCAGCACCAGTTTTTCCTTGCTGTTTTTGGCAAAAGGTCGGCGGCCAGTCGTCCTTGCCAAACTTCGATATGGAAACGGGGAGGACTGGAATCGACACCAAAATGACGCGGCAAACCTGACCGGTTACACCGAGCAGAAGTGGGATCTCGACCTCACCTGGCAGATTTTCAATCCTGTGTCCGCTTCGGTCGAAGATCTGTTGCAAGCTCCCGTGCTCTACATCAGTGGCAACCGCGCACTGGACCTGCTCCCCCATGCACAAAAATTGCGCGACTATGTCGACCGGGGAGGATTCATGTTTGCCGAAAACTGTTGCGGTGATGACAACGGATTCCAACAAGCGTTCCGCGCGCTGGTCAGCGCTATGTTTCCTGAACCAGAGTATGCTTTACAACAACTCCCACCCGGCCATCCGTTGTGGCGAATGGAAGAGCTTGTGCGTGCCAACTCTCCTTACGTCGGTCGCTTGTGGGGCGTTGAATATGGTTGTCGTACATCCGTCGTTTACTCAGAAATTGACTTGTCGTGTTACTGGGAGTTGGCCCGCCCAGGGCGCTGGCATGACTACCCGGAACCGGTGGTCGAACGGATTCGGGATGGGCTCGCCGTGGGTATCAATGCCTTGACGTACGCAACAGGACGTGAGCCAAAAGGAAAAGAACACACCTTTACCTTGCCACTTGTTGACACGGGTGTCGATGGTTCCAGCGATCGCGGCACCATTCAGATCGCCAAATTACAGCATGGCGGTGGCTGCAATGACGCGCCCGGAGCGCTTGTTAATTTATTGCAGGCAGCTGGCCAGGGAGACCTCAAACTACGTATCCGTACCGACGCCCAACTGATCGGAATCACCAGCGACAACCTGGTGAACTACCATCTCGTGTTCATGCATGGAAGACACAACTTCCGCATGACACCAGCCGAACGAGAGTCGCTAGCAAGGTATCTGGAAAATGGAGGGACCCTGCTGGCTGACGCGATTTGCGCAAGCAAACCGTTTGCAACCGCCTTTCGTCGGGAGCTGCAGAAAGCGCTGCCAAATTACCCCCTGGAAACGATTCCAACGGACGACCCCATATTCACCTCGACTTATGGGGGGTACGACGTCCGCAAAGTAGCGTTGCGGGACCCACTCCCCGTGGTGGAGGGTCAACCGATTACGACCAGAGTACGCGAAATGGCTCCGCAGCTGGAGGGAATCAAGATCGGTCACCGCTGGGCCGTGATTTTCTCTCCCTATGACATCAGTTGCGCGCTGGAAAATCATGAGTCGATCCAATGTCGCGGGTACAGCCGCGAAGATGCTGCCCGACTGGGGCTCAACGTGTTGATGTACTCGTTGAATCAATAACCCCACCTCCACTACCCGAAACATCCCGGATTTGGCGGAAAGCCCAACCCTGGCTTGATTCAGGATGCAACAAGGGTTTGGGGGTCCGTTGCTGCTGACAGTCGCTTTTTCTGACTGGCATTATCACTTGCCTGTTTGTTGAACACGCTCTCTGGGAACGCTTGCATTACTTGCTGTCAGGGTATCGTGAACCGATAAACTTCAAAGGAAGAGGAGAAACAGCAAAATCTTTTGCACGGGCCTGGTCAACGAGATTGCCCATCGAAGCGCAACCCAATCGCGTCACCAATCGTATCCGAGCGTGGTCAAAGTGGGCAAAATAATAGGCTTAATTTCCTCCAGCAGTTCTTCCGATAACTCCGTTTTCCATTTTGTTTGACCGACCGACCGTACCGATTCAACTCCCCGCGCGATGAACGCATCTCGATTTTCGATTTGGACAAAATCGCAAATCTTGCCCAACTGCCGAGCTGGATCTTCGACAAGCTGTTCGTACTTGATGGTAATATGGCTCGCTTCGGGCAGGTCGCTTAATCGATCGCTCGCAACCGAAATCGAATTTGCCCATTGCAGTGCAATAATCTGAGCCGGCGAACAGTTTTGCAACCACTCTTTCCATCCTGGCGGCCGCACTCCCCAATAATCAAGTCGTTGGTTGGTGAGTTTTTGCCAGACCCAGTGAACTCGGTCGAAATAAGCCGGCAACTCTTTGATCGAAGACTCGCGAATGCGTTCCCGGATTCGATTCCAATTTGCTCCCTTGGACTGGATTTCATCTGTTGAACGATAAACGGCTCGGCCATCTCGAATCAGCAGGATGAATTTGCCCTCGGGAAAGACCTCGTAAATAAACGGGATTCTCAGGCAATTGCTGGGTGTTTTTTCACAGAAACGATTTGCCCCTTGCAAATCGGTGTACTTGGAAAACCGTGTACGAATATGGCGTTTTATTTTTTCGGTGGCGTCTTCCGCGGTGAGCACGTCGTCAGGCTTGTACCAGTTTTTATAAGTCCATACCTGGCGCGGCTCCACCCAGTAAGCAAATCCCGGAGCTTTGCCCAACAAGCTCCCCAACCACGTCGTGCCTGACCGGTGAGTACCAATGAGAAATACAGGAGGATATTTCAAGATTCAACGACTTTATCGAAATGGCCTTTGCCGATCATGCTTGTGGTTCCGTGCCGTTGATCTATCCAACAGCACCATTCAAGTTGGGGTATCTCAAACAGAGCTAAGACATTTTCTTAGTCTTGCAAAGTAGCATTGCGGTACATCGTCAGGTAGTTTTCCACTGTTTTGGTTTCATGCAACCAATCGTTTACAAAGGCGACACCTTGTTTAGAGCGAGTTTCTAAATTTTCTGGATCAGACAACAACTTCTGTGCTGCTTCGGCAATTCGAACGCCAGAGTGTTCGCAAATGACAGCCCCACCTCGTTCCAACTCGAGGTAAATATCTGTGCCACGGGTGGTAATAATAGGTAATCCCGCAAACATCGCCTCGACAAGAACGATTCCAAAATTCTCCTGGTGACTGGGTAGTACAAAAATATCAGACTCAAGATAAAGAGCCGTTTTCAAGGGATCTCGAACCATGCCCAGCCACAACACCTGCTCAGCCACTCCTAGTTCATCCGCCTGTCGTTTCAACGCATTGATATAGTTTTCCTCTCCTGGGCCCGTCATCAATACTTGGACCACCAGGCCTTTTCGTTTCAACTCTGCTGCGGCATCCAGCAAATACTCAGGTCCTTTCTTTTTATGAAGGCGGCTCAAGAAAAGCAGCTTTTTCTTGTCCTTATCCATTTCAGGGAAGGCCTGGTAAACCATTTCTTTGTCGATGGATGCCGAGTCACTTGGAATAACAAACGGCACGACGCAAGTCGTGTTCTTAAAACCGTTGAAATTGCGCTCAATCTGTTGCATTTCGAATTCCGCCGTACAGTGAACCATCGCTGCTCGACTTAAAAATGTTCGGTTAATGAAGCGATTAAACATGGCTTTCTGGAACGCATTTTGTGTCAGCGGCCAATCATCCAGCATTCCATGCACACTTACAATGTAGGGAATGTTTTGTTTGCTCAAACGGTATCCCAAGCGGGCATTCCCTAAAGTCCACACCCCATGTAGATGCACGACATCATGACTTTTGACCACCTCCCGGATCTCCCCGAGCTGCGAATTACTTAACCACGATTGTATGCCGGGAGTAGAACTCAGAACGTGAACCCTGGGTAGATTAGGCGTGTCGTTACTCAACCACTCCTTGGGGAGATCTTTGTCCCTGCCCACGACCAGAGTGACGTCAACACCATTTGCCGCAAGTGCGCCGGTTACCTGAAAAACATATTGGACAACTCCACCACGATCGAAATCAAAGTTGTCAAGGTAATGTAAGATCTTCATGTTTCGTTGCGTTTGAGTAGGGTAGCCAAAGCGAGTCCATCAACTCGCGTTTCCTATTCGCGGTGAAAGAATTGCGAGACATAACCACGCCGGGTTCGATCTCTTTGAACATCGTTGATCGCACCCCCACAACAGCTTTATGGCCGACAGACGGATAGGTTTTTTACTCGGGTGACGCGGCTGCATACCTCGCCCCAAATGCGATCTGGATTCCACCCCGATCCGATCCCATTTGTGATTGGAAAACCACAATTTCCCGGGAATCCTTTGTGAGGTGACGCCGACTGGGGAGACGGATATAACCGGCCGGGAATTCTACTTTTGTCGAACTTTCAACGCAACCCACCTTTCTCTCCCACCGCTCTATCGCGTGGGCTGCTGGGCGGACTTTGACCTGCCCTACTGACTTGACATAAAGAAGCCCGTCTCCGAATGGCACTGCGATTTTCAACCCTGTGGAAAACCTCTAGTTGGACGTCCCGTTCCTTGAAAACTTTACGACTACTAGTGAAAGATAGCGGCGCCTCGTAAAACCGGCACCATCGCCTGTTCGAGTTCCGACGAAAGTCGTGACCAGGACCAACCGGGCAGTTGGGCCGGGTAGTTGGATAAGTTCCCGGTGGCCTGGTTTTGCTTGCAGCCGTCCGTCCAACTCACGGATGTATCGCGCCCATCTTGGACCAGCTGCGTGACAGGATATCCGCTACCCACGGTAAACGAAGGTCCTCGTCAAAATGGAGCAGAACTCGGACCCTGCCGTTACCGCACCTATTCAGACAATGGAAAGATGAGGACACCATGAAAGGACTACGAGTCGGGTAGAGCCGACTTGAAATATCAGGAATCGCCGGAGTGGGATTTGGCTCCAGGCTGGCAAACCGTAACCAGGGCACAAATCAACGCAAGAATTGCGATTGTAAAAGCAGACGCATAAAAGAGTCGATGGCGTTGCTGGATCTGCAGGATCAGCGGTCTATTTTGCGGCCGGTACTCGTCAAATCCGGTCTGCCTGAGATTTTGATAGTTGGCAATCCAGACTTGCCAGGCATCCGAGGGTGTCATCACGGCAATTTGCTGATCCACAAATTGGGCCCGGTGAACGGGATCAAATTCTACGGGTTGAGGAACGGTCCACCAGAAATAGCCACCTATTGCGGCGGCTAAAACACCGCAGATAATCGCGGCCGAAAAAATCCCCTGCCTCACCGACCAGGCCTGGGATTGGTCGACGGCATCGCCAGGTGCGGGTGGCAAGTGCCTCAACTGTCTCAAAGTCGGTATTTCGATCGTCTTGCCACACCCACAAGTGGTGCGACCGCCCGCCTGCGCATCCTCCACAACCGCATCCTCTCCGCACGCACACGTTAAAAGGTATTTGGCCATAGACAGATTGGAGGTGGTCAATTGGGGATCGCAAGGTGACCGAAAAAGTGGAAATGGGTTGTGTTCTAATTCTAGCTGTCCAGTCTGGAGGCCAAAGCACACCGCTTCCAAAAAGGGAATCGGCCTTCTGAAACAGCTTTCCGGCAAGTCCCTCTTGGGTAACCAATCCCGAGTATCCCGGGGAAAAACACCTGGCTGAAAACTTTCACTATTTCTCTTAACACATGAATTGGTAACAGGATAAGTCAAAATAGCCGGTGAGAATAGTGGTTGCTTGGGAGGTTTTGGTCACAAGACATTTTGCGTTCCCCCTCGGACTCAAACCCGCATCTTCAGGAACTGCCAATTTTAACTCTGGACCCGCCTGTATGGGTAACTACAATTAATTGGTTTGGCATAGGTTCGTGAAAACCACCCAAAAAAGTCGCTTGCCGCGAACTTTCCCCCCCAAAGGGGGTAAAACGCTGTGGGTAGGGTAGGATCGGGCCGGCGAAACCGTCTCTGGGACAGAGAACGGCAAACAGAGTGATTTATTGGGATTGCGCTAGGGCTTGATCTCCTAGGGCTTTGGATTCCTTCGTGCGGACAGGTTCCTTGCGCGAGGAAATCCCCAACAGATCGCTGCAGGGAGTACGCCGAAGGGATTTCGCTGTGGAACAAGTACGGCGAAGTTGTAGTGGCGACCGGCGAGGGATATTGCACGAAGGGTATTACGGTCGCCCTGGTTCACAATCCGAAAGGTTGGCTGGGAGAAATTCAACCCGAAGGTGGTACTAGGTTTGGCACGGGTGGGCCCTAGAGGCTCAGACTGTCTTACGTGGCCACGTTCTTTTGTCTGTCTATCCGGCTTACTCGATCGGTACCATCGGTTGTTCCAAAAGGGTGTGAAAGAAACCAATAACTTGGCGAATCGCGTCAGGGCAAGTTTGCCAATTGGCGGGTCCAGGTGGTTGGTTTGGATGACACCTTTGGATGTTACTTGCAAGCTTAAGTATTTGGAGTGGTTTGTTGTTTAATAGTTTGAAATAGGCAAAGAGTGCGATTAAGGTAAGACGTACCAACAGACAGTGCTGTTTACCTGAGCGCTATCTCTTTCCAATTATCAAAAAAGGCAAAACGTTTGTTAAGGCGGTGTTAGAATTGGTTGTTGTTTGTCGAGGCCGTTTGCATAGTCATGTTGATCGGATTCGGCAGCGAGTGTCTGCAATAGCTTAGGGAGTGTTGAAATAGTAATTCCGTTCGTTTGACCCGGTTTAGTTTGTTCAAGGGCCAGTAAGTTTGCGTGTTTTGGCGGGGGGCCTTCCACCTACCAACGCACCTGCCCGCGCAACTTATCACCTGCCGACGCCACTTTGCCCATCCAAGCGAATACCACGGCATTGCAGACATGTAGCCATCTTTCTCCGTAGATTCCCCCCCCCCTGGTTCGTCTGTTTGGTAGGAGTACACATTTTGTACGACACGTTATTGGACCATGATTTAGAAGAAGCAACAGCTGTTGCTGGAGTTGTAACTGAAAGACTTGCGAATAAGGATCTTGACGTCGACGAGAACGAGTCGACCTTATCCAGTTCGACAGCGACCCCGCTGGAGAATATCAATTCCGGCGCAGGTGGGAACGAGGAACCTGAGGAGTTACTCGATAGCGAAGATACCGAGTCTTGGTCGGATGACCCGGTACGAATGTATCTGACCCAAATGGGCGAAATCCCGCTCTTAACGCGGAAAGAAGAGATCGCTCTGGCGCACAGGATCGAAATCACGCGATCCGCTTTTCGGCACAAACTGTTGGCTTGCGACTACGTAATTCGCAGTGCTGTGAAAGTCCTCACGCGGGTGCACCGCGGGGAGCTTCCGTTCGATCGTACTGTGCAAGTTTCGGTAACAGATCGGCTTGAGAAAGATCAAATTCTCGGTCGCTTGCCCCACAATCTGGCAACGCTCGAAATGTTGCTGGACCAAAATGCTGAAGACTACCGAATTGCCACCAGCAAGTCGTACAAAATGGCTCAGCGGCGTGCTGCCTGGCAACGGCTTGGCCGGCGTCGCTGTCGCGCCGTGATGTTGGTTGAAGAACTTGGGCTACGAACGCAGCGGATTGAACGAATGATCGACCAGCTGGCCCAATTCAGCCGTCGAATTGACGAACTCGAAACGCAGCTGAACCAGCTCAAGAAACAACGCCGCCCGCTAGCAGATCGCAAACCGATCCTGATCGAGTATCGTAATATCTTGCGAGCCCTGCAAGAAACACCGACCAGCCTGCGGAACCGTGTGAAATTCCTCCGCAAGGTCTACGCCGAGTATCAGCGCGCCAAGCGAGGACTTTCCGAGGGGAACCTGCGACTGGTGGTATCGATCGCCAAGAAGTACCGAAATCGCGGCCTCAGCTTTCTCGATTTGATTCAAGAAGGTAACGCAGGTTTGATGCGGGCAGTGGACAAATTCGAGTACCGTCGCGGATTCAAATTCTGCACCTACGCGACTTGGTGGATTCGGCAAGCAATTACACGAGCCGTGGCCGACCAAAGTCGCACCATTCGGATTCCGGTCCACATGGTCGAAACGATGAGTCGCGTGCGGAACGTCTCACGGGCCTTACTGCAACGGTTAGGGCGTGAGCCCACTATCGAAGAAACGGCTCGGGCTGCCGAATGCACGATCGACGAGGCGCGTCGGGTTTTGGCGATGAGCCGATATCCCATCAGCCTTGATCGCCCGGTTGGAAATAGCGAGGACAGCCACTTCGGCGACTTACTCCCCGATATTGGAGCCGAAAGCCCGGCTCTCGGTGCGGCCCAGGAGATGCTCCGCAATCGCATTGCCGCGGTACTCAAAACACTCAGTTACCGTGAGCGGGAAATCATCAAGCTCCGTTACGGTCTGGGCGATGGGTACAGCTACACGCTCGAAGAAGTTGGCCACATTTTCAAAGTCACACGAGAACGCATCCGTCAGATCGAAGCCAAGGCGGTTCGCAAACTCCAGCAACCAAGCCGCAGTGCTGAACTCGTCGGCTTTTTAGACTGAGTTGGCCCCAAGTCAATTTGACAGCCAGAGAGAAACAAAAAGCCGCCGGTTACCCCCGGCGGCTTTTTTAGATACTTCGATCCATAGACAGGCATTAATGCAACTCTGCCAGAATCTCCTCCTCTTCAGGGAACTGGCCGGTGGCGTGCTTCGAGTAGATTAGGCGGCCGTCGACGGTGACATCGAAGACCCCCCCACTCCCTTCAATCAAGGTTGGTTGCACACCGGTTGCTTGCTCGATCGTGGCCGCCAAACTGGTGGCTCGTGGTGTGTAATTTCACTGCATGCAGTACTTGATAGATATCTTCATCCTGCAAATCTCCAACAGTTAGTAGGACAACTGCCCAATTGTACCGAGATTGGATCGCTGCTGCCACTAACCAGGATCATTCATGCCGAGTTGCACGGCCGGCTTGAAATATGCACTCGGGCGGCTTTACAGCAAATCGTCAACCGATTATAGTTGGCAAAAGTTTCAGTGTGCGCTGGTGTTTGGCGAATACAAGGGTTTTGTTCGCTGACTAACAGGGAACTCGGTGAGAATCCGGGACGGCCCCGCCGCTGTAACCGAGCACTACCGGCGAAACCATTCTGCTGGCCATTGCTCTTGCTATAACCTCCTTAACGGGAGGTGGCCTGTCTGACCGGCAGGAAAGAGCGAGAAGGCCTGGATCGTCAGGCTCGGGAGTCAGAAGACCTACCAGCGCGTAGTATGCAAGCCTCTTCGAGGGGAAGGGCTCGCGTCGTGTTGGCTGCGCTCAAGGGTGGTAACCAAATGCGTAGGTATCTCCATTCAAATGCTTGGCTGCTGCATGGTGTGCGATCCGGTTTGTCAGGTCTTCGCCAGCCTGTGGTGCGTCGACCGTTGTCGATGGGCTTTAGCCTCGTAGAACTACTGGTGGCAGTGGCCTTGATTGGCATTCTCATGGGCCTCTTACTCCCGGCAATCCAAGCAACACGGGAAGTCGCTCGCAAAACACAATGCCAGAACCACCTACACGAAATCGGTATCGCCTTACTGGCATACCACAACGACCTGCAAGCATTTCCAACCGGGTGTCTTGAATGGCGGAGCCCCGCCAATCTGACGCAACGTCAGTTGGCCTGGTCGGCATTTCTGCTCCCTTATCTCGACGAGCAACCGTTGTTCGACAGCCTGGAACTCTCCATGCCCTTTGACAGCCTCGCAAATTCTTCCGCCGCAAGTAGCGTCATTCCAGTTTTTGTTTGCCCAACTGGATCCCGCGGCACACAACTTGAGTCTGGCCGTGGACCATGCGACTATGGCGGCATTTACGGTGAGCGGATCCAAAGCCCCAATAATCCTCCCAAAGGCTCGATGCTGATTGATGAGGTGATACGACTCTCCCAAATCACTGATGGCAGTTCCCACACCTTGGTGGTTGCTGAGGATTCAGGATTTGCAGACGGGCAATGGATTAATGGTCGCAATATTTTTGATCAAGCCTTCGCCATCAACACATCACCAGATTTCGAAAATGACATTCGCAGCGAACATCCGGGTGGAGCGGTTGGTTTGCTGGCCGACGGCAGGGTGCAATTCCTCACGGAAAATATCAACCTGGCCTTCCTGGCTGGGTTGTGCACACGCGCCGGGGCGGAGTCGACTCATGAACGGTGAACAATTTCGCTCGGTGACCGCCCCTTCCAGACTTTGTGGCAATGCACCTGGGAAGCACTTTTCCAGTTCCGCCCATTTGCAGGCCGCATACCCTGGGTCACCAAGTAAAAGCGACAAGCCCTCTCTCCAGACAGCTCGGATCACGTGGCTGGCAATCACAGCAACCCTGACAATGTGCCTTACCCCAGCCGGGGGAATAACCATCGATTTCGAAGAATTGGTGCTCGATCCAGGGCAAAATTTTTACAACGGAGAGGATGGTTCTGGCGGATTCATTTCACACGAAGTGGAATTTGTAAATACGTTTACCCCGGCCTATGGAAGTTGGAGTGGCTGGTCGTATTCGAGGGTAACCGATAACAGCTCGTCTGGTTTCACAAACCAGTACAGTGCGTATCCTGGCGGGGGCGCCAGCGAATCTGAAAAGTACGGTGTTGCGTTCAGCAGCCTCAATGGTGGTGGGGTTGGCAGTTATCCGGAAATTGTTCTGCCACTGGGGAAGACACCCCACTCCATCAAGGTAGCCAACACCACGTACGCCGCGTTGAGCATGCTTCATGGTGATGCCTTTTCAAAAAAGTTCGGCGGTCCTACCGGCAACGCTCCTGATTGGTTCCGTCTCTCGGTGACAGGTCTTGACGCTGCCTGGGAACCCGTTGGGCAGGTTGAACATTATCTTGCAGACTACCGATCCACCGATCCGGCAGAGGACTACGTGCTCGATGTCTGGCAGAAAGTCGACCTCAGCCCACTGGCCAGTCCAGAAGTGGCAATTTTACAAATGCAGCTTCATTCCTCTGATACAGGACCATTCGGCATGAACACGCCTGCGTATTTTGCAGTGGACGATCTGGTGCTCGCCGACTCTGTTGTCTTAGGAGACTACAACCGCATGGACGGTGTGGATGCCGCCGACTACACGGTCTGGCGCGATCGACTCGGAGATCTTGTCACCCCACCTGGAAACGGACCTGACGGCAATGGGAACGGGCTCGTCGATAGTGCTGACTATGGTGTTTGGAAAACAAGCTATGAGACGATCACCGGATCTGGAAAAACAACCGTGGTGACAGAGGTTCCAGAGCCAAGTCGTCTCTGCCTGTTGGCAATCGGTACTCTGACTACATTCTTTTACCTATCCTCTTGGCCAAGAACATGCACCTCCTGAATCATCTCGACCATCCTATTTTGAAAAGCCTGTTGTGCGTCGCTGTTTGGACAAGCCTGTCCCAAGCCGGTCCCTTTCCGGGATTCCAGAATCACCGTGCCACAATAGACTCGATGACCGCCTGGGCCAGCGAGGTCATTCGTTATGCTCCCGCCCCAGGCGTGACTGAGACTCCTGGTTATCCGCCTGGCAGTCCAGCAATTCCCAATAACATCGCGAGTCGTGGCCTGGGCCCAGCCGACGGCCAAACCGTTTCGCTCGGCGAACTGACCACCTCCCAACTTGCTGCCCAAAAGGTACCACCTGGTGAAATTACGGTCAGTTTTTCCCAGCCCATCTTTAATGGCCCCGGCACGGACTTCGCCATTTTTGAAAACGCTGGAGATTATTACGAAAGCCCCTACATCTTCGCCGAACTGGCTTTCGTCGAAGTTTCGTCCAACGGCTCTGACTTTGCACGCTTTCCTGCTGTTTCGCACAATATTCAAGATAACGGCAATTTGGTCCTCGATCCCGATGAACTCAATGCGATTTATGGCGCCAGCTTTGCCGGAGCCGATACCACCAACATCCATAATCTGGCCGGGGTCCATCCAACGGGAAGCGGAACCCCCATGGACCTTGACGAGCTGGTGGAAAATCTTCTGGTAACCACCGGCCTGGTCAATCTCCATCGAGTAAAATACGTTCGGGTGGTCGACATTCCTGGCAATGGATCCTTTTTCGATTCCCACAACAACCCTATTTTCGATGCCTGGGAAACTTCGACCTCTGGTGGTTTCGATCTCGACGCAGTCGGTGCAATCCACACGATCCCTGAACCGACCACATGCTGGTTGATCAGGTTTGTCCTGATCGCTTTTGCAACTCGCTGGCGCTTTCCCAAAATTGATAATGTCTGATTTTTCTGAAGCAGAGCAATCGGGATACATATCGCAACACAATGCAATGGCATGGGATGCCCTGGTGCGGCAGGATGCTGCGCTCACACAGCCCGCAAGTGATGAAGAATTTGCAAATCCCCTGGCAACAGTGGATCCCCTTGGCTGGCTGGGTGGTAGTTTGACGGGAAAGCATGTTTTGTGTCTGGCAGCAGGTGGCGGGCGTCAAAGTGCGCTCTACGCAGCCGCCGGCGGCAAGGTGACGGTGGTAGATGTCAGTCACGAAATGTTGGCCCGGGACCGGGAAGTCGCCCAAGAGCGGGGTCTGGCAATTCGGGCCCTCGAAGGCTCGATGGAAAATCTTTTGATGCTGACGGCTGGCGAATTCGACGTGGTCATCCATCCGGTCAGCAGCTGCTATTTACCGAAAATCCAAACTATTTACGATGCCGTGGCCCGCGTATTGCGCCCTGGTGGGTTGTACGTCAGCCAACACAAGTCACCAACCAGTCTCCAAGTAGCACCCTCCCCTGAAGAACACGGTTATCGACTGGTCGAGCCATACTACCGCTCGGGCCCGTTGCCAGCGCCAACCACACCCAGCCGGATTCGTGAGTCGGGCACACTGGAGTTCCTGCACCGCTGGGAAGAACTGATCGGCGGTATGTGCCGTGCTGGATTTACCATCGAGGATTTGGTGGAACCTTACCATGCCGACCCCTCGGGAGATCGCGGCACGTTTGGTCATCGTTCGCGTTACGTGGCCCCTTATGTTCGCATCAAGGCGCGCCGTGCTCTGAAGACTGGGTCAGAGCGGAAACCGCTGATTGAGCTGGCTTAGCACCAGAACCGGTGGAGATTGGCTCAGTCGTACAGCCAGAAGAAAAGCTGTATCCAAGGGTAGTCCATTTTAGCATCTGGCCAAGTGAAAACCGCTACTGGCTACCTTGTGGCAGGCAACCTGGCTCACCCAGCCGGAGTGTACCCAAGATCGTCAACCAGACAAAAATAGGGTTGACGCTCTCGCCCATACGAAATCTGTTGTTTCAACCTCCGTCACTTGAAAACATAAGAATAGTCAACGAAATCCGTGGAGGCGCGATTCTCACCACCGGAGAAACCTGGGATTTCAGGAAACTCTTTTCAAAACTATCCCCACCGACAACCACCCAACCTGCCCCAGGGACCAACCACAGATGAGAACGAGAAGCAAACCGGTTGGCCCAACGTGTTTGCAACTTCACGCGATGATATCGGTACCGATCGCAGCCAGGAGCAGCAAAGGTGGTCCGGGGACGATTTCGCCACTTTCAAGCCGCAGACTAGCGGAAATCCGAATAGCGTTGCACAGTCGGTGATCTCGGTGCAAAATAGTCCATCTACGGCTTGCATCCCTGAACTGAGTTTGAACCACCCGGCAATCCTGTGTCCAGCCAATCGTTACTTGAAAAATTCTGTCTTATTGGCCAACCGATTGCGGGCAATCCGACGCACTACATGATTGAGCAGGCAATCCGCCAGGCAAGTGTGGATGTGCGTTTCTTGACCTTTGAGGTCAGCACCGACGAGTTTGGCGATGCAATGCGAGGTATCCGCGCACTGGGGCTCCGCGGGGTCAAGATCACTGAGCCCCATCGCGAAGCGGTCCTGCAATATGTCGATCGAGCGACCGATCATGCACGGCTTGCGGGAGCGGCAAACTGTATTATTCGCGAAAAAGATCAGCTGATTGCAGAGAATACGTTGGGACAATCGGTGGTGGCGCTGCTGGGTGAGGTTCAAGACAAAACGGCCGTTGTCCTCGGAGCGGGTCCCGTAGCGCGGGCCGTGGCGGCAGCACTAGCCCTCGCCGGAGCGCATAAGATTGTTGTCGCAAACCGGTCCGACACAAAAAGTAAGCCCCTCGTCGATGCGCTCAATCGTGAAACTTCAAGCGAGGCAATTTCCCAAATCTGGACAGACGAACCCTTGGCGATCGATCCCCAATGTGACTTCTTGATTCACGCCACGTCACTCGGCACGACCAATCCCGACAAACCGCTGCCCCTTGATTTGGAAACCGTGCAATCCAACCTGGCCGTTGTTGACGTAACGTACAATCAACCGCAAACCTGGCTTATGCATGAAGCCCGGGAGCGCGGTTGCCGCACGATTAACGGGCTGGAGATCCTCGTAGAACAAACATCCTTGGCCCTGCGGCTGTGGTCGGATATTGAGGCCAATCGGACAGCCATGTTCGAAGCAGCAGAGGAATACCTCGTTATCTGAGCAAAAATGCGGATGACATATGTGGGGATGGGCATGTGTCACTGGAACTTAAAGCGTGTCGCATGCGTGGCCTGTTCATCACTGGAACCGACACAGGCGTTGGAAAAACCTACGTTGCCGCTCTCATTGCGCGCCAGCTTGTGGCAGCTGGCTACCGCGTTGGTGTCTACAAACCGGTTGCCAGTGGTTGTAGGCGGGTTGAGGGGAAATACGTTGCTGACGATGCGGTTCAGCTCTGGCAAGCCGCTGGCCGCCCAGGCACGCTTGAACACGTTTGCCCGCAGCGGTTTGCCGCCCCTTTGGCGCCCCCACTGTCGGCCCAGGCCGAAGGCAAGGAGGTTGACGCAAACCGCCTGCGAGATGGCCTCGAATTTTGGGAAAATGTTTGTGATATCGTGCTAGTGGAAGGGGCGGGCGGGTTAATGTCGCCGATCAGCGATGACGATTACAACGCGGATCTGGCCATCGATTTCGGTTACCCGCTCGTGGTCGTAGCTCCGAATGTGTTGGGCACGATCAACGCTACATTACAAACCTTGATTGCCGCCAGCACCTATGGCGTGGGGCTGGAAGTTTGTGGAATTGTCCTCAACGGCCAGTCGCCACTCCCCGACGAGGCAACCTGTGCCGGAAATCTTGTCGAGTTAAAACGTCGCGCGGTACCGCCTGTCTTGGCAACTGTCGCCCCGGAAGGCGACTTCGAGACAACCGTTCCCTGGTGGCAATTGGCGGGCCGGGAAAAATCGACCAACAGTTAAAAGGGCCGATTCCCAGTTTTTTGTTCTCAAGATACAACCTGGAAAGAAAACTATTTGCTATTGCGCGCCAAGACAGAATTTGCGTCAGCCAGGGTTGTCTTTCATTACCGTGGTGATCGTGTAGAATCGGGGCTTGGTGTTGTTTCATCACACACCTAGTGGCAGCGCCCTTCGTTACACCATCTTCGATTGGAGGCCTCATGGATCGCGCCAAGTTAGAATGGCCATCGACGTTGATTTTGCTGGCACTGTGCCTGACCGTTGTCGGATGTTCAACGGAGCCTTCAGCCGTACCCCAGCCATCCCCCCCGAGAGAAACCATCCAGATGAATTCCGAAGAACCGAGCTCTACAGAAGGGGTCACCGATGTTTCCCAGCCATCGGATTCCTACAATGAGCTAACCGCCGAAGAAACGTATGTAATTGTCAATAAGGGTACCGAGCGACCTTTTGTGGGGGAATACACCGACCTGAAAGACGAGGGCACATTTCTGTGCCGCCGCTGTAATACACCACTCTACAAGTCCGGCGACAAGTTCGACAGTCATTGCGGATGGCCCAGTTTCGATGATGAAATACCGGGCGCTGTCCAGCGGCATGTAGACGCCGACGGGGTGCGTACTGAAATTGTCTGCCGCAACTGCGGAGGCCATCTGGGTCACGTCTTTCTCGGTGAGGAATTGACCGCCAAGAACACACGCCACTGCGTCAATTCGATCTCGATGAATTTCATCGCGGCGGGAGAGACCCCGCCAGAGGTGATTCAGCCCAAGCCGTAACCAACAACAACCTTCAACACCCCACCGGACTTCTTCCCTCGGGGCCTGTTTCCGAATTCTACCGTGGTGACAAAAGCGCATAAAAAAACCGCCAGCCTTTGGCGGCGGTTTTTTTGGCGTTTTGATTGAGCCTTATAACGCAGTGCACGCTTCCGCTTCACGCATGCACGATTCAGCCTGTGACGTGTCGATGGCCAGTCGCATCGTAACACTCCAGCGGCCTTCGTCGTCAGGTTGGACGATCCAATGGGGCTGAACCACCACCGATTGGTGAATCAACTCAAAACCACCTTCCGACTGGCTGATCGTTTCAATGGGGAAAGTCCAAATCGCCGTTGGTCGGGAAATCTCCAATCCAACATCTATTCCCAACCATTGGTCAACCAGACCAAGCGATTGAATATCTTTGAGGTCCAGTCGTGTGCCAAGCTGGCCGAGCGACTCTCCACCCGAAGCGCGGAAAAAACGGTCGTCGACACCGGCTGGCAAGCCAGCAAAATTCAGTTCGACACCAAAGTGAAGAGGCCCATCGGTTGGCAAACCTTCCAACAAATAAGCAATCTCCAGGACCGATTCACCCGCTTCGAGTGTCAGCCCCTTGGTCACTCGAACCGGACAATCCCCGACATGACCATTGCGAACGAGTTGAACCTGCATTCGTTGAGGATTACGGCGGAGCTTTGCCTCAAAGGGACCCGTTACAAAATCCCCCCATTCGTGGTATTCGCCGCTGGCAACCGCTTCCTGCGTAACCTCCAGATCGAAAAAGTGGTCGACGAGACTTTTGCGCGGATGTCGATCATAACAGATCCGTTGATCGAGACCTTCCTGCTTGAACACGACACGGTCGTGAATACTCGCCACATCGTCCTGGTCGGCAGATGCGCCTGCACGAACTTTGTCGTGATACGCCTCGGGACGTCGGGTGAGTGTCGCGAGCAAGTTGTGGCAAATCGAGCGGGCATCGAGTTCGTACAAATTCCCACCTGTCGCCGGAGCAATCAAAGCGACAAGCCGGTTGCTGGCGAGCCGAACCTCTTGTCGTCCATCAAGGTTGAAATCGCCGCTGTTCAGTTCTACCCAGGAAACATCTCCATCGGCCAAATGGCGGCCTTCATGCTGGTCGAGCAGGTTGTCGGCCGCAATCAAATGATTGAAGACAGCATTGCGAAGATGGGGGAGATAAGCCCCACCAAAGGCTCCATGCCAGTAAGCGCAGTTGCATTGCCCGCGGTAAAGTTCCGTGCGAGCCTGGTCGATCAGCGATCCGTGTGCACCCTCGGCAACCGACTCTTCGAGTCGGTGACTGACCATCTGCATGCGGGCGTACATTTCGTTGGTTTCGGGATACTTGACTTTGAAATTCCGCCAGTAGCCACCACGAACAAACGGAGCGATTTCCTGCCAGTTTCCTTCCGTTTCCCACCGGTGACGAATTTTTTCGAAGTTGCCCAATTGCTCTGCGGGCAAGGCCCACTCTGTCATCTCCCGATAGCTGCCTTCCGGGACGTAGACTTTGCCCAACGGTGTCACGGCTTGGAGGACTTCACTGGGAGTGCTCACCGAAAGCCAATCTGAGTTTGCCGACAACGCATCAAAGAATTGACGCAACCATCCCTGTTCGTAGACATGGGTTTTGGTACCGGGCCAACTGCCTAATTTCTCACCATCGTCCCCAAACACGACCACACCGCCCGGATGTTGTTCGGCAACTTCGCGGAGATATTCGATCGACTTCTCAGGCGAGGCAAACGGGATGAGATATCGCAACCGTTCACTGCCGGGAAAGATCGACAACAAACGACCATTTTCCTCAGTGACGTAATACCCAGCCAGTTCGTCTTCGCACAGTCCAGCCCGTTTGAAATGTGAATCATCTAGCAAGGTATACCGCATTTGAGCGGCAACCAAGTCACTGGTAAGCGACTGCTCCCAGACACGCTCGGGAACCCACATTCCCTGAACCTCAGCACTCAATCGGCTGGAGAGCCATTGCGTGTAACTCGTGATTTGTCCTACTCGATCACGCGACGAAATCATCGTGAGGATCGGTTCGTAAAATGGACCCCCCAGAATCTCCAACCGACCGGCAGCCACTAGATTTGCCAGGCGGTCAAGATACTCAGGATGATGCGCATCGAGCCACTCGATCAACGAACCACTGGTGTGCAACGCAATCCGCAAATTGGAGTACGGCTCAAAAACATCGAGAAATGGCAAATAACTGTCTTGATATGCCTGTTCGAAAACGTGATCAAAATTACCAACCGGCTGATGGTTGTGTAGAACAATTACGAGGTGCAGGGGAGAGTTCATAGTGGATGGAAGATTTCGATCTTGAGGATTGTTTGGGTGGACCATACTCCGGGCACAGTCACGCTTCTTACTTCTTTACTGAAACAACCTTAGGATACGATTTCCGGATGGTACTTGAATTCCGTACAATTCGTCTACTCACAACGTACGGAAGTCTCTTCTTAACTGGGAAACTCTCCCTTCCTAATCGCGCATTCCGCTTCTTTTGTCACGATTGACCAAAAATACCAAGTTGTCAAATATCCTCGCCAAAAAGACCGAATTGCCAGACTTCCACACTGGCAGCTGTTAAGAGACCGACTCAAGTGTAAAACCGGGGCTAGAACTGCTACCAAACGACTTTTCCGTGTTTACGCCAATCTGAAGTCTCGCTATCGTTCGATCTCTTATATCTGCAGAGTAGCCGCTATCTGCAGAGTAGCCGCTGGTCGGCCAATAACCAACAAACTGGAAAACTCCCCCCTTGAGAACCCAAACGTGGCAACCTATCTGCTCGACTTCGATGGTGTGTTCTTCCGTTACGGAACCATGGAACCGATCAACGGTGCCGTGGAATTCGTTCAAGGTTTACAACAGCAGGGACACAACGTCGTGTTTCTGACACAGCGGCGGCGATGTTACAACGAACCTCCGCACCTGACGGTGGAAAAAACGGAGCAAGTGCTCGCCACTCTGGGGGTCACCTACGACGGTATCATCGAAGGTGTAACCAGCCCTCGCGTACTGATCAATGATGAAGGAGCGCTTGCGATCGACCATCCGCGCGACACCCCGCTAAACCGCATCGCACTGGAGTCCTCGCGAACACCCCAACGCTCCGACGTGGTTTCACGCGTCTATCACGCGCTAGCCGCTGTGGCCTGGGTCGCATGGAAATATGCAGATAGCGGAGACGCAGACGACTACGTGCAGACGCTTCTAATAGCCAAGTCGCTCACTACCTGCGGCGGCTTCAATCATGCGGACCTGGTTACCCGGTATCGGACTCGGCCTGGCTACCGGGTCGGGGCCGATGAGTTACAAGCTGGTGGCGTTCATCCCAATTACAAAGGTCAAGTGGCAAAGCTCATCCAGAGCGATGACCCGCTCTATGAAGCGACCGATGGCGTTTCCGATGGCGCAGCCATGAAAATAACTGCTGCTGCAGCCTTTTACGCCCACGACTTTCAGAGCCTTGTCGAGAACACTGACCGCATTTCTCGAATCACCCACGCTACCGTTGAGGCACGGCTTGCAGCGGTGCTCATCGCTCTTCGGATACGGCAGGTACTACTCGGCATTGACCCGGATAACATGAACCGGCTGGTCGAAGAAATCGCGGTCGCTGCAGACGTTCTGCAGTTTGGAAGCCGGGCTTCTTTCTTTCTCGATCGTGTGGCACGGGCCCAGCAAATTGCCACCAAGTACAAAAATTCCTCCACTCTGCTTTACAAGCTTTGCCGCGAAACCGGGATGGATCACTTGGCGTGGAGTACGCCCGTGGCAGCCTGTTTTTGGAGTTTCCACCAGGACACCGATTTTGCCAAGTGGTTTCGCCATCACCATGAAAAGCGGATGTACTTGCCGCGCCGCCACTGGCCGATTTCTCGGGTTGTGCATGGCCGCACGCTCAAGCATCGCATCCACGAAGACGACGTACGGCACCTCCGTGCGATCGGGCAATACGACGACTTCCGTCAATCGCATGGGTATCACTGGCGGAAATCGGTCGATATCGATACGTTTTTGTCGATCTCGATCAGCATCATAGCAGCCCGCCATGGCTTGGAATCGGTCGAAACGGAAGTGCCTCGGGCCATCGACATGTTCGGTGACGACCTGTGGTCTCTCGCAGACCGCCTGGTGCAGTTTCCCGAGAGGAATGAAAGCCACGAAGCGGCTTGACCAACAGGTCAAGCGTCCCACCGTGGGGCCTGGTTGCCTTGCCGGGTTGGACATTGGCCCTGCGCAACCTGACCCCATACTTGGGTCCCCCGGAAACCGTTTCTGAATCCTTTGTCAAAAACCGTTTGCGGGCCCACGGGCACAACTCGATTTCCCTGTTTTCTTGCCCCAAACCTTGCGCCTGCGGTCAGGTTTCACAAGACCGGCAGGGCTCCATAGCGCGCAGTTTTTGGGCTGCGTATTCAGGCGATACCTGGTTGATATGGATGCCGGTTCCCAATTCAAAACCAGCGAACATATCAATCCGCGGATAGATTTCAATGCGCGGGTGGTAGTCGGTCCTTTGTGACGACCATGGGGCAATCCGCACGATCATATTGTACCCAACACCTGGCAATAACCGTTCAATCCTTGAAAGAACCTCCCACAATACGCCAGCTAATGTTTCGGTCGAGACTCGACTGGCCGCAGGAGGGAACCACCGACCATGGTCAACCGGAAGTAACCAGATTTCATACGCATGCATGCTGACATAGGGACAGATAGCTACGTAACCATCGCGATCGAGAACCAGGCGGACTGAGTCGATCCGCTCCCTGGCAATCCGTTCACATAAGGCACATTGATCGTGTTCCTGCCGGAAGCGGTCCAATTGGCGCAACTCCTGGAAACAGGCAGGCGGTACTTCAGGCAAAATCATAATCTGACTGTGAAGATGCACCAGTGAGGCTCCTGCCATCGAGTGCACATTCTTAAAAATCATGGCATACTCAAAACGACCATCATCGTACCAATGCTCCAGTCGCGCGCTGTAAGCCTCTAATACGTTGGCAAGCTCTTGGGGTGTGAGATCCGCTGTGTTTTGGACATGGCGGGGTGATTCGATGACCACTTCATGAACCCCGCCTTCGTCACCTCCCATCGCAGTACCCACGGCTGGATACTTATTGGGGACGACACGGACCTGCCAGTCCCCCTCGGCATTGCAAGCGGAATAGACGGCCGGAGGGGTTTGCGTCTCCAGCGACGGACAAAAGGGACAGTTTGTGGCATCCTGTGGCAAAACTTCTTTGGTCGTTGCCGGTGGCGTTGCATAATCGTTGGGACGCTCGCTGCGATTCTCGGCGACTAGCACCCAACGGTTCAACAAAAGATCTTTACGCAAATCGGTCATCGGAGGGTCCGCAAGGGAGCAAAATCGGCCTGGACTGTACGAGGCAAGCAGCAGCCTACGTTCCGGCACTCCAAGAAAGCGCTCGCGCATAGAGCTGGTCGTACTGCCGTGCGCTGCTAGCCCAGGACCAATCCTGCTGCATGCCGTTTTGAATGAGTTGTTGCCAAATGACAGGATTGGAAAACGCACTCCTTGCGCGCTGAAGCGCCTCTTCGAGAGCCACCGTCGTGTACGGTTCAAAGCTGAATCCGCTGGCTGTCCCCTCGGCAAGCGACTGCTCCGTGCAATCGGTAATCGTATCGGCCAGACCACCTGTCGATCGCACCACTGGCACCGTACCGTATTTTAAACTGTAGAGCTGGTTTAACCCACAAGGCTCGTAGCGGCTGGGCATCACGAACATGTCAGCGCCAGCTTCGATTCGGTGGGCCAGTTCGTTAGAGAACTCAAGCTTCACCGCGATTTTTTCGGGGAATCTGGCTGCCAAGTCTGACAGCAAACCGTGGTACTTGGCATCACCTGTCCCCAACACAACCCATTGGGCATTCACATGTTGGAGCCAGTGGGGCATGACTTCGGCGAGTAAGTCAAATCCTTTCTGTTCAGCAAGTCGCCCCACCGAAGCAATCAAAGGAACCTCGGCGCGGATCGGAAGTCCCAACGAACGCTGCAATTCCTGCTTGCAGGCTGCTTTGCCAACAGGATACGAAACGTGGTCGTACTGGTGATCTCCCAGGTGGGGGTCACTCGCCGGATTCCAATCGCTGTAGTCGACGCCATTGATAATTCCGTGCAAATCATCCCGGCGGTAACGGAGAATTCCTTCCAACCCGCAACTCAGCGGCGGAGACTGAATTTCCTCAGCGTAGCTCGGACTGACCGTGGTGATCACATCGGCAAAGGCGATGGCACTCTTCAAGAAACTCAGGTTGCCAAAGAATTCCATCTGCCTCCAGTTGAAGTACTTCCAGTCTATTCCTGTAAGTTCCATATCCCAGTGCCAGAAGTTGCCCTGGTATGCCAGATTGTGGATGGTAAAGACCGATCCGATGGAGTCAAACGGTGGAACACCTTGCAATTCCGTCTTTAGATAGACAGGCACGAGGCCGCTTGTCCAGTCGTTTGCGTGTACGATGGCTGGTTGCAGGTCAAAGGCGGTGATGGCTTCGATGACGGCGCGAGCAAAAAAGGTGAATCGCTCGCAATTATCTATGTAACCGCCCCCATCCTCTCCGTAGAGTTCCTCGCGATCGAAATAGTCGGGTTGGTCGACCAGATAAACGGGCACCTTCGACGCGGGTAAAAAACTCTTTAAAAACCGTCCCGGCACCATCTTGCGGCCAATAGGGACCTCAAATTCGACACCGGTGGGCTGAATCGTTTGCCCGCTACGAAATACCTGGCGAAACGCCGGAATGACCAGGGTGATCTGATGCCCCTGTCTGGACAGTTCAACGGGAAGGCTTCCGCAAACGTCACCCAAGCCACCTGTCTTGCAGAATGGCACAGCTTCGCTCGTAGAAAACAGGATGTCCATGCCTCAACGTTTCCTCGGAGATTTGCTGCGGGCGACTCCCAGAGGCCAAACTCGGTGGCGGAAACCCATAAACCAATCGGGTGCGATAGTACAAGTGGGTTACCGCTGCTCAGGTCACCTCTGCAATTGCCTCGCATAACGGATCGATGTTCTTCGGAGTAATACCCGCAACATTTATTCGACCAGATCGCACTATATAAATCGAGTATTTTTCCCGAAGCGTATCAACTTGCTCAGCAGTCAAACCGGAAAATGAGAACATACCTCGCTGCCTGGTCATAAAGGAATAATCGGCTGTGGCGCCTTTTGCAGCAAGGGTTTTGACCAGCGCCTTGCGCGTTTCGTTAATACGGTCTCGCATGCCGGCAACTTCTCCGTGCCACTGGTCCGTGAGTTTGGAATCCTCAAGGATTGTGGTCACCAGCGCGGCACCATGCGCTGGCGGATTGGAGTAGTTGGAGCGGATGCAACGTTTGATCTGACTTTGCACAGGACCGATCACTTCGTGGCTGGGAACCACCACGGTCAGTGCCCCTACGCGTTCCCGATAGAGACCAAAGTTCTTGGAAAATGAACTGCTGATCAGCAGTTCAGAACCAGGCTGGCAAAAATTTTGCAACCCTGCTGCATCCTCCTGGAGTCCCTCAGCAAATCCTTGGTAAGCAAAATCGAGCAGTGGGAGCACACCACGTTCGGACACAACCTTGGCCAATTGGGACCACTGATCCGCGGTAGGATCAATGCCCGTTGGATTGTGGCAGCAACCGTGCAAGAGGATAACGTCACCCTCAGGTATCTCTCCAATCGCCTTGCAGGCTTGATCGAAATCCAACTCTTGGGTGGTGGAGTCAAAATAAGGGAACGATCGGGTCGGCACCCCGGCGGCTGCAAAAATATTGGGGTGATTCGGCCAAGTTGGTTCGGTAAGCCAAACCGTGGCCGCTGGCAAGTTTTGCTTGATGAAATCGGCAGCGACTCGCAAGGCTCCCGTACCACCGGGTGTGTGCGATGTGGCAGCCCGCCTGGCAGTCACCACCTCGGATTCGTGGCCAAAAATCAATCGCTGGACTGCAGCCGCATACGCGGGTGCCCCATCAATGGGCAAATAGGACTTGCTCTGCTGATTGGCAACGACTTGTCGACCGGCTTGCTGCACCGACTCAAGAATGGGTGTTGCACCAGTTTCGTCCTGATAAACGCCCACGCTGAGATTGATCTTGTTGGGATTGGAATCTTTTCGAAACGCTTCGGTCAGTCCTAAAATAGCATCGGGGGGAGCCGCTTGGATTACTTCGAGCATGGGTCATCTCAAAAGGTCAGTGGTTAAGCGGAGCCAGGAAATCGCAGCACCGCGATGGGAATTTCGGATGGGAGAGTCTTCTGACGACAACAACCCGGCAATAAAAGTCGCCCACAATCGCTTTTGTGAAATTCAGGATACCCCAAGTTCAGGGTTCCCGAACGCCTGCTTGCAGCGTGTGGTCATCGTTTTAATTGCGACGGTTTGATGCGCCAACCAGACCCGCGCTGACAATCATAAGCCATGGTGGAAGAACTTCCAAGTGGCGAAGAAGTTGGTCCAACACTAGCCCTACTGTTCTGCCTCTATCGTTCTGGAGATCGTCTCAAAAAAGCGGCTTGATCAACACCTTTGAGCCTGGCTGCCAAAAGTTTGGCCGCTTGACCTGCGGGCTGTCACAACAACCGCATGATTGGGAGGCTTGTTGGCTTAAAAACCGTTGCTCAAACCGATTGAACTGATCTCCTTGTGATCGCAGTTTGCACCTCGATTTTAGGGACGAGAGCAATCTCGTGATTGGTGGGCAGAAAAGTTTGCCCGGGTACCCTGGTTGAGATCGTCAACACGATGCTCAGTCACTCCGGCACTTTTTGACCGGAATTCCGGCAATGGCTTCCAGAAAGAACCCTACGCCATGGACAAGTCGCCGCTTCGGGAGCGAGATGCAGGTCAAAAAACCAATCGTCTTGAGCCTCGCCTCAAAGAAACCTTCGCCATCGACGGCAGCGGTTCTCAAAACCTGGAGGCGGCGAAAACGGGAAGCGGAACCGGCCGTGCATGCTCCGGAGGCGTCCGCCCGTTTTCAATGGTTGACCCCTGAATTTGGGCCCAACCGACCTTTTCATGTTTACGCGATTCACGGTCCCATGGAACTCCCTTCCGATGGGGAGAGTTCCGAATTTGGATCAAACACAATATTTATGGAACTTTAAAATGGACGCATCCTGGATGATCCAACCAACAAACCGAGAATAATCAAGCGTCTGGGACCCTGGGAAAGGGCGCGGAGCCATTCTCCATTTTCAGGAATTTCGGGCACTTCCAGGGACTGCCAGCGACGTAGAAGAGACCCGATTCGAATCGAACGCCAGCACAGGGTTTAGAACTGGCGCCTGATTGAAGTAGCCGCCAACCACGGAAAAACAGGGGCAATAGGGCTTTCTTAAGTACCCAACCGCCAATAGAGAACACGATTTCGATGGACTCTTGGCGGTGCTGGACCCGTGGAAACCAACCCAAAGGACTCCGCAAAGATAAGGATGGGAAGGCACAAATTTGCAGTCAACGGTTCGAACGATGTGACACCATCCCTCAGATGGTCGGCCAGTGGGATTTGGGTAAGAACCCGAAATTGGCCTGATTCGACTTGACGTGGTGATATGGAAATTGGTCCAATCTGGGTAGGGAAGCAGTTGTAGAGGGTTCATGGAAGTACCAAACCACCTTCTGAGATAGCAAGTGCTTTCCTGCCACCATGAATTTTGTGGCTAGAGTTGGCCGCACTGATCGGACACACTACCGATTGGAAGTGGCTCAAAACTACAGGGATCAGTGAGGCAATTACTACACACGTCATTCCCCCACAATGAGCGCCCAGGGGAATCGCCGGTCCATTTATTGGGGCGCATTCAGGGAAGGAGCCAAACCCGATGGCAAAGAAGAAAGCAACAAAGAAGAAGGCCGCCAAGAAGAAAACCAAGCGGTCCACCAAAAAGAAAGCGACCAAGAAAAAGGCCACCAAGAAGAAGGCCAAACGGTCCACCAAAAAGAAAGCGACTAAGAAAAAGGCCACCAAGAAGAAGGCCAAACGGTCTACCAAAAAGAAAGTGACCAAGAAAAAGGCCACCAAGAAGAAGGCCAAACGGTCCACTAAAAAGAAGAAGGCCAAGAGATAGTCCTTGCGGAACGGCCTGCGAATTATAAATTCGTGAGTGCCAAGTGTAATTATGGTAACACCGGCTGGTCACTCTTTAAGAGTGTGGCCAGCCGGTTCTGTTTCCTCTGGTGGAAACGTCCTTCCGGCTTTCTCCATCATACTCTGAGAGTTGGCTTGTCTTGCCGGAATCATCAATGGAAAGTACAGAAACAGAAAAATTCGACTCGCTCGGGCTGTCGCCAGAGATGCTCGCCTCTTTGGCCCATGCCGAATACGAACATCCCACCCCAGTTCAAGCAGGTCTCATTCCTCGTGCCTTGGCTGGTGCGGACATTCTTGGACAGGCACGAACAGGAACGGGGAAAACGGCTGCGTTTGCCATTCCTATTCTGGAGTCGCTACAACCGCACAAACGGGGCGGCACTCCCCAGGCGCTGATCCTCACGCCCACCCGGGAACTTGCGGTACAGGTTCGCGACGAAATTGATAAGTTAGCCTATGGCCGTCGCATAGCCAGCGTCACCCTCCATGGAGGCAAGCCGATACGTGGCCAGATTGACAAACTGAACCGTGGCGTAGAAATCGCCGTTGGCACACCAGGCCGCTTGCTAGATCACCTTGGTCGCGGCTCACTGGACACGCGAAATCTGCGGATCGTCGTACTCGATGAAGCCGACCGGATGCTCGACATTGGTTTTCGGCCCGACATCGAAAAGATTCTTCGCCGCTGCCCGCAGCCCCGTCAAACAATGTTACTCAGCGCAACCGTTCCGCCACCCGTGCAACGTCTGGCTCATCGTTACATGCGTGAACCCCTTATGCTCGATTTCTCAAGCGAGTCGAAAGCATCCGATACAATCGACCAATATTATTTCACGGTCGACGTAGAGCGAAAGTTCGACTTGTTAGTCCGGTTATTGGAACGCGAGCAGCCCGAACAGGCCATCGTCTTCTGCCGTACGAGACGAGGTACCGATCGCCTGTGTCGAAAATTGAGTAAAAAGTTCCCCGCCATGGATGCAATCCATGGCGATATGCAACAGCGGATCCGGGACCGCGTCATGAAGCAGTTCCGCAGCAAGCAAGTTCGCATTTTGATCGCCACCGACGTCGTGGGCCGCGGTATCGATGTCAGTGGAATCTCGCACATCATTAATTTTGACATCCCCCAAAGCTCCGACGACTACGTCCACCGGGTGGGACGAGCCGGCAGGATGGGACGGCAAGGTGTTGCCTACAGCTTTGTCACACCTGAAGAAGGCGAAGAACTGACCCGAATTGAAATGCTCATTAACAAACTTCTCAAACGTGGTGAAATCGAAGGTTTTCAGACAGTTGCTCCGGTCGTCACAACCACCGCAGATCCCAGCGACCGTTCGCAATCGGACCCCGAAACCCCCGAGCCTCCCAAGCCTGCCCCGCCAGGACAACGCCCCCGCCGGCGTCACCGACGGGGCCTGTAATCTGACCCGGCTGACAGTGGCATTCTCACCCAAATCTGCAAACAGGCGATGGTGATCCGCGCTTAATCGGTTGCGGTAAATTGTTCGACCAGAAACGTTCGGGCCCGATCCCAGTTAGTAGCCGCTTGCTCAAAATCAACGTTCATGGCCCGGATCGTTTGCGGTGTTTCAATTCGGGCTGCCTGATCGACCTTTGGATTAAGCGGGACCTGAGCACTCGCACCTTCCGCCAAACTTCGTTCAACTTCTGCCGAGAGCAAATAATCCACCAATCTCTCTGCCGTGCCCGGGTTTGGTGAATCTTTCACTAGTGCCAACGTGTTTGGAATGAACAAAGTTCCCAGCTCTCCTTCTCGCTGGTCTGGATAGATGATCGCCACAGGCAAGCCCTTTTCTAACTCAACAATCGCATCGTCGGTATCGGTGAGCCCAAATGCGATCGCTCCGGACGCAACTGCCCGCGCTACCTGGCGATTACCCGACAGGATCTTTGCGTTCTGCCTCAAGTTGCGAAAAAACTGCTTCGCTTCTTCATCACTCCAGACGGTAAACAAACAAGCTGCGTGTGACGCAGTTGTGCCAAACAGCGGCTTGGCAATCCCCACCTGACCCCGCCACTGCGGATCAGTTAAATCAACAATCGATTGGGGACGGCTCCCATCCGGAACCCGGTTCGTGTTCACAATCAGTACGCGAGCGCGAGCTGCAAATCCATACCATGCGCCGATCGGTGACTTTGCCGAGTCCGGATAAGCCACTGCGGCAGGGGATTGGTAGGACCGCAGCATCCCCTTTTGCTGCAAACGAAGTGTGTTGAGAATCTCGTTGTTCCAAAACAAGTCGCATCGAGGACGTGCCCGCTCGGCAATAATCGCTGAAGTTAAACCAACCGTCTTGGTCGACTCGGTATCAAACTTGGCACGGACCTCAATGCCAGTTCGCTCGGAAAATCGATCAAAGACCGGTTGTGAAAAAGGTTCGTCCAGCGCCGTGTAGACAATAACCTCCGGTCGGTCTGGCGAACCACAACCGGCGACCACGCTTGCCAATCCAACAAGTGCAAACCTAACCAAGAATGCAACACGTTGTTCCGTGCCTTTCAGGGGCTCCACCCTCCGGAAGCATGTTTTCATGGAATCCTCTTTCGGTAACAAATCCACGCTATTCCGAGAATTGTCACACCTGCGATTAGAGAAACACCCACCAGGAAACAAGTCTTGGACAGGCAAACCTGGCCCAATCCAAAAACTTTTGGGGAACTATTTGGGAAACCCCCGCCACAAGAATCACCGGGCTTTTCCCAACCAAGCCGTTGAAATTTTTTCGTGAACTGGTTCTTTCCCAGGTTGCGATGCCACGGCTCTACTCCTGGACAAGCCGCCCGACACATCTCCTACGATGTCTAATAATTACGGCATTTTACACGCATATTTAAATATTCTTCGTTTTTTCTCCGAATAATTTCGACTCGCTGAATGGCCTGATCTTTAACGAACTGTCGGTCGCAAGTTCTTTGCCAGGTTGAGACTTCGACTATTCGTATTGTACTGGTAAACGGTACGACTACCGTCGATTTGGGATTCCGGGCCCGGGTACATTCTTGACTTTTCACCAAGTGATATTGACAATGTCCGAGGTGTCCCTTTCATCCCCCCCCCCATTGGATGATGGGCCATTCTTGGATGACGGGTCCAGGCTGGAAGTTAGCAAGATTCGGTCCCGCTGATAGGAGTTCAGGGTTCAAAAGCTGGTCCCTGATCCTGGTGGCTCGGCTTGGTTGGGCCAACAACTCCGGTTGCTGAGATCGAAATCAGGGTTCTTGGTTGATCGTAGGGACCCTCACTAAAACGCAAGTTCAATGTTGTTCGACATTTTTTCCGAACCTACACTTAGATAACTCTGGAGTACACCACCATGGCCAGGAAAGCCATTTCCAACGAGCGCTACCGCTTAGTCGGAACTTACGAACGACTTCGTAAGGCACTGTTGGATGAAAACGATAGCTCGAAGCTGGACAAAGCCCTCTCTTACTGGGTTCTTCCCACCGATCGCCGACTACCTATTGCGTTCTTGGATCAGCAACTTCGGTACCTGTTGAACCAGCCGTTGGAAGACTTGATGGGCACCTCGGGCGTTGGCCAAAAAAAGATTTTGGGATTCTATGATCTGCTAAAACGGGCGGTCAAAGCATCTTCCACGGATATTCCGTTTGGCCTTAGCAGCCAAGAACCCAAGAAACGCACACCCAAATCAAAAACCGAGGGCGGCTTCGATCCAACGATCGTCTCTGAGGCCCTGTGGGCGACTTGGTGCGACACGGTTCGCCGATTTGAAGTAGGCTCTGAAAAGCTGGGGCGATTGGCACCCACTCTGCAAGCGTTGCCGACCGTGATCTGGCAAACACAATTGGACGAGTACGTTGATCTGTCGCTGGCTGAAATACGCAGCCTGAAAACCCATGGTGAAAAACGCGTCCACGCAATCCTGGAAGTGTTTTGCACTGTGCACGAAGCAATTTCTACCGTGACGCTGAATGAAAATGTCGATATTGTGATTCAGCCGCGATTCATCCCTCCGCTATCGCGGTGGATCCTGCAAACCATTGACCAACCCGAACTTCCTGCTGCCGAAGTGTTGCACCAAAAAATTATTAAGCCATTGATCGCTCAAATTCATATTGACCTGGGAAAACAAATCGGCGACCTGGTGGCATCTCGCCTCTCACTCGACCCCAATGCATCTTCCGTCAAACAGTATGCCGACAAAATGAACGTCACACGGGCCCGTGTTTACCAGCTTTTGGAAGATTGCGGCAGGGTGATGGAAGTGCGTTGGCCCGAAGGTCGCTGGTTACTCACACCACTGGCTACCAAGTTTGGATCTTCGCCGCCCGACACCATCGGACTGCTGCACGGGATGGTTGACCTCTTTTTCCCAGCTGAGCGTCCCAAGATGGATAAAACTGACTTCGACCAAGGCGATGAGGTCGAAATTGGGACCACGGACAGGTTAACGGACGAATGACCCAGAAGGATGCACGTGTCTACGTCTCTACCGTCTTTGGTTGAGTCGTGTGTCGTGCAACCTTGGCAACGCCCCAGTCTAGCGCCTTCACTTCACTAAATTCCCCCAGATGTTCTTGGGCTTCAGGTCCCGGTACACCTGTGAAATCCTGGCAAAAAAACCTGTGTGCCTGTTGCTCTTGCCATGCCATTGGCTGCCTGCCACGGGAACGTCGACAGATCACCCTACCGTTGATCGTCTCGGCCGCAGCCCGTTCGACGACGCAAGGCCATAACACCCGCCGCACCTAGAGCCAATCCGCCGAGTGTTGCAGCTGCTGGTTCGGGAATTGCACTACCGGTTGCGGCGGCAACTCCCATGTTATCTTTCCAGCGTGTGTAATCAGCCGCATTTACGGTACCATCAGCGTTACCATCGGCACCCTCGCCCGGATAGACTTCGGTACCAAAGCTCGTTTTCCAAACGAGATAATCTTCTAGTTCCACTTCGCCGTTCCCATCGTAGTCACCTGGCACGGCTATGTTACCGCGGTCACCAGCGTCGATGACAACACCGGGAACGTCCTGATAGGCCCACTCGGATATCTTTAACCCCGTCAGGCCAACACCGTCATTCGCCTCAGTCGCTACGAGAACCCAACCAAAATGGTCTCCCGAACCTGGGATGTTGAACTTCACACCCAAATAACCGGTATCGGCGTCCAACCAGGATCCCTGCTCACCGTAGAGGTAAGTGGTACCATTACTACTCGAAAATGCAGATAAGCGGATGATGCCTCGATTGGTTTGGGGACTGTCCTCCGAAATCCTCAATTCGGGCGCAAGTTTCACGGCAACTTCGTTGGTACCGATCACACCGTTGTTGGACATGCCAACCGCAACCCCCTCTCGACCCACCAGCTGGAGTGCCGACGAGGTTGAGTAGGTTGCATACGCACTTAACTTCATGCGGAAGTGGAAATCGGCCTGGTTGTCATCGTTTAAATCGAAGTTCAATGTATTGGTCAGGCCGTTTTGCGCAGGAAGCGACACTTCCAGTGGGTCCGACGGATGCGAGTGCTGGACTCCAGCCTCGACAGAGTGAACCGCAGCCAGAGAGACACCGGCCGCAGCAGCAAACCGCTTCCAAGTTGCGCCACCACCGCCAGCAGGGTCCAAAAGGTGGGATCCGGCCTCCTGCTGCCGCAGGCTATAGCGAGCGAGTTGGTCGCCAAGCAGAGCCTCGAATTCATCGCCAGACGGGGAGCTGGACCCAGCAGGACCGTTCTTACAGGGGGGAATCACCATCGCTCATCTCCTATAAGACCCGCTAAAGGTCCTTGCCGACCTCCTACTTCGATAGTCTCATATTAGACCGCCTCATTGCAGGGGGCAACAAAAAAGTAGGGGCAGACAAATTTGGAGGTCTGAGAGGCCCTCTGGATGGCCTAGGTGGGGCAAACAGGAAATCGAGTCCGCCATGGGCCAATTCAACCCTCTCGGCAGACATTCTCTGAAGCCTGTTTTGTTTCAAGCGGTTCGTTAGATCGATACTGATCGCTTCGGCTTGTTGCCATATTTCCTGCTGGATGCGTTCTTGTGCCGACCAGTCCGGTGATTCGCGCTGCCACCCGTTGGGTGGGCCAGGCCGACAGGAGTTCCAACTGCTTGCGGGGTACCAGGCACCGACTTACGGTAGAAAACCGGTCAGGATCGTGCCTTTGCAGCCCTCCCCGGGATGGCCGTCATGCGAAATTTTGCTTGGCCCCATGATAGACATTCTGCATATGGGGCTCTACCTATGGGTCCGTTTGGCAGTGGCTTCGGCAAGGGCGAACTTCCCGGAACAATTCCGGGCTCTCTCCCCCTGCTTGTGGCGACCGTGTGAGCAGTGACGGCTCGTTGGAGGGACAAACTCCACCCGATGCCAGCATTGTTATGCCAAAGAAATTGGCACAACGGCCAGAGAATCACCGATTATTTTTGGCCCGTTTCCCCTGCTGGATTCGACGCGACACGACCAGGTTTTGCACTCTCGTAAATACTGAACTCGGCCCAGACTGGCATGTGGTCAGAAACCTGCAATGCCTCACTGAGCGTGAGATTGTGCAATCGCAAAAAGTCATAGACCCCCGCCCGACCCACAAACTCAGATGTTGACGGGCGGTGAATCAATACGTTGTCGTAGAGGGCTGTTTGACGGGTGTTCGTGAAGACTTCCATGATCAAGGGGTGTAAGCCAGGGATTCTTCCCAGTTCACCCATGTGTTGACCGTCAACATTAAAGTCACCCAGCAAGATGACGTCGTCTTCACTGAGGGCGGTCACGCGCACGGCACGACAAACTTTGGCTAAATCATCGAGCTCGGTTTTGACCTCATCGGGATCGGTATGTACGTTGACCAGCACAAAGGTAAAAGCCTCCTCTGGTGGAGGGCCTCGTACACGAAACATGGCTACAAACGGCTCACGATGCAACAGGTCATCAGGATCCCGAACCGTGTAGGTATGATTTCGATCGACTTCGACGCGGTTCGTGTCGTAGATAAATGCATACTGCTCCTTGCTACTGGACCGCCCCAGTCTTGGACCGAGGACATAGTCATACGACTTCCCACTGACAGGATTGAGGTAGGTACTCAGGAATCGCTGCAGTAGAAAGTCGTCTTTGATTCTGATTTCCTGAATGGCTACCACATCGAAATTTTGAATGATCGATGCCAGGGTTTCCATGGCAGCCACATTCTGCTCTTTCGCGCGACCAAAAACCTGAATGTTGAACGACGCAATCCGAATGGTCGGACCGCCCGTCCGGGCCCTTGGCGCTGAATCACCACCGACGATCCTCTGCGAACCCGGCGCAAATGCAGCCAACGAGGACCCGCGATCGGACTCCGAGATTCCAGGAGACCCATCCTGTAAAAATTTCCAGCCAGCACCGACTACCAGAACCAGCACCACGATTGAGACCAGCCGCTGCACGATACCCTCCCTGTGTGTAGCGTCGTAAACCCTGTGTGTAGCGTCGTAAAAGAGCGTAATCCGGTCGACGCCCTAATGACTCCAACAAGCGTCTGTAAGAATTTGGTCCAGACATGCCAAGCCAACTGGCATTGCCACTAGCACTCTTATCGGCCAATGTCGGCAAGAAAGGCGCGACAGATCAGTGGGAAAAAGAGTAGCAGCGCAAAGAAACACCTATCAATGCTATCAGTGACAGCATGAGGGCCCGCCATGGCAAACTGTACCTGCTACCAATCAACCTTGCGCACTCGACGACGATGTTTACCATTCATACGAATGCGCTTCGCTCCCTTTTTGAAACGGGTTCGCTTTGGCGTACCGTTCCGGCAAGGGTAGACCGTTCGTTCGGACCGGTGTATCCGTTCAAACGAGTCCTCTTCTTCGGGCGAATTGGGGTCTGGTCCTTCTGATCGAATCATCCGTGAAACCTCCACGAATCCATGTGGATACCGGAAAATCTTGATTCCTAAGCCGGCTGTCATAAACCGTTTTGAATTGCAAATCAACACGGATTCTCCATGTTTTTCGGCTAGAGACTACCGCGCGCAAATTGAAAACGAGAAACTTCCTTTCTTTACGGATAGCATGGGACGAATAATTCACGGAGACCGTTTAACGGTTGGCGCTACTTACAGATTTTGTGTATGCGGCATCCCCACTCCGGCAAGATTTGCTTTTTCGTTTCCAGACGAGTCGCGTTGGTCAAACCCGGTATCCTCAGCACAACCACGCCGCCCATCAGCGGCATCCGGACGGGCCAGCTTCCTTAAAAGCGGGTCGGTCTGGGCAGGCTCCTCCAACACGGTCTCGCAATGCCCACTGCCCCCCGACTGTTCATTCGACCGTGACCTCCCTGCCACGGTCATTCTCGTAGCTCCAGGAGGTGTCGCTGACGGTCATCCTCACTGCACAGCAAACGAACCTGGAGGATTCACGGCGATGGCCAGCCGTATTCCGACTCCTTGGAACGTTACGAATCTAGCGGTTGTGCGGAATAGGAACAGAAATCAACGACTCCGGGCGCGTTGAATCTTGTATACTGGAAGAGACCGTCCTTCGAAAACGCCAACCAACGAAAACACGGTTTTCATGCAACCTCCTGCCTCCCTGTTGCCTGGTTCGATTCTGCTGTCTGTCCTGCTCTGTCCGTTGGGGGCATCAGCTGACGTGATGAAGCTCAAATCGGGCGGACAAATCGAAGGTCATGCCATCCATGACCAAGAACCGGGAGAGCATTTTGTGATCGAAACACCAGGGCATGGACGCATTGTTGTCGACCGACGGCAGGTCGTACGCGTGATCCCACAAACAGATGTAGACCTCGCGTATTCTCAGCGAGCACACCAGATCGCCGACACGCCAGAAGCCCACTGGGAAATGGCCGAGTGGTGTCGTGAAAATCAACTCTTTGAACAAGCAGAACAACATCTTCAACGAGTTCTGGAAATCGACCCGAAAAATCTCCCCGCCCGGCAACGGCTCGGTTTTCGGGAAATTGATGGTACTTGGATGAATCGCAAAGAGCTTATGGCTTCGCGTGGCTTGCTGATCTACCAAGGCAAATATCGCACACAACAGGAAATAGAGTTGCTCGAACGGGCTGAAAAACGTGACTCCACAGCTGCCGAGTGGCGCGGGCGCGTACAACGCTGGTATCGGCAGCTTTTCGACCGACACCGCGAAAAAGCATTCGAAGCTCAAAAGAACCTTGCCGCGATCCGGGATCCACTGGCAGCCGACGCTGTGGCAAAGCTGCTCAAGCACGAAGAAAACGTCCAGGTCAAACTAATGTTGCTGGAAGTGATGTCGCAGATTCCTCATCAGACCACGATCAACGTGTTGGTGCACCACGTGCTTTATGATCCCGTTGAAGAGGTCCGTGCACAAAGCCTGGAGTATCTGGTCGATTCAACCCACCCGGGAACCTCTCGCCCTTTCGTGCGTGCACTCCAGAGCCCGGAAAATCTCACTGTCAACCGGGCTGCGTCGGCCCTGCAGGAAATTGGCGATTCCAGCACAATCCATCCGCTCATTGAGGCACTCGTCACCGAACACAAATTTGTTGTGGGAACTGGTTCTTCCGGAGGAGACCGATACGAATTCAACCCCGGTTCCGGTGGTTTTTCATTCGGGGGCAGTGGTCCACGGCCCGAAAAACGGCTATTGA
This sequence comes from Lacipirellulaceae bacterium, assembly GCA_965243695.1. Lineage (GTDB taxonomy): Bacteria > Planctomycetota > Planctomycetia > Pirellulales > Lacipirellulaceae > JAKVCB01. The sequence continues at coordinate 607,808 of CBDEWC010000014.1, read as the reverse complement.
GAAACCCCTCGGTGCTCGGTGCATTGGTGATCCTTTCTGGCGGACAAAGCTTCGATTACGATCAGCCCCGTTGGCACACCTGGCTAGCCGCCCAGCAAACCAGCACACGAGTCGATATGCGACGCGACGACTAATGGCTTTCCCCCAACGACGGCAGTCTCGCTGGGAGCATTCCAACCGGCCGCTCGGTTCCCCAGTGACGCCGGAAGCCTTTTGGCTGGCTGGGGAAAGCGGTTTTGCCGGCACGAGCAACGAATCGTGAAATGGCGGACTTTTTGCAATATACTCGCTAAAATCTGGGTGCTGTCATGACAAAACCAACCGTTGCAATTCTTGGCGCCAGTGCCAATCGGGCTAAATTTGGAAACAAATCAATTCGTGCTCATTTAATCCGAGGGTATGACGTCTACCCGGTTAATCTCAAGGGAGGCACTATTGAGGGGCTTCGCGTCTATCCAACCCTGGCCGATATTCCGGTCCAAAAGCTCGATCGCATCAGCTTGTATTTGCCGCCGGCGACTGGCATCTGGATTCTCGAAGAAATCGCGGCCAAAGGGTGCGATCAACTTTGGCTGAACCCGGGAAGCGACGCTCCAGAAGTGGTGGCGCGTGCCCGTGAGTTGGGTCTTGATCCGATCGTGGCCTGCAGCATTGTCGACGCTGGCCCGAGCCCCCACGAACTGCCCGAACAGTCCTAAAAATTCACGCGGCGCGCACGACGACCTTGCCTCGTCGATTCTTTCGCAAACCTCCGCCCACCAGCACCGAAAGTGCGATACGGTCTTCCAGATTAGGACGAAAAATCGTCAACAGCAGTAGCGGAAGGTACCAGGCTAGTGCCAAACCCCCACTATGGGCATGCCAAAACTGCGTACCCAGCATCAGCGCTGCAGATCCGCTCATTAAAGTTCCCAGGTTTTTTTGGGCGGGCCATATCGCAAAAGCGAGACTAAGAAAGACAAAACCGGCCAGGATTGGATAACGATATACGTCGTTCCAGTATTTCCAGATGCCTACAACGTCTTCGCCAATCGGAAATCGAATCCCAAACATCTGCTGCAAACGAGCAACGAACGCGGCGGCGTCGACCGATGTAATCGCCAGTGTGACGACCAACAAGGCTACCATTGTGACTGCACCGGACAGGAACCGCACAAGGCCTCTCCGCCAATAAAAACTCATCCAGAGCGGCAACAGGAATAGCGGGTAATAAATCGTGCCAAATGCCAGGCCAAGCATCATCCCCGCAATCAGCGGACGACGATAGGCGACGATTGCCCATACCAAAAGAGCCCCGGGAAGGGCATGCGTCACGCTACCTGTCCACATCGCTGTATAAGGAAGCAACATGTAAAGTGTTGCTGCTGCAATTCCCGTTTTGATGTTGTCAAAGTGGCGTAAGCCAATCAATGCCATCCCCAATACGATCATAATCTGAGAAATGATCGCCACGACACGAGCGGTCACCGCATGGACCATTTGTGCCGGGTGCTGCACATCGGTGACCACACTACCTTCATCGGTGCCTGCTTTCTCCAGCAGTTTCTCGGTTGATATATGCGGCAACAAATAGAGCAAAGGAAATCCGGGGCCGTGCGTCTTCAGGGTATTGATCTCGGCGGGAGATGCCTCGAAGGAACTCAGCTCTGCCGCCCGCTTCGAACCGGCCAGATCATGTACGCCGGGACGACCGGTAATCACATTCGCCATTAAAAACACCAGTAGCGAAATCCCGAGAAACGTCATTCCGCCAACGCTTAAATTGGTCTCGAGCAAGGGGCGCCGAACCATGGATGTGTCCAGCAGCAGGCGTAATAAGAATAACGCACTGATACAAATGAGCCAGATGTGACCAAGGTGCCCAATCAGGGACGCCTGTGTGTCAAAAGGAGCAAGGTCGGCACCGTACTTGACCAAGAGCAGACCAGGTGACAGGAAAATCAGCCCGATCAAATCAAGATTGCGTATGCTCCATAACCGGCCAAATTTGAAATATAGCGCAATCGTCAACAAGGACGAGAGATAAATCCAACTCGTCGGGTCCAGCCGCTCATAGCGAAAAAGTATCTCGCCCATGGCACTTGTTTCGCAACAGGACGTAGCATAATGCGTTCGACACTCCATTCTGTCGACCTACAAGCCGGTGTGACAACCCCAGCGAGGGGCCGATCGCCATCTTTTTACCACCGTCCAAGGTCTCCAGCAGCCCGGTCCAACCAAATCTTACCCGCCACGAACCCCCTTTTCATTACAATCCTGGCCCAACTTCAACGGCCTTAACGGTCCAGCCCACTTGGCTACTCGACGGTCGAAAGCCGATCCTGAGCCTCTTCGGCCCAGGGACTTTTTGGTGTCAAATCGCGAAAATGAGCCCAATGAATCAATGCCTCGCTGCAACGCCCCAACTGGTCTAAAAGCCGCGCCAGATGATAGTGGACGTCGGCGTAATCCGGGTGACAATCCAAGGCTCCTCGATAGGCAGCTTCGGCAAGGTCTGGCTCGTTAAGTTCCACGAGTACACAACCTAGGTTAAGCCGCGCCTCGACATAATCGTCATCCAACTCAATTGCCACATAGAACCGCTCGCGGGCGGCAGGCAAATCACCGGTTTGGTACAACACATTTCCCAAGGCAAAGTGGTCCTCAGCCGCACCACTGCCCGCAACCACGATCGACCGATGATAGTCCAAGGCACCTTGAAAGTCACCCTTGTCTTCAAGGTCACCCGCTAAATCGCGGAGTTGCTCAACGCTATATTCATCTCCCACTAAAAGGTTTTCTCTGTCAAACGGAATCGCCTGGACTGGGGAAGCAGCAGCGTCCTGATCCTCAGTCACATCAAAGTTCAGCAGCAATTGCCCGCTTGGTTCCGTCAAATCATCGCCGCGCCGCAAAAGCAATTGCTGCCCTTCTACAACGATGGGCAATTCGCAAAGCGGCCTGGCTACTCCCGGTAAAACTCTGGTGAGTTCACTCATTTTCGTGTCGATACCAGCGAGCGAGCAGCCAGAATTCAAGATCTCGGCAAGGAGTCTTGCAACATGCAACTCCCCTGGTGCCAGATAGGCCACCCGATGTACTTCAACCGAAGCAACCAAATAATCCCGGCGAACCCATCGTCGGATTGCAGATACCGAAATCCCCAGCAATTCGGCAAGCATGGCAGCGGTGTACAAACCACGCACGTCTTGAGTTGGGTCTTCAGTCACCACGGATTCGCTCCACGCCAATTAAGAGGGGTACCCGTTGCCGGGATTGGGCAGCCTCATTGTGACATATTTGACGCGGTAGGGTGAGAGGGTCCGAACAGGTGAAGCAAAAACAGGCTCGCTGCAACAGGTCCAAGAGACCTGCTTCGGCCGGGTAGACTGGGGGCTAAAAGGCCCATTCCCTGTGCGAAAAGACTTCTTATTTCTTGGTCGCTCGATTCGTCCTAACCGCACGAGTCACAGCAAGGGGTACAAGGATCACACGGCACACGAACCGTGACTGTCTTTGGAACACGATACGTGTACGTCACTGGGACACGTTTACAAACTGTACGTGGCACTTCAATTGTTTCCTCGCGGCATTCGTAGCGGCACACACGAACCTCATAAGGCTCCACACGCTCTTCAGACACCATCCGGCAAACCGTGTAGGGAACCTTGCGGACACGCTCCTCAGTGATCATCCGACAAACTCGGACGGGCACTTTGCGCTCAATCCGTTCGGTAACTTGACGGCAAACCGTATATGGAACTTTGCGGACATGCTCTTCGGTCACCATCCGACAAGTTTGTACAGGTACCTTGCGAACCTGCTCCTCGTTAACCATCCGGCAAACCTGATAGGGCACGCGCTCGACAACCTGTTGAGGAACACACTGCGTTTCTGTCACTTGCTGCGCTACGACGTTTGGTCGCCACACACGCTGCGCAACCTGCTGTGTTGGTGCCTGATATCTGGCCCAGCTGAGTCCACCCCGTTGGATTTGAACTTGTCCGGTCTGAGGGTCTACAACCTCCGTAGAAGGCAGCCAAGCCAGACGGGGTGGGGAGACGGCACCTGGCACAGCCACACACTGGGTTCCCCAACATCCCTGGTCTTGCAAAACAGTACGACAAGTCGTCACTGGTCGCATGACGGTGCGGCAAACCTGCCGCTCAGCGGTTTCCCAAACCGGTCGCTGTACACAATACCGCTCTTCGCGGCAGCTGGTTTCCCAAACCGGTCGCTGTACGGAATATCGCTCTTCGCGTTCGCATGTCTCGCTGACAGTCCGAACCTGATCGTAACTGCAATCGCGGACCACGGTCTCCCATACTGGCCGCTGTACGCAATAGCGTTCTTCACGCTCGCACGTTTCGCGAACTGGCTTAAGGACCGTATAACGGCGCTCACGAGCTTCTGTTTCCCAGACGGGCACGCGACGCACAACCTGACGTTGCTCGCACACGGTTTCTTGCTCAATCCGATAGCAAGTGACTTCCCGCTCCTCGTAGACTGTCTTACAAACGATGCGATATTCCTGGCCACAGGCACCTGATGCTTCGCCCAGATTTGTCCCGAAGGCTGTCAACGCCAACCCACTCAAAATAATAAGACTACGAATTGTCATACAACCGACCCGTTTGCTGGTTTTGAAGATTCCGTTTGCTGCGTTAAAGATGTTGTCCGCATCCAAGCGAGACTCGACAGCGCTTTAATCCCTCTAGCGCAAAACCCTTCGTCTCAACTCTGCAGGATAAACCACCACAAGGCAAATGACTAAAGACCCGTTTGCAAGCTATCATACTCTCCAAGTTCTGACCGGATAACAACTTGCGATTGAAAAAATTCTTCAAGTCCAACCCCTATTGAACCGACAGCCGAGTCTAGCACAAGCGGATAACACCCTGAACATTCTTGGAAATTCTGTCCGCGAAACATCACAACCAATACAATCCAAAGAAGTTGCCCGCAGTCGAAAAGCAAACCGGGAAAAATTGGCGATCGCCTACAACACTGCAAGGTGTCAAGGAATACCCTGCAAATGCTCAAGCGTTCGTTTCGCCTCGGCCTGCACATGCGGGTCGATTCGGGATTCGTACAATTCGGTTGGATTCGCAGTGGCGATTTTCTGCAAAGCCTCTTCAAGAGATGACAAATCGGACTCGGAACTCTGCCGGGCAATCTCAACAGCACCTTGCATTGCGTTGTTCATAATGACTGCCCGCTTGACAAACTGTGACTGCGGGTCAGGCTCCTCTGTTGCGCTACCGAGCTGTTCGCTATCAAGCATCTCGACCAGTGTTTCGACCGCAATCACATTGCCTCGTTGAGCCAAGGCAACAGCTGCATTGTAGCGCGTGTCGGGATGGGGATCGTCGATCATGATCTCCAACTGTTTCATCATGCCCGGGGTCCCGATCCGCCCTAACGCAAAGGCTGTTTCAGAGCGAATCAGTTCGTTTTCGTCATTCGCCAGTAGAATTAATGTTGGTTCGAGCACGGCGCAGTCCGACGGGCTATTTGGATTCCCTTGCTGCAAATGATAACCAAGCACAGCTATTGCCTGAATGGCGCCTCGCCGGACCCATTGTTCGCGCGGATCGCGAGAGGTTGTCGCCGCCTCGCTCAGTACCTCTAACCCATCTGCCACTTCAAATTCTCCCAACGCACGACAAAGAAAATAGCGTAAATTCACTGCTCCAGGTTCCATTCCACCCGGAGAAGTCGCTGTCATTAACTCGCGTTGGAGAATCTCTGCAAGCTGCGTTGCCGCGACCGAGTTTTGGCGAAATTCTGTATGGCGACTGTTGCGAAGCATATCGGCTAGTTCGTTTGCCCGCTGCCAACGCGCCGGGCCAGAGCCTTGCAAGCCCTGGACGACATCTTCCGGGCGACTCGAAGCATGGTGGGCAATCCAACTGAACATGAGCCAAACCGCTACAATCACGACCACAATCATCCCGGGAATCACAAACAACTGCAAAATGAACCCTGCCGACGGTGGTTCCACTGGCGGCAATTGGTCGTCGGGGTAATGGGGCCCTGACGGGGACCCCGTGGAATCACTGGATGGACTCGGATCGGACATGGTTGCAAATGGCTCAAGGATTGGAAATAAAAGGATCTGGGAACTGGTTGGTTCCGTAGTCACCACCCTCTAGAATCTAACATCGGCGACCCTGCGCCTAGCACCCCCCTCCCCAATGCCTGCCAATCATGTACCGTCTCAGTGTTTCACTTGATTCCCCAGCCAAAAATCTGGCCCTCGACGAGGCCCTGCTGGACTGGGCCGAAATGCAACCGGATGGTGTGGAACTTGTACGCCTCTGGGAACCCGACGTGCCATTTGTCGTTGTTGGTCGTTCCTCCCGACTGGAACAGGAAGTCGATCTTGCTGCCTGTCAACGGCAGGGAGTTTCTGCCTTCCGGAGATCCAGTGGTGGGGCCGCCATCGTTACCGGGCCAGGTTGCCTGATGTATACCCTTGTCCTCAGTTACCACCGGCGGCCCGAACTCCGCCCCATCGATCAGGCCCATTCCGCCGTCCTGAATCGAATGCTCAAGGCAGTCCGACCACTTGTCCCGAATGTCGCTTGTGCCGGCACAAGCGATCTCATCTTACTTGCAAACCTCACCTACGGGGCAAACCTCACCTACGGGGCAAACCTCACCTACCTACGGGCAAAAATCAAGGGTGGAAATTCTCCGGCAATAGCATGCGGGCTAAACGGAATCATTTTCTCTATCACGGGACGCTGCTTTGCAACTTCGATCTCTCGCTCATCACCACTTGTTTACGCATACCACCACGACAACCGGAATATCGGGAACAGCGTTCGCACGACCAATTCGTGGTTAACTTGTCCGTCCCAATCGAAACGCTTCGCGAAGCAATCTTCGAAGCCTGGGAAGCCCATGACTTTTTAACCGACTGGCCTCGTGAGCAAACATTCAAACTAGCGGCCACACGCTACCTTCAGGAAAGCTGGACTCGCCTTCTTTGACAGCGACGCTCAAACGATCATCGAATCTGGCTGATGAAAACCGTTTGTGGTGATTGTGATACCTCTTTCAGGCCGCTTTGCCAGTACGTTGAATCTGAATCAAGCTCTCCCAGAGATAAGGTGTCGCAATAAGCAAGTTTTTCCGGTCCGCGCTGCTCCTTACTGGCCCGCGCTGCTCCTTACTGGCCCGCGCCGCTCCTTACTAGGAAGACAAATCCCACAGCTATAGCCAACACGTTCCAACAATTTGATCCCCCCAACGATGAATACCGATTCCAAAGATTATCCGCTCCTGCAATCGATCGAGGCGATGGTTTCTACGATTTCGGCGCGGGGGGAAATTCTCGCTTGCAATGGCATACGTGTCAAAAAAACCTGTTTTTCCATTGCAGAAATCGCGAATCGCAAGCTGGCCAATGCCATTGCATGACCAGGCGAAACCGACGCACTCCAGGTTCGGCAACGTGTCGCCCCATTCGACAGCCGCGAGTTGCTACCCAAAGACTGCTTTATTGAGGTCGAATTCAGGAATATTGGTGTACGCAGAATTCGTTTCTTTCCGGACACCCTACCGGTTATCCAAAACCCTGTTGGTTAAGTGAAGCTGCGGGGTGAAAGTGATTAATTTGGCTGCTGAAATCAGGCGCGCTACGCTCACTGGTTTCCCCGGTTTCGAGCGTTTTCTCGTTGACTCCATTTACTGGCCCGATCACGGAAGTGACAAACGGTTGAGGCCACCCACACAACCCCTTGAGCAATCTCTCGGTGGAGGTGACAATTCGGGGCACCATGCACCGCAAGCCCCTCCTCGAATTGCTGGACCGATATCAGCACCACTACCCAAATGAACAAGAGGTGCTTGATAAGATTCGCCGACTGGTCGAAAGCCGAGCTGATTGTTTTGAGCGGAATTGCCGGCCTGGTCATCTCACCGGATCAGCATGGATCCTTGCAGCCGATCGACAACGTATCCTATTGACCCACCACCGCAAACTCAATCGCTGGCTCCAGTTGGGAGGCCACGCCGACGGTCAAATCCACGTTGAGCAAGTGGCGCTTCGCGAAGCCCAGGAAGAATCGGGGCTCCAACAGTTCCAGTTTGTCCTCCAGAATGAATCGTTACTCCCTCTGGACGTCGATGTCCACACGATTCCAGAGCGCCGCGACCTATCTGGAAAACTCCTTGAAGACGCCCACGAACACCACGATATCCGGTTTCTGCTGATTGCCGAATCGGACGATCCCCTTCAGGTGAGTGATGAATCTCATGCTCTACGATGGTTCACACCACCGGAGGTCGAAGCCCTGACCCGCGAAGAAAGTCTCCTCCGTATGCTCTACAAAGCCCAACCGTGGATGGCCTGATTCCCACCGGGCAGCCAATCCAGCGATTGTCGACGACCGGCTCTCGATCGCTCTGGTCACTGACCGAACCAACCAACTCGCTGGCCGCCTAGCGTAGATTCATAGGATTCCGGTATCCTGGTATCCATTCGTGCCATTCCTCTTTGCCCATCTTCATGAAAGCTTGACATGTCTGCATCTTTGGGACACAAAAAGATCCACCGCCATGAATTGCCCGAGGGTGAGGTTCTCTGCGATCACTGTACCGCTAAATGCTGCCGTTATTTTGCGATGGTCATCGAAACTCCCGAGACAGTTGCCGATTTTGATTACATTCGTTGGTATTTGCTACACGACAAGGCCACCGTCTTCAAGGAAGATGGTGACTGGTATCTGCTTGTACATACGGTGTGCGAGCATTTGCAGCCTGATCATCGCTGTGGTATCTACGAGACACGCCCCCAAATCTGTCGCGACTACACCACCAAGGACTGTGAATACGAAGATGATTGGACGTACGATTTCTACCTGGAAACGGCTAATCAGGTCCTTGAGTACACAGAGGCCGTACTCCAAAAAAAGGGGCAAAGTATCCGCAGCCCAAAGCCACCTTTGCTGTCAATCGTTTCATAGCCACTCCTACGAACCAGCACACCATGGGTAAACCTTTAATCCAACCGAGAACACTGAAAGGGTTTCGGGACTTTCTCCCGGAAGCGATGATCCCGCGCGAACGGATGATGGAAATCGCCCGACGTGTTTATCGATCGTACGGCTTCAGCCCCATCGATACCCCTGCCTTGGAATACCTGGAAGTCTTGCGCGGCAAGGGAAGCGACGAAACCGACAAACAACTCTACCAATTTGAAGATTCTGGTGGCCGGTCGGTCGGCATGCGGTTTGATCTGACGGTCCCATTGGCCCGCTTTGTCGCTCAACACATCGGAGATTTAGGCACTCCGTTCAAACGCTACCACATCGCCACGGTCTGGCGAGGCGAGAATACGCAGCGGGGTCGTTATCGTGAATTTATGCAGTGTGATTTCGACACGATCGGCACACTGAGCCCGGCTGCCGATGCAGAAACAGCGCTGGTCATCCACGACCTGTTACGCGCAATTGGATTTGAAAAATTTACCATTCACATCAATAACCGATTAGTACTCTCTGGATTTTTGGAAAAACTTAAACTTGAAAACCGGGCGAAAGAGGTGCTTCGGGGACTCGACAAGTTAGCAAAAATTGGACCTGATCGCGTCATTGACGAAATCCAACAAACAGCACAGGCCACGATGCAACAGGCCAGGCAGCTTGTAGCCCTAGCCGATCTGCAAGGTTCCAATGACCAGATCCTTAGCCAACTGCACAATTTAGTCGCGGGCAACAATCGTGGCGAAGAAGGAGTCCAGCGGCTGGCCGATCTCCTCGCCACCGTTACCGCTGGCGGAGTTGCAAAAGAACGCCTGAAACTCGATCCTTCGATCGCACGGGGCCTCGACTATTACACCGGCACCGTCTACGAAACCGTGCTCGACGACCTGCCCGCCATCGGCAGCGTCGCGAGTGGCGGCCGATACGATAGTCTTGCCGAACTCTATACGAACCAGCAATTACCCGGCGTCGGTGCCTCACTCGGACTCGATCGACTGCTCGCTGCGATGCAAGAACTCGGCATGATCAAAACGACTCGCACACCTGCTGAAGTCTTTGTGCCCTACTTCGACGCCCAACGCCTTGGGGATTATGTCTTGTTGGCCTCCCAGGTTCGTGCTGCCGGTTTTGGGGTGGAAGTTTTCCCGGAACCCAAAAAACTTGGGAAACAGTTGCAGTATGCCGATCGACGCGGCTTCCGTGCCGCCCTGATCGCCGGACCTGACGAACTCGACACCGGCCAATGCCAGGTGAAAGATCTCTCCAAAGGCACCAGCACAACCCTCCCACTCGACAATCAGGCAGCTGCCATCATTACCGAACTCCGTCGGTTGGTCGCCTCCTAAGGCCACGACCACAGCTCAGCGAACCTGGTTGCCTTGCCAATTGCCGTTTTCCGGTAAATGCCCCGATCTCCGAGCCAAATCGGGGCAGGAAATGACTTCGGTGCCCTAGGGCAAACTCGTTTGGCAAGAGCTGCCCGGTAAGTTAAAGTGGTGGGTAGTTGGGGCCGTTGGGTCCACCGATTCCACCTCACCGCCGAATACTCCCAACAGGAACGACCTATCGGGCCGTGCTTGGGTTTTTGGATGGGTACCGCATTCCTCCTCAGTAACGTCCTGCTTGGCTTCTCGTTGCTCGCAGCGAGTCAAGGCCCCACGTATGGCCTCTCCTGGGGCTTAATTCTGCTGTCGGTGATCCTCGGGCTGCTGGTGACTCTCAAGTCGAGTGGTCGCAAAACAGAGGTCAAAAAACGCGGCACGAGTTTCGACAAAGAGTAGCCTTCTGTCCACCAACGGCACTTTGTCGTTAGGCCGCGTTTTCGATCGGCATAGTGCGGCAAAACTCTGCCACCACGTCGACCACCACATCTTGTTCAGCCGGTGTCAGTTCCGGGAACACTGGTAATGAGAGCACTTCCTGCGATGCCTGTTCTGTATGGGGCAAACTGCCCTTCTCGTACCCAAGGGAGGCAAAACAGGTTTGCAGATGAAGCGGAATCGGATAGTAAATGGCCGAACCGATCTCGCGGTCGGCCAGGAATTGGCGGAGCGCATCGCGCCGACAGGCTTGCACTCGAACCGTATACTGGTTCCACACACTTTGACAATCGTCTGCCACGTCTGGAACAGCGATCGTGTCACACAAATCGCGACCTGCAAACGCAGTCGCGTACCGATCTGCATGTTGTGAACGTTCAGCAGCCCACCGGTCGACCCATGGCAACTTGACCTTTAATACGGCAGCCTGCAACGCGTCGAGCCGACTGTTTACGCCTACCACATCGTGTTGGTAAATGGGATGTTGACCGTGATTGCGTAGCCTTTTCAACCGCTCGGCCAATTGGTCGTCGCTCGTGGTTACCATGCCACCATCGCCAAAACCACCAAGATTCTTGGAGGGATAAAAGCTAAAACAACCGGCCGTCCCCAGCGACCCAGCGAGTCGGCCCTGATAACGGGCTCCTATCGCCTGGGCGGCATCCTCAATCACGGGGATGTTTCTGGCAGCGGCAATCTCATTAATCTGCCACATTTGGGCACACTGACCAAACAAATGGACGGGAATGATCGCCTTGGTGTTGGGTGTGATCTTTCGCTCAATATCGTCGGGGTCGATATTGAATGTTTCGGGAATGATATCGGCAAATACCGGCTTTGCCCCCAGTCGCCAAACCGATCCGGCCGTGGCAAAAAAGGTGAAGCTCGGCAGAATGACTTCGTCACCCGGCCCGATATCAAACGCCATTAACGTCAACAGCAGTGCATCGCTGCCCGACGCGCAACCTATCGCGTGGGTCGTTTGGCAATAATCGGCGACGGCTGCCTCAAACTCACGGCAAGCTGGACCCAGAATAAATGCTCCCGATTGGCTAACCTCGGCGATTGCCTCATCGATCTCAACCCGCAATGGACTGTTTTGTCGTCGAACGTCAAGCAGCGGCACCGCTGTAGCCTCGCTTCGCTTTGTGCGCATGGTGTTCCTCGGCTTGTGAAAATCAAACGTATGGGGTTCGGGAGCGTAGAAAGATGGCTGGAAAACGTCAATCGACATTGGCGATTCTGTCAAACCCACGTGGAGTGCTATCACTGCATGTTGACGGTCTTTCGGGGCTGGCAGGAAGAAGCCTCCAGCTGTCTCCCAGAGAGCAAAGTTGCGAAGAGGAATCGACCCGACTCGCTGGGCGCGGTGCCCGGTCAGATCGTTTGCGCCAAACCCCTTTGTGCGCCTAACCTATCGCAAGAAACAAGCGTCTTACGAGAAAACACCGCCTGGAAACGGGTCCAAGAGCGCACCAGGAACCGCAACAACCATCCGGAAACTTGGTTCTCAACGGCTTGAGTTTGGTGGGGCGTCAGCTACAGCCCATGCTACTACCACAATTATGGCAGAGATAACAATTACCATTGCGAACGGTAATCGCACCACAGCTATCGCAGGCAGGTGCATCAACCTGAAAGTCAGCAAATTGAGTGCTTCGGGTAATTTTTTCATTCTGGAAGCCACCTTCTAAAGGGTCTTCCAGCAATAACTCCCCGGATTGGTCCGGTACGCGAAGCATGACTCCAGCTCGCTCCAAGAGTTTGGTATCCAATCCTTTGGACTGCCCATTGGACTGCCCATGCCCATTGGAATGCCCATTGGAATGCTGCTGGGCACAATCCTCCATGCCTGTTTTAACGGTGGAACCCTCCACGGCGATCGAGTCGTTGGGTTGCCGATCGGCCAAGGTCACCATCGGCTCAGGAGCCGCCTGCGACTGCTGGTCACCTTTTGGGTCCTGCTGGCTACCACCGGAGACGGACAATTCGCCCACCTTCTGGGTGACGGGCAAAGTTCCTGCCTTGGTATCCATCCCTTTGCCTGCCGGACTCTCACTATCTGGCGACTGAACCTTTGGTTCATCTGGAAAGATCCCAAGGGTTGCCTCCTTGTAACCGGGCAAAAATGTAATACCTAGCCACCGGAAGATGTAATCGATGAGACTTTTTGCGATGCGGATATTGGGGTTTTTGGTGAATCCCTGCGGTTCGAATCGCATGTGAGAGAATTTGCGAACGTAATCTTCCAAGGGAACACCGTATTGAAGACTCATCGATACAGCGGTCCCAAAGGCGTCCATCAATCCCCCGATGGTGCTTCCCTCTTTGGCCATGGTAATGAAAAGTTCCCCGGGTTGACCATCGTCATACAGCCCCACGGTCACATAGCCTTCATGGCCTGAAACACTGAATTTATGGGTAATGGATTGCCGTGTATCCGCAAGCCGCTTTCGAAATGGTTTGGCGACAATCTGGACTTTGGCTTCATCCTTTTCTGCTGCGCGATCGCCTTCAGGACTGGTCGCCAGGGGTTGGCTCTCTTTAGAACCATCGCGGTAAATGGCCAGAGCCTTCAATCCCAGTCGCCAGCCATCGGTGTAAGCCTTGGCGACTTCAACTGGGGTTGTGTCGCGTGGCATATTGACCGTTTTGGAAATTGCGCCGGAGAGGAATGGTTGCGCCGCAGCCATCATGGTGACGTGCGCGTGCCACGGAATGCTCCGAGTACCGTTGCGCGGCGTAAACGCACAGTCGAATACGGACAAATGATCCGGCCCCACGTTGGGCGCACCTTCAATCGCGTCATTCTCCTCAATGTATGCAAGGACCGACTTGATTTCCGGTTCATCGAAGCCTAACGTCTGCAGCGCCAAGGGCACGGTGCGGTTGACGATCTTGAGCATGCCACCGCCGGCGAGCTGTTTGTACTTCACTAACGCGATGTCCGGCTCAATACCTGTCGTATCGCAGTCCATCATGAAGCTAATCGTTCCAGTCGGAGCAAGGACAGTCGCTTGCGCATTGCGAAAACCGTGGGCAGCCCCTGCCACAAGCACCTCGTCCCACAGTTCCTTGGCCGCATCACGGAGGTAAGGCGGACAGTGGGGATCAATCCGATCCACCGATTCACTGTGCATCTGCATCACCCTCAGGAACGGTTCACGATTCTTCTCGTATTCGTCGAATGTCCCCACCGCTTCAGCCAGTTCGGCGCTGGTCCGATTGGCCGTCCCGTGGAGCAAAGCTGTTAGCGCCCCACAAACACCGCGTGACGCATCCGAATCGTAAGCCATACCATCGGCCATCAACAAACTACCCAAATTCGAGTAACCCAGCCCCAATGGCCGGAACAAATGGCTATTGTGGGCAATTTCGGCTGTCGGATAGCTCGCGTGATCGACCAGGATCTCCTGCGCGATGAAAAAGATCCGCGCCGCAGCCACAAACCGCTGGCAATCAAAGGTACCATTGGGCCGGCGAAACTTCATCAAGTTGATGCTGGCCAGGTTACACGCCGTGTTGTCCAGGAACATGTACTCGCTGCACGGGTTGCTGGCATTGATCCGGCCACTGTTGGGACACGTGTTCCAGCGATTGATGGTCGTGTCGTACTGAACACCCGGATCGCCACAATGCCAGGCACAATCGGCCATGCGGTCCATAAGATCGCGCGCCCGGTAGGTTGGCCCCTCGGTCTTCTGATCGGTAACCCACCGCGTAATCCACGCCTCGTCGTTCTCGACTGCCTGCATGAAATCGTCGGTCACTCGCACCGAAAGGTTTGCGTTCTGGAACATGATCGAACTGTAGGCCTCGCCATTGAAGTTCGCTTCATATCCACCCTTCTCAATGAGAACGCGGGCCTTTTGTTCTTCCTTCCACTTACACTCAATAAACTCCATCACATCCGGATGCCACACCTTGAGCGATTGCATCTTCGCAGCCCGTCGTGTCTTACCACCGCTCTTGACCACCGCCGCAATCTGGTCGTACACCCTCATGAATGAAAGCGGGCCGGATGGCTTCCCTCCACCAGAGAGCTTCTCCCGATACGAACGCAAACTCGACAGATCGGTGCCCGTACCCGACCCAAATTTGAACAACATCGCCTCGCTCGTCGCCAGGCGCATGATGTCTTCCATGTTGTCTTCAACACGCTGAATAAAACAGGCTGAACCTTGCGGATACTCGTACGGATTCTCCGGCTGAGCCACGCATTCTGCAGTTGAATCCCAATGCCAATTACATTTGTTTCCAGTCACACCATACTGATGGTACAACCCAACGTTGAACCACACTGGGGAATTGAATGCCCCGTGTTGATGGAGGCACAACCATGCCAGCTCACGATAAAACCGCTCGCCGTCCTCGGACGACGCAAAATAACCATCGCTCACACCCCAATCGGTGATCGTCCGCGCCACGCGGTGGACCAATTGACGCACGCTGTACTCACGCTCGGGCGTACCGACCTCACCATAAAAATATTTGCTGCAAATGACGTTCGTTGCCAATTGGCTCCAAAACGACGGCACCTCGCAGTTGGTCTGCTCAAAGAGAACTTCGCCCTCCTCGCCTTGGATCTGTGAGGTCCGCGTTTCCCACTCGACTGTATCCAATGGATCAGCCACATCACTTGGGCAAAATTGCGACTCGACCTTGAGTTGACCGCTGAACGGCTCCGTCGAACCTGTATGGACTGAATGTGAGTCAAATGTTGTAGCATGAGCTGTCGTCATTTATGCTTCCTCCTGAGCGCAAAACCGATGGGAATCCCTTCCATTGTATACATTTGTTCAGATACATCTACTTTCACGATCGGCGACTAAAGTGTTTGCTCTACACAACATTTAGGGCCGTCGGTGGTCTAAACCCGAGTAATCCAACCTTTTTCTCGGTAGTGACCACTATATATTGTAGATGTCCCTCAAAGAACTACAATATCCAGTTGTTAAGTCGTCAGATCTTACACATCCAGATCACTTCGTCAATTGAATTTCCTGTATTTCGTAACATGCTATCATACAACACCTTGTGTCGATGATGGAATTTCAGCCCTGTCTCTGGGCAAGGGGCCACCGAAGGTCAAAACGGCCATTTTCCCCGGGCGACAGCCTAATTCTTCCTCCTCCGTGGACCTCACAGGCGACGATTCAAGAATTCCCAAATTTTGCCCGAAGTCTGCCCCTCAAAGACGACGCCAACCTCGTAAACCGACCAGCTTACTGCCAGCAAGCCGTGCCGAGGAGGATGGTGCCCATTTTCGTGGCCCAACCGGTTCGCGCGATGCGTCCCCATCGACCCAATGCCATGGCTTGCTTCGCAAGTTGCTGGCCCAACCAGCTGGCCCAACCAGAAAGAGCATGGCTTTTGACCTGTACGCCCTTGAAACGGGCGCCTGACGCCTCAGAAGGCCTCCCAGTAGATAGGAAGCCCCTTTTACTGGGCTAACGCTCGCTGCGGCTAGAAGGAGCCCTCAGCCTGCCTAGACTTCGATTTTGCTGATTTTCACTCGCGTGAACAACGAACGATGGCCCGTTTTGCGGCGCGAGTTCTTCCGTCTGCGGAGTTTCTGGACTACAAGCTTGGGTCCCTTCTCAGGACCCAGAACTTCGGCCGTCACCTTGGCACCTGCAACCGTAGGAGTTCCCAATTGTACTTCTCCCTGGCTACTTTCGCCGGAGTTGGTGCCGCGAACGGCTAACACGCGATCAAAAACTACATCCTTACCGGTTGGCACGTCCCGGTAATCAACAATCAATTCTTGGCCTTCTTCAACTTTGTATTGATGGCCACTGTCAGCAATGATGGCGTACATGGGAAACTGCGGGGTTAAGGGTTGGGGAAAACGCAAAGCACCGAATTCAAAGCACCGAATCACGATTCGGGGGACACCACTAAATTATGGGGATTTGGGGACTCTTTGTCCAGGACCCTGGTTCACAACAAACGGCCAATCACAGGACTGCCACCCTTTAATCGATATTCGAGTGAATCTCACGACCGGCCGCATTGTGGCATACCACGCTGAGGTATTCTGGCGGCAAATCTTCCCGGCTTTGTACAACCACCACCAATCCGCATTCCTCCTCCAAAGCGACCAATTCCCGTCGTTTCCGATTATTCAGGTAACTGGCCACACTTTCCTCGACCGTCACGGTTATTTTGGCGACCTGCTCTTGCTGGCTCCACATGATTAACATGCGGATCACCTCCAGTGACATACTTTCGGGTGACTTGACCAACCCAGACCCCGTACAGGATGGGCATTCCTGGTAGACGCTCCGCTTCAAGCTTGGCCGAATCCGTTGTCGGGTCATCTCGATCAGGCCAAACGGACTGGTGCGAAGGATTTTGGTGCGGGCCCGATCTCGCCTGACCGCATCGCGCAGGGTCCGCTCCACGGACCGGCGGTTCTTGTCTTTGCGCATGTCGATGAAGTCATTGACGACCACGCCGCCAAGATCTCGCAGACGGAGCTGCCGGGCAATCTCTTTTGCTGCCGTCTGATTCAGTTGGTGTGCCGCATCTTCTGCGAGCCATCTGTACGAAAGCTGCCGCTGTTGACGTCGATGGCAACCAGGGCTTCCGTTTGGTCAATAACCAGTGATCCCCGCGCCCCGGAGCGGAACCTGCCGTTGATTGATTTTCGCGATTTCTTGATCGAGGTTGTATTTTTTGAATAGCGGCTCTCTACCTTCAAAGAACTGCAGGCGGTTCACATAGCGGGGCATCACGAATTGGAGAAACTCTTTCGCTCGCTCATACGCTTTCGGTTCATCGATATAAATTGCATCGACCTCGCTGGTGAAGATATCGCGAATCGTGCGAATAATCATGTCACTTTCTTCATAGATATCGATCGGGCCGGTCGTCTTTTTAATGCGGCGGACAATGACTTTCCACAATCGCAACAGGTAGGCCAAATCGCGGGAAAGCTCTTTCTTGGTCCGGTCGGTGCCTGCTGTGCGAACAATAAAGCCAAGCCCCTTCGGGGGATTAAGTTCTCGCAAAATGTCACGGAGGCGACGACGATCGTCGTCTTCTTCAATCTTTCGCGAGACGCCAATCCGCCCCAAAGCGGGCATCAATACCAGGTAACGGCCCGGAATACTGATGTAGGTCGAAAGGGTTGGCCCTTTGGTGCCAATCCCTTCCTTGATCACCTGAACAAGCACTTCGTCACCCCGTTGAAAAATATCCTGAATGGGGGGTTTCACGCGCGGGCGCAATCCGGTCCGCCGTCGATTTCCCGAATGCTTCCCACCCCGCTGGCCATTGCCCTTATGAGGCTCCTCAGCCTCCTCGTCCTCGGCTTGCGGAGTTGCGCTACCGTTACGGGCTTGAGTCCCGTCGGGCAGAATCGGCTTGTCAGGATCATAACCACCCTGGCGGAAATACTGCGGTTCAACATCACTAATGTGCAAAAATCCATTCCGGCCCACGCCAAAGTCAACAAAAGCTGCCTGGATGCTCGGCTCCAAATTGACAATTTTTCCTTTGTAGATATTGCCGACGTAATTCTCCTGGCTGGTTCGCTCAACATAGAGTTCTTCGAGTACACCATCTTCGCAAATTGCGATTCGGCATTCCTCCGGTTGCGCAACGTTAATCAACATTTCCTGTTTCATGAAGTTTCTCGTGGTAGACGGTTAATAACGGAGGCGAGCTGGCTCCTAGGATTCGTACCTTCCAAACTCGCTTCAAATTTCTTGTGATATGGTTTCTTAGGATCTGGGGCGCGACTTGTAGCCACACCGGGCCCTTAGGCAAAGTTGCTTTCACATGGGCAATCCAGGTAAAACTCCGGTTAATTCTTCCTTTAAGTACGTTTTGACGTCACGTGCGTTGTCGAGCAGGAGGGTCCGCTCGGCAACTTGCTGGCACTGCTCGATCGAAACGTTGCGGCAAACATGCTTGACTTCAGGAATGTGCGCAGGGGTGAGGCTCATGCTGCGCAATCCAAGTCCTAGCAACAACATCGTGTAGAGTGGATTGCCACACATTTGGCCACACATGCTGATCGCTACCTGATGCGAATCCGCAATCTCAATCGCCCGCTTAATGAGCCACAGCACGGCCGGCTCGGCAGCCGTATATAAATTAGCCACGTCTTTATTTCCGCGATCAACGGCCAACACGTATTGAATCAAATCGTTGGTCCCAATGCTGAAAAAATCGACTTCTGTCACAAACCGGTCGAGCATCATGATCGCGGAGGGTACTTCCACCATCATGCCAACCTGGATATCGCGATCGAAGGCGATGCCTTTCTCTTCCAGATCCTCCATCGCGTCGGCCAAGATCATGCGGGCCTGTCGCAACTCCATCAGCGTGCTAATCAACGGAAACATCAGACGTACGTTCCCCAACACGCTGGCCCTCAGAATCGCTCGCAATTGGATCCGGAATAGTTCGACATTGCGCAAGGAAAGACGAATACTACGAAGTCCCAGGAACGGATTGCGCTCGTCTTCAGAGACCTGCATCCCAGGCATTTTGTCCGCTCCCAGGTCAAGAGTCCGCATCACGACAGGAGTCCCTGCCATTGCTTGAGCAACCTGGGCATACGCCTGGTAGTGATCTTCCTCGGAGGGTTCGGTGTCACACGAGAGGTACAGGAACTCCGTGCGATAGAGCCCAACGCCATCGGCACCGCGCTCGGCACACTGATTGACTTCCGTGGGAAACTCGATATTTGCCATGAGTTCGATATGAGTCGTGTCGGTCGTGTCAGCAGGCAAATCGCGGAGTGACTCGAGCTTGACGGCATACGACTGGTGTTCGACCAGCTCGTGCCGGTAGCGGGCCAGGGTCTCCTCATCAGGATGCAAAATTACCAAGCCCTGGTCGCCATCAATGATGACCATCTCACCACCAGACACGTCCGTCAGAAATGGTCCGGTCCCAACGACCGCTGGGATCCCGAGAGCTTCGGCCACGATCGCGGTATGGCTTCCTGGCCCACCAATCTCGGTCACAAACCCCAAGACGAACTTCGGATTGAGGTTGGCCGTTTCGCTGGGTGTGAGATTGTGAGCCAGCACCAAAACTTCCGAGGTAAGCTGGGCTAATTCTTCACGCCTTTCACCCAGCAAGTGGCGCAAGAGCCGCTTTTCAATATCAAAGATGTCATGGACCCGCTCCCTCAGGTAAGGGCCTTCCAGCGACTCGAACACCTTGGCATAACGCCGTAACACACGACTGACTGCGTATTCAGGCGAATAGTGCCTTTGATGGATCATTTCCTCCAATTCATCACGGAGGCGACGATCGTTGAGCATCTGAATGTGCACGGAAAAGATAGCCGCGTACTGGTCCCCTAACTGCTCGGCGACGCGACCGCGACGATGATCCATTTCTCGGGTGGCAGCTTGGATAGCGTTGTCAAGCCGCTCCAGCTCTTCCTCAACCGCATCGCGCGGCAGGAATCGACGAGGGATCCGAAATCCTTCGTTGTCAAAGACGAGTGCCTCGCCAATGGCTACACCGGGCGAAACAGCAATCCCCTGTAGGCGTTCCATGGAATACCTGTGCGGTAATCCTGCCAAAGGAAGATCGAGTCGAACTTAGGCTACGCGGACAGCGACGGATCCCTAACAAGGATCGCCCTCGGATCAAGCTCCGTCAGGCCCGCGGGACAGCACGCCCCCGCGAAACCTTGCTTTCGATCCGCTGTAAGCTCCAAGTGTCTCATCGATATGACATCCTTAACAGGACTACACCATTGTGTTGGACAAGATCGCCGGCAGACAGGACACGACTGCGCCCGATTCGACCCAGAACAGGCTTGTGCGCCGTTCACCAGATCGCTACCGGAGATCCGTTGGCGAGCAAGCACACCGCAAGGCGACTTTTGAAGCCGGCAATCTAGCGGCCAGGCCACCTCAGTCAGCGAGCTTGCTCTTGATTTAAATTTTTCTCGTCTACGAAGTCACGGTCCACCAATTGGACCAACGCCTCGACGGCCTGCCGGGCGTCGACTCCGCGGGCTTCCAGGATAAGTTCCGTCCCCTGATCCGCCCCGAGAGTTAAAAGTTGTAAAACGCTCTTTGCGTCTACCCGAATTTCGGCACGCATGAGCTCAATCGTGGCTTCAAATTGAATCGCAGTGCGGGCAAACAACTCCGCCGGTCGCGCATGGAGCCCCTGAGGACCCTTAATCCGCACAACTCGTGAAACGGGTGCGTCACCCTTACTCATAACAGCACTCATGATGCAAACTGGTTGTCATCAGCTTCTTCTAAAAGCTGCCAAACGTCGCCTGGCGTCGTGCTCTGTTTCAAAAAACGGCAAAAAGTATCATCTCGCAACTGGCGTGATATATTCTCCAGGGCCCGCAAGTGGTCTCCAGGGCGATCCAGCGGCGAGATCAACAAAAATAACAAATGTACTTTCTCCCCGTCCAGGCTCTCAAAATCAACTCCGCCCGGACTTACAGCCACCGTACCAAAGAGCTTCTCAACCGTGGAGTGTTTCGTATGGGGTACCGCGACGCCACGGCCAATGCCGGTACTGCCGAGCTCTTCCCGCTTTAAAATAGCCTCGATAATCCCGTCAAACTCCTGTTCCTCAATCTTGCCCGCCGAAACCAACGCCGACACAACCTGTCGGATCACCTCCGGCTTGCCTTCGGCTTCCAAATCAGTAATGATCGCCTTGTGACAAATGAAATCAGCAAATTTCATACTTTTGCTACATCCTCAATCGTTGTTAGTTAAAGTCAGTTTTGTAGCGCCGAATCATGGCCTTACACGCCGAAAGCCACTCGTTTCGACAGGTACTCGTTTCAACGGGTACTCATTTCGACGGGCACCCCGTGACTTTCGACAGGCACTGTGTGACTTTCGACAGGCACTGTGACTCATGTCGATTCCTAGTCAGTGACTCATGTCGATTCCTAATCAGCTCGGGAAATATCCTGCTGCCGCACAGCAGCCCGATCCTGTTGCCCCACAGAAGTCCGCCGAGGTACCCTCCATCAGACTCTACTGGCTAAGCTTCATCAAGCCCCGCTTCATCAAATTCCGAAGACTCCGGGTTGTCAAATCCCCCTTCTGAATCTGCCGATTTTTCCTGCCGCCGCATATCGTGGTTACGATGTCGTTGCTGGACTTTCTCCTTGTATCTGCGGAGCTGTTGCTCAATTTTTTGCACGGCCGCGTCGATCGAACCCCACAAACTATCGGTCTGTTCGTGAGCCACAAAATCGTGCTTATGCTCGGCTGAAACCTGGATATCAACCCGTGGCCGCTGTTGGTCCTTGAGATCCACAATCACTTCGATGGAGAACAAACGATCGAAATATCGCTGCAATTTCCCCACTTTCGAGACAATCTTGCCGCGGCTGGCATCGCTCAGATGGCCATGTCGGACTGAAATGTCGATCTGCACGTGCAATTTCCCCGTAAAAGTGGGCATCCACCCGCGACAAACACGTGGCGAGGGAGCAAAACTTCATCCGCACTCCCTCGGACCTCCTATTCTACCCCATTCAGGACGAATGAACAGGCCGACTTGGGTAACCCGCCCATGGCGTCCTTCTGAAAAGCCCAAACAAGCCGCACAAGCGGCAGGGAGCCGTCCCGCCAGCCAAAATCGCTTGCGTGCCGAGCAAACGACCGTACGGGTCCAGGTCGCGCTAGCCCGGAAAGGTGGCAAGGTCAGTCCCCATACGACTCACCAATGGCAAGATCGCCCTGTCGGAGCCGTTGCCGCCACCGCCGCACCCCCTGCGTTCGATCACTGGGATTCGCAGCCGGATTCGGCAGCAAGTTCTTGCCCGTGATTTGATGAAGATTGTGGGATGCCAGGACGCGATAATCGAGATTGTCGTTTTCCAACCACCCGATCAGCTTTTGCAAAACCCCAGTCTTTATTTCCTCCGGATTAAGGCCAATGTCTTCTACCCGATAGCCACAGAACATCTCAAACAAGTCTGTAGCCGCGTCGCCACCACGCTGGTCGACCAATACCTGCCGGAGTTGGTGTGCCGAATTGGGGCTCCAGGCAATGGCGTTGCGCAGAGTGCTGATATGCTCTGGCCAAACCGATCGCTGATCCGAATCGCGCAACGCTTTGACAAACGGCACAAATTGTCCGACATAGGCACCGCACTGAGTTGCCAGCGCACGTACTTCTTTACGACGACTGCCGGTCAACTCCAACAATCTGGTCGTTGCCGGCATACCAGGTCGCAGGTGCTCGCGGATTTGCTCGGCAGCTTTCTGTTCCAATCGACTGGATGGCTCCCCATCCAGCCAGAACGGCGTCGTATCGAGCGAACCCATCTCGATCGGCTCGCCCTCTGCAAAATTCCATTGAGCAGGAACCTCGATGGATACGACTCCGTTTTCGTCTGCCCAATCAACCCCACCAGCAACCGCATAGGCAGTCGCTTCGATAGGGGCAGATGTTACTTCAGGATCACAACCGGGAACCCATCGCCGCCGGACCTCAATCGCCAACCGCGCGCCGTTGCCCAGCTCAATGGTTTGCTCCACCTGATTCATCGCCAGAACGAGGGTATTGCCCGCTTGACCTGAATTGATCAAAACAACTCGGCCAAACACCACCTCCAGCAACGGGATTGACTTTGTCGGATCGGCCATTGCTGGCGTACTTCGACCCAGTTTGACCGAGGCGGCGCCAGAAAGTTCAATGCCAATTCCCGAATGCAGGGCAATCGTGGGGCGAAAGGTTGGTAAGGTCATGAGTTGATCGCCAACCTTCAAGGAGGTCCCAGTGGCCAGTGGCACCCAAGCTTCCTGAGTGGGATCCAGTCGGAGCAGCACGCTGCGATTGGCCCAAAACGTGCCTATCTCTGCTGGCTCGCTAGACGGGGTCTCAGTCGGTTCGCTAGACGGGGTCTCAGTCGGTTCGCCAGGCGGAGGCAAGAGTCCACCATTATCTTCGGCCGTGGTGGCCACCGTGTTCTGCGGATCCACCACGGAGATGTTGTTTGGCAAGTCACGGCCGGTTCCAGCAGCCAAGGGAGTCGCCGCTGAACCCGCCAAACCGATCGTGGCGGGAGTGTGCTGTTCGGATCGGGAAATTGCACCCGTGGTCTGAGCTCCTGGTGCCTCACTCGAATCCGTGACCGCCGTCCCTTCGCTCTCGAGCTCGGTCGGTTCCAGGTCCATGGTTCTAGCGGCCGAATTTGACCCCTCGGCCAACGGCATGGACTCCGACCCTCCGGCTGCAGGTGCCCCCTGACTGGTTGCGTTTTCAGAGACAGTGTTGCTCTGTGGGAGGCTCACTTCTACCGGCGGATCTGCCAAGAAAGGCGAATGGTCTGTAGACTCAACCCCTCCCAGTGGTCCAATTTCGCCTTGCTGGTCAACCACCGGGCCATTGGAATTTGCGGCGACGCCCGCCACTTCCTGGTGATCGGTCCGCGGACTCTCAAACCAGGTCAGGCCAAAATACCCAACCGCGATCAGGGCTGCCACAGTCACGACAACTCGGACCGAGATCTGCAAAGGTCCGCGTCGTGAAGTCCGCAAATAATCGGGTACTTGACTCGGGCCAGACTGGTCTGCTTGGCTGGACAATGGCACGTCATCTACCGGTTTCTCAACCGTTGGGTCGGTGGCTTGCTGTTCAGCTTGGGGATGTTCGGCCCACAACCGCTTGTACTTTTTGGCAGATTCAGGAATCGCATACATGCGCGCCCGAACGTCCGGATCCACATCCGCTGGCTGGCCAAGCACCATCGTGAGTACGTGATGGCATGAAACAACCTCGGCCAGGTGCAGGTCCGACTCCAGGCAAATCCGCTCCAAATCAGCCACATGCTCAACCGGGAGGGTGTTGTCCAAATATTCCGCTACCGAATTGGGATCCAGTCCTAAACTGGCTCCCAAAACCTGTGGCGCACTAAGTCGAAGGCGTCGCATTGAGTCCCGCGCGCGGTGCACCAAATCACCAGCGTAGTCACTGGTTTCGATTTTCTCGCGGAGTTGCTGCTGGTCTTCCGATTCGAGGATCTCATCCATGTAAGCCAGCAGTGTTCGGAGGGTCAGTCGCATCGATCAATCCCGGGGCATAGGTACATCTGGGTGCAAACGGATACCACATAGCCGTTTCCAGTATTAGGGCACCCAGGCCCCGCGTTTCGTGCAAGAAAATGCGAAATTGCCACAAAACCAAACCCGTCGCAGCCAGCACGGTCATGCAGTTGCGGTCTCTAACCTCCAAGGCCTGCTTAGGTTACCACCTCGCCTCACCGCGGTTGACACGACTTGATATCCGGGCTCCTGGTTCCGAGGAAAATGCCAACAAAGCATACAAGCAGCCCAGGACTTGCCCCGCTGCCACCAGGAGTGGATTGAGCTTCGGACCGGCGGGAACCGTATGCAACCAACTGCCCAGCAGCTCCCACCCATCGGCCGTACGAACCCATGTTACCCGGTCAGAAACCACCTGCCCGCAGACCACGGGAGTGGCGACCAGACAACAGCAAAAGCCAAGAGTCACCAGAAGAAATAGCAGCAGGTAAGGGCAAAGAGGGCGCACGTCGGAAACTCCTCCCCTGCAAGTTCGCGGTGGGATCACGCAGGGTCTTAGGTACAGGATAGGAGAGCAAAGCCATTCTCTAGAACAAGCAACTTGCATACCCAACGGCAGTGACAACCAACCAGATCTGCCGAATGACGGCATTGACCCGGTATTTCAGCCGTTCCGCTACCTTCCGGACTTTCCCTACGTGTTGCCTCTGGTCAACGTGTTGAGGCTCAAAACGGCAAAAAAACAACCTGCCAGATAGATACGGTCCTGTAAATTCCAGAAAAACTGGCTGGATGTCTGATCAGAATATCTGCTGCAACTGCTTGGCCCCCTTCGGGACGGGAAAAGCGCCTCTACCGCAGAGTTTCTGTTTTCGGCCCGACCGTGGCGTTCGATCAGCTTTGCGTTGTGCGAATCACCAGTCCTGGACTTTTACTAAAGGGCCCAAATTTATGGAAAAAACTTGGGCCCTTTGTCATTGGCGAGTACAATTCATTCAGTCGTCCTTTTCACCGCGCCTGTCTTGGTCACCGCGCCTGTCTTGGTCACCGCGCCTGTCTTGGTCACCGCGCCTGTCTTGGTCACCGCGCCTGTCTTGGTCAACCACGCCGTCGATACACTTTAAAAATGTCCCGTGCCCATTTCCTTATCCAGCGGATCATCAGAGAAGCCGAGGGCTACCTTGAACTCGGTATGACGCAACATGCCCTAAACGCGCTTCAGCGGCGCGGCAAGTTTGTTCATGGCAACGCACGTGCATGTTACCTGATGGGCGAAGCACTGCGGGAGTTAGGCCATTTTCGCGAGGCCCTCTTTCCGCTCGGGCGAAGCGCCGAACTGACACCTGACGACATCCACGTTTGGCTAGCGCTAGGTTGGTGCTACAAGCGAACAGGCCAACTTGATCACGCGATTGAAGCACTGGAAAAGGCCCTGGCTGTGGACGGCAGCGAAGCAATCCTGCACTACAACCTCGCCTGTTATTGGAGCCTATCCCACGATCGGAGTCTTGCCATCGGTTATCTCTCTCAGGCTCTGGATATCGACGGCAATTTTCGTGATCTGGTACTTGATGAGCCCGACTTCTTCACTCTCCATCAGGATCCCGTGTTCAAGCTGATCGTCGGCATCACCAGCTGAAACCGCGATAACCCAATCCCCAACAAACCGTGTCGGGGCAACCTTCCCGGAGCCCCTTAAGTCACCCACTTCCAGGCCCTTGCCATGCCCCATTTAGGCAGCGTGGTTCACCACCGACCTCAGCAGATCACGCCCCGCATAATAGGCCAGCACTTCTCCGGCTAAAGCGCGATAATCCTCAGCACCACGAGAATTCTCCGCATATTGAAAAATCGACTGGCCAAAGCTGGGAGCCTCGGCAAGGCGAATATTGCGGCGAATCCGGGTTTCGAAAAGCCGAACGTGCTTCCAGGTGGGCGATGCCCGTCGGGCTTCCTGAAAAAACTCCTCAACATCCTTGCTCACTTCCGCAGCAAGACGAGTTCCCGACTCATACATGCAAAGTACCACTCCAGCCAATTGCAGACGCTCGTTGAGCCGATCAGCAACCAGACCAATCGTCTGCAGAAGTTTGCTCAAACCATGCAAAGCCAGGAAATGGGGTTGCAGAGGTAAGAACACGTCGTCGACGGCCGACAACGCATTGAGTGTCAGAATCCCCAGCGAGGGGGGACAGTCAATCAGAATAAAGTCGAATGATTCGAGCTCTTCTGCTGCCAGCAACTTGTCACGGAGAATAACTTCTCTCCCCACCACACCGGCTAGTTCGACTTCCGCTGCAGCCAAGTCAATATGCGCAGTGGCAATCGAGAGGTTTTCGCACGCCGGTTGCCATAATTGGTTCAGCGGCAGGTCGCGCATAAGAAGATCGTAGACATTCGGTGCCGACTGTTGTGAACCTGAACCCAACTGCGCCTCAGAACCCAAGTGGAGTGAGGCATGTGCCTGAGGATCAATGTCAATCAGCCCAACTCGTTGTCCCGCCGCAGCCAGTGCCGCGCTGAGATTAACGGCAGTGGTTGTTTTTCCAACACCACCCTTCTGATTGATGACTGCAATTGATCGCATCGATTCACTCCCCACCAGATGAGTACAACGGGGACGAATTATAGGCATCCGATGCAAGCAATCCCAGATCAATGCATCTGCCATGCTATCACAACGAGGATTGCTAGCGTGCCTCTGTGGTTGGCAGAAAAAACTCCTTGAACATCTTCTTCAATCCTGCTGAAATCGGGGCACACGAAATTTCGTTGCGTCGGTGTTCGGCGGCAGGAGCAAATCGCAATTGGCGGCCATCGGCGGAAAACTCGATCAAGACCTCCCGTTTTTCATCCGCGAATCGCAAACCGTAATTCCAATCGGCTAGCGGCGACAACTGCCGATTTCCCCACACAAAACTATGGTCTTCCAACAACGCATTGCGGAGGTGCGTCATTCCCGGAACCTGGGCAATATCTCGCTGCGGCACTCCAGCCACCAACTGGCTGGGGTCGTGATTGTCGACGGGAACATAGGCTTCGACGATCGCCGCGTCGCGAATAAGTCGGAAATTGTCTCCGCCCCAGAATTCCGCAGCTCGATGGGTCGCCGCAAACCGAAACCACCAGCTGAACGCTGCCAGCACACAACCGACCAATACAATCACGCCGATGAGCCACTTACTTTGACGGGTTGACCGTGGGGAATTCATCGAATCAGGGATGCCTTCTTGAGTTGCGATTTCGTCAGTATACTGGGTCAATGGCGTCATCCCTCCTATGAGGCGATCCGGTGGCGTCCTTCCAACAGCTGATCGAACAAGCCGATCATGGCCCCCTGACGCCTTTCACTTGCCTTTTGAAACCGAAAAATAAACCATGGCCGAAAAATTTGACCCCTACCGTGAAGCACTCATCGTCGAAACCCAAACCGCATGGCCTGAAGAGTACGATGATTGGGAATCCTCGGAAAGAACACGTTTGGAAAAACTTTTGCATGCTCAGCCAGACGCGGCGGGTGAGCTTGAGTATATTCGCACGCATACGGGGTTTTGCCGGCGCATTACCGTGACCGCTGCTGACATCCAACGTCTTGCTAACTAAAAATTGAAGGCTGGAGACTCGTGACACTCAATCCGCAAACTGTCCACGTTGAGCTTGGCTCGCGAAGCTATGATATTCAAATTGGGAGTGGAAATCTGTACCACTGGGGGTCTCTGCTGACCCGCTGTCCACAGGCGACCCATGCCGTCATCATCACCGATACCAACGTGGATCCTCTCTTTGGCGATAAGTTGGCCGATTACCTGAAAGCTGAAAATTTTGAAATCGACCTGTGGACCGTCGATGCTGGGGAACCCAGCAAATCACCCGAGGTGGCCCACGGACTCTGGGAACGGATGCTTGAAGAAGGCACCGATCGTCAGTCCGTCGTCGTGGCGCTCGGCGGAGGTGTCGTCGGCGATCTGGCCGGTTTCGTGGCAGCGACCTACAGTCGCGGACTCCGCTTGCTACAAGTACCGACCACCCTGCTCGCTCAAGTCGACAGTTCCGTAGGTGGGAAAGTCGGGATCAATTTACCCCAAGCCAAGAATATGGTGGGTGCATTCTGGCAGCCACTCGGAGTTGTGATCGACGTCGATACACTGGATACGCTCCCGGACCGTGAATACCGGGCCGGTCTTGCCGAAGTCATCAAGTACGGCATGATCCTTGATCACGAGTTTTTCACTTTCCTCGAACAAAATGTGAAGGCGATTCAAGAACGAGATGCCGGCACACTGCAAACCATCATCCACCGTTGCTGTCGATTAAAGGCTGATGTCGTCGAAAACGACGAACGCGAAGAGAGCGGGCACAGGATCATCCTGAACTACGGACATACCTTTTGTCATGCCATGGAGGCTGCCAGCGGCTACCAAAAGCTACTTCATGGAGAAGGTGTCGCGATCGGTATGCTGTGCGCTTCCCGGCTCGCCGAACTCCTTGGCCGTATTGATTCGACCACCACCCAACGACAGTTCGATTTGCTCACCGCGCTGCAACTCCCCACTCAAGTGCCCGCCTTGGACCCCAAGGAACTCCTCCGCTTGATGTACCACGACAAAAAAACCAGCAGCGGATGCCTCCGCTTTGTGCTCCCCAGTCGAATTGGACATGTCGAGCTGGTTGATGAAGTTCGCGATGCGCAAGTGCTGTCGGCCCTGGTCAATCCCACCTGACCCGACATCTAAAATCTTTGCGGATCGGAACTGGCAAAATGAGTCTTGCTTTGCTATAGTCCCGATAACTAGACAATCTGACGTTTTTGGAGTTCCTAAACAAGCTTCGTTGCGCTATTGGGGCGGACCAGTAGTTCTTTGCAAACGTTGTTTGGCTCCGAAGTTTCTGCGGCTGCCCGCAATGCGGCTAACCGCAGGAAGGACAATAGCGTCCTCTCTCTAAGACCACGAGTCTCCACTGTGGATAATCCCAGCAATCGAATTGCGCTCATAACCCACGATGCGTCTGTCGTCGATTCGACACAACGTGTCGCAGCCGTTAATTCTTGGCAATTACAGCACTTTGAAACTTGCGAGACTTGGCTTCGCCAAGCTGCCGGTCCCCCTTCCTGGAACGGTACCGTGCCGTTCCCATTACAGACCGGCTGCTTGTTGCTTCAAACAACACTGTCGAGTTGTGAGCTGCCATACGACTTGGCTCGCGTCTGTTCCTTCAGATCCGGCCTGCCCGTGGTCGCTCTAACCTCTGCTACAACTGTCGATGGCGTTGTCGCGGCAATGCGATCCGGTGTCAACAACCTCATTGAGATCCCATACAGCGACGAACAATATGCACACGTCATTCGCGAGGCGCTCAGGGAGGGTGAAAAGATGTATCCAAGCGTTGCTATCGCCCACGAGGCAAGATTGCGTTTGTCGAACCTGAGTTCTGGCGAACAGGCAGTTCTCGAAAAACTCCTGGCTGGCAATTCCAATAAGACCATTGCGTCGACACTCCATATGGGGCTACGCACGGTTGAACTTCGTAGAGCTCGGCTTCTGCAGAAGATGGGTGCCAAGAACCTGGCTGTACTCGTGCGACTGGTCTGTGAAGCGCAAGCGTTGCCTTGCTAATTCCTGGCTCTTTAGCCACTGGCGCGATAGGATGACGGTGATTGGATTTTGTAACCTGACTGGATTTCTTGACTGGATTTCTTGACTGGATTTCTTGACTGGATTTCTTGACTGGATTTCTTGACTGGATTTCTTGACTGGATTTCTTGACTGGATTTCTTGACTGGATTTCTTGACTGGCGAAATTGACTGGCGAAATTGACAAATCCCTGGCGAGAGGGTCTGGGCCCCCGCGATAAATTCTCATGACCGATGACCCGATTTCCGCTGGCCTTGCCGATAGTGTGCGGCTTTCGCTGGTCGAGGGAGTGGGCCCACGGTTGCGGACTGAGTTACTCTCGGCGTTTGGTTCCGCTTCCGCGGCATTGAATGCCAGCCCAACTCTCCTCACAAAACTTCCCGGCATTAGCCCCAAAGTCGCCAAGCGGATCGCTGCCGCGATTGAGACGGTCGATGCCGAAACCGTAATTCGATCTGCATGGAAAAATCAGATTGATCTTTTGACGAGTGAACAGGACATCTATCCGCGGCTCTTGAAAGAAATTTATGATCCACCTGGTGTGCTTTATCAGCGCGGCACGTTAATCGCTCAGGACGCATTAGCGATCACTCTTGTGGGGACCCGGCAGGCAACGCAATATGGCCTTCGGCAAGCCGAGCGACTGGCCGCCAGCCTGGCCGGGGCAGGGCTGACCGTTGTGAGCGGATTGGCTCGGGGTATCGACGCTGCCGCACATCGTGGAGCTCTCCAAGCTGGTGGCCGTACGATTGCAGTTCTCGCCAGCGGGTTGCTCCAAATTTACCCACCAGAGCATCGAAATTTGGCGAGTCAGATCTCCCAGCAGGGATGCCTTCTGACTGAGGCACCTCCCGATCAACGCCCCTTTGCCGGGGCTTTTCCGCAACGCAACCGGATCCTCAGCGGGCTGTCTGTGGGGACCGTGGTGATTGAAGCACCAATTCGCTCCGGAGCTTTAATCACGGCCCGCCTTGCCACGGAGCAAGGCCGGGAAGTCTTTGCGCTGCCTGGGCCGGTGGAGAGTCGCGCTTCGCGCGGTTGCCATGCGTTGATTCGCGACGGCGCAGCGCTTGTCGAAAATATCGACGATATCTTTGAACAACTCGGCCCACTGGTCGAGCCAGTTCCCCGAAACGACACCGCTAGCCTCCGAGAACCCCAAGAACTTCGCCTGAATGCTATCGAACAGCAGGTACTTCAAGCCATCGACGACAAAGAAACCTCGATCGACGTCGTGACGCGAACCTGTGGCCTACCTGTACATCGCGTCCTGGCGACCATTAGCATCCTGGAAACCAAGCGATTGGTGCGCAGAGTGAGCGGTCAGCAGGTGACCCGCATTTAGCTCACCTGGCAGCTATGGCCAACCGTTGCCCAATCGGCGGATGGCTGTGGAACAAGAAAACTTCGACCGGATTGGGGTCTGTGTCAGCCTTGTTCAGTTTGGCAAGTTTTGTAAAAGCCGAACGGTATGCTACCGGATCACCGGTTCGCGCTAGCGCATATCGATCCGATTGCCGCTCATAGTGACGACTCATAAAATTTTGCACGGGCTCCAGAACCAACCGGAAAACTAACAGGGTAAACATCACCAGCGGCAACGCGCTGGTCGGTACCTGTGGGCCAAAACCTCCCACAGCCCACCATTGAATCAGCCAGTGGCAAATCCAAAACCCGAGCAAGCTCCATACGATACCTGCCGCAATCATTTTACTGATGTGTCGGTGAACGTGATGCCCAATCTCGTGAGCAAAGATGACTTCGATCTCATCCAGGGAAAACTGGTCCAGCAAAGTGTCTCCCATCAATACACGTCGCGTTGGCCCCAGTCCCGCCAACATCGCGTTCGCCTTGGATGTGTCAGCACTAAGACCAAGGCGGTATACCCCTTCTATCGTTAACCCGGTGCCCTCAGCCAACCGGGCCATACGGCTTTCAATCTCGCGGTCATCGAGCTTTTCGATCTTTTGGAACAATGGCATGATCAACACCGGGGCAGCCTGACCCAGAATCACGTTCACAACAAAGAAGGCCCCAGCCGCAACCAACCACCAGTAAGGCCCCGTATTCCAAATGATCGCAAACAGGCCCACAAACAGAACCAAACTAAAGACCAAGGCGAGCCCGTTGTTCAGTGACCAGTTCCGCAACCAGCGCAATCGCGTTTGGCGACTCAAACCAAACCAATGTTCCACCACAAACCCCGAGAAAAATGAAAGTGGGGCACTCACCATGACGTGAAAGGTAAACACAATCAACAACAGGGCGATCAATCTCAAATAAGAACACGAACCACTCAAAAAAGGAAATTCTGCCAGCCAGTTGTCCAGCGGGGTGGCAACCACAAAGGTCATGACCCCCAAATAGGCCAGGTCGAGTGCTGAGTCCGCTAGCGAACAGGCAAGAGAAATCCGACCATAGCGGCGGGCTTCCGCCTGCTCACCAGGTGTCATTTCTGAGGGATCCGCCTCGGGCAGTTTCGCAGGGGAAATCGGCTCGCTCGGTTGCTCGGTCACAGTAAATCTCGCAAAAGAAATCGGGGGACGGTTGGAAAGTGGCCGATACGAGTCGCCCTCCTGTCTCGTTTAGTCTTGCATTTTTTTTGGCGCGGCCGGGCATGCCAGGTCTTTGCACTTGGCGACCATTGACCCTAACTTCTGCCGAAATGGCACCTTCTCAAACAATTGTAAGTTATTATGTCAACTGACATTAGGCCTATCCAGAAATCTCCCAGGTGTCGCACAGTTGAACACTGGCGTGATCAAATTTGCGACGTTTGGATGGAAGTTTTGCAAAATTGGCAGAGGTCCCAGGACTCAAAACCTGGTTTTTTGCGCGAACCAATACTACCTTTCTCTGCGTAACAACTGTTGGGGGAACTACTTACTGTGGTTGCAGGGAAACCGTAACCATGCTGGCACACGGGGTTCGGCACGCAAATTGCTCCTTTTCGTCAGTGACGGTGGTGCTCCCCGTACCAGATGGTGCGATGGTTTGTTGAAGATCCGGTTCGGTTGCGCTCTGCCATTCCCAACAACCCAAGGATTTGCACGTGTTATAATGTGAGGGTTGGTGGGTGACCATTTTAGACGACGGCGAAGAAAGAATTCTTCCCACCGGTGCGTCGAACTCTCGATCAAAGGAGTTCGTAACCATGATTACAAAAACCACGGATGTAAGACTGACGACTGGCCAACTCGATAGTGCCACAGAAATCAGCGATGAGGAGTTGCTGCTGGAATACCGGACCACCGGTAATCAACAACTCTTTGATCAGCTTGTGCAGCGCTACGAGCGGGAACTGTTTAACTATTTGCGCCGCTTCCTCGGAAGTAGCGTGTTGGCTGAGGATGCATTTCAGGGCACGTTCCTGCAGGTGCACCTCAAGTCGCATATGTTTGATGCAGACCGCAAGGTTCGGCCTTGGCTTTATACCGTAGCCACGAATCAGGCGATCGATATCCAACGCCGTAACAAGCGGCACCGACTGGTGAGCCTTGATCGGCCCAATCGGTCGCAAAATGAAGAGTTGGGATCCCTGGTAGATCTGCTGCAAAGCGGTGAAGCCGACCCGCTCGACCGGCTTGATCAGGGAGAAAAAATCCAGTGGATTCGTCAGGCGGTAGCCGCCCTGCCTGATCAATTGCAATCGGCCGTTAGCCTTGTTTACTTTCGCGGGTTAAAATATCGGGAGGCGGCAGATGAACTCGCTGTGCCCGTGGGAACTGTGAAAAGCCGACTTCACTCAGCCATCAAACGGTTGGGGCAAGCCTGGAATGATTCCCCTTGGGCTTCGACAGTTTGACCTGTAACTGCTGATATGAATCCATGACCTTCACGATTGATCGATAATAAAAGTCAACGAGGGAGTCTGCCACCAAGGTAGACTCCCTCGTGTGTTATATAGGTGCGATTTCTTCCCGGCTCAAGCTTGCTCCATTAAAACGACTCGGTGATATGCACGACCTATTGGTTGGATACTTGCTGGACGAACTTGATGATGACCAGCGGAGAATTGTCGAAGAACGACTTCGGCATGATCCGGCCTTTCGCCGTCAACTGGCCCATTTGAGTCGCTGCCTCGGGCAAGACCGCAATGCCGAAAACCTGCCGACCGAACCACCGCGAGGTTTGGCGGAACGCACAGCCAGGAACATAGCCCATGCCGCCGATTCCGGAGAATTTCAGTTAGCGAATCAATACGGATACTCGTCCATTGGTTTTGCCGACGGCGATTCCCGTGGCAAATCGCATTGGACCGTCGTCGATATGGCGGTGGCAACCGGAGTTGTGCTTGCAGTCGGAATGTTGCTCTTGCCAGCGTTGCGTGATAGCCGCTCTGCGGCGCGGCGGCTTGAATGTCAAAATCATCTTCGCCAATTGGGTGTTGCCCTGGCCAACTACTCAGAAGTGTACCAAAAGTACATGCCAAGGATTGAAACTGGAGAACCGGCTGGAATTTTCACGGTCCGGTTGGTCGAAAACCGTTTCATCGATCGTGACCAAGCCAGACAACTCATTGTGTGCCCCGCAACGGAACTGGCCGAAAGCATCCAATCCAGGCAGATTCGTATTCAAATCCCCTCGTTTGCTGTGTACCAATCGGCCAAAGGAACTGTTTTGGTTGGCTTTCAGAAAACCATTGGCGGTAGCCTTGCCTATCGATTGCCTTTTCTGAGAAATGGCGAGTACACGGCACTCCGAAATACGTATCGGAAAGATATCGCTGTCCTCTCGGACGCACCTAACCCTCAAGATCCCAGTTTTAAAAGCTGCAACCACGGAAGATATGGGCAAAATGTGCTGTTTCAGGACCTCCGTGTTGATTACTTGAAAGGTCCGCTATGCAATACCAACAGGCATGATCATCTCTTCCTGAATCATGATGGCTTGCCAATTGCCAGCACAGATCCTTTTGATTCGGTCCTTGGTCCCAGCGATGCCGTGTTGAGTAATTTTGAGGTCCATTAGCAGCCCCTTGTAGCCCCCTTCTCCGCCGGCGGACCGATCTGCCGCTCTACGCCACTTTCCAGGCACACTTTTCGGGCCAGGCACACTTTTCGGGCCAGGCACGCTTTTCGGGGCCTTCAGATGGAAAAAACAGGTGCCAAGTCCCCAGGGCTGTCATTCACTCTGCGGTCCTTTCTCGACCCGAGTGTCGTGTTTACAACACACCGTCACGTAACGCTGTTTCCCAAACGCCACACCAACACTGCACGCTGAAGGTCTAACTAGAGTGGCGTTTTGATCCTAAACCGTGACGGGATAAATCGTTGGGACACAGCGAATCTGCTCTGCCCCCAGTCTGGCATGCTGATTGCTTGATGCTAGGGGCAACGCAAGGCAACTCCAGGTCGCCCCTCCTGTCAAAACCTCCTCCACGCTTTTCCCGCGGCCTGACTCCTGCCTGTAAACGTTTCCTCCCATGACCACGCCTGGAGCCTTTGTCCCCTCGGGCTCCAGGTGGGGTCAAATGGTCTCCCACAACACTCCACTCGTCCAAACAACACTATGCTCACGATAGAACTTGTCGATCTGGCCGCCTTGGTAGCCCTCAATAGCCAACCCCTGATTCAGGAAAATCCACGGATGGTGAACGATGCGATCCATTCTTACTGGTCGGCTTCACGGTGCCGCCTTGACCGCTGGGGTCGGGGACTTCGAGCCGCAGAACAAACCCTCTCCCTCGATTCGCCTTTGCCGCATGAAGTTAGTCAACTTTGGCATGAGATCCTGGTGGGCGAAATTCCCACTCGCGTGGTGGGGGCGTTATTCACAGCGCATGACCAGTTTCATCAGTACGAGGGGGTTGCTCCCATCGGACGAAATGTCTTGTACGGGCATATCGACGCCCGACGCCGCACACTCCAACAAATCCAAACTGCCCACAAAAAAGAACAATTGCCAAACTCCGACTTCACACAACTATTCGCGAGGTGTTCGCGATGGAACGATTTGCTCTTGGGTTATATTTTTCGACACGCACCCGTTGGTGAATTTGCTTTTGATATCGACCGCGCAAGGGAATTTTCGTTCGATACCGGTTCGCTGTCCAGCGAGATGGTAACCAACGATATTGCCGTCACGTTCTTGCGCGGTTCGCTCCGGATGGGACTGACAATGAGTGAAGAACAGGATTGTTACAGCAGCGACCTCAACTACCAGATCGCCGCCGCCATCATGGCATGCTTCGGCCCGGAACTGTTTGATTCCTTTGGTCTCCTGAAATCGAGCTGGTTACATCGCATGGAATCGATGGCCAACGATACAATCGCGATGGTGGACAATCTGGTGGAGAAGGATCTCGAACGGATCCGCTGGCAACGCTAAAAAACACACCCTGTGTGTTGGTCTTAATAGTCATTCACGGATTCTATGTTTCTTAGCCGGTCCTGAAAAATGATGGTTCAGCGTCTCCACATCGAACGTAGGACACCATGACCTGATCGTACCATGATCTGATCGTGCCATGATCTGATCGTGCCGTGATCTGCTCGTGCCGTGATCTGCTCGTGCCAGGGCGATATTCGCAAATCCTACCCGTTCGGTGACCCGTTTTATCCATCGCAAGATGGCCCTACCCCATGGCAGTAAGGGGTGATTGGGGGTGCAACATTCGACGAACCCCCTCAGTGGCAACCGCGCCGAGACGGGCGTCATCGGTTGGCACGTTAAATCTCACCCTCCCTGACGCAGGCTGTCCTAAAATCTCGACCGTCGGCAAGCAAGCACTCCTTTCGTATATGGGGTTTGGGCATATTCAAAAATGTTCCAAAGGGTGCCCTACTCCACTTCTCAACCGCTAAACATCGCAAAAATCTCGTTCGCAATTTCCGCTATCACACCTAACTCACGCGCAATGGAGGCTAGGGTCACGCCCGCAGTGGTCGTGGCAGCGACTGCGGAACCCGAGACTTTGTGCTGAAAACGAGGCCGTCTGGGAAGCGGGACCGCCGTAGGACTGCTTCGGTCCACAACTTACCAAAAGGTCTGAACCCACCTCCGGACCACTCAAGAAAGACCCCCTCAAGGGCAACGTCTCAAAAGCAAAGTCCCGCAGATCGGGTCTGGCGGGCACCCGGAAAATTTGCCCCCCAGGCCCCAATCATGTCTGCAAACACAGGCCAATCGAGGCATGCATCGGGCGGGAAACGTCGCGGAACACATCGGCGAGGCACTCCAGCGACTCTCTGCAGGGCCCCTTCAACTGGCTGGCTCTTGTCCGCCTAGAAGACCCACCGTCGATTTGTCCGCCGAAAAACGGCTGTTTTAAAAAATCCTGGTTCAATTCGCCATCTGGCCCACATTGATCGTGTTGTCAGTTGCCGTCATGGTATAGACTAGCACCCGCTAGTTGACTGAAAACGTGTGCAACCTCCTCTTGATAAGAGGGCCAGAGCAAAGGATCGGGCTTCCTCGAAACGGAACAGAAAACGAAGACCTGCAAACCGGGATCCAACAACTCAACGATCCAACCTACAAAGGTGGCCCCCCAAAGGGTGCAAATGACGTGGCTGCCCGAAAACAAGGGCAAACGCCGATCTATGCAGAAAGTTACTCCTGATGAAACACCGAACCTTCAGAAACCCATTTCGTAGAAAATGTATACATACAGATTATTTTTTTACGGATTCCTTGGGCAGACGCCTTGTTCTTGAACGGCTCCGTTTCTCGACCGCGCAGATTCAACCATGCAGATTCAACCGTGCAGATTCACAAGTCGATTAGGCGAGGCTGCCCGATTGCTGTCATTTTTGGTCTTTGTTTTCATCCCAAACTTGTTTAACCCCCACCCGGTTTGCCTGCACCTGTGTTTGTCAACTTTCAACCGGTCCTTCGTCAATGTTATCTGCCAAAGAACAAGACTTAATGGCTGTTTTCCGTCAATACCTCGCAACTCCGAGGAATATGATCTGCTTGGATGATACCATGGTTCAAAAGCACAAAGTCGCTTTACGGAATATGGTCGAACGAGGCTTGCTCCTGAAAGAGCGTTTTGAAGGAGGATACAGCCTGACGACTGATGGATTCACGGCAATGAATACCTGTGACAAAGAGGAGTAGTATCCAAGCCATCCAACCGCCAGTAGAAATAAGCCAAAACTGTTCGCATCGCATTGTGGCACCTTGCCACTGCAAACCGCGGTGCCACACTGAAACAGACACTCACTTTTAGTGCCATACAACTCACCAGAGGATATAAACGATGGATGAACTACGTGACGAAATCTGGGACTACCTTTACAAGGCAGGTCAACCACAAGGTCTCGTTGATATCGCCACCTTCGCCAACCAGGATTTGGAAACCATTCGCGGTGTTGTCAATCATGAATGGTTCACGGTATCCAATGAGCTAGTTGGAATTGCTTACGCTTCGGAAACAAGTTGAACTTTGTCAGACAATATTGGACGTAGCACTGCAAGTCCCACGGCCACTGAAATGCTGTGGGACTATTTCTTGCGCTCGTGTGATTTTTATCACCCAGTCCATTCTTTGGCCTGTTCTTCGTTTGGCCGGTGATCACACCTCTCGTCAAAGGCGTTCCAGACCGCGCGCATAGCGACAACACCACCGCGAAAAATTACCGCGGGATCCTACCACTGCCAAGCGTCGCTGCTGCCTTGTGAGGGAAGTAAAAACAGAGCCCGAAATACGCGTTGATCGTGATCACCGTAGTCCCATCGTTGAAATAGCTCAAACCGGAAAGATGTCCCGGACGACGATGGAAGCTTCAGCCACCATGGATACCTGCTTTGCGAATTGCAAACCACCCACCGAAAGAGCCCGTTCTGGCCACATTTCGGCAGCGGCAGCGAAGGGCATGGCACAACCACGACTGTCTTGCCGGAGTCACCGGGAACGCACGTAGCGGATGTTGCCATCAAGGTTGACTCAGAGTCGAAAAGGTCCTGCTGGGATATCTTTGTACCATTGAGATCCAAAGGGTGCAGCGGACCAACAAGGCGAGACTCCCATAGCCCCAAATCGCTGTTAGTACACGCTTTGCAGTTTCCGGTGAAAAATTTTGGCTGTGCAATTTTTGCCCCTTCTACTGCTAGCTTGCAACAGAATCTCGAAAACGCCTGTTGTTGGCTGACAACTAATTCAGCTAAGGTACGCGGCCATTTGCTGGCACCACGATTCTATCCTCAATTCTCTGCGAGGCGATTTATGAATTGGTTATCCTTGTCTGCACGTACTCTGTTTTCTGTTTCTGTGCTCACGCTGATGACCTGGAACGGTTCCGCCCAGGGACAGCCGTTCAAAACTTCTACGCCAGCAACACAAAACAACACATCCAAAAACAGGGTGGCCCGAGCGGCGCGCAATTCGCGGAGTCGGGCTATGCCACGAAAGACTGCCACCCGAGATGCGTCCAAGCAACCAGCCGGCAAACCGCTCACTCTCGAGCAGGGTACAGCTCAAGATCGCAAGGCATTTGGCCAATTGATAGGGGCCCAGTGGATTTGGTCATCGGCGCACACAAAAGACCAGGCCCCTGTGGGCGATGTTTACTTCCGCAAAACGTTTACGTTGGGACAAGTTGAGTTCGGCCAGGTTCACATCTGTGCCGACAATCGATACGAACTTTTTGTGAACGGGCGCCCCGTGGCCACAGGTAACGATTGGCGCAAGATGGATGTACATGACGTCACCAAACTACTTAAACCGGGTAAAAATGTCGTCGCGGCAAAGGTTCATAACACAGAAACTGGTCCGGCCGGTCTGGTCGCGCGAGTCCTCACAAAAGAACCAGCCAGCACTCTCGAGAGTTCCGTGACCAACAGCTCGTGGCGCACCAGCGTCAAACAGTTTAACAACTGGAATCAGCGGAACTTTCGCGACAAGGACTGGCTACCCGCAGCAGAATATGGCCTTATGGGAGAAACTTTACCTTGGGGTGACGAAATCGTCATCGCCAAGGAAGGGGCGCGATTTGCGATAGACCCCGAGTTTGCCATCGACCGCCTGGCATCGGATCAGCAAACGGGGTCGCTTATTGCAATGACCTTTGACTCGCAGGGCAACATTCTCGCATCGCAGGAAGGGGGCCCGTTGTTGTTGGTTGCCGACCATAATCAAGATGGAAAGTTCGAGTCGGTAAGTGTCTTCTCGGATCAAGTCAACACCGTACAAGGCATCTTGTCGCTGCAATCGAGCGTTTTTGCCGTCGGAAAAGGGCCAAATGGAAGTGCCCTGTATCGTCTCGACGACACCAATCGAGATGGGCAGGCAGACCATACCCAAACAATCTTGCGATTTCGCGGTTCGCCAGGAGAACACGGGCCGCATGCCGTTCGCCGTGGGCCTGACGGGCTGTTGTATGTCATCATCGGCAACTTTGCACGGATTGCCGCAGAACCCGATCCAAAGAGTCCGTATATGATCGAGTATGAGGGCGACCTCATTGAACCCCGCTATGAAGATCCGCGCGGCCATGCCGTTGGAGTTCCCGCACCAGGTGGAACTGTCATACGAACCGACACACAAGGGAGTTTCGCAGAAGTTGCAGCTGGTGGACTTCGCAACCCCTACGACTTTGCGTTCAATGAAGATGGCGAACTCTTTACCTTCGACGCCGACATGGAATGGGATCTCGGAACTCCATGGTACAGACCTACTAGAATTAATCACGTGACACCCGGTGCTGAATTTGGTTGGCGAAGCGGGTGGGCCAAGTGGCCTTCAACTTATATTGATAGCTTGCCAGCTATCCAGCAATTGGGTGGTGGGTCGCCAACCGGAGTCGAATATTACGATCACGTGATGTTCCCTATACGAATGCAGAACAAACTCTTTCTGGGAGACTGGGCGCGTGGATTAATCTACGCCGTGCATCTCGAACCGGATGGAGCAAGTTATAAGGCACGGTGTAATGTCTTTCTTAAAGGTCGACCACTAAACGTCACCGACATGGCGGTCGGTCCCGACGGTGCCCTCTATTTTTGCACCGGAGGCCGCGGCACTGACGGTGGCATCTATCGCGTTCGCTGGAAAGGTAAAGTACCAGCAGCCGTTACGGAACTTGGAGAAGGTATCGAACAAGCAATCCGACAACCCCAAGTCGGAGCAGATTGGGCCCGGACTAAAATTATCGCTGTGAAGCAAAAGCTGGGAGATGCCTGGCCCATAGAACTGGCGGCAATCGCCACCGACAAAAGACACTCGGTCCGGGACAGAAAACGAGCGCTGGAACTCCTTGCCCTCTTTGGCCCAAAACCGACCAGCCAATTGTTGTTGACCGTAAGCGAAGACCGTGAACCTGACCTGCGGGCCTACGTGGTCCGCCTGATGGGACAACGGAGTGAGCCCGATTTCCACCAGAGACTCGTCGACTTGTTGCAAGATCCCAATGCCCGGGTGCGGCGCCTGGCCTGTGAGGCCGTATCACAT
Source organism: Lacipirellulaceae bacterium (assembly GCA_965243695.1). Taxonomy (GTDB): domain Bacteria; phylum Planctomycetota; class Planctomycetia; order Pirellulales; family Lacipirellulaceae; genus JAKVCB01. The sequence goes on along the minus strand of CBDEWC010000014.1, from coordinate 565,975 downwards.
CGCGGACAACAGTCGCCAAGCAACGTGTTGGTTGGGCTTTTGGACGATGAAGACCGCTTTGTCGCCTTCGCTGCACGCCGAGCCCTGGAAAAGCTGCCCGCAGCGCAATGGCAGCAGGAGGTCCTGGAGACTGCCAGTACGCGCACCTTCTTACAAGGAGCTACAGGTCTTTTGATTGCATATCCATCGCGGGAAGTCTCGCTCGAAATCCTCCGGCGGTGTGAAAGTCTGATTCAAGGCAACGCGCAAAATGCGGGACGATCTGACGGACTGCTTACCCATCAAAGTTTCCTCGAGATATTACGCGTCGTCCAACTCGCTCTCCATCGTGGCGAAATTGCACCACAGGAAGTTCCCAGTCTCACGAAACAACTGATCAACGAATTTCCCACCTCTGACAGTGCCATGAATCGCGAATTGGTCAAGGTGTTGGCCTATCTCGATCCGCCTGAAGCCGCATCTTTGTTTGCCCAACAGTTGGCAAACGATATCCCTGACGTCGAAAAACTCCACCTGGCGGCCTATGCCCCACGGCTACGAAGCGGGTGGCAAACTGAGCAAAAACTGGCCTTCCTGCAATACTACGAAAAAGCCCGGAATTTCAAGGGGGGGTATAGTGTGGGTGCCTACGTTGAGAATTTTGCCCGGGACTTCTTTACCCATCTAAGTCTTGTCGAACGCCGTCAGGTCCTCGCCGTTGGTGAACAATATCCCACCTCCGCTCTTTCGGTGCTTGCCAGACTGCCCGACGATACCGGCCCCGATGTGCTCACTGAAATTCGGGCTCTCGACAAACGACTCACCAGCCACGATGGTGACGTGTTCGACCGCCTGCGGGTCGGTATTGTCGCCACGCTTGGTCGCTTTCCTGACGCGGATTCCATCGCTCACCTGTACGAAATCTACAGGACTCAACCCGAACGCCGGGCCTCGGTCGCCATGAGTCTGACTGTAAATCCGAGTGGGACAAACTGGGATCTGCTGGTTGATTCCCTGAAAACAATTGACGGCGTCGCTGCCGGCGATGTCCTCCATGCCCTCAGCCAGGTCCCACAAAAACCAGAAACAGCCGAACCGTACCGACATGTGATCCTGCAAGGGCTAAAAATGCACGGTGACGAAGGCGAGTTGGCCACAAAACTTCTCACCCACTGGACAGGGATATCCAATAGCGGCAAGACCCTCGATGAACAACTTGTCACCTGGCAAAAGTGGTACAGGCATGCTTTCCCCAACGCACCTGCTGCCCAATTGCCCCAGGAAGTCGGCCAGAACAAATGGAGTTATGAAGAACTTTTAAGTTTCCTTGATTCCACAGAAGGAACTTCTGGCGATCCGGTCAACGGATCCAGGGTCTTCCAAGCGGCACAGTGCAGCAAGTGTCATCGCGTGGAAGGTCAGGGAGAACGCCTGGGACCGGATCTTACGACGCTCGCCAGTCGCTTCCAGAAAAAAGAAGTGCTTGAATCTATCGTCTATCCTTCACACGTGGTATCGGATCAATACGTGAGCAGGGCTGTGGTTGCCGGTGGGCGCACGTATGTCGGGATTGCCACACGTGATGGGGCAGGCAAAGTCATCATCCTGACGGCCGGTGGCGAAAAGGTCCAAATCGAAGAACAGGAAATTGAGGAAGTTCACACCACCTCGGTATCGGCAATGCCCGCCGGATTGTTGAATCAACTCACACTCGACCAGGTTGCCGACCTGTTTGCTTTCCTGATTGACCGTTCCCCGGCAAGTGTCGCAGGAAGAACCCGCGAACCGGGCAGATAGCCCAACTGCCTGGCAAGGCAGGCATTCACCAATCGCAACAACAGCGACCATCTACACGTTTAAAAGTCGCTTTCGATGGCAAGCTTGGGCCTTGCCGCACGGAACCGTCTCACGGCATCCTCGCTCACTTTGGTCAGGCGGAGGTTCACGTTGCGAAGCGACTTGATGGCAGCCAGATGGGCGAGTCCCGCATCGGTGATGCGGGTCTCGGCAAGAACAAGCGTTTGGAGATTAGGTGCCTGAACCAAATCGCTTAGTCCTGCATTTGTCACATTGGTGTTTTCGAGATTCAAGTAGGCAAGTTTTGGAAGGATTGCCAGGTTTTGCAATCCTTCATCCTGTACGGTGGTATTCCACAAATTCAGCCAGGCAAGTTCCGGCAGCTTTGAGAGGTGAACCAAGCTGTCACTCCCTACACCCGTTTCACTGAGGTCAAGCTTGCGAAGCTTCAGCATCTCCCCCAGATGCTTTAATCCTTCGCCGCTGATATAGGTTGCACGCAAGTTAAGAGTCCGCATCTTTTTTAGCGAACTGAGAGGCAAGAGACCCTCGTCACCGATAGGAACGCGGAGCAAACTGAGGTTGTCAAGATTGGCAAGGCGGGCCAGGGACTGCATGCCATCGTCCGAAATCCTGGCATCTTCCAGCGCCAGTTCACGCAGCCTTTTAAGCCCAACCAAATGATCAAGGCCCGCATCGGTAATCGCTGAACTCCGCAGCTTCAAACTCACCAGGGATGTTGCTGTTGCCAAATGCGCAAGCCCAACGTCTGAAATGTTGCAACCACGCGTATCGAGTAAGCGGAGCTTCTTCGCTTTTGCAAGGTCTGCCAACGCCGGATCGGTGACTCGCGTGTAAAGGATTTTAAGATAGGTCAAGTTAGGCATTGTCGCCAACGCCGAGATCCCCTTGTTGGTGATTCGGGTGGCTCGTCGAAGATCAACCGATTTAAGCTTTGGAAGGGTTGCCAATTTCGCCAGGCCAGCATCGGTAATCCGAGTGTTCTCCAGGTCAATCTGCACGAGACTTTGGCTTCCAAGCAGACTGTCAATAGCTGCGTCGGTGATCCCCGAACCCCACAAGGCAAGTTTTTCCAACTGCGGCGCGGTGACGATCATGGGGACATCCTCATCCTTGGTCCGCCGGTTCTTCAGATCGATTTCGACGATTTCACCTGCCTCATTTCGCCTGATTTTTCCGCGCAGGCGGTGGATGTGAGTCTCCAGCATTTCGGGGCTTGCTGCCCCCGATTCAGCCGCTGGTTTATCCATTCCCGCAGCAGCCGACCAAGTGCCAAACATGGCGATCAGCATCATGAAGACTCCTCGAAGTTGAAGCGATGGCCGGCGCACGAGAAGGCTGCGGTGTAAAAAAAGAGAGTGGTTCTGGGACATTCGACAGGAGGGGTATAAGTACTGGTTGATGTCGGACTTTTTGTTTATCATAACCGATACAGCTACTTGATAGTGGGGTATCTTGCACCCAAACTTATCCCGTTGGCTGTTCGGACACAGGTTATTAGGTTCATCGGAGGCCTATTTTATCCAAGTTTCATCCCTTGTCGTCCCCAGAGGATTCTTGAATGTCCACTCACGGTAATCGTCGCCAATTTTTAGAGACCTCGGTCATGGCCGGAATGGGATATTGGATTGCCGGTGGCTTGCAGGCAGCGACCAGCAAATCTCCCAACGAGCAGATCCAAGTCGCTTCCATTGGCGTAGGCGGCAAGGGGGATTCCGACACCAAAAATGCAGCCAAGTTTGGAAAGATTTATGCTGCCTGCGACGTTGACTCGAATGTTGTTGACCGAATCGAGAAAAAACTCGGAACGCCCATTGACCACAAGTACTCTGACTTCCGTGAATTGCTGGACCAATTGGGAGATCGGATCGACGCCGTTACTGTCTCAACTCCCGATCACAACCATGCGGTCATTGCAGCCAAGGCCATGCGCATGGGAAAGCACTGCTTCTGCCAGAAACCACTGACTCGCACAATTTGGGAAGCTCGCCGACTGGGAGAAATCGCCAATGAGTCCGGAGTTGCCACACAAATGGGCAACCAGTACACCGCATACAACCCTATGCGAAAAGCGGCTTACCAGGTCCGGGCGGGACAACTCGGAAATGTGTCTGATGTGCACATCTGGACGAATCGCCCCGTATGGCCAGTCCCGGAACGTCGGCCCATGATGAAATCTGTGCCCGATTCATTGAATTGGCAAGCCTGGCTCGGACCGGCGCCGTACCGCGCGTTCGGTGATGGATATCACCCCTTTGCCTGGCGAGGCTGGTGGGACTTTGGTACGGGAGCCCTGGGAGACATGGCTTGCCACACCTGCAATTTGCCTTTCATGGCATTGAACATGCGCGACCCGATTGCGGTCGAAGCCGAGTGCCCCGAGCATGACGGCGACGCTTTTCCTGCCTGGTCAAGAATTAAGTACGAATTCCCTGAACTGAATGGGCGGCCTGGATTCACCATGACCTGGTACGACGGGGGTGAACTTCCGCCGATCGAACTGTTTGATGATGTCACGCTTACCACCGGAAGTGGCAAAGACGCCACGCCACCTCCCCATCAATCAGGCTGTCTGATGATTGGCGACCGTGCAAAATTGTATGCGGCGGGTGATTACGCCGAAATGGGCAATGAGATCATCGGTGATGTCAAAACCATGGACGTCGACTACCCTCACTCCCCTGGTCACGTCGAAGAATGGTTCAACGCCATGCGCAATCCGGGCGAACCGCCAATTTCCAATTTTGCAACCTATGCAGGCCCCCTCACGGAAACAATCCTGCTTGGGAACCTTGCTGTTTGGAAACGTGGTCGAGTCGATTGGGATCCTAAGGGACTCGTCCCCCTGAACGATCCTTCACTCCAACGCATTGTCCGCCCCGAATATTCCAGTGGGTACGAGGTGTAGTTCAAACGGAGTGACAGGTCTATTGCACCCGCTGGAATCTTGCCAGCCATGCCCACGTGACTGGTTGTGAATCCACTTTGACTTATGTTTGACAAAATTGCTTCACTTGCTGACGATGCGGACAAGCTCTTCGAAGAGCTGGCTCGGCAATTGGTCGATGCTGGAAAATTTCACGAGTTGTTTGATGCACGGCTCGCTCAAAGTCGACATCGCCTGGCACTGCCCATCGATAAAGCGGCGAATCTTGACGATCTGCCCGAACCGATTCGCACCAACGTAGAACAGGCCTACTTGTCCGCCTGTCGCGAGGTGGGACAGTTGCTGCTGGAACAAGGTCGCTTTCAGGAAGGGTGGATGTATCTGCGCCCCGCGGGAGAAAAAACGCTTGTTCGGGCATCACTCGAGCGGGTAGTCCCCGATGAAAATAGCATCGAGGAGTTAATTCAGGTTGCCCTTCATGAAGGTGTAGCCGTTGAGCGTGGCCTGGGTTGGATGCTGGGCCACTACGGAACCTGCAATTCGATTACCACTTTCGAGGGGATCGCTGGCTCGCTCGATCTCGACGATCAGCGTGCCTGTGCTGCCGTACTCGTCCGCCATTTACACAATGAACTGCTCGCAAATGTTCGCGCGCATATTGAACGTGTTGAGGACCGCCCACCCGAGGAAACCAGTTTGACCGCAATGATTGCTGACCGTGGCTGGTTGTTTGACAACGACAGCTACCATGTCGACACCTCGCACCTGGGGGCGGTCGTGCGGTTCTCGCGGTTATTGGAAGACCCGGCCACACTCGAAGTTGCCATTGAGTTGACTGAGTACGGCCGCTGCCTGGATCGCAAATTGCAATATCCTGGCGACCCCCCTTTCACCGACCCGTACACCAGTCATCGGCTCTTGTTCCTGGCAACGCTTGGTCGCGATGTAGAGGCCGCTCTCGCTTTCTTTGACCAACAAGCCAAAGAAACGTCGGTGGAAGAATTCGGCAGTGGCGCGATTGAAACCTATCTCATTCTGCTCGACCGCACACACCAATATCGCAAAGCACTTGCGGCCTACAACGACCTGGTCTCGACAACCACGTCACTTTCTCCCTTTGCGCCTACCGCGCTAACCCTCGCCCGCAAATCGGGCGATTGGGATTTGTACCTCGAAATCATGCAGAATCGTGGCGACCTCGTTGGCTATGCCATGGGTCATGTACAGCAGTTGCAAGATCAGGCTTCGTAGCTCCTGTTGTCGACCGACAACTTGCCGACAATGGAACGGCACCTAGCAAGTTCATCAATTCCAATAAAACCTGTACAGCTACCGCTGATTTTCCTGAGACCGCGGTGGTCGTGGCGGGCCCTGGGAACCAGAACCGCGAGGACCGCGGCGCGGTTCGCCCGGTCTTCCTCCTGGTGGTGGGCCAAATTCACCACCGCGCTCACGGCGCCGGTGGATCCGCTGATCGGGTCCAAACGGTGGCCCACGCTCATCGCGCCGCTTGGGGCGATAATGGTCCATCTCTTGAGGAAGAGATTGGCCATTGGGAGTCGATAACATATGCTTCTGATAACTCTCAACTAATTGCTTTTCCATTTCTGGCCAGGGCATTGCCAAAAGATCTTCTCTCTCGTCGTTGTTGAACTCCGTGACAAAGAAATCTTCCAGGTCCCCCGCTGTGACCTCACCTGAAAACGCTTCACGAATCCAATGTCGCAATTGCCTCCTCGCTTCCGGCGGAGGCAATTGAGTGAGATGTTTTTGCAACGGCTCGCTCAAAACGTCTGTCATGCGTCCATACAGCTCTTCTCTTCCACGTCCGGATTCGAGCATCCGCACCACAAATATGGCAGCTAGTGCGTCGGGTCGCTGGCGGATCATCCGCTCCACGCCAGGGGTTTTTCCGCGACTGAACCGCTCTGCAACCTCACTTTTATTCTCCTGAAAAAATGACTCGCTTTCCTTTTTCAAGGCCGCGGCATCCTGTTCCGACAAGGACCGTTTTGCAGCGTGAACTTGCGCGCGTATCATCCGCAACACTTGCCGAGGAGAACTTTTACGCAGCTCGGCCTTTTCTCCAGGTGTACGTTGATCGAGCCATTTTTGCAGTGTAGCAACCGTCTCTTCCAGTTGGTCCGCGTCGTCTGCTGTTGCCAGCTTCTGGTGGAGTTCGCGCATTTGTTGACGCTCAGCTTCTGAAAACTGAGTACGGTAACGACTTTGCTTGGCCAGGAGCTCCCCGCGATCGGCCACTTCCATCGCTTCGATACGCCTGTGGGCCTGCGAGGTTCTGTCAGCGTCGGTGTTTAATTCCCCTTCAAAAGGTCTCCCAGCCACCTTTTTTGTGTTCACCATTGGGAGAATTGACTCGTCGTGCAATTTTTGCAGGAGGTTCTTGCTTGGAAACTGTGCGTAGACATCAAGATGTTCGATAATGGGCAAGTCGTCGAGAATCAAGGCGTTGGGGTTGGGAATCAGAATTCGGGTAGCCGCAAATCCCGCAGTTGCGGCCAGGATACCCACTATTGCAAAAAAGAACTGTTGGCGTCGGCGGACCGGCAACCATGTGGTTTGCTTTGCTAGATCGCGTTCTTCCGCCACTGCCACCATTTCAATCGTATCACGAGAAAATGATGCGTCGACCGTGGCCTGGGGGAGTTCATCGAGGGCACTCCAGACGTTGTCCAAGCTTTGCAGCTCATGCAAGTACGTATCATCTTTGGATAGCCGTTTCTCCACGGCGCCCCGCCGTTGTGGTTGCAACTCGCCATCAAGGTAGGCAACCAACTCTTCTAGTTCACGATCATTATTTGCTTGGGGGGAATTCATCGGCTAGGTCACATACGGTTCGATCACTTCGCGGAGTTTGCCTCTCGCCCGAGATAGCAATGACTTGATTGCCTGGGGGGACATCTCCATAATTTCGCCAATTTCTACGTAGCTCATGTGCTCAAACTTACATAACAAAACAGCCATACGTTGGCGATCGTTGAGTGTTTCAATCGCTCTCTGTATGATTTGCAGCAGTTCAGCTTTGTCGAATTGTCGGGTCGGCATTAGTCCGCTGGCTGCTAGTGCCTTTACCTCAATGGCATTGGCACCCGTCTCTGCCGCACTCGGCGCAGCCAGGTTTACCTCTTTGCGGCGGGCAAGAGTTCGCACTGCATTGAGCGCCACATTGTTTGCAATGGTAAACAACCAGGTTGAAAACTTGGCGCCCGGCACATAACGTTTGCGCGACCGATAGACACGCAGAAAGACATCCTGGGCCAAATCCTCTGCCATGTCACGTCGCCCGACCTGATGCGCCAGCAAGGATACCAGTCGATTCTGATAGCGTTGCATCAGCTCTTCAAAGGCAGCTGCGTTGTCGTCGTCGCGCACCTGGAGCATCAACCGCACATCTGGGTCTTGGAGCGTGTATCGCTGGGCCGTTGACTCGCTAATCGACAAGTGTGCCTTTCTCCGTCTCTTAAAGGAAAAATGCCCTATACGGCTGTTACTTTAGGGCAAGTGAATATGGGGATCCAGCGACTACCTGGTTGAACTGCGCAGATACCGCGCAGATACCGCGCAAGCCGACACATCCAATACTAGTAACCCCTCACCACAGACAAAGTTCCGCAGAAAAGGCGTCTCGATTTTCCCTTGACTCATGGTGATCAGAAAAATATCGCTACGAAACCGGAGCACCTCACCAAAACGACTCCTTGACGCCACATGGATTTTCTCGAGGGTGCAACGTCAAAGAAATGCAAAACCCCTTAAGAAAGGCTACTGAAAGGACCCATCAGATACTCGATTCTTTATAAGAGGCTGTCTAAAAGCAACCGGATTTTGCGCATTTCGGCACGGTGATCGAGTCCCTCGATTGGCTCCATGTGGACCGACAAGGCGCGGTCGTATTTAACTTTGGCAAGCTGTTGCAAGAGCCTGCCGTAATCAACTTCCCCCTGCCCCACACGAACCTGGAGAGTCTCTTTGGTCGAATCGCGCAAATGCACGTGTTGAACGTAGGGAAATACCTTGTCGTAATTAGCGTCCTGATGAGGTCCGGCAATGTAGTGACTTGGGTCGAGTGACAGCCGGAGACCCTTGACGTTGTCGCAGAGGACAACTGCCGTACTAGGATCCTCGGTCATTCGACCAATCTCTGTTTTGACACAAACCACAGCACCATCCAGTGAAGCTATGTTCACAAGTCGCCGGAGTCGCTCGATTTCCTCGTTAAAAGGGGTGCCCAACTCCGCGGATGGAATGATGATGGTCACCACCTTAATGACCTTCGCCATTTTGCTGATGGCTTCAAATTGCTTGTAATAGGCTTCTCCCTCGGTGGCAAGCTGGACATTCAAGCCGGAGATATCAAGCCGATGGGTGTCGCGGCAAAAATGGGCCGCCTTGTCAATATCAGCCAGTACCTCAGACGGTCGCACAAAGCCCCCTTCTTCATGGACAGCCAACTCAACGGCTGTGAACTGCAAATCCACCAAGATTTGCAGAATTTCGGGCGGCGAAAGTTCAGGAAAACATTCCGTGGACGCAGAAACAAACACCCGGTGGCTCCTTGCGGCAATTGTTGATGGTGATTCTGGAGAAACCCAGACTGTACTGTAGCCGCAGTCTGGCAATCGAGGCAACACCCGCTGAGCTACTTCAGGGGTGGCATACCCCCAAATTCTATCCCATTGCGGCCTGTCTAGGCAGGACCAAAACGCCATCCCTGGGATTTGCTTTCCGTGGCAACTTGTTCAATCCTTCCCTGCGCTTAGAATTCTCATTACTAGCTGTCACATGCTATTTGGTACCTAATAACCTTTCAGTGGAGAATCCGTCCCATGACTGATTTGGACCCCAACGCAGCTATTCCTGCAAATAACCCTCGCCCTACTGCCTCCCAAGCGGCTCCTTCACAAATCATCCTCCAGCAAAAAGCGAGCATGTTTGGGCGCTTTGGCAAACTTCTGCTCTTGATGCTCGGAATTGCCGTCTTTGTCATTCTGGGAATGTCGGCGTCTTATCGAAGTTACTTCAATATGACCAGCGGCCCCCAGGAAAAATTCCATTCGCTCGCGCGCGATGCAACCAACAAAGTCGCCATTATCTCGGTGGCAGGTACAATCATCGAGGGGAATGGATTTGTAAAAAAGCAGATCGACCGCGTTAAGAAAGATGACAACGTCGTTGGTGTGGTACTCCGCATCAATTCTCCCGGAGGAACCATCACCGGCAGTGACTACCTTTACCATTATTTGAAAGAGCTGGTCAAGCAACGCGAGTCGGGCGACAAGAAGTTCCCCATCGTGGTCAGCATGGGCAGCATGTGCGCCAGCGGGGGCTATTACATCGCTATGGCTGTGGGGAACGAACCTGACAGCATTTTTGCCGAACCCACAACTTGGACTGGATCCATCGGGGTCATCATCCCGCACTATGACATCTCCGGCCTGCTGAAAACCTGGGATGTTCAGGATGACTCGATTGCCAGTGGCCCGCTCAAACAAATGGGAAGTCCTACCAAGCCGATGAATGCGGAGGAACGGGAAGTCCTTCAGAAACTTGTCGATCTGAGTTTTGACGACTTTAAAAAGATTATTCAGGCAGGTCGCCCTAATTTCAAAGAAAACCCCAAAGCCCTGGATGACATCGCAACTGGCCAGATTTATACCGCGACCCAGGCACTCCAGCTTGGCCTCGTCGACAAGATTGGCTTCATCGAAGCAGCCATCGATCGAGTGGCTAAATTGTCCGGACACGATTTGAAGGACCTCCGCTGCGTACAATACCAAAAGCAAACCTCGGCACTTGATGCACTCATGGGTGCCCAAACGCAGAGCGACCATGCCCTCTCAATCGACGTGGTCTCGCTGCTTAACTTCACCACGCCTCGCGCATACTACCTCTACACTGGGCTACCATCGCTCTTAACCAACACACCATTGTCTCGCTAAAGGAAATCTTACCTTGCCCCACTTGCTGGATAACTTTGATGACTTGCTGAGCCAGTGGTGCCAGCAACACGAAATGCCCGGCTACCGCGTCGCGCAAGTTCGACGCTGGATATTTGAAAAACGAACCCGTGATTGGGACACGATGACCGACCTGGGCAAGCCACTTCGCCATAGGCTGGCCGAGCAGTTCACCCTGTGGTCAACGAAAATCGATCAGCACACGAAAGCAGCCGATGGGACGGAGAAACTACTCCTCACTCTGGCTACCGGAGGTCAGATCGAATGCGTACTACTCCGGGATGAAGTCCGCCGAACCATCTGTATCAGCACGCAGGTTGGCTGTGGTATGGGGTGTGTCTTTTGTGCCAGCGGATTGGATGGTTTGCAGCGAAATCTCACGACTGGTGAAATCCTCGAGCAAATATTACGCCTTGATCGGCTCCTGTCGCCGGAGGAACGACTCACCCATATCGTTGTCATGGGGATCGGCGAACCGCTGGCAAACCTCGACGCGCTGCTACCCGCCCTCGACCAGGCCCGCCGCCCCGATGGACTGGGAATTAGTCCGCGACGAATCACAATCTCGACCGTGGGCCTGCCCCAGGCAATGCGACGTTTGACCCAAAAATCCTCCCAATACCGCCTCGCTGTTTCGCTACACGCACCCAACGACCAACTCCGCAATCAACTAGTACCGGTCAATGAAAAAACGGGCCTTGATGCCATCCTCAAGGAAGCCGACGCGTACTTCGCAGCATCCGGACGACAACTGACGTTTGAGTACGTCCTTCTGGGAAACCTGAATGACCACCCGGAGCACGCTTTGGAACTCGCCGAGCGTCTGAGTGGGCGCACCGCGCTCTTAAATGTCATTCCTTACAACCCAGTCGAAGGGCTCCCTTACAAAACACCAACCGCCAAGGCTCAGCAGCGATTCCGTTCCATTCTGTTAAAGGCAGGGATTGCTGTAAAATTTCGCCATCGCAAGGGCGACAAGATCGACGCAGCCTGTGGACAACTGCGCCGCAGAGTTGGGTTACAACAAGTACAGCCAGAGGTTTAAGCCGCCGGCCGCTACCAGGCAGTTGCTGAACGTACGGCTTCACGTCATCGGGAAGCTGGCCAATCGCTTTCGGGTCTTCGCCTTCAAGTTCCCACCTGTCGGCATCTGGCCCCCAACCTGGTGTCGCCTGTTGGAAGGAACCGGGGAGAGTAATTCTCCATCGCGTCCAATAGCGAACCCGGCAAAGAACGCAAGCAGTAGCAAGGCCAAAAGCGAAACACGGCGAACCATTCCCGGCTGTCGTGTCCGTTTTCGAACCTTTTTTTCGGGAAGTACAAACGGTGCCCGTTGCGGTGGACCTACCAGTTGCTTGAACTCGCTGCGCCACGACTGCGCTTCCAAAAAAGCCAATGCACAACGACGCCAACCCTCTTCGGTATGCTCTATCGCAGCGAGAAACGCCCGGCGATGTTCGGCTGACAACTCACCGTCGACCAGACGGTCGAGCATAACTTCGTCGTTCAAGTAGTAGTCAGCCATTGTGGTACCACGAAACGGTTGGTGGTCTCATCTCTAGGATCAGGATTCGTCTTCAAAATACACGCTCTCAAGCTCGCCCAAATCCTTTCCCATGGGTTCTGGGACCCTCCTTGAGATCAATCTCTCCAAGGGCAGTTCGCAATTTTCCGCGGACCCGGTGCAGACGAGTCTCGACAACCGTTTGGGGAATTCCCAAGTGTTCAGCAAGTTGACGGTAAGACCAGTCCTCGGTGTATTTCAACAATAGCATTTCGGCATCCCGCCGTGCCAATCCCTTCAAAGCCAACCGAAGCAGTCCGCGTTCTTCTTTAGCGACGAGCCACAACAATGGATCTGGATGCCGCGTGTCTTCTTTGGCGGGTCGAAATTGTGTCGCCAGCCGTTTTTCCAACTGGTGACTTCGGCCCACTCGTCGCCGAGACTGAGACGCAGTGACTACAGCCAGCCGATATAACCACGGCGCCAGTTTTGTGCGATCGCGAAGACGGTCTCCTTTTCTAACAACAGCCAGCGCCACCTCCCGGAATACCTCTTCGACCACCTGCGGATTTCCCACTCTGGCCAAAATGACCGTCCGCAACCAGCGACCATGCTCTGAGAGTGTGGCCTGCCAATCCATCGGTGGCATGCCACCGCCAGGAGACGTCGGTAACATTTTTCGATTGGCCATAGTCACCAAAGATAGTTACCGCAAGGTTTTGTATCTTGCACAAATAATTTTTAACGGGTCCCGGCAGCACACCATTGGCCTGTTGTCACCGGTCCAACGTGGACCGCTGGTTCCCCATGGGCTTACCAGGCACCTGGGAGAGCCAAGCTGGTTAGCCATCGTGCATTACGGTGCTGGCAGTGCCAATCGGGGAGGTTGGGTACGAAGTACGCCCCAGCCGATTAATGCTGCCACAATAAGAACTACGCTGACATTCTGTGAAATGCTCATTCCTGTGCCGAAAAAATTTATTTCGTCGGTACGAATCATCTCGAGCAGGAAACGGCTGATCGGATAAACCACGAGCATCAAGGCTACAACCTCCCCGTCACGACTTCGAAACGGGAAAAATGACCAGAGAAGCCAGGCGATTAGTGCTGCATTTATGGTGCTGTAGATTTGAGTAGGATGCACTGGCAGGCTGCGGGGCGAGACAGGGACCGCCTCAGCCTGGACCTTCTTGCCAGAGGCTATTTCGACATTAAGCGGCATATTCCCCCAGTAGGCATTGTGGATCACCTTGGTCGCCTCGGCATAGGTGGGGCACGGCTGACCATTAATTCCGACAATAATCTCCCCGCGGACCAGGCCCAATCGGTCATTGCCGGTGACCACAACAGCACGTGCTTGTCGGTCTGAGGCGATGCGAAACTCGTGTCGCTCACCTCGGACAACCTGGTCTTGATAGGGCGGGCTCTCCTGAGGAAAGGTAACCGCCCAGGGTTGATCACAAATTCCGCCGTAGCAACATCCGTTCAGTAAACAACCAATCCGGCCAATTGCCAGGCCAACCAGAAAGCTGGGTGCCACAATGTCGGCCAGTGCCAACAGTGGCAAACGATGCCGGCCAACAAACCCTACAAATGCTATCAAGGTCCCCATTAGGGCACCATAAACGACTAATCCCCCCTGTGGAAAATTGAGAACTTTCGCAAGCGTGGCAACAAGATTTTCCCCGCGAAAATCAGTGTCCCAATACTCGACCACAAAAAACAGTCTGGCACCAATAATGCCAGACACAAAGAGCCACACCGCCAACGAGAAAATCACTTCCGAGCCAAGACCCATCTGGTTTGCACGAACGCAGGACAACCCCACACCCGCTGTGGCGGCCAATAGCAACATCACTCCATAACCACGGACCGGAATTCCTTCCGCCAACAGGGCGAAACCTCGCGGAAACCACTGCGGCAAGAAGGGGAGACCTAGAATGACCGCAGCTACCAACACCACACCCCAACACAAATCCCGGGTTTCGTTCGACCAGCCACGCGCACGCATGGAACCAAAGAGCCTCCACCCTCCAAAAAGGAGCCAGACGGCCAGCAGTACACCGAAACCAAAGATCGGAATCGGTCCCCACTGAAACGGAATACGAAAAAGTTCACTACGCATCGAAATAAGGTCTAGCAGGGTTTCTTGTGCTTGCCGGGCGGTTGGGTCGGCATCTCCACAACACCCACATGGCTACTACCACGCGGCATAATTTCAACACCGTCTTTTAACCAATCAGACTGTTGTCAATCAATCGCGTTTGGCCAACCTGAGCTGCGATCGCAACCACGGTCGGGCCGTCGACCCGCTCCACTGGTGTGATCGACCCCGGGGTCACAAATTCAATGTAGTCAAGTTCAACCAGTGGGGCGTTTGCTAGCTGCTGCCTCATCCGCGAGGTCAGTACTCGCGGGTCCTGTTCCCCAGCCACCGCAAGGCGCTCAGCGAGTTGCAAACTCTGAAAAAGCGCTGCTGCTTGATGTCGCTCTTCTGCGTTCAAATAACTGTTCCGCGAACTCATCGCCAGCCCATCCGGCTCGCGCACGGTCGGACAAATTCTGACTGTCACCGGAATGTTCAAGTCGGCGATCATTTGTTGAATCACCAAGGTTTGCTGATAATCTTTTTGTCCCAGGTAAATATAGTCGGCCGGCGCAATCATCAGTAACTTTAGTACGATTGTCGCCACACCGCGAAAATGAATAGGCCGAATCAGTCCCTCCAAGCCGCTTGCCACCGCGCCAGCCTCGACCCATGTGTCGTGCCCGGGCGAATACATTTCCGCCACACTTGGCACAAACACCAGATCGCAACTGTGTTGCTGCAGCATTTGCAGATCGCTCTTCAAATCGAATGGATACTTGTCGATGTCTTCCGAAGGGCCAAACTGGGCGGGATTTATAAAAATCGTGGCCACTGTCTCGTTGCACTCCGTTCGAGCCGCATCCACCAAACTGAGATGCCCTTGATGCAACGCCCCCATCGTGGGCACCAGCCCGACTGACAAGCCACTACGCTGAGTGTCGTGGACCGCTTGCCGCAGTTCGTCCCCGCTGGAAATTACTTGCATTGTGGATTGCAACGCCCCCATCGTGGGCACCAGCCCGACTGACAAGCCACTACGCTGAGTGTCGTGGACCGCTTGCCGCAGTTCGTCCCCGCTGGAAATTACTTGCATTGTGGATTGAGGGGGTAGATGGGTGTTGTAGTTCATTCTATGGCAGTTGGCCCCATCAGGTCGAGTTGTTGGCATAGCTGGGCAACTGTCTGGTTCAGTTGGGGGTGGACCCAATCAGGCACAACTTCGGTCGCCGGACTAAGCACAAATTGCCGCAAATGCATCCGGGGATGAGGAATCTCAAGGCTGGATGTTCGGATGATTTGCTCATCGTACAACAAGAGGTCAATGTCCAGCGTGCGGGCAGCCCAGCGGACACCACGCTTCCGGCCAAATTGGTCCTCAATCTGACCTGCCACAAGAAGTAGAGCGTGTGGATCAAGGGTTGTCTCCACCACGACCGCCCCGTTGAGAAATTCACCCTGCCCGGATGGTCCACCCACCGGCTGTGAGCGATGCCAACGACTGACCGTAACCACTTTTACATTTTCTACGCCGCGAAGTACATCCACCGAACACTCGAGTGTTTTGCGACGGTCACCGAGGTTGGCTCCGAAACCCAAAAGACACCTTGACATGCCTGGTCCAACCCTGGTTTCGTGCAATGAACCCTGTTGGCTGGCCGTGCCGGACCCACTTTCAAGCAATTCCGGATCGAAATTTGGCTCAGCAAACCACCGCGCGCAAAAACCGGCAGCAGGCAACACCGTTGACCTCCTGCCGATGCCGACTATTTTTTACCTTTGTATTGCAAACATTGGGAGGGACCGCCTGTCACACGAACTCAATCGTCGCGATCGCTCCATCAGTTGCGCTCCCATGGTCGTTTGCACTCTAAACCCTCACATCCTCGCGAGGGGACACCCTTTGCTGGTTTTCACCACGTGAACCAAGACTCTCTTTGAAGCTGCTTTCGAAACTTCGGAAAACAGGTAAGCCCCAAATCTCCCGCGGAAAGTGTCGCATGGACGTGGTCAATAGATACAGTCGTCATTGCGCGCAAAGGGAGCACAATTCCCGCTTACAAACTGTTCTTAGATCCCACCAGAGGCAACACTCTACCCTGTCATCGCAAAGACTCGTTGCCCAACCTGACGACACGCTACTCCAACCTCCATCCTTGTCGAGTAGCAACACCAACAATCAGCAACAGAATCTCGCAGTTGTCGTACTTGCTCGCAGTTGTCGTACTTGATAGAGGACTAGTTTGCAAAACTTTGCCTTCCTTGTCAAGCAACTTTCCCTCTCTCTTTTTCCAGCCTTGATTTGAGCTTTCAAGTGACAAGCTCTTTCTGGGAAATACCCTCTTGACAAACACTGCCAATGAATTTCAAAGATTCTATGCGGCACTTCCTGGGACGTTCTCCACGGCGTACGATACAACCGTACTATCAAACAGACTCCCCATCAGCACTCCCTACTTCGCCCCTACTTCACCCCTACTTCACGATGTAATTCAGCAACGCCAGTATGCAAAATCCTTCCGGTAAAACCGCGATATCCCACAAGTTCGAAGGCCTTTGTGTCGTCGCTTTCGAAAGTCGTCGCGCCGACGATATGGCAAGACTGATTCAAAGATATGGCGGTGTACCTAAAGTAACTCCTTCGATGCGCGAATTGCCTTTTGAAGAAAACCAACTGGCCATTGATTTTGCTGGCCGACTTATTGCAGGGCAAGTCGATGCAATCATTTTCTTGACTGGCGTGGGCATCCGCTATCTTGTGAAACAAATTGAAAGTGACGTGGACCTTCATCAGTTCCTCGCCGCCGTTCGCAATGTCCACACGATTGTGCGGGGCCCAAAGCCACTGGCAGCCCTCCGAGATCTTGGCATTCACCCCACCTATCAAGTTCCGGCACCGAACACTTGGCGCGAGTTACTTGCCACACTCGATGCTCACCTTCCCGTGGCAAATCTGGTAGTGGGATTACAGGAATATGGCATCACCAACCCAAACCTTACCGCGGGACTTGAAGCGAGGGGGGCCATTGTCGACCCAATCCGCGTTTATGAATGGGGTCTTCCCGAAGATCCTGCACCGCTAATAGAGAGCCTTCAGCAACTGGCAAGTGGGGCTTCAGACGTCGTCCTCTTTACCTCGGCCAACCAGGTCCGAAACCTACTGAAGGTGGCTGGCGATTTAGGTATTGAAGAAAAACTGCGCACTGCCTTGCGAAAAACTGTGGTTGGTTCGATCGGCCCCACAACGAGCGAGATGCTGCGTTCTTGCAATTTGCCCATCGATCTTGAACCGCAGCATCCGAAGATGGGACCGTTGGTTCAGGCTGCTGCAGAAAGGGCGGCTACATTGCTGTCCCGTAAGCAGCAAATTAATATCCGTCTCGCAGCTGACCCAGGGAATGAAATGGACACACAATCTCCTTGGTACAACAGCCCCTTTCTCAAAGCTTGCCGCTTGGAACCGACTGAATTCACACCCGTATGGCTGATGCGACAAGCGGGCCGCTACTTGCCCGAATACCGAGATGTCCGCGCCAACACGTCGTTTTTGGAACTGTGTAAAAACCCCAGCCTGTGTAGCGAAGTCATGTGCACAACCGTTGAACGGCTCGGCGTCGATGCCGCAATTATCTTCAGCGATTTGCTCCCCATCCTGGAACCGATGGGGATGCAACTGGAATTTTCTGCGGGCGAAGGGCCCGTGATTCACAATCCTCTTCGCAATGCAACCGATGTCGATCGTGTGCTGGAGTTAGAAAGCACGGATTCACTGCACTTTGTGATGGAAACGGTCGAAAAAACACGGGCCGATCTTCCTGACTCCATCCCGCTGATCGGCTTTGCCGGAGCCCCCTTCACGCTCGCAAGCTATGCCATCGAGGGAGGGTCCAGCCGCTCCTTTCTCCATACAAAAACACTCATGTATCACGACGAGTCGGCTTGGAACGCGCTCATGCAGCGATTGGCGAGAGCCGTTGTGCGGTATGTGAACGCCCAGATCGCATCAGGCGCGCAAGCCATTCAACTCTTTGACAGTTGGGCAGGTTGTCTTGGCCCGCTCGATTATCGGAAGTACGTCCTGCCTGTGATGAAAAAAATTCTTGCTGAGATAACTCCGGGGATACCCGTCATTAGTTTTGCAACCGGAAATCCCTCCCTGCTACCCCTCCTGGCCGAAGCAGGGCCCCATGTCGTCGGTGTCGACTGGCGGATCGAAATGGGGTCGGCCTGGGAACTGGTTGGCGAAGACCATGCCGTACAAGGAAATCTCGACCCGCTCGTCTTGCTGGCAGACCGCACCACAATTCGACAACGGGCAACTTCCATTCTCGACCAGGTTGGCGGAAAACCGGGGCATATTTTTAACCTCGGACATGGTGTGCTACCACAAACACCTCCCGACAACGCCCGGGCCCTGGTCGACATCGTGCATGAAATTAGCAGTCAACGAAATTAATCGTTCCTGTTTAACAGCTGGGTGTTACTGCATCTCTTGCTGCACAATCAGATGTTCCCGGCTAACCTGTCCGCCGAGAAGATGCTGTTGAATGATTTGTTCGAGCACTGGCGGATCACAACTGTGGTACCAGGCCCCCTCTGGATACACGACCGCAATGGGACCACCCGCACAAACTCGCAGACAATTCGCTTTTGTCCGAAGAATACCACCCTGCTCACTCAGGTTGAGTTCCTTCAACCGACTTTTGAGATAGTTCCAAGCCTCCAGGGAACGCTCCTTGCTACAGCATTTTGGTTTTGTCTGGTCGCAACATAGAAAAATGTGTCGCTTGGCCGCAGTCACACCAACTTGTTCGGCCAGTTTATCTAGCGAAATGCCAGCTGGAGGTAAATCGGACATAAATACAACCGGTTAACGTGATTCTCGAAAAATAACTTGTCGTCAAAGATCGCCAAAATCATGGCTACAACAAACCCTCTCCGCCAGACAACCATGACTGTCTGGCGTTTTACCCAATTTTACCGGTTCCCCACAACTCAAACCTTGGATTCGAAAACGTCAACGGGAACCGCTTCCACCGATTGTTGCACCCAAACCGTCACTTGACCGAAGAATCGGGTGACTTCTGTTCGTGTTCGATGCGACCAAACAAGTGGCCACCATGATTGGCTCCCTGCCAGTAGCCGGCATAATGATCGTTGTGAATCAACACTCGCGCACTGAAAACACCAAACCCCGGCACCGCCATCTGGTCGAGCTGAATGATCGGTGTATCGCCAGCCCACACAACGGACAGGGCCAGGGGTATTGTCAAATCATGGTCGCCATATTGAATTCGCACCGGGAAAATCCAACGGTCGCCTTGCAGCTTGTGGATCTTTCCTAGCGTGTACTTTTCCGGGGTGAGGGTTCCGCCCGGTTTAAGGTCGTCGGTAAAGTGGCCTACGAAATTCGCCCCGGACAACTGCTCTTGAAACCGTGTTTCCAGTTCGACCCGGTCGGCACTCCCATTGAAGTGGCCTGCGTTGTTCTCGACCGGTTGCAAGTCGTGTTTTTCTTCGGCGCATGCAGGTACATTTGTGGCAAATACGAACAACCCAATTGGAAGCCAACCGTGCCATGTTGGCAATCGCCGATCGATTCTTTTTGCTGCTTGCATCGCGACCGCCTCGTTTTGTTATGGAAGGAAAAAACCGGATCGTTGGCATCGCCGGATGTGTTTCAACCCCCAGTGGGCCCAGAAACAGACTGCGAACTTTTCACCCATTCTATGCAACAGCCAAAGAGACTGATAGCACGTGGGGGCCAGGATTGGGGTTTTCTATCCGCTCCACCGCAATCAACGCCAAAGTGTTAGCACCGACGCTCCGATAAATAGAGAAGGTGCGCTGTGGCAATGCCGCAAAGTGCTAGCAATCACTTTTAAGCTTTCATCCCACCCCACGAGCCAGTCCCATGACACTCTCTCTCAACAAGACAACCCTTTTGTTGTTTGTTCCTTTCTTGATGATGAGTTCTCGCTCGACGGCAACCGTCGTACCCGGCACCGGAACGTTCATCAGCCACGTAGGCGACAATTTCGAAGATCCCAACTGGAGTTTCGTACACAACCACCCCAAAAGCTCTCAAGAAACAAGCTTTTCAGAGAATGGAAGCGGGGGGGGACGGAAAGGTCGCTCGGTGAACGGTCGCTGGTTCGAAGGCCCCAAGCGAGGCCAACCTGACACGCTCCGTGTCGTCGCCACTCCGGAGGGCGGCCTGCAAGGGAGTCGGGGTTCGCTCCTGATGCAAACACTCAACTCGGGTATTCCAGGGCGACTTTCGAATCAAACCGAACAGGACGATTTGATTGTCGATTGTACGAGCCGACTCAAAACCAACATTCGACCATCAGAAACTCCCAATTTCGTCGTTCGCATTTTCTTGCCCCCTCCCGAATTTTGGGAAAACCGCTCTGGTCCCCATTTTGGTCTGCGCGCCGGTTGCTCAGCGACTGCGACCAAGACGACTGGCGGTTTCTTCGGTGGCGGCAAAACAACGAATGAACCCTACTGGCCTGGCATGTGGGTCCACTTTCGTAGCGAAACAAGCAAGAATCAAGAAAAAGACTCCGCGTTCCTGAAGGTCCGGGGAGATCGTCTCGGACGTGATTTCTTTGTCCGCGAACTCGATCAGTTCGGCTGGTGGACATTCGGGATGTCCATCACCCCCGACGGACAGGTGCATTACTATGCAAGCCCTGGCGTCGACCCACTGACACCGGAGGATCATCTCACTTCCCAGTACCCCTATAGTTACCGGGCTCTCTCGTTTCGGACGTTCTTTTTCAACGTTTGCAACCGAAACGATGGACACAGTCGCTCAACACCGTTTGTGATTGACGACCCTCAGCTCTACCTGGTCCAAGCAGACCGTGTCGCAGGAATCCTCCAACGAGATATAGACCGGAAGGCAAGAATCGCTGCGGCGAAAAAAGCGCGCGCGGAAAAAATTGCCCAGCAAAGGCAACTCGCCAGAAAACGAGCTGAAGAACGCAAGCAAGCTCAGGCTGCAAGACGCGCAAAAGCAAAAAAGCAGGTGAGTTCGCAAAAGTCGCGGTCACCGACCGCCCAAAAGTCCCACCAACCACGTCGGGGCGTCAACAGCCAAAACAACAAGTCCGCCCGCCAAGGTTCTCAAGCCCGCAGGCGTTAAACGGGCTCGCTTGATCAGGGGGATTCCCAAAAATAACGTTCTTCGAGAATTTTGGGAGCAGGAAAAGGGAATCCCTCCCGGCGGAATGACCAGTAGTGGCGTAAAACCGCGCCCGTAAAGAGTCCATACGCGATCCACCGTGACGACCCCCACAGTGGCCTGAAAAACAGGCCAACCCGATCGCTACCGGATGACTTCGGTCGGCTGGTCCAGTTCGCTCTCTAGCTCGCTCTCTAGCTCGCTCTCTGGCTCGCTCTCTTCTTGTAATGCTTCAGGAGGACCGCCGGTAATCAAATCAGGATCGATCTTTGCCTCGAGCTGGCAAAAAATTCTATCCGTTGGCTCACGCTTGAACTTGAAGTCATCGATCACAAACGTTTTGGTCTTACCACTAGATTCGAAAAATACCTTGGCAATGCCTTTGCCTTTCCATTTTCGTTTTTCCAGCCTTGTTACTCTGTCGTAAGTAAATTCAGGCCCCCAACTGGCGCGTACTCCCGAGTCATCTCCTTCGATCCAGCGTCCCCGGGCCCGCAACACGCGCACCACAAAAAAGATCCCCAATGGCGTGCAAATCGCCGCCATGACGTAGTTGTAAAAAATGAGGATATCTGCCTTGGGCTCTCCTGGATCTTGCAGTGGCCAGCCTTGGTCGCGAGCAAAATTGATCCACTTGGTTTCGAAGTTCTCTTGCTCTTTTAATTCTTCATATTTGTGCGCCCGCACTCGTTGGTTGGGATAACCGATGGCTGCGTCGTACAGCGAATAGAGCCCCCATGCAAAGCTAAACAGCCCGATTAGTAAGAATCGGATGAAAAAGCGCATGTTCGCATCTGCATGAATTTTCATCTGGAACCATTCCCAGGTTGATAGGCCAAACGTTTCCCTGAACAGGTTGCTGAGCCAAACGACTCGTTTCACCACTTTCCGCCCGATGTTACTGGAGAAAGCAACCGCTGCGATCAGTGACGAATACTCCTTTGCTTCTTTGGAATTATAGATTGCTTCTAGCGAGGATGATACCTGTCGAAAAATTCATGGGGTATCAAGTGCACCAACCACAATATGGACAATTCTCATCAAACTCTCACAATCGATTTTAAGCATCGTCAGCGCCGCATTGACAATTCCCATCAAACCCTCACCAGCGATAAAACCGGAAGCAACCGCAAAATTGAACCGCTCCACCGATTGGGGGCTGATCATTTTCCAGATCCACCAGACGCACAAACCATAAAACATGACCAACGAGTAATAGGCCGGAATGATAAACGCAATCCCCATTGCCAGACCGCTGGGCACGAAGGCCTTGATGGCCTCTATTTTTCGCAAGAAAGGAATGAGCACCCCAACCCCACATGCCCAAGCAATCGCCCACTCCGCATGGGGCGGCAATGCTTCCAATCCCTCGTTCAATAGTTCCGCCATGGCTTTCCAGGCCAATGCAGCAGGGGCGGGTAATTTTTCGCCCCCCAGTTCGTAGGCACTGGTTAGTAGTTTGTAGACCGGAACGGCAAACAGAATGCCTGCGCAAATCCCCGCCAACTGGGCCAGGAACTGCTTGCGGGGTGCGGCCCGGAGCAGGTAACCGGTCTTGAGGTCCTGCATCATATCGGCCGCCTGGGACGCTCCTCCCCCCGTAATGGCCGCGGCCATCAAGTTCGTGGTCATTTGGCCAGGTGCCAGGCCTCCGAACACCAACTGGGTCACTTTTCCCATACCGCCCACCGGATTGATGTCGGTCTCACCGACTGAACGCGTCGCCACCGTCGAAAGGACCGCCGAGAGGACAATTGCCACCAGGGAAAGGTACCAGGGAATGCCAAAAACACTTTGCGCAATGACAAGCGTCACGACGGACCCGGCGGCCAGGCCGCCGATCCACCAACGATTGGGAATGTGCGAATCGTCTGCCCGGGCAGACCGGTCCATTGCCGCCGAAAATCTCAACGCCCGGAAAAAAGTTCGCCACGACATCGCAACCGAGGTTAACGCCTCACTGACCATCAGCGCTACTCCAGGCCAAAGAATCCAGCCACGCGGTCCCTCTTTGTAATCCATCACGTCGCCTGGTGCCCAGCCATAGCTTTGCGCAACCGGTCCCAACACACCCCAGGCAACGAACGCACCCACCACCAGGGAAAGGACCACTCGCGGGCCGATCAAAAATCCAGCTCCAAACAGAGAGGGCCCCAGGTAAATGCTAAAAGTCCATCCGGCTGCCAGTTCCAACCACAATACGGGCAACCACTGGTGCAGGGGAGGCTTTTCGAGCTCCGGCAAAAAATGACTGGCAAGTGTGAACAGGCCGGCGGCTACCCCGCAGAAAACCAAAACTTTGGCCTTGGCCATCGCTTCGGCCGCTTCACTGAACATCGCCAGAATCGTTTCGGCCGTCGCCAGCCCGGTGGGAAATCGCAGCTTGTCGACCTCCACCATCTGCCGCCTCAATGGCACCGCATAAAACACTCCCAGAAATGCCACGGCGACAGACCACATCATTAACGCTGGCCACGGAATTTCATGCCCCAACAGATTCATCGCAGGAACCGCCGCTAGCAAACCGGCCGCTGATGACATCGAGCCGGCTGCAGATCCTGTGGTTTGTGCCGTATTGGTTTCCAGGACGCTAAGGCGTCTTCCGACCACGGCAAACAGTGCAAAACCCAACACGGCTGTAATGATAGATGCACCAAACGACCAGCCAATTTTCAGACCAATGTAAATGTTGGTACAGGAAACCACGCTACCAATCAGGCAACCGGCCACGATCGCCCGTGCGGTCAGCTGTGCTTCGCCCGGAAGTGGTGTGTAAAGTCGCTCATCTTGCCCATCAACATTGGCAACTTCATGAACGTCAGCCATGGACCGAACCTCTTCGAGACGATTACCGCGGGAATATGACCACCAATAGAAAAAACGGTCCTTGCTGACTCGGGCCTGAGAGGACCGCAAGATGCCACTCTCGGAGCGACGCAGTATACAACACACCCCACTGGGCCGAATCCTCAATTGAGTGCCGTTTTCCCTGGCTTGGATGATTCCTTACCGCAGAGATCATCACCAGCCCGTTAGGCAAACTTCAGCCAGCCGGCCAACTAGGCGAGCCGATAAAAGGATGTCGCGTTGTCATGAAACAACTTGCGACGTTCCTCCTCGGAACAACCGCCCATCGCAGTCCAAAGTGTAGAAATCCATTGGTCCAACTCGGCCGCCTGCGTGACCACCGGCCAGTCACCCCCAAACATGATCCGGTCCGGGCCAAACTTCTCCCACGCAGCATCGATGTAAGGCTGCAGGTCAGCCAGGGTCCAATGCTTCATATCTGCTTCGACGACCAGTCCCGACATTTTGCACCACGTGTTGTCCATCCGCGCCAACTCGCCGATCTGTTTGCGCCAGGGTTCAATCTCTCCTTGCCCAATATTCGGTTTGCCAAGGTGATCGAGGATGAATCGCACATTCGGACATCGGCGAACAAGCTCCAGCGCGGCTTGGAACTGTTTTTCCCCCTTGATGCAAATCTCAAAGTGAAAATCAAACACGTCCAGCAGCTGAACGCCGCGCACAAAATCTGCTTGCAGGCAGAATCCCGGATCGTCCTCAAACTGGATGATGCGACGAATCCCCTTGATGAGCGGATTGTCCGCGAGCGCCACCAGCGCGTCACGGACCGCATCTCCTTGCTCCAAGGGAGCCCAAGGTACAATGGCGGCGATTCGAGGATCTTCTTTGGCCAGTGCCGTGACCCACTCCGCCTCCTGGACATATTGATCCTGCTCGGCTTCGCATTGCACGAAAACCATTTTGGCTACTTGGTGCGAGTCCATTGCCCGCTGGTAGTCGGCCAGCAAAAAGGGTCGGTTGAGCACCTGCACCTCTTTGAGCCAGGCATAAGAAAGGTGCGCCGGATCCCAAAGATGCATATGCGTGTCGACGATTGGAATGCTTGTCATGGATCGCTCTGGGGTACTTGGTTTGGCAACTCTTAACGTGAGCTATTGTCCGTTCCACAGCTATTGTCCGTTCAACCTGGCATCACCGACAACCCCTACCGATTCTCAACTTGCTTACAGATGTGATCAAGCACTCTGGGAAAATAAAGCAATACCGTGTAGTGATTGCCCGGGTAGCGGATGTGGTGCTCGCGGTCCAAAGCCGCGGCCGACGCTAATGCCTCCGCAAAACGGATGGGGACAACCCGATCATCTCGGGCAGAGTAGAGCCATGTTGTTTCCTTATCGAGACGATGGGCAATTCGGGTTGGCTCGATTTGTCGCAGCAGATCTCGCAGTTCGTCTTCCGTCACCCCCTGCTTGAGGAGCCCTTCGCGGAACTTGGCCGTATCGCGCTGACCGGTACGGACCAACTCGTCGAGATTGCCACCTGCGAGTACCAAAAACACGTTCTCAAAGGCACCGTCCAGGCTGGCTGCCAGTGCCGCCGCAAACCCACCGAGGCTCGTCCCCTGCAAACTGATGTGACGAGACTCGACGTGCGGGAGTACTGCAACGGCGTCCCGTGCACGGCGAATGTCTGACACACCTTGCCGAAAAAGGGTGACAATGTCAGGCCGTTGCGGAGTTTCTTTCCCGCGCCGCAACCCATAAAAAGGCAACTGCACCATGAACGCGTGAATACCCTTGAGGCGAATGCTCCTAGCAATCAGCCGGCCGGCGGCCATGTCGCTACCTGACTCGTGAACCACCACAACTGCTGGCGCAGTTTTGACAGAACCCTCAGGGGTCTTGGCAGCGTACCATTCGATTGCCACCTGATCGTTCTCTTGCTGACCACTCGTTACCGGGGAGGGAAACCGCACCAATTGGTCAAAATCTTCGCCCGTGACCCGTCGACTCTCAACCTCGAAAGCAGCCCTCTCCCATTGAAATCCGCTCAGGCAAGCGGTCGCATCTTCCAAGCGATCCTCCAACGGACCAAGCGTATCACGGGCAATCTGTGTCTGAACCTGGTCTGACGGGTCGGCTGCCACAAAATTGGCTGAGGCCAAGCTCAACCACAGAACCGTTGCTACGAGATTTCGCCATCTCCAGTTATGACACATCATGGTCTTCTTCCGCCCCCCGCACCGCAGGATGCCCCCCTTGCTCTCCTCCAGCCTAAACCCCGAGCAATAGGTCAGCAAGGATGAGGTGAACCCACACCTCGCGCACCAGATTCCTCGGCCAGAGTGACAGAATTTGTCGCCGAAGCGCTGGACAAAATGAAGAGGGCCGCGGGCTGCCATCGACGGGAAAGGTAACAGCTGCCCGATCCAAACCCGTATTCACTGCCAACCCAGCAACGAACTTTTATGCCCTGTTTTCGCCAACGGCACAGATTGTAGGACTCGAAAAACCAAATCTGGAGAAATTGCGGCGATCTTCCCAATGCCAGGCGGCCACAGGCACAAAGAAACGGGGGGAAATGAACATGGCTGGGTCCCCTAAGCCGTGTTTATGAGAAAGGGTACCAGCGGATGGAAACGCTTTTAACCTATCTACGACTATGCCAGCCGCAACCACGGCACTAAAACCAGGGGGCCAGGGACCTGCAATAGGCCACCGGTCACCCGTGAAAAGCCACTTCTATTGGTCGACGAAGGCCCGGCTACACCGTCACTTGGCTAGACCGCCCGTGACATCCGCACGACACGGCCTCTTTCCAGCATGGGACCAACCGAGAGTAGGCCCAATCCAGGTCGACTAAGCGACAGGGCACCCAGGTCGACTAAGCGACAGGGCATCTGGGTCGACTAAGCGACAGGGCATCTGGGTCGACTAAGCGACAGGGCATCTGGGTCGACTAAGCGACAGGGCACCTGGATCGACTAAGCGACAGGGCACCTGGGTCGACTAAGCGACAGGGCATCTGGGTCGACTAAGCGACAGGGCACCTGGGTCGACTAAGCGACAGGGCATCTGGGTCGACTAAGCGACAGGGCATCTGGGTCGACTAAGCGACAGGGCGGAAGTAGCGATAAGACATCAGCACTTCGTACAGGTCGGACGAAATCGTGATTTCATCGTCAGAAAAGTCTTCGACCCATCCACGGCCAGTCTCGATAGCGTCGCTAAGTGCGGGAAGCACCTCGCTCAAAGCCAGCGTGACGCACGGCCGAGCCGTACCCGCTGTACTGACAGAGTGCTGTGGTTCTTGTTCTTCTGGTCCGCGAAAAATTCGTAGCTGAATGGGAACCATAACTGCTTCCTTACACGCCAAGGGGGGAAAAGCGGTGCGTGCAGCGTCGTGCTGCATCGTCCAATGCGTAAAGTCCCCCCTCCTGTCAGGCTGTATCGGCATTTTGCATCTTGCGGGTTTGACCAATTTGCGGAGAATTTTAGCATCTGCCGTATGCACGTGCTATCATAGCTGCAGGGTTTGCTTGCATTGCTCCTGTTGTCCGGTGGGAATCACCTTATTCGGGAAGATCACCAAAACTTGACAGCCCGTTTTAGTTACAGAAAAATGCCAGCTTGCTGAACTAGCACAGAAAAGGAAGAACTGGTTGTTTAGGGAGTGCAAGGCAGTTGGCGATATAGTTTCAGGAAGCCACATAGATTCATCAAACCGCATAAATTCATCAAACCGCTTCCTGGGTCGCGATGACAGCATTGGACAAACCATCAAGAATATCCTTCGCGTGTTGCGGCTTCGTTGATTTTTGTGGTTAGTCAGGCATGAGATACCAAACCTGCTGGCAAGGGACAACCATGGCCCCCTTGGGGTGCGGTCGTTATAAAATTGTTCCAACGTTGCTGGTTTCGATTGTGTTATTCCATCCTTGGTAGAGAAGTAGTGTTTTTTCAGCGGCGGACACCAAAAACACCTGCTTGACGAAGGTATTTTTCTTTCTCAACAAAAATGACCGTCGGTTCAAACCGAACTCTCACCCGCCCCCATGTCAGATTGCACTGCACTGGACATCTCTCAACTCACGCGCAAATTGGACCTGCCTGAACGGTCGGTCACAGAAACGGTGCGTCTGCTTGATGAAGGCAATACGGTGCCATTTATCACGCGTTACCGGCAGGATCAAACGGGTGGACTCGACGAGCAACAAATCAGTCGGGTGCAAAATGTCTTGAGACAGCATCGACAGCTCTTCGATCGCAAACAAACAATCCTGCGGTCGGTTAAATCACAAAATAAATTGACAGAGGACCTCCGCTCACAAATTGAAAAGGCGGCGGATCTCAAGCGACTGGAGGACCTCTATCTTCCCTTCAAACCCAAAAAAGAGTCGCTGGCAAGCAAAGCCCGCGACGCAGGGCTGGGTCCCCTGGCTGAAGAAATCCTTGCCGAAGCGCCCAACTGTGTCGATCTCGACAAGCGTGCTGCCGACTTTGTGAACGAAGACAAGGGAATTAATGATGTTGCCACCGCACTGCTTGGTGCGGGACATGTCCTCACCGAGCGGTTCAGCGAACGAGCCGACGTGCGGGGCAAGATTCGCAAACTCTACCGCAGCAGTGGGCAACTCCGCAGCGCTAAACTTGGAGATAACGAAAAGAAGAACAGTCAATACAAGGACTACCTCGACTACCGGGAACACGCGCATCGAATTCCTCCACACCGAGTCCTGGCAATCAATCGCGGGGAAAAAGCGAAAGTCCTCCGTGTCAAGGTAGAAGTCGACGAAGGTGCAATCTGCCAACTCGCAACGGATCTGCTTGTCAAAACGGATCATGAACACAAAGATTTCCTGACCGGCTGTACGAAGGACATGGTCAACCGCCTGTTACTGCCAAGTCTTGAACGGGAAACGCGTCGCGAGATATCTGAAAAAGCGGAAACGCATGCCATTTCGGTGTTTGCCAAAAACCTTCGAAATCTGTTGTTGCAACCACCCATGCCGGGTCGTCGCGTGCTGGCTATTGATCCGGGGTTCAAGGCGGGATGCAAACTGGCGGCGCTCAACGAAACAGGTGAACTGCTGGACCATGGCCTGGTTCACATCATTGGGAGTGAAGAAAAGACAAAAACCGCACGCGACAAAATTGTCGAACTCATCCGCCAACACCAGCTCCAGGTCGTCGCCATCGGCAACGGCACTGCTTGCCGACAAACCGAGGAACTCATTGCCACGATTTTGGGCGACGAACTCCAAGGCCAGGACGTGGAATACATCATCGTCAATGAGGCCGGTGCAAGTGTCTATTCCACCAGCGAAATTGGCCGTGAGGAATTACCCGATTGCAATCCAATGCAACGCAGTGCCGTTTCAATAGGGCGTCGCCTGCAGGATCCCCTGAGCGAATTCGTGAAAATCGATCCTGCCAGCATTGGCGTCGGGCTCTACCAGCACGATGCCAAAGCAAGGCATTTGAGCGATATGCTCGATGAAGTGGTTCAATCGTGTGTGAGTTATGTGGGTGTCGACTTGAATACAGCTAGTGCAGCACTGTTGCGCTATGTTTCTGGCATGAACCAATTGACGGCCAGAAAAGTTTACGAACATCGCCAGCAGCATGGCTCTTTTCGTAATCGAGCCCAGCTGTTGGAAGTCAGTAGCCTGGGTGATGCAACGTTTGTTCAAGCCGCCGGTTTCCTCAAGATCGAAGGCGGAGACAATCCGCTCGATGGAACCTGGATCCACCCCGAGAACTACGCGACGACCACAAAATTGCTGGAGAAACTGTCCATCGCCCCGACAGAACTCACTGGCAAAACCTTTGTAGACCAGCTGAAACAAAAGTCCCAACTCAACCGGGAAGCACTCGCGCTGGAATTAGAAATTGGGAAATTTACCCTGGAAAACATGCTCGATTCGCTGTCTAAACCAGGCCGTGATCCGCGCGATGATTTACCTCCGCCTATCTTTCGTCGCGATATTATCAAGTTTGAACAGCTCCAGCCTGGCATGGAGTTGCGAGGTACCGTCCTGAATGTCGTCGACTTCGGAGCATTTGTTGATGTCGGACTCCCCGATAGTAGTTTGGTGCATATCAGCCAACTTAGTAATGGTTTTGTTCGCGACCCCCATTCCGCAATTGCAGTCGGAGACCAGGTGAGAATCTGGGTTGCCTCGATTGATCAGGAGCGCCACCGCGTCGCGCTGACGATGATCGAACCTGGTACCGAAAAACCGC
The DNA here is from genome assembly GCA_965243695.1 of Lacipirellulaceae bacterium. Taxonomy (GTDB): domain Bacteria; phylum Planctomycetota; class Planctomycetia; order Pirellulales; family Lacipirellulaceae; genus JAKVCB01. Next base: position 535,478 of record CBDEWC010000014.1, on the reverse strand, counting down.
CCGAACAACGACGCTCAAAACAACAATCCCGGCGAGGTTCCGCTGAGAAACAAAAATCTGAACGTCCTCCCCAACGTGGCAAGAAACGCTCTGCCAACAATGGCTCAAAGCGGCCCCATGGCAAAAAAGGGCAACGCCCTTCATCCCGCCCGACCGGTCCGCGCTCTTTCGAAAAACGGGCTTCCAAGAACCGCGTGCCCATCACCAAAGAGATGGAAGAAGGCAAGGAATCAATGCGATCCTTTGGCGACCTGTTGCAGTATCACCAGAAAAAATCCGACCCGCCCGGCCCTTCTAAAAAATAGACCTCTTCGCCAGAATTTATGAGTGCGATCATTTCTGTTTCACCGCTTGACGGTTCTTTTTTTGTCAAGCATGCGGCGCTGCCCAAAAGAGACACTACCCGCAAACGCTGCCAGGAAATCGCAAAGTTCTCATCCACCAGGCGAGTCCAGCCCCAGCGTGACTTCAAAACCATTTCGACCGGCATCGGTTGACGAACAGTCGGCTTTGCGCATCGGCGCTGCTGGCGACAACCGAATGGCTTTCCAGCTTCATGGTGATGGAATCTTGCTGCACTGCATCAACCTCTCTTGAAAACTCTCACCCAGGTTCAGCGCGTCTTCACAAGAGAACCGTCGGCTAGGGCTTCCCCCTTTGCGCAGAATCGGTTATTCATGGGTCTATGGATTTTCGATCACGACTTCAGAAAGCGGCAGAGCGGGGCCAGCGGGCGCGAGATGAAAAGCTCCGCCAGGAACAAGCCAAAGCACTCAGTGAAGAAGAGTGGAAGCGGCTCCACTCCAACCATCGACTCGTTCTGACCGAATACATCGAAGTTTGCCTTAAACAACTCGCTGATAATATCCCCGGCTTTCGCTTCGAAACAATCGTCGATGACACCGGTTGGGGAGCTGCCGTCAACCGGGATGATATCAAGATCGCCAAGGGGCATCGCGAGAATTATTTCAGCCGACTTACGCTCGTCGTCAGCCCCTTCAACAAATATCACGTTCTAGAACTGATCGCCAAAGGGACGGTTCACAACCGCGAGTCGTTCAGTCGCAAAAACTTCCAGCGACTCAACGAAGTTGACGAAGAGAGCTTCCACAAACTGGTCGAACTGTGGGTGCTCGACTATGCCGAAATGTTTGCTGCAGCCGGGTAGGCACCCAGGCACTGGCAAATGGTGCTGTCGGCGCTGCCAGACTCACAAACGGTCTTTTGGAAATCAACGGTCTCCGGAAATCACAGCCAGTTCTTTCAGCGCATCAAGGCTCGCTAGCAGGTCGTCTCGCGAAATGTCACTCCAGTCCGTCATCTTATGGGCCAAAATCACCAATTTGAATTGCTCAAAAGCCTCGGCGACATCGTCTGGCAAATCAGGAAGATTCGCAAACGGACGTTTCCGCGCCAGCTTTGTAGGTTCATGTGTATCTCCCGTCGGGCCCTGGGCTTTGGTCCGTTTGGCTGGAGAACTTGCGTCTTCGCTCTTGGACTCTGAGTTGTCATTTTCGATTGCACTCGCGTCGTCCGGGTCCCGAACGCTGGCCGTCGTTGAAGTGGCGGGAGTTACCCAATCATCAGCAACTTCTGCGCCTTCGTCCATTTCGGTGAGCATGATTTCTTCTTCACGAGGCTTGAGTTCCTCGGGCGCGCCGTGGGCTTCCCAACGCCTCCCACGCATTTGCGAAACCGACCAGCCGTGCTGGACCGCCCCCTCAAGCCACATCTCCGAGTCATCCCACTCGGTCGCTATCTGAAAATGACTCCAAAACAAGCCGGGGTACTCTTCCCACACTTTGCCAAACTCTTGATGAACCCGGCGCAGCCTACCCACGTGCTGACCTGTGACACCGCCCACCAGGCTGGCCCATTTTTCATCCGCGCACTCGGTTGCGGGCAAACCCTCTTTTTCAATCGCTTCCCGCCACTCGCAAATAATCTGGCCTTTTTCCCAGTTAGTGGTGCTCACCAGCCGGTTCCACTGGTTGATGTATTGGCCCGATGCATTCGCAAGCGATTCAAGGGTTGTCGCACCCAAAGGTCCGCTGCCTTGATCTGCAGAAGATTTTTCTGTTTGGGGCATCCGTGCAGCACCTCCATGATGTTTTCTTAAGAATGAGAGGCATTGCGCCAAGCCAAAACTAAAATGGCGTGGCCCGGCACCAAACCGGCTCTCCAATCAACAACGGTCGAGCCACCGAATGTAGCACGACTGGGTGCAGAACCGTCAAATGCTCCCTGGTGACCGGTTGAAATCTTGCCGCAGCCAACCCGCCAAATTGACGATTACCACGGGAAAACAGCCCCACTTAGGGAGCAATCCGGCCGATGGCCACCACGAGGGACCCTGGGGAAAAGTTGTCGAATGCGCTCGACCGGTGGTGAACAAAAAATGGCCAGCCGACCTCTCCGGCACTTTTTTGTGCCAACTCAACAACGGCCTGATACGCCCTTTGGCAAAATATCAGACCGGTTGTGGCATATCACGCCTTAACCGGATGGAGCCCGCTCATCCGACTCAAATCCGCTGGCACGATGCGAACCGTCACAGAAAGGTCGGTCCTTTGAGGCCCCACAACGGCACAGGGCAATCGCCGGCTTGTCGGGACTCAAGGGATAAGCATTACCTGCCGAATCGGTTAACTCCACTGCTCCCTCTACAAGAAACGGGCCATTGGGCCGAATCCGAATTTTCACGTCAGCCATGAATCACTCCTATTTTTTCCGCTGGATTTCCCCGGCTTGCCACCCAAATCAAGCCTCTCTACCTGTAGCTTTATACAACTTCACAGTTTGATACAAATTCACTTTTATACAAATTCACTGTGGCTGCACCGCTTCGTTGTGGACTTTACTCCTGCAAATCCGGTTGCGTTGAAACCGATTCTGGTGGGGCAGACGTGCCAAGCACAAAGACCACTTGGATCAAATTGTCGCCGACCAACGGCGATCGGGCAATGGCCTTCCGCTGGGCTTTCGTAACGCTCGGTTCGGTAGCGGACAAGTTGCCCACCCCTGGGGGCTGAGGTTTGCCAGCTTTGGCCAGAGCTGGTGGACGAACCCTTTCTTTTGCTGGCTGAAGGAATCGTTGCGCAGGGGGGATTTGGCCGCGATTGAACTGCCGCCGCCCAATCCAGGACGAATCTTCTTCCGCATATCTGTTCACCGTTTTGTCCGTTCGGCCAACGGCACGGCGGGCACTGGGTTGTCCTTTTAGCATGTCCACCTCAATCGCCACGAAATTGCGTTCATCACTTTGGATTTTTTCCAGGCAAGACAAAACATTGGCCTTGGGTGCCTCGACCATGATCACCTCCACCGATTCGCCACCGTCGCTGAACGATTGCCCCTCAGCAGGCAGTTCTGCCGGTGTCCCAGAAAACCTCGCGGAAAACTCGGCGTTCTCCTCCGCAATACGACCCAAGCCGCGCTTTCGATTTTCAGCATGCGCTGTTTCGTCAAGATTGTCAGTTCTGACTCCGATTGCATTGCGAGCCCCCTGGTCGATAAAGAAATGCTGCTCGGTTTTCAATTCCCTGGAAGCTTCCAGGTCCGCCCGATCGATCAGCCCCTCGCTCGCAAGCAGAGTTTCGAAAGTACCGTTCCGACGTGCACTAGCCGGCATGACGACTTGCACGACCAAAGTCGGGGGGTTGGCCGAACCGTCACCTTCGGAAGGTGTCATAAAGAATTCCTGCTTTGATACACCCGCCAGTGGTTCCACATCCCTGGCTTGTGCCCGGTTTGCTGAACTCGAGGCGACCCCGATTTCATCAAAGGCTTCATTCCCGGACGGTTCCCCCGCTTGAGGGTTTGTCCACTGCAGATAATCATGGCTGGGATTTTTGGGTCCCTGCATGGAACGGTGCGCCAAGTCCGAGTTGGGCGGATTGAGATTCGATCGCTCCTGGTAGATCATCAGCGCAATCGACGCGGCCACCGCCAGGCCTGCCCAAATCCAACCGCGGGGTGAGCGCCCAATAGTCAGCTTCGGCTTTACGATCTGTTCGGTGCCACCCTGTTGCCTCTCGATTCTCTTCAAAACCGAATCTCGCAAATCGGCTCGGGCAGGCTGCGGAGGAAGTCGGCGCACGAACGATGAGACGGCCCGCAATTGGTCAAGTTGCTGCTGTGCCTCCGGGTGAGCAAGCAGATGCTGCTCGATTTGGATCCGCTCTTCGCTCGAGAGTGCATCATCCAAGTACGCACTCAGCAGTTCGCCGGGTAATTCATCGGGTGATTTTGGATCAGCCATCGCTGTTACCGCCGGCAGCGCCGGCGATCCATTTATGGTGTTTTGCTATCGGACTGTTTTTTGGGAATGGTTTGCTGTGGATCGGTTTCGCCCATCTCCACAGCCAGCCAAGGAGCCAGATGATCGCGGAGTTGAATTCGCGCCCGGTACAAACGGCTGCGAACCGTCCCGACCGGAATCTCGAGAATCTGGGCAATTTGGTCGTAGGTGCATCCCTCCAACTCACGTAACACTAGCACTTGTCGAAACTCCTCATCAAGTTGACCCAGTGCCATATGCACCACGCGGGCTTGTTCCTCTCGCAAAATGCCCGTTTCGGCTGTTGCTCCCAAATCGATTGGCTCATTTCCCAAGCGATCTTTTGCTTGATCAAGGGACTGCATCGGACGGCGGCGGCGGACGCGGGTCATCGCCAAATTGAAGGCAATCCGGTAAAGCCAGGTGTAAAACGCCGCCTCGCCGCGAAACGATGCCAACCGGGTGTAAGCCTGGACAAAAGCGTCCTGCGCCACGTCGTGGGCTTCTTCGACCGAACCAAGATACCCGCTGATCGCATGGATCAGGCGATCTTGATACCGCTCCACCAACTGGCCAAAAGCTTCTTTTTGCCCAGCAAGTGCTGCCTCTACGAACTGGAAGTCATCTTTCACGCTACTATTTTCAATTGAGACGCGATCGGAGAGCGAAAAGTTCCTTCACATTGTTCCGCTCGGGGATGCGAATGTCAAATTGGGGCGTGAGCTAGTGGCAATGCTCGGGTAGAATCTCAGCGGGATGCTAACTAACCCGGCTTGTTTTTTCTCAGATGTCGCCCGGCAAAAACCGACCTCTCTCGAAATGGGCCGTGGCACACGTTCAAATCAGAACCTCGCAAGCTTGAACATGCCCGCCTGGCAACAAGACCCGTTGATGTGGATTGATACAGAACTTGCCCGGCTCGAACGGGACGGGCTGCGACGTCGGCTGCTCGTGCGCGAAGGGCCACGGGGTGCCCGAATAACGATCTCTGGAGACTCACTCATCGATTTCAGTTCGAATGACTACCTTGGCTTGGCCAGCGATCCACGTCTCGCGGCGGCTGCCGGGGAAACCATGGCGGCTGCCGGTTGGGGTAGTGGTGCCAGCCCGCTGATCACCGGTCGAGCAACCGCGCAGGCCGAGTTAGAAACGGAAATTGCACGTTTTGAAGGCACCGAAGCGGCACTGGTATTCCCTTCCGGATTCGCAGCAAACAGCGGGACCATCGCCGCCTTGGTCGGCAAAAATGATGTGATCTTTAGTGATGCGAAAAATCACGCCAGCATTATCGATGGCTGTCGGCTCTCGTCCGCAACCTGTTTCATTTACCCGCACCGCGACTGTGATGCGTTGGGCCAACTCCTCTCACAATCCAATACAAAAGGTCGTCGACTTATTGTCACCGACAGCCTCTTCAGTATGGATGGAAACCTGGCCCCGATTGAAAAACTGGTTGACCTGGCCACAGACTACCAGGCGATGCTCATGGTTGACGAAGCCCATGCAACGGGAGTCTTTGGTCGGCGCGGGCGGGGCGTTGTTGAACACGTCGCCCAACAGACCGGCCGCGTTGATCTTGAACAGAAGGTGCAGATTCGTGTCGGCACCCTGAGCAAAGCTCTCGGTTCGACAGGTGGATTCGTTTCCGGGTCGCAAAAACTCATTGATTGGTTGCTCAATCGGGCGCGCTCTTACGCGTTTTCCACGGCCCAACCTGAAGCCGCCAGCGCTGCCTCGCAGGCGGCAATTCACATCGTAGAAACCGCACCCAAGTTGCGCGAAGCGTTGCTCAAAAGGGCCTCCTATTTTCGCCAGGAGGCAAGCAAACTTGGTTGGAATACTGGAAACTCGACGAGCCAAATTGTGCCGCTCATGGTCGGCTCAGCAAAATCGGCTACTGAACTTTCCGCAGCCCTGCAAAACGCCGGATTTTTTGTTCCGGCCATTCGCCCGCCGACCGTACCCCCAGGTGAATCGCTGCTGCGAGTTAGTCTTTCGACGACTCACACCCCCGAAATGATCGACCAGTTATTGGCAACGCTGGCTCAACTGGGACCCTAGTTATTGGGCCCCTGATTGCTGGTGCCGGGTGGTCGTAACGCCTGTAGGGATCATGCACGTCACGGCTCGTTTAGTTGACCTTCGGGAAAGGGCCACTTATGATCGATAGTAGCAGCTTCTTACGCTGTCACGACGATTCAGATGTTACTACGATTCCGATATTTGAGAAGAAAAATACTCGATGGATTTTTGGGCCTGGTTAGTCATTCTGTTGCTGGCAATCGGAACGTTTGTCGCCGCCTATTTTGCATCTCGCACTTGGCACTGGGCAAACGTGACGCTCATGGTGTTGGTGTTTCTTTCAACCATCCTCTATATCGTCCTGGAGGCTGAAGTCGTTCGCATCCGCGCAGCGTATGGCAAGCAAATTGTCAAATTGGACAAAGAATTGGTGGACTACACCGAACGCAACCAGGCTCTAAAAAACGGTACACAGGACTCGCAGGTGCTTGGCCGCTTGTCACAAAGCGAGGTTCGCGTACCTGATGATCCCAGTGAATTTAAAAGCATCCGATTTCTTGATCACAACCTCCATTTGCGAACCCGACTGCGTGGCCGTGTTTGGCGCAACACCAGTCCCACGGGCCCCTATGATCCTGAGAACAGAACCCAGGCGGTAGGGATCGAATTTCCCAAACCACACGGAGTTGATCCCAATACGATTGTCTACTTGTTCGAACAAGGGAATCCCTCGAGCGGCCCTCAGTACCTGGGAGAGTTTCGTGTGGCAGAGGCCGGACCGGATGTCATTTCTCTGAAGTCGGTCTCGGAATTGGACGACTCTCAGCTCAACCGCATCAGGGCAAGTCAAGGACCTTGGGTCATCTATGAAAGTATGCCAGTCGACGAACACCAACCCTTTGAACCATTGACGGACGACCAACTTGCACAATTTTTGCCCGCCGAATCTGTTGCGGAGTACATCCGGCATGGCGGCGAAGCAACCGCGGATGATGACCAGTGGCATCTGGCCGACTTTGATGAGACAGGACAAATGCTCGGTCCAGAATCGGCTGAGGGAGCCACCACCGAAGAACGTTACCAGCGGGCCCTGCGTGACTACAGCTATCTCTTTCAAGAGTTGGCCCGTGACCGCGTGAATTTGCTCACCGAATCGTCAGCTGTCGAAAAAGATAATGAAAAACTTGTTTTAACACTCACTGGCGCCAAGCAACTGGAGGCCTCTCGTGAAGTGGAGGTTGAGAAGCTGGACGTAGACCTGACCGGCATGAAGAAAGACCGTAATGCGATCGAAAAACTGCTTACTGCCCTTGAGAATCAAGTCGGGGTAGGACGCAAACTGTTCGAAGAGACACTTCGCGACAATCATCAACAGGCCGATGAACTCACCCGCAAGCAGCAAGCACTCCGCGAATGGATTGATCAGCAAACAAAAGCCCAGCCGGCGTCCGATACCTTGGGCGCAACCCCTTGACCAGTTTTGACAAGGGATTTTCTTTCGCAGCCTGCTGGCGTATTGCGGTCTCGGGACCACCGATTTCTTTTTGCTGCACTTTTTTGTAGCGACCGCATACACTATGGTTAGGGCCAGTCAGGTCGCCTGTCACCGCCCGGCAAGTCCGTGCCACGTGCCGTCGTGTCTCTGGCCACGCCGATTTCCATTTCCTTGAAAACGCAGGATTTGCGACGAAAACCTGCCACATCTCTACCACCCTTTAACAATCCCCATGGGTATCTACGATCGAGATTACGGACGCGATACCTACAATCGGCCACCCGGGGTGCACTTGGGCGGAACGTGGTCGCTGACGACCAAGATCGTCATTTTTACCTTCTGCATTTACGGGGTTCAATTATTTCTCGGCGGTGGGTTCACCAATTTGTTCATGCTGCATGCGAATTGGTTTCAGCAGCCGTGGAAGGTCTTTGAACTTTTGACTTACGGATTTCTGCACAGCCCTCGTGACCTCAAGCACATCTTGTTCAATATGTTCGCCTTGTGGATGTTCGGACGCGCCGTGGAACAACGCTACGGGCAACGCGAGTATTTGTTGTTTTATCTTGTCGCTATTATCTTTGCGGGAATCTGCTGGAACCTCACCGATTTGTTTGCCGATGGAAAATCGTCGCTGCCGATGCTTGGTGCCTCAGGGGGAATTGCCGCGGTTTTGATTTTGTTCGCCTTCTCATTTCCCCATCAAAAACTGTTGTTCATGTTCGTCATTCCGATGCCTGCCTGGGTGTTTGCAGTCGTGATGGTCGTCATGGACCTGTTGGGAGCATCAGATCGCAGTGGCGAAAGCAACGTTGCCTACACGGCCCACCTCGGAGGAGCACTCTTCGGGTTTCTTTATTTTCGGCTCCACTGGCGCTTCTCCAAGTTTTTGTCCGGCAATTTTTCACTTCCCAAATTGCGGCGGCGACCCAGGTTGCGCGTGCACGATCCCAGCGATGCTGCCACGGGGGATTCCGAAACCGAAGTGGATGATATTCTTCGCAAGATCCAGCAACATGGCCAAAACAGTCTGACGAATCGTGAGCGCCAGATCCTCCAGCAGGCTAGTCGCGAATATCAGCAGAAACGAACATGAGCTGCCGCGAGCCTGTTCTTCGCAAAAACAGCCGCGCTTGATGAAGCCCCAGGTTAAGCGCTCACCCGATGGCCATACAACTTGCAACAACGATTGTCGCTTTCCTGCTCGGCTGGCAAGCCTCGGTGTACGGCGCGTCGGAAGGCATACCGTTTCTGGGACCAGTCGTTGTCGCTGTGCTCTTGATTGTCACTGCGTTCACCTGGACCCATCCGCTGCAGCAACTTCGCATCGTCTGCACCTTCGGGGTCGTTGGTACCGTGGCTGAAAGCGTGATGATTCGCGCCGGAATTTATGTTCCTGTCGAATCGTTTCAGAGCCAGCTTCTCTGTCCTCTGTGGATCACGGCCATTTGGGTCCAAGCAGGACTTGCGGCTGCGACGCTTGCCCGCTGGACCCCAAATCGGCTCCTCCTATCGGCCGCCTTACTAGGTGCCGGCGGGGCAGCGGTCGGCTACCCGCTTGCCGCCTGGCTGGGCGCCATCCGCCCCCTGGTCAGCCCCCTTGTGGCCATTCCCATTTGGACCCTTTCCGGGGCTGTATTGGTCCCTATACTGCTTAGGATCTCTATAAAGCAAAATGGACAAGTGACGAAACCATGAAACCTGGCAAAAACATCCTCAGGTAAAACGCATGCAAATTGCTGTCACGGGATCGACCGGTTTGGTCGGTACGGCTCTGGTTGAATCGCTGGAGGCGAAAGGCCACCAGGTTCGGCCAATGGTGCGCCGTACGGTCCGGGATCACGATCGAGAGATTTACTGGCATCCCACGAGCCGTGCGATCGAAGCTTCCAAGCTCGATGGCATCGACGCGGTGGTACACCTGGGTGGAAAAAATATTGCTTGCCGCTGGACGGATGAGGTCAAAAAGCAGATTCGTGACAGCCGCATCGAAAGCACCCGCCTGCTGGCCGAAACCCTCTCGGGCCTGCCGCACAAACCAGCGGTACTCGTAACCGCTTCGGCGATTGGCTATTACGGAGACACGGGGACTGACGAGGTTTGTGAGGAAGGACCGGCTGGCACGGACTTCCTGGCCCAGGTTTGTCAGCAGTGGGAACTTGCCAACGAATCTGCCGGGAATGCAGGAATCCGCGTTGTTGAGCCGCGCATTGGCGTGGTCCTCAGCGATCAAGGCGGAGCCCTGAAAAAAATGTTGCGGCCGTTCAAGCTGGGAGCCGGCGGCGTGATTGGAACTGGCAACCAGTACATGAGTTGGATTGCGTTGGACGATGTAGTCGGCGCCATCGAGACAGCGCTCGAGAATGAGCAGTTGCACGGCGCCGTCAACGCGGTTGCCCCGCATCCGGTCACCAATCGCGAATTCACCAAAACGCTCGGGCGAGTCCTCAGCCGGCCAACCCTGTTCCCCATGCCTGCCTTCGCAGCCCGGCTTGCTTTTGGCGAAATGGCCGATGCTTTGCTGCTCGCCAGCACCCGCGTGGCCCCTCATCGATTGCACCAATCGGGCTACCAGTTCGCCTATCCCGAACTTGAGCCAGCGCTGCGACATCTGCTCGAGAATTAGCCGCAGGGATTTTCGCCAACGAAGGTGCGTTTTTCAGTGCGCTTTTTGTAGTCGGGCTCGACAACCAACAGCGGCCCCTTGCTACCGGCACTCAGGCTGGCAACCGGCCCGCCATGACATCGCTAACCATTTTCAGCGAAACAAAACGAGCCGTGGCAATTCGGATCACCGCGGTGATGGGAACGGCCAGAATCGCCCCCATGGGACCCCACAGCAGTCCCCAGAACACCAAGGCAATCAAGATCACGACCGGATGGAGTTCTAATCCTTCCCCCATCACTCTAGGTTCGATCACGTTGCCAATGAAAATCTGCACGCTGCCGGGAATGAGCAAAATTGCCAGAAAACGCAACCACCCTGACTCGGTCAGAAATTGCCACCAACCTGATTGCTCGGTTGACGGCAACTCCTCTCGAGGGGATGGAACGTGAGGCGGCATGTGATCCTCCGCCCCGACAGCCGCCACGGTTGCCACGTGGCTGGGGGGATCCTGGTTCAACACAAATTCGGCATAGGCAATCGGCAAGGGCAGCAATGTGGCAATGATTGACCCGATGGAGGGGATGAAATTGAGCAGGAACGTCAGCACACCGAACACCACGGCAAGTGGCATCCCCAGCATGCTGAGAACAACACCGACGAAAATTCCGGTCATTGACGACATGCTCGTCTTGATCATCAAGTAACGACGCATTTGACGTTCGATGACCGCGTATCCGCTGAGCTGCAAGCGACTTGGATCACGGGCAACTAGCAGGAAAAAGACAAAGATCGTCATCAGAAAAAAGGTCGAAACGGTCGAAACGATCGTTTGGACTTGCCCAAAGAGCCAGGAGATTGCCTGTGGGACGTAGCCTTGCCAGTCCTGCTTGGCCTGCCTCAAAGCGTTCGCCACAAATCTTTGCAGCCAATCGAGTTCAAAAAGCGAAGAGTCATTGTCAAGATTGGTGCCATTTCCAGGATTGGCGCCATTTCTAGGATTGGCCTTGTCGGACCTGGTCGCCCTTGGCTCCTGCCTGCTGCCGTTTTCGGATCCTTGCTCCACGGTGTGCGGTGCGGGACCAGTCGCTCCACTTGTCTCAGCGCCGGCCGCTGGAGGGGATGACGCTTCTGGAGTCGTTGTCGATGTTTCAGAAGTGTCTGACGGAAGTTCGTTGCCACGGTTTTCCGCCAGAGACTCTCTGGAATTCGATGTCTGATCCTGTTCTTCCAATTCCACAGCGGCAACCCACTGTTCGGCAATCGCGAACACATTGTTGCCATACTGGGGAATCACCTTGACCACCTCGCCGGCTGTATAAGTCAACAGCAGCAAGACACCCACGGTCGCAACCAACACCAATACCATCACCAGTGGCACCGATAACCAACGGCGAAATTTCGCCTTCACCTCCAACCAGTCGGCGAGTGGGGCTACAACCGCAACCACAAAAATCGCCAATACGAATGGAATCATCACGGTTCGGGTGAACCACAACACGAACCCCAACGCCACGGTCGCCAGGATCATCAGCGAAGCAGTAATCAACATCCAACGTTCACGGCGCGATTCCGACATCACCACATTGTAGCCTGCCGTGCATCCTGCCGTCAGTCCCGGCAGTGCTCGGGGCATCATGATCCTATCCCAAGCCGCCGTTGAGGATTACAATCATTCCCTTCGAATCACGCTTTTAAATCCGCTTCAGCGATCAACACATTTCTCTGAACTGCAAACGCTGCGAGGTGACCCCTGTGCCCTTCGATTCTCTTCCTGCCTGGATACGAGGCGATCGTTACGCGTTGCTGCTCATTTCGCTGGTCGCCACACTTTTCCTGCAGCCACTGTTTGCCCACGAGCAAACCAGTCGGGTTTTTTCCTCAGTTTGTCTGACACTCGTATTTCTCACGGGAGTGCTTGCCAATCGTCGCCGCAAAGCAGTGTGTGCGGTCGCATTGGTGCTGGCCCTGGCAGCAATTCTCCTGGGGTGGATTTGTCCCTCCGACTCACTGGGCTTCTTTAAAATCCACCTCATGGTCGACCTGATCTTCCTGGGATTTACAGCTGTCATGATCTTTATTGCGGTCGTCAAAGACCGGATGCCTGGTATTCATGCAGTGTTGGGGGCCATCTGCGTCTACCTGCTACTTGGATTAACCTGGGCATACGGGTATCGACTTGTTGAGTCCATTGAGCCGGAATCCTTTCGCTTTACGGAGCGGTTGCTCGACAGCACCACCGCCGGTGGGCAGCCGCTGACAGACAAGTCGCAGATGATTTACTTCAGCTTCGTAACCATGTCGACCCTCGGCTATGGAGATATCACGCCCCGTACCCCCCTCGCTCAAACCGTCACCTGGATGCAAGCAGTGACCGGACAGTTCTATCTGATAATCCTGATTGCCAAGCTCGTGAACGAACTCCCCAGACGATACGAACACCGCTGATGCGTTTGGTGGGGATCCACCGGACCAGTAAACTTGCAACAACAACCCTTCCCTGGCACGGCAATCTTTGATGCAAAACCAACCTGACTGGCAACGCGACGGTGCCCGCCACGTGTGGATGCCCTACACCCAGATGAAAACGGCTGGCGTCCCCTGGCCCGTCGTAGCGACCGACGGGGTTTATGTGACCCTCGCTTCGGGTGAGCGGCTCATCGACGGGGTGGCGTCGTGGTGGACTGCCTGCCACGGGTACAACCACCCACACATTATCGCCGCCATCGAACGGCAACTCAAAATCATGCCGCATATTATGTTTGGCGGCATCCACCATGAACCCGCCTTACGCCTGGCGAAACGGCTGAGCCAACTGTTACCCGGCGACTTGAACCATGTCTTCTTTGCCGACTCGGGATCTGTCTCGGTTGAAATCGCCCTGAAGATGGCAGTGCAGTATTGGCTGAACCAGGGTTTCGCTGGTCGCAATCGGTTCATCTCTTTCGAAAATTCTTACCACGGCGATACCAGCGGTGCGATGTCAGTCTGTGATCCAGACAACAGTATGCACGCTCATTTCAAGGGGTTTTTGCTCGAGCAATATCCGCACAAAATTCCCCGTAGCGCAACAGATTGCCAAGCTTTCGAGAAATTCGTCGCCGAGCGGGCCGATCAGCTGGCTGGTGCAATTATCGAACCACTTATCCAGGGTGCCGGCGGGATGCGATTTCACAACCCCGAATCGCTCAGCATGATTCGGCAGGTTTGTAACCAGCATGGGCTTTTGCTGATTGCCGACGAAATTGCTACCGGTTTTGGTCGGACTGGCACCATGTTCGCGTGCCAACAAGCGGACGTGGTGCCCGACATCATGTGTATTGGGAAATCTCTGACCGGTGGTGCCATTGGTATGGCAGCAGCCGTTGCTACCACGGGTGTGTTCGAGGCCTTTCTAGCGGAAGACAAGTCTAGCGCATTGATGCACGGGCCCACGTTCATGGCCAATCCACTTGCTTGCGCAGCCGCCGGGGCGTCGCTCGACCTTTTTGAGACAGAGCCACGACTGGCTCAGGTCCAGAAAATCGAGACGATCCTTCGCCAAGGGCTCGCCCCGTGCCGCGAACTGCCAGGGGTCGTCGATGTGCGTGTTCAGGGGGCGGTCGGCGTTGTTCAACTCCAACAGCTTCAGCACCGGGAAAAATTGATAGAAAAATATCGGCGGTTGGGAGTCCTTATTCGTCCCACCAAGGATGTCGTCTACCTCACCCCGCCCCTGGTGATCTCTGAGAACCAACTCCAAAAACTTTGCTCCACCCTGGTTTGCGGGCTGCAGGAGTGGTCCACTGGCCACGAATAACAGGCCTGAAGTTAAATTTTGGAGCAGGGACCCCCATTTTCGATCGTCCAAATGTCCGCTAGACTGGGTTGTTTGTTGCGGTAACTACTTGACAGGCAATAAGTTTTGCATGCACCGCTCAATTTGAACTCTCTCGAGCCACTAGGTATGTCGCTGCACTCACAGGTTGTTGTTTTGGGAGGAGGGCCAGGAGGATACGCTGCCGCCTTTCTCGCCGCTGATTTGGGGATGGAGGTTACCCTGGTCGAAGCCAACTCGCGGCTTGGTGGAACCTGCCTGTTGCGCGGCTGCATCCCGTCGAAGGCATTATTGCATGTGGCCAAGGTGGTAAGCGAGGCGGAGGAAATGGCCGATTGGGGTGTCGACTTCCCCAAACCGAAGATCAATATCGACAAAACCCGCGCCCGCAAAGAAAACGTCATCGAGACTCTCTCGGGGGGGCTGGCCCAGTTGGCCAAGCGGCGTAAAGTGCGCCGCATCCACGCCCGAGGAATCTTCGTCGATTCGCAAACCCTACAGCTCGAAGGTGGCGATCCGGACAGCTATGACGCCGAACGGATCACCTTCGACCATTGCATCCTGGCAACTGGTTCCGTACCAGCCATGCCCAAAATGTTCGCCATCGATTCCCCCCGCGTGTTGGATTCGACAGGCGCTTTGGCCCTGGAGGATATTCCTGAGTCGCTGCTGGTCATTGGTGGCGGCTACATCGGTTTGGAGATGGGCACGGTCTACTCGGAACTAGGCTCGCAAGTTTCGGTCGTTGAGTTAACCGAAGGCCTTTTACCTGGCGCTGATCGCGACCTTGTCAAACCACTCGAAAAGCGCATTCGCCAGCGGTTTGCCCATGTTCACCTCGGCACCAAGGTGACCAGCCTGAAAGAGACCGGTAAAAAAGTCGAAGTGGAAATGGAAGGTCCCGAACTCAACGGCACTTACTCATACGATCGGGTTTTGATCTCAGTTGGGCGCCGTCCCGTTTCTTCAGGAATCGGCCTTGAGAATACGGGCGTTAAAATCAATGACCACGGATTTGTGGTCGTCAACGATCGGCAGCAAACCGACGATTCGCATATCATGGCTATTGGGGATGTGGCCGGAGAACCAATGCTCGCCCACAAAGCATCCCATGAAGGCAAAGTCGCGGCCGAGGTCCTCGCCGGGGAGCCGGCTGCCTTTGACGCAACAGCCATACCTGCCGTTGTGTTTACCGATCCCGAAATTGCCTGGGCAGGTCTCACGCAAGAAGCAGCCAAACGCGAGAACCGTGAAGTTGCGGTTGCTGTTTATCCGTGGCAAGCTAGTGGGCGCGCCATTGCTATTGGCCGGACCGATGGAATGACCAAGTGGCTCATTGATCCAGCTAACGATCGACTCCTGGGTTGCGGAATTGTCGGCGCCGGTGCGGGGGAACTGATTGCCGAAGCGGTTGTTGCCATCGAAATGGGGTGTTCAACACGTGACCTGACCGAATCGATCCACCCACATCCGACCCTGAGCGAAACAGTGGCCTTTGCCGGAGAAGTCCATCTCGGGTTGGCAACCGAAATCTACAAACCAAAGCGGAAATAAAGCCAACACCCAGCCAGACGAAACACCACCGACCTTTCTTGACCGGTGCCACAGGAACCATCCTTATGGCCAACGCTGACAAAACCAAATCGTCGATTGTCGATGACTCCGATTCCAACGAAACGGAAGAATGGCTCGAATCGCTGGACTATGTGCTGGAGAGTAAAGGCCCGGAACGTGTCAAGCAGCTTTTGACGGTGCTCGAAGAGTCGGCGGTTCGCAATGGTGTGGAACTGCCTTTCACGGCAACCACACCCTACGTCAATACGATTCCTCGGGACAGGCAACCCCCTTATCCAGGCAATCGGGAATTAGAACGTCGCATCAAGAGCTTTGTGCGGTGGAATGCCATGGCCATGGTCACTCGGGCCAACCGCGATCATGCCGGAATCGGGGGGCACATCTCAACATTTGCCTCGTCGGCTACCTTGTGTGAAGTGGCCATCAATCACTTCATCCGCGGTCGCGGCGAAAGTGGTTACGATGGGGACCAGGTTTACTTCCAGGGACACGCGTCCCCAGGAATGTACGCCCGGGCATATCTGGAAGGGCGTCTCTCCAAGGAACACCTGATCAACTTCCGACGAGAATTGACTCCCGAAGGAGGCCTCTCCTCCTATCCCCACCCATGGTTGATGCCCGATTTCTGGGAATTCCCCACCGTCTCGATGGGCCTCGCACCCATCATGGCGATTTACCAGGCTCGCTTTAACGAATACCTCCGCGACCGATCCATCCTCGACACCTCGCAGAAACGTGTGTGGGCCTTTTTGGGTGATGGCGAATGTGACGAACCAGAAACCCTCGGTGCCATCACGCTGGCTGCCCGCGAACGTCTCGACAACTTGACTTTCGTGATCAATTGCAACCTCCAGCGACTCGATGGACCGGTTCGAGGAAACGGAAAAATCATCCAGGAACTGGAAGGGGCGTTTCGCGGAGCCGGTTGGAATGTCATCAAAGTGATCTGGGGCGACGACTGGGACCCGCTACTGGAGCAGGATGAACGAGGACTGCTTGCTGCCCGCATGATGGAAGTTGTCGACGGACAGTATCAGAAATACATCGTCTCCCATGGCGACTATATCCGAGAACATTTCTTTGGCGAACATCCCGAATTGCTCGAACTGGTCCAAAACTACTCTGACGAGAAACTGCAAAAAATGCGCCGGGGAGGACACGATCCGGAGAAAGTTTTTGCGGCCTATCAAGCGGCCATGGACTGCAAAGGGAAACCTACGGTGGTCATTGCCAAAACGATCAAAGGCTATGGGTTGGGCGAGGGCGGCGAAGGCCGCAACATGACCCATAACCAAAAGAAGCTCAACGAAGCAGAACTTCGTGAGTTCCGCACACGTTTTGGCATCCCAATCTCCGATGAACGTGTCTCGGGTGCTCCCTTCTACAAACCGCCCGAAGATAGCCCTGAAATGCAATACCTGCGTGAGCGGCGCGAAGCGCTTGGAGGCTATGTCCCCGCGCGGACGTCAAAGCCAGTCCGGATGAAAGTTCCTCGCCTGGCCGATTACCCGAAAACGATGGCAAAGCTGGTCAGTCAGGGCGAAGGCAAAGAAATGTCGACCACGATGGGCTTTGTTCGCCTGCTCAGTGATCTCTTGCGAGACAAGGACATCGGGAAATTTATCGTACCCATCGTTCCCGACGAATCCCGCACCTTCGGGATGGAAGGCCTCTTCCGCCAGATCGGCATTTATGCCCACCGAGGTCAACTTTACGAACCGGTCGACTCCGATCAAATCGCTTTCTACAAAGAAGCCCGGGATGGGCAATTGCTCGAAGAAGGAATCACCGAAGCTGGTTCGATGGCCTCGTTCAATGCCGCTGGTACCGCTTACGCGTCGCACGGCGTCAACATGATTCCGATGTTTATTTACTACTCCATGTTCGGCTTCCAGCGAATTGGTGATTTGATCTGGGCAGCTGCCGACATGCGGGCCAAAGGCTTCATGCTCGGTGGCACCGCCGGCCGAACCACCCTCAATGGCGAGGGTTTGCAACACCAAGATGGGCATAGCCTGGTCAACGCAATTGCTTTCCCAACGGTGCGGGCCTACGACCCCGCATTCGCTTACGAAACCGCCACAATCGTCTTCGATGGGCTCAAACGGATGTACGAAGATGGTGAAACAGCCATCTATTACATCACGCTCGAAAACGAAAACTACCACATGCCCGAAATGCCTGCTGGCTGCGAAGAAGGTATTATTCGGGGTATGTATAAACTGGCAACCGTCAATACTGACGGTCCCCACCGCGTGCAACTGTTTGGTTCGGGGGCCATCTTGCGCGAGGTGTCTCGAGCTCAAGCTCTACTCGCTGAAAAATTCGGGATTTCCAGTGATGTGTGGAGCGTGACCAGCTGGACCGAACTTCGTCGTGACGCAGGCGAATGCCAGCGGTGGAATCTGCTCAACCCGTTGGCACCACCGCGAGTCTCTTATCTCGAAGAACAACTCAACGGAGTCGACGGACCCTGCGTTGCGGCCAGCGACTACCTCCGCTGCCTGCCTGAGCAAATCAGCCCTTGGATCCCAGGCGGACTATTGACGCTCGGTACCGATGGAATGGGCCGCAGCGAGACCCGTGAAGCACTACGACGCCATTTCGAAGTCGATGCCGAATGCGTCGCGTTGGCCGCCCTCCACCAACTCAGCCAACAAGGAAAAGTCGACAAAAAAACTGTCGCCGAGGCAATCAAAACACTGAATATTGACCCGGAAAAACCGTCGCCGCTGTTCGCGTGAACTGCCTGTGGCCGGTCACTCCATTTTCCAAGTCTTACCCCTGGTTCGCTGCTATGACAAACCAAATTACCCTGCCCCATTTGGGAGAGAATATCGAGTCGGGTGACGTCCTCACCATCATGGTCAGTGTGGGAGATCTCATCGAAGTTGAACAAGATCTGCTCGAAGTCGAAACCGATAAAGCGACCATGCCTGTTCCCAGCCCCGAAGCGGGCAAAGTCACCAAGATTCTTGTTGTCGAAGGCGACACCATCTCAGTCGGCTCACCCCTTCTCGAACTGGAACCCACTAACGCGCCCGCCCCAGCGGAGAACTCTGCAGATTCTTCAGGCTCGGCGCCTCCAACCTCTCCAGCCGCTCTGGAACCTGTTGCACCCGCACCGCCTGCCGCTGCTGGACCGTTGGCTTCCGCACCATCGCCCGCTGCAGACGTGCCACCGTCACCCAACACCACTCAGTCGGCACCACCTGTGGTCCCGGCAATGGCACCGGTGCCACCACCGGCTACTGAGGAACCAACCGAAGCCACCACCGACCTTCACCTGGCCGCAGCGGCAGGTCCAGCAATCCGTCGACTGGCCAGAGAACTTGGTGTCGATCTTCGCCGTGTTCACCCTACCGGAGAAAGTGGTCGAATTACCGCCGACGATGTGCAGGCTTACGTCCGTTCGGCCAACCAGCAGGCAGCAACTGCAGCACCGGCCGGGATCACGCCACCGGGAATCCGGGAATCGGATGGGCAGGGAGCCGTTCGTGTCGAAAAAATGTCGCGATTACGGCAAACCATTGCGCGTAATATGCTCAACTCTTATTCCACCATCCCGCAACTGACTAACTTCGACGACGTCGACGTATCGGCCCTGGAAGCCATGCGACAACAAAGTAAAGCCGACTACGCTGCTCAAGGACTTAAACTCACCTCGATGCCTTTTTTGATTAAGGCCATTTCCTCGTCGTTGCGGTTACACCCAATTGTCAACGCCTCGGTGGATACCGAAAACAACCAAATCGTTTACAAGGAATATGTAAATATCGGGATTGCCGTCGACACAAATCGGGGCCTCATTGTGCCAGTGATGCGCGACGCCGATCGACTCACGATTTCACAAATTACCCATGAACTGGCCCGACTCACGGAAATGGCCCACCTGGGAAGTTTTGCCGTCGAGGACCTGCGCGGAGGCACTTTTACTATAAGCAACCTGGGCTCCGTTGGTGGAACCTACTCAACCCCAATCATCAATCCCCCAGAAGTTGCCATCCTCCTGGTTGGTCGCAGTCGAGAATTGCCCATGTATGTCGATGGTGAACTTCAACCGCGGTTGATCATGCCTCTGTCGCTGACTTACGACCATCGCATCGTCGACGGCGCTAGAGCAGCGCAATTCCTGAACGAAGTCAAAGGCTTTCTGGCCGCTCCTGGCCGACTGCTCCTTGCTCCCTAGGTAGGCCCGCGGCTGCCAGCGAGATCAACACCCCTTAGAACGAGTTTGGCTTCCCGCTACTGTTTCAGTCCCAAAAGTGGGAAACACAATACGGGAATCGCCAGCGAAGCGACTCCGATCATCCAGCGAACATTGTCCAGTTCGACGCTGTCGTCCGAGGTGGGCGGATGATGGATCCCCATCAAGATCACCAGAATCAACATCGGCGTCCAAATCGCTGCCTGGTCCAAATACATCACGACATAAATGATCGCGACGATCACAAAAGCTCGGGCTAATTTGTGTGCATCACGGCCAAAGAGTGCATAGATCGTATGCCCACCGTCGAGTTGGCTGATGGGCAACATGTTCAAACCGGTAATAAGCATTCCCACCCAACCGGCCATGAAAAATGCGTTGAGCTGCGAAACGGCCACCCAGGCTGATCGATCTGCCCACTGCGGGTGAATCCATTCAATCATCCAGCGGACCGCGATAGGGTTGTGTAACTGAATATCACCCGCCCGTGGGGGAACTGCCAGATCAAGCTGTTGGACCCCGAAATAGAGTACCGGAACGGCGACCGCCAGTCCCGCCAAGGGCCCAGCAATCCCAATATCGAATATCTGCTTTCGATTGGCGCGCATTCCGTCCATGCTAATGACCGCCCCCATCGTCCCGATCAAGCTGAAAGGGACCGGGATACAAAGCGGATAGCTGGCCGGAATTTGGTACCGCAGCGTTTGCAAAAAGTGGCCCATTTCGTGGGTCAGAAGAATGGCCAACACGGCCCCCATATAGGTCAGCCCCTGTTTCCAATTCATCTGGATGACGTGTCCCATTTGGGCATACGTCTGCTGGTCTGCGGTCTCCAATCAGCCGTACCCACATAAAACGTTGAGAGACACGTGGCAACGAACAACACGATCGGCAAAATCGTCCGCCGCCGTAGTTGTCGCGGCATCCCCAAGTCAGAAGCTCGAAGTTCCGGATATTTGGTGGCCGCAGAAGGCCCCATGGAGCGGTCAGGAGTTGGTTCAGAATTCATCCTCCGATCATAGCAGAAGGCCTTCCCCTGGGGGAATGCGGAATGAGGGTCCCAAGTGGCGACCCCCGGAGATTCCACCCCCCCCCAACTCACTGGGCCGTTGTTTAAAATGGTCGTACTTACGCTATACTGACTCCGATGGCATGGATGATCGGTGTTGATGAAGCGGGATATGGACCCAACCTGGGACCACTTGTGGTCGCTGCCAGCGCATGGCAGGTTGAATCCACCCCTCTTGAAGCGTGCAAAACGTCGTCTTCTCCGGCGACTTTTGGCGAGGACTCCAGGTCTGGTCCCACGGCAGTCGCCACGCAGCGCCAACCTGACCTCAGCCATCTGGGTGCAATCGATCTCTACCAACGGCTCGCCCCGGTGGTCGTTCCCCAGTGGGATGGCGGGAAAAACCTTGCCATCGCTGACTCAAAAACACTTTACGCCCCGGCGGTTGGACCCGAACGCCTGGAGCTTGGTGTACACACGGTCCTGCGTATGATGCGGACCGCTCCACAAACGTGGACGGAACTGGTGGGGGTCCTGGAGGCTGATTCAGACGGTCGCCGGGCACCACTCCCCTGGCACCAAAACTACGAGTGCCAATTGCCGGTCAGTGCCGACGAAAGCCGGATCTTCGATTTAAGTAAGCAGCTGCAAGAACGGTGTCACGACTCGGGGGCAATTCCGGTAAAACTCCAAGCCCGACTTGTCTTCCCCGGCGAATTCAACGACCTGGTCCAGTACTACGGCAGCAAAGGTGCTGCTCTTTCACACGTGACACTGTCACTCGTACGACAACTGGTCGACTTTTTGAAAACTTCACCCGGTTTATCCCACACAGTCGACCCGGGCGACCCGGACGCAACTTCGATGTTCATTGTTTGTGACAAGCATGGTGCCCGCAACCGTTACCTGGCGTTGCTGCAACATCATTTTCCTGAACCTTGGATCCAAACCCTCGGTGAAGGTAAAATCGAGAGCCGTTACCAATGGAAAGGGACGACAACTGGTGGTGTGCCACCGCATCTGGAGGGAGAGGTTGCCGATGGGGGGCCCGTCGAAATCTGCTTTCGTACCAAGGGAGAGTCTTTCCTGCCAACGGCACTCGCTTCGATGACCGCCAAGTATCTTCGCGAACTCTCGATGCGAGCGGTAAACGAGTTCTGGTGCCCGCGCGTGCCCAACTTGAAACCTACCGCAGGTTACCCGACTGATGCCCGGAAATTCAAAAAGGCCATCGACGGCAAACAGCGCGAACTCGGCATCGACAACCATATTCTTTGGAGAAATCGCTGATTTCCAGTGAAGTCGTTTTTGCCGAAGCCGGTTGTCCCCTCAGCAAGTTATTCGGCATATAAACAAGAACTCGACCTGCCGGGCAAAAGCCAAATACAGTATCGTGTCCGACGGTGGATTCTGGATTTTTTAATTGCAATCCGCCACAAGCCCATTGGTCGTGAAGACAAAACCGGTGTTGATCCTTGGTGTTGTGGTACCGATGGGAAGTCATTCTGCAACCGTGATGGAGCACGTTGATGTCGATCGCTAATAAGTATGATGCCATTATTATTGGTGGTGGCCACAACGGACTGGTTTGTGCCGGCTACCTGGCCCGCGAAGGCAAGCGTGTTTGCGTCCTCGAACGTCGGCACGTGCTGGGAGGTTGCGCCGCCACCGAGCAGCTCTGGCCCGGCTACAAAGTTTCCACGGCTGCTTACGTTATTAGCCTCTTTCTGCCTCAAATCATTCGAGAACTCAAACTCAAAGAGTATGGGCTAACGATTCTACCGCGATCCCCCTCGTCATTCACTCCGCTGCCGGACGGGCAAAGTTTGCTCCTGGGGCCCGATGCGGCACTTTGCCAGCGCGAGATCGGTAAGTTCAGTTCCGATGACGTCATCGCCTACCCGAAATACAACGCCTTTCTGGAACGTATCGCAGCCGTGCTGGAACCGGTCCTCAGCCAGGCGGCCCCCGACCCGCTCCCGATGCCCTCAAGTTGGCGCCGCATTGGCATCGGCAAGAAAATGCGCGATGCCAAAAAACTTTGGTCGCTTTACCAGGCAATGAGCAAACTCGGGACCGATCAACCAGAGGCTATCGAACTGCTGACCGGCGCCGCACGCCCAATCCTCGATCGTTGGTTCAAGTCCGATGTTCTCAAAGCAACGCTCGCTACCGATGCGATCATCGGCGCATTCCTCTCCATCAGCTCACCCGGTAGCGCGTACGTCCTGCTCCACCACGTGATGGGTGAGGCAGGCGGAGCGCGAGGTGTGTGGGGTTATGTGCAAGGTGGCATGGGAGGTCTTTCGGAGGCCATCGCTGCAGCCTGTGAAGACATGGGGGTGACCATTCGCCGCGAGTCTCCTGTGCAGGCAATTCTCACCAACGGTCGGCGAACCTGCGGCGTGCAACTGGAGGACGGGACCCAGCTCGAAGCCAAAATCGTCGCCTCGAGTGTCGATGCCCACCTGACCTTCGAAAAAATGCTCGACCCGGCCGAACTGCCTGAAGATTTTTTGCAGGCCATCAGCCGGATCGACTACAGTTCGGCCTCGGCCAAAGTGAACCTGGCTCTTGCCGAACCGCCCCGCTTTACTTGTGCCGATGCGGCCGGCGTCGGGCCGCATCATCACGGTACGATGCACGTGGGTCCCTCGCTCGACTACCTGGAGCGAGCCTACGACGATGCCAAGTATGGTCGTCCCAGTGAAAACCCAATCCTGGAAATGACCATGCCCACCAGTGTCGATCACACGATTGCACCTGAGGGAAAACATATTTTAAGCATGTTTGTCCAATTCGCCCCCTACCGCCTGGCAGAGGGCAACTGGGACGATATCAAAGAGTCGTTTGCCGACCGCTGTGTCGAGGCGCTTGCCCAGTACGCGCCTAACGTGCCCGCGGCCATTGAACACCGCCAGGTGCTCAGCCCGCTGGACCTGGAACGCACGTTTGGTATCACCGGGGGAAACATCATGCAAGGAGCGATGAGCGCTCACCAGTTGTTTTTCTTCCGCCCGGTACCCGGCTGGGCCGACCATCGCACACCGATCCGTGGTCTCTATCTTTGCGGCGCTGCCAGCCACCCTGGTGGCGGGGTCATGGGCGCCTGCGGAAAAAACGCGGCCGAAGAAATCCTGCGCGACATCCGCTAAGTCCGCTGCGGTTGGTTGTCGTCACCGATGGCGCCATACTGGATCTGATACCACACTGTTCTGGTACCACGTCTGGTACCACGTCTGGTACCATGCTGTTCTGAAAACCTGCAACTAACCAAGCAGCGCACTCTTCCAGGCAGCCGAAAGCTCTGCGACCTGGGCCAGGAGCTGTTTTTCCTGCTGCCTTTCCCGTGCGTAAAACACCTCATTGGCGCGCGCAATCGTCCAGTCGCTACAGGGCCGCTCAACCAACTCAATCGGGTCGCCCGGCGTGAGCGTGCCCTCCTCCAGGACGCGCAAGTACCAGCCGGTGTGGCCCGAGTTCACAACTTTTTTAACCAGGTCACTCCTGCGCCACCGCCGGGCAAGCTTCCAACAAGGTTGCCGCGGCTGGGAAACCTCAAACAGAACATCACCCGCGCGCCACGTGTCGCCAATAGAAACATCTCCCTCGGTCAGGCCGCCGATGGTGAGATTCTCGCCAAACGCCCCCGCCTCAAGTTGGCCAACCCCCAATTCCTTCCGCCAGAAGTCAAGGTGGTCGGCCGAGTACGCCAGGACCGCCTTGTCCACTCCGCCATGGTGCTTTTGGTCCGCCTGATGGTCCCCCTCGATGTTCGTGTGGGTCACCCACACCGGCCCACCGAGTGGCTGCTTGAAAAAAGCGGTGATCCAAGGCTGCTGGTGGGGATCGACCGCGCCCTCGGTCCCATACTTCTGGGAACGGCCCACCTGGATTGAAACAATCGTACCGCTAGAAATAGGGTTCACCGGCTCTTGGAAGCTGCAAATAATAGAGTGTGGTAAGCTACCAGGGTATCGTGCGGGGTTCACCCCTGCACAGCTTAGGTATTTTATCATAATTACGACCTTGCAAAACGCAGGGTCGTGGCACCCACAGGAAGCAAGGGTGTGCTGAGAATCGCAATGAATTCCCGGGCTGGTGAAGATCTCCGAAGATCTGGCCAGTCCTGTGTGTGGCTGTCATGTTGTACCGAGTTTAAAAATGGTTGAAACAAAGACGCGCCGATGGCCCCGCTTTGGGCTCCGCACCCTGCTGTTGATGGTGATACTCTGTTGTTTGCTGCTCACCGCGCGACATCTCTACCTGGCCCCCTTTCGGCACACGGCCCGCGCCGTTGACCAGCTGCGCCGCCTCGAATGCTACGCACAAACGCAACCTGCCAACGGCCCTTTTTTTCTTGCCTGGCTGGTCGGAAAAGAAGATTTTGTGGTTTTGACCGACGTCTTGAATTATCCGGCAGAGACGCGCGATTCGGTCAGCGATACAAACTGGAGCCTGTTTGATTTGCGCAATCGCAAAGTCGACGATCGGGTCCTTGCGCAGTGTACTGGAATGCACACCCTGCGTAATATCTCTCTGATCGACAGTCAAGTCACCGACGACGGGCTCCGTTCCCTGGAGGACCTCCAAGGACTGAATCGCCTTACGTTGTCCGGCACCCAGGTCACCAGCAGTGGCATGCAGTCGCTGCGTAAAATTACCAGCCTTCAATCGCTTGCCCTAAACGACACCCAGATCGATGACCAGGGGCTGGCCGCTTTGAGCGGGCATCCCAACCTCAAAGCGATTTACTTGAACGACACCCGGATCACGACGGCTGGCCTGGTGCATTTAAAAAATCTGCCAAAGCTCGAGAAAGTTGCCCTAAAATTCGACGAGTGCCGTGACCCTGGTGGGCACCAACTGGCACAGCTGAAAAACCTTCGTCACCTGGTGCTGGAGGGTTCCGGCATCACTGACCAGTGGTGTGAGGGGCTGGGTAAACTCACCGGGTTGGAAATTTTTGTCCTGAGCGATACGGGCGTGACCAGCGACGGCCTTGCCAGGCTTGCCAACTGGCAGCAACTCAAGCAGGCGACCCTCTGTTTCAACAAGATTGATGACCGGGGATTTCAACACATGGCGAACTGGGAGTCGCTGGAGTCAATCACGATGTACTCTCACCTGGTAACAGACGCGAAACTCTCGGTGCTGGAAAAACTGCCAAATCTCAAGTGGGCCAAGGTGGACGGGCCGGCGATCACGGTGGAGGGCCTGACCCGGGCTTTCAACCAACTCCCCAAGAACGAGGCTCGTGCTTCGCGACAGGAACCAGAAAAACCGGAAAAAGCCTTCTTGCAACCGGCCACAACGCCCCCACGGGAAAGCGAAACGGGCAATTCCAGTTGAGCGCACTTTCATAAGCGACCGCGTATTTTGGAGCGCCGCTGACCACAAAATCCGGGCCGCTGGGACCGAATTTCCCGCATTGATCCGCCACCGATGACCCCATACCAGCAAGCGTGACAGCGGGGCCAAAATTTTTGGCTCACTTTTCTCACGCCCCCTGGTCGAATAAGATAGATCTTATACAGTTACGCACGATTCGGGGGCGAACTGGGTTCGACCGGGTTGATGAAGCGTAAGTGGCGTGTCGTGGTTGATCAGCATGTGCCACGTAAAAAGCTGATCACTTTGTTAATTGCCAATAGCAATTACGCACTGGCCGCCTAAATAAAGGCGACCCGGGCTAGGGGTCATAGCCGGATTGACCCGGACGCCCGTCACCAAATCCGGACCGCTGCCGGTCACGTCGAGTACGTCGGTGGCTAAATCCGTTCTCGTCTAGCCGTCAGGTAACCCGGTCGGCAGGGGTGCCAGAGGGCGAAATTTAAAGAGTCCGACTACACACGTAGAAGCTTGCGTGGAGCGATCACGGGACGCGGGTTCGATTCCCGCCGCCTCCACTTGGGCACCGTCAGTGACTGGCGGTGCCTTTTTTTGTCTGTGCGTGACTGAAGGTGACACGTCACAAGGGCTTGTGTCACCACTCCCCGCAGCCTCCGAGTGACAACCCGTGTTGTCGGATGACTGCAAGTGACCCTCTGGGACGCCCGAGATGCATCGCATTTGCAGCCACTTCGGGTCGGTGGGCAGGTTTTGAACCGCCTTAGCCCGATCTTCAAGACCGATGTGGGTATAGTTCATCGTCATCTTCACATCGGAGTGTCGAGCCAGTTGGCGGGCCTCCGGAAGCGACGTACCGTTTTTCAGAAGCGCTGTGATGTAGGTGTGTCGGCCTGCGGCGTGGAAGTCGGCCACGCCGTCCCTGGTGCGGTAGGGGATGCCAACAGCTTCCAGATCCAGTTTGACCATCAACCACGTGCGACGATTGGCGAGCTTGGGGAAAAGCCGCGATGGCTGTGACTTCCGATGTCGTTCGTTGTGCCTGCGGCTTTCGCAGTCCTGCGATCACCTCCTGTGACAGGTTTCAATTTATCCGTGTCCATCCGCGTTTATCCGTGGTTCATAATTCCTTTCCTACATGAACTGCTGCAAACGGCTAAAGTCTTAGCCAGATTGTAATTTCACACCACAGCTGGTTTCTGTGGTTGGCTCACAGCGGCTCCTTATCGAGTACTGTCAGCCGGCGCATGACCCGTCGTTCGCTCCCCGTATCGTACGTCGTCGAGCGGTGCAGGGTACAACGATTGTCCCATACGACCAGTTCGCGAGGACTCCAACTGTGCGAGTAGACGAATTTTGCGCGGGTGATGAACTCATTCAGCTGTTCGATGAGAGCACGGCCTTCCTCATACTCCATTCCTACGATGTCTTCAGCCATATCGCCGAGGTAGATCGTCGGCTTTCCCGTTTCAGGATGAATTCGCACAACTGGATGTTCGACTGGCGGAGCTTTTCGCACCTGCTCAGCGCTCAAAGGATTGGGATCCCGTCGTTTCTTGTGAAAGTTGAGGTGATGGACCGCCTTGAGCGAACGGAGCCGCATCTTCATACCGTCAGTCAGCGCGTCGTAGGCTCGATACATGTCCGCCAATTGCGTCTCGCCCCCTTGGCGCGGCACCTCCAAGCTGTAGAGCATCGTGGCAATGGTCCTGCGCCGCGTCCAAGATCCGTCGGTGTGCCAATACAGCGTGCCAGGGTCAGGATGCTTGCCGTCTGGCTTGCCGTCCTCGTCGAGATTGGACAAGAGATATAGTTCTGGGTGCTGGCGATCATGGAACTGATTCAAGACGTGGACCTGCGGCTCGCCAAAGCGTCGCCCGAACTCCAACTGACGCTCGGAAGGAAAATCCTGGTCGCGAAATACGAGCACTTGATATTGCAGGAAGGCTTCGTAAATCTCTTTGAAGACGGCGTCGCTGAGTTCCGTAGCGAGATTCACACCTTCGATTTCCGCCCCGAAACTCGATGTTAAGGGCCGCACCGTAAAGTTTTTGCTCGACGGCGGCGGGGGTGAGGACATGTGGGGCTCCTATCGTCGGACGGATGAAGTTAGGCCATAAGTCATTTCTGAACATGATGTTGTGGGAAAACACAAATCTGGGGCACGCTCATCGTTCATCGCCTGCTTGATGGCTGCGTCACCAGTTGGTGGATTTTTGCGTACTTCCGCAGCTCGGACAAGATCCACCACCACATTTCGTGCAAAGCACCGTCCCGCACTTCTGGCATTTATATTTGGAGCCGTACTTTTGGCGGCACTCGGGGCAAGGTTTGTCGCCGGGAATTGTTGGCATGGCTTTGCTTCCTTGGGGTGAGGGGGCCATTAGATATCGCCAGGCAGCAGACTGATCGGAGAACTGGCTTAATATATCATGTTGAACAATTCCCAGCGGTTTAATCCACCGACCGCACCAATGTCAGAATGACCTGACGGATCGGTTGTGGCAGCTGTGGCCAACACGTGATCAACTCGGCAAGTTCCAGTGTGCCCGGTGACAGCGAGTGCCCGTCAGGGCCATCGGAGTGCAGCGCCAGTGCAGCCACTTTGAGTTCGCGCTCCACCAGGGCCTGTAATTCACGCCATTTGCGACTGGAAACATCCGGGTTCGATTCCCGGCGCCGGCTGCGATCATCATGGCAGGTGTTTTGCGATCTGGATGGCCGGCGGCGTGAAGGCGGTCTTTGAATATGGCCGGACCGATGACTACGCGTACAACATCGTCGAAGATCCCGTGCACATTCGCGATCTGAACGCCACCATCCTGCACCTGTTGGGCATCGACCATCGCCGGTTCAGCTTCATGTTTCAAGGCTTGGAGCAACGGCTTACCGGCGTCAAACCGGCCCATGTCATCAACGGCATACTGGCGTAAGCGTGTTTTGTTAAAATGACCCGGCGATGCTACAACGACAAACACATCAAGCGGTAAGTTTGACGTGGAGAAATTTGCAAAAAAGAAACGGGCGTGCCTTCCGATCCAACATGACTGCCCGGCGCACGGGCTCACATGGGGCCCCTTGGCAGCCCCAGGTTAGGGCTGGGCTGCTCGAACAGAGAGCTGAGAGAGGCGACAGACGCCGCTCAGGCTCGCGTAATCGCAACTTAACCGCAGGCAGTTCAGACGTTGTTCCGACAGACAGGTCGAGGAAACAATTGTGACAGCGATTGGCATGGTTTACACTGTAATAGGTGTGTAACTAGAGCATCCGTAGAGAAATCAACCCCGGTGATTTATCCGATGCGTGACCGTCTTCTTTTCCGGCCGATAGCAATCCTGGCACTGCCTGTGGCATTGATGGCAGTAGGCTGGATCGGCTGGGCTGAGCGGACACTTGGCGCGCCTCAAGGAGCCGAGCGGACACTTGGCGCGCCTCAAGGAGCCGAGCGGACGCTTGGCGCGCCTCAAGGAGCCGAGGGAGAAGTCCATTGGGCGTTTCAACCTCCCCGATCTGTGGAAGTCCCGTTATCGACAGGCAACCGGGTCGATCATTTCCTGCCACGCAATGGGATTGATCTTTTCATCTCCCGCAAGCTCAGGCAGCAGGGCTTGTCGCCGGCCCCCCAGGCCAATCGACGCGTGCTAATGCGGCGGGTTTACTTTGACCTGATTGGCTTGCCTCCCACGCCCTCAGAGGTCGATGCGTTTCTTGCCAATTCCTCCTCGAGGGCCTACGAAGAGTTAGTCGATCGTCTGCTCGCCGATCCGCGTTACGGCGAGCGTTGGGCACGCCATTGGTTGGACCTGGCACGCTACGCCGACACGGCCGGTTACGAGGGCGACCCGGAGCGTCCCCACGTTTGGCGCTATCGCGACTACGTGATCGACGCGATGAATGACGACAAGCCGTATGACCTGTTCATCAAAGAACAGATCGCCGGAGACGAGTTTCACGAGCATCTTGGCGCTGGCGAGCTTCCACTTACCGATCCAGAGAAAGTGGTGGCCTTGGGCTTCCTGAGGATGGCGCCGTTTACGGAGCCGCGCGGCGATGAGACCCGTCATGAGCTGCTCAGTGAAATGACAGCCACGGTCGGATCTGTCTTTCTCGGCATAACACTGGACTGCGCCAAATGCCACGATCACAAGTACGACCCCATTCCTGCGAAAGACTTCTACCGGATGAAGGCGTTCTTTGAAACGGTACAAATCCCACCACCGTTGCGCGGTGACATCATGCAACTGGGTGGCTCCATGGCCGCCGAATTTTACCGACCTGGTGAGAAGGAGTGGGCAGACACGAAGCGGGCGAAATGTGAACACGACCTGAAACCCGCGGAAGAAGAGTTCGCGACGCTCCAGAAGGCATTGCAGGAAAAATTGACCGCGGCGCTACAGCGCGACGAGCCGGTGGAACTTAAAGAGGTGAAAAAGTCGGTTGAGGACGAAGCCAACAAGACAGTTTCCGTAGAGGAAAAGCGGCGATTTGGTGATTTATCCCGCACCATTTTCATCCTCAAGAACAAGCTGCGACGTTTGCAGCCGGTTGCCACGTCTTTAACCCATTCGCTCGGCCCCCCCTACGGGCCAAGCGTACCGGCCAGCTATGTCATGCTGCGCGGCGAGTGGAATCATCGAGGAGAGGTGGTCGAACCAGGTTTCTTAAGTTGCATTACGGGCGATCAGCAGCCGGCCAGGATCAGACTCGATCCGTTCAAGCGCTACCCGACACGGAGCCGGCGCATGGCGCTGGCCGAATGGATTACCAGCTCAGACAATCCATTGACCTCCCGGGTGATGGTGAATCGCATCTGGCAACATCATTTCGGTCGCGGGATCGTTGGCACGCCCAGTGACTTTGGCGACGCGGGCGAACGTCCCACCCACCCCGAATTGCTCGACTGGCTGGCGCTCCGCTTTGTGGATCAAAAGTGGAGCATCAAGGCCATGCACCGCCTGATCCTTACTTCCAGTACCTACCGACAGTCCTCACAGAAGGAGGATTCCCGCGCCGCTCAGATCGATCCGGAAAACAAATTGCTTTGGAGATTTCGGCGCCAACGCCTGGAGGCGGAAGTGATTCGCGATAGCATCCTGGCGGTTAGCGGGCGGTTGAACCACGCCTGGGGAGGCCTGCCAGTCTTTCCGCCTTTGCCGGAGGGCCTCGACGAATCGCAAAAGGTGTACGGCGTCAACACGTGGGAAACCTCTCACGATGCAGAGGGACTTAGACGAAGCATCTATATTTTCCAACGGCGGGCAATGAATATGCCAATGATGGACACGTTCGACGCGCTGGTCTCGAATACCTCGTGTGCGCAGCGGAGAAACTCCATTACCCCGCTGCAATCGCTCTCTCTGTACAATGGCGAGTTCGCGAATACCGAGGCGAACTATTTCGCCAACCGCATTCGCAATTCCAGCAGCGAGGATCCCGAGGATCAGATTGACCTGGCTTTCCAAATTGCACTCAGTCGCAGCCCCACCGCGGCCGAGTTGGAGAAAGTGCAGGCGTTGGTGGGTTCTGCGGAGCCGCACGAAGATTCGCTGTTAAGCCTGTGCCGGATCCTGCTTAATGTGAATGAATTTGTATATATCGATTAAGGACCAACAGATGTTCGGGACAAATGCGACTTGCAACTCTTCCAGATTCGCCCCCTGCGGGTCGCGGAGAGATTTCTTGGACCGGGCTTTCAACGGTATCGGGGCACTGGCACTAGGCGGCATGCTCGCGCAGGAATCCGAGATTTTTGCGGAGAGTACCACTCCAATCGCGGTCAAAACTCCCCATTTGCCCAGCAAGGCCAAGCACTGCATTTTCATGTTTATGTCCGGCGGCGTCAGCCAAATGGATACGTTTGACTACAGTCCGGGCCTGGAGCAATATGCCGGCCAAACAGTCCCCGAATTGGCAGGGCTAAGCCGTGATTTGGGAGGCTTTACAAATCTCAGTTTTCCTCACCGTCTGATTCCCCCGGTGGCGAACTTCAAACCGTACGGTCAGTGCGGGCGGCAACTATCGACCCTGCTTCCCCATCTGGGCGAGTGCGTCGATGACATGGCGTTTATCTATGGCATTGAGACAGACAATCAAAATCACGGACCGGCCACACTGGGCGTCAACACTGGCGACACACTGCCGGGCAGCCCTTCCATCGGGGCCTGGGTGAACTACGGGCTAGGCAGCCCCAATCAGGATTTACCTGGCTATGTGGTGATCAAGGATCCCCGCGGTGCTCCGGTGAACGGAGGAGCCGTATGGGGAAACGGGTACCTACCTGCGAACTACCAGGGCACCCTCTTTCGATCGTCGGGTTCACCGATCTTGAATTTGACGCGATCCGACGGCCTTAGTCGTCAGGAGCAGCGCAAAGAGCTTGACTTGATGAAGTGGTTAAACCAACAGCATCATAACGACCGGCCAGATGCAAGTGAGTTGGAAGCCCGCATTAACGCTTATGAATTAGCATTTCGTATGCAGGTAGCGGCACCCGAGATTGTTGATCTCTCCGAAGAAACCGAGCAGACCGAAAAAATGTATGGCTTGGATAATCCCGTCTCCGCAGGCTTCGGCCGCCAATGCCTGTTGGCCAGGCGGCTTGTGGAAAAAGGGGTCCGCTACACGCTATTGGTTCATGGAGTCGAAAACAGAGATCACAGTTGGGACGACCACGGAAACATCAAGGGGAAGCTTCCAAAACACGTTGAGGAAATCGATCAGCCCGTAGCTGCTTTGCTGAAGGACCTGAAGGAGCGTGGTCTCTTGGATGAAACCCTGGTGGTCTGGGCCTCGGAGATGGGTCGCACGCCTCACATCATGGACCTTAAATCGGCCACACCCGGACGCGACCATAATCAGTACGGCCTGGCAATGTGGATGGCCGGCGGAGACGTGAAGGGTGGGACGACGGTCGGGCAGACAGACGACTTCGGCATCCGGCAGGTGGGAACTTCCATCCACCTGCGCGACGTCCACGCCACCATCTTGCACCTGTTGGGCTTGGACGAAAATCGGCTGAGATTCCTGCATGCGGGTCGCCTCCGCCAACTCACAAATGTTGGTGGTGCCCGGGTCCTCACTGAGATCGTGGCCTAGCCGAGTCTAGGTGGTTGCTTGTCTTGCGGTGCAACTACCTCCCATCGGACTCCCGCATTGGATACGGGCCGAATCGCCGCCACCATGGCCCACCAACAGGGCAACGCCACAGTAGGATTGTGTGCTTAATGTGCGCTGGAGCTGCTGTGGGCCCAGACATCCAACGGCGAGATTTTTTCCGAAAAGAAGAGGGCTGAAATCGAGCTCTACCTGGTTGGGACCAGAGCTTGATGATGCTCGCCCGCAAACAGTGGCGGGCTTTGTTATTTCTATCCAAATAATATGTGAATTCTGTTTACGGAAACCGAGTTGCCGCCAATAGACCGCGGGATTCGGTCGTTGGACCCGTCGCAAAACTATAAGCCCTCGACGCGCCACAAGGCTCAAAATTGCGGGCTTCCGTTGGTCAGCGACGATGGGGTAACCGGCCACTGGTAAGTCGGTCGTCGCGTCGGGGCGTTTGACGAACCGTATCCTAACCTCTATTTTGCCTCTTGAATCTCAAGCCGACTCCATTGCGTGCCGCTTCGGGGTGACAAAAAAGTACTGCTGCAATTGGCCCAGTCCACGCGATTGGCCAGGTCCATTGGTATCCTTCGAAAAGACAACGGCGCGCGGGTCGCTACTTCACAAAAACTCAGGATCCTTGTATATAGAACACGTTGACAAAAAATGCAGAACTCGTTTGGAGAAAAAATATGACCACCGAAAGCAAGTGCCCCGTGATGGGCGGAAATTACGCACATACCAAGGCCGGGGCCTTTTCAAATCGAGACTGGTGGCCGAACCAGTTGAACCTGCAGATACTCCACCAGAACTCGCCCCTGTCCGATCCGATGGGCGAGGATTTCAACTATGCCGAGGAGTTCAAAAGCCTCGACTTGAATGGCCTCAAGCAAGACATCGACAAGTTGATGACAACTTCGCAGGACTGGTGGCCAGCCGATTACGGCCATTATGGACCGCTCTTCATTCGCATGGCATGGCACAGTGCGGGAACCTACCGCATTGGCGACGGCCGCGGCGGTGCATCTAGTGGCACCATCCGCTTTGCCCCCCTCAACAGTTGGCCCGACAATGTGAGCCTCGACAAGGCACGTCGGCTGCTCTGGCCAATCAAGCAAAAGTACGGCCGCAAACTGTCGTGGGCCGACCTGATGGTTTTTACCGGCAACTGCGCCCTGGAATCGATGGGATTCAAGACGCTCGGTTTCGCCGGCGGGCGGGAAGACGTCTGGGAGCCGGAAGGGGACATTTACTGGGGACCTGAGAGTGAATGGCTGGGTGATAAACGTTACACGGGCGAAAGGGATCTCGAGAATCCCCTCGGTGCCGTTCAGATGGGCCTGATCTACGTCAACCCAGAGGGACCCAACGGTACCCCGGATCCGCTCGCCTCAGCCACCGACATTCGAGAGACGTTCGGCCGCATGGCGATGGATGACGAAGAGACCGTCGCGCTGATTGCCGGCGGACACACGTTTGGCAAAGCCCATGGTGCTGCCGATGCAGACAAGCATGTCGGTCCCGAACCAGAGGGCGCCAGCCTCGAGGAGCAAGGCCTCGGCTGGAAAAATAGTTTTGGGAGTGGCAACGCCGACGATACGATCACCAGTGGATTGGAAGGCGCATGGACCACCGACCCGGTGAAGTGGGACAACAACTACTTCGACAACCTGTTCGGCTACGAGTGGGAGCAGACACAAAGTCCTGCTGGTGCGACACAGTGGACTCCCACGGATGCATCGGCAGTAGGCAGCGTGCCGGATGCGCACGATCCGTCGAAGA
The DNA here is from genome assembly GCA_965243695.1 of Lacipirellulaceae bacterium. GTDB lineage: Bacteria > Planctomycetota > Planctomycetia > Pirellulales > Lacipirellulaceae > JAKVCB01. The sequence goes on along the minus strand of CBDEWC010000014.1, from coordinate 500,237 downwards.
AACATGCCCCCATGATGTTCACGACGGACCTCGCACTGAAGATGGATCCAATCTATGGCCCGATTTCAAAACGCTTCCACGAAAACCCCCAGGAGTTTGCCGCGGCGTTTGCCAAGGCGTGGTACAAGCTCACGCACCGCGACATGGGGCCCGTCTCACGATGTCTCGGTGCACTAGTTCCCGAGCCGCAATTGTGGCAAGACCCCGTCCCCGAAGTCGATCACGAACTGATCAGCGATCAAGACATCGCTGATCTGAAGGGCAAGATCCTCGCATCAGGACTCTCGATCTCCCAACTGGTCTCGACCGCCTGGGCGTCGGCCGCCACGTTCCGCGGCACCGACAAGCGCGGCGGAGCGAACGGAGCACGGATCCGCCTCGCACCACAGAAGGACTGGGAAGTCAACAACCCGGCCGAACTGACCAATGTACTGCAAACGCTCGAAGGGATCCAAACGGATTTCAACACGGGCAGCAAGAAGGTCTCGCTCGCAGACGTGATCGTGCTGGGCGGGTGCGCAGCCGTTGAGCAGGCTGCGGCAAAGGCGGGACACGATGTGCAGGTTCCCTTCTCGCCAGGGCGCACCGATGCGTCCCAGGAGCAAACGGACGTGGACTCGTTCGCTGTGCTCGAACCGACTGCAGACGGGTTCCGCAACCACTTCGCAAAAGAACACACGACACCAGCCGAGGCACTGCTGGTGGATCGGGCACACCTGCTGACGTTGACCGCTCCGGAAATGACTGTCCTGGTCGGCGGCATGCGTGTTTTGAATGCAAACGTCGGAAAATCTGAGCTTGGTGTCTTCACCGATCAGCCTGAGACGTTAAACAATGACTTCTTCGTCAACCTGACCGACATGAACACCCAGTGGCAGAAGTCTGCCCGATGCGAGCACTTTTTCGAAGGACGGGATCACGCTACAGGGGAGGTCAAGTGGACCGCCAGCGCCGTTGACCTGGTCTTTGGTTCAAACTCCCAACTCCGAGCCATTGCGGAAGCCTATGCGTGCGATGACTCGCAACAGGCGTTTGTGCGCGACTTCGTGGCCGCGTGGGACAAGGTGATGAATCTTGATCGCTTTGACCTTGCCTGATCTGCGTCATGAATCAGAAAGCCACCTGAGATTTGTTTTTTGACTCGCACAATGAATGTTTTCGGATTTTCGATCGCCTTGCGAGTCCAAAGCGTGGCCTCCACCGAAAAAGCCGCCTGGAATGTCGCGTAGGTGACGGACCTGTAAAAATAACTCTCTAGCTGTTCGTGGTATCCGGACCCGGCCCCCTCGGCCCTGACGCGAGTTTGACATGCGCAAAGCTGCTGCGTTAATATGAATAGTCCTAGAGTCACGGCTGTTTCGTAAGAATCCCCTGCCTGCAAGGAAGCCCGGCCCGTTGGAGACCGTGTTTCTCCCGCCTCACCCTATTGGTAATGTCATGGTTGCGTTCGTTCGTTGCCTGTCTGCCACGACTATTTGTTTAATGGGCCTGACCCAGTGCCTGGCCGATGGTTTAGAGACTACTGCCAAGCAACAACAAAGCTGGGCTCTCCAGCCGGTCCGTCGCGCCAAACTCCCCGAGGTAAGGAACTCGAACTGGCCGCGCCGGGAAATTGACTATTTTGTACTGGCACGGCTCGACTCGACTGGGCTGGTTCCGGTTCGGGGTGCAGGACCCCGCACACTGCTGCGGCGGCTCTACTTCGATCTGATCGGACTTCCCCCGTCACCAGAGGAAATTCGCGCCTATCTGGCTGATGAATCGGCCGACCGTTTTGAGCGACTGGTCAACCGACTCCTGGAATCACCCCAGTTTGGTGAGCGGTGGGGTCGACACTGGTTGGACGTCGTACGGTTTGCCGAGTCGAGTGGCAAGGAGTTCAATTTCAGTTATCCCCACGCCTGGCCATATCGAGATTACGTGATCGATTCTCTCAACGCCGACAAGCCATACGATCAGTTCATTCGCGAGCAGCTCGCCGGTGATCTTCTGCACGCTAATCGCCCTCCCGAACAACAGCATGATGACCTGTTGATTGCAACAGGTTTTTTGGCGATCGGTCCCAAGCGACACAACAACGGTCAGCGCGGGTTTGACGCCGATATGGTCGATGAGCTAATCGATGTCACGATGCGATCGGTGTTGGGTTTGACTGTGGCCTGCGCGCGGTGTCATGACCACAAATTCGATCCCATTTCCAGCAGCGACTACTACGCCCTGGCGGGGATTTTTTCCAGCACAGCCCCGCTGTACGGCACCATTAAGCAGAAATACAGTAGGCATCCAACCGACCTGGTTGCGATTGGCCCGAATGCCCAGCAAATGCACATCGCTGCCCAAGCGCACGACGCAAAAATCAAAGAGGCGGCTGAAAAACTCTCCCAGGAACAGGAAAAGCTGAAGCAGACCGAGGAGCAGTTGAACCTGACCACGGAAAATTCGGAACCACAAGCGGCAACCAGTGACGCCGACTCCACCGAAGCCACTGCTGCCGAGGAAAAAGATACCGAGCTTGCGGCCCTCAAGGCCCAAGTTGCTGCACTCGAAAAAGAGGTTGAAGAACTTAAGGCCAGCGCCCCGCCACGGCCCAGATATACCGTCTCGGCCCGTGACCAAAAAAAACCAGCCAATGCCCAGATCGCCATTCGTGGCAATCCGGGGAACCTGGGAGACGAAGTCCCCCGCGGCTACCTGAAATGCCTCCATCTTGAGTCGGTGCCTCCCCCCAGCGCCGAGCAAAGTGGGCGCCTGGAACTGGCCAGGTGGCTCACCAGCCCGGAAAACCCGCTGACCGCGCGCGTGATGGTCAACCGCATCTGGCATCACCTGTTCGGAGCCGGGTTAGTAAGGTCAGTCGATGATTTCGGTCAGCTTGGCACACCACCGAGCCATCCGGAACTACTCGACTGGCTGGCTTCCGAGTTCATCTCTGCTGACTGGTCGGTCAAGCACATGATTCGCACGATCGTGCTCAGCCGGTCGTATCGGCTCAGTAGTCTCGCAGACGAGCAGAGCATGGCGGTCGATCCGGCAAACGTCATGCTGTGGAGAATGTCACCACGAAGACTAGAGGCCGAGGCAATTCGCGACGCCCTGCTCGCGGCCAGCGGCCAGCTCGACTTGTCGCGGCCAGTCGGTTCGCCCGTTACCGACCTGGGAGATCAGCTGGTCCGCGGCGTGAACCTGGACCAACTGCGACCCTCCAGCAACCACCGCAGCGTGTATCTACCGGTGGTGCGCGATTATCCTCCCAAGCTGTTTGAGCTGTTTGACTTCCCCTCTGCCGACCTGGTCAGTGGCAACCGGGTGGTAACCACGGGCCCCTTGCAGGACCTCTATCTCCGCAACGACCTGGAAATGCACAAGCATTCACAGGCGATGGCAAAACTGCTCCTGGAAAAGGCGCCCGCCAGCGACGAAGCGCGGGTACAATTGGCATTTGAGCTCGGCTTTGGCCGGTTGCCGTCGGCCGAAGAACAAGCTGCCTCACTTTCACTGATCGATAACCTGCTGAAGCACACCAACGGTGCCGAACTCGACAAGCCCGAGGCAGCAAACCGGCCGCAAGAAGAAAGCGATGCCAACGAAACCGTGTTACCCACGGTAGAAGCCTGGAACGCACTCTGCCAGGCTCTTTTCGGCAGCGCAGAATTTCGTTATTTAGTCGACATCGATTACGCCCACTAAGGAGTCCGACATGAGAGGAGAAATTTCGCGTCGGCAATGTTTGCACATCGGCTCCACTGCGTTTGGATCCCTGGCATGGGCAGCCCTGCAGGGTCATGCCCAGGTGGCACAGGGAATGGACCTCGCACCAGATGCTGCCCGACTTGCTCCCCGCGCCAAGCGGGTCATTTTTCTGTTCATGAACGGTGGGCCAAGTCAGCATGACATGTTCGACTACAAGCCAGAGTTGGCAAAACGGTCTGGTCAAGCCGGGCGTGACGACAAGAAACCCCTCATAGGACCCATCACCCCGTTCGCCCAACACGGCAACAGTGGCCAGTGGATTTCCGACTTCCTGCCTCACCTCGCAAACCAAGCCGATCAGCTGTGTGTAATCCGCAGTATGATGACCAATAGTTCCGCCCACCCGCTGGCGATTCCGCTGCTACACACCGGTAGTTTTCAGTTCACCCGGCCGTCGATGGGATCCTGGATTCTTTACGGATTGGGCACCGAGAATAAAGATCTGCCCGGATACATTAGCATCAATCCCACGCGGACATTTGGCGGTCCGTCAAACTACGGAAGTGCCTTTCTGCCCAGCAGCTTTCAGGCAACCAGAATCGGCTGGCAAGGCAAGTCGCTCCGTGATGTGACCATTGAAAACATCGGGGCTGACGGTGCGCCGACCACGACAGCAAAGCGCCAGGTGGAACTCAGCCAGGTGCTCAACCGCTCACTTTTGGCCCGTGGCCAGGCCGTTCACAGCGTCCGGGGTGCCTTGGATTCGCTCGACCTTTCGTTGCGCATGGAAGCGGTTGTTCCACACGTCATGAACCTCGCCGAGGAAACGGTCGACACTTTGTCCATGTATGGCATCGACCAGAAACCGACCGACAACTTTGCCCGTCAATGTCTGCTGGCCCGCAGATTCGCCGAGGCCGGGGTGCGATTCATTCAACTCACGCACGGCGGCTGGGACCATCATTCCAACCTCAACAAAAAGCTGCCAGATCGGTGTGCCGATATCGACAAACCAATCGCTGCCCTGCTCGCGGACCTTAAGCAGCGCGGCATGCTGGAAGACACGCTCGTGCTTTGGATCGGCGAATTCGGCAGGCAACCCGATACGCAGATCCTTAACGGCAAGCTGGCCGATGGTCGGGACCACAACGCCAAGGGCTATTGTGCCTGGCTCGCCGGCGGCGGTACTCGGGCGGGATTCTCTCACGGCGCGACCGACGAACTCGGCTACGAAGCGGTGGAAGATCAAGTCCATCTGTACGATCTGCAGGCCACCATATTGCACCTCGTTGGGCTGGATCACACGAAGTTGACCTACCGTTACTCCGGTCGGGACTTTCGGCTCACCGATGTCCACGGACAAGTGGTTCACGATATCCTCACTTAGCATGCCGGGAACGGTTGCCCTTCACACGGCCGAAACGATGCGCAAACTTCACAAGCCAACCATCCCCTGCCCGGTTATCGGGGTCCTGATATTCTGGACAGGCGTGTTCGGGGGGTGGGAAAACAAGCTGGTGCCTTCCGCGTGGGCCGCGGAAACCTCCCCTCTTCGCTTTCAGTTGACCGCCGAACGGTCGCTGCAACCTTATGGAGGAACTCCCTTTTGTTATGACCTGGATCAAGACGGTGCGGTCGACGTGCTGTGGCTCCAGTCGTCAGGACTCTTCCACTCGAAGGTCTACGATGGTCATTCACCCTTTGTGAGCCGACAAACCCCCCAGGAAAGGCAACACTATTGCCTGACGGCGACCACCGCCGGTGGCGACCTGCTTTGGCAGATTGGGTCGCCTTGGGAAGGAGAGCGGCCATATGCAACGCACGGGGGTGAACGATCATTAGATGTCGCTGACGTTGACAATGACGGCACGCTGGAGGTGGTTGCCATCAAGAATGGCAAGATCCTCATCATCGATGCCGTATCTGGAACTATCGAAAAATCGGTCCCGGCACTCGCCGACAACGCCCAGGCCGTGGTGCTGGCGCGCACCGCGCACACCCCGGACCGATGGACCCTCCTTATCAAAAATGCCGAGTCGGCATATCCGGACTACGAGTATGGCAATCCTGCCTGGTTTTACGATGCCCAGCTCAATCTGCTCAAGCCACAGGCCGAGTCGCACCTCGGTTCCGGACATGTGCCCCAGGCAATCGACCTGGACGGCGATGGGTTGGATGAGTTTCTCATCGGTTTTGAATGTCTGAATTCCGACCTTTCGCGGCGCTGGAAGTTCCAATCGGTTCCCCCGGAGGCGTGGGATGCAACCGAAATGCACGTCGACGACATAACCGTTGGGAAGGCCCGTGGAAAAACCGTGATTGTTTATGCGGCCAGCGACACGGCCTACCTGGTCGATGCGGCGGATGGTTCGCTCCTGTGGAAACGCAACGGAACGCACCCACAGCACTGCCAGGTTGGCCATTACTGCCAGAACTCCGGGCCGCTGCAGATTTTCATTCACCAAAAACGGGCTGAACTCGACTTGTACGACCTGGCTGGCAATCCGCTGTGGCAAATCACGCCGCCGCGCAATTTTCCACTCGGCCAGGCGGTGCCATGCCAAAGGCAAAAGTTCCACGTCTTCGATCCCACAACCCAACTCAAGGGGGCCGGACCTGCTGGTACCGATCTGTTGATCTTTACCGACGGTGGCTGGCCCTATGTGATCAATGGCCGCGGCGAGCGCTGCGTAGAATTTCCCTACACCGCAAACATTGCCCAGGACTGGGGCGAAATTCCAGGCCGACCCGATGACTACGGCTACGGCTACTTTGCCCGCGTGGCCGACTTCGACGGCGACGGCCGGCGCGAAGTCATGCTCAATGATCGGCGCTTTGTGTGGTTTTATGAATTTGAATAAACGAATTTTGGAAGGGTTGTTTTGCTTTGCCACAGCTGTCTGTCAAAAAGGTAAACCGGTCGCAAGGATTTGACAAAATCGCTTGTCGGGACCCACTCGTACAAAACCGAACCCCGTCGCCTGTATTGCAAATGGAAACTATATGATTCATCCATGGGCAAACCAGATCCGAGACAAAGGGTTTGTTGTCATCCCTAACGTCATTCCCCCAGCAGAATGCGACGGGGTCGCTGCACGGCTATACGCTGTTGCCAACCAGTGGCGCCGGGCTGAAGCGTTTAGCGAGCTGAACGTATCGCATGTTCCAGGGCTGATCAATTTTGACCAGTCTGTAGCCGGCTACATTGCCGATGACCAGGTCCTGGCAGTTGCCGAGCAGCTCCTCGGCAAGAACCTGCGCGTTTCGTTCACCACACTCCTGACCAATGAACAAGGCAAGCAGCGGTCCCAATGGCACGCCGATTGGCCCTACAATCAGCGAAACGCCTGTCACATGCCAGCGCCTTATCCTGACCTTGTGATGCATTTGACTGCGCTTTTGATGATCTCCCCCTTTACCGAACAAAACGGCGGAACGTTGGTCGTGCCAGGCAGCCACCGGGAGCCGACCAACCCAACCGACCCGGCCCTGGACATTGATCCTCACGCTGCCCATCCGGACGAGTTTCGCGTGACAGGCAGCGCCGGCAGCGTGGCGCTTTTTGACAGTCGCACGTGGCACGCCGCACCAGCCAATCCGTCCAACCAGCCACGTGTCAGTGTAGGGGTGCGTTATGCACCCTGGTGGTTGAACCTGGAACCGCTCGATCCCAACAGCAGGCTAAGACGCCAGTGGGTCGACGAGCCAGGACTTTGCGAAAATGACCAGCAACGGCTCAGTCGGGAAACCTACGAATCGCTTCCCGAGAAAGCCAAGCCACTATACCGGCATTGGGTCGAGCCGAGCTAACAGAGCCATCCCCCCTCAGCCTGGCAAACCTCACGCAGGCACCATTGGACGTCGGGCAGGCAAGGACTGGACGATTTTTTGACTTACAACCTTCGGTAACAACACCCAGTTTACAAATACCAAGCGGGCCTGGTCGGGCCATGCGCAATCAGGCTTTCAAAAAGAGGAGAAAAATCACGTGTTCAAAATCTGTCGACCAGTCCCACAAAAGGTTCTCTGGTTTGCCCTGGCGGCAACGATCCTGCTTACCCCGGGCAGCGGGATCTTTTGTTGCTTGCAACCATCCGCCCTGGCAGAGCACAAGCAACCATCGACTTCCGAAGAAGGTCCAAAACCGTACGTGTATGTCACGCTTGGTGGGCCGGAGGATGGCGGGGACTTTGGACCCAAAACACCCGGCACAAAGACCGGTGGTATTCAGGAGGCGCTGGACTACGCCCACAAGCATCATCGGGATGTCTATGTCTGGGGAGGTCGCTGCGGCGTTTACCAGGGCAAACCTGATTGCGGTGGGGTTTATGAACTGCAGGAGACGCTAGAGATACCATGGAACCAGGATTTCCGGATGGATGGGGGCCATTACATTTTGAATTACTCCCGGAAGACTGGCGATGCGGTGGTGATCGACAGCCAAATGAACTGTCGCTACAAGCTGGGGCTTATCGTTTCCGCTTCCAGCGGCGCCGGCGTTCGTATCGCTCCCCGTACTCCCGGACCAGACGACATAACGGTCGTCGAGTCGAGCGAATTTGAATTTGCGGCCGTCTGCTCCCGGGGAACGGGAATCGTGCTGAGCGCAACCGAGGGACCCATTGTTAACAGCCGAATTTTTGCCGAGGAAACCAACACAGGCAAGAGGGCAGTTTTCCTGACCGGCACCCGCGGCATTATCAACAATTCGATTGAAGTGATGTACAACAATCAATATCACGCGATCGCACCATGTACGTGCCTGCAGGTAGGAGACGTGGACTCAAAAAACATCAACCACAACCGGTTTCAAATGTCAGTCTATGCGCCCGTAGGACTGTACCTGGATCCGGCAACCAAAGAGTTTGCAGTCCTGGAAGATTCGAAAGTTTACAAGGACACGACAGGAGCACGGATATTCGCCCAGAACAACCAGTTCACCCTGTCGTTCTACGGCAGGCAGCGAACCCCCGGTACCGATATCATTTTTGAAGCTTCTGCCAAAGATAACACGGTCCGCGCATTGAATCTCCCCAACGGTATTACCAACCATGCCACGACTCCGACCAATCGCATCATTTTAAGCAGGCCAGCTGGATTTTCCGTGAACACACCACCCTTTCCGGCCTCTGGTGAGACCGTGGTGAATCGTTCCAGTTATCCGGTCGACATTTTTATTCTCACCGCGGGTGAGGTTCGCGAGTGGACCATCGCCGACGCGGGGGGAAATTCTCAAACGCTGCGCGCCGGTTTGACCTCGGGACAAACCTTCCGCCTGGAACCTGCCGATTCGGTGGCCTTCACCTACCAAAAACGGCCCGCGTGGCGGTGGAAAGCCGTCCACTAGAAATCCACGGCTAAACTCTCAAATTGGTGAGCCGGTTCTATTGGTGGTAACTTCCTGTATATTGGTCGTTTCCCCGCCCTATCAAAAGTTCATAGCCACCTGTAGTGCAGTAGCCAAAGACCATGAAACGCTCTGAATCTTCCGACGTTGGTCGAAACCTCCGGCAATCCACTGCTGGATTCACACTGGTAGAACTACTGGTAGTGATCGCCATCATTGGAATTTTGATTGCCCTGTTACTGCCGGCCGTACAGGCCGCCCGCGAAGCGGCCCGCCGCACCCAATGCCGGAACCATCTCAAACAAATCGGACTGGCAGTCAACAACTACCATTCCACCCACCGCAGTTTTCCAACGGGCCGGGTGCGAACCTTGGTCGCCGGCGAGGGACGTTGTTTTTCAGCTTACGCATTTTTGCTCCCTTACCTTGATGCAGGGACACTCTTTGACCTGATCAATTTTGATGCCAACCCTGAAGACCTTGACCACAACGGACTGGTTCTTGGTCAAACCATTACTTATTTTCTCTGTCCTAGCGACTCGTTCCAGATCCTGCAGTCGAAATCGAATGCCAGCGGCGTTGTGATCGACAGCGCTGTCCACAACTACCCCCTGGGTACGGGCACCACCTTTCCCGTATCTCCCCGCAACCCGGGAAGAATCCCAGTGACGGGTGTCTTTTTTGAAAACTCCAAAGTCCGGTTTGCCGACATCACCGACGGATCCAGCAAAACGGTTTGCATTAGCGAGACAATCCAGTCCGAAGGTGGCCCCAACACGTGGGACGGCACGAGCCCTACCAATGGCTTTGTGTTGACCCAGGGAAATGACAACGCTTCCAATGGCCCGGAACTTACCGATTACGAGGGTCAATGCCTCCAGCCAGGGGTACGGCTCAACCAGACGCGAGGCAGTCGCTGGCTCTACGCTGCCCCGGGACACTCGATGTACAACCACATCCGTGCTCCCAACGACCCCAACGTGGACTGTCGGGGAGGATTGCCGCACAGCATCCGCAACAATCATTGGTGGGATCGACTCTCGCTGAACGTAGCGGCTCGCAGCCGACATCCAGGGGGAGTTCATGCCTTGTTCTGCGATGGGCATGTTGACTTTGTAGATGACAGTGTGGCGGTACCCGTATGGCAAGCGATGGGCAGCCGGAACCTGGGCGAAATTGCATCCCATCCACATTAAATCCCTCTGTTCAAACTGTGGCGTCCTGCTGAAGGTGGTCCTCACCGCTCACCACATCCTTGCCAGGTTCTGTTTGTTTCTGGCTGGCAGTGGGCCACTGATTTTTTGCTTGGCAGTGGACCACTGATTGGGGCGACGCGACTCCGCAGCGACCATTCCTGCCAAACCGGGACCTTTGATCTTGCCCAAACCCGTTTGAAGGCTATTTGGCTCCCCTCCACTGCTGGCAAGGGCGAAACCGGTCACCTTGACCGCTACGGCCGCCGGAATCCCTTGCCATTTGAGAAAAGTTTACGCATTTTCAACACCCACCTTGTTGACGGCCTTAGGCCGGGACCGTTATTTTGTGGGGCTAAGGAAGGCGGAACTCTTGGCCAGACTGGCCCATCGGCCGGGTGGCTCACATGGTGGTAGATATGACAAGCCCCATCAACAAGGGGATGGTTTCCGACAACACAAAATTGTAGGGGAGAAATTTCGATGAACAGGATGACTCGCAACCTAGGGTTGTTGTTTTTGACAGGATTGTTGGTCCTGGTGTCTGTACCCGTCTGGGGGCAAGAGACCGGAGGTGGTGCCGGCCCGATGATAGAACCCACACAACAGGCGGCGGCAGAGGCTCCCGAAATTACGACCGACATGGCACTCAACACGTTGTGGGTGTTAGTAGCTGGATTTTTGGTGTTCTTCATGAATGCCGGTTTTGGTTGCCTGGAAGCTGGATTCTGTCGCGCCAAGAACGCCGTGAACATCCTTGGCAAGAACTTTGTGGTGTTTGGTATCTCCTCGCTCATTTTTTGGGCCGCCGGGTTTGCCATCATGTTCGGAGACGGAAGCAGTTACATGGGTCAAACAGGTTGGTTCCTGGAAGGCGCCGACAACAGTCCTGCACTGGACGGTGACGACTATTCAGGCGTCTATAGCTCGATCGCATGGACTGACATTCCGCTCTATGCCAAGTTCTTTTTCCAACTCGCTTTTGCCGCCACAGCCGCCACGATTGTCTCGGGATGCGTAGCTGAGCGAATTCACTACCGGGCGTACATGATTTTTGTGTTATTCCTGGTGGGGTTCAGCTATGCGGTCAGCGGACATTGGATCTGGGGTGGCGGCTGGTTGGCCGCGCGAGGTTTTTGGGACTTTGCTGGCTCCACCGTGGTCCACAGCGTGGGAGGCTGGGCCGGACTGGCCGGTATTCTGCTGTTGGGTTCCCGAGTGGGTAAATATAGTGGTGACAAGCCGAATGCCATCCCTGGTCACAGTATGGCCTTGGTATTTCTGGGGGGCATGATCCTCTGGTTGGGCTGGTTTGGCTTTAACCCGGGTAGCACGATGGCCATCGCCGGTGCTGCAGCCGGTGACGTCGCCCACATCGTGGTCACGACCAACCTCGCAGCCTCGGCAGGCCTGGTGGCCGCGACACTCACCGCCTGGTGCTGTTTTGGCAAGCCCGACTTCAGTATGACCGTCAACGGAGCGCTGGCCGGCCTGGTGGCCATCACGGCGCCTTGTGCCTGGGTCACCCCGACCGGTTCGGTCATTATTGGCCTGATTGCTGGTGTGCTGGTCGTGCTAAGCGTCCTATCATTCGATCGAATTCGGATCGATGACCCGGTCGGTGCCCTGTCAGTCCACCTGGTGTGCGGCATTTGGGGTACGCTGGCAATTGGCCTGTTTGCCAACCCAACGGCACTCGGCTACGCGGCAGGTGATGCTGGCCCCTTGGCAGGTCTTTTTCACGGCGGTGGCGCCACGCAACTGGGTCACCAGTTTGTCGGTGTGATCGCCGTTGGTGCCTTTACCTTGATCGGTAGCCTGATTGTCTGGAGCATTCTCAAAGCCTTTGGCGGCATTCGTGTCAACGAATCCGAAGAGCACCGGGGCCTGGACCTGAGTGAAATGGGAATGGAGGCGTACGCCGCCGACAGTGTTTCGTAAGGCCCGGAGTTCCTGGTTAGATCAGGCCCCTTCAAGAAAAACCGCAGTTGGGTCTTGAGCTGAAACAAATAAAACTACACTTGGGCAGCTCGTTCTGGCAGATCGCCAAAACGGGCTGCCTTTTTTTGTCAAACATGCGCACAGCAAGGACTGCGTGACCGGTGGCCTGACTGCCGGTGAAAACCAATCGCTGGTACGGTTCTCCCTGTCGCCATCGCGGCTGAAAAGCGTTACGGCACATCTGCTGAAAAATATCCCTCGCGACTTGCGGTACTCTTGCTCTTACGTAATTTCCAGAACCCAAGTGCAATTAACCCGCAGGCCGCCGCTAGAAAAATCAATCCGTTGGTCGTTCGGTAGGTCCAGCTTTCCCAGGGCCAAGGGAAGCGAAAAAAGGCCCAGTTGAGTCCAAAATAAACCAGGGTCATCACCATCAACGACCGACTGAGAAAGCTGGCTGCCGGGCGCTGAGTTTGCTTCCGGCTAGCCGACCAAACCGCCAGGGTGGCCGCCAGGCTGAGCGGAACCACCGCGTACCACAACCATCCTGCAACGGGGCTGGCAACATCTTGACGGTAAACAAGCTCGCGAACGGTTTTCCCGGCAATCGGAATCACCGCCAAGGGAAGAATCTGCAGATAGGGCCACCACCGTCCGCCGGCAATGGCGACCACCGGAATTACGACCATTGCCAATCCCAGGTCATAAACCGCATCGACCTGGTCAATCGACAAAAATTCAACCGCCAGCATCAGTGGTAAATGGACCGCCAACAGTCCAATCTCAACCGCCAGTGGAAAACAAGCATCCTCCTTAACCGGTGGCGGGGCAATGCGTTTTCGGCCCAGCCACAATCCCAGTCCCAACACACCCCCCATCACCGCCCCAAAGACGGTTTCCATCATGTTCCACCAGTTGACCTGTAGTTGCGCCAGCCAGGTAGCCGCAAACATTTCCGGGTTCCAGGCACGAAAGGCCTGTAGCGACTGGCCTGCGGGAAACCCAAGTGCCCCTCCCAAAAATCCCCACAGAGCAAGATTGCGGGCAAGTCGATCGTGGCGGTACCCGCCGGCATACCCTCCCAGTGCGACGAGTGCCACCAACAGCCCACCCCAAATTTCACGGCGCGGCTTGAGCACGGCGCCTGGTTCCCACCGCCAGCTATCGGAAAAGTAGATCCAGGGGAGTTGTCGCTCTGCCGGATCGAACGGCGAGTTTAAAAACGCAACCCCGCACAACCAGAGCCCCAACAAGCCCACCATGACCAGAAGCATTTCCACAGGCCGATAGCGAATGGCGCTCAGTCCCATCCCCAAAAAGATTCCCGCAAACCCAATCCAAATCCCACCCTTGATCGCCAGTCCGAGCATTCCCCACCCGAGTGCGTCCCAGTGTCCAATCAGCGGACTGTCGTGGGTAAGTCCCACCGTTTGTCCATATGTCATCGAACCACCAATTCCCATCGCGACCGTACCCCAGGCAACCGCCCGGGCAACGGAGATCGACGGCAGGTGCGGGCAAAACAGCAGGGCCAAGGTCAGGCTCACCAGGACCCCGGCGATCATGGCCCCCGTTTCATGCCCGTACTGGCCCCGGATGCCCCACCCCAACCCACCGGCAAGCGCGGCAAAAAAGATGGCCTGCCACACAGAAGGGGAAAGGGAAGCAATCTCCCCCTTAAAAGCAGGCCTGTTTGGGTCGTGCATGCCTGAAAATTCTGTCATGGGAATCGCTTTTCGCAGGGTCTGCTTTTCGCAGGGTCTATAGAGGCGGGGCAAAAACCTGTGTGCGCTGCTAGGATTCCACCGGGCCAACCAAGGTGTGCAGGTCGCAACCGAACCACCAATCTGCCATTGGCTAAAAACGAAATCGCCAACGGGCTCGATGCAAACTACTTCACAGGAAACCAATATAACGTGATCCTCAAGCGACTCGAAGCCAGATCTGGCTTGAGAGTGCACCGAATCGATCCCTTCGCAGTCCAAAGTTTGTTTACAATGGTTCCGCTGCTCATTAAATTTCAAAAACCCTTTTGATTGAGTCTCCGGAAAATTTGCCGCTCTACCACAAGAAAAGTAGCACCATGAACATTTGCCTTGTCGGGTACGGAATGATTGCCGAACATCATGTGCGGGCGCTCCGCACGCTGGAGGATATCCATTTCCGTTGGCTCGTTGGCCGCCGCCCGGAACCGACTCAGGCCTTTGCCAAAGAGTGGGAGCTTGAGCACCAGACGCTCGAACTGGCCGAAGCGCTCGCTGACGACACCGTAGACGCGGTGGTCATCACCAGCCCAAACGTCCTGCACGTGTCGCAAGCAACCGCTGCGCTCAACGCCGGAAAGCACGTCCTGCTGGAGATCCCGATTGCGATGGCCCTGGCCGACGCCCAGGGCCTGGCTGCGTTGGCCCAGCAGGTTAATCGACGGCTCATGATTTGTCACTCGATGCGTTTTCTGCATGCATTCTCGTACATTCGGCGCCTGGTCGAAGAAGACCACTTTCACATGACACAGTTCTTGGGCAACATTTTCATTCCTCGGCGAACCAATCTCACGGCAACCGGCAAGCCCCGTTCATGGACCGACAACATTTTATGGCACCACGGTGCCCACCTGACCGACCTGGCCATGTGGCTGGGCAATGCCTCTTCGGCAGAGCGCCTCTCGTACCATCCCGGCCCCGACTACCGCCAGCAAGGGACGGTGGATATGTCACTCACTATGACCCTCCCCAGTGGCGCCATCGCCACCGTTGCGCAGTCTTACTTCACGCCAGGCGCTGGCATGCAAGTGCTGGTGATTGGTCACGAAGAAACATTTCTTTGGAAGCATGAAACCTTGTACGACTTCGAGGGCAAGGTTTTAGTACCCCGGCAATCCATCCTGGACCTGGTCGACCAGAATGCTGAGTTTGTCGCAGCGGTGCGTGAAAATCGCCCACCGGCGATCACGCCAGAGACCATCATGCCAACCATACAGGTGCTCGCCCAGGCACAGTCCATTGCCGAGGCAGAGCCACCCCCTGTGTCGCACCCGCCAAAACTTTAAACGGTTCTCTCGGCGGTGCTTACCCGGCGAAACGGTATCCACGCGCCTCTCACCCGGCGCGACTGGCTTCTTGTCTCCCTATTGAAAAACAGGGGACAACGGCTCCTACCAAAACCTGATGGCGGGACCGACAAACGCCGATAATCTACCCTGGAGACCTGTCTCGAGAGTACAATAGATGGGTTCTCCTCCTTCAGTGATCATCGGCAGTGATCATCGGCCAACTGCCCCATCAACGATGTGAGTCCCATGATGACCTTCCGTAACCGACTTTTAGAAAGCCAAGATTTTATGATTGGCGTCGAGTTGGTTACAACGCGAGGGACGATGCAGGACACCAAGGCCCGCAGGACCCGCCGCCTCGCGTCGCAGTTGACCGATTACGAAAAGATTGATTGGGTATCGATTACCGACAATGCCGGCGGCAACCCGATGCTAAGCCCCATGGCCCTGGGGAAGAACATCCTCTATGCCGGCAAGGACGTGGTCATCCACTTGTCGTGCAAGGATTTTAATCGCCATGGCCTGGAAAGCACGGCGTGGCAACTGGCAAGCGAAGGGTTTTCCAACATCCTGGCCCTCAGCGGTGATTACCCATCAGGCGGGTACCGCGGGATCGCCAAGTCGGTGTTTGATATTGATTCGGTCGGCCTGTTGACACTCTTGGATGAAATGAACCGAGGTTTTGGTCGTCCCTCGGTGAGTCATCAAGGAGAGACAACGTCGCCGTCCTTAAAGCCAACCAACCTTCTTGCAGGCGCTGTGGCCACCAATTTCAAACGCCATGAGAGTGAAGTGGTTCCGCAGTACCTGAAGATGGAGAAGAAACTCCAGGTAGGGGCCCGGTTCCTGATCGCCCAAATCGGTTTCGATGCTCGCAAAAGTCACGAGATGCTCACCTACCTGGCACAGCATGGCCGGTCCCAAGTGCCCCTGATCGGCAATGTCTTTTTGCTCACGAAGCGAACGGCTGATTTCTTTCGCTCCCAGCGGATCCCAGGCGTGATCATCAGTGATCCGCTCTTTACATTGTGCGCACAACAGGCCAAAAGTCCCGATCAGGGACAGCAATTTTTCCGCGAGTTGGCAGCCCGACAAATGGCCTGTTTTCGGGGCATGGGTTTTCGCGGTGCTTACCTTGGTGGTATCCACCAAATGGAAGAGATTCAAAGTATTCTTGACCTGGAAGCTTCCTATGCACCAGACGACTGGAAAGACTTTGCCCGCGAGATTTGCTATCCACAACCGGACGAATTTTATCTTTATGCCAAGGATCCAGGGACCGGCCTGGCAGACCCCCAAAGACTCAATCCCGATTATGAGAAATCGCGGAAGCTGCGCAAGCCATCGAAGAACGTTACCTGGGGATATCGACTCAGTAAGTGGATCCACGAGGCGGTATTCACACCCGGCAAAAAGATCTTCCAGTGGGGAAAGGAAATCTATGGCTCGTCGCAAGATCCTACCCAGGGACCGTACGCATTGCGAATTGTGGAACACGCTTCGAAAGCAGCTTTATTTCGCTGCCAGGACTGCGGTGACTGTTCTTTGCCCGATATCGCGTACCTCTGCCCGGAATCGCAATGCGCCAAGAATCAGCGCAACGGGCCGTGCGGTGGAACGCGTAACGGCCTGTGCGAGGTCGACGATTTTGAATGCATTTGGTCTCGTGCCTATGACCGTCTGAAATTCGAGGGTCGCGAACTGACGCTGCTCGACCATGCACCGGTGATCCAGGACGAATCGCTCCGGGGAACCTCCAGCTGGGGAAACACTTTTTTAGGTCGCGACCACCACAGCCAACCGATCCCGAAACACGACACGAGCGCCACCGATACGACCATCGTGCAGCCTGCAAACCCTTCCTCTCCCATCAATCAGGACCCACCCACTGCAAACCCCCCTGCTGAAAATCCAGCAACGGCAACACCTCCCACCAACAAGCCTTCTCTCTAACCTGACAAACCTCTATGGCCAAAGAATTAGCCCAGAACGGACGCCCATTTCAATTGATTGGCGAGTTGATCAACAACTCCTTTGCGCGCGCCCGTCGCGCCTGGTCGGATCGCAACCTGGACGGTTACCAACATTTGGCCAGGCTGCAAACAGAATTAGGCGCATCGGCGCTGACGGTTAACCTCGACGGCACCCAAAAATTACGTGTCCGCCCGGAGGAAATGATCGAGTTTGTACCCGAGGTGGTTCCTGCTATCCAGGAAGTTTCGCCGTTGCCGCTGGCTTTCGATAACCCCTGGATTGATTTTCATCGTCACTGCCTCGAAGTGTATGACCCCGCGCGGAGCGGGCCGGCAATCTTTAACTCCCTGGCGGCGTCGCGAGAGAATCTTGACGGCATGCTCGAATTAATTACGGAGTTCGACACGCATGTGATCGTCATGGCCTCGGAAAAATTTGCCGATGGCGGCAGTGGACAGTGCTTTGCTCCGGAGGAAGTTCACCACTCCGCCAAAGATTTTGTCGAAATGCTGGCGACCAAGGCGGGACGTACGAATGATCAAATTATTATCGATCCGGGATTGGCTCCCATCAGTGCCGACACCTACGGCCTGGTCAATATGGGCTTGGATGCCATGCGGCTGATTCGCGCTGATCCCGACCTGGAAGGTGTGCACTTGTCGGTGGGGCTAACCAATTTTTCGTTCGGTGTCCCCCAACATATCCGTGAAGGGCTGGAAAATGCGTATATCACCCTTGCCGTTGAGGCCGGCCTGGATACCTTGTTGGGAAATCCCGAAAAAGAGCTCCACTTGCTGGACGCAGACGATCGTTATCTGGTCGTGGTAAAACAGGCACTCCAGGAAGGGCGCCCTGCCGAGGGCGGTTCCCAGGAAGAAGCTGGATTTTGCCAATCGGCCCGCATCATGGATCTCTACCGTTGACCCGTGTCCTCAACGCACGCTTGCCCGATTCACTTTGCCGAGAGCCACACCTTGGATAACGACCCCGAAATTTTCGACTCCTCAAAACTCGAAACGGCGTCGCATAAGGCGCCCGTCTGGGTCCGCGTTGGAAGACTGTTTGACGGACACTCCAACCCATTGGTTTCTCCCGCGCACCTGGTGTACGACGCCCTGAAAATTCGGTACGTGGGAGGGGATGACGCTTCTCCACCGGCCAACTTGCTGCGGCCTGGCCAAACGAAGCCCGACGCCAATCTTCCTGAAATCACTGTGCTGCCAATGCTGATTGAGGCCCACGCCCATTTGTTTCTTGATGGCACACCGGTCGACTTTGAAGTTCGCCGGAAGTATCTCACCCTGTCACCCGAAGAACTCCTGGCTCAAGCACGTAATCGCTGGCCGGAGATTCTTGCAACCGGTGTTGGTACTGTCCGCGATGCGGGTGACAAAGATGGAGTGGGGCTTCGCCTGGCGGCCGAGTCTGCCGAGACGCGCGGACAGATTTCCACTACCGGTATGATCGACAGCCCCGGCGCCGCCATTCACCACCAAGGTCGCTACGCAAGTTTCATGGCCCGGCCGGTTGAGGAGTTCACCAGCCCGGCCGCATGCGTTGCCGATCGCGTCGCCAGAGGTGCCAATCGGATCAAGCTCATCGCAACCGGCATCATCAACTTCAAAGCTGGTCAAGTCACTGCCCCGCCACAAATGTCGGTGGACGAAGTCCGCGCCTTTGTCGAAGCAGCCAGGGAACATGGACTCCAATCGTTCGCCCACGCCTCGGGAACCGATGGAATTGAAAATGTTATCGAAGGGGGTGTCACGACGGTAGAACACGGTTTCTTTGTGAGTCGCCAGCAACTCTCCAAATTGCGTGATCGTCAGATGGGATGGGTACCTACCTTTGCCCCAGTCCAGGTACAAATTGACCGGGCCAGCGAGCTTGGCTGGGACGAGTCCATTACGAGCAAACTGCGTCGCATCATTGAAGAACACTCGGAAAGTCTCCGACTCGCAAGCGAGATGGGGGTCACCATCATCGCCGGCAGCGACGCAGGGTCTTGTGGTGTCCCACATGGACTCGGGTTTCTGCGGGAATTGGAGTTGATGCAACAGGCTGGCATGCCACCCGTTGAGGTCTTAAAAAGTGCCACCGGAACGAGCGCCGCGCTGCTCAGCTTCTCCGAGCCCATTGGCCGCCTTGCTCCCGGTTGCCGGACACGGTTGATCTTTACCCGGCACAACCCAACCGTTGACGTAACCACGCTTGCCCGCGAAAAAACAATCCTGTTTGACGGCCAGGCGATTGCCGGCAGCCGACTCGAGCCACGAACCGTACCGACGGTCGATACTGCTGGGCAAGACTAATTGACGCACGTTCGCTGCCGGACTAAGGGGCACCGGTTCGCTCGGCCCGTTTGGAATGCAGGCCTTTTTTCTGGGCGGACATCGAACCGACACGCACGGTCCACTCTGCCACTTCGACAGCGCCCGGACCGTCGATATGATCTTTGGTTCCTCTACTTTTGTTCCTCGACAAATTTTGAAACCGTCCAGTTATTGCCATCTTTGGTCAATGAGAGCTTGGCGGTTATCGGAGCGATCTGGGCCACCTCGGATGTGACCTGATACACGTAGCGCGTTTCGGTGGGAGAGATTTTTTTTGTTTCGGGGCGCGTGATTTGCACGATTGGCTTGTCCTGAACCGGTTCGGTGATTCCCTCCGATTCGATTTGCTGTGCCTCCGGGCCCAGCTTTTCCTGGGCACTGCCACTTGTTAACTTAACCGCTGCTGCCATGTCGTCAGCGATATAATAGGCCCGCATAAATTGATCAGCGACCGTTGCCGATCCATCGTCCGTGCCCGCCTGATTGCAAGCCGTCAACAAAATCGGCAATGTGAAAATCGTGGCGAGCAAGAAACGGAATGGGTAAACGCACATGCTATATTCTCTCCTGGGTTCGTCAGTTTTACAGGCTCGGTCTGATTATCCGCAGAGCGGCTGCTCCCGGTAGGCCTGGCTTAAAATCAAGTGCGGTCGTCCGGACATCCTGGCACCAACTCGAAGCAGCGGGCCTATCATGCCAACCGCTGCGACTTCGACGATGCGAAAGAGACACCAGGCGGGGGAACGTACACATGCACAAAACCACCGAGTTCCCTGGGAATCGATCGTCTTTCCGGGTCCGCTGTTTCGCCGGTTGCCGTCGGAAAGGGCTCTCAGGTTTCCCCGGGCGTCGCCTAATTTACCACGTACGGTGACCGTCGGCCAGTCTGGGGAGAGCCAGGCCAATCGTCGTATCGCCCTCCGTGTCCGGCACCCACGAAAACCACCTTGGAAATTCGAACAGAACCCGCTTCTCTACGTAAAAACAAGAGCGCTTCCCGCATACGCACCGAGTGCACCTTGGCAAAACAGCCAAATTGTTTGGCGTGGCGGGAAAGCGATTCTTTCAATTACTATGTACCTATAGGGGCTCGTCGTCATACGCCGACAACGAAACATCTAACCGAATCTCTGTCTGTTGAGTGATGCTGGAAAGGCCGTAGTCCCATGCGTAACCTTCTAAATCATCAGACCATTCACCGGCCATCCGAGCAGCGATTAGACGCAACTTACCGCTCCGGCCTGATCCCGGCTGAAAAAAAACCGTTTCTGATCGACTTAACCCAGTCGTCTGGTCCTTTCCTGGCAATCGAACAAGGCGATTTGATTTGCGACGGTGCCTCGCAGATCGCATCACTGGGCCTTGGCCTAAACGCCAGCGCCTTGTTTGGTGCTGCCGAGCACCTGGAAAGCTGGATCAACGATACCGAGTCCGACAACTTTTCCGCAATCCGCCAGGCATACCAACAGTTGCTACAGCGACAACTGGGGAGCGACCGGTTTTCTGCCCACTTTTGTGGTTCAGGTGCTGAGGGAATTGAAACCGCCTTGGGGCATTTCTTCACACATCGTTCAAATCCGAAAGCCCGCAGGGTTCTGGCATTTGAAGGCTCGTTTCATGGACGGATGATGGTGGCTCTTGCCTCGACCTGGAACCGAGCCAAGCGAGAACCTTTTAGTTGGCCTGGTCACGAATCGGTCTTTGCGCCGTACCCGGAAATGGACACCTCTGAGATTGGTGCGCCTTTGGCACCTGCTGGCTGGGTTCGCCTCTGGTCCGAGTTGTCGGCGCCGGACTTTGAAGAAGCCTTGTCGCATGCTCGTGCTGAAGCAGACGGGTTGCTGGGCGCAGAAATTGATTCGCTCCTGGCAGTTCGCGAGCATCTTCAAAGTGGCGATGTTTTCGCGATCCTGATCGAGCCGATGCAATGCGAGGGAGGTGACCGTTACTCCTCGGCCCGATTCCACCAGGGGCTGGCCTGCCTGGCAACGGCCCTGAACGTACCGCTGGTTTACGACGAAATTCAAACCGGCTTTGGACTGGGAGGCGAGTTCTTTTGGCACCGGATGTTTGATCTCCGCCTGGCGAACCAGCAGCCATTTTTTCCCGCCGCAGTCGTGTGCGCTAAAAAGGCACAAACGGGACTCGTCCTGACGCTCGATTCGGTGCCCGCGGCGACCGGGCAATACAGTACTGCGTCACTGATTCGTGGGTACATCCAGGCTTCGGTAATCCACCAGTTTCAAAAATCAATTACTCTGATCGAAGAAACGAACCGCCAGCAACTGGGGCAACTCCTCGAGGACTATGGCCAGGCGATAGGTCGTCCCCGGGTCCAAGGTCTTGCTTTTGCCTTTGACCTGACCAATCCCGAACTACTGCAACGCTTTGTGGGACATCGCTTTGAGCATGGCCTGCTCTTTTACCCGGCCGGGGAAAAAACAGCCCGGTTCCGTATGAACCTTGGATTTCAGTCCGAACATATACTCCTGTTTTGGTCGCAACTGCAGTCGGTCCTGAAGTCCGCCCTGAACGACGAGTCGCCATCCCCAGCCGAGATCACCGTCCGTCCACGCGACACCACAAACTCTTATGAATTTCATGAGTTGCTCCTCGATCAGAAAATCGGCCGGTTGAAAGGTGATTTAGCACCGGGCCAAGACGCAACCACCGAGTTCCTACAGAGGCAACTGGAACGGTCGTTGCCTGAAACCAACCTCGAGATTGTCGTGCTGAACAAGGCCAACTATGCCGACTTTCGCGCCAGAATTCTCCAACTTCAAGCCGACGTCTACGAACCGGCCCGCCAGTCTTCGGCCGCCGAGTTCGATGCGCTCTTTGCGACGGAAAACCCGCTTTCCATTTTGCTCCTTCAAGACCATCAAATCGTCGCAATGGCTTTTGGAGGCCCGCTTGAGATTTTCCGAAGCGTGCGAGGAGTGGAAACCGACCCTCATCTTCACGATCCTACCGTGGCCTACATGCTCGACCTGACCGTCGTCGAGCAATATCGTGGCCGCCTGGGGCGCGTGCTGAAACAGGCCCTCACGATATTGGCCCTGGAACGAGGCTATACCGCAATGCACGGCCGAAATCGCGACCGGTTGGCTGCCGGTATGTGGGCGATTAATTTGTCGCTGGGAAGTTACCCAACCAAGTACCTTCCTGACGACTATCCCGACACCAAACCATTCCGGGATTGCATCTATTACCGCTGCCCAACGGTGTGGTCCCAACCACCGATTGATCTTTCTGCGGGTATTGAAATGCCTTTGGGTATTTCGCACCTTGATGCGGACTTTCTCCACAACAACCTGCCCGCTCTGGTCAACAAGATCACGTTGTCGAATTTTGTAACCGAGCAATTTTTAGATCAACTTGATGAAGTCGCCGAGATCTTTCCCGCCGAACTTCGACACCTCTATACGGCAAATGGACTGTCGGAATGTATCGACAAAATCGCCAAGGTCCTTTGGCGGCACCGTCAACCGCGCACCGGATTGTTGACCATCGAAGGTCACGATTTTGGCAGTGGCAGCCTGTTGGCAAGATCTCTCTCGGGAATTGGCGATCCCTTTTTCAAAGTCAATCGATTGCCAACACCCACCGGGCCCGAAGATCAGAAATTTTTCAATGCCCTCGAGAGTCGACTTCAGGAAGATGACTTGTTGGCGATGTTTGTTGAACCTTTGATGCGACAGTCGTTAGGTCGCTTACCGCTACCAGTGCTGGAGCGGGTGGTTCAGTCATGCCGGGAATATGGAGTCCCGGTCGTATTCAACGAATCCGCAAGCCTGTTTTACCGCTACAGCGAGCAGGCGTTCACCGCGAGCGGGAATCCGCAAATCCAACCCGACGCGGCAGTTGCCTATCTGGGTGGCCAGATGGCATTGGTCGCAACCACCAAGCATCTTTTCATCGACAAACCGCTCATGCTCATTAGCACCTGGGATGGAGATGCGTTTTCGCTGAGCCAATTCCACCGAGCCATGGCGGCCGTGCAGGCCGATCCAAACGCCTATTTCAGCACCATGGCAACATTTCACCAAAACCTTTCGGGGATCGTTCAGCAAGATCCTCACGCGGCAAGCGAACTAGAGCGGGGAATCGGTTGCTTGACCGGCGGCCTGCCCGATTCGATCGCTCCCTTTTTTCGTCAAGCCGGCAAATCCCGTTGGCGCAGTTGCCCCTCCTATTCAGAAATGTTGCGGTTCAACAAAACGGCAGCTCTTTCCCACTAAACCTTCCATGACCGACCAGAATTTTCCCGTCATCGAGTATCCCTCTGGCCAACCTCCCCTTGAGTGGGGACGGATGCATGGGGAATCGTACCGACTCGGCATCCGGGAACTGGTCGAGATTCGACTTGGCTTGATGCGCGAAAAGAATCCCGCCTTGTCTCCCGCGCACATTGAGTCCCTCGCCGGCGAACAATGGTCCGTTACCCAACAGGTCGCCCCCGAATTGACGGATGAGTTAAAAGGCATTGCCGAGGGTTCGGGATTGTCGGCCGCACACATTGTGGTGCTCAACAACTACACCGATTTTCGCGATATCCAAATCCCCGACGAAGGGTGCTCGGCAGTCTTTGTCAATCACGACTCCGGTCCTATTGCCGGACAAACCTGGGATATGCATGGCTCGGCCAAAAACTATGTCTGCTGCCTGAAGGTTCCGGTTGCCGAATCGGATGCATCCTCGGTGCTCTTCACCCTTGTCGGCTGCGTTGGCATGATGGGGTATTCCCCCTTTGGCACCATGGTTGGTGTGAACAACATCAACACCAACGGGGCCACAGCCGGCACCATGTGGCCAGCCGTTGTACGAAAAACCTTGTGCTTTCGGATCCACGAGGAAATGTCTCGACATTTGATAACTGCCCAAGTCACCTCCGGCCACAACTACCTGATTGCCTCAGAAAAACAGGCCGAAATGTGGGAAGTCATGCCTGGTCTCAGCGAACGGGTTGATTTCCTGTCAACCGCCGAAGAAGGGTTCTTGTTTCACACCAACCATTGTTTAGGCGAACAAACGATACTGCGTGAGCACACGATGTCTCAAAATTCGACCTCACAAACCCGCTATGAATTACTGGAGCACAAAATTGTCAATGTCCGCACATTTGAGGATGTTTACGAACTGCTCAACGACCACGAAAACTATCCCCGCTCCATTTGCTCCAACTACCAAGCCAATTCCCAGGATCCTTCAATCACCTGTGGTGGTGCGGTCGGGAACCTTAAAACGGGGCGCGTCGAAATGTGGCGTGGCGATCCCGAACATGACGCAAACTTTAAACGACACGCGTTTCAACTCACCCCGGCATGAACCTGTTGCACGGAACCCTCAAGCCACCATTTGAATCCCGGCAGACAGTCGGAAGAATTCCGCAGGCAGGAATGGCGACCACGAATTTTGTACGTGCATGGTTTCAACGCGCTGAAGATGAACTGTGATGAATAAAGAACCATTTTATTTCACCTGGAGCCACCAATCGAGTTCCGCGCCCTTTCCTGTTGAAAGCGCGGAACACGATGAATTTGTACTCGCCGATGGGCGACGCGTTTATGATTTCATCTCCACCAGTTTTCAAACGAATTTCGGCCATAGCAACTCGATCATTCGCAAGCGAATTCGCAGCCAACTGGACCACATGCCGATCGCTTCACCGAAAGCGACCTTCGCCCTCAAAAGTGCTGTTTCCGAGCAGTTGATCGATCGCCTGGGATTGCCTGGTGGAAAACTATTTTACACCGTCAGTGGATCCGAATCGGTCGAGAACGCGCTGAAAATGGCGAGACAGTCAAGCGGGCGCACCATGATCCTGGCACGGCAAAAAAGTTATCACGGGGCCTCCCTGGGCGCCTTGTCGGTTACCGGTGATTGGCGCAACGAGCCACACTTCACAGTGGATAGCCACACCGTGCGGATCCCCGAACCGGCCGACGATCCCGACTTGAGCCAAACGAGGCAGATCGTTTTGGACATCGGACCCGAAAAGATTGCCGCGATCATTCTCGAACCGGTCAGTGGGACCAACGGAGTGGTTGTGCCCGGTCAGCGGTGGTTTGACCAGGTTCAAGCGCTGTGCAAAGAATTCCAACTCCTGTTGATTGTCGACGAGGTCCTTTGTGGTTTTGGCCGAACGGGGCCCGATTTTGCGTTTCAGGAATTCGGCCTCCAACCCGATTTTGTGTGTATGTCCAAGGGCATTTCAGGCGGGTATGTGCCCTTTGGGGCGGTTTGGACCGGTCCACGCGTGGTCGATTTTTACGACCGTGAAATCATGGCCTGCGGGTTGACCAGTTACGCCCATCCGTTGGGTCTGGCGGCGATGGGTGGCGTGCTCGAGCAGTTGTCCGATCTCTCCTTCCAAAAAAACAAAACCGACTTGGAGGCCGTGTTTGAGTATGCCATGAAAGATTTCGCATCCCTAAAACCGGTGAGCGAGGTACGCTACCGTGGCTTGTTGGCAGCGATCGACATCGTCGCCCGGGATGCCCCAAGTTGGGAACAATGTTTCGAAAAAGGTCTCCACCTTCACAGTAAGAACCATACGCTCATTTTAGCCCCCCCCTTGATCTCGCAACCTGCGCGGCTTGTAGCAGCGCTGGATCGTCTCAAGGATTTGTTCTCCGAAACCAGTACCGCAACCGGTTAGAATGCAAATTATGTCTCACACTTCAAAAGTCTTTTCCGATGCCGAGGGAGCACTCTTCGATTTGACCGATGGTGTCACCTTGATGAGTGGCGGTTTTGGTCTGTGTGGGATTCCCGAAAACAGCATTTCAGAAATTGCCCGCTTGGGGATAAAAAACATTCATGCCATTTCAAATAATATTGGTAATTCCGGACGTGGGCTGGCGGTACTTTTGAAGAATGGTCAAATCTCCGAGGCGACCTGCTCCTACGTGGGTGGCAATCCCGATTTGGAAGAGCAAATGCTGTCTGGCAAGGTCCAAGTCAACCTGGTTCCGCAGGGAACATTCTCCGAACGGATCCGTGCTGCCGGCATGGGCATTCGCGCGTTTTATACGCCCACAGGGGCTGGCACCCTGGTTGCCGAAGGCAAGGAAGTGCGCCAATTCGATCGCCCCTGCCTGCTGGAGTTTCCTCTGACGGCAGAATTTGCGATTATCAAAGCTGAAAAAGGCGATGCCTATGGCAATCTCTGGTTCAAAGAGACCGCTCGCAATTTTTCACCACTGATGGCAATGGCTGCAAAAACTACCATTGTTGAAGTTGAACAGTTGGTCGAACTGGGTGAAATTCCCGGTGAAGATGTACATGTGCCAGGAATTTTTGTACACCGTATTTACCAAGGATCGAACTATCAAAACTCAATAGAGATTCCCGTGTACGCCGATGCTGATCAATAATTCTCCCTATCCTTTGTCGAATCGACCAGATTGCTATGCTCCACCCTACTTTTGATAACAATTCAGACGCATTTGAACATCGCCAGTTTCGGGATGATGAGTTCTGGCGGGAAATACCTGCCTGGCGTGATGTCTCCCGCGACCAGTTCGGGGACCATCTCTGGCAGGGCAAAAATTCGGTGCGCAATTTGAAGCAGGTCCACGAAACGCTTGGCAATCGGATCGGTCAGGATTTACTTCAGGATATCGAGGCTGCCTTGCGTATTGCCCCGATGAATATTCGCATCACACCCTACGTACTGGCCCTGATCGATTGGGAAAATCCGGTCGATGATCCGCTGCGCAAACAATTCCTGCCCATCGCGTCGCAAATGCTTCCAGACCATCCTTATTACCTCGCCGATTCTCTCAGCGAAGATGTGGATGCTCCGGTCCCGATGTTAACTCACCGCTATCCGGACAAGGTCTTGTTTCTGCCCCTCACCACTTGTCCCGTTTATTGCTCGTATTGCACCCGCAGCCGAATCATTGGTGGCTCTACCGAAACGGTGGACAAAGATACCTATGGAGCCAATACCGAGCGCTGGGAAGAAGCGTTTGAATATCTTCGCAACAATCCGCAGATCGAAGACGTAGTAATTTCGGGGGGGGATGCGTTCAACATGACCGCCCGACACGTTACCCACATTGGTGAGTCGCTCCTGGCAATCCCCCACATTCGCCGTTTGCGCTATGCAACCAAAGGCATTGCGATTCTGCCGATGAAAATTTTGCGAGACGAAAAATGGATGAAGGCTTTTCTCGACATTCACAAAAAAGGGCATGCCCAAGGCAAACAAGTTTATATTCATACCCATTTTTCATCGCCGCAAGAAATCACTCAGTGGAGTGCCGATGCCATGGAACGGCTGTTTGCCGAACACGTGATCGTTCGCAACCAGGCTGTACTGCAAGAGGGAGTGAATAATTGTGAGCATACGATGGTCATGCTGACTAAGAAACTTTCCACCATGAACATCGAGTCCTACTACGTCTACATCCACGATATGGTCCCTGGCTGTGAACATCTGCGGACAACCCTGCGAGATGGTGTGGAACTGGAGAAAAGGGTGCGCGGCGTGACAGCTGGATTTAACGTTCCGACGTTTGTTTGCGATGCCCCGGGTGGGGGTGGCAAACGGAACGTCGCCTCGTACGAGTATTACGACGAGGAAAATGGTATCTCCGTGTGGAGGGCACCCAATGTAAAACCGGGCGAACTCTTCCTCTATTTCGATCCCATTCATCGACTCTCGGCAGAAGCCCAGCAGCGGTGGGCTGATCAAGCAAGCTGCGAAGCAATGATTCGCGATGCCGTCACAACAGTTGACCCATCGCTGACCGAAGAACACCGCGAGAAGATCTCCAAGCGCCTTGAAATCGGTGTCCACCAACTGAAATGAGCAAGCCACCAGGAACTGCCACTTGTGAACACTCCCTCATCACCTCCTGACGGTTGGTCAAAAACCGAAATGGCGAACGAGATCGTCGCCATGCTGGCCGATGGCTGCAGCCTTAATCTGGGCATTGGAATGCCCACCCTGATTGCCGAATGTATTCCTGATCATAAAAGCGTTTTTATCCATTCAGAAAATGGGGTCTTAGGAGTCAAAGGTCGGCCAACCCGCGAAACGGTTTCGGCAACCTTAATCAATGCCGGCAAAGAAACCATCTCGGTTCAACCAGGGGTCAGTTATTTCGATAGTGCGATGAGCTTTGGAATTATCCGTGGCGGCCACATCGATTACTGTGTCCTGGGGGGAATGCAGGTGGATGTAGCAGGAAATCTTGCAAACTGGATGATTCCAGGTAAAAAAGTGGCCGGAATGGGGGGGGCCATGGACCTGGTTAACGGCGCCAAACGAGTCATTGTCATGCTCGGGCACTTCTCCAAAAACGGTGTCTGCAAACTGATGCAACAATGCGATTTGCCGCTGACCGGCATGAATGTTGTTGATACCGTCGTTACCAACCTGGGAATCTTCACTCCCACCGGCGAAAAGTTTCGCATCGAAAAGCTTTCCCCCGACGTAACACCTGGGGAGCTTGGTCTTGAAAAGACGTTGCTCGAACCCTGATATTTCACACCCCCCTAGAAGAGCCCATTCGTGTACCGAGCCCTGTTTACCTCCGGACAAAGAACACCTTTCGGACGAGCTTTTAAAGGCGCATATCGTGACGTTCGTGCTGATGATCTGCTCGTTGAACTCCTCCAGGCCCAAACCCACAAGCATCCCGATTGGTGCGAATACGGAATCGACGACCTGATTTTGGGTTGCGCCTATCCCGAAGGAGAGCAAGGCTACAACCTTGGACGGGTAGCCGCACTGGGAAGCGGTTTGGAGGTGCCTGGCATGACCATTAATCGCCTCTGTGCCAGTAGCCTCGAAGCAGTCTCCCTGGCCGCCGCCCGGGTTGCCTGCGGGTGGGGTCGGGTCTTCTTGACTGCCGGTGTTGAATCGATGAGCCGCATTCCCCGCCGTGGGGCTAATTTTTCAGAGTCGACACAGATCCAGGCCGTTGCACCACAAGCCTACATTGCCATGGGAGATACGGCCGAAGAAGTCGCGCGGCGGTTCCCGAAAATCAGCCGGGCTCAACAAGAAGACTTCGCTGCGAGAAGCCACGAAATGGCTTTCCATGCATACGAGCGTGGCGATTACAAAAACCAAATCCATCCCTACCTGATCGATCGCGATGAATTCATCCGGTTCCCTGTCAACCGGGAAAAAATGTCTAGTCTGGCTCCCGCTTTTTCCGAAGAGGGGGTGGTCACCGCTGCCACCAGTTCGCCCCTGACCGATGGCGCCACCAGCGGTTGGGTGCTTGAAATGGAAACCGCCAAACAACTTGGCGTAACATGTGGTCTGGAGATTGTTGACTCTGTTGTGGCCCCTGTCGCACCAGAGGTCATGGGCATGGGACCAGTACCAGCGGTGAAAAAACTCTTCTTACAAAACAAAATCGGGCCGCCAGATATCGCTGCCTTCGAAATCAACGAAGCGTTTGCCGTTCAAGTTCTCGCCTCCGCCCACGAGCTCAACCTGCCCGCCGACCGAATTAACACGTGGGGCGGCGCCATCGCGCTTGGCCATCCGTTAGGCGCCAGCGGTCTGAGGCTTGTCACGACACTACACGATCGCCTGGTCCAGCTCCACCAACCTGAGACACTCGGGATTGTCAGTTTGTGTGTCGGTGGCGGCCAGGGAATGGCGATCCTCTTTCGCTATGTCGACGTCCTGTAGCGCGCCAACCATGCGTGGAAAAATCGCAGGGGTTTCTTGAGCCCTGGAAAACCACCCCAGCCACGCCGGAAACGGACCGGCACCGGTCAGTACGAACTACAATTCTTCAAAAGCCCACTGAAATCACCCTCTCGGGTGATGCCTGGCTGGTTCACCAAGCCACTTTACAGGAAATGGCCCGAATCTTTACGGGCGACGTCAAAACAGCAAGATACCTTGGCAAGGCATCGCCTCTGAGCCTATAACCTTGGTAGTTTATCGCGGTTTTCAGGTCGGCTCACGACCCCTGTCTGGGGCATCTCACTCGTCGGTTGAATCCACCAAGGACAAGCATGATGCAACGCCTGAAAAGTCTGGCACCTCTCTTGGTCGTAATTGCCTTTGGTGTGGTGTGCTACCTGCTGAGTCGCGAATTACGACACTACACCTTCGCCGAAATTCGCGACGCCATCTGGCAGGTATCTCCCACCAAGCTACTTCTGGCCATCGGTCTCACGGCACTCAGCTATTTCTGCCTGGTCGGATACGACTGGCTGGCGGTAAGAGCGGCTGGTCTTTATTTGCCTTTCTGGAAGATTGCCACCGCTTCCTTCCTCGGACACACGACCGCCTATAATTTTGGTGCGATTTTTGGGGGAACCTCGATCCGCTATCGCCTTTATTCTACGTGGGGCCTGAAGGCTTCCGAAATATTTCGATTCGTGTCGATGCTGATGGTCAACTACACGGTTGGCCTACTGGCAATGGGGTCGGTTGCCTTCTTTCTGGTCAGCGGTCACGACACCAAGGGTCCTGCAGCCATCTTCGCGCATTTGCCAAATCTCCTGATCGGCGTTGCGATTGCGTCCGTGCTCGTTGCTTATCTGGTGGCAAACGCCGTGCGGCGCAAGCCCCTCCACATTGGCAACTGCTCCATTCAGTTGCCTGGATTAAAACTGGCGATCGGGCAGGTGGTGGTCGCATCGGTTGATCTGGTCGTGGTCAGTTTGGTGTTATGGGTACTGCTGCCGGAACAACTCAACGTCAGCTACCCGGTTTTGCTCAGTGGTTTCCTGCTGGCGATCCTGGTCGCGACCTTTTCACAAATACCTGGTGGACTGGGGGTCTTTGAACTTACTGTCCTTTCTTTTGTGGCACCCGGTGCAGCAGATCCCAAGGCTGTCGGAGCGCTAATTTTGTACCGCGTGATTTATTATTTCCTGCCCCTCTTTATCGCCACGTTCATCTGGCTCTGGCACGAGTGGTGTTTGCACCGGGAGCAAGTCAGCAAGATTCACCATGGCGTAGTTCGCAACGTCAGTCCGCTCGTTCCTCGCATCATCGGATACCTGACCTTTGCGTGCGGGGCCATTCTCATGTTTTCATCCGCGATACCCGCGGTGAAAAGTAACCTTGCGACTCTGGAAAAACTGTTGCCCCTGGCTGTGATTGAATCGTCCCATTTGATTGGCAGTATTATTGGGACCATCCTGCTGGTTCTGTCGCGTGGCCTTACGCGACGTTATGACTCGGCCTGGCTGTTGACCACGCTTCTGGTCGCCGCGGGAATTGTGACATCGCTGCTGAAGGGCTTGAGCATCTGGGAAGCCGTTTTGCTGGCAATACTGCTTGCACTGCTGATTACCACCCGAAAACAATTTTATCGGCGTGGTGCCTTGCTCCATTCAGGCCTATCGATAACCTGGCTGGCTGGCGTCGCGATGGCGTTGATCGCCATGATCTGGCTTGGATGGTTTGCACATAAACACGTTGAGTATTCGCACGACCTCTGGTGGCATTTTGCCTACGATTCCGACGAGACCCGTTTCATGCGGGCCGCCTTTGCCTCGGCGGTAACGCTACTCGTCCTGGCCATCCTGGGATTTCAAAAGAGTTCCAAGCCCAAACTTGAGTTGCCCGGCAAAGAAGACCTCGACCTGGCCGCTGAAATCATTGCCAAGCAGGAATCGACCGAAGCCCACCTGGCCCTGATGGGGGATAAACATTTTCTCTTCAACGAACAGCGTACGGCTTTTGTAATGTTCGATGTACAGCGGTCCAGCTGGATTGCCCTGGGCGATCCGATCGGGCCACCCGAAGAACATGTCGGGATGTTGTGGGACTATCATGAAATGGTCGATCTACATGGTGGCCGCACGGTGTTTCACCACATTCTTGCCTCACAGCTTCCCAATTATTTACAACTGGGACTGACCCCTTTAAAACTGGGAGATCTGGCTCGCGTTCGACTCGAAACCTTCTCCTACTCCGGGGGCCACTCGAAAGATCAACGCAAGGCCCGTAATCGATATGAGCGCGATGGCTATCATTTTGAGGTCATTCCACAAGAAAACGTGCCGGAACATCTGCCCCGCTTAAAAGTCATCTCCGACGAGTGGCTTCGAGAGAAAAACACTCCTGAAAAACGCTTCTCGATCGGATATTTCACGGACGAATATATGGCCCGCTTTCCCATGGCTGTGGTGGTCAAAGATGGAGAAATCTACGCCTTTGCAAACGTGTTGGAATCGGCTCACAAAACTGAACTTTCCGTCGACCTAATGCGACATGTCACCGAAATCCCCAACGGCATCATGGATTTCCTGTTCAGCGAACTGCTGCTCTGGGGTAAAGAACAAGAGTACGACAGTTTCAGTTTCGGGATGGCGCCGCTGACCGGACTTGAATCGCACCCGCTGGCTCCACTCTGGAACCGGGTTGGCAACACGCTCTTTAGCCACGGGGAACACTTCTTTAATTTCGCCGGGCTCCGCCGGTTTAAAAGTAAATTCAATCCCGAATGGGAACCGCTCTACCTCATGTGTCCGAAAAACAAAAGTGTGCCACAGGTGCTGCTTGATTTTGCTGCGCTTAATTCTGGTGGTGTCAAAAGCATCGTTTCAAAGTGAGCTCCACTTTCATAAACTGACCGACACGAATTGTGCCTCTACTGAGATCGCACCACCGATTTTCCAGCCAACCCAGCTGCAGGCCGTGGAGGCCCGGCTAGCGTCCAAGTAGACTCGACTTGTCCCATCTCAATTGCTAATTCGACCAACGTCGCGTTAACCAGACCCAAACACAGCGCCTTTGACTACTGACCCTCACGAAACATCGGTCACCTATCTTGGGCTCATCCGCTCAAACGCCAACTTCCGCTCCCTTTGGTATGGCCAAATTGTCAGTCTTCTGGGGGATTGGTTTAATCTCATCGCCTCAGCCGCTCTGGTTGGATCTTTGACACAATCGGGATTTGCCGTGGGAGGCTTGTTCGTCGTGCGAGCCTTGGCTCCCTTTGTCGCCAGTCCCATCGCTGGAGTGGTCGCCGACCGCTACAACCGCAGAACGATCCTGCTGGGGGCCGATATTCTCCGCGGCATCACCGTCTTCGGTTTTCTATTGGTTCGCGATACCAGTGATGTCTGGCTTCTGTACACACTCACAGCCATCCAACTTGCAATCAGCGGATTCTTCTTTACGACAAGAAATGCAATTCTTCCCGATATTGTCCCACCGCAGGCCATTGCAACAGCCAACACCATCACCTCGGCCACCTGGTCGACGATGCTGGCACTGGGTGCTGCCCTGGGCGGACTGGTCGCCGGATTTTTAGGCGTCTATACCGCCTTTGTAATCGACGGTTGCACTTTTTTTCTCTCCGCCATGCTGATCGCCGGAATCCGCTTGAATCGCTCAGCCCCTGGCCAACATCAGGACAAAACCATTCGGGCATTCTTTGCCGACTACGTCACGGGCTTGCGGCTCCTGGTTGGTGAGGTCGATTTGTTGCTCATCGCGTTGCAGAAAACTTTCTTGATGCTCTTCTTTGGCTCAACCTTTCAAGTACTTCTGGTGGCCATTTCCGAAACGGTCTTCATGATTGGAGAAAGAGGCAGCCTGGCTGTTGGCATGATGTTCGCCACCATGGGCCTGGGAACCGGGACCAGCCCGTTGTTGGCCCGGCTATACACCAAAGACCAGGATCTGAAAGTACGGATGGCGATCCTGCTGGGTTATTGCCTGGCAGCCCTTGGACTGGTGGTCACCGGCTCTCTGGCCAGTTTTGAGGTCGTGCTGGCCGGAACCTTCATCGTCGGATCTGGTGGCGGACTGCTGTGGGTCTTTTCGACACAGCTGTTGCTGCAACGTTCGCCCGACCAGGTGCGAGGGCGTATCTTTGCCTCAGAGTTCGCTTGTTTTTCGCTGGCGACCGCAGCCGGAGCAACACTTGCCGGGGTGGCGCTCGATCAAAAGGTTGGGATTCACGCAATCCTTTTTGCGATGGCCATTGTTTCTCTCGCTCCCGCAGTGGCCTGGGCACTCTGGACGTGGCGAGCAAAGACCGCTCAGAACAGTGGCGCTCAGAACAGTGGCGCTCAGCCTTAGGCAGACCGCCGCCAAGGAACAATGCCAGCTCGGGCGCGCGCTCTTGCACTATCGCAAGATTTCAAGGCACACGTAAATCAACAGGCCAACGGCAAAGATGCCCAGACCAATATAAAGCAAACCGTTGTAGAGTCCCCATGGCGATGCCCTCGAAACACATTCACTGCACGGCTCGAGCGTGCCATCGGTAGGATTGATCAAAACGGGTGTGCCACATTTTGGACACGTACCCCAGTTTTCATTGGTTTCAGTAGTTTCAGTGGCTTCAGTCGACACAATCGGATCTCACACAGGCACCGGTGGATGGCATCAGGATCGAGAGCTTGCAAAACTTTTGCTGTTGGAAGTCGCCCCCGAATCTTACCTGGCCGGGACCAACTAACCCTTGGAACTCATCATCCGAAAAACAAACCAGATAATCAAGGTGATGACCACACTCGAAATCACTGCGATGTGTAGATGCAAAAAGTAATTTAGCCCAAGCAAAATGAGGACAAACAACACAAGCTGCCAAATAACATTCATATTCCTAGTCGACCTTTCCGGGAACCTGTTGCTGAAGGCGTGGCCCCTGTTTGTAAATCCCATAAATGCGAGGTGCAACAGGTCCTCGCGTTCCGCCCATTGGTTTCTCGACTACCGATTCTATCGATTTGGGCTTACCGTTTGTGGACACTTTCTCCCAACTCGCCGCAGAATACCGACCGGAGACCCTGGCTGTAAAAAACACCGTCTTATAAGCACGGTCTTACAAACCCTGTCTGACCAGCCGCCAACTGTCCAATACACTCGAATGCTGCGATCGGTGCAAGGCCAATCCGGCCGTGCACCGTCGCCTTGATCGCCTGACAGCGCCGGCCCGGACCGCAGCATGTTACGGGAACTCGCTAAAACCGGCGAACTATTTTCACCGTAGAGAGCCTGTCGCCAGGGGAACGGTTGGCACGACTTCCGTTAGCCCACTTGCTTCGCGGGAATCGATCACGGATATTAAGGTCCCACTGGGGCAAAGTCGAAAAGTGCTGTTTATCCAAGGAACTCTCAACGATTCAGGAAGCGAGCAATTATGATCACCGTTGGCATGAACTA
The DNA here is from genome assembly GCA_965243695.1 of Lacipirellulaceae bacterium. GTDB lineage: Bacteria > Planctomycetota > Planctomycetia > Pirellulales > Lacipirellulaceae > JAKVCB01. Next base: position 464,590 of record CBDEWC010000014.1, on the reverse strand, counting down.
CCATGTGATTGAAGGCAAACAGGCCGACTTCGAAGAAAAATTTGCGGCAGTCATTACGGCACTCGAAGCTGCCGACGGACATACCAGTTCGACGTTGTGGAAAGATGTCAGCGATAGCGCTTCTTATTTGATCACCAGTGAGTGGTCTGAAGAAGAGGCCTTTATGAGCTTTATTCAGAGCCAGGCATTCAAGGACGTCACCACCTGGGGAAAAGAGCAGATCCTCTCGGACCGACCGCGCCATAAAATTTACAAGCACTAAAGAGAATAACCAGGCCCGGCGCTCTGGGCCCCGAAGTCGCGGGGCTGGCTGATCATGCCCCGGTTTACTATGCAACCCTGCTCTGGAACGGGTTGCTGGAACCTGAGAAGTTGTCGCCGGCTTGATGAGAAAATCTCATCGCCATCAAAACAGCATGGACCCCTGGCATTGATTTCTGGTTGATATCTCGATCCTTACGATCGATTCTTCTTTTCATAAGTGCGCAAAGCGTCGATTTGGTCTTCGACCTTGTAGATGATATCTGCAATGCGATCCATGGTTTTCGGCATTGGTTTGTAGAAACGGAACAGCAATTCAAGCGCATGCTCAAACTTGTAACAGGCGCCGGGAACATCTTGACTGCGATAAACAACCTTCGATCGCCGCAGGTTCGAAAGCCATGGCGGGCGGGGGCCCCGGTAGTTTTTCCACTGCAGACGGGCAGAGGCTGGGATGATCGCGGACAAATAATTCGCCATCGGCAGCCCTTCGGCCTGTACTGCTTTTGAAAACGTATCCCGATGAATACCTGCTGCCTGCGAACGAAAATTCATCGTCCACATGTAATGCGATGGATTGCCGTACTTGCTGTGTTGGGGCCAGGACAAATATTTCGAATCAGCCAGCCGTGACCGCAGGTGAGCAATATTCTGGCGACGCCCTTCAATCTCGCGGGGAAGTTTCTTGAGCTGCTCGGTGAGCAATACGGCATCGGGAGTGGTAATCCGATAGGTATACACCAGCGAGTCCACAAAAGGCAGAAACTTGTCAGGAAACCCTTCTTCGGTGCTCCGTCCTTCGTGCTGGCAATAGAGCGACGCCCGCCAATAGGTATCTTTGTCCTTGGCGACAAGATACCCGGCTTCGCTAGCTGCAAGTTGCTTTCCCCCCATGCAGGAAAATCCGGCGGCCGCTCCAAAGTTCCCCACGCCAATACCCTTCCAGGTCGCACCGTGGGCCTGGCTGCCATCCTCAATGACTGGAAGACCATGGCGATTGGCAACTCGCATGATCGCCGTCATATCACAAGGATGTCCGTACAGATGCACCACAAGGATACCGCGGGTGCGGGAGGTAATCCGGTCTTCGATTGCCTTGGCATCAATCAGCCCGGTATTTCGGTTGACGTCAGCGAAAATCGGAATGGCATTCTGGTGCAGGATGCACGACGTCGACGCAGCGTAGGAGTAAGGAGTGGTGATCACCTCGTCCCCGTCGGTGATATCCAAACCTGCCAATGCCATTTGTAGAGATGCGTGACCCGAGGAAAGGCTCAGTACGTGCCGACCATCATGGTACTTGGACAAGGCGAGCTCGGCCTCACGTACTTCAGGAACGTTGCGATCAAAGGCAAGCACCTTACTTTGCTCAAGAAGCTGCGCGACTCGGCGGCGGGCCCGGGCCGAAAATACCGGGAATGGCGGCGGCTGGACTTTGCCAACGGGTTTGCCACCAAGTAAGGCGAGTTGGGATCCGGATTGCGGCATCGTTAAATACTCCTGGCTGTAAGCATCAAAGCGGGCTGAAAAAATCGAAGATGCGGACTCTTTCGTCTCTTTAGGTTCCTCCAGGCGGACCATCAGGCAACCACAGGTCGGCCATCGCCCTGGCATCGTGATTGTTGTACGCCCTCATAGAGGCCTGCGCCGCCTGACCGATGGCAACCCGGTTGTCGCTGGTCGGCGTTTTTTGGGCAAAGCTTACCGAAACTACTGCAATCATCAAGGAATACGCAAGTAGAGAATTTAAGAACAGTTGCTTCATTGGGGCCTCTTCGCGGTGGATCGGGCGGGTGTGTTGTTGCGCCGCGATATACCAGGTGTGCATGGAAAACGGCGGAAAGCACACCGTCAAACCATCCTCGAACCACTGTATTACCACTAATATTTACGGTTTGTAAATGACCACGCGTGGCAAAAGTCGACGGTTGCCAACCTGTGATCTACGACAACTGCCAGTGGGTCAACACCCCGATCAGCCAGGCGGTTGAAGAGGCTTCAACCCGTTCAGTTCTGTTGGAACCAGAGCTTGCAGAAATGATGCTGGAAAACAGGATTTTTCCTGCGGATACCTTCTGGCCAAGCGCCGGCCGGTTATTTATCGGTTCTTTTCAACCTGCGAGAAGCCGCAGCTTATTTTTTGCCCTTTGCGTTTCAGCCTCTTGCGCCGGGCAAAACCTCTCCTTAAGAAGGTTGCCTCTCTAGAAATGGTGCAAACAAAGCAAGTTTGAATGTTGCCGGGTTGAACATGCGCTCCGTCTGCATTTAGACTTCCTCTAAAGCGAGTGGCCGGTAAATAACACTCTCCAAAAATACCACCCTTATCAGGCACACCCAGTGGCAACTCGACTGATGAAGAAATATCCTCTTTACGCCACGCTGGCTGGTTTCTGGATGATCGCCATCGGGCTCTGCCTTTGCCGCTATGCCTACACGCCGCTGATTCCTTCCCTGATCGACAAAGATTGGGTCACCAAGGCCGGCGCCGGATACCTGGGAGGCTTCAACTGCCTGGGTTACCTGGTCGGTTGTCTGGCGGCACTTTTTCTGCCGGCCTACCTTTCCGTGCGACTGTTGTTGCGCCTCTCCCTGGTGATTTCCGTGGGAGGGCTCGTGATGTGTGCCTGGGACCTGGGCTTTGTGTGGCTGGCATTCGGTCGGGCCGTGACAGGCCTGGGCGGGGCGTCGCTAGTCATCCACACTCCCTCGGTAGCCCTGTCGCATGTGAGCGAAAATTGGAAAAAGGTCGCCAGTGGCGTTGTCTTTACCGGGGCGGGGGGAAGCATCATGCTGGTAAGCCTGCTGGTGCCCTTGTTTCTCAGCCACTCGGTGATGTGGGGCTGGCTGTTTGAAGCCGCCCTGGCACTGGTGGCTGCGATCATCGCCTGGCCCCTGATAAGTACTGCAGCGACCCGGCCAAACCGCAATCGGGCGCGGCCTGAGCCGTTAGCACGGGGCCTGGTCGGGTCACTTTATCTGCTAGGGGTAGCCTATTTCCTCGCCGCGATCGGCATCACGCCCCACGGACTGTTTCTGACCGACTACCTGCACCGTGACCTCGGTGTTACGACCGCTCAAAGCAGTATGCTCTTCAGCCTTATTGGCGCAGGGAGCCTGCTAGGGGCCCTGGCCAGCGGCGTGATTGCCCGTGCACTCGGCACACCGCTGAGCCTGCTGGCCAATTACCTGCTAGGCGCAGTGGCCGTGGCGATGGTGCTGTTGACCACCAGTGTCATGGTCGTGTCGATTTCGGCTTTTATGATTGGCTTTTTCCTGCTCTGCTGCGTGGCCCTTTCGTCAGTCCGCACGGGTGAACTCATCGGCGGTGGACAACATCCGCATTACTGGGGAATTTTGACACTTGGCTTCGGTTTGGGGCTGGCCACAGGTAGCTACGGACTCTCGGGACTGTTGTCACTGGGTATGGACTACTACGACACGTTTGTGGTGGCCCAGGGCGCATTGATCGTCGCACTCCTGCTGGCTGGTTGGCTTTTCCTGAGGCGGCACCAGGCGGCCGGCAGCTAAGCCGGCACGTGGAAAAGTCGTCAGCAAAGAGGCACGGCACGTTTTTAAGGGGCAAACCCACCCGATAAAAATCACCTCCGGTGGCTGGGGCAAAAACAAACCCGCTTCAGACGGAGGGAGTCTCGAGGCGGTTGGCATAAAGCCACTGGCCACCTTCTTCAATCCAGAGGCCACCGGCCGCTTCGACAGACTCGCGGTCCAGACTCTTTGGATCCCGGTAACCAAGACCCGCAGCCTGACACTCGGACCGGCCAATGGCGGTGGCAAGCGTGACCTCGAAGGGATGTTTTTCGATGCCATTTTCAAGAACGCCATGCCCCCGAAGATTAATGACATGGGCCGCGACATTCTTGTCGAACTCTGGATGTTTCTCAAGAAACTCAAGCACCCGATCGCGGCCATGGTATCCAATCATGCGGATGGCCTCGTCCATTTTCGGGTGGGAGTGGAACTGGTCGATGTGCGGCGCGTAGAGCACAATTTCAGCGCCCTCGGCCAGGACTCCGGGAAGTTGCAATTTGTACGAACCCTTCCCGGCCGTCCAGATTTCGTCGTACATGGCAGGAATTTGCTGGACCACCAGCTGTTGAGGCGCGTCGAGGTAGACAATGTGCAGCTGAGAGGACAGTTGGGCGGCAGCCTCATACGCCTCAAGGAAGCCATGGAATCCATGACCTGCGTAGAGTCCCTTGGCGACCACCGAGCCTGCCTGTTCGGAGTAAACCATATTCAGAGAAACGACACGCGTATCACCAATAGCCTCGAAAATTCTGCGGGCTCCCTCGTTGATCACATCCCGGGCATGATTGTCAGCCTTTCCCATAATGCTGGGTGCGCCAATCAGCACGGCAACCCAGTGCAACAGCCCAATGACATCGGGCCCGGCGATGCCGGGAAAGAAAATCTTCGTCCCGCCCGAAAAACCAGCCGCTTCGTGCGGGACTGTCCCGCTGATCGCCAGGATCAGATCGTAGGGCTCGGTCACCAGCTTGTTGGCCGACACAGGCATGGAGGTTGTGAGTTGTCCGGCCGTCTTCTCCTCCACAAATTCCGCCGCAATCTCCGGAAGCTCCACGAGTTTTTCCACCTGGTCGAAAGCGTGGTTGAACAATCTCCCCAGTTTTTCCAACGGTTGGCCAGTAATGCCGAGTTTCTCAGCGAGCTCGTCCTGGGACATCGGCCGATGCGTACCCTGGGCATTGAGCGCGTCGAGACACTGCAGGCCTTTTTTTCGCAGCCGATGATAAATTTCGCCGAAGAGTCGGTCGGTAAAGTCGTGCCGCGAGTAATCGGGATGGATGACCAGGACTCTCCTCACCTGGTCCACCGATTCGAGGGTTTCATCAAGCAACTGCCCAATGGCATCGTCACCAAGTTCACCTGAAATCGCTTCTGCTTTGTGAACGTTCATGACTGGATCACGGTGTGAACCGGGCTGGAGATCTGAGTACAGGACCTATGGTATACCATATCCGCCATCACGGGGGCCGACGATGTGGCTGAACCCAACTCGGCTACGCCGCCGAAGGAAAATCAAGCCATTGGGAAAATCGACGGGGGGCAGGGGTAGACAAGACCCTGCTCTTTTACAGTATAAAAGTTGCAACCTGTCATCGCCATAAAACCACCAGGCACGAGGTTTCTGCATGAAGACCATTCGCATTGGCATTATTGGACTTGGCGCAAACTGTCGCCTGCGGCACGTGCCCGGACTTCAGGAGTGTGAAAATGTCGAAATCACCGGCGTCGTCAACCGGAGTACCAAATCGACCGCTGCGGCCGCCAAGGAATTTGGCATTCCTAAGACCTACGACCACTGGGAACAACTTGTGGCCGATCCGGAGTTGGATGCCGTCGTGATTGGCACCTGGCCCTACTTACACTGTCCTATCACGCTGGCCGCACTCGGGTCCAGTAAACACGTACTAACCGAAGCACGGATGGCCCGTAACGTCGAGGAAGCCTGCCAGATGCTTGCCGCCAGCCAGCAACGCCCGGAGCTGGTCGCGCAAATTGTGCCCAGCCCCCTAGGCTTTGATGCGCTCTTTACGATCCGCCGCATGGTCGATGAAGGTTATTTGGGGGAATTGCGCGAGGTGGTCGCCATCGCCACCGACGACGCTTTTGCCAATCCCGATACACCACTGCACTGGCGCCAGTCGGCGGAATTGAGTGGTCAGAATGTGCTGGCCTTGGGGATTCTGCACGAGGCGGTAAGTCGCTGGATCCCAAAAACCGAATCGGTGTTGGCCCAGTCGCAAACATTTACCCAGAAACGGCCCGATCCGGCAAGCGGCGAACTGGTTGCGGTGGAGCGACCCGACAGTGTGCATGTGCTCACCCAACTCGACGGGGGTGCCTTGGGACTTTATCACTTAAGCAGTGCAACCCATTTCTCCGCCGGGATCCAGGTTCAGCTCTTTGGCAGCGAAGGCACCATCAAGTACCTGATCAGCTCGGAGAACAAGCTTCTTGCCGGAAAAGCTGGCAGCCAATCGCTGGCCGAGGTCAAAATTCCTCCGGAGGAAGCTTACACGTGGCGTGTTGAGCGCGATTTTATCGAGGCGATTCGTGGCGAGAAAAAGGTTGAATTGACCGATTTTTCCACTGGGGTTCGCTACATGCAGTTCACCGAAGCGGTCGTCCAAAGTGCCGAGTCGGGCAGGCGGGTCGATGTGGGCTGAGCGAATATTTCCAGTTCGCGGGTCGCCAGTCGCCTTCAAAACAGGCAAAATAGCATCGCACGCAAGACAACACCATATGCCACGCTGCGTGCGCATAAAACCTTACCGTCCCCGATCGCCTGCCCCCTGTCTGTTGAGGAAACAACATGTTCTCGATTTTCGTGACGATCAATATCGACCCCGAAAAGGTCGAAGAGTTCAAGGAAGCCAGTCTTGGAGATGCCACCGGCTCGGTACGGGATGAGCCAAACTGTTTTCGGTTTGACATTCATCAAGATGCGGCCCATCCTGCCCGATTCCACTTGCACGAGGTCTATCGGGATGAAGCTGCTTTCGAAGCCCACCGGCAGGCTCCCCACTTCCTCAAGTGGCGAGAAACCGTGCACACCTGGTTCGACGGTGAACCCCAGTTGACCTTCATGAACACGGTTTTTCCGTCCGACGGGGGCTGGGAGAAGCAAAAGCCGGGGCTCTTGAACTGGTAGCCCAGCCACAGACTGACGAGAAGGTTGTAACGTTTCAGAAAAACAACTACGACGCTTTGATGAAGCAAGGGGTTTTGGAAAATCACGCGATGGAACGCATTTAATTCTGGAAATGCCCCCTCACTCGTGTGCGAACAACCATTGCAACTGGGTCATTTTAATCCGCTCGACCCGTGTCGCAGGAAAGTCGTTGTTGCACCAATCATCTGGCTGTGCTCACACTCAGCCAGGTTGTGTTCACAAAAAATTCAGCAGGCTGACCTGGGGAACTAAATTTTCAGATCTTCCACCGAGGCCAGCCACTGGATGAAGTAGCGTTCTGGCTTGGCGAATTGCTGGTCAAGATGGACAAAGAACCCGCATTCACCGAGCGTCGTGGAGTAATGGACACAAACATCGGTGTACTCCTGCACCACCTTGTGTCGTGCGCCCGTATTGAATGAAAAGCACGTGACCTCCGGTGTGCGCATCCGTTGTCGAAACGGAATCCATATCAGGTAAGAATCGTTCGGATTCTTGACATGTGTGACAACACCTCTGTTGTCCAGTTCTCCAGGTGCAACATCCAGGTTATAAGACTTTTCGCAATACCTTTCGCACTCGGCAAGCTGTTCGTAGATCGGTCGTGGCTTCAAATACCCCATGTCGCCAGATTGGTCGCCCTCGGCCAGGCCGCATTGAGCGAACTCGAACCGACCCGACTGCTGCCCAAGACGGTCCGTGCGCGAGTCGTAGGCAGAATCCGCGTCGAGCCAAAAAACCGCCTGCAGGCAATCGTCTCCAGATGGACCAATCTCCTTGCCAACGACGGACGCCACGTCGATCACAATATCAAACCGCTGCCATTGGGTTGTGAGTGCGATTTTCTGGACCCCACTGGACTGTGACGCTGTGGTCGGCGATCCAGAACCGAAAAACTGGCCCAGTTCGATGGCAATGTTCTTTGAAGTGTCACTTTTGGCATAGAAGGACCAAGTGATCGTCTCTCCTGCATACCGACGAACGTCCTCGATCGGCTGGCCGAACCTGGTGCAATGGCCAACTCCAGCAACCGATTGGACCGTAATCTGGGCGTAGTATTTCGGATTGCCGGGAACCTCCGTTTGACTGGGGGAAAACCTCTCCCGTTGAACCGCAACCGTCGATCCGGCGCTATGGACCGCCCACATGTCAGGACCAAAACGAAACCCGGTTCCAGCAGGAAGGGTTGAGCCGCGTTGCCAAATACCGAAGTCGCCATTGATAAGACCCGCCATGCTTCGATCACCTCTTGCTTCAATTTTTTCGCAATCGCGCCCACGCGGCGCTCTGGCCTGACTCCGTTTTATTTCCCCCGGCACCGCAGAACTACCGAGCAGAGCTGTGCATACCGTTAGGGCGATTGGTTTGGCGGGGCCACGCTCCGGGAAACGTTTTAGTCAAGATCGTACGGTTTAGCGAGTCGGAACTCGGCGCGGGCTGCCAGAAACTTTTCGACCCGGTCGGTGCGACCGAAAGCATCGGCCATAAATGCGACCGCTTCAGCCAGCCGCTCATCGGGTTCGGCGCAACTGAGTCGCAAAAATCCGGCCCCCGCCTCACCGAACGATTCGCCCCCCAGGCAGGCAACGCCAAGATCCTCATCGGCGCCCTCGAGCAAATAGATGGCCAGGCCTTGCGAGGTGATCCCGAGGCGATTGCAAATTGGGGCCACTGAAGGAAACGCATAGAAACTTCCACCCGGCACCAGGCAAGTAATCCCTTCGACCCGATTCAGCCGCTCGACCAGGCGGACGACTTTGCGTCGAAACTCCTCCATTTGCCGATCCCGCTCATCACAAGCCTCTTGCATCGCCGCGACACCAGCCAGTTGAGTAAACGGGGCAACACACGAAAGTGCGCTATTGGTCAGCTTGCCCAGCATTTCAATGATCGGAGTGCTGCTTACGGCAAAACCCAAACGCCAACCGCTCATGCTGAACGACTTGCTGAATGTGTAAGCGGCCACCGTTCGATCGAGCATGCCGGGGATCGCCGCCAGGCTGCGATGTTGACCACTCCAGACCATGCGGTCGTACGGTTCATCGCTGAGGACGGCGATATTGGTATTTCGAATCAATTCGGCCAAGCCTTCCAAATCTTCCTGGAGGGTGATGCCGCCTGTTGGATTGTGGGGACTGTTCAGAAAAATGGCACGCGGGCTGGGATCCTCCCGAATAAATTGTTCAACCTCCTCAAGGTTGGGTCGAAACTCGTTGGCCTGCTTCAAACTTGAAAGGACCGCCCGCGCACCACGACGATGGATGTTGGGCACGTAGGTTGGAAAGTGCGGGCTGAAGACCAACACACCATCTCCAGGATTCAAAAAAGCCTCAGAGAAGAGCTGTTCAAAATTCTTGGCTCCCGGTCCGGCGACCACATTTTCAGCCTGTACCTCCAAACCGTACTCGCGGCGGACGTAATCTGCTGCGGCAGTTCGAAACTCGGTTAACCCCAGCGAGGGACCATAATGGGTGTTTCCTGCCTGAATTGCCTGAACGCCCGCATCCACCACCCGCTGGGGCGTGGGAAAAGGGCTGTCGCCAATCTCCAGTTCAATCACATCTTTCCCGCTGGCAATCAGCCGCTTGGCGATTGCCAGCACGGTGAAGGCAGTTTCGACGGTAACCGAAGAGGCAAAGCTACTGAAAGAAATAGTCATTTCACATACATTCTGGAGGTTCTGTGCAAATTAAGGACCGGCTTCTATTGTCGCAAGCCAACAGGGGTCTCGAAAGGGCCTCCAGAAAGTGCGAGAATTTGACCGAACCAGATGGCGGTGACCGGGGGCCGGATAAGCAGGCCATCTCGACACCCCAATAGAGAAATAAGTTTCGCAGCACCCGCCGGTGCCGACCAGGGGCGCTTCGCAAGTTTTCGAATTTATGGATTCCGACGATAACGCAAGTAGTGTGGTGCGATGCCAATCCAAAAAATCTACCTGGGATGGAACCAACCGGCACTACCGTCGGTGGCCAAGCACCTTGCCGACCATTACCTCGACAACCAGCGGCTCGATTTGGCCGGCTGCATTCTGGTGGTACCAGGACGTCTTGCCCGGCGGCAACTCTTAAGAACCCTGCTCGAACTGGCAGGAGAGCGGTCGCTTGAATTTCGGCCACCCGAGATCGTTACCCTCGGCAATTTTCCCGAGTTGCTCTATGCTCAGCAGCGACCGGTTGCCAGCGACCTGATTCAAAGGCTGGCATGGGTGCGGGCGCTGCAAACCTCCTCTCCAGAAACCCTGCAAGGCTTTACCTCGCAGGTTCCCACCGAGGAGGATCTCACCGGTTGGCGACGGCTGGCCCGCATGCTCAGCCGACTGCACAACGAGTTGTCTGCCGACGGCTTTGATTTTTCGATGGTGGCCAAAAAAGGGGGCGCCGTTTCAGGTTTTACTGAACAAACACGCTGGCACGCCCTGGCAAAAGTTCAGCAACACTACCTCTCGGTACTCGATGACCTGGAGGTCTGGGACGTGCAAACCGCCCGTCAGGTTGCCATCCAAAATGGCGAGTGTGGCAGCGGGCAGAATGTCTTTCTGGTTGGCATGGCCGATATGAACCAAACACAACGGCAAATGCTTGCGCAGATTGCCGATCGGGTAACGGCATTCGTCCATGCCCCACAGGAACTGGCTGATCGGTTTGACGAATTTGGTTGTGTCCTTCCGGAGGCCTGGCTCAACACGCATTTGAACATTCACGACGAACAAATTTGCCTTGCCCAAAATGTCCAGCAGCAAGCAGCTATCGTGATGCGATGTCTGGCCGAATACCAGGGCCGGTACCGGGCCGATCAAATCACGATCGGGGTACCAGATCAACAAATCGTGCCCAGGCTCCAACAGGAACTGGACGAGCACGGGTTGCGCGGTCGGTGGCTGTGGGCCAAAGAGCTACCCCAAACCCGACCCTACCAGTTATTGACGGCAGTCGGGAATTACTTGTTCGACAAGCGGACCGAAGATTTTGCGGCCTTGGTACGCCATCCCGACCTGGCCAGCTGGCTCACCGCCAAAGGCATCGCCGAGGATTGGCTGGTGGAACTGGACCACTATCTTGCCAGGCACTTGCCGTTGCGGTTGGGCGAATCGTGGCTGGGACCCGCAAACCGCCGCAACCAGCTCGAACAAGCCTTCACGGCGATTGACCATCTGCTGGGCGATCTGGGCTCTGGGAATACAAAGCCGCTGGCAGACTGGGCGACCCCTGTTGGTGATCTACTCGCGGAGATCTATGGTGTTGTGGCTGAAAACACCGATCGAGTCGCCACAGCAGCCTGCGAAAAGCTCGCCGCGGTCGTCATCGAGCTGGCCGGCTTGCCCGCCCAGGTCTCGCCAAACCTCACGGCAGGCAAAATGATCGACCTGGTGCTTGAGCAACTGACCAATGAAGGAGTCGCGGCCGAAGAAGATGCTGGCGCAATCGAAATTCTGGGTTGGTTGGAGCTTCCACTCGATGATACTCCCGCGGTGGTGGTCACAACTTTTAATGAGCGGTTTGTCCCGAAGTCGATTTGCGGAGATCTCTTTTTGCCCGATGCCTTGCGACGAAAACTGGGCCTCAGTGACAACCAGCGTCGATATGCGCGCGATGCCTATGCGGTGGAAGTTTTATTGAACACCCGTGAAACGGTTCATCTGGTGATGAGCCGGTATGATACCGACGGCAATCCACTCACCCCAAGCCGTTTCTTGTTCGCAGCTCCTCCGGAAACCATCGCCCGCCGAGTGATTCGGCTGTACGATGGCGACACGTTGTCGGCGGCACCTAATTTCGACAGCCCACGCTTTTCATCGACCCGCAACACGTCCGATTTTTCTGTTCCCGACCCGGCTTGCATCGACACGCCCGAAAAAGACTCCTTGCGGGTCACCGACTTCAAACGGTACCTGGAATGCCCCTACCGATTCTTTTTAGAGCGGTGCCTGAAACTTGAACTGACAAGTGACCGCGAGCGCGAACTGGATGCTTTGCAATTCGGGCAACTCATCCACGAAGTCCTCAAGAAATTCGGGAACAGTGAAATCGCAGATTCGACCAATCCTGACGACATTCGAGACTGCTTGCTGACTCACCTTGGCCTGGAGGCAAAGCTGCAGTACGGCTCGAAACGTCGCGGTGCGATTAACGTGCAGATTGCCCAGGCCGAAGAACGGCTGCGGGCATTTGCAGCCTGGCAGGCTGCCTGGAGATCCAAGGGTTGGCAAATCAAAAACGTCGAAGCTTCACCCGGTGATGAAGGGGTGGCGTTCGACGTCGATGGCAAACCCGTTTACCTCCATGGTCGACTTGACCGGGTTGATGTGAATGAAAATGGCGAGATTGTGATTTTCGACTACAAAACATCGCGTGAGGCACAGCGGCCCGAAAAAACACACCAACCCAGGCGCGGTGAGTGGAGTGATCTACAACTTCCCTTGTACCGGCATCTTGCCGCGGGTCTCGGAATCACGGGCAAACCACAATTGGGCTATGTCGCGCTGCCCGAAGACACTGCCAAGACGGTGCAATTCATTGCCAACTGGTCCGACGCCGACCTGGCAGACGCCGACGATGTTGCCCGTGAAGTGGTCCGCAAGATCCGTCGCCGTGAATTCTGGCCACCGACCGACATGGGGCAGAATGACCGGGACCCATTTTCATCGATCTGTATGACGGGCGTGTTTGAGCGGCCAGTCGTAGCGGGACACGATTTGGGGGAAGATTCCCAATGAGCTCGTCACATCCCCATGAAAATCCGTTTCGCGTTGTCCGCGCTTCGGCCGGCACCGGCAAGACCTACCAACTTTCCAGCCGCTATATCGGCCTGCTCAACCGGGATGTGGCGGTCGACGAAATCCTGGCCACCACGTTCACCAAAAAGGCGGCTGGCGAAATCACCGAGCGGGTCCTGCTCCGTTTGGCTAAAGCGGTTTGCAACTCCGACGATCTTCAGGAAATGGCGACGGCGATTGCGGTGCCCGAACTCGACCACCAGCGGTGTGCGGCTTTGTTGCGGCGACTGGTCGACAGCCTGCACCGGCTGCGGATTGGCACGCTCGACAGTTACTTTGCTCAACTGGCAACCATCGGCAGCCTGGAGTTAGGGCTCCCACCAGGCTGGCAAGTAGCCGATGATGCCACGTTGGTCCGATTACAAATGGATGCAATCGATGCACTATTGGAAAACAACCCGACCGGTGAAGTTCGCCGCATCATGCACCTGGTCGGAAAAGGGACCCACGGACGCAGCGTCAGTGAAGTAATCCGCAACAACGTCCAGGAACTCCACCAATGGTACCTGGCAAGTGACGAGCGCTGCTGGAACCGGGTCAACGCCGCAAAACCGCTCGAACCGGCCGAAGTTGCCGACCTGCTCACCCGCCTGGCCGCAGCGCCTCTCCCTGACCACAAGGGCGCCACCAAGGCCCTGCAGACCGGACTGGAACGGGCCGAACACGAAGAATGGGACTTGTTTGTGAAGGAAGGCCTGGCTGCCAAGGTGCTGGACGGCTCGAACACCTACCAACGAAAAGACATTCCTCCCGAGACGGTTGAAATCTACGCCGCGCTTAATCAACACGCCCGCGCCGTTTTGCGGAGACAACTTGCCAATCAGAATGCAGCCACTTACGAGCTTTTGGACAAATTCCATGAACAGTACGTCCAGCTGCGAAGTGACCACGGCGTGTTGTATTTTGCAGATGTTATCCACGCGCTGGTCACTCGGATCCACGGCAGTGACTCCGACCGAAATGCCTACCGAATGAACAGCTCAATTTCCCACCTGTTGCTGGATGAATTCCAGGACACCTCCTCCGAACAGTGGGAAGTGCTAAAACCGCTGGCCAGGCAGATTGTCGAATCGGAAAACTCGTCCTTTTTTTGCGTTGGTGATGTCAAGCAAGCCATTTATGGATGGCGAGGAGGTGAAGCCCGCCTCTTTGACGCCCTGGAAGAACAATTGCCAAATCTAGAGGTCAGTCCATTGAACATGAGTTACCGCTCTGCCGAAGCGGTCACCCATGTCACCAACGAAATCTTTCAGCAGCTCTTGGATCACGATAATCTGGATGACTTCGAGCCAGCCATCCGACGCTGGTGCGATGGTTTTCAAACGCACGACACGCATTGGAAACAACGAGCTGGCCACGTGACGCTCGAAACAGCTCCCCAGGCCGCCGACGGTGAACTTTCCAAAGAAGTCACACTTGCCTATGCCGCCGACAGAATCACCGCGCTGGTTGCGCAAATACCGCGACGTTCCATCGGGGTTTTACTGCGAAAAAACGAGTCGGTGAGCCGGATGATCTACGAGCTTGGTCGACGGCAAGTACAAGCCAGCGCCGAAGGAGGAAAAACTCTGTGTGACTCGGCAGCCGTACAGCTGATCGTCTCGCTTGCCGAATGGATCGATAACCCCGACAACAACCTGGCCCGCTTTCACCTCCAGCAGTCTCCTCTGGCCAAAGCACTTGACCTTCCGCTAGAAAGCGACCCCACCTGCAGAGCGGCAACCGCCGCCACGCTGCGGGCAACCGTCGCCACGGCCGGCTATGGACCCACGGTCGCGGCCTGGGCAGGACAACTCGTTTGCCACGCAAGTCAGCGGGAGGCGCGCCGCCTGCGGGAACTGGTCAACCTTGCCTACAGCTATGACAAGTTAGCCACTTTGCGGCCCGGTGACTTTGCCGAATTTGTGCGACACACCTCGGTCGAAATCCCAGAAATGGCCCCGGTTCGCGTGATGACCATTCACCAGGCAAAAGGCCTCGAATTTGACATCGTTGTCTTGCCGGAACTCGATGAATCGCTGACGGGCCAACCGGGAACGGTTGCCATCGAGCGCGACCACGACGTGGGACCGGTTGAAACTGTTTGCCTCTACCGGAATGAAACCATCCGCCAGTTGCTACCCGCTTCGCTCAGCAACATGCTGGCCAACTCCAAAGAACGCCAAATCGAAGACGCACTCTGCCGGCTTTACGTGGCTGTCACTCGGGCTGCCTATGCACTGCACATGATTATTGCCCCCTCGAAGCCGAATGAAAGAAACATCCCAAAAACGGCTGCCGGGTTGGTGCGGGCAGCGCTGGTCAATAACGACCGCGTCGACGCAAACCAAATGCTGTACGCCTATGGCGATTCAAAATGGGCTGAACATGAAACTTCCGGAATGCAAAACTCCCTGCCCGTCGACCCGGACCCGCTCACGGTGCGACTCGCCGAACCCCCGGCTGGCACCACCAGCCAACGCCAGTGGACCACCCCGTCAGAGCTGGAAGGGAATCAACAACGCCAATCGGCTCAAGCATTCCGGGTGTCGCGCGCCGCTGGACTTGGGCAGGGAACCCTGCTGCACACCTGGTTTGAACAAATCGACTGGCTTGATGATGGCCTGCCAGAAGAATCCGTATGGCCAAAGGTCGCAAGAGAAAAAGGAGTGTCTCAAACGGAAGTCGCACAGGCACTCCCTGAATTCTTGAATCTGCTCCAGCAGGCACCTTTTGCCGATTTGCTGTCTCGCCGCTGCTACGCGCCGCCAGCCGACCTCGGACTTGATCCCGACATTGCCAGAGAACTGACCGACGGCCCGCTGGAATTGGAGGTTCTCTGTGAATCACGGATTGCTGCCATGACCCAAGAGCATCTGCTCACGGGCAACGTCGACCGGCTAGTGCTCATGCGCCGTCAGGATCACCTGCTGGCAGCCGATATTATCGATTTTAAATCAGACCAAATTGGAGACGAAAAAACGCTTGCCAGCCGCGTTGAGCATTACCGCCCCCAAATCAACGCTTATCGTACAGCCATCGCCCAGATGTACCGTCTCGATCCACGCCGGGTGTCGACGCGGCTTGCATTTACCACGGCGCAGCGCGTGGTGAACATTGCACCCTAGCAAAACTTCTTTGGCAAAGAGGCCTCGCAGCGATGAACCGTCTCGACGACCAGTCTACCCTTTAACGGACCACGATCTGCCCGTCGCCCGTCGTGGCCTCTGAACCAACCTCTCCCACTACTGCGGCGCCGGCATAGCCTGCGTGGTGAAGCTGGGCAACCAACTCGTTGGCAGCACTGGCGGCCACACCGATCAGTAACCCGCCGGCGGTTTGCGGGTCAAACAAAGCCGCGTAGGCAGGCTGTTGTTTTGTGGAGCTGTCGGTTTTGATGAACTGTTCGACAGCACGATTTGCGGGAGCAAGCGTACTCTGCCACCCTCCTTCGACCGTAGACTCAAAACCGGCCAGGAGCGGGACCGCGGCAAGATCAAGAACCGCGCTCGCCTGACTGGCCTGAAGCATTTCCAGCAGATGACCAGCCAGGCCAAACCCGGTTACATCGGTTGCCGCCACCACAGAAAATTCGCCAAAGAGTTGTGCCGCCTCTCGGTTGCTTTGCAGCATGGTCTCCAGAAGCGGCTCGAACCACGCTGCCGGGCAATCGGCCTCGCCATGGCTGGCCAGCAAGGCGCCGGTTCCCAACGGTTTGGTCAAGACAAGCCGATCACCGACCGAAAGTCCACCCTTGCTGGCAAGGGAGTCCCCCTGATAGCGACCCAACATTGTAAAACCGACGGTGGTTTGCGGGCCTTCGAGCGTGTGGCCGCCGGCCAACGCAGCCCCCATTGCCTGCAGTTCACAGAGTCCGCCAGCCAGCAATTCGTGGAGCTGTTGTTCTTGCGTCGACTCCGGGCCCGGGGGCAACGTAACCTGGGCCAATGCAGCGACCGGTTCGACACCTTTGGCAAACAGGTCGCTGGCCGCGTTCAGCGCGGCGATTCGGCCAGCGACGAACATGTCGTCGACCGGCGGCGCAAAGAAATCAACGGTTGCAGCCAGTGAGTCGCCCTCGGGAAGTTTGATCACCGCGACATCGTCGGGTGGGTCTAGCCCGCGCGTCACCAGGGGGTGTGGTGTCACATTCAGTTTGGCAAGTACCCTGGCCAGTACGGCACCGCCAACTTTGCCACCACAACCAAGACATCGCATGCGCTCGGCCGGAGATTCTGATTCGTCTGCTCGATGATCTTTGGCTGGCAAACTGCTGGTCATCGGTGAAGACTCGTAAGACTGGTATTTTTTCATGAAGCGGCGATCGATCCCGTCTTTCCACTTCCAGCACCAGCGCCCCTTAAAACCCAAGCCAAAACCCAGGCCTTGATAACTGGCAATCGCGCGCCGGTCACCCAACGAGAGTAACTTCAAAAATTTCTTTTGGGGTCGATACGCTACGAGTGGCTCTCCGTGGATCAAACGACCGATATTTTTCCATAAAAAAGGACCCTGCCTGACGGCATACACGCCCGCCTTGGGACCATGGTTACCGACGATGGTCCCCGTATCACCAACGGCGAAAATCGGCTGGTTCGAAGTCGACTGCAGGGTGGCGGAGGTCTGCAAAAAACCGTGCGTATCCAAAGGCAGATTGAGTTTTTCCACCAGCGGAGGAGGCGCTGCGGAGGTTGCCAGGATGGCAAGATCAAAGTCCATTGTGCGTCCCGAGGCAAGCACCAACCGGTGGTCTCCCAGGCTTTTGACCGGGTCTCCCAACTTAACCTGTACCGCTTGGCGGCTCAGTTCTTGTTGAGCCATCCGCGCAGCGGCCGTCGTTACACCGCGGGCAAGCTGGGTATTTCCATCAAGCAACACAATTTCGAAAGGGCTTGTTCGGTGGTGTGTTCGGAACCAACCAGGCAGGGCGAGCGCTATTTCCACACCGGCAACACCCCCACCAACGATCACCACCCGCAGTTTCGCAGGATCCCTTTTCAAACCGCCGGAAACCGCATCGCTAAAACGATCCAAAAATGTTTGCATCGGTTTGATCGCAAGCACGCCGTTGTCGTCCCCGGCAAGCATGCTGCGGTCCGGAACTGAACCAATTCCAATCGACAAGACGTCGAAATGAAGAGGGGGGCGCTCTCGGAACAAGAGGGCTTGTTGATCCACATCGAGACCGATGACTTCGTCCCGCACCAGTACCGAGCCGACCGAGCGACACAGGCGCACCAGGTCGATTTGCATGGCTTCTGGAGGGTAGAGTCCGGCCAGTGTGCCAGGGAGCATGCCGGAATACGTGGCCTGCCCCGCGTCGGAAATGCACACCAGCTGTGCGTCGGCGACGGGCGCCATGCCCCACATCCTGAGGATGTGGGAATGGGTGTGCCCGGCCCCCAGCAAAGCGATCGTAAGCTTGGGAAGTTGCGTATTCATGGGTGGAATCTTTCGGGTGGCAAACCCCCTATTTGTGTAATCGGCCAATTTGACAACCCAAACCACAGATCAGCACTGCTTGAACCCTTTTTTCCACGTTACAATTGGATCGTTCAATCAACCATTTCCCGCGGACTGCGTCATCCATGTCGTCACCTCCTCTTATTGTCGGCACTGCTGGCCACATTGACCATGGCAAGACGGCCCTGGTCCAGGCCTTAACCGGCACCGATACCGATCGTCTTCCCCAGGAAAAGCAGCGGGGAATGACGATTGACATTGGGTTTGCCGAGCTCAGTCTGGGGAACCGTCAACTCGGGATGATCGACGTTCCCGGGCACGAGCGGTTCATTAAAAACATGCTAGCCGGGGCGGCGACGATCGACCTGGCGCTTCTGGTCGTGGCAGCTGATGATTCGGTGATGCCTCAAACCCGCGAGCATTTGGCTATTCTTGACCTCCTGGGGGTTCAGCAGGCGGTAGTTGCGATGACGAAATGCGATTTAAGGGAAGAGGCGTGGCTGGAACTGGTCGTTGAAGAAATCCGTGAACTGCTAGCCGATACCCGCCTGGCTGGTGCTCAAATTGTCCGCACCGCGGTTCCAGCCGGAGGCCCTTCCCAAGGAATCGACGACCTGAAAACGGCTCTTGCCCAGGTCGCCGACCAGATTTCCGATCGCCCGGTTGGCGAACTTTTTCGGTTGTGCGTCGACCGCTCGTTTTCAGTTGCCGGGCGGGGCACCGTCGTGACCGGGACGGTTTGTAGCGGGTCCGTCAAAATGGGCGACAACCTCGACTGGTGGCCCACAGGCAACCAGCTCCAGGTACGGGGACTGCAGAATCACGGTCGCGATGTCGAAGAAGTCTCTCGAGGCCAGCGGGCGGCGATCAACCTGGCAAGTGTCTCCCACCACGAGATTAGCCGGGGCGATGTCCTGGCAACCTGCCACAGTTTGCGCCCGACCAGCCGCCTCACTGTCGAACTGGCTATCATGCCCAGCAGCCCCTGGCCGGTAAAACATCGAGGTCGGTACAGCCTGCATATTGGCACCCAAGCTGTTGGGGCCGAAGTCTACTTGTTGGAGTCGGGAGTCCTGGCCGCAGGACAGCGTGGGCTTGCCCAGCTGCACTGCAGCGAGCCGATCGTCGCGGTTTGGGGGCAACCTTTGGTCTTGCGGATGGAGTCGCCACTGGCCACGCTTGGAGGAGGACATGTTTGGCAACCTGTGCCGCCGGTGATCCGACGGCGGCAGGTTGAAAAGATCCAGCGGCTGGAGAGCCTCGGCTCGGAAAGCCCCAACGAGCGCGTTGCGACGGCCATTTATTTTCTGGGGCACGAGCCGTGGAATCCCACAGAACTACGCCGCGAAACCGGCTTGGAAGCGAGTCAAATAGATACCGTTCTGGCCGACTTGGTGGCCACCGGGCGCTGCCTTCCGCTTACACTTCCGACCGGTCGGATCCTTCATCTGCACGCCGATCGGCTGGCCGAAGCCAAACAAATCGTCCTGGAGACGGTCGACCGCCATCATGCGCGGCACCCGCTCAAACTGGCCGTTCCTAAAGGGCATGTACTGGAAAGTCTTAAAGAATGGCTCGGCCGCGAGTTGACCGATGCAGTCATTGCCACCCTGGTCGACACCGGCGAGCTAACAGCCAACAAACAACAGGTGGCACGGGCTGGGTTCTCCCCTCAACTGGATGATCAACAGCAGCAATGTCTCGATCAAATCGAAGCAGCCTACGTCACCGCACAATGTTCTCCACCCACCCTGGCTGAGCTTTCCAGCCAACTTGCGGTGGAAAATCGCGACATCCGGCCCTTGGTGCAGCTGTGTGCCGACCAGGGGCGACTCGTCCACATCCACGGCGAAACCTTCCTGGCCCGCCAGGTTGAACAACAACTCCGCTGTCGTCTGCGGGATTCGCTCATGTCGACCGGTGGGATGACGGTCAGCCAAATTCGGGATATTCTGGAAACGAACCGGAAATTTGCCGTACCACTGTGTGAATATCTCGACCGGGTCGGCTTCACCCGGCGGGATGGCGACCTCCGCACCCTGGCAGAAACAGAAGACAGGCAGTGAGATCTATGAGCACCAATCCACGCCGGGCGATACCATCGGTCACCGAGTTGCTATCCCTGCCAGAAGCAGAAAACTGGCTGGCACGCGTTCCCCGCGCCGTGCTGGTCGATGCGATTCGCGCTGAACTAGAGAGTTATCGGACGAGCCTTTCAAGCGGCATCTCGGCTGAAACAGGGCCCTCTCTCGCTGAAATCGCCACAGGCATCCACCAACGGGTCGAGCGATTCTCCAGAGCGCCGTTGCCGGAAGTCATCAACGGTACCGGGATCCTGCTACACACCGGGTTGGGCCGTGCACCCATGGCTGAAAAAGCAGTCGCCGCGATGGCCGAAGCAGCACGCAATTATGCCCCACTGGAAATCGACCTCGAAACAGGGCAACGCGGCTCGCGTACATCGTCGGTCCAGGCATTGCTTTGCAAACTGACCGGTGCCGAAGCTGCCTGCGTGGTCAACAACAATGCAGCTGCCCTGGTTCTGACCCTTGCCGCGATCGCTCAAAACCGCGACGTTATTGTCTCCCGCGGCGAGCTTATTGAGATTGGTGGTGGTTTTCGCCTGCCAGAGATTATGCAAACCAGTGGTGCCAGGCTGGTCGAAGTAGGTACCACCAATCGCACCCACCTGGAAGATTTTCGCCGGGCGGTCAACCACGACACCGGGGCGTTACTGAAAGTACATCCCTCCAATTACGACGTAGCAGGTTTTGTCGAGTCGGTTGCAACTGGCCATCTTGTCGAAATCGCCAAACAAGAATCGACCCAGCGCGGTGACCCACTACCTGTGATCTATGATATCGGGTCGGGTGCATTAGAAGACCTGACACCGCACGGGATTGGTGCCGAACCCTCTGCCCGCGCTGCCATTGAAGACGGCGCCGACCTGGTACTCTTCAGTGGTGACAAGCTCCTCGGGGGACCCCAGGCGGGGATCATCGTAGGCAGACAACTCTGGATTGAACGCCTCGCAAATTATCCACTCATGCGGGCTCTCAGGGTCGACAAGCTGACCCTGGCGGGACTGGAAGCGACCCTGCGACTCCATCTCGAAGAGGAACTGGCCTGGCGGGAAGTTCCCGTCTTTGCCCTGGCAAAAACACCGCTTGCCGAACTTACCAGCCGGGCAGAAGAGGTTGTGGGTGCGCTCAATGGAAGTCTTGGTCATTCGCTGGCCGAAGTCGTTGTGAGCGACGCCTACCTCGGCGGTGGATCACTCCCGCACAAACATCTTGAGAGCATCGCTGTCGAACTCCATCCCGACGAGATCTCGGAGCAGGAGTTCGCAAGTCGTTTGCGCAGCGGCCACCCTCCGGTCGTGCCACGTCTTCACCAGGGGAATGTGCTGATCGACATGCGGAGTGTTTTCCCGCGACAAGACAAAACCTTAATTCAAGCCATAGTCAATGCAATCCGGATAGCTTAGCCTTGAAACTCTCCGAAACAGGATCGGATATCATTCTCTTATGATGGGAGTGTTTGCACGCCTGGTGGCGGCCGCGGGTTTCAAACCCGTTGTGGGGACTGTCGCAACAGCCCTCAGGTGGGTTCGATTCCCATCCACTCCCGCTTTCTATGCTTCACCACCCGGAAAAAACTGCGGCCTTGAAATCAAATCGCCGAAAAAGTGTTCCTGTCGACTCTATCGCTATTCCCGCCACCCGATCTGATGGGAACAGGCCGCGATAAAATGGAACGAAAATCAGCTAGAGAGGCTTGGACTTGAGTATGAGTGAATCAGACGATCTGGCGCGCATGGTTTCCGACTCGGGCCTGCGGTTCGTGCGCCTGGGTTGGGTAGATAACGCGGGTATCTATCGTTCGCATGCGCTGAGCACAACGCACTTTCGCGAACTGGCCGCAAAAGGTCTGGGTTTGGCCAGTGGCGTGCAGGCCGTGCCTGTGCATCAAGACAGTGTGGCAGTGGGGCTTCCCATTGGTGCTGTGGGCCAGGTGTGGCTCGTACCCGACAGTAAGAGTTTTCGTTCGCTGCCATGGCAGGAGGGCCATGGCTCGGTCATGGGTGCTTTCGTCACTGCAGAGGGCAAACCCTGGCCCTATTGCCCGCGTACCGCGCTGACCCGGCAATTGCGGGTTCTGGCCGAAGGTGGCCTTCACATGGAGGCTGCTTTCGAGCACGAATTCATGCTGTTGCGTCGCGGCGAAAACGGCCCCGAGCACTTCGAAGAGTCCCACTATGCGGCGACCCACGGGCTCGACAAGGCTGGGCCCATCCTCGACGAGATGGCTCTTGCCCTGGAGGCCCAGGGTATCACCGTAGAATCGATACTGAAGGAAGCTGGACCCAGTCAATTCGAAATTGCGACGTTGCACGCAGACCCCATGCAATCGGCCGATCATTTTGTAGCCGTCCGCGAAACGCTCTCGGCCGTTGGGCTAGGGCACAATCTGATCGCTACACCGCTGCCGCTGGTCTTCGAGAATGAGTCGGGAAACGGCTGGCATCTTCACTTCAGTCTCTGGCAGAAAGACCAAAACCTGACAGCCGATGGCCCGAACCTCGCACCTCTCAGCGCAGCGTTTCTGGCGGGTGTGCTCGAACATCTTCCGGGCCTCTGTGCGCTGACGTCACCCTCGACCAATTCGTTCCGGCGTATCCGGCCGGGCGCATGGGCAGGTGCGTACCAGATTTGGGGCTACGACCACAAGGAGGCTGCCCTCCGCGTGCCGACCTCGCGTATGGGAGGACCCACCAACATCGAACTGAAGGTCTCGGATGCATCGGCTAACCCCTATCTCTCGCTGGCAGGTCTGATTGGGGCTGGACTGGACGGCATTAAGCGCGAGCTTGGTTTGCCCGAGGCCGTCGAAGTGGATGCGGGAAATCTCGACGAGGCCCAACGCAATGCCCGAGGCATCGAAGCCTTACCTGCATCGCTCGACGCGGCAGTGGCAGCACTTGAAAGTGACCCGGTTCTGCTGGAGGTGTTGGGCCCAGAGCTGGCCGAGGCCTACGTTCGCGTGAAGCAAGAAGAGGCACTTGCGCTTGGGTCACTTTCTCTTGAGGAAGAAGTTTCGCAGCTGATTGAAACCTACTGACGGCCTTCGTCTGTTTTACACCTCATACCATAACTTGGCCGGAACTCATTCGGTCGGCAGTGGCTGTTGGTGTTTTTTCTGGAGTGCCAGCAATTTCTTTTGATAGCGACTTTGTACGAGGTCCACGATCACCAGGATCCCAATCACAAAATAGAAAGTGCTCTTGGCCATCGGTTCTACCACGTACCCAAACAAGTGAACCTTGGCCAGGTGTCCTCCTTCCGAGACGAGCATCACGCCAACAACAAACAGGATGAACAGGCCGAGCACCTCGTACATCCGGTTTTTCTTGAGAAACTCGGCCACATGGTCCGCCAGCAAAATCATGAGCAGGCCCCCAATCACGATTGATGTGGCAATCACCACAAAGACCTCGCTGAGCGCAATGGCACTCAGAATCGAATCGAAGGAAAACACAAGATTCATCAGTACGATCCAGAAGACCGCATGCCCAACCGTCTTCTGGCTGCTCTTGTCATCATGGCCAATATCATGAATGGTCAACATGTGCATGATTTCCTTCACCGCGGTGTAAATAATGAATGCGCCGCCGACCAGCACAATGGCGCTGTGCACATTGAAAGTACCCTCGAAGATCCCCACAAAGTGCAGTTCGAAGAAAGGTTTCTGGAAATAGCTGATCGCAGTCAACAATACAAACAGCAGAACCAGTCGCAAAATAATCGCCAGTCCAATTCCCCAGCGGCGGACCAAGGACTGGTACGGTTCGGCAACCCGTTTCGACTCAATGGAGATGTAAAGTAGGTTGTCAAATCCCAGCACCGCCTGGAGTAGGATTAACATGCCGAGCGTAAACAAATTGTGGAGCGTGAATAGATCTTGCATGAGATTGCCTGAAAAACAGGGTTGTTGAAAAAAACAGGCTGGCAGGTGACGCTACCGCGATTCGCGCCTTTGGACTGCTTCGGCAGTCCGTGTTGCCGAATCAGCCCCCTGGCCGTGGTCCTCGAAGGGCGTGCGGGGGAAAGCGACATCTCTCAGAAAGGTAACGTTTTTCTTCCCGCCCGCCCAGACGCGATATGTTTTAGCGAGGGCGGGTTGTAGGTTTCGATGGGGGCCAAATCCGCTAGTTTGGTCCTTGGTGCCCAACTACAATGAATAGAACCGCCGGAGGTCACCCCAAAAGGTAAACCTCAAAGGAAAACGCTCCCCATCAACACGGCTTCACCCCGACCTGGCAAGGTAAATTGATGCGACGTCCTACCTCCCGGCCCCTGCACGGCTTTACACTGGTCGAACTGCTGGTGGTGATTGCCATCATCGGCATCCTCATTGCGCTCTTATTGCCAGCTGTCCAAGCGGCCCGCGAGGCGGCGCGGCGGACCCAATGTATGAATAACCTCAAGCAATTGGCACTGGGCTGCATTAACTTCGAAAGTACCCACGGCACATTCCCTCGAGGGAATGCGTATGACGGTACTTTCCCGAATGGAGGCAACACCAGTTGGTTGCTCCAGGTTCTTGTGTACACCGAACAAAGCAGTATCTATGACGCCATCGTGGCCACCGGCAGCCTCGAAGAGGCGGCCCGCCAGGGTCTCTTGCCTGCCTACCTGGCCCTGGCCCGTTGCCCAAGTGATGGCTGGGAACGTTATGATGGGCGGTATCACAACTACGTCGGCTCTACCGGTCCGCAGTGCAACAGCACGTATAGCCACTACGACGCTCCGTTCCAACTGCACTGCAACGGCCAGGTCAGCCGCACCGATGGGGTTCCGCCGGCACTCAATCCGCCTACCCATATCGGCTATGGCCCCAGCGCAAGTTGGGGCAGTCCGGTCCAGAATCCCGTGACAGGACGCTATGAACCCCCTGCCCTTTCAATGGTCCGGGGCATGTTTGCCCGCGGCGGGACCACGATCCGCATCCACAACGTGACCGACGGGACTAGCAAAACCCTCCTGTTGGGCGAACTCTTGCCCGAGTTCTCCGAGTTCCAGCGGTACCAGAAAGTGGGACCGGGCTTGATCTATGGTTGGGCGGGCGGAAATTCTGTGGCCCAGGGCCAGACGATTCAGCCGATCAACTGGCGGATCGATCCGGTCCCGGTCAGTTCCGGCTGGGGCGAAACCCAGTACTGTCCCGACCCAAACCACTGCCTGTGGAACTGGAGTGTGACCTGGGGATTCAAATCGAACCACCCGGGCGGGACTGTCTTTGCCCTGGTTGACGGATCAGTACGATTCCTCTCCGAGATGATCGACCATAAAACGTATCAGTATTTTGGTTGCCGTCATGACGGCCAACAGATGAATACCATTCCCTGACCGGCACGACCGGAGGAGCCGATGTTCCGAACCCATTTCCCCTGGCCAATGGCGTCGCTGGTCGGGCTGATCGCCCTGGCCGGATGTGGCAGAGAAGCAACAACCAACCCGGTGCACGGAACGGTCACGCTTGACGGCCGGCCGCTTGCCAGGGCAACCGTGCAATTTTTGGCCCAGGATCCAGGCGGGAGAGATGCACTGGGCACCACTGATGCCAACGGTCTGTTTCGTCTTTCGACCTTTAAGCCCCGCGATGGGGCCTTGGCTGGCAAATACAAGGTCGTCGTGCGGTCGGTACCCGAGGCCGATCCGGGTATCGTCGCCACGAACGTCCAGGAGGCGATGCGAGCCGCCAGCAGGCGCCAGAAACCGATCGGCCCACTGGTCACCATCGCCCCGCGCTACAGCCACCCGGGCAAAACGATCCTTGAGCAGGAGGTTCCTCCCAGCGAAGACGTGGTCTTTGCGCTACAGAGCAAATGACCAGGTCTCCTGGCCAGATGGTCCTTTCGCATGCCACTCAAGAGGGAGTGGGTGCTGGTCAATGGGTGCGCTTCATTCCCAAATTCTGGACCAGAAATGCCCACAAATCGGCCGCCTGTTCAATCTGTTTGGTAGTGGGAGTCCCGGCGCCATGGCCTGCCCGGGTTTCGATGTGAATCAAAATGGGCGCTGGGCCCGCCTGGGCGTTTTGCAAAGCCGCAGCAAACTTGAAACTGTGCATCGGCACCACGCGATCATCCGTATCGGCGGTTGTGATCAGCGTTGCCGGATAACTGCGACCTGGCTTGATGTTGTGATAGGGAGAATAGTCCAACAGGGTCTTGAATTGTTCCGGGTCATCCGCCGAGCCGTATTCGGTGGTCCAAAATCGACCGGCGGTAAACTGGTGGAACCGCAACATATCCATCACACCGACCGCTGGCAAACAAGCACCAAATAGTTCCGGACGTTGGGTCATCACGGCACCAACCAGCAACCCCCCATTGCTACCACCTTGAATCGCGAGCCGCTCGGGCCGCGTATATTTCTGTTGAACCAGCCACTCGGCAGCAGCAATGAAGTCGTCAAATACGTTTTGTTTCTTTTCGAGCTTCCCGGCGAGATGCCAGTCTTCCCCATACTCGCCCCCACCACGGAGATTGGCGATCGCCATGATGCCACCCATCTCCATCCAGGCAAGCCGGCTCACTGAAAAATAGGGGGTCAGCGAAATCGAAAATCCACCATATCCGTACAGCAAGGTCGGATTGTCTCCGTCCCGCTTGAGCCCCTTTCGATGCGCCAGAAACATCGGGATTCGGGTTCCGTCTTTGCTTGCGTAAAAGACCTGTTCCACGTGGTAATCCTCCGGATCGAAATCGATCGTAGGTTGCCGAATCAACTCGGATTGTCCCGTGCGCATGTCGTACCGGTAGATGCCGGTCGGGGTGTTGTAACTGGTAAAGCTGAAAAACGTTTCGGTGTCGGTCATTTTTCCGGCAAAACCTGCCGCACTACCCGTTCCAGGCAATTGGACGTTGCGTTGATGCGCACCTGCCAGTGAAAAAATACTGATACGCGACAACACATCTTCCAAATAGGTGGCCACAAGCTGGTCATCGATCAGGCTCACCGACTCCAGCGTGGCCGAACTTGCCGGCAATATCTCGACGAGGTTTTGACGCCCAGGGCGCTCCACATCCATCACGACAAGCCGTTTTGTGGGAGCCTCGTAATCGGTCAACAGAAACAAGCGTTGCCCTGTACTCCCGACGGGGTAAAACTGGTTGTCAAAATCGGTGATGAGCGGTCGCCACGGGGAATCCGCCTCGCTGATGGGACGATAGTGGAGTTGGTTTTTCTCGTCGGTGCTTTTTTCGATGGTGAGCAGCAGATACCTGCCATCTTCGGTCGGCTCGGCAAAAAAATGCCAGTCCGGGTGATCAGGCCGCTGATAAACGAGTTGGTCTTCTCCCTGCGAAGTCCCAATCCTATGGAAATAAACCATTTGGTTGAGTACGACTGATTGGTATGTTTCACCTTCATCCGGTTCCGGATAGCGGTTGTAATAGAAACCGGTACCCTCCTGGTTCCATCGAATAGGACTAAATTTTACCCAGCGTAGTTGGTCGTCGAGCAATTCACGCGACTCGACGTTAAGTATGCGAATCGTGCGCCAATCGGAACCGGCTTCACTTTTTTGATAGGCCACGTATTGACCGTCGTCACTCGGTTCGTAGCCGGCAAGGGAGGTGGTGCCATCTTCAGACCACCGGTTCGGGTCGATCAGGACCTCGCCTTCAGTATCGTACGACCCGGCAACGTAAAGTACCGATTGGTTCTGGAGCCCATCATTCTTGGAATAGAAATATTTTTCACCCGCATGGGTCGGAATTCCGTATCGGGCAACGTTCCACAGTTGCGTGAGTCTCTTAATGATTGGCTCGCGCTCGGGTATTGCGTCCAGGTAGGCCCGCGCCACTGTGTTCTCTGCCGCCACCCACTCGGCAACTTCCGCCGACTCGCGAACATCGGATTCGAGCCACCGGTAGGGGTCGGCAACGCGGGTTCCATGAATCAGGTCAACCTGGTCGACCTGTCTGGAGGTTGGAGTGTTCATGGGCTCGGTGGCAAAGGTCATTGGTGACAGCAGCACTAGAAACATGGTTCCGCTGGTCGTACTACACCTACACGCACCCCGAATGGCATCGCCCGACACTATGGAATCCTCATCGTGGTTAGCCCGTGCAGTTGAAGTGACCAGCGACCCCTATTATCACGACACGCCACATACTCCGCCAGGACGGTCCAACCGGCCAGGAGGGAGGTTCGACCTATCGATGTTTCTTGGTGTTTTGAACCCTTTTCTGATTGCGGTCGTCATCTTTTGACTGAATGAGCAGATAATTCCACAAAAATTCTGGGCGAATCGACGCCTGAAGTGATTTTGCGCTGAAGACTTCATAAGGTGGCCTTTTTGACGGAAACCAGGGCGTCTCAGGCCGTCTGAAAAGCTTGTCCTGGCGGAAAAACATGTCAGCAGAAAAAAAAGAAAACTGAGCCGCACAAACCCATCGCCCGACACGTACAGAAGTGTGTCTGGGAGGATGTGCCGGCATTGCCTGTTGGCAGGAAATTACAAAGGAACCCTTCCATGTCTACCGTCTCCCACCGGGACTTCGACGACTACGAGTATCAACCCGACGAGGAAGGGTTCGATCCTCGGGAAAAAATCTTTCGCTCACGTGAAGGCCTCATGCCTGTCGGCAATGCGGCTTCTTCTCTGAAGGGTCGGCACCGCAATAAATCGCACCAACGCCGCAGCACGATGCGTATTAACGGCATCCACCGCCGGCGTGTTCGAAAAATGAGCTAGTGTAAATCTCCCTTCTCGTCGACAGCATCTTGCTTTAGTAGCACTGTTGATGTCATGATTTCAGACCTATTGGGGTTCTTTCACCCCTCGAATGTTTCTAGGAATCGCTTTGCCTGAGATATTCCTCAACTGAGGAACTGGCACGTGTGACCATCATCTGGAGATTTCGCCAATGAAAACCGGTATCGTCGGCTATCAAGGCTCTGGAAAGAGCACCCTGTTCGAGTGGCTTACGGGCGAACCGTCCGACCCGGCCCTTGCGCATACGATTCAAAGTGCCATGGTGCCAATTCCCGAAGCCCATGTTGATGGCCTGTGTACAATCTACCAGCCGAAAAAGATCACCATGGCCGCGCTCGAAATTGTCGACACGCCAGGATTGAGTCGCAGTCACGAGGGAAGTGCCCAAAAACTGGCCCTGATTCGTGAGGCAAGCTGTTTGGTGATCGTGGTCGCTGGCTTTGCCGGCAATGATGCGGCAGCTGACCTCACCAGCTTCGAGGACGATCTTTTGCTGGCAGATTTGGACTTGGTCGCCAGGCGAATTGAAAGAATCGAGGAGCAGCTCAAAAAGGCCCGTGCCAACCGCGAGGAATTGTCCGAGGAACTGGCAGCGCTAGAACCACTGCGCGATGTCTTAGAGAATGGCGAAGCTCTGCGGGGACTGGAGCTCACACCTGTGCAGCAGCGACTGATCCGTGCCTTCCAGCTGCTTTCAAACAAGCCTCGCCTGGTTGTCATCAACGTGTCAGAAGACGAAGCCGATCCCGAAAAGTACCGCGAACTGGTACCTGACGAAACACCCCTGCTCACCATCCCACTCGATCTGGAGCGCGAACTGTCCCAGATGGAAGCAAGTGAGCGGACATCCTTCTACGAAGAAATGGGGCTTACCCCCAGTGATCCCCAACGGTTGGTGCGGGTCATGATGGAAACTTCCGGACAGATGCTGTTCTTCACAGCCGGCGACAAAGAAGTTCGCACCTGGCTGATTCCCCGTGGTTCGACAGCTCTCGATGCAGCAGACGGCATCCACACCGACCTGGCCAAGGGCTTTATTCGCGCCGAAACTATGAATGTTGAGGATCTCATTCGCCTCGGAAGTGAGCGTGAGATCAAGGCGCACGATCTGATGCGAGCGGAACACAAAGATTATGTGATCCAAGATGGGGACATTCTCTTGATCCGGCACAATTAAGCGGTTGGGACCCTCACAACTTTCAATCCTGTCTCGGAAATCGCTGCGCAAGGTGCTTGCAGCGGCCATAGCTTGAAGAGCGCTCGGCACGGTCAAAGCCTGCGACGTGGTGGGACGCTTGGTTTCACTCAAGCGGCTCCACCAGTGCCAGGGATTTCGGATGCGAAGTTATTCGCCGACCAGCACCTTAAAGCAAAGTGCAATCGCGATGATGTAAACCACCAGCAACACCACGCCAAACGGCCGCGGTAATCGCTCCGGACAGACGAGGGTACCAACTCGAAATACAATCAGCACGCCGAGCATAGCCGGGAAAAGAAACTGGAAAAACTCTGGGCCCGCGGTAAGTCCTGCTGGAGTCACGGCCGCCGCCGCACCTGCCACAAACAGCACGTTTAGAATGTCGGCGCCAATGATGTTGCCAACCGCCAAATCACCATGGCCTCGACGCGACGCAGTTACGGCAGTCACCAACTCCGGCAAGGATGTTCCAAAGGCGACAAGGGTGGCAGCGATGATGCCCTCTGGCACACCGAGCCGTTGCGCTGCCTCTTTCACAGCCGGGATGAGTGCCCAACTCGACCCTACCACGAGTAGGATGGCGATCACAAACTTGACACCCGTGTAGAGGCTTGACCCGGTCAAGTCGTGCTCGAACGCATCCGATGCCCCATCGGTCTGAATTTTTCGAGACCAATGGACCGAGAGCCAGAGATATCCTGCCAGTAAGGCGAGGAATACAAAACCGACCGCTTGAGAAAGGTTTCCCCCTCCGCCTTGAAAAACATCGAGTGGCCCCGCCCAGGGCCAACAGGCAGCCACCAGCAGGAATCCGGCCGCAAACTGGAGCCAGCCCTGCCGATTGACAATTTGCTTGGGAAGCAGCGGTGGTGCGATCAGGCAGGCAATCCCGAGAATTAAACCTGTGTCACAAATCACCGAGCCGACAGCATTTCCAAGTGCTAAGCCAGGATTACCTTGAACAGCCGCGAGTACCGAAACGGCTGCCTCGGGCATGGTCGTCCCGAGACTGACAACCGTGGCACCGATGACAATTTTGGGTAACCCAAATCGTTCCGAAAGCACCACCGCTTCGGCAACCAGCCCGTCGGCTGCTTTGCCGAGAATGGCCAGCAGTACCACAATGGCCCCGGTTAAAAACACAGGGTTCAGCACAGCATAGAATCCGTCGAGCGGATGAAGGTGTTCCATGGTCCCTGTCGTAACGCATGCGCCATCCTGCGGTCAAGCGGTGACATTGCGAGTCGAATGGGAATGCGATATCTTCCTTGGTAGTCAACATCTACCTCTCGTTAAACGAGCCTGGTTTATGAACAACAGAAATGCCCGTCTTGGGTTTGCGCTTTTCAGTATTTATCTGATTCTGTACGGCGGTTTTGTGTTTATCAACGCATTTGCTCCTTCTTTGATGGAGCTCACACCGCTGGCAGGTGTCAACCTGGCAGTTTGGTATGGTTTCGGATTGATTGCGGCGGCACTGGCACTGGCCTTGATCTATGGCTGGGTTGCCTCGAATCCAGCGGATGACGAGATCGATTCGCAATCTTCCGCTGGCGGAACCAACTCAGGGGAATCGGATCGGTGATTTACGAACCTTCGGTGACCGCTGTCGTTGTCTTTACTCTTTTTGTGTGCGTGACCCTGGGGCTCAGTTTCTACCTCGGCAGTCGAGCAAAGACTTCCCAGGGATACTTTGCTGCCCACGGTAAGATCCCCTGGTTTGTCAACGGCATTGCGTTTGCCGGTGATTATCTCTCGGCAGCTTCGTTCCTGGGCATCTGTGGAATGATCGCCTTTCATGGATACGACGGGTTCCTCTATTCGATCGGTTATCTGGCTGGTTGGATCGTCGCTTTGTTCGTCGTCGCCGAACCCATCAAGAGACTGGGGAAATTCACGTTTGCCGACGCGCTGGACGCAAAATTCGGTTCGCGGGGAATCAAGCTTGCCGCCGGAATTAGCACCCTGGCGGTCAGCCTGTTCTACCTGATTCCACAGATGGTTGGGGCTGGCGTGTTGATCCAGCCCCTGCTGGGATTTCCACACTGGGTTGGCGTGCTGCTTGTGGGAACCACGGTCATTATCATCGTGGTGACCGCAGGCATGGTCTCGACAACCTGGGTGCAATTTCTCAAGGGTTCGTTGCTCGTAATTTTTAGCGCTCTTTTGACGGTGATGCTCCTTCAGCGCGGGTTTGAAGCCAAGGAACCGACCTATCGATCCATTCGACTTCCGGACGCCACAAAACTGGATGTGCCAACCTTGCAGCAATTACCTGCATTGGCCGGCATTGAGCTGCTCCCCCGTCAAGCCAACTGGAAAAACAGCGATTTCATCAGATCTCGTGATCCAGCAACCGGTGAAACACTCGTTTGGAGGTTCCGCAAGACGGAAGACGGGGTTGCTTATCTTGACGAGACACAAACCGTAACTCGAGAGCCCGACGGCACAAAGCTAATCAACGGCTTGCCGCGGGGAACCAAGCCTGGCGAAGCGCTTTTGCACCCGGTAGGTAACATTTCACGACTGCCTGACAATCAGGCCAAAACAGGCCCGCTTGGCCCGCTCTCATTTATCAGCACGCTTCAGCAGAGTGAAGTTGTACTGTGGGGAAACCAGACGATCACCGATGCAGACGGGGCCAAGACAACCGTCTACTACCCAAAACCCACTCCCGGAAAAAAGGTGCTGCGGCCAGGCGAACACCCTCGCTTCATGGGTATTCGAGGCAATAAATTCTCCGACAAGCTTAACTTTCTGTCGCTGATGTTGGCTCTATTTTGTGGAACCGCCTCTCTGCCCCACATTTTGATTCGCTACTACACGGTCAAAGATGCGGTAAGTGCCCGCCGCAGCACGATTGTGGGGATTGCCAGCATCGGATTTTTCTACGTCTTAACGCTTTATTTAGGACTGGGAGCGATGACCAGCGGAGCGCTCGACGTGACCAACAGCAACATGGCTGCCCCCCTGTTGGCCAAAAGCATTAGCGGACTTCTGTTTGCCATCATTTCAGCAATTGCGTTTACTACCGTCCTGGGTACGGTCAGCGGACTAATCCTGGCCTCTAGTGGCGCTGTTGCCCACGATCTCCTGACCGATGTCTGCGGCCTGAAACTCGATGACCATCAAAAGGTACTGGTTGCCAAAATCGCCGCAGTCGTAGTCGGTGTTGTTGCTGTTGTGCTTGGGATCTTGTTTCAACAAATGAATGTCAGCTACCTGGTGGGGTGGGCTTTCAGCGTTGCTGCATCGGCAAATCTACCTGCACTTGTCATGCTGCTGTTTTGGAAAGGCACAACCAAACAGGGAATCATCGCCGCGATCATCGTGGGCATGACCAGTTCGCTGGCGTGGATTCTGCTCAGCGGCGACACGTTTACCAAGGTGTATGGCTTGGCTGCTGACGCGGCGTGGGTACCATTTAGCCAACCAGGAATTGTGACCATTCCACTCGGCTTTGCGACGCTCGTCGTCGTGTCATTGATGACGCGAAAAACGTCAGGTTAGGTGAGATTGCGGAAACAAGTCCTTTTGCGTGAACTTGTTCCGCCGAGTCGATCTCTCACATTCACCAAACCACGGTGGAGCAAGTCCTGCCGCTGAAAATCTCGTGGCTGGCTACCGCCGAGGCACTCAAATTTGTGGTTTGGGAAACGGCCCCATCAATCAGACACAAAGTTCGTTATACTTGTATGGCGGCAGTTTCAAATCATATCGATCAAAAGGACGACGTCTCATGAAATTTTTCTTCCCGGCAGTCTTGCTTGCCTTGCTTGCATCCGCCAACGCATTGTCAGCGACGGCACCAAACACCTTGTCAGAAAGTGACCGCAAGTTGGGTTGGAGACTCCTTTTCGACGGCAAGACACTCGACGGCTGGCGCAATTACCGCAAACAGGCTCCCAGTGACGGCTGGCAAGTCATCGACAGCGCGTTAGTCAGGGCAAAAAAGAGAGCTGGCACACTCATCACCAAGGATCAGTTTGGAAGCTTTGAACTGGTACTTGAATATAAAATCTCGCCGGCGGGTAACAGCGGTATCATGTTCCACGCCACCGAGGAATATGACAGGTGCTGGAAATCGGGACCTGAAGTTCAGTTGCTCGACAACGGGGTACACCCAGACACTAATCTCAGTGGTTGGATTTACGATCTTTACTCCGCCAAGCAGGATGCCACCCGCCCGGCTGGCCAGTGGAATGAGGTTCGCATTCTGGTGACTCCCGACCTATGCCG
This sequence comes from Lacipirellulaceae bacterium, assembly GCA_965243695.1. Taxonomy (GTDB): domain Bacteria; phylum Planctomycetota; class Planctomycetia; order Pirellulales; family Lacipirellulaceae; genus JAKVCB01. The sequence continues at coordinate 430,168 of CBDEWC010000014.1, read as the reverse complement.
TACATCCGTCAACGGCATCACCTATAGCCGCTTTGTCAAAGGCAGCAACGAGTGGAACAGGAAGGTTGCCGACAGCAAGTTTTCCAGGTATGCGAACTTTGGTAAAGCAACGCGTGGTCATATTGGTCTACAAGACCATGGTGATGAGGTCGCTTTTCGAAACATTAAAATTCGCGAATTTGAGGATCGCGCTGTCTACAATCCGATCGATGGCAAACTGCCGCTGCGACCTGTTCTGGCATTTCCCGACATCCAGTGGTCGGGGTGGTCACCCGTTACCGAAGATGGCATTGCCCAGCCGTTCCGGCCGCTGCAAATTACGCACGCTGGAGATGGTAGCAACCGACTCTTTGTGTTGACCCAGCGCGGCGTCATTCATGTGTTCGAAAACAAGCAAGATGTCAAACAAAGCAAAGTCTTTCTTGATATCAGCAAACAAACAGGCTATTTCGACGGGCAGTTCGAGCGTGGACTTTTGGGACTCGCATTCCATCCCCGCTATCACGAAAATGGCCAGTTTTTTATTAGTTACACCACCAGGGGCGACGTGCCTTTCGACGAAGTGATCTCGCGTTGGCAGGTCAATCCGAACGACCCAAATCGGGCCGACCCCAACTCCGAAGAAGAAATCCTGCGAGTCAAGCAACCTTACTGGAACCATGATGCCGGGACGTTGGTTTTCGGTCCCGACGGGTATCTCTACATTGCACTAGGCGACGGCGGTAGTGGAGGTGACCCCCAGGAAAACGGGCAAAACCTCCGTACGCTGCTGGGAAAAATCCTCCGTATCAATATCGACCAGGCGGAGGGTAATCGCCCCTACACGATTCCCTCGGATAATCCATTTGCCGAGGACCCTTCCGCACGTGGTGAAATCTGGGCCTACGGACTGCGGAATGTGTGGCGGATGGCATTCGACCCAAAAACCGACCTGTTGTGGGCAGCCGATGTCGGGCAGGACCTGTTCGAAGAAATTGATATTATTCAAAGAGGGGGTAACTATGGATGGAACTTGCGTGAAGGGAAGCACGTGTTTGGCAGGCGTGGCAGTAGCCCTCACCAGAAACTCATCGAACCTGTTTGGGAGTATGACCACGCCCTGGGAGTTTCGATCACCGGGGGACTCGTTTATCGCGGAACACAACTCCCTGATTTGGTAGGCCTGTACGTGTACAGCGATTTTATTAGCGGTCGAATGTGGGCTTTAAACTACGACCCGCAGCAGCGCAAGGTGCTTGGCAATTATGCCATTCCTGGTCCGGCCTTACCAATCACCTCGTTTGGAACCGACGAGGAAGAGGAACTATTTTTTACGGCCATCGCTGCCAACGGACAGGGGATCTATCGCTTTGAAAAATCGCCCGATAATCGTTCCCCCGAAGATTGACTCGGAATTTTTTGTAACTCGTTTCTGCCTGCCTGATGCCTGAAGTCTCTATTGTACTGCCAGTATTCAACAGCGCCTCGACGCTTGCCAGGGCAGTTGCCTCAATCCTCGATCAAACGTTGCGGAACATCGAGCTAATCGTCGTCGATGACGGGTCGACCGACGAGACGCCCCAAGTGTTACGCCAATTCACCGATCCGCGTATGCGTGTCATTCGGTCAACCCACCGCAATGTGGCCGATGCAACCAATGCCGCAACGGGCGTGGCGCAAAGTGCCTTGATTGCCCGGATGGATGCTGATGATTTTTCCTACCCGCAACGAATCGAAAAGCAGTGCCATTTTTTGAACACGCACCATCTTGATGCGGTTGGTTGCCAGGTTCGCATTGTCGATGAAACAGGTCAGCTAGCGCCATCAATGCGCCGCTACCAGCAGTGGATCAATGACGAAACCGCAGACAGCAAAACTATTGAGTCGCTGCGATTTGTAGAGCTTCCGCTCGTCAATCCTACCATTCTGGCACGGCGCCACTATTTTGACCTCGGTTTTCGTATGGGAGACTTCCCAGAGGATTACGATCTCTTGTTGCGGGCTGCTAACCGCGGCATGCAGTTTGGCAAGTTGAACGAAATTCTCTTCGACTGGACCGACGGGCCAGACCGGCTCACACGAACCGATGCTCGCTATTCTCCCGCAGCGTTCAACCGTTGCCGGAAGATTCATTTGCTGCAGGGCCCATTGCGGGACGTGAAATGCGTCGACCTCTGGGGAGTGGGCGAAACCGGAAAACCCTGGCTTCGCTGGCTACTCGATCAAGGGGTCACGGTCCGATGGGGTTACGATGTCAATCAACGCAAGGTGGGTGAATTGATTCACGGGGTTCGCATCAAGGACCCGACACAAATGCCGCCGGCGGATGGTACGCTGCTATTTATAGCCGTCGGTGCCTTTGGCGCGCGCGACTTAATCACGGACCACTTGCGGTCACGTGGCTACGCAGTTGGGACGGATGCCTGGTTCGTTGCATAGCCTCTCTCCCAGTATGACCCTCGAATGAAAAAACCCTATCATTTCCTTTCACTAGGACCCAGGGTAAACTGACGTTCTCGAAGACCTGTAAGTCGTTCGGTCCTCCAAGCAGGTCCGAACGAAGACTGGCGGACTTTCCAAGAAGCCAACTGTAGCAAACACGGATCAACTTTGGAGAACACCCTGATGTACAAAATGACAATAGCCTTGTTTGTGGCATGTGCTTCCACAACACTGATTGCTTTTGGGGCAGAACCTACGGATGCCCCAACTTACACTGATCCAAACGATGTCGATGCTGACTTTGCAATTCAAGGAGAATACAGTGGTGAGATCCCAACCGAATTTGGCCCCGAGATGTGGGGTATCCAGGTCGTTGCCCTGGGCCAAGGAAAATTTATGGCGACCGGCTACCGCGGTGGTTTACCAGGGGATGGCGGGGCCAAACGGGAGGAGACTCGAGCCTATGGTGAGCGCAAGGCGGATGTCGTTGAACTCTTGGCAAAAGATGTCGCGACACTCGTCGTCTCGGACGGAAAATTGACGGTTCTTTCTCCTGATAGAGATGAAGAATATGGCACGTTAAAACGCGTTCATCGGAAAAGTCCAACGCTGGGTGCCAAGCCTCCGGCGGGCGCCCTTGTACTGTTCGATGGAAACTCGCTGGACCACTGGGATAGCAACACGAGCAAAACAGATGATGGACTTTTGACCGAAGGCAGTACGAGCACAAAAAAGGGGCACAGCTACAAGGCTCATGTCGAATTTCGTCTGCCATACATGCCCGAATCGCGGGGCCAGGCACGTGGCAATAGCGGTTTTTATGTGCAGGGGCGGTATGAAATACAAATGCTGGATTCGTTCGGGCTGGACGGGAAATCCAACGAGTGTGGTGGTGCCTACGGAGCGACGCCTCCCAAGCTGAACATGTGCCTGCCACCCTTGTCATGGCAAACTTATGACGTCGACTTCACGGCACCTGAATTTGAAAATGGCAAGAAATCTACCGATGCACGATTAACCGTGCGCCACAACGGCGTTGTCATTCACGATGACCAGGCACTTTCCAGCCACACGCCGGGAAGCGTTGACCAGGAAAGTGACGCCCCGGGTGTGCTGATGTTCTTGCAGGATCACTCCAACCCAGTCCGATATCGCAATATCTGGGTTGTCGAACAGTGAGTCCAACACAACCTATTCTGGCTGCCTTTTGGCGCCCGCTAAAGCGGCGGACCAGGATCCAGGTCAATAAGAGTGTTGGCACGATACCGGCAAATAGCACGACCACATGTGGACCGTTGTGAAGTGCGTCGATACGGGCTTTTACCCTTAATCTATTTGCGCGTCCACCTGCTTTCCGTCAGGTCACCGGTGATCGGTTTCTTCGGACACGTGCTGAACATCGTGACGAGCACGACCGCGGCGGACAATATAACGACGGGTAATCGGCAACAAGCATAAAAACAGTGACATGCCACCATAGAAAAGTGCCGCGTACAGGACCCCTTCGCCAATTTCACCAAGGGCTACCCCGGCCGGCCAAATGGCCGCTTTCAAAAGCAGGGCCACGTTGCAATTGCGCATCGTGATCTCAATGCCCACCGTATAGGCTTCATCTTCCTTGAAGCCGATCAGAAGAGCCAGAATTTGAACCGGTCCAAGCAAAATAGCACCGAACAAAAGCATCACAAAGGGCACCTTCAAGCCGTGCTCAAAAATGTCAATCTGTCCACTAAATAAGGAGCCGACGACAAGAATCGAGAGAAACAACAGGCACGCGCGGATGGACCATTTCGCCACCGTGTGGCGCCCATGACTCCAGCGGTGTCCGATTGCCATGCCAATCGTCAGCGGCAGGAGTAAACACAAGATGATCTCTTGGAGAATGCGAAGCACGGGCATTTCGAAGTCGCTCGGCAAACCGGGAGGCTCCAGCAAACGTAACACCACGGGTGTAAGCACCAGGCACGCCAAGGTCGAAGCAGTGGTTGCCGTTATCGAAAGCGGGACATTACCCCGTCCCAAATAAGTGTAAATATTCGACATCGCACCGCTGGGCATCGCAGCAACTACCAAGAGTCCAAGTGTCATTCCAGGTGACAAGTCAAACCAGCGGGCCAATCCGAGCGCCAGAAACGGGCAAACGAGGTATTGAAATACGAACACGAAGGCGACACCCTGCGGGCGGCGCAAAATATTACGGAAATCCAGCACCGTCAGCGTGGCGCCCATTCCGATCATCGCGAAGATGAGTTGCCCGGCAGCAACCCAGTATTCCCAGAAGTTCCAAGTGAGCAACATAGTCATAAGAGGGAAAAAGTATTGGACTCACATTTCTGAGCACTAGCAGCTGGACAACCGAACCTGCGAACCAACTCGGTTTTCTACAACGCCACTGCCAAAACCGCGGTTTATTCTTCTTTTTTTCCAGTAATCCAATCAAGGGCGATTTTGATTCCATCCTGAAAATCAACCTTGGGACAGTAACCCAATTCGCGCTTGGCCTTGTCAATCGAATAGGCCAGGTTCAAGGTCATAAACTTCATGCGGGCATGGGTAATTAAAGGGGCCTGCTGTTTACGAAGTAACCGTGCAATCCGCTCCACGGGTCCGACTGCGGCCTTTGCAAACCACAGCGGTACGCGACGAGGAAAAGGAGTGCCAAGATATTGAACCACTGTTCCAATAAATTCGTTGCGATCGACAAGCCGCTCATCACGGATATTAAATGCCTCGCCTTCAATGCCTGGTTTTTCGAGAGCCAACATGACTGCATCGGCAAAATTTCCGATATAGGTATTATCGCTGAGCATCTTTCCATCACCAATCATCCGCACGCGACCCGCGCGGAGCAGTTTGACCAGCGGGGGCACCACGTGCCGATCTCCTTCGCCATACATAAAGCCAGGCCGCATTTTTACCACCGGTAAACCATATTCGGCCGTGTGCTTGTCGAGCAGGATGTCAGCCTCAGCCTTGGTCTGTGTGTAGCCATCAAAACCATCCAGATTCGGTGGTGTGGTTTCATCGAGTCCGTCGTGATGTTTTGCCGGGTAAACCCCCAGGGAACTGATCTGGATCCATCGACGCAACTTTCCTTCCCGACGCACCTCCTGCAAGAGTCGATCCAAACCATACACGTTGGCAGCCCGGTATTTCTCCGCCGGCCCCCAATCCCCTACGTGGGCAGCGGTATGTACGATAATCTCCTGATCAGCTACGGCCGCAGGGAAGGAATCGGCTTCCAGCAGGTCCCATTCAACAATCTCGACTCCCAGTTGGGACAGTTCGCCACGATCATCCTCAGCCCGAACCAATGCACGAACCTGGTAACCGGCTTGGACCGCCCGTCGGGTGACATGGGTTCCCACCATACCGTTGGCACCGGTGATAGCTAATCGCGTCGCTGGCATATACAATAGATCCTTATATGGTGCTTATGTACTTTAATCGATTCAATCGTTAAAGCCCGGTAAAGCTGATGGTCTCAAGGACGATCCACAGATAGAAGATAAACCTCCCGGCAGCTGAGTCAATTTTATTGTGGGCAATGGGGCAGCCGGTGGCCACACGCAGGATATCTTTTTTTTGCACGATGAAGCCATACGATTTACACGCTACTGGTTTCGAATTTCGTTCCCCTCACAACCGGTTGGTCCGCTATGCTAACAACCCTCGACATTCAACAAGATTCTCAGCGATTTCTCGACGACTTCTACCCTCACGAGGAACCGGTCTTGTTTCGGAATGCAGCTCGCGCTCCAGGTTCGGCAGCAGATATTTGCAGCCTCCTGAATGAACGTATTGCTGCAGACGACCGCAAGGCCGAGCGAATCATGTGGTACGACGTCCGCGAACAACTGCTCGACGAGATTTGTGGCACACCCGAATTAATTTCGACGGTTATGGATCCAGCAGACGCATTTCTTCGGGAAAACTGCGTCCGCATTTGGTTTAATCCACAGGGTCATGTTTCCCCGTGGCACTACGATGGCCACTCGCTCCACGTGTTTAATTTGCAGCTCAAGGGACGCAAGCATTGGTCCATTGTATCACCTGAAACACCACTCGCCTGCATGCCGTTCAACAACACCTGCCTGCTAAATCGTTACTCCATGCGCAATCGGCGGCATTATGAATTTACGCTCGAAGAAGGTGATATGATCTTCTTGCCCCGGTATTGGTATCACTTGGTGAAGTCGGAACATGCCATGAACGTGAACGTCAATTGGGTGCTAATGTCCAAGCAGAAGCCAGTCGATTCAAAGATTGCACGACGCGAAGCCGAATTGATGTGGATCAAAGAAACTTTTTATTCTGTGATGCCCCCCAAGAGTCGCTGGCTGGTTGACAACTATGCTGGTGGTGGCCTGGAAGCGGTGCAAACCTTGACAGAAAGTATTTCCGCTGCCGCAGGATTTGGCCGCCTGGCCAAAGAAGTGGCCATGATGCCAGCATTTATGCTTTTGCTACCCGTACAACTCCGCAAAGTGATAACTCTACGGAGAAGTAAACGCATGATGCGAAAAATGATCGCTGCGGAAGGTCAGAAACAATCCGAGGCAGCCTGAATTCAGAATAGCGGGTTTCCGCCAGTCATTGCCAACTCGTTTCCACTGGTGTTACCGACAAAAACCGTACGATCGGCACGTTCGTTGTCGCTCGTACGATCTGAGTGAATCACAAGTGTGAGTTTTCATCTGGGCCGGTCTGGGGCGGTGTCTCTCTAGCCAAGGGAAGCAGAACGTCGATAGTAAAAGTGGGAACCTGTGTCCTGTAAGATCCCTTGCAAACAAAGGAAACATGCTATGTGGCGATCATTCTTTCTGGGATTTGGAGCCTATATCACACTGCTTGGTGTTGAAGCTCTTGCCGTGGACAAGGCCGTATTGAAACCGGAAATGGTGGGCCAGGACAAGTTCATCAAGAGCCAGGAGGTTATTCCTCCCGATTGGGCACCCTGGACTTTAATGGGAGCTGGCGCAGTCACTGTGCTATATTCGTTCACGATTCCTCAGCGGGTCACCAAAAACAAATGACCTATCGGGCCCTTCTGGCAACCCAAAATCGTCGCTGACCGAGTCCATTTACACGGCCCCGCGGAACCGGCAGCCGGCGGTAAATACTTGTTTTTCCGCCTTAAACAGTCTATCATAAACGGGTTTCGAGGAGACTCGCCAGGCAAACCTACCTCTGCCACTTTGACGAGCTCCTTGTTCTCGTGATCAACCCCTTTCCATTCCCTCAAGTCACCGAGATAAGTACCGTGGCGACTGTTACACAAGCCAAGAAAAAGAAGACTGAATTGACGAGTGGTGCTGATATCCTGGTCGAATCGCTGATCCGCCATGGAGTCGATACCATTTTTGCCTATCCGGGCGGTGCAAGTATGCCATTACACCAGGCATTGACCCGCTTTACCGATCAACTGCGGACAATCCTTCCGCGCCACGAGCAAGGCGGTGGATTTGCCGCCCAAGGTGTTGCTCGAGCGACTGGTAAAGTCGGGGTTTGCATGGCCACCAGCGGACCTGGTGCTACGAACCTTGTTACCGCGATTGCCGACGCAAAACTCGATAGCATTCCCATGATTGCCATCACCGGACAGGTTCCAACGGCATGGATCGGCAACGACGCTTTTCAGGAAACTCCGATTGTTGAGGTGTGTCGCGGCATCACCAAACATCACTACCTCGTCACCGATGTGAATGACGTGGCACGCGTTGTGAAGGAAGCCTTTTTGATCGCATCGACCGGACGGCCCGGCCCCGTGCTGATCGACATGCCCAAGAATATACAGCAAGCCACAACCATTCCTGACTTCGAGACTTCCGTCAATATGCCGGGGTTCTCCCTGGAAAATCCCCGCGCCAAGGCAGAACAAATTAACCAAATGGCGGCTGCCATCAAGCTGGCAAAACGGCCGGTTATTTACGCCGGTGGTGGTGTCGTCAGTGGCGAAGCAAGCAACGAATTGCGCGAATTGGTGTGCAAGACCGGCATTCCAACCACCATGACCGTCATGGGACTTGGCGCCTTCCCGGCCGCCGATCCGCTTTCGCTCGATATGCTTGGTATGCATGGGGCAGTGTACGCCAATTATGCAGTCGATCAGGCTGATTTGCTAATTGCCTTAGGGGTGCGTTTTGACGATCGCGTAACCGGCAAAGTGGAAGAGTTTTGCAAGCACGGAAAAATCATCCACGTTGATATCGACGCTTCTGAGCTGAATAAAAATAAACCGGCCCACATTTCCATCTGCAGTGACGTCCAATACGCGCTAGCCGAACTGAACAAGGTGGTTGAACCACCCAAGAATATTTCTGATTGGGTGACAAAATGCCAGGAGTGGAAAAAATCGAGCCCGTTCAAATACAACCGCGATTTCAAGGGGATCCTCCAGCAACACGCAATCGAAGCGTTGTGGGAAGTTTGCCGCGACCGCGATCCCATTGTGTCGGTGGGAGTTGGACAACACCAAATGTGGGGGGCCCAGTTCTACAAGTTCGATCAGCCACGTCGTTGGCTCTCCAGCAGTGGCCTGGGAACAATGGGCTTTGGTCTGCCCGCTGCAATGGGAGCCCAATCCCAGTATCCTGATCGGTTGGTTATCGATATTGATGGGGATGGCAGCTTCCAGATGAACATTCAGGAGTTGGCGACTTGTTTCTGCGAAAAACTCCCTGTGAAAGTGCTACTGCTCAATAACCAACATTTGGGCATGGTCGTGCAATGGGAAGATCGCTTTATGCAAGGCAATCGAGCCCATACCTACTTGGGGCCAATCCACCACCCAGAAGCCACCGGTCAAGGCACTGGCCCGACGCTGACAGAGCGGTACCCCGATTTTGTCCAAATTGCTAGGGGGTATGGTTGCGGCGCTTCTTCGATCACCCAGAAAGCTGATCTTCTGCCGGGACTGGAAGAAATGATCAACTACGATGGGCCCTACGTGTTGGATATCGATGTCCCCTACCAAGAACACGTGCTGCCGATGATCCCGACCGGACGAACCGTCAAAGATATGATCACCGAATGATCGTCGATGGCGAAGCATAGCCCGCATGATCACATTCGATCAGCCGTGGCTAGCTCCCAGCAGCGGCCCATCCTCTTGCCGTCCTGGTATCTACTAACCGCTGGACAGCCTGCCCTTGCTTTCGATCTCGACAAATTATCATACACTGCAACACGCGGGGCTTACGATCGACAAGTGGTCGATTTGGCTTCCCACTTAAGCTCGCACGTCTATCGGTCTGTTGAGAAACCAAATCGTAGCCCTCTATTGAAATCCAAAGATTCATAAATACCATGCCTGACGATTTACCCCAAAATCCTTACCAAAGCTTTGGTCAACCCGATCCAACCTCCACCTTGGAAAGCCTGCCTGAAGGCACGCGATCGTTAGTCCCTCGCGTGATTGGCGCGCTGAACATCCTTTTCGGAGTTGCCCTGGGTTTGTGCGGATTGTGTCAGGGGTTTTCACTATTTAGCCAATCGGTCGCCGCACCGCAAATGCAGCCAATGTTTCAGCAGCAGCAGGACAAACTCCAACAACAAATTGAGGAACTCCAGTTACAAATTGATCAGGAACCGGATGATCAAACCTCGCAAGAAATCGCCGCAAAAATCGAGGCCATCACGGAAGAAATAAAGGTTCTTAAAATCATGCCTGACCCGATGGTGATGTGGGGATTTGACAAGCCACAGGTGGTTGGCTTCTTCACCATGGAATGTGTTTTTATCTTGCTCTTGAACCTCTTTATGTTCATTTCCGGAGTTGGCCTGCTAAGTTTTAACGAATGGGCCCGAAGAATGGCACTCTGGGTAGCCACGCTGAAATTAGTCAATATTCTTATCTTTACCGTTTTTGTGCTGACCATCGTTGTCCCTCCCATGGTGGAAAGCATCCAGGAATTCATGCTTCAGGTTGTTCAAGAGCAAGAAGCTGTAGAACCTGTTCGGCTTGGAGAAATACAGAACAGCATGCGGTTCAGTACATCGATCGCGTTTTCCATCTTTGCAGCAGCGGCAGCCATTTACCCAATCATCTGCCTCTGGCAACTCAACCGCTCTTTGGTGAAAAAGTCGTGTCAAACAAAAGTGGCAACAGCCTCATAAAGCTAAAAACCAGTTATCGATATTTCTTCTCCAGATTGCTCATTCTTTTCAAACTTCTTAGCTTAAACTTCCGATGTTAATCCATAGGGCATAAATAGCCTGACAAAAATGGAGTGTTTACGCAGGATGTTGCCGGCATGACTGGTGGCCCAGTGAGAAGGAATGACCCAAGGTGACCATGGTAACCCGCATTTATACTGAGCCGGGTGTTGCACAGCAGGCGCCTGCAATCCTGCGACGTGGCCGCAAGTCGTCTCCCGGGCGTTCCGACCGCAGACCCGATCCGCTGCGGATGGCCGACCAAGCCATTCAACGTCGTCGCCATCAACTTCCAGCGTTTGCACCCTTATTGGAAGAGTTTGAAATCGCCGGGTGGAGTTCACATCGTGACGAATTGGCGGGAAATTTTCACGATTGGCTTCCCCTGGCAGATGGTAGTGTGCTGGTTGCTCTTGGTAAGGCCGTAGAATCTGCGACTGGCGACCCTATCGATGCTGCATTGGTCGCCCAATCAATTTGGACCTCCATTCGCTCCCATGCGATGCACACCGACAATGCAGGGACAATTGCCTCTTTGGTTTCGAAAACCTGGGGTTCTGGTTCTATAGGAGGTGCTGCGGCTTCGGTAGCAATTGGTATTGTGGCCCCCACTGGAGGCCGAATTCGCGTGGCTGTGGCTGGGCACTGTCTGGCGATCCGCGTACGAGCTGCAACCTGCGAAACGTTACCCACCCATAAGTTCCCGGTAGGCACGCAACCGGCAACCCACTACCCATGCCAACAGTTCGAACTCCGGCCACGGGAACGTTTTGTGCTTTTCACTGCGATAAACGCAACCGCTGCCATGACAATCGAGAACTTAATTGAGCGTCATTTTTCCAATGTTTCGGCCGAATCCCATCGCAAGATGACGGCCACAGAGACTCTAAAACATTTGCGCAGCGCAGCTGAAAAGATGGACGATGCTGCTTCTACAAGCGGGCTGGTCGTACGTCGCCGGTAACTTCCTGGGATAATTTCTCGCGCTCACGACTTGCCGAAAACATCTGGAAGCCTTTGGCTCTAAGACAGCCGTTTCGGCCTCTGCAGCACCGCGGCCACACAATTTATCAGCTTGTTCTGCCGCACCGTCGAGCAAAGAGCAGGAAGATCTTACTTCAGGACAACTATCGCCCATGAGGCTAGTCGACATGGGGCTAGTCGACCGGTTGAAGCAGGAGGGCGGCCTTCTGAAGAAGCCGATCCAGCCCCTGACCTGTCACTGCGGAGAACAAGATAACTTCACGATCGATTGCCGCTGCCAAGTGGTCGCGAACCAATTTGGCATCGGGCAACTCGGCTTTGCTGACTGCAACCAGTTCGGCGCATTCTGCCAGACCATGACCGTACTCATCCAATTCAGTCCGGATCGACTTGTAGTTATCCAACGGATCACTTCCATCAGTCGGAGATGGCTCTACAAGGTGGATCACCGCCCGTGTCCGTTCGATGTGCCTAAGGAACTCGTGACCGAGTCCCACTCCCAAATGAGCCCCCTCGATCAAGCCAGGAATGTCGGCGATTACGAGAGATCGATCAATATCGACCTGCGCAATACCGAGATGCGGCTTCTTGGTGGTAAATGGATAGTCGGCGATTTCAGGTCGGGCCCGCGAAACGCGGCTGAGCAAGGTACTTTTTCCTGCATTCGGTTTTCCCACTAGCCCGACATCGGCAATGATCTTGAGCTCGAGTTGGATGGATCGCAATTCGCCATCCCCACCAGGAGTGAATTCCCGCGGGGCTTGGTTGGTCGACGATTTGAAACGGGCATTTCCTTTGCCGCCGCGGCCACCGTGAGCAACGATCACCTGATCTCCAACATCAGTGAGGTCCTTGAGCAGCAGGTCATGTTTTTGGTCGCGAACCACAGTTCCTGGTGGCACACGAATCACGATATCATGTGCATTGGCACCATGGCGATTTGAGCCGCTGCCGGGTGTGCCACTTTCAGCCCACCAATGTTTGCGATGTACCAACGCCGACAGGCTATCAGTTCCCGCTTTTGCAAGGACTAATACGCTCCCACCGTTTCCACCGTCACCGCCGTCGGGGCCGCCCCACGGAACAAACTTTTCGCGACGAAAACTTGCGCACCCGTCGCCGCCACGGCCTCCTTTGACTTCAATCGTGACTTGATCGACAAACATGGGAGGCATGAACCGCAGGTGGGGCGTTTAAACAGACGAGCCCCAAAAGAAAAAGGGATGCCATTTTCCCAGTACTCCCGGGAATTAATTGCGTCGAACAGTTCCTCCGACGACTGGCGTTTTTAGGTCCCAGCCGGCACGACGTTGATCCGGCGACCTTTCCGGTCAAACTTTACCTCACCGGGGACCATCGCATAGAGTGTGTAATCTTTACCTTGACCAACGCCTTCACCAGCATGGTATTTGTTTCCAACCTGGCGAACCAGGATATTTCCAGCGATTACTGCTTCACCGCCGAACCGTTTTACACCACGCCGTTGGGCGTTCGAATCGCGACCATTTCTGGTACTGCCGCCTGCTTTTTTATGTGCCATCGATTTTCCCCAAAAAATTGAGGCTCCCCACAAGCGAATGTACTTGGTATGGCCGCCAATTCCAGTATCGAGGATCGTTCCGAACGTCTGATCTGGAGAAGATCGCTACGTCACCATCGATAGAGCTTGTGCCACACCCAGCAAGACCAACATCGCGAAAGGATGACGGGGACGAATCCCACATCTATTTCCCCGCGACCAACTTCTACAGCCTTCTGAGTCTATCGGTAAATCCAGCGAAAGGCAACCCCCGGGTCAACGTCGTAGAGGTAGGCCTTGCCCTTGGGAACGCCAAAGCGGATTTCCCCCTCGTGCTCGAGGAATTCGTCGCCTGGCCGCCAGAAGTTCAGTTGTAGCGTCTTTCGCGCAAACTGGCGTCCTTTACCCGGAGAATCTCCAATCTGGTAGGCCCCGGGTGGGTCAACCCACCGATAGGCGTTTGATAAACCCGAAACGTAAACTGAGAAAAAATCGATCCGCGGATCGACATCGGCCCAAGTCGCAACACCCCATACGCCCTGGTTGGCACGCCCGTCCGCAACCGGCAACACCTCATCGGCCATTTGTGCACTGTTCAAGAGGCGTCTACCAGGAGTTTCCCGCTTTTGAATCGCTTCAACAGCTGCCGGAATAACCTGATCCAAATAGGCCTTGTAGATTGGCTTGCCCGCTGCATCCCTGTCTTGTCCTTCCAACACCATGTGAGGGATAAAACGAACAGGCTTACTCTGGCTTGGTTCCGCTACGAAACTTTCGTCTGGCTGCTCGATAGGACTCAGTCGGTTGCCGGTATTCTTCACCTCGTAAACCATGTACCAGATACGCTTCCGTTGCATTCGTCCACTTGGCTGGGGGACGTCAACCTCAATCATGCGTACAGGCTTGAATGAAAACTCCAGGCACCAGATATCCCGGCGAAACTTCACGTCCTCAGAGATGTCATAAAGGGTGCGCGTCTCGGCTAAAAAGTTGGGCTTCCAAGAAAGATCAACATTACCCCGAATCTCAACGATGTCGTGGGTACTAACCGTTTCCTCGGGCTCAATTTCCGGAGCAATGGTATTCATCACCCCGGGAGCCAATTTGCGTGGTTTGGCAGCTTGCGCAGAAGCAAAATCAGAGACCACCAGGATCACGGTCAAAAAACTCAAAGAGAGAAGGCCTAGCGAAAGGCCCGAGCGGGGCGTGTGCATAAATGCCTGCTGCCAGCTGTGGTTGCTTCAATTCCAAAGCGTTTGGACGCCAAACTACTTCCAGCTTCTATTTTAGACAGCCAGACAGGTCGCAGCAAGTTTTTCCCTCGATACTAAAACTGGCCCTGGAGCAGAATCGATTTATTCAGTTCAACCCTTACTCCCCCACCTAAAAAACCCGGTCCTGCGGATACCTGCTTTCGCAGGTCCTCGCGCAGGACCGGGAGTCAACGGACACTCAAATACGGAGTGATCGGCTGGATGGTGCTCATCTCATGCTGCGGATTCCTTGCCCACCGAAGTGGAGGCCCCCTCATCAATCCTTTTATTCCTCTTGGTTGCCACTTGCTCTACGAGCAGGACGCGGTGGGTTGCCGAAACCACGAACTCTGGGGCCATCGGGGCGTCGAAATCGCCCACCTGACGGAGGAGGTCCAAATTGTTGACCCAGTGGCGGCGGGCCACCTGGACCCAATTCTTGGTTCCCAAAACTGCCTTCCGAACGCCTGTGTTGCTCGCCATGTTGGCGTTTCATGTTCTGACGCATTTGGCGAACTTCTCGCGTAAGTGCTTGGAATTCCTCGCGACTTAGCGAACCGTCGCTATTTTTGTCGAACTGGTTGAACATACTGCCCAAGTCAACCGGGGCTTGTCCATGGGGACTACGCTTACCGCCGGAGCGACCCTCAGCACCACCAGGTCTCCGGTCTCCGCGGGAGCGACCCTCAGCACCACCAGGTCTCCGGTCTCCGCGGGAGCGACCCTCAGGACCACCAGGTCTCCGGTCTCCGCGGGAGCGACCCTCAGGGCCACCAGGTCTCCGGTCTTCGCGGGAGCGACCCTCAGGGCCACCAGGTCTCCGGTCTTCGCGGGAGCGACCCTCAGGGCCACCAGGTCCTTGGTCGCCTGATTTACGTCCACGCCGACCCTCCGCGGGTCCCTCCGGACGTCCTTCGGGATGTTTTTGGCGACGTTCACGCATCGACTGGCGGGCTTTCTGGCGTTCGACTTCGTTGAGCTCACCATCACCGTCAGTATCGAACTCTGCAATTAGCTTTTGGCGTCGCTGGGGATCCAAACTTTGTCCTTTGCCATCAGGACCCTTGGCGGTGGCAGGCCCAGCAGTCCACCCTAGCGCCAGGACTACCCCGCAAATTAACAGGGAACTTTTCATCTCAAATCTCCGGTCGATCCAATAAAATGACTCGGCCCGGCCACTCCGGGCAGACCCTTGGTCACTCAGCCTAAGCGAAGCGACAAAGGGATCAACCCCGTCAAACCAGAGGAGTTTCGCGGAATTTGGGCTCCGTGGAGAATTAAGGGGGTATTTTCCAGAATTGGCCGCAAATCTGCCGCCGGACAGTGACTCACTGCCCCAACCGTTTACGACGCTTTCGCTGGGACCAACCGCCAATTCTGGCTGGAGGAGACACTGGCTGAAAGCCATTGTTCACCAGAGGTATACACGCCTTGAGGAACCCGGCTACCCGGAACGGAAAGGACCAATTCTGGAACTAAAAATGGCCACGGAGAGACTTCCACAAGATGATTTTCTGCGGCGGCATCCGTATCGACCAGGACGAACTGGGCCGCTTGATTTCGCTGCAAGTTTTGCAACTGGTCCTTCCCCTGTATGTATTCGCTGGGTCGACCAAGAGAAAGCCACAAACTTAACCGGTCAAACCACCGTAGCCATGAAAGTGCCTGATCGGCAAGTTGCCGCGTATGCCTTTCGGGACATAAACCTTGCCACTTGGTAAACCATTCCCGTCGTCGCCCGGTTGTATCGACCTGCCAAGAGCGGCTTACTGGTTGGGCACGGGAATCAGCTTCTTCTCTGAAGGCGAGGAAATGTCCAGCTACCATCCACGCAGCGAGCAGACCAATATTTTCGGCCGCCAGCACGCTTCGGTGCCAGATGTCAATCGCTGCGGGCAACTGCATTTCTAAAAAGGAAGGCAAACGTGCCTGACCGGGGTCAATCCTGGGTGCTGCTTCCCACGGAAGCCAGCCGTCGTCGTGGTGACAAATAGCGGCCAGAACCTCGTCGCGGACGCCATGCAATGGATTTGCATCCCCATCATATGGACTGCAGATGACCGGCGAAAACTGCCCACCACCCCAAAGAGACGCCAGTTCGGCACTCAGGCGGGCGTGGTCGACTTGCGAAATGCGCAACCACCCGGGCTGACCATCTGGTAGTGTTACGTCACGACGGATCATGGGAAAGTGCGTGTTGTTGGCTCAACCAGTTTGATTGGGCTGAACGGCTACCCAGTGGCTGACAAAATCTGCACAGCTCTTTGATTCCCCAATGTACCTGCAGCCATGCAAATTGCCGAGATGGTTCGTGACCTACTCATTCCCCAACGAAAGGCGAACCCGAAAATGACTGGCTTTGCGGCACTTGTGCCAAGCGGATCACGATTAGTTTTTGCTGATGGGCTGTGGCAACATCCACCGAATGGAAGTAGGCCCCGAGTTTTCCTCCGGCGTCGGGGCGCCCCATCATAACCAGCATTTCACCCGGCGAAAGCGAAGTGGTGATCTCTAACTCTTTAAAGACTTTGCGATCTCGCTTCGCCTCCTGACGCAGAATCCCATCCTCTCCTCCCATATAACATAGTTTCTGGGGCCCATGATGAAGTTCGGGCACTAACCTCAGTTCGACCGACTGGTCAGGCTGCGGTGTCACATCGATCGCAAAGACTGCCTGGGCATCTACATAGGTGCAACCTTCCAGCTCACCATCGATTGCCACCAACAGGGGAACCTCGCGAATCAATCCTGAAGCCTGGATTTCTGCGCGGCGCCCCGCTTTGAGCTGCAAGCGACGACGTCTCACCATCGGTTCCACCAACGGATCAACCTCGTTCAGAACCAGGTTGTCGGCAGGTGGATCACGAGTCCCTGATTCGCCGTCAAGCTGAAGCGCGCGAGCAAGGGGAGCTGGCAAGAAACTACCAACCACTCCCACTCGGAAACCATTGGTCGCCAACCGACGCCGAACGTCGACCGGTATCGGTGTTTCGTCGATCTCTTGCCAGCTCGCGTTGCTAATCTCCCCGTCACTGCACGGGTAACGTGCCCAGAAAATTTCTACTGCAACACTGTCAGGGGATGATCGCATCGGGCGAAGTGGAGATTTGCCTGCGGTCACCGCAGGATCATCTATCAACCGGCAACCGACCAGTAGGATTGGCAACGAAAGCCCCCATCCGCACCACCGCCTTAGGCGACACAGCTTGCTGCATTTTTCTGGGGACACAACTTGGAAATTCTTTGATATCCACATTGGCAGAACGCCGATCGTTGCAGCAAAGCAAACACCGAACAAAAATCAATAGCCGTTTCAGCATCAACGACGTCTGGCGATAAGGTTCGTCGATTCCCTCCCTCGACTCCTGATCCATACAGCGAGGCAACCGTTTGGAACAACCCTGCCACAGTAACACCGAAAATGAGCTGGTCATGCTAGCATGCACAGAGGCAACTCGGGGACGCAGGATACGAGAATCGCAATCTTAGGTCAACGTTATGTTAATGGGATGATTTGTGGTGCAGGGATCCGTTCGCCGAATACGTGGCCATACTGGCCGGCTAAATCGTCGTACGAGTACTCCAGAAACTCGTAAACACCATGCGGAGGATCCAACGAAAGCCACGATCTGGCCAGCCGGTCCATGGTGGCGTTGTACTGTTGCTGCGATGCCCCGTGCACATAGCATCTACCTTCATGTCGTCGGAGATCGCCGTCAAACGCGGGACTAATGTGCCACAGTTCGTGTGCCACGGTCGAGAGCTTTTCTTCTATCGACTGATTCAGAAATCGCGGGAGATAGAAACTTAGAATGTAGAAATATTCAAGTCCGTTGTGATCACGCACTGGCTGGCAACTGTACTGTCGACTGCCTCGCTGGATCGTGGTCGCGCCATGCTCGAAGCGCAAGGGAGTCAATGAGGCCTGCAAACCATGGCTGACATTTTTACGCGCCTGACAAAAACTAATAGCGACCCGCTCCAGGTCAATGTGATGCAGTTCCGGCAAGCGTTGGCACATGTCGGTACAAAGATACCGCATGGCTAGCGTAAAATTAAACCCACCGACGAGCTGATTGTCGTAGCCTGAATCGGAGCACATGGTCGTACGGCAATCGCAAAAACCTGTGAGAAATCTCCTGGAAGCTGCTGGCAGCTTCCCACGCGGAAGGAGCCGTCATTCCACACCGAGGAACTACGGTGATTTTAGCATGAATTGCGGATTTAACCGTTACGACTTTTCGTGCTTATCCGCTGGAGGCGATTCCGCCGATCCATCAGCGGACGCTATGTCTGCCTCAGCTTCTTCATCCTGCTCGGCAGCAGGCTCCGCATTTGCAGTCTCAATCTGTTCAGCAGCCGAGTCATCGCCATCGGACTCATCGCCATCGGACTCATCAAAGTCCGGCTTGAAACTCCGTTCTGCCA
Organism: Lacipirellulaceae bacterium; assembly: GCA_965243695.1. Lineage (GTDB taxonomy): Bacteria > Planctomycetota > Planctomycetia > Pirellulales > Lacipirellulaceae > JAKVCB01. The sequence goes on along the minus strand of CBDEWC010000014.1, from coordinate 411,406 downwards.
CGCGATCCCGAACTCCCACAAACTCAAGGATGGCTCTAGTCCCAGAATCTCCCAGGCGCGGCTTGCTAAGGCAGATAATCCGAGTATAGCCACCCGGGCGTTCGAGAAATCTGGGGGCAACCTCATCAAAGAGGATGGTGACAGCGTCTTTGTCACCCAGAAGCTTCTGGCAGCGACGGCGGGCATCAACAGCTGGGGCCATTGCCGCATTCCACTTTTGCCACTGTTCACTGATCCGCCAGGCACGATACTCCTGGGTACCGCGATCGGCACTGCTTGCATATTCCTCAGCTGCGTCTACAGCGGCCAGGGATCGCCTTGCGATGGTCACACACTTTTCGACCAAAGGGCGAACTTCCTTTGCCTTGCTGATGGTGGTAACCACCCTCCCTTTAACCTTAGGTGCATTCTCATCAAATTCGGCATCCCGCTCGGTGAGAATGAGGGAACTGGCCAAGTTGCGCAGGAGGGCACGTTGATGTTTGGGGTTGCGACCGAGCTTGCGGCCACGTCGACGATGTCGCATGGAACTAGAATTCGGATTTTAGGGGAAACTGGATTTTGAAAAAATGTCTTACGCCTGGTGGACTATACGCTTGCAGGAACCGAAATACGCATCCCTAAATGCAAACCAAGATCGACGAGCTTGGCTTGGATTTCAGTCAATGTCGTTTCGCCAAAGTTCCGCACTTCCAATAAATCGTCCGGGTTGTGGATCACCAGATCGCGAATCAACATAATGTTTTCCGACTCAAGGCAGTTACTTGCTCGAACCGAAAGATGGAGTTCTGCGATCGGCAGGTTGAGTTTGGCTTCGACCGAGGGATCAATCGATGATCCTGTCATTGGCTGGCCTGCTGAACGTACTTGGGATCCAAGTTGGCTGTACTGCACAAACGGGTTAAGGTGCTTGCGGAGGATCTTGGTCGATTCGACTAAGGCCATTTCTGGTCCAATTGAACCGTCAGTCCAAATCTCTACGGTCAATTTATCGTAGTTCGTCTTTTGGCCAACGCGCGTTTCTTCGACCTCATAGCGAACTCGCACAACCGGGCTATAAACCGCATCAATCGGAATAATACCGATCTCCTGAATGTCTTCGCTGTGCTCCGTTGCCGCAACGTAACCCCTCCCATTTTCAACCACCATCTCCATCACAAACGGGACATCCTCAGTCAGAGTTGCCAGGACATGATCTGGAGTGATGACTTCGACCGAGTCATCTGTTTCGATATCGGCCGCGGTGATCGGGCCCTTCTGATTCTTTTCCACCCGGAGCACACGGGTTTGGCTGCTGTGGTTTTTGACGACCAGCGACTTCACATTGAGCACAATATCCGTGACGTCCTCAATGACGCCCGTAATGGTTGTGAATTCATGCTGGGCATTATGAACCTTAATCTGGGTTACAGCACTACCCTCCAAACTGGAGAGCAAAATTCGACGCAACCCATTGCCAATCGTCGAACCGAAACCACGTTCAAACGGTTCGGCAACAAACTTTCCATAAGTCGCTGTGCGAGTGTTATCATCACACACAACGACACTCGGCAGTTCCAATCCACGCCATCGGATATGCATTTCTGTGTCTCTCCTCAGGTGAAAGCTGTTAACAGGTTTTCACAAAACCGCTTGCGTCACTCGGCCCCATGTTTCAAACACAAGTTACCGAAAGACCTCTCCAGGTGGCAGTCGACTACCTCGAACAGAGTTCAACGATCAACTGCGTCCGAACCGGTAACGAAACATCTTCGGCCCCAGGCAACCGTCCCATGACGCCTTCAGGAATGTCGGCCTCAGCGACCGACAAAAAATCGGGGACGTCCCGGAAAACTTCGGCTCTGGAAGCCCGAATCATATCGAGGCTTTTGGCCCGATTCTTTACCCGAATGACATCGCCAACACGAACTTCATAGCTAGGTACATTCACGCGATGCCCATTGATCGTGATGTGTCCGTGGCAAATCATCTGTCTTGCCTGATTGCGGCTTAGGCCAAAACCAAGCCGATGTACGATATTGTCGAGTCGCCGCTCCAGCAAACTCATCAAGGTATCACCGGTGTTGCCCTTCGATTTCTCCGCGTGATTAAAATAACGGCGGAATTGGCGTTCCAACACTCCATAACAGTGTTTGACTTTCTGCTTCTCACGGAGATGAATGCCATAGTCGGTCGGCTTGCTACGTCTCCCGACATGCTGTCCTGGAGGTGCCTCGCGCCGCTCAAAGGCGCACTTGGGAGTATCACAACGGTTCCCCTTGAGGAACAATTTCATGCCGTCGCGACGACAAAGACGACAGACGGGACCGGTGTAACGTGCCATATTTCTGAATACCAAATTAGCAGTTAGATTTTCTTGTTTTGGGCTTTCGGGCATCAACGAGTTACGCGTTTCACCCGCCGAGTCGTGACAACAGGGCCCTTACACACGACGCTTTTTGCGAGGTCGACATCCATTGTGCGGCAACGGAGTGACATCTTCGATTGATTTAACTTTCAAGCCAGCGGCTTCCAGTGACGTGATCGCACTCTCTCGACCACTGCCAGGCCCCTTGACCTTCACATCCACTTCTCTCATGCCAAATTTCTTTGCTTTATCCGCCACTTGCTGCGCAGCCATCTGACCTGCAAAGGGCGTACTTTTGCGACTTCCCTTGAAGCCGCTAGTTCCCGCGCTTGCCCAACACAAGGTATCACCCTTGGTATCAGTGATGGTGACGGTGGTGTTGTTAAACGTCGCTCGAATGAAAGCAACCCCCACCGACACATTGCGGCGAACCTTCTTTTTCGTCTTCTTTTTCGTTTTTACTTTAGCCATACTAAACCACTAAAATGAGGACTTGTTCGTCTAAATGGCGGGTTCCTGAACACTCTATCACAACGATCCCAGCACAAGGACCGGTGTTGCTTTCTCCCGCCAACCACCTAACGCAAATCTTTCACGCCTTTCTTGCCAGCAACCGTCTTCTTGGGCCCCTTGCGCGTGCGTGCATTTGTCTTCGTCCGCTGACCGCGCACCGGCAAGCCCCGTCGATGCCGCAAACCGCGATAACATCCAATATCCCGCAACCGCGATATGTTCTGCGTCGTTTGGCGACGCAACTGACCTTCGACAACATAGTCCTTGTCCAACAAGTTGGCGATCCGCGCCACCGCATCTTCACCCAAGTCACGAGCCTTCACCAGCGGATCGACGCCCGCCTTATGACACAGCTCTCGAGCGGTCCTCGAACCCACCCCATACAAATAAGTCAGCGATATGGCTGTTGGTCGATCGGGCGGTATGTCTACACCTAGTAAACGTGGCATAACTTCAAGACTTTCTCTCGGTACTCAGGCCAGGGGGGCAATCACGTTGGCAGCGGTTGCCAAGTTCGTGTTTGCCAAGTCCGCGTTTGCCAAGCCTGTCTTTAACTAACCCTGTTACAGTGGTCCCTGTCTCAACGCTATCTTCCGACGCTGCTATCCTTAACGCTATTATCCTTGACGCTGCTTGTGACGTGGGTTGGAACAAACCACGTAAACAACACCGCGCCGACGGACAACCTTGCATTTATCGCAAATCCGTTTCACACTCGAGCGAACTTTCATCGTCCGGACTCCTAATTTGCCTTCGAGGACTCGTGGCTCACAAAAACTCCACGCTTTATCCAACCGGCGGGCTTACTTCGCACTTGTTCGCCAACGTAATTCTTCTTGTTCGTTTCCCAGGTCCGCCAACTCATTCTGCCAGAACCAACACTTCCGCAGCTGGTTGCCGCAAACCGTCTTGGCACCATCCGAAACCGCGCCAAACCAGCGACGAAAACACGCTGGGAGACCAGGGTAAACGCCTAAGTATAAGGAGTCGGATCCCCTGACGGCAACCCCCCCAACACCCCTAAAACAGCATCTTTTGCAGTTTCTGGGGATCTATCCCACCGGCTCCACCGCTTCTTCCGATCGGGGGGCCTGGGTCAACAAGAACGGACCATCCTGTCGCACGGCAATCGTATGCTCAAAGTGGGCACTCAGCAGTCCGTCGGCAGTCATTTGCGTCCAGTAGTCTGGGGCCATTTTGACGGACTTACTGCCCATATTAACCATGGGCTCGACAGCCATCACCAACCCAGGCTCAATACGGAAATCCCCAGCCCCACGTAGCGAACGGCTCAAAAAATTGGGTACTTGGGGCTCCTCGTGTAATTGCCGACCAATCCCATGCCCGACAAAACACTCGACTACCGAAAAACCATGGTCGTAAACGTAGCTACCCATCTCACGTGCAACTTCGCTCCACATACCTTTCTTTTTCATAAGCTCAACAGCAAGTTCAAGCGTTTCCCGAGTGACATTCAGGAGTTTTTCGGCCTCTGGTGCTAACTGGCCCACTGCGTAGGTACAGGCAGCATCTCCACACCAGCCATTTAGTTTTCCCCCCACATCGACACTGACAATATCACCCGCTTCAAGCGGACGATTATTGGGAATCCCATGCACAACTTCATCGTTAACGCTGGTGCAGATGACCGCCGGGAACGGAGGCTTACCCTCAGAGGCGTTGGGATAATCAAGAAATAAGGGGGTCACATCCGTCTTGGCAAAATAGTCCGCCACTTTTGCGTCCAGTTGGGCCGTTGTTGCGCCCGGCACAACCTGCTGACGCACCAAATCATGCGCCTGCCACACGACAAGCCCCGCCTGTCGCATTAGGTTGATTTCTCGTTCTGATTTGAGGTGCAGCACAGTAATACCAACTTAAACTCAATGAAAGCTGCGCAGGTTGCAAATCCCCTGACCGCGCAATACAGGGGCGATCCAACATCTATACATCTATGCGTTATTTACCAACTTTGTCTAAGGCAACCTTTATTCTAGCAAATATCTCGTCTGGATTACCTTCACCACAAATGGTTTCAACCAAATCGCGTTGGTGATAATAACTGATCACAGGTTTCGTCAAGGCGTCGTACTGCTGGAGTCGCTCCCGAATAACTTCTTCGGTATCGTCGCTACGCCCGCGTTGCAAAAGTCGCAAAATCAGCTCGCCCACCCCAATTGAAAGTTCCAGTACAAGGTCAACGGCCAAATTCTTTTCGCCTAACAGGCGATCGAGCACCTCGGCCTGGGAAACCGTCCGCGGAAATCCGTCGAACAAGAAACCCGTTTCACAATCGGCTTGGTCGAGTCGGTTAACAACGATATCCAAGACCGTTTCATCCGGCACCAATCTGCCAGCTTCGATATAGGCCGCTGCCTCGCAGCCAGACCTGGTCCCTGCCTGGCATGCGTCACGAAGCACCTCGCCGGTAGAAAGATGGGGAATTGCCAATTCGCGTCCCAGTCGGGTCGCTTGTGTACCTTTCCCAGCACCAGGAGGTCCCATGAACACGATTCGCATGACAATCAAAACTCCTGACGATTCCGCCGATCAATTGACTCAACGAATCATTCGAGTAGCCCCTGATGGTTCCTCATCACGAGGTGGCTATCAATTTTTTGTACCAGGTCAAATGCGACGCTGACCGCAATCAACAAACTTGTCCCGCCATAAAAGCTCGCCACCAAAAAGCTGACTCCCAGTGACGACGATATCAAAGTTGGAATGATCGCCACCAGGGCCAGAAAACCAGCACCAACGTAGGTAATCCGAACCATGACCTTCTCAAGATAGTCTGCAGTCCGCTTGCCTGGCCGATAACCCGGAATGAATGAACCAAAGTTTTTCAGGTTGTCCGCCATATCCTTCGGGTTGAAAGTAATGGCCGTCCAGAAGTAACAGAAAAAGTAAATCAATACCAAATAGCTAATATTATAGAGGAAACTATTGCGGTCATAGACGTCGTTCAAGAACCCAAAGAAGGTTGCGAAAAAACCTCCCTCTTCCCAGCGAATGGCTGCCATCTGCTGAACGACAATCAGCGGAAACATCAGCAAGCTACTGGCAAAAATGATGGGCATAACGCCAGCCTGATTGACTTTTAACGGCAGGTATTGGCGTGTACCACCGAAGACCCGCCTTCCCCGAACGTGCTTGGCACTTTGCATCGGTATCCGCCGTTGACCGAGCGTGATAAACACCACACCCACGATCACCGCCACAAACACGAAAGCCAGCAGCACGAGATTTTCCACTCCGAGTTTTGTCCCGCCGCCGCCGAGTTGGATCGTGGCCGAGTCGAGCAGAGTGACACCCGCACCCGGCATCGATGCCAAAATGCCTGCCATGATGAGCAGGCTGATCCCATTGCCGATACCATACTCGTCAATCTGCTCACCCAGCCACATCAAGAAGACGGTACCGCTGGTCATGGTCAACACGCTGGTCACTTTCCAACCGAATTGCAGGTCACCACCTTCGGTGAGGAAACTCGGGTCGACCAAACCCTGTCCGACGACGAAGGTATTCACCCAAAACCAGCTTTGCACAACACAAATCACGACGGTCGCATAACGCGTGTATTCATTGATTTTTTTTCGGCCAGCTTCGCCTTCTTTTTGCAACTGCTCCAAGGGCGGATAAACACTTCCCAGCAACTGGAAAATAATCGATGCTGAAATGTAAGGCATGATCCCCAGGCCAAAAATTGTCACCTGGCTTAACGGACTGGCACTGAGCACGGCAACAGCTTGCAGCATGTCGCCAAGTCCGCCTGACTGGCTTTTTAAAGCCTCAACCGCAGCCGCATCCGTGATGGGTAGCGGCACCTGAAAACCGATGCGGTAAATCCCCAGCATTCCCAGTGTCAGCAAAATTTTCTGACGCAGCTCAGGGATGTTCCAGACTTCGCGGAGCTTTTCGAACATGGGTTAAGACCGTCCGTGGTGGGGCATAGATTCCGAGAAAGCGGGCCTGCCACTGTGAATTTTGGAGCCGCTCACGAACTTTGCGATTGCTGTTTTTTCTTTTCCTCAACCGAGGTTTTGCCTGGCACAATTACGACTTCGCCACCTGCTTTTTCAATTTTCTCTTGTGCTGTCTTGCTGAACCGATGGGCACTCACTTTGAGTTTTTTGGATAACTCGCCGGCACCAAGCACCTTGAACACATCAAACCGTCCCCGGGCCAAGTTGCGTGCGGCCAATGCCTCGAGCGTGACATCTTCTCCCGCCTCGAAACTACTTTCAAGATCCCCTACATTCACTACTGCCACTCGCAACGACCAGCGGTTGTTAAAACCTCGCTTGGGAACGCGCCGCACCAATGGCATGGCACCTCCCTGGAAAGTTACCAGTTGCGAACTTCCCGCACGTGATCCCTGCCCTTTATGGCCACGACCGCTCGTCTTGCCGTGACCTGAACCCGGGCCCCGCCCAATCCGTTTTCGCTTGCGGTTTTTGTTAATACCGCGATGAACATCATTAAGAATCATGACAGTGTAACTCCTCGCATCCGCTCAACCTCCGCCCGCGGCCGCAGACTTTGAAATGCTGCAAACGTCGCTTTGACCAGCGAAACGGGGTTATTTGAACCAAAGCTCTTCGTGAGGATATTATGAATACCAGCCGCTTCACATACGGCACGCACGGCAGCACCGGCAATAACCCCCGTACCCTGTGAAGCCGGTACGAGAATCACGTGGGCGGCCCCGAAGTGACCATGCGCAATATGAGGAATGGTTTCCTCCTCGAGCGGAACTTCAACCATGCTCCGCATCGCCTCTTTTCGTGCCTTCTCAACACTCGGTGGTACTTCGTTGGCTTTTCCATAACCCCAACCCACCTTCCCGGTGGTATCACCTACAACGACCATTGCGGCAAAACTGAAGCGGCGACCCCCTTTGACAACGGCAGCGCAACGTTTGATCTTTACTACGTTTTCTGTTAGTTCGCCGCGAATGCGGTCTTCGGAGGTGGTAGCCACAGTGGGGACCTCAAATCGTTTAGTTGCAATGGCGCGATCACTTGGCACCAAGTCAAAAATATAGTCGGTTAACTATCCATCCCAAATCAAAATTGCTTCACATCACTGGAGATTAAAAACTCAACCCAGCTTCGCGTGCAGCCTCTGCCAAAGCGGCAACCCGTCCATGGTATCTGTACGACCCACGATCAAAACAAACTTGAGTGATCTCAATCTTCGACGCCCGCTCAGCAATAACTCTGCCAACTTCAGTCGCAGCATCCCGGTTGCCACCATACTGGATTTTTTTGGCCAATTCTTTCTCTTGAGTCGAAGCAGAAACAAGGGTTCGGCCATCCGCATCGTCGATGATCTGGACTCCAATATGCTTGTGACTGCGCAAAACACTCAAGCGGGGTCGTTCCGCATCACCGCGGACCCGCTTCCGCACTCGCCGTCTGCGGCGAAGCCGCTGTCGAGAGATTCGTCTGTCTTCGTTCATGTTCTCTTGAACCCGCTGCTCGAATCTACACCAGGCTGATCGCCCAGCGTTGTGTAGTGTGATGATACTTCCAGTATCAATGCTTTCTTCAATGCTTTCTTCAATGCTTTCTTCAATGGACTCTTTTTAATAATTTACTGTGCTGTTTTACCAGCCTTGCGACGAATCATTTCGCCTTCGTATCGAATACCTTTGCCCTTGTACGGCTCGGGCTTGCGAACCGCACGGACCTCAGCGGCAAACTGACCTACCTGCTGTTTGTCGATTCCCTTAATCACGACATGCGTCGTGTCGGGACAAGTCACATCCAAACCAGCCGGTATTTTTTTCTTGATTTCGTTGGCAAAACCAACGCGAAGCTCAATCCTGCCTTCTTGGACAACACCTACGTAACCCACTCCGTGAATCTCGAGCCGCTTCTCATAACCGCTCGAAACCCCGACCACCATGTTCTGAATCAGCGACCGAGTCAGCCCATGATAGGCACGTACGGTACGGTCGTCGGACTCTCGCGTACAAATAACCTCTTTGTTGTCTTCATGAACCGCGACCTTGATTTCTGGTCGGTGGGTGTAGTTTAGTTTTCCCAGCTTTCCTTCGACGGTAAGCTCACGCTCTTGGACGCTGACTTTCACGCCATCGGGAACTGAAACCGGTTTTTGGCCAATACGGGACATGGTTGTTTCTGATACCTGCTTTACGGTTAGGAAAACCCTGTTTGTCAGTTATGTCTGCAGTCGCCTTCTACGTTGCGCTTACCAGACCTCACAAAGCACTTCGCCGCCAAGGTTTCTCTGGCGGGCCTCCCGATCACTTATCACACCACGACTGGTGCTGATGATCGAAATACCCAAGCCATTAAGGATTGGCCGCAACCGCGTGGCGCGACTATAAATCCTCCGCCCGGGTGTACTCACCCGCTTAATGTGACTGATCACCCGTTCGCCATTAGGTCCATATTTCAACTCAATCAACAGCTGTTTTCCGGGCTTTCCTTGCTCAGCAGACTCGCTCCAATCCCAAATGTACCCTTCGCGCTTGAGCACTTCGGCAAGACCACGTTTCACTTTAGAAACGGGCATCTCCACCTGCGGTCGCTCGACGCGCACGGAGTTACGAATGCGAGTTAGCATGTCAGCGATCGGATCGGTCATCATTTCGGGCCGGTCTCCATTGGACAATTGACGTTTTGACGTTTTGATTCAAGTGACCAAGACCTCCCTGGTCGCCTAAACCTGACAGGTCGCAACTCCAGTCTTACCAACTCGCTTTGCGCACGCCTGGGATCAGTCCTTTGTCAGCCAATTTCCGAAAACAAATTCGGCAAACGCCAAATTTTCGGTAGACTGCTCTCGGGCGACCACACAGCTTGCAACGGTTTTCGCGTCGGGTACTGAACTTGGGCGTTCGTTCTGCTTTGGCAATTTTTGACTTGCTAGCCACGGTAAATCTCTATCGGCTTGTAATTAACCTGTCTGGTTTTGGAAAATCTCGAACGAGTATCTTAGTGTCTGCTAAATTTTATTGTATCTACTCAAGTTTCCTGTTCGGCCCCAGTCATCGTCGGCCCCAGTCATCGTCGGCCCTAGTCATCGTCATCACGTTTGAACGGCAATCCAAACGCGGCAAGTAACTCACGTGCCTCTTGATTACTGGTAGCCGTTGTACAGATGGCAATGTTCATTCCTTGAACCCGAACATACTTGTCGGGGTTGAGTTCCGGAAAAACCAACTGTTCTGGGAGCCCCAAACTGTAGTTGCCATTGCCATCGAAGGCCGTATCGCTGAGCCCGCGAAAGTCCCTCACGCGTGGCAAGGCCAGGGAAATGAGCCGGTCCAGGAATTCATACATACGCTGCCTGCGAAGCGTTACTTTGCAGCCAACCTCACTCCCTGCCCGAAGACGAAAATTGGCAACACTCTTGCGTGCCTTACATTGGATCGGTTGTTGTCCGGTGATCTCGGCAAGTGCCGCGACCGACTCCTCCAAATGTTTCTTGTCGCTAATCGCACTCCCTACACCCATGCTGACCACAACCTTGTCCAGGCGAGGCAAGGACAAACGATTCTTACGGCCCAGTTTTTCGACCAGGCTGTCGACAATTTCTTTTTCAAACTTGTCTTGAAGGCGGGGTTTCATGGCGTTCGAGTCTATTTAGCGTTTACAAAAATTTACGTTCAAATCTTGCCAGGCTTCAGCTACCTTGGACTGGCTGCTTCTTGGCATAGGCTGCTTTGGCCGGGGCAATATCGCCCGCGGTCGTGTCGCAGCGTTTGCAAAACCGCTCTTTGGATCCATCGTCTCGAAAACGCACGCCCAAACGGACACCGCGCCCACAGGATGAACAAAAATAGAGTAGGTTTGAAAGCTGGACAGGCATTTCTTTACTCAACCGACCACCTTGAGGATATTTCTGGCTCCGACGAACGTGTTTGTAGACACGTGCCACGCCCTCTACGAGCGCTTTGCCGCTACCTCGGTCGACCCTGATCACACGGTTTTGCACGCCGCTATCGGCACCCGCGATCACTTCGACAATATCTCCGGTTCGAATCAGCATAGTTGACTTCCAATTTTTCGCACTGAACTTTTAACACCCAGCACTCTAAAACACCCAGCACCACACAACACTCAGTGCCTTACACGACCTCACTTGCAAGACTCACAATTTTCATAAACCGGCGGTCTCGCAATTCTCGGGCAACGGCGCCAAAAATGCGTGTTCCACGCGGATTGTTATCACTATCAATAATCACAACCGCGTTAGAGTCGAATCGCACATAGCTCCCATCCGTCCTGCGGTTCGGAGCACGTGTTCGCACAATAACAGCCCGCACGATGCTTTTCTTCTTGATTTCACTGCCTGGAATTACACTTTTCACACTGCAGACAATCACGTCACCAAGCGTAGCAAATCGGCGCCGACTGCCTCCAAGCACCTTGATGCACATCACTTCCTTTGCACCGGTGTTATCTGCAACATTCAATCTCGACTGCATCTGAATCATCGCCAACCCTGCGTCCTGGTAATACTTTTGGAGTTCTTGATTTTCTGTTGCGCGAACGGCCCATCCTTAGCCAGACACCTTATTCACTTGCTGAAGTACGCATCGCAGCAAGATCAACTTGCTGACTCTTGGCTACCACACGGATTAAATCCCAACGTTTCATTTTGGAGCGGGGCGGAACTTCTAAAATTTCGACCACGTCTCCATGATTTGACTGATTGGTCTCATCGTGTACATGACAAACCGTGCGCCGACGAACGTATTTGCCATACTTGGAGTGCCTAACGAGTCGCTCGATTTCGACTCGCCGCGACTTATCCGACTTGGCGGACGTCACCACACCAACAACTTGTTTCTTAGGCATACTTGGCTCTCGGTCTTTCAGGCACGGTCGCTGGACACCAACGACGCGTAACGTACAGTTTTACTCAGCACTAACTTGTTTGGCTCGTTCGGTTTGAATCGTCTTGACGCGGGCAACCTGTCGGCGATTGCTGCGCAATTCACTTGGTGCATCAAGTTTTTCGGTCTGCGACTGGATCCTCAGCCGAAACAGGTTCTCGCGCGACTCCTTCAGCGTGAGGTCCAACTGCTCATCGCTCATCCCACGTAATTCTTCAATTGTATCCATGGCCAGTACTGGTGTTTCCAATTACAAAAAGTTGCGTCGTGGCTTCTGACAACTCGCGATCAAGGACATACCTGGTTGCCCAGGCTCCGCTGGCCTTTTACCAGCCCGCTGCCGAAGCAGTTGTCAAACGGCCTGCCTTTTCACCATCCGCACACGGAGCGGCATTTTGTGTGCTAAGCGGGCAAAGCAAATCTTCGCCGCCTCCTCGCTAACGCCGGATAGTTCGTACAAAATCGTCCCCGGCTTCACCACGGCAGCCCAATAAGAGGGCTCCCCTTTACCCTTACCCATCCGGGTTTCGAGTGGGATTGAGGTAACTGATTTATGCGGGAAAACGCGTATGTACAAACGTCCTTCGCCACGGATGTATTGCTGTGCCGCAATACGCCCGGCTTCAATCGTGGCTGCGCTCACCCACCCCCCTTGGAGAGCTTGCAATCCAAACTCACCAAATGCAACTCTATTGCCGCGGGTGGCGTTACCTCTTATACGCCCTCTTTGGCTTTTTCGATGCTTGACCCTCTTGGGCATCATCGCCATCAGTATCGCCCTCGTATTCGCCTTGGTTAATCCACACCTGGATGCCAATGTGGCCCTGGGCCGTCTTGGCTTCTACAAATCCGTAATCAATTTTGGCTCGCAACGTACTCAAAGGCATTGAGCCGTCAATCTGTTTTTCGCGGCGGGCCATTTCCGCCCCGCCCAAGCGGCCTGCCAATTGAATCTTGATTCCCTTGGCACCCGCTTCCATAGTTTGCCGCATCGCTTCTTTGATCGTCCGGCGAAAGGCAGACCGCTTGGCGAGCCGCTCCGCAATGTCTTCAGCCACCAGATGTGCTTCCAACTCCGGACGTGAAATTTCTTCGATTTTGATGTTGATCCGCCGACCCACCAGGGCCTGCAATTCATCCTGCATCTGCTCGACTTGCTGACCTTTACGGCCAATGATCACTCCGGGACGGGCCGCGTGAAGCACGACTTTGACCTCATCGCGAGTCCGCTCAATCTCGACCTTTGGAATGCCAGCAAACTTGTACTTCTGAGTCACAAAAGTTCGGATTTTTTGGTCTTCCAGCAATAAAGACGCGAACTCCTTCTTGGACGCATACCAGCGACTCTTCCAGTCTTCCATCACGCCGGTTCGAAAACCGATCGGGTTAACTTTTTGACCCATTTCCTTGATCCGTAGTTGCTTGAATCAGTCTCTGGCTTCCCGCAATCGGGTCAGCCCTTCCCAACTCAACAGTTGACCGAGGCCCCTATTCCACGGCCACGATAATGTGCGAAAAACGCTTCTTGATCACATGTGCCATGCCACGTGCACGTGGCCGCAGTCGCTTGAACATCGGGCCTCCGTCGACACGCGCCTCGACAACCACCAGTCCACCTATATTCGGAGCCCGCTGATCCTCGGCGTTCCCAAGAGCACTCTTGAGCACCTTCTCCAGCAATCGCGCACCACGGTGTGGCTGAAAGCCGAGGATCGCCAGCGCGTCATCAACCCGCTTTCCTCGAATCAACGAGGCCAGCGGCCGGACTTTTGTAGCACTAATGCGTGCGTGTCGATGAACTGCTTTGTAGGCCATAATTTCCCGGCTTCGGCCCTACCAGGCCAAAAGCTCTCTCACTATTTACCCTTGCCTCCGTGACCACGGAAGTTGCGCGTAGGCGAAAACTCGCCCAACTTGTGCCCCACCATATCTTCGGTCACAAAAACCTTGATGTGATTCTTGCCGTTGTGAACCATGAACGTGTGCCCAACAAACTCCGGCACGATCGTGCAGGCGCGGGCCCAGGTCGTAATTGGTTGCTTCAAACCCGACTCGTTTTGGCTGTCAACCTTCATGTACAGTTTCGGGTCGACGTAAGGTCCTTTTTTAAGCGAACGACTCATGCTTTCGACCCTGAATTGCGAACGACTGGCATCGAGGCCAACCGCTCCTGGCTTACTTTTTCACTAATTTCTGGACACCGTAACGCCTGGTCCGCCGTCGCCGCACGATGGCTTTGTTCGACGGTTTGCGACGCTTGCGGGTCATACCACCCTTCGCACATTTACCAGTGGGACTCACCGGGTTTCGACCACCCTTGGTGCGCCCTTCACCCCCACCATGGGGGTGATCGACAGGATTCATGGCGGTACCTCGGACATGTGGCCGCCGCCCTTTCCACCGCTTACGGCCCGCTTTACCGAGCCGCACACTCATATGGTCGCCGTTTCCGATGACCCCAATAGTTGCCCGGCAAGTGGATGGCACGCGCCGGATCTCGCCACTCGGCAGTGCAATCTGTGCCCAATCGGACTCCCGCGCCATGAGCGTAGCGCTACTTCCAGCACTACGACAGAGCACGCCGCCCCGCCCCGCCTGCAATTCGATGTTATGGACTTCTGTACCTAAAGGCATCTTCGAAAGCGGCAAACAATTGCCAACCGTTGGTGGCGATTCGGGACCACTTTCAACCAGATTGCCTTCTCGCAAACCGGCCGGCGCGAGGATATACCGCTTCTCGCCATCGGCGTAGTACAACAGGGCAATGCGGGCCGAGCGATTCGGATCGTACTGAACCGAATGAACCTTGGCCGAAACACCATCCTTATTGCGACGAAAGTCAATCAGCCGATAGCGCCGCTTGTGACCACCTCCACGAAACCGGACCGTGATCTTCCCTTGATTGTTACGGCCTCCCGTTTTCTTCAAGGGGCGCAGCAAGGTCTTTTCCGGCTTGGCCCCGCAGGTCAAATCGGCAAAATCGCTCACTGACGCATTGCGTCGCCCAGGAGTGGTCGGTTTGTATTTGCGAATACCCATCAGATTCTCTTGGCTCAATGCCCCCTGTACACCTAGAACAACTCGATCCGGTGTTCCGAATCAAGCGTTACAATCGCCTTCTTCCAAGTATTGGTATAACCATAGATCATTTTGGTTTTGCGCGGCTTGCCCTTGCGGTTTTGAGTGCGGACCTTCACCACCTTTACCTCAAAAAGCTCTTCCACAGCCCGTCGAACATCCGCCTTATTGGCTTGCCGATTGATCTGAAACGCATAAGCGTTGCAACGGCTCGAGCGGTGCATGCCTTTTTCGGTAATCAACGGTCGCAAAATGACCTGATGTGGCTCAAGTTCGAGCTTCGATTTAACAACCGGTTCTTTTGTTTTTGTTTGTCGGGGCATCATTATTTATCCGCGGCGGCACTCAGCTGAACTGGAGTTGTCCAATTCGTGAAATTAACGCCTACCGTTTGGACCCCTCCTTATGCTGCCCTTTTTCCGAGGCACTCTGCTTGAGTGCATCCAGCGCGGGCTTGGTAATCAACATCGATCGCGAACTGAGTATCGAAAGTGCATTCAGCTCACCAGCCGGAAAAACAGACACCTGATTAAGGTTCCGGGCACTCTTGTAAACATTCTGATCGTACTGGTCTGTTGCGATCATCAGCGAACCGCTGTCGCAACCAATATTGTGGAGTATTGTCGCCATATCCTTCGTTCGAGGCTCGTCGAAATGCAAACTATCAATGATGATCAACTGGTCATCCTCGACCTTCGACGCCAATGCCATACAGGTTGCCAACTGCAGCGACTTGCGCGGCAAGCGATACGAATAATCGCGTGGCTGACGCGCAAAAATATGCCCGCCCCCTCGCCGAACACCGCTGCGACGATGGCCCATCCGGGCATTACCGGTGCCTTTCTGCCGATACAGCTTCTTGTTTGAACCCGACGTCTCACTGCGCGACTTTGTCTTGTGACTGCCCTGCCGCTGATTCGCCTGATACATCACCACTGCATCGTGCAACAACTGCTTGCATATGCTCGGAGCGAAATCGGTGGGCTCGACGTTGTACGTCCCCACTTTCTTTCCCTTACGATCAACGACGTTTAATTTTGGCATAGTGATTTCATCGAACTGACAGAATAGGCTTACAGCTTGTTTGTTTCTTTGATCACGACATAGCCGCCGTTCGGACCGGGAATGGCACCGCGAATCAGCAGCAAATTGTTTTCGGCGTCGACCTGAACGACCCGCTGATTGCGGACGGTCGTTTGCTGGTTGCCATATTGCCCTGGCATCCGCGTTCCCTTGAAGAGCCGACTCGGATAGGCACTGCAACCCGTGCCACCAATGTGGCGATGGCACTTCTTGACCCCGTGCGTCGCCCGCTGGCCCTTGAAATTATGCCGCTTCATGCCACCCGTGAACCCGCGGCCCTTACTGGTCGCGATGACATCGACTGCCTTGATCTCGGCAAACGCCTCAACGCTCACCTGATTGCCCACCTCCAACTTGTCCGAGACACCTCGGATTTCGCGGATGAATCTCTTTGGCTCACAGTCGGCTTTCGGCCCGAGTTCGACACCCGCTCCAGACTGCTTTTTCACCCGCTTGCTATCAAGCCGGGCAACGTGACCTCGCTCACTGCGACTGGCCAGCCGACGGGGTTTATCCAGATACCCAAGCTGGACTGCCTCGTATCCGTCACGCTCGATCGTGCGAACCATCAGCACATCACAGGGGCCAGCAGCCACGACCGTGACAGGCACCACGGTGCCCGCTTCATCGTACAGTTGTGTCATCCCGACCTTCTGGCCGAGGATCCCAACAGCCATCGCAATTCACCTTGTCTACGTTTTTTTATCCTGAGGGAGACGCGGCCAACACTAGGACCGGCTTACCCACAGAACTTCCGTTCATCAAAATTTACTTATCGCTCCGGGCCAAGCCTCTGGGAACGTCCAATATCACTGTCTATCTTTCGGAATCGCTGTCTATCTCTCGGAAAACACCAAGAAGCAGGTGGTAACGTCGCCCGCCCTAGCCACTCGTGGCCTTGATCTTAATATCAACGCCTGCCGGCAGGCTCAGTTTATTCAGCGCTTCGATCGTCTTGGCGGTTGCCTGAACGATGTCTATCAAGCGCTTGTGTGTACGAATCTCAAATTGTTGTCGCGACTTTTTATCCACGTGCGGGCCACGCAGAACTGTGTACCGCTCGATCCGCGTAGGCAATGGGATCGGCCCGTGAACTACTGAGTTGGTCCGCTTGGCCGTATCGACAATTTCGGCGGCGCTTTGGTCTAACACCGAATGGTCATACGCCTCCATGCGAATCCGAATTATCTCGTGCGAAGCAGCCACGCTGTGAGCTCCTCGAAAGCCGACCAAAAATAGATGTCAAACAACAACAAAAATAGCACAACACCCCAAAACATCTTTGAGGCGAATCGCTGATCATACGCCTGCTAACAATTGATGTCAACGGCCCAAATGGGGAACTGGCAAGAACTTATTGGCAACTTGTGCTGATTACGAAAAAGGAACCCTTGACAACTGTTCTAGTGTATTACTAACATAATACACTATGCCATCTGATCGCCTTCTTTTCGACCTCATACCCAATTCCGACCTGCCTCTCTATCGACAACTGATCAACCAGGTTTACGCCCTGATCGCCGGTGGCCATTTCCAGCCCGGTGATCCGTTGCCCAGCGTTCGTCAAGTCGCTCGAATGGCGGACGTCAACCCGATGACTGTCAGCAAAGCTTATGCCCGCCTGGAGGCGGACGGTGTGCTACAACGCATTCGCGGGCAAGCCATGCGAGTTCTTGAACCCACCTCCAAGGCAACTTTTTCGCAACGCCAGGAGCGATTTTCCCGGCTTATTGGTCCTGCGATCCACCAGGGAAAACAACTTGGCCTAAACGATGAACAGTTGATTGAAATTGTTCAATCGGTGATTCAGTCGCAATCTGTGCCGCCAACAAGTCTTGTCGAATCAGAAACAGAACACTAAACGGTCTGTTCTCGAGTTGTCCTGAAACAGGACTTTTTCTGCCACACAGCTGATATCGTCGGCGACTTTTCATTGGTACTATATTGGGTGCTATGCGACTGCTTCGTGTTCATCAAAATCTGGTTGCCAATCCGCTCACCGACGTCGTTGCCGAGGTACGGGCACAACTCGATGCACTTGAACTGGAGGTGCCACAAGGGGATGTGGCAATTACCTCTGGTAGTCGCGGGATCAGCAACATCGCCACAATCACCAAAGCGGCCGGTGATTGGCTCAGGGAGCATGGGGCCAGCCCGTTTGTGTTTCCCGCAATGGGTTCGCACAATGGCGCGACGGGCGAAGGGCAGCGAAGCATGGTCGAATCGCTAGGCATTACCGAAGAGGCGATGGGAATGCCAATTCGGGCAAGCATGGAATGCGTAAAGCTTGGCTCGGTGGCAACGGGTGATGTCTGGATGGATCGTTTCGCCTATGAGTCCGCTGGCGTCCTGGTCCTGAATCGCATCAAGCTTCACACCTGTTTTTCGGGAACGCTGCAGAGTGGCCTGACCAAGATGATGGTCGTCGGCATGGGAAAGATTCGTTCGGCTGAGACTTTTCATGCCGCGCCAGCATCGCAAATGCGGGATATGCTCCTGGAAATGGGCCCGGTCATTCTCAACTCAGGCAAGATCTGGGCTGGACTGACCATTCTGGAAGATGGGTTTGATCAAACCGCCGAACTCCATGCTATGCCCGCTGACAAGATTCTTGAAATTGAACCGAAGCTGGTCGAGAAACATCACTCCTATTTCCCGCGTTTGCCAATTGACGATCTGAACGTGCTGATTGTCGACGAGATTGGCAAGACCTACAGTGGGACTGGGATGGACACCAACGTCATTGGTTACCGTGGAGTGAAAGGTCACGAAGACCTTGAAAAGCCTGATATTCGCATTATTGGTGTTTTGAATCTTGCTGAAAAATCGCAAGGCAATGCCATTGGTCTTGGCCTTGCTGATTTCTGCACCCAGCGATTGCGGGATGCCATGAATGAAGAGAAAACATTTATTAACGTCTACACAACCGGGGACATGCAACGAATAAAGATTCCGGCAACCCTGCCTGACGATGAAGTACTCATCGACAAGATCGAGGCTCGTTACGGTAGCAAGCGGTGGATGTTTATACCCAACACATTGCATTTGGGTGAGTTATTCGTAACCGAAGACCTTCGCCCGGAAATCGAGGCCCACCCGCTCTGCGAAATTGATCCTTTACCGCTCGAGCTCTCTTTTAAAAATGGGCAACACGAACTGATGTTTTCGTCGCCGTAAAGGTTGGGAAAAGGGCGGATCCCGCTGGAATCGCTGAGTCAGGACGGCTGAAGCATGCTTCCCATGATCACTCTTCGCCAAGAAATCGTTTCATGACTTCTTCCGGGGCAGCCGCGTAGCAACTCGGTTCCATCGAGCAACTGGCCCGACCCTGGCTGAGGGACCGCATTGCGCTGGAATAACCGAACAAGTTGGCAAGCGGCGCCTCGGCATGCAACACCGTGTCGGTGCCGCGCGACTCGGTTTGATGAATAATCGCCCTCCGTTGCTGAAGGTCACTCACCAAATCCCCCACATGTTCCCCAGGAGTGGCAAGCTCAAGTTTCATAATTGGTTCCAGCAGGATCGGTCCCGCCTGGTGGAGGGCATTATTGAAAGCAACGTTTGCCGCCGTACGAAACGCGATTTCAGAGGAATCACTTACGTGGACTTCGCCGCCCAGTACGGTCACCTTGAGTCTCATGAGCGGGAACCCCAGTATTCCACTACCCTGTCCGGCGATTTCCAGTTCTTCGAGAACCATAGATAGAAACTGCGGTGTCAGGCCGTGATCAATCACATTGGTCGTCATCACAGGCGGAGCCTGTTTTGCCAGGGGACCCCGCATCTCAAAAGGTTCCAGCCGGACCCTCACCTTGGCAGTGTGCTGCACGCCGGCTAGAAGCCGATTGCATTCGCCTTCCGCTTCGACTATCTGACCAACGGTCTCACGATAACTGACCCGAGGTTTGTGAACTTTGACATCGAGATTGAAGTCTCGCTTTAGCCGATGTTGAATGACCTCCAAATGAAGTTCCCCCATTCCACTGATGATCGTCTGCCCGGTTTCTTCGTTTTCCAGGGCATGGAAGGTGGGATCTTGCTTCCGCAGCATGGCAAGCGTTTCGGTCAGTTTTTTGCGATCCGTCGTGCTTTCCGATTCAATGGCCATCGAAAGAACCGTCTCGGGAAACTCGATCGATTCCAACAGGATTGGCGCTCGGGTGGCACAAATCGTGTCGCCGGTCACTGACTCACGCAAGCCAATGATGCCAACGATGTCCCCTGCCCGGGCACTCGTGAGTTGCTCATCTTTTTTGGCGGCATGAATCCGCCACAATTGAGCCACGTTCTCCTTTTTGTCTTTGCCAGAATTGAGGACGCGACTGTTGGGCTTCAATTCCCCGGAATAGATACGGACCCAATACAGGTCTCCGGTCTTGTAAGGCAGGATTTTAAAGACCAGGCCACAAAAGGGTTCTTGCGGGTCGGGCTTGCGAATCCCCAACACGGGTGAATTTTCATTCGAGGTGGCCTTACTTTTCCCCTTAGACTTCAAGTCTGTCCCTTCGACTGGTGGCCGATCCAGTGGGTTTGGCAGGTAAGCGGCCACCGCGTCGAGCAAAGGATTCACGCCGACACCATGCAGGGCCGACCCGCAAATGACAGGCTGAATCTGTTGGGCGATTGTCGCTTCGCGAATTGTTTTGGTCACGAGCTGCTCTGGAACAGGCTCCTCAGAGAGGACCAGTTCTATAAGCTCATTACTGTAATCACAAAGGGTTTCCAGGAGCCTCTCGTGCCACAGCTGGGCAGACTCTGCCAACTCGTCTGGGATTGGATCCGATTGGATTTTTCGTCCTTCACGACCTTCCGGAAAGGTCATGAACTTCATTTGCACAAGATCAATGACCCCCTGAAAAGGATCGGCTACGTGGGCAGGCCCCGCGCCGACAGGTATTTGGAGGGCGACCGGCTTGGCGCCAAGCCGGTCGCCCATGTCGTCGAAAACTGTCTGGAAATTGGCCCCTTCACGATCGAGCTTGTTGATGAAGGCAATCCGTGGGACACCGTATTTATCCGCTTGGCGCCAAACTGTTTCACTTTGCGCTTCAACGCCTTCGCGGGCACTAAATACCACCACGGCACCATCAAGAACGCGTAGGCTGCGTTCGACTTCCGCGGTAAAGTCGACATGTCCCGGCGTATCAATCAAATTGATTGTCACGTCTTTCCAAGGAAACTGGACGCACGCCGAATAGATGGTAATTCCACGTTCTTCTTCCTCAGAATCATCGTCGGTGGTCGTGGTCCCTTTATCGACGGCACCCGCCCGATGCTTGCTGCCGCTGAGATAGAGCATCTGCTCGGTGGTGGTCGTTTTTCCCGCATCGATGTGAGCAACAACACCGATATTGCGGATTTTTTCCAGCGGTACGGTCGTCATTGCAGTTTCACATGCTGTTCAGTACAAGCGCACGAAAAAGGCCGGAACTCCAGGGCAAAGACTCGTAAAAATCTTCGCTGCGGAGGTCTGGCCACAAAACGACTTGAATTACCAGGCAAAATGTGCAAACGCTTTGTTAGCTTCTGCCATGCGATGGACATTTTCACGACGTGTCATCGCGGTTCCTTCGCGATTATACGCGTTGCACAACTCATCAGCCAGTTTCTGAGCCGCGGGACGGCCTTTCTTTTCGCGAACGGCCATCAACAGCCACCGGATCGCCAACGATTGTTGGCGAGCCTTATTGACCTGCATTGGCACCTGATAAGCGGCACCACCAACACGCTTACTGCGGACCTCAATAGCTGGCTTGATATTCTCAATCGCCTGCGTAAAAACGTCGATTGGCTCCCGGTCGGCAATGCGTTCTTTCACAAGGTCCAGTGCATCATAGAAGATACCCTGCACAATGCTCTTTTTGCCATCCAACATAAGGCAATTGATAAACTTGGCGGCCAACAAAGACCCAAATCTCGGATCGGGTTTAAGTTGTTTGCGGCTTGCAGTAATTCGAGCCATGGCGGTGACGTTTTACCCTTTCTTTGAACCATACCGGCTGCGGGATTGTTTACGGCCATCCACGCCGAGCGTGTCGAGCGCACCGCGGACCACCTGATACCGGACACCCGGCAAATCGCGTACACGCCCACCCCGCACCAAAACGATGCTGTGCTCCTGCAAGGTATGCCCTTCGCCAGGAATGTACACTGTAACTTCTTTGCCATTGGAAAGTCGCACACGGGTAATTTTCCGTAGCGCGGAGTTCGGCTTTTTGGGCGTCATCGTCCGCACCTGCAGGCAAACACCTCGTTTCTGCGGGCATTGGTCAAGCACCGGCGCCTTGCTGAATTTGCGCTTTTTCTTGCGGCCTCGTCGAATAAGTTGATTGACCGTTGGCATGGACTTGCTTTCTTTTTATCTCTTTAAAAAACGAACCACGCTTGGCTCATCCAACACGCTTGGCTCATCCAATGGGACAGGCATTAACAGGCAAAAATCGCTGGAACCCTTCAGCTTAGCGGCCTAAAACTGGCTGTCAACCACGAGCCACAGACTACCCTGCTTGCGGGAATCTACTCGGTTGCGGGTCCCGCCGAATCTTCTCCTTCTCCTAGCAATACATCGAGGCTTGTTGGGGCCGCTTGGATCGGACGCTCCGGAGCAGCGGGGGCCGATTCGCCATTGGAACCGTCCGCCGAGGGTGTTGCCGTCTCGAGCAATGGGAACGACCGCTCCAGTACCCGCTCTTTTTCAGCGGCCAGCGCTTCCAGGGCTTCAGGTCGAATACGCACTTCCGATTCATGGGTCGTACGAAATCCGGTGCCAGCCGGAATCAGGTGGCCCAGGATCACATTCTCCTTCAAGCCGACCAACCGGTCGATTTTTCCACTGAGCGCTGCTTCCGTAAGCACCTTGGTCGTCTCCTGGAAACTGGCCGCGGATATAAAGCTCTGGCTCTGAACCGAGGCCTTAGTAATTCCCAGCAGCTGGGTTGTGGCACTGGCCATCTTCGGCTTGCTTCCCTTGGCGGATGTCCCACCGTCTGCTTCGATCTGCGCGTTGGCCTGATCCAGGACATCCTTGGGTATCAGCGAGCCGACTTCATAAGCGCCATCACCCTGCTCTGCTATTTTGAGACATTTCGAGATCTCATCATTGGCTACACGGAAGTCAAGCTTGTCCAGGACGCTGCCAGGTAACAAGCTGGTATCGCCGGGACTTTCGATGTGAACCTTTCGCAGCATTTGCGAAACGATAATTTCGATATGCTTGTCGTTAATTTCAACCCGCTGGCTACGATAGACATTTTGGATCTCTCGGGTGAGATACTGTTGCACAGCTTCTTCGCCACTAATCCGCAAGATATCGTGTGGGACCAAGGGTCCATCCACGAGCGAATCGCCAGCTCGCACCATATCACCTGAGTGCACTCGCAAGTGCTTGTTATGGGTCACCAAGTGTTCACGCTCGATGCCACTTTCACTGCGAACCATGATAGACCGCTTGCCGCGTTTCTTTTCAGCTTGAATTTCGACAATCCCGTCAATTTCGGCAATCACCGCTGGATCTTTTGGCTTACGTGCTTCAAAGATTTCAGTGACACGGGGCAAACCACCGGTAATATCCTGAGTCCCGGAAGCCTCGCGTGGCGTTTTCGCAACGAGTGTTCCCGGAGAAATAAGATCCCCCTCGCGAACCTCGATGTGAGCCCGCTCAGGCATGTAGTAGAAGTCGAGGATTTTCCCATCCTTGGGGTCTTCGACCACAACTTGCGGATGCATATCTCCCTTGTGTTCGGTAATGACAAAGCGCTGTCCACCGCTGGGATCCTGCTCAGTCCGCATCGTTTCATCCTCAACGAGGTCCTCGAAACGAATCTTTCCGCCAGTTTCGGCAAGAATCGGAACACTATGTGGATCCCACTCACAAATAACATCGCCTTCCTTGATCGGCGTATTTTCTTCATGCTGAATGATCGCACCGGTCGGAACCTCATACTTTTCAACCTCGCGACCTTTCTCATCCACGAGCGCGACTTCACCATTGCGGGTCAGTACAATGCGCTCACCCGCATCGTTGACGACCACCTGCAATTTCGTGTACTTGACGATCCCGGCCTTGGTTGCCTTGATATCGCTCTTCTCGACCTCGCCGGTCGCAACACCACCGATATGGAAAGTCCGCATCGTCAACTGGGTGCCAGGCTCACCAATACTTTGGGCAGCAATAATACCGACTGCCATTCCTTCTTCCACCAGCGATCCGGTCGACAGGTCCATGCCATAGCAGCAGCGGCATATACCGAGGGACGCATCGCACGTCATTGGGCTGCGAACTTGGATTTTTTCCAGGCCCAATTGTTCGATTTTGCGGGCAATATCTGCCGTGATGAGCTCATTTTCGCTGAGAATCACTTCGTCGGTAATTGGATTCACAATATTAGCGCGACCAATCCGACCTCGAATTGACTCGGCGAGACCCACCTCCACTTTTTCACCGCGGTAAATGATACCCTTGGTGATACCTTGCGTGGTGCCACAGTCGTCGGTCGTAATCACCACGTTCTGGGCAACATCCGCCAATTTGCGGGTCAAGTATCCTGAGTCGGCTGTTTTGAGAGCCGTATCGGCCAAACCCTTTCGCGCACCGTGGGTCGAGCTAAAGTACTCGAGCACGGTAAGACCCTCCCGGAAATTCGCCTTGATGGGCGTTTCGATAATCTTTCCGGAGGGCTTCGCCATCAGCCCGCGCATTCCGCCAAGCTGCCGCATCTGCTCAACACCGCCGCGGGCACCAGAATGGGCCATTAGGAAAATCGGGTTGACGTAACCGCCATGACGGAAATCGGTCTCCAAGGCACTCATCATTTCAGTGGTAATTTCTTCGCGGGCGTGAGTCCAGGCATCCAGCACCTGATTGTAACGCTCACCCTCGGTGATGATTCCGCGGTGGTATAGCTTGTTTCGCTTAAGTACTTCCTTTTCCGCCTGGGCGATAATCTTGCCTTTCGTGGCCGGAGTCACCAGGTCATCGGTAGCGAACGACAAGCCGCTGCGCGTCGCAGCGTTAAAACCAAGCTGATTCATATCGTCCAGCAATAAAATCGTCTTGCTCCTGCCCAGGAACTCGTAGCAGTCACTAATGACCCGGGCAAGTGAACTGGATCGAAGTGGCATATTGTAAAATGGCATGCCCTCCGGCAGCATGTTGTTGAACACGACACGACCAATGGTTGTCTTGATTCGCTGGCCAAAGGCATCTGGATTGCCAACTTCTTCGTGCAAGCACTGATTTTTCGACAAGCGGACTTCGATCTTGGAGTGCGTACTAGCCTTGCCCGCAGAATATGCCATCAACGCCTCTTGAGCCGAGGAAAACTTCATGCCGTCCTCCGGCGTTTCCGGCACTTCCATCGTGATGTAATAGCAACCCATGACCACATCCTGCGACGGACTGATGATTGGGGCGCCATTGGCAGGGCTGAAGATATTATGCGTACTCATCATCAGCGTATGCGCCTCGACCTGGGCCTCAATGGAAAGCGGCAAGTGAACTGCCATCTGATCCCCGTCAAAGTCGGCATTAAAACCTCTGCAGACTAGCGGGTGCAGTCGGATCGCATTGCCTTCGACGAGGGTTGGCTCAAATGCCTGAATGCCCATTCGATGCAAAGTGGGTGCCCGGTTTAATAACACCGGGTGATTGGTGATGACCTCTTCGAGAATATCCCACACCTCTTCATCCTTGCGCTCCAGCATTTTTTTCGCGCTCTTGATGGTATCGGCATGACCTAGTTCTTTGAGTCTCCGAATAATAAAAGGCTGGTAAAGCTCCAGGGCGATTTTCTTCGGCAAACCACACTGGTGTAGTCGCAATGTGGGACCCACCACGATGACACTTCGGGCTGAGTAATCAACGCGCTTGCCGAGAAGATTTTCGCGGAAACGACCCTGCTTACCCTTGATCATGTCGGTTAATGACTTGAGTGGGCGGTTGGAAGATCCCAAAACAGGCCGCTTACAGCGGTTGTTATCGAACAGCGCATCAACAGACTGCTGAAGCATCCGCTTCTCGTTACGAATGATGACCTCGGGCGCATTGAGGTCCACCAGTTTCTTGAGCCGGTTATTGCGATTGATGATGCGGCGATAAAGATCGTTAAGATCACTCGTGGCAAAATTACCACTGTCGAGCAGGACCAGTGGGCGCAAGTCGGGAGGAATTACCGGAACCACGTCCAGCACCATCCACTCTGGCTTGTTGTCCGAGTCACGGATCGATTCAACCGTCTTCAGGCGACCGATGAGATCTTTCGCCTTTTGTTTTGATCCCGTCTCCCGAAGGTCCTCGCGGAGCGAATCCGAAAGGGTCACCAGATCAAGTTGACCCAGTAGTTTGCGAATGGCGTCAGCGCCCATGTCCGCTTCGAACGCCCCGTCACCAAACTGTTCTCGCTTGGCCCGGTACTCTTCCTCGGTCAAGAGTTGTTGTGGTTTAAGATCGGTGTCGCCAGGATCAATGACCACGTAGTCTTGAAAATAAATCACTTTCTCAAGACTGGTGGTTTTCATCGCCAACAGGCTGCCAAGACGACTCGGCATTGCCTTGAAAAACCAGATGTGCACGATGGGGGCAGCCAGTTCGATGTGCCCCATCCGCTTGCGGCGGACACGACTATGGGTCACCTTCACACCACATCGGTCACAAATCATCCCCTTGTATTTCATGCCACGATATTTGCCGCACGCGCATTCCCAGTCTTTCTCCGGACCGAAAATCCGCTCGCAAAACAAACCGTCCTTTTCTGGACGATAGGTACGGTAGTTGATCGTCTCAGGCTTTTTGACTTCACCAAATGACCAGCTGCGAATATCGTGAGGCCTGGCCAGGCTGATTTTCACAGAGGCATAATCGTTGATGCGGTCAAAACTGGCAGTTTCCAGTAGGCTCATGGTTGTCTCCTGTTGGGAGCGTAACGCCCATGGGATAAAGGTATGTCGCTTCAAGGCCAGGGTTGGTTATACCGACTCCCAGACCAACGACTCACCCACTCTTGGTCACTCTCAAATCCGTCGTTTTTCCAATTGCATATTCAATCCCAGACCACGAATCTCGTTGGTCAATACATCAAAGCTGGCTGGCGTCCCTGCCTCGAGCGTATTCTCGCCCTTGACCATGGATTCATAAATCTTTGTGCGACCTTCTACATCGTCACTCTTGACGGTCAACAACTCCTGCAAGATGTATGCAGCGCCATAGGCTTCTAGCGCCCAAACTTCCATCTCACCAAACCGCTGGCCACCAAATCTCGCTTTACCACCCAGCGGTTGCTGGGTAATGAGCGAATAGGGACCCGTACTTCGGGCATGCACCTTATCATCCACCAAATGGTGCAGTTTCAACATGTAAATGTACCCGACGGTTGTTTCCTGCTCGAAGGGATCGCCCGTACGACCATCAATCAGCCGCGTCTTCCCATGCCTTGGCAATCCAGCAGTCTCCAGCGCCCCATTAATGTCTTCCTCACTCGCACCGTCAAAGACAGGCGTGACCGAGCGAAAACCGAGTTTTGCGCCAGCCCACCCCAGGTGGGTCTCCAGAATCTGACCGACGTTCATTCGGCTAGGAACCCCGAGCGGGTTAAGCATAATCTGTACTGGGGTACCATCCTCCAGGAACGGCATGTCTTCCACCGGCAAAATTTTCGAGATAACTCCCTTATTGCCGTGGCGACCTGCCATTTTGTCGCCAACCGAAATAACCCGCCTGGTGGCGATATAAACCTTCACCATTTGCAACACGCCACTCCGCAATTCGTCACCTCGCTTCATCGAATTCAGCTTGCGGTCGCGGGCGTCTATGGCTTCCTCAACGTTGGGCCAAAGTTGGCGATGGATCTTTTCTACATCCTTCCTTCGTTGTGGACTGCGAATCTCAATCATGTCGTGCCTGAACCTATTGGCCTGCTCTGCCACAAAGGCCAGATCCTGGTCATGAACCAGTGAATTACCATCGTCGTCGGTCAGCTTTCGCTGGAGAATTCCCTCTATTTCGTTGACCAGTTCACCGAACACTGTCGCAATCCGCTCGTTGCCTTCTTTTTCGGCAACTTTTAGCGATCGCTCGAAATCCTTCCGCTGGTCTTCCGTCAGGCTCATGCGACGGCTAAATCGCTGGGTATCGATGACGATGCCCTCCACGCCCGAGGGAACTTCCAGTGAGTCATTTTTAACATCTTCGCCCGCTCGCCCGAAAATTGCGTGTAGCAGCTTCTCTTCCGGAGTCAGTTCCGTCTTGCTCTTGGGCGAAACCTTGCCGACAAGGACATCGCCTGGCTGGACATAGGTGCCGACCTGCACAACACCGTTTTCGTCAAGATTCCGCAACATCTTTTCGCTGACATTGGGGATATCACGCGTAAACTCCTCCCGACCGAGCTTGGTTTCGCGTATTTCGACGTCAAATTCTTCAATGTGAATCGACGTGTAGGTATCATTTTTCACCAACTCTTCACTGATGATGATGGCATCTTCAAAGTTGTAGCCCTGCCAAGACATGAAGGCCACCAGCACGTTCCGCCCAAGTGCCAATTCACCTTGATAGGTAGCAGCCCCGTCGGCGATTACATCCCCCGGCTCCACCTTATCGCCAGGCATGACGATCGGTTTCTGATTCTGACAGGTTCGCTCGTTAAGCCCCACAAATTTGCGGAGGTGGTGAACTTCCGGACCGATTTCGATCCGATTGGCATCGACATAGGTTACCGTTCCGCGGTGGCCTGCCCGAACCAACATGCCGGAGTGCTGGGCCACATCTTTCTCCAAACCAGTACCCACGATTGGCGGATCCGTTACCAACAGTGGCACCGCTTGTCGCTGCATGTTCGATCCCATCAACGCACGGTTTGCATCGTCGTGCTCCAGGAACGGAATGAGCCCAGCCGAAACACCAATCATCTGGCTTGGTGCGACATCGATATATTCAATTTTTTCGACGGGCACGAGGACAAAGTCACTGCGATACCGGGCAACGATCGTGTCTCCTTGAATCTTGTCGTTTTCCACCCATGCATCGGCAGAAGCGACCAACGCTTTCGATTCCTGATCGGCTCGCAACCAGACAACGTCTTTGGTCAAACGAGCGTCTTTCACCTTGCGATAGGGTGTGATCAAAAAGCCATACTCGTCGACCGAAGCATACATCGCCAGGCTTGAAATGAGGCCGATATTCGTACCTTCGGGAGTTTCGATCGGGCAAATCCGACCGTAGTGCGAAATGTGAACATCACGAACTTCGAAACCAGCCCGCTTCCGATTCAAACCGCCTGGCCCAAGTGCCGACAGGCGTCGTTCGTGCGTGAGCATCGAAAGAGGATTGGTCTGATCGACCACCTGCGAAAGTTCGCCTCGCCCGAAAAAGTACTCGATCGCCGCCGAGATACTCTTGGGATTAATCAGGCTTCGGGGAGTCATGTCCTCTACATCTTTCAGACTCATACGCTCTTGGACTGTGCGCCGCAGCTTGAGAAAGCCCTTTCGCATCTCGTCGCATGCCAACTCGTCAATAGTCCGCAGTCGCCGATTCCCCAAATGATCAATGTCATCGACCATCACATCGGGATCGGAAATCACCAACTTCAGGAGATATTTCACCGAATGGATTAAATCGTCCGGACGGAGTATCAGCTCGCTCTCCGGCACTTGCGTACCGAGTTTTCGGTTGATCCGAAAACGTCCCACCCGGCCGAGTCGGTAACGGTTTGTGTCGTAAAACTTTTCGTTAAAGAGCGCCCTCGCTTTTTCGAGTTGCGGGGGGTTCCCAGGACGCAACCTTTGGTAAATCCTCAGCAAGGCTTCTTCGTGACTGCTCGTCGCGTCGTCCGCCAGGGCATTCAACAACAGCGCCGCGCGGGGCACCTCCATGACCTCCACCTGCTTGACACCGCTGGTGGCAACCAACTCGGCTGTATTTTTAGTGACCCGCTGCCCACATTCGACAAGAATCTCTCCGGCTCGGTCACTGCCAACGGGGTAGATAATGTCCTCTACAGCAATTTTACCTTCGATCTTGGAGGCGCTGCGGCCATCCACAATCTTCTCCTTACTGGTTTCGTAAAATGTGCGGAGAATATCGCTATCGAGTCCAAACTTGGGATCCATCGCCCGAAGCAAAGTGACCACCGAAAACTTGCCGCTCTGGTCAATGCGAACGGTAATGCTGTCTTTCTTTGTCGTATTGATTTCAATCCAACTGCCGCGTTCCGGAATCACTCGGCAACTGTGTAGACGGCGCTCACCTGAATCGATTTCCGATACAAAATCGATGCCTGGACTACGGTGCAACTGGCTGACAACGACCCGCTCGGCACCATTAATAATAAACTCGCCGCCACCCAGCATGATCGGCAGGTCGCCTAGATAAACCTCTTCTTCAACGGGCTCCTCCTTGTTGAGTCGCATCCAAATCCGAAACGGGCGACCGTAGGTAAGTCGCAATTGACGACACTCATCCGGTTCATAACGTGGCTTACCAAGCTCGTACCGCAGATAGTCCAGCGTAAGCGTCTTGTCATAACTCTCGATAGGAAAGATCTCTCGCAGCACGCCCTCGAGACCGCTGTCATTGCGTTTGTCCGAGGCCACCTCGTTTTGCAGAAAGTAGGCATAGCTGGCCGTCTGAATCTGGGTGAGATCCGGGATCGCCAGCGACTCGCGGCCACTGCCAAACTTCTTTATTTCTTGTGTATCCAATCGACGCTGGGCTGTTACGGCCATAGGACCTTTTGCTCCCTAATTCAGGTGGAACACACTTCGACGCAAACAAACGGGCAGATCAAACCTGTAGCACAGTCCTGACCACCAACTGCCCCGTGACAAATGACGCCCTTGGTTAGGCCGACATAGCTATCCTGGTTGGCGACGCACGATCGACGCCGCGTATACCACCATCGCAATCCATCTAGCCAGGGTGCTGGAATTTCAAACGGATGGGTGGGGAAACTCATACATCTCGCATCGCGCTGGGGCGATGCACTACAAGACTGAGGCTCTCACAGGAAAACCCGTCGCGATCGCTGGTTGCGACGGGCAATTATTAACTCGACTACTTGATCGAGACGGTTGCACCCGCTTCCTCGAGTTCGCCTTTGAGTTTCTCTGCATCTTCCTTCGAAATACCTTCCTTGATTTTTCCAGGTGCACTTTCCACCAAATCCTTGGCTTCTTTCAGGCCAAGGCTGGTTGCGGCACGAACGACTTTGATGACGCCAATTTTCTTCTCGCCAAAAGACTCGAGGACGACATCGAATTCCGTTTGCTCGGCCGGCTCTCCACCATCACCGTCACCACCGGCACCGGCTGCGACGACCATCGTTCCACCGCCAGCGGCTGGTTCAATGCCATGTACGTCTTTCAAGTAATCGCTCAGTTCTTTGGCCTCCATCAAGGTAAGGCCCACAATTTGGTCCCCTAAGGTTTTGGTACCCTCGGTGAATTCTGCGACTGCATCGGTTGCCATGACTGTTCTTTCCCTTTCTCAACGTGTAGGGCGGAGCGGGACCCGCCACTTGTAAAACTTGTGATCCTTTAGATTGATTAACTGGATGGTTTCAAACCACTCCACCAACAAAACACCGTACTAATTCGAACCCTTTCGGATGCAATTCAATGACCAACAGGCCTTGCTAGCTATCCTCTGTGACTGACTGTTTAGCTTCCTGGTCAACTTTCGTCGCCCTCTCCCTTTTGCTTGATCTGACTCGCCAATTGACGTCCTGGTCCAAGCAATTGGGCACTGAGGGTTGCGCCTGGACTTAAGATCTGCGCTACTAGCAGGCTTAGTTGTTCGGTACGACTCGGCCACTTACTGACAGCTTTGACTTCCTCTGCCGAGAGCGGCTTCCCGTCCATCACGCCACCTTTGGCAGACAACGGCTCAAACGCCTCGTCGTCGGCCAGCTTCATGATTTCTTTTGCCAGCGAGACCAGGTCTTCGCCACCCCAAACAACAGCACATGTACCTTCAATCCCCTCAAAGGCTGGCGCCAAAACGGTTCCTTCGGTTGCACGGCGGGCCAGGCTGTTCTTAACCACCAGCAAACAGATATCTCTTTCTCGCAAGTGCTTCCGCAAAATAACGTTCTTGTTGTTCTCCAAACCAATGACATCGACTAGCAACAAATCGGACACCCCATCCAACCGCTTGCGCAAATCATCGGTGATCAACTCTTTGACGTATTTACTCATGGCTTCCGTCGATGGTCTGCGGCAAGCCGATGATGGCTCGCCCCTTTGTTGCTATCTCATTCACGGCCGCTCACACGGCTAACCGCACACTCGGACTCATGGTTGCACTCAAGTAGGTCCCTCGGAAGTAAGTCCCTTTCACCGCAGCTGGCTTGAGGGAATCAATCTTATCGACGAACGCCTGGATGTTTTCTGCTAGCTTGCCGGGTTCAAAACTGGCTTTGCCCACGACCGCGTGAATAACACCCGCTTTGTCATTGCGAAATTCGACTTTACCCGCCTTGTATTCCTCCACCGTCTTACCAACTTCCGGAGTCACCGTACCGGCACGCGGCGACGGCATCAAACCGCGCGGGCCCAACACGCGACCGAGTGGTCCTACCAGCTTCATCATATCCGGAGCAGCTATACAAGCATCAAAATCGGTCCAGCCGTCCTTAATCTTCTTCGCCAGATCGTCGTCTCCCACAAAGTCCGCGCCGGCTTCTTTCGCTTCTTCAGCGGCCGGCCCCTTGGCAAATACAACCACCCGTTGTTGTTTGCCAATCCCATGTGGCAACACGATCGACCCGCGCACAATTTGATCGGCCTGCGTGTGGTCGATGCCCAACCGAATCGCAATCTCGACCGATTGGTCAAACTTGGTTGCGTCGTAACTTTGCAACTTTGCCACCGCCTCGGCGAGAGGTAGCGGGTCAGGCACAACCTTCGCCAGTGCCGCCCGGAGTCGTTTCGATTTCTTCGCCATCTCTACTTACACCATGTTTAGTGTGTCAACTTTGTCATGCTCAACGGAGCCCGCGATACGTTCGCCTGTTAACCTTCCACTTCCAGGCCCATACTCCGGGCCGTACCAGCAATCATCAGTACGGCGTGGTCGACATCACGGGCATTGAGATCCGCACTTTTTGTATTTGCGATCTCCTCAAGTTGGGCACGGGTCACTGTGCCCACTTTTTCTTTGTTTGGTACACCCGATCCCTTGGCAATATTTGCTGCTTTTTTCAACAAAACGGCTGCCGGCGGGCTCTTCGTGATAAACTCGAACGACCGGTCGTTGTAGACAGTGACCTCGACCGGAATCATCATGCCCCCGGCTTCCTTGGTCTTGTCGTTAAACTGCTGTACGAACTGGCCCAGGTTGATACCGAACTTACCTAACGCCGTACCAACCGGCGGAGCAGGGGTCGCCTGCCCTCCAGGAATTTGAAATTTTGCGATGCCTGCAAACTGTTTGGCCATAATTTCACTGCAATCGACTCCCGGTCTTCAGCCCGTTGCCAGAATACGCTTCTGGCAGTCGTGCACTCACCGATAACCAATCGCCTCCTCACGCAGATTCTACTTGCCAGTATTCCAATTCGACCGGCGTGCTGCGGCCGAAAATGTTGATCATTACGGTCACGCGACCACTTGCCCCGTCGATGGTTCCAACTTCGCCTTCGAAACTTTCGAAATTACCCTCCTTGACTTTAACCTTATCCCCTTCCTTGAACTTGATTGCCAGCTTAGGAGCTTCTTCTGTATCCGTTTCCTCGGTTTGCACTACCCGAGCTACCTCATGCGGCTGCATTGGCGTTGGCTTGCCAGCCGCACCCGTGAAGTCACCAATGCCAGAAGTCTCGCGCACCGCAAACCAGGTATCGTCATTAATGTGCATATTCACGACGATGTAGCCGGGCCACAATTTGCGCTCCACAATTTTCTTCTTGCCCCCCTTAAACTCTGTCACTTTTTCAGTCGGCACGATGACCTGGCCGAAATGCTGATCGAGGCCCTCGATGGCAATTTTCCGCTGCAGCGCTTCGGCAATGGACCGTTCCCGATTGCTTTGCACCTTGAGGATATACCAATCCATCGTGATTGGTTCCTCCGTTTCCTCCGTTTCCTCGGCCAATCCGCTCTCGCCAGATACCACATCGGCATCGGCTGAGTCGGCTTCCGAGTCGGCTTCCGATTCGGCTGGACGGGGTTCGGACGCAACCTCGTCAGAGCCTGATTCGGCGACATCTCCAGTCTCCGGGGCATCTGGCTCGAAATTATCTGTACTATCTGCGGCGCTACCGGTAGCGGCTGCTTCGATCGTGGCCTGTGCAGCAGGGTCGGTCGCCCCATCTGAAGCACCTTCCTCGAGAGCCTGCGACTCGGTTTCGACTGCAACCGGGTCGGGGCGCAGCGACTGAGCAGCCTTTTCGTTGTCTGCCAAGTTGTGAGGCTCTTCATTCATGGATATTCAATGTCTCAATCCTAAAATAGCTTGAAGCGACCGGGCCGAAACAAACGGGGATGACCGTGTTGGGTCAGCCTCATTGCAATAGCCAGCCAAACACACCTTTCCATATGAGATCATAAAAGTACAAGAGAGCCGCCAATAAAAATATGACCGCCATGACCACAATTGAAGCACGAAACAGCTCCCCTTGCTTAGGCCATGTAACCTTGTTCATTTCGCCCTCTACGGAGATCAGAAAATCGGCAAACTTAGGCAACTGAACAAGCCGAAAAGTGATCCACCAGCCGAAAGCCAACACCCCTAGGGGGACGACGTATCCCAATTGTCCGCCCGCATCCGGCCGACCTTCGAGCCACACTTTAAGCCTCCAGGCACCCAGCGCAACGATCACCGCGAGGACGGCAAAAGTCACCTGCCGAGCAAAACGACCTTGACTACGCTTGTATAAGTTGAGCCGAAACAACTCGGCCATAAACGCGGCCACGCAGGACCCTCCGATAAAGCAGGTAGACAAAACTCCGTGCACACCAATTGGCCAAGTACGCTTCAATTGGCCAAGTACGCCTCAATCCATACTCGCTGTTCAAATCAGGCAGGGGCGGCGGGACTCGAACTCGCAACCCCCGGTTTTGGAGACCGGTGCTCTGCCAATTGAGCTACACCCCTGGGGAATACGGAATGCCAACGGCCAGTAACTTTCGACCTGTGACAACCATGGACCTAACCCCTCTCCATTGAACGACTAATGCCCACCCTCGCACCTAACACAAACTATTCACTAATTGCTGTTACAACACCGGAACCGACGGTCTTGCCTCCCTCTCGGATTGCAAATCGCACGCCATCGTCCATGGCGATTGGCTTGGACAATTCGACACTGATCCGGGCATTATCACCAGGCATGCACATCTCGGCATCGCCCACCAGGTTTGCCGAACCGGTCACATCCGTCGTACGGAAGTAAAACTGGGGTCGATAGCCGCTGAAGAAGGGCGTATGACGACCTCCCTCTTCTTTGCTAAGGACATAGACTTCTGCCTCAAACTTGGTGTGCGGCGTGATCGACCCCGGTTTTGCTAAAACCTGGCCGCGCTGAATCTCGTCCCGCTTGACACCACGCAGCAGGCAGCCAACGTTGTCGCCTGCCTGACCCTCGTCCATTGTCTTGTTAAATGCCTCGACACCTGTGCAAGTCGTCTTGGCTGGTTCAGCCGAGAGCCCGAGAATTTCGACCTCGTCGCCCACCTTCACCATACCCCGTTCAATCCGGCCCGTAGCAACGGTCCCACGACCTTCAATGGAGAACACATCTTCAACGGCCATCAAGAATGGCTTGTCCGTTTCGCGGGGTGGCTCGGGAATATAGGAGTCAATCGCGTCCATCAACTCGCCGATGCACGCGTTGTAAGCCTCGTCACCCGGATTCTCATAAGCACCCTTGGCATTCCCGCGAATAAACGGGATGTCGTCGCCGGGGAAGTCGTACTTGCTGAGCATCTCCCGAACTTCCATCTCTACCAACTCGAGCAGATCCTCATCGTCGACCAGGTCACATTTGTTCAGAAACACAACCAGCGCAGGAACACCGACCTGACGTGCAAGCAGAATGTGCTCGCGGGTCTGCGGCATAGGCCCATCGGCAGCGGACACCACGAGAATGGCTCCGTCCATTTGGGCCGCACCGGTAATCATGTTCTTGATGAAATCGGCATGGCCGGGGCAGTCAATATGGGCATAGTGCCGAGCGTCTGTCTCGTATTCAACGTGGGCAACGGCAATCGTGACCGTCTTCGTGGCGTCACGGACAGTACCGCCCTTCGCGATGTCCGCATACGACTTGAAGTTGGCCATTCCCTTCTCGGCCTGCACGGCAAGAATTGAGCCAGTGCAGGTGGTCTTACCGTGATCGATATGACCAATTGTGCCAACGTTGACATGAGGCTTCGTACGTTCAAAAGTGTCCTTTGCCATTTTTCTCCCTAACTCTCACTTAAACAGGGGATACAAATAAAAGGGTCTCAATTGGCTATTGAGCAATTCAACTGGCGATCCAGTAACGAGTATAATTTTTCCCAAGAGCTGCTGACGAGACTTGAACTCGTGACCTCGTCCTTACCAAGGACGCGCTCTACCAACTGAGCTACAGCAGCGGATCAAGTCGTCGGCCTCCAAGATTAACTTCTCGGCTTCACTTTGGGTTAACCCTTCAGTTCCTTATGTTGTCATGTTCTTAATGCTCAGCAAGCCAAGGCTTTCTGAGCTTGCGCGTGATTCAAAACAGTCTGGCCAACCAGCCCTCTCCGACAGCTTCAAAAGCGGGTGAAGGGAATCGAACCCTCGTCATCAGCTTGGAAGGCTGTTGCTCTACCATTGAGCTACACCCGCAGGTGAATGACGAACTTCAAGTCCTGCCCATGCCTTGCACCACGTCGCTCTACGCAACGCTAAACTTCTACTTTCTTCTCGTACCGAACAGTCGTTTCTCATTTCGCCATTAGCAATTGGGGGGTGCAGGATTCGAACCTGCGAAGGCATAAGCCATCAGATTTACAGTCTGACCCGTTTGACCGCTTCGGTAACCCCCCGCGTGACACGCTGCTCCTCAATCCCTGGGTCACGCAGCGCAGCTCCGTGAGTCTATTCCGCTTGGGGAAACCACCTTCCGTTCGCCAATTGCATCACAATATATCTAAAGTCCAAAGCGCGTCGTTTACTCCATGCGGCGGGAGGGTCCGGCTGGATCGCACGCCCGATTCACTTCGGGAAACACCCCAAAATTAACCAGCATGCCGACCAGAACGCTCCGCCAGCAGGGCCTGCCGACGGCAACCCTCTGAACACTCACACTCTTAAATCAATCTCAAAAGCTACTCGGAACCCGCGGCCCAAACCCTAGTCGTTTTGAACTTCACACCTCTAGGATTCAACCTACACCCTGGATTCAACTTGACTTGACGCACGGACCCCTGATTTGGAGCTAGCGGAGGGACTTGAACCCACAACCTGCTGATTACAAATCAGCTGCTCTGCCAATTGAGCTACGCTAGCGCACGCAACGGCAAGCTCGTGCGAATCAACCAATATACCGGTCTTGACACAAGCCGCAAGGGTGAGTTGGCCTGGAATTCTTGCGTTCAGACGATTTCCTCTCCAAGAGGAGGGGCAAAATCGGAATGAGCGTAAAATACCCCGCTAAATTCGCTACTTTCAACAACCGGGGTCGGTATCCACCTCGGAAATCTGCCCAATTCAAGAAACTTGGCGGGTTGGCCCATGCGGGAGCCCCATCGATTTGCTGGGAAAACCGCACCAGTCGAAGCCGTATGGGAGTCACCTGGCAGGAAACGCGTGGTGACGAACCGGTAGAAAAACGGGCCTGCAACCCCACCTCTGGACGCCCATACTGCTTCGCCCGAACTGTAAAAAGCCGCCGAAACCATCGAAACGCAGGGCTTCCACAGAGGCCCAACCTGCCTGCCGGTCAAGACTCCAGGGCGATCTTTTCCTCCTGGACTGCCAGGCGCAGTTTATTCAAGGCGCGTGCCTCAATCTGCCGGATTCGCTCCTTGGTAACCCCCATCGAAGCACCCACTTCTTTAAGGGTCTGGGGTTCCTGGGAATGATCCAGGCCAAACCGCCCAATAATGATCTGTTGCTCGCGTTCGTCCAGCCGACGCAAGATCTTGCCAATCTGGGTCTCGCGGTGTTGCTGGGCACTTTCTTCGACCAAGGGATTGCCCCGATATTCCTGTTTGGCAGCAAAGAGCTCATCGTGACTCGTGCGAAACCGATCACGGTGCTTGTACTCACCAGGAATCGTGCGGGCATAGTTTTTCATAATGGCCCAACTCGCGTATGTACTAAACTTATTGCCTCGCGAAAAATCGAACTTCTCGATGGCCCTCAGTAACGACATATTTCCATCGCTGACCAATTCAAAGAAGTTTTGATCTGGAGAAACGTGCCGCTTGGCAATCGATACCACTAACCGCAAATTCGCTCGGGCAATCTGGTTCTTGGCATCGACAATCTTGCCGTACAACGCTTCGATCTGATCCATCAAGCTTGCCTTCGGCTGTGCCACATCGAGTTGTTCGCGAAGTTTATTTGCCTTGTATTTCAAGAAGTTGTACCCACGAAACAGGTGAGCTTCCTGTTCTCGTGTCAACAACTTCAATTCATAGAGGCTAGCCAAATAGGGCGGCAGACCACTTGGCCGTCGTGGCTTGCGAGTTGACGAATCACTTTCGGGCATGGGGCCCAGGCAGAACTTCTCGGCGCCGCGCCGAGAAAAGCGCGGATTTGGGATAAAGTCCAGGGGCAATTCCATAATCTTGCTCGCGCGGACTTCATTGATCACGCGATAAATCGTCGTCTTGGTTCGCTCGTAACGTTTGGTGAGTCGATCTACCGAGATGTCGCGGCAATACTCATGGTAAATCATCGTTTTTTGGGCGTCGTTTAACGGACCATGGATATCGGGGAAAATCGCCAGTTCGGGATTCTCGCGATCAAACTGCCGAATCGTAGAACGGATTGTCTCTACACTCCGCCCTGCCCGCTTGGCGAGTCGGCGTGCAATCTCGCTCTGGCAACCACCAGAGGTGGCCATGCGTCGCGCACGATCGATGATCTCGCGCCGTTGTTCGTCGTCCATTTGGCTAAATCGAGCACCACGAGAAACCCGCTCGTGATTGTTCTGCACGAACCGGTCCACGCTGCTTCGCAAGAACCCTACCCGCTTGCGACCATCAAAGACCAGACGGCGACTCACCAGGCCAAGTTCCCGCCAGCGGGAAATGGTCTTTGTCGAAACATTAAATTGGCGAGCTAGCTGTTCGACCGTCAACACTTGCTCACCAATCGCTTCGGCCGACAGGTCGATCGAATCCGAAAAATCTTCGATCAACAGGCGCAAATCGTGGACAAGGTCGCTGCCCAAAATTTGGGTTGCCGCATTGTCTTCGGGACGATAGCCGGTGATCCGAAAACAGACGTATTCGTAAGTATAGACCTTCTGCTGGTCGATTTCTGAAGCCAATCGCTCGGCCGCTTCTAACTGCTGTAGGCGTTTGTCTCGCGGAGCATAGCGAATTTGTGAATCGCGCAGCTGTGACAAAATAGAATTTTGATAACCTTGATGCATTCTCAAACCTCGTTCTTGGCTAGCAACCGATCTCTGCAGCCGCCAGCGCCTTGCCGCGGCGTAGCTGCCCGGTATGCGATACGCGCCGGCCAACTCACGCTGCCTTACGAAATCTTCCCTATCCCTTTATTCGTTGCCCTCGACCTAAAAGTTGTCGTGCCAGCCAAGTTCATCCGGTTAGCTACAATGTTTGCAACTACCATCAGTCACAAGGTTTGCAACCGGTGGCCGCCACGCTGCTACGCGTAGCGGCTGCGATGCTGCAGTCAACCGGTGACATCGCTGGCACACCCATCCTAGTTTTACGCAAAGAAGTCGATTTGGGTCGAGACAAAGTTCGCGCTGACCCGCCAGAATTCTTCCAGGAATCGCCCCAACTGCAAGGTAAAATGTTTGCAACTCCTTAAGTAGCAACATGTTGCGATATTTTTTGGCCCCGATTGGAGTTATTGCAGACAGGTCTAACCCATGAGGGACCGACTTGGGCTCAATGAGCCCAAGGGGGACCCCGTATGGGATCCCCCTTTGCGGTGGACAATCCAGCCGCGGTCGGTCGATTTAGGCAAAGAACGCCCCTTGGCGAGGTTCGTTCGCAGGGAAAGGGATCCGCCGAACGCTCAATCGACCTATAAACCCCCCCTCGGGAGGTGTATTTGTGGCTCTCTCCAGAAATCCGATCACCTTGGTTTTACTGCTGCTTAGCTTTTCACCCCCAGCAACCGGTCTGACTACCACCTTGGATCTCACGTCCCGGCTGCCGGCCAAGGACCTCAGCCGTGTCCGCGTTGAATTAGAAGTGGGTGGCATGCTGCAACTCAACCAGGAAGGACTGGGTCAAGCGGGCAACCCCGATCACCTGTCGGACCAGCTGCCGATTCACGTCGACGCCAAGCTGTCGTACCACGAGCGGCGACTTGACCGGTCGACTGAATTTGCCTCTGGCGGGAACCTCCCACCTGTCCTCTCAGCACTGCGACACTACCATCAGGCAGAAGCCAAGATCCGTATCGATCAACAAATCCATGCGCGGAGCCTCGCACCGAAAAATCGCATCGTCTTGCTGCAGCAACCAGCCGCTGCCCGGGCAACTTTTCTGGGCATTGGCAGTTTTCTCGAACGACAGCAACTCGATTTGATCGACGTGATCGGCAACTCATTGACGGTCAACCGGCTTTTGCCTTCCAAGCTCGTGCGTGCGACCGACTCCTGGAACCAGGATGCCGGGACGATGGCTGCCCTTTTGGGTCTTGATACGGTGACGGTTTGCGAAGTGAGCAGCACCGTTGAGAAGACAACTCCCCGATATGTTCAAGTAAGAATGAGAGGGGCAGTTCACGGGATGATCGATGGTGCCCCGACCGAGCTTGAGTTGAGGGGTCTTTACCGTTTTGACCATCACTCTGGGCGGGTGACCCGCATGAACCTGGCTGTCAAGGAAAAGCGGTCCGTAGGCCACGCCACACCGGGGCTCGATGTCGTGGCCAAAGTGCGACTCGTGATTGAACCACTCGAGTCGTCCGAAAAACTGACCGACCGGTTGATTGCCATGATTGATGCTGACAGCACGATTTTTAATGACTTACTTGAGTATCACGCTCGGGAACAGGGGTTCCGGTTTTTACATGACCGGGCGTGGTTTGTGACGAGCCAGGAACGTGACGCTTTAACGCTCCGCCGCATTGAGAATGGTGACCTCATCGCCTACTGCACAATCAAGTGGCTTCCGGTGAAATCGGCGGGGCGGCAAACCTCCATGGAAGAATTTCAAAAAGATATCCGGTTTTCATTGGGAGAAGACTTTGGTCATTTTGTCCGCGGGCGCGAATGGACCAATCAGCACGGGCATCATTGTACGGCCGCGGTGGTGCGGGGAGTCGTCGAAGAAATTCCAGTGGAGTGGCACTACTACCTGGTGGCACCAGAGGAGGGTCACCGGGTTTCACTCGCCCTGACCATGGAGGAACCCGATGCCAGGCGACTCGGCAAGAGGGACCAAGACCTCGTGGATACCCTAGAACTTGTCGCCCTGGAGCCAACTTCGCCTCAAGTCGATTCGGGCCAACCAGCGACCGCTGCCAATCGCACCACCAAACCGGTGCCTACCACCGCCCGCCGAAGAACAACCTCCCGCAGACGCCCCACAAATTCACCCAGGCGGGGCAGTTCCCCCCAATGAGCCCGCCGATTAGCCCGCCGATTAGCCCGCCGATTAGCCCGCCAATTAGCCCACCGATTAGCCCACCGTAGAGCGAACCCGATCCAAACTGACACGACTGGCAATGACGGGCACGACTGGCAATTACGGGCACAACTGGCAATGACGGGCACAACTGGCAATTACGGGGAGGAGACGGCCGGGGCGACTTCTTCAGTATGAGCGGCACCAAACGATTCCCGCCCGTCACCTTTCGCAATGACCCTCACGCCACGTTCACTAATAGTACAACCGTTTCGGCGGTCTGCATCCTCGTCGTAACCTATGTGCATGCCCGCAGGGATATCGACACCTTTGTCAATAATCGCTCGCCGTATCTTCGCTCCGCGGCCGATGTTGACGTCGGCAAAGATGATCGAATCTTCAATTTCGGCATAGCTGTTGACACGTGTTTGAGGTCCGATCACGCTCCGCAACACCTTGCCACCGGAAATGATCACACCAGCTGACACAATGCTGTCGATCGCTTCGCCACGTCGATCGCTGGAATTGAAGACAAACTTAGGTGGCGGCAAATTGGGCTGATAGGTGCGAACGGGCCAGCGGTGGTCATACATGTTCAACTGCGGAGCAACCCCGGTCAGTTCAAGATTCGCTTCATAGTAGGCATCGATAGTCCCCACATCCCGCCAATAGGCATCGTCACTTCGATTCTCATCCCGGAAGGGAAAAGCAAAAACGCGGCGGCTATTGATGATCGAAGGGATAATATTCCGGCCAAAGTCGTGTGCACTGTTGGGCAATGTGGCATCACGGCACAACTCGTCAAACAAAAACGCCGCATTGAACACATAGATGCCCATGGAAGCCAGGCAATGCTCTGGGTCGTCGGGAAGCGTCTTCGGTTCCGGAGATTTTTCCTCGAATCCAATAACTTGATTGT
Source organism: Lacipirellulaceae bacterium (assembly GCA_965243695.1). Taxonomy (GTDB): domain Bacteria; phylum Planctomycetota; class Planctomycetia; order Pirellulales; family Lacipirellulaceae; genus JAKVCB01. The sequence goes on along the minus strand of CBDEWC010000014.1, from coordinate 368,845 downwards.
TTGCATCCACCTGCATCACCCCGAATTGCCGGGCGGTGGCAACATCAACGCGGAGAGCAGCAATACTCAAATCGGCTCCATTCTTTTCGTGAAAAGCGACCAGCTTCCCGTAGTCCATTTTGTAAATGTGATCGCCGGCAAGAATGACGACATATTGAGGACGCTCTTTTTCGAGCGTGTAAATGTTCTGGTAAACGGCATCCGCGGTTCCCTGGTACCACTGCTCATCGACTCTCTGTTGGGGTGGCACGAGATCAATAAACTCGCCCAACTCTCGGCAAAAGTAGCCGTGCCAACCGAGGGTGATGTGTCGATCAAGGCTCATCGCCTTGTATTGCGTGAGCACCAGCATGCGACGGATGCCACTATTAAGACAATTCGAGAGGGTGAAATCGATGATTCGGTAGGCACCCCCAAACGGAACCGCCGGCTTGGCCCGATCGCGTGTGAGTGGCTCAAGTCGCGAACCCTTTCCTCCGGCCAATACGACTGCCAAAACGTCTTTCATCACCTTGTTGCTCCTTTTCGTGGCCGTTGAACCCGCTAATGAACACGTTTTACGGGCCGCCGCAATTTTACCGTCCCGACCGGTATCAACAAAAGACCAGACCGGGCCGGTGAAAATTTATTCTGCCCGACACCTAGCCTCCATCCAGCACAGACCGGTAGAGGTCCGCATACCGGTCGATCATTCTCTCAACGGTAAATTCTCGCAGCATACGTTCCTGGCCTGCACGCCCCATTCGCTGGGCAAGGTCGGCATCACTGAAGATTTGATCGGTGCTACGGACTCGGGCTGCCCGGGCTGCGACAGGAACAAGGTAACCTGTTTCTCCCGGAATCACCAATTCACGATGGCCAGGAATATCACTTGCGACAACCGGGACACCAGCGGCCATGGCTTCCATGACCGCATTGGGCTGGCCTTCGTAGGCACTACCCTGCCAAAGCACATCCAGGTGGGGCAAAATACGTCCCACATCGTTGCGTTGCCCCAGGAAACGGATGTGATCCAGGTCACTAGCAAGGCGGGCAAACCGTTCCAGCTGCGGTCGTTGCGGTCCATCGCCAATCACCAAAACTCGCATGTTGTCGTGCAAGACCCGAAGAAGATCGGCAGCCCAAATTAAGTCCGTCACTCTTTTTTGGGGCCAGAGACGTCCGACCACTCCGACCAGGCGCGCATCTTCAGGCAATTGAAATTCCTCGAGGAACTGGCTTCGGCTGGCGCTGTTCTTGGAAACTGGAGCAGCGCCATTGGCAATGACCGCAAACTTTTCGGCAGGCAATCCGAAATTTGCGCAATAATCTCTGACCGCCGGGCTATTGGTTACAAACTGGTCGGTTTTGACCGCCAATTTACGATCCAAAGCCCATGCCCAACCAGGCTTCCAGCGATCGACACAACGTTCTCCTACAATCACCCGCCGCACACCTGCATACCTGGCAGCAATTCGCCCGTAAGCGGAGGCGGCAAACAACCAGGTGTGAATTAACTCGGGTTGCAAACGGCGAATGTGCCGCGCCAACCGCGACAACGCGAGTGGATCGATTTTCCAGCGTTTACCAATAACCGTGGTCGGAATTTGATCTGCCTGCAATTTGGCTAGCCGCGGACCACCACGAGTTAACGCCGTGACGTGGACCTCAAACTCGTCGCGAGGGAGCCCAGCAGCGAGCAAGCAGAGTTGCTTCTCCGCGCCCGCTTGATCGAGCGTTGGAATGATATGCAGGATGCGGGTTGCCATGAGTCGCGTTTGGTGTTGTGATCAACGAGTCGCGATGGGTCGCCGGGAGTGCGTGCCCGACAATAAGTGCAACGACTTCAGCGGATTGACAATCGTTCCGCTGATTTGCAACACGCGTCGCAATTTCTGCAACCCGTAATTGTGGCAGGTCGAGAACCGTCTGCAAACCATTCTACGAGTTGCCATCTTGCGCCACTAGAGTATCCTTAGCCTGTAGCAATTTGCTTGGTGGCACGAACGTATTTCTACTACCGGGTCAGGATCTTCGACAAAATTTCGCAGATTCTGGACTGGCCGTCGCACGAGACGACCGCGAGGATAAAACGCATGTCCGGAACGCAAAACAACTGGTCGACGGTCACAATCGCCGGGCAAACGTGTCACCTATTTGAGCCGTCAGACCCATCCGAGCATCCCGATGTGGTGATCTACCTGCACGGCTTGCACCTGCAGGAGTTGAGCGGCCAACCGGAATTTGGTCGGCAATTCGATCGGCATGGCCTGCGGGTTATATGTCCGGTTACCCAAAGGAGCTGGTGGACCGACCGTATCTGCCAGGAATTTGACTCCTCAATGACCGCCGAACACTACGTGCTGGACCAGGTGGTGCCGTACATTGCCACCCGCTGGCACTGCCAACCGCCGCAAATTGCTTTATTGGGCACCAGCATGGGTGGGCAAGGCGCGTTGCGACTTTCCTACAAGCATCCCGCTCTATTTCCTGTGGTGGCTGCGATTTCCCCGGCGATCGATTATTACCAGCGGCTTGCCGAGGGCGCGGACGAAACACTGCCTCTCATGTACCGCGATGAGGAAGAGGCCCGGCAGGACACGGCCACACTTCATGTGCATCCGCTCAATTGGCCGCGACACCAGTTTTTCTGCTGCGACCCCCTAGATCATCTCTGGTGGAATTCGGCTGATCGCCTTCGCATGAAACTCGCCTCGATTGGGATCCTGTTTGAATGTGACCTGGAAACTTCGGCCGGCGGTCATGGTTTTGACTACTACAATGCGATGTCGGAGCAGACTGTCGATTTTATCGCTGCCGGCTTAAAAAACGAGCGGCTGCGGCTGCCCACCCCGTAAATGATAGCGCGTCTTTTGGGTTTGCGGGTTTGCAACCCGTTGCCAGATGAAGGACCCACACAAATGCAATGCCATCGGACAATCGTCCACCTTTTTTGTGGCCAGTTTGCAAGAACATTGAACTGCCAGTCGAATCAGAGGATTTTATCGTCGCGTTTTGCATTTAGTACCTTGGAGTTGCATAACCATCAACCCTACACAGATTAAAAATAAGCTCGCCGAAGATGGATACGTTGTCCTGCACGGTTTTTTTCACGCCGACGTAATCGACGCAGTCCGCGGCGATCTTGCCGGATGGATCGACCGCCAGGCAAATCGGCTTCTGGTCGACGGCGTGATTGACGACCTCCACGAAGCGGAGCCGTTTGAAACCCGCTGGTTGCGACTCGTAGAAGGAGGCGCACCACGGCTCAAGACGATTCGCGAGGATCTGCACACACCTGCGCTGTTTGGTTTGTTTTTTAGTCCCCAGCTACTGGATATCGTCGAAGGGGTGTTGGGGCAGGAAATCCGACTTTATCCAAATTACACGGTCCGACCCAAACTGCCTGACGATGCGTTGACGCAAGTTCTCTGGCATCAAGATGCCGCCTACACGGCCAGCGGGCAACACGGCCATGACGCGAATGCGGGAGATTTGACCGAAGGCGCCTTGCGGATGGTCAACGTCTGGTCACCACTGGTACCGGCCCGACCCGAAAACGGCTGCATGCAGTTCGTTCCAGGGACCCACAAGTTGGGCCTTGTGCCCCACAATGACCGGGAACATTACCTTGAAATCTCGGACGGCGCCCTCAAGCCTCAACTGGAGCGAGCCATCGACGTCATCCTGGATCCTGGAGACGTGGTCCTTTTCAGTAACCTGCTTTTTCACATGGGCCAACCCAATCATTCCGACAGTATCCGCTGGAGCTGCGACTGGCGCTATCAGGATGCGCGCCAGTCGACCATGCGAAGTGAAACTGGCCACATTGCCCGGAGCCCATCCGATCGGTCTGCCGAGGTCAAGTCGCCGGAGGCATGGGCAAAGCTGTCATTCGTGTAGGGTCATCGCCTACAAATACGATCCCAGCGCCAGCGTGGCTGGCTGTTTACATGCGACGGCAATATGTTTGACCAGCAGCCAGTTGGCCCATGACTGCGGCTCGCGCACTTTGAATCCTCATGATTGGCGCCAAAGCATGCTGGTTACTTTCTACCTTGCGGTACCAATCGCGTCGCGTGATGCCTCACCGTTGCTGGATTGCCGCGGGGCCGAAAGCCGGCTGTGGCGCGAACGCAGCCGATGGTGCCGGCGTCAGGTCGATACTGCGAATATCCTGTGCGTGGATTTCACCGCTGGTTCGCCAATAAGTGATTTTTCGGGCAGACGATTGTTGCGGTGAAGTGCCCATTCCCCGCCACAAGTAAATTGTGGCCGAACTGTTTCCGTCCCCTTCTAGCACAAACACATCTTTGAATTGATTGAAACTTGCCCGGCCAGCAATCGCCTTGAACCTTTGCTGCTGATCGGTCGTCCCTTCAATCGTTACATCGCCACGGGCGAGTAATTCAACGGGTCCAAATTGACCCTGCCCTAATCCACCCAAGGGTAACTTGGTTGCTGAATTGACGCTTGTCGCCGACCCTTGCTGTACGGCCAAATCTTCGTTGACCGCGAGTTCGGCACACTTTAGCGTTACGGCCGAAGGAGGTAACTTCTCGGGGTGACGCGGATCGAGCTCCTGCTCCCAGGCGTCGACCGGACCGTAGACGGTACGAACCCGACCCAGAAATGCAAGTTGCCGCTGATGCAAATTGCCAGTAACTCCGTTTTGAAAATTGACACGAAGAAAATGGAGTCTTGCCCCACCGGAAGTCGTAGCAGCATCTGGGCGGGGCTTACTTGTTGGTTGAAGTTCTTCACCGTAATGAACCGAACGAACCCAGCCTGGTCCGCGGCCACGGATTTGCCCGCTTTGTTGATTGATGGCAAGCTGTGCCAGTTGCAGGCGTTCGTGTGAAGTTGGTCCTCCTGCATCACGTGCTCGGTGATCGAAAACAACGTGTCCCTGGCAATCAAGCTCGCTCAGCTCGAGCGATTCCTGGTCAACTTTCGCACCAAAAGCGACGGGGCGGCTTAACGTCCCTACAAGTTGATCGCAGCGGAGCCAGTCCTCTGGCCCTTCGGCAAACACATCGCCAGAGAGCTGGACTTTCTGGCCATCGAAATTGAGGCCTTTTTCCCAACGAATGTCGACTGGATAGGGCGTTTCGGTCGGCCGACCCTGTAAATCTTGAGCAAGCCTCAGATGGGCCTCACCCGCTCCTTCAATCCAGGCGTGGTTTCGGGCTTCGTCAAGATAGACGGCTCGGCTCATCAGTGTCACACCACGGGCGGTCATTTCTGCGAGTCGGGCAGGTTGTCCACCATCGGCATCGCTTCCCAGGACCGCTACGCGTGTGGCACCGCGACCCATATCCTCTAAGGTTAATCGTTGCCCATAAAGAACCAGCGGTGCGGCTGACGGGTCGCGGGTCCGGGTTTCTCGAAAGACAACGTTGCCATCACAAAAAAGGTTCGCCGGTTCTGCCCGCCGACCCTGTACGGCAATCTCCAAGCGTAATCGATCGGCCTGAATGGCATAGCCTTCTTCTGCCTGTGCCGGATTTGCCAAGTCAAACCGGCTGGAGCGAGGCTCCTGCGAGTCTGCTTGCTGGGGCAGTTCATAACGGAACCAGGTCGAAAGTTCGTGGGTCTGACCAGCTAGTTGGGGTGAATCGAACATCACATTTCCACGCGCCAAAAGCCGGTCGGGGCGGACGGTTGTCGTATCCTGCTTTTGCGGCTCATCCCCAATCTTTTTCTGATCGTGGCCACTCAAACTCCAGGCCATCGCCGCAGCCGGTTCATCAGCGGCTATTTCGCGGAGATAAACTTTTATTTCGTCAGCGGCTAACTGTCCGCGCCCTTGCATCGCCAGGCGTGGACGGCCCTGTAGCCAGAGGACCGGTTCACCTTCCTGACGAACCAATTGAACCGAGTCTTGCCAGGCAACCGTGAGTAAATCATTGGGTTGTTCGGGATTAGGAACGAACGAAAGGTTTCCTGCACCTTGCGCGCGAAACGCGCCAATCTGCGTTCCTGTCTCAGAAGCTGGATGTGTGTAAACGATCGCCGGTGCCCGTACGACACTTTGGTCTGAGCGGAGTTGCACATCGCCTCCGTCGAGGGAAATTTTCCGTTCGGGAATCGTCAGCCGTATACGGGCACCCCGGGCTTCAAAGTTGCGCTGCGGTGAGAGCATAATGACTGGCGAGCCAGTCGCTTCCAGCACGTACGGCTCCAATCGACTGAACTCCGCCCTTTGACGCTCGCCGGTTTGAATAGGCCGTGCGAATCCGGGGATCTGTTTCGGCGCAAACTGCACATTAAGCTGCTTGCAGGTCATTTGGTCACTTGGCCCTTCGGGATTGAATTGCCACACTTCAACATTGTCTTGAAACCGGGCGACATAATCTTGTTGGTCGCCAACCAGCTGGAATTCGAAAGGTCCCGTACATGTAATTTCAACTGGTTGATCGGTCGTGTCGCCTGGCACAAGATTTCCAGATGCGGTTCCAAGTTGAAAATAGACGTTTTGGCGAACACGAATCGCTTCGATTCCGCTGAATTGAACACCCGTGGATGCTTCTCCGGCTTGCTCTTCGTCCAAGAGCTGAATTTCGAGTTGCCGGCCACGACCACGATGGGATCCCAGGCGAAATTCAACTTGTTCACTCGTTTCCAGCAATCCCTTGGAATTGAGTCGCAGCTTGCCAGTCTGGATGAACAAGTCATCGGCTGGACCAGGTTGCCGCATGTCGCTACGAATGGTGACCAAGCCATGAAGTTCGCCCGACACAATCCGCCCCAGTCGTCCCGATGCCGGTTTGAAATTTTCGTCAAACGTAATCGCTGCCCCAGACGGCGCTTCGACGATAATCACATCGGCAGGGGCAGGCTGGCCTTCTTCGACGGGGGAAGGAAAGAACAGCAGGGCGAAGTGCGACAGTTCAATTTGGCCAGGTTTTTCCTGATGGTAATCATCGATCACCAACATCCCGTGTCCACTCTTGATGACTTTTGGCGGACGAGTTTGCGACCAGTGTTCGGGAGGAAAGTAATTTGCCAGCAATTGCTGATACTTATCGGCCAGCCGCCTTCCCATTTGCTGCTCTGCGGCAGTCGATGCCTGCTGTTGCTGCACTGCCAAAGCCGGCTCCAGGCAAGGCACGACCAGCAGAGCGTAGAGTTGATACACCACTACGATTGCGGCCAATGAAATCGTGCTGCGAAGCAAGCGGGTAATCATTGCGTTGGAAATCCCGTGTCGTTGGCAGTACAACGCCTCTTGTTGAATTATGTGACGTACCGAGACACGAGGTCGTCCCAGCGATCGGTGCTTCGGAGAATCATTTCTATGATTTCCCGCAGCGCGCCCCGGCCACCGGCCATACGGGTGACGTGGTCAGCTGCGGCACGGACCTCTACGGCAGCATCTTCAACGGCCACTCCCAGGCCAACGGCGCGAATAGCCGGCAAGTCAGGAAGGTCGTCGCCGATATAGCAAATTTCTTCAAGATCGACCCCGAGCTCTCGGGCAATCCGCTCGGTTTGGCCCAACTTGTCGTCATCACCTTGACGGACAATGCCAATGTCGAGTTCTGCTGCCCGTCGCTCCACAATTCTTGATTCGCGACCCGTCACGATGCCAAACTTATGCCCTGCTCGCTGCCACAACCGAATGCCCAATCCATCGCGAACATGAAACTTCTTGGACTCAATGCCATCGTTATCAAACTGCAGTCGGCCGTCGGTCAGCACGCCGTCAACGTCTGTAAGCATAATCGTAATTTTGGCACAAGCTTTGCTAACGTAACTCACGGGAAAGCCATTGAGGTTATTGGCAGTTTGGTCAGGTTTGGCTTACTGGGGATGTCGATATTCGCGTGAACACTCTCCGCTCATCCAACCGTCAGCACGACCATCCACAAACCGCTCTCTCCAGATCTTCGTTTTCTTACGCTTCCGATTCTTCGGCAAACAGGCGAACTGCTGGAGGTCTTTTCTGTGTCTCTTCATCGGAAGACGGCTCAGGTTCTTCGGCGACCTCCATGCCAACCAGGTCGGTCACATCCATCACGCCCATCGGTCGCTGCTCGCCGTCAACAACGGGTAGTTCACTGATCTTGCGGGCAGTCATCAGACCCACCGCATCACGCAACAAGGATCCTGTCTCAACCGTGATCGGCTGGACAACCATCACGTCGTGAACAGGTCGATCGAGGGCTGCTTCGGCACGCTGTTCGAATAGCCGGGCCAGGTCACTGTCGGTGAACAAGCCGGTGAGCCTCCCTGCCTGGTCTGTCAACATGATGGCTCCGGTTCGCCGCCCAGGTCGGCTGCACGCTACGAGAACTTCTCGAACGGACAAGCGATCGGAGGTAACGCGGCATTGTTCCAGCGGCCGCATATGAGTGTCTACTTTGCTGAAACGACGGCCCAGGCTGCCTCCCGGATGAAACCTCGCAAAATCCTCCGCTTGAAATCCACGAAGGCGACAAAGGACCAAAGCAAGTGCATCGCCAAGCGCCAGCATTGCGGTCGTGCTGGTGCTTGGAGCCAGCCCAAGCGAACATGCCTCGTCAAGGGCACCAAGTTCCAAGATTTCGCTGGCGGCACGACCAATTGTGCTCTGACGCCGACCTGTGATGGCAATCAGGGGAACCCCAAAATTGTGGATCGCGGGCAGCAGTTGTACCACCTCGGCTGTTTCGCCGCTTTGGCTGAGCATCAGCACGACGTCGTCCGCGTGAATCCGCCCCAAATCGCCATGAAATGCCTCCGCTGGATGGAGGAAATGGGCCCGCGTGCCAACCGATGTCATCGTTGCCGCAATCTTCTGGCCAATCAGTCCTGCTTTTCCCATGCCCGTGACGATCACGCTCCCGCGGCTTTGATAGATCTGCTCAACGACACGGTGGAATGTCTCGTCCAAGCGACCGGACAACTTCCAGAGGGCGACTGCTTCGAGTCGCATGATCTCGCGGGCAGCGCGAAGCTGTTCTTCTTTTGAGAGCGGCAACTGGCTTGGGCTTTTATGTGCGATCGCTTCCATGCGTATTGAATCTTTAGCTACGAAGTGTGGTAGGCCGACTGGGGTGCATCATGTCGGCAACTCAGTTGCAACCCGCGCATTTGTACACGGGAATATGGTCGCGGATTGTAGAGCGGGGGGCCGGGTACGACAACGTGACTGTGTCGCCACCTGATCACGAAACGGTATCGAGTGGTGCGCTAGCCGTCGATGGTAGCAGTGCGCGCAGTCGGCATTGCCTCCAAGCACCAAAGACCGCCACTTTAAAACAGGAAACGTGGCCGGATCGCTGCCAAGATATTTGGCCATGCCTCCAGATAAGTTTCGACGAACTTTCGAATCACCCCAGCCGTAAGATGCGATGACCAGCAAACGTATTTCCTCTTCAAGACGCGAATCATCGGGAGCGGATCGCCCGCTACGGTTTTTGGGCATGGCTCAACCGATAGGCGCAAAAAAAGCTCCCAGAAAAGGTGCGTCCCAGGGGGGCAAAGGATGCAAATCTTTTCCGGGAGCGATTGGACGCAATTACGCCTGCGGGCGGGCGGACACAGGTTCGTTGCTAAAGGCAAACCAACAAATCCTGCGTCAGAAAGTGTATCGTAGCGGTAGGCGAGCTTCCGTGCCAAACCAACCGCTGCGAGGATCTTGCACCACCGGTCAGGCAAAAGTTACGACTTGCCAGATTGGGGACATGATCCTTCCACGTGGACTCCATTCCTGTGGTTGATATTCGCGATTCGCTTCGCGTGGGATTTTTAAATCGGACGAAATTATTCACTGATCCATGTGCGGTTGTTTGGGAGTTGCCTTGTTCGCAACTTCCACTGTGGGATCGGGAAGATACGAGAGGTAGCCTGAACGGTCAAGGCCGTTTTGTACCCAGAGAAACTTTGTAATTGCAAAAACCGCTGGTGCCACGCTTGCAGCAAGGGAATTTGGAGATCCCGCCAACAACCTGGTGCCACTGCTAGCAGTTTGCAAACCCCGCCGAAAGGTTCGCGGGAACTCTGCGCATCCAAAGAACGGTCCGCTCCGTTTGCGTTATCCCACAGGCTCCCGCTAAGTTTTCTCCAACCAGAAATACCGCTGCAAAGCCAGGGCCTAAGGACAGCGGTCTTGCAGTGCCTGCACTGCCATTTTTTCCTCGCGAAGGGTTTCCATTGCAAGGACGGCAGCTGCCGCAGCTTCCATGGTGGTAACGCAGGGAACGCCGGCCTGAACCGTGGCAGCGCGAATCTTTCCTTCGTCGGTATGGGCACCTTTACCAATAGGGGTGTTGATGACCATTGCCACATTGGAGTCCGCTAGATAATCGAGCAGATTCGGGGGGCCTTCAGCAATCTTGTTGATTTGTGTTGTTTCGATATTTTCCGCGGCCAGCGCAGCGGCTGTACCACGCGTGGCCAGCAATGGATAACCCATTTTGGTCAGTGTTCGTGCCAGCTCGATGACTGGCAACTTGTGTTGTGGCGCCACACTTAAAAAGATATTGCCTGCCGCAGGCAGGGGAGTTCCTGCTCCCAGTTGGCTTTTGGCAAACGCCATCGAGAATCGCGGACTGACACCCATCACTTCGCCGGTAGAACGCATTTCCGGTCCCAACACTATGTCAACACCGGCAAACTTAATGAAGGGGAACACGGCTTCTTTGACCGAGACGTGCGTGGCGAGCGGATCTTCTGTTATGCCTTGCTCGGCAAGCGATACCCCGGCCATGACTTTTGCCGCAATTTTCGCTACAGGACAACCAGTCGCCTTGGCAACGAATGGCACCGTACGACTGGCCCGAGGATTGACCTCAATGACATAAAGTTCGTATCGGCCTTGTTCGTGCTTCACCGCAAACTGGATATTCATCAGTCCGACAACTTCCAACTCACGGGCGAGTGCCTCGGTTGCTTCGCGCATCTCACGTACAACAGGACCTGGAAGACTGTACGGGGGAATTGCGCAAGCTGAATCCCCCGAATGAACACCCGCGTTTTCGATGTGCTCCATGATTCCAGCCACCACCACGTGAGTGCCGTCTGAAATCGCATCCACATCGACTTCCGTTGCCCCCTCCAAGAAACGATCAATCAAGACAGGTTGTCCCTGGGCAGCCAGGAACGCCTCGCCAATGTACCGATCCAATTGAGAACGGTCGTACGAAATTTCCATCGCACGGCCACCCAACACAAAGCTGGGGCGGATTAACAACGGATAACCGATTTTCTCTGCCTGCTGATGGGCCTCAGCAATTGAATGCGCAATGCCGTTGGCGGGTTGTTGGAGTTGCAGTTTATGGAGCAGCTGCTGAAATCGCTCTCGATCTTCCGCGCGCCCAATGGCATCAACGCTAGTACCAATGATCGGGACCTGTGCCTCGGCGAGCGTCCGGGCAAGATTCAGTGGTGTTTGCCCACCAAACTGAACAATCACCCCATCGGCCTCAACCTGTTCGCAAACATTGAGCACATCTTCCACGGTGAGTGGTTCGAAGAAGAGTATGTCGCTCGTGTCGTAATCAGTGCTTACCGTTTCGGGATTGCTGTTGATCATGACCGACTCAATACCAAGTTCACGAAGCGCGAAGCTGGCGTGACAGCAACAGTAGTCGAATTCGATTCCCTGTCCGATCCGATTCGGCCCACCTCCGAGAATCACAATACGGCGGCCACCTTCGGGTTTTGGTGGTACCTCGTTTTCCGTTTCATAGGTCGAATAGTAGTACGGAGTAAACGCTTCAAACTCCGCCGCACAGGTATCGACCGACTTGAAGACTGCACTGATACCCCGTTGAACTCGCTCCTTGCGTACCTGGCCCGGATCGATGTCGAAAATCGTCCCCAGCTGCTCATCAGAGAACCCAAATCGCTTGGCCGTACGAAGCTGAGCATCGGGCACGCTCTCCCAGCGACCTACTGCGCGAAGCTGGTTTTCGGTTTCGACAATCTCCAGGAGATTGTCGAGGAACCACGGGTCGATACCGGTCAGGCTGAAGATCTCTTCGATCGACATTCCACCTTTGAAAGCATACCGGATATACCACACGCGGTCGGGCCCTGGTCGCGACAGGTGGGCGATGATTTCATCGGTGCCTGGCTGTTCGTCCGTACCCCAAAGATCAAGTCCATCGGAACCAAAGCCGGCACTTCCAACTTCAAGACCACGGAGTGCTTTTTGAAACGATTCCTTGAAAGTACTCCCGATTGCCATTGTCTCGCCTACGCTTTTCATTTGCGTATTGAGCGTCGAGTCGGCATCGGGGAACTTTTCAAAAGTGAACCGGGGAATCTTGGTGACCACGTAGTCGATCGTGGGCTCAAAACAAGCCGTGGTCTCCCGGGTAATATCATTGGGCAACTCATGTAGACGGTAACCGACTGCAAGTTTGGCTGCTATTTTCGCAATTGGAAAACCGGTTGCCTTGCTGGCCAGTGCACTGGAGCGGCTGACACGCGGATTCATCTCGATCACGATCATGCGTCCCGTTTGAGGCTCGATCGCAAATTGAATGTTCGAACCCCCCGTTTCGACACCAATCTCGCGAATGACGGCCAAGCTGGCGTCACGCATTCGCTGGTATTCTTTGTCGGTGAGTGTCTGGGCCGGAGCAACGGTAATCGAGTCTCCGGTGTGAACGCCCATCGCATCGAAATTCTCGATCGAACAAATAATGACTACATTGTCATCGACGTCCCGCATTACCTCCATTTCGTACTCTTTCCAACCAATGATCGATTCCTCAATCAGTACCTGATTAATCGGTGATTGGTCGAGTCCGCGCGATACGAGCTGGTCGAATTCCCCGCGGTTATAAGCAATGCTGGAGCCGCTTCCCCCCAGGGTAAAACTCGGTCGGACGACAACAGGTAACCCAATTTCGTCGAGCCAGACACGCGCTTCATCCAGGCTTTCGATCGTTTTGCCATTGGCCAAATCGAGACCTATGTTCTGCATGGCGAGCTGGAAGCGATCTCGCCGCTCAGCCTTGTCAATCGCATCGGCGTTGGCCCCGATCATCTCCACGCCGTATTGCTTCAGAACGCCATGCTGGTCAAGGTCCATGGCTAGGTTCAGCCCAGTCTGACCTCCCAGCGTGGGAAGGAGCGCATCGGGTCGCTCAACTTCGATCACCTTGGCAACCATCTCCCAAGTGAGAGGCTCGATATAGGTGCGGTCGGCTATCGAGGGATCGGTCATGATCGTGGCCGGATTCGAATTCACAAGGATGACCTCGTAGCCCTCCTCCCGCAGCGCTTTGCAAGCTTGGGTGCCGGAATAATCAAATTCGCACGCCTGCCCGATAATGATGGGACCGGAGCCAACAATCAATATTTTTTGGATGTCGTCACGTCGTGGCACAATAGGTATTCGCTTGAAGTTTGGTGTGGCAGACGGATCGTGGGACCGTCCTAAACGGAGTAAGCAGCATCATTCTGGCCATATCGCAGCGAGAACCTTATCACGCTCAGGGCAAACCAGCATATGAAGCCACGAGTAAAATCGCTCAAGGATAGCATGCCCTGATTATGGTCTTCAAGAGACCCGGGTAGCCCGGCCCTTTCGTACGGGGCCCCGTCAAGAGGTTGTCGTCATGGATCCCGGATTTGAAACCGCCAATTCCTGGTGGACTACTTCGCCACCTTTAAAGAAGGAAGGTCACGCACGTCGAATCCAACCACTCCTCTGGGCGGACCCCCTCCTCTGGGCGGACCCCCTCCTCTGGGCGGACCCCCTCCTCTGGGCGGACCCCCCGTTGGGAAAGCGGGTCTGTTGGTCGCGACTTTTCAAAAGGGCACCCATCCCGCTTGGTTTGCGAGTCTCTCCTTTCCGGCAGACCGCCTCTTTTGGGAGTGGCCGCTTTTCAATTTCCAGCAGATCAGTATGATGGCAACTTATGCGATTTCCCTTGGGTTGGGCCGTATAATGCCACAATTTGGCCTCCACTTGCGAACACTCCGCCTGCAGGCAGGGCTTGGCTTGCGAAAATTCGCTGGCCTGCTGGACGAACGGCCCTCGACCGTAAGTGCCGTCGAACAGGGCCACCGCCTACCATGGAAGAACCTTCAAAAGCTGCGAAAAGTTGCCGACGTGCTCGGCGTCGCGGCCAACTCCCCCCAGTTTGAAGAGCTGATCGATCTGGCCAAAGTCGCTTACGAAGTGCCGCTCGGCGCTCCGCAGCAGTACCCACACGTCGCGCCGTTGGTGGTGACCACGTCGGCCAAAACCCAACTGACTCAAGAATCACTTCAAGAAATCCTCCAGCATTGTAACGCCGGGTATTCACCCCCTAGCTCGTAGCTTATTTTCGGTCCGACGGAATTCAATACCGCCTGTACGTTATGCCCCGCCAATACACCGAGTTGGAAATTGAGAATATTGCTTGGGAACTCTTGCGTCAGGAACCTAAGGTGAGGGCCTGTTTGCCAATCGATGTCGACTTACTTTTGGAACTACAAGACATCTCCCTGGTCGTCGTTGCCGGCCTGATTCCTCGGTTTAGCATCGAGTGCTGTGCCTATCAGCTTCACCCAAATGGGGAGGTTGTCGTCGCAATCGAAAAACTCATCGCCGATTCGCGATCCGAGCCGTCCTATCGCCAGATTCTGGCAAAAGTTCTTGGCCACCTGACCCTCCACAAAGAGGTTCTCGACCAAACGAGTTCTATCGAAGATTACCTCGCACTCCGCAGCAGCCCTGACTGGCCACATATTGAACATGACGCACACAGATTCGCAGTGAGCCTGATGGCCCCCGAAGAGCTTGTTGCCCAAGCCGCCGCTCCACTATACGCCCAGCTGATTGCCGAACAAGGATTTGGAGAGTTGCGGGCAATCGAGCAGCAGTTACGGAATTCTCTGGCCACGACTTTCCTGGTCACAACCGAACAAATCCACCAACGCATGGTCCGCTGGCCCTGTCAGATTTACCAGCGTGTGCGAAAATCGGTATCGCTGGGCTCCCCCCAGTTGTTGCCCCTCGATAGCGCACAAGTCGCTCAGCATCAACGACAACTTTTTTTGTCCGGGAGAGAAACCTGACCGAGCAGACCTGAACCCCAACCCGCTGCTGCTGGTCACAGGAGGATCTCCTCCTGCCGAACCGGGGCAAAACGCCCGCCGGACCGCCGGATCGACTGCTGCGACCGAAAAAACCGGCACTGGCGGGCAGGAATCTGTGCCTAATTTCTGGGCGTTGACTGCCTGGGACTCGTTGACACTTTGTCGTAACGTGCATACTGTAAACATGTTCGACATTTGCACTGTGGTGCCACTTTGTGGGAATCGCAGTTTTTACGTCCCGGCCCCTCACGGATCCTCCAGTCGCAGAACCTCCCAGTGTGGTCCACACGGATCCGTGCGGAGACCTCTGAATCGACGAATTGGAGAAATTTCCCAACCAAGGAAGAGACGTAAGTAGACCGCACAGCGAAGTGGACCGAGTTGGACCTCTAATTGGATTCATTCTACGAACTACGCAACCTGAATTTAGAAGCAACGGTGGCTACGGTGACCCAGACCCCAAACGTGAAAAAACCTTGGGGCGGTGTCTTTCGCGAAGCGACCGACCCACGGGTCGAGAAATTCACCGAAAGCGTTAGTTTCGATCAGCGTCTTGCCATCTATGACATTCAGGGATCGCAAGCCCACGCCCAGATGCTCGCCACGATCGGTATTCTAACGGGCGAGGAACGAGATCAGATTGCAGGCGGGCTGGGCGAAATTGGCGCAGAGATTGCCTCTGGTCAGTTTGATTTTCGCCAGGAACTCGAAGACGTTCACATGAATATCGAGCAAGCGCTGATTGCTCGCATCGGAGACGTGGGCCGTAAACTTCACACCGGACGCAGTCGGAACGATCAAGTCTCTACGGATCTTCGGCTCTGGATTCGCGACGAAATCGACCACATTATCGCTTTAATCAAGGGCCTCCAGCGGGCATTCGTTGGACGCGGCAAGCAGGATCAAGGCGTCATCTTGCCCGGCTACACGCACTTGCAACGGGCCCAACCGGTCTTGGCAGTCCATTATTGGCTTGCCTATTGCGAAAAACTTCAGCGGGATCAGGGTCGACTACTCGACTGCCGACGCCGTGTGAATCAACTTCCGCTCGGCACGGCCGCCTTGGCAGGAACGACCATTGCGGTCAATCGTCAAATGGTCGCCGATTTACTCGGATTTGACGGGCTGCTGGCCAACAGCCTTGATTCCTCCGGTGCCCGCGACTTTGTCATCGAGTTTGCCAGCTGCCTGGCATTGATCGCCGAACATCTGAGCAGCCTTGCTGAGGAATGGATTCTTTGGTCGACGAGCGAGTTTAATTTTCTGAAACTGCCACAGGCATTCTGTACGGGCAGCTCGATCATGCCGCAGAAGATCAATCCCGATGTCCTGGAGCTGGTGCGCGGAAAAACTGGGCGTGTCGTCGGCAACCTCACGAGCCTGCTGGTGCTCGTGAAGGGTTTGCCACTGGCCTACAACCGGGACCTCCAGGAAGACAAATCGCCAGTGTTTGACTCGGCCGATACGGTCGCCGCATGCCTGGAATTGCTAGCACCACTGGTCGCTGGTGCTGAACTGAATCTCACAGTGATCGCCGGCCGATTGGAGGATGGTTACCTCGATGCCACCACGCTGATGGAGTACTTGATCTCCCAGGGTGTGCCCCAACGCACAGCCCACGAAATCATCGGTCGACTCGTTGCCTCGGCATTGGATCTTGGGGTCCCGCTTCGCCAGTTACCGGTCGAGCACTTCACCGCTGCCCACCCCACCTTAAACGCATCGGTCCACGAGATTCTTGGTGTTCAAGCTGCGGTCGACGCCTTTCAGAGCTACGGATCCACGAACCCTGCCGAAGTTGAAAAACAATGGAATCAATGGCAAAAAAAACTCTCGGAAGATTGAACAACGTTGTTCACCAGACATCCGCCCATGCCACCAGTCGGCGTGACGCGGTGCGGGCCGATAGCATAGACCACCATCCGCAACCAGAACCTGCAGCTGCGAATCAAACTTTCGCGAATACGTAACCATGGCATACGTAATGATATCGACCAAAAACCCATCCAGTTTTGCTACCGGGAATCTCAAAGTACGTTCCCTTTGGCTGGCCCTGTCGACCTGCGCGGCCATTTTGACGTCGGGGTCCACGTTGGCTGAGACCCGCGACGCCGACCGAGAGCCATCCTTCTATCGGGCGCGAAATCCAGCGGTGGTTGCCGTTTTACAATTACCCCGGGAAACACCTGGTGAACGTTTTCAAGCGGTCATGACCTTGGCGGATTTAGGTGAAGCTGAGTTGGCAACGCAAATTCTAAGGGAACTGGCAGCCCTCGATTTGACAGCGGACCAACGGGCCCTTCTGGTTGGCGAGTTTGGAACGGCCGCCATGCTTCGACTGGCACGTGATCCGCAACTTGCAGCTGACGGTGCGTTGTTTGCCGATTCCTGCATGGCAGCCGCGGCACAGCAAGCACGTGACCCAGCGCGCCTGGCAGCCCTCATCGATGATTTGGGAAGTCCATCGGCAGAAATTCGCCAGGCTGCCAGGATTGACCTCGCAGATGCCGGAACCGTGGCCGTCGAATCCCTCCTGAAGGCCCTGGCTCGAGAAACGAATGCCTCGCGACGGCGCAATATCACACAGGCGCTCATGGCCCTTGAGCCACTTTCGGTCGGCCCTCTGTTGGCTACGTTAACGACTGAAAACCCCCGTTTACTGGCCTCCGCGAGCGAGGCGCTCAAGTCTCTGCAAAATGCCCAGGCGGTGCCGTTGTTGGCCAGTCCCGCGTCCGCTAAGCGGCTGCTGCTACAAGAAATCCATCGCTATCGCCAAGGCGTGCCGCCTTTCAGGCCTGATGCCAACCACCAGATCGGACTGTGGTTTTGGGAGGATGCGACTGCTGAACTTTCCTACGAGCAGTATGACCAACCGGAAGCGTGTATCCTTTGGGCGGCGCGACTGGCTGAACAGCTGGTTCGGCTTGACCCAACCAACGCGGCCTCTCGAGAGATCGCCTTGGTCTTGGGACTTGAGGCTGCAAAGCTGCGACACGGGTACGAGCAACCTCTTTCGCAACTCCCCCTGGGGAAGTCTCTCCCAGACGTGCTTGCGTCGTATCGCGGCGATGCCCAGGCAGCAGCTCAGCTTCTCCTTGCAGCCCTCGATAGCAACTACCCAGGCACGGCAACTGCAGTCTGTGAATTGCTTGGCGGACTGGGTGATGCGGGAGTCCTCTACACTCCAGACGGTCAAAATTCACCTCTCGTGCAGGCCCTGATCGGACCAAACCGTCGCGTCTCCTTTGCTGCCTTGACAGCGATTCTGACACTGAACCCACAAAAGCCCTTTCCAGGCTCGAGTTGGGTTCCAAAGGCATTGTCCCGGTTTGCCAAAGGAGGTGGCCCACCCATTGCACTGGTCGCCATGCCAGCCATTCAGTCGGCAGCTTCCGTCGGTGGCCACCTGGCCGCACTGGGGTACCAAACCGACATTGCCAACAATCCAAAGGATCTGATTCACTTTGCGCGTCAGTCCGACAGTTTGCAATTTGTCCTGGTCGATCTCGCGATCGGTTCCCCTGGAATCCGGGAATTAATCCATACACTGCGGTCGTTACCGCAATCAGCCGGAGCGCCAATTGCATTGCTAACACCAGCCGGCCGGCTGGTTGAGGCACATCAGCTGGCCAGCGAATACGATCGCGTCGTTGCCTTTCCGCGACCACAAACCGAGAGCACCGTTGCCTCCATCGCCCAAACGATGAATGACGTCCTGGATCGCGACTTATGTTCCTCCAAGGAACGAATTGCCCAGGCTGAGTTTGCGCTCGACCAGTTGGGCCACCTATTAAAACAACCACCCGGATTCTATGACACCGAGCCACTGGCCAAGGTCCTGACGACTGCACTCTATGAACCGAGCCTTACGTCAGATGCGATCGAAAATCTGGTATGGGTCGGTACCGCAGAAAGCCAATTGACGCTGGTCGATTATGCCAGCCGCGGAGTTCTCCCGATCGAATCACGCCAGGTTGCCGCCGCCGCTTTTGCAGAAAACGTGCGGAAATACGGCATCTTGCTAACAACCAACGAGATTATTCGTCAATATGATCACTACAACGCCAGTGATACATCCGATGAAGCCACCTATCGTGTCTTGAGTGGGATCCTCGACACACTCGAGTCACGACGTCAGGTGGAGTGAAAAGTGTATCGGCGTTGACGCAACAAGGGCAACGATGGACCAGGCAAACCTGATGGATCCCCATTTCCACATTGGGTGATTTTTCGACAGGACAACCTGGGAATTCTGGTTTTAGCCGGATCGATGACCGCATGTCCAAACCTTTAAAAATAGTGCCGGAGCCACAAGTGGAGGATGCTTCCTGGCCAGGTATTATCGGGTCCAGCCCCCCAATGCTTGAAGTCTACCGGCTCACACGCCAAGTCGCCCGAAGTCGTGCTTCGGTCCTATTGTTGGGAGAAACCGGAACCGGTAAAGAACTGATTGCCCAGGCGGTTCACTCCCACAGTGAACGCAAACAACGGCCCTTTATCCGGGTTAACTGTGGCGCACTGAGCGACAACCTGTTGGAAAGTGAGCTTTTCGGTCATGTTCGCGGTGCATTCACCGGCGCGCATGAGAATCGCACAGGCCGTTTTGAAGCGGCTCATACCGGCACGATTTTTCTGGACGAAATCAACAGCATGGCCCACCAACTGCAGGTCAAGTTACTTCGAGTTTTGCAGGAAAGGGAGTTCGAGCGGGTTGGCGATACGCAAACCATCAAGGTCGATTGCCGAGTGGTCGCGGCAAGCAATCGCGATTTGCTCGAAGAAGTCGCCGAGAATCGATTCCGCGAGGACCTCTACTACCGCCTCAATGTGGTGCCGATTTACTTGCCCCCACTACGGGAGCGACGTACAGACATACCAGACCTGGCAACGTACTTCCTGAACTTCTACAACGAACAAAACGACCGGTACGTGGTCCACATTGAAGCCCGCGCCATGGAAGCGCTTCAACAGTACGATTGGCCTGGTAATGTGCGGGAGTTGCAAAACTACATCGAGCGGGCTGTGGTCATGGCGCCCGACGACGAACTGTGTCTCGAACTACTTCCCTCAGTCGTCACCTCGGGGCGAGTCGAGCACACCGTAAGAACCGGACGCCTCGACTTCGATTCCCTGGCCGAGGAACTGGTCCACCAGGGCGTCGCCGGCTCGGATGACCGCTGCCAGGACCTACATAGCCGGGTTGTCGATCGGGTCGAACGTGAGGTGATCGCTCAAGTACTGACGTTGTGTGATGGTGTGCAGATTAAGGCAGCAGAGCGGCTGGGCATCAATCGAAACACATTGCACAAAAAACTGAAAGACTACGGGCTGGATAGCACATCGCCATAAGCCGTCTTCCAGAGCAGGATCCCGGCTTGCCTGACGGGCAACGGGGACCAATCGCGGAATATCAACATAATAAATATTATTTATGTTATTTACTGAGCCCCGCGGACTCCAATATCGATCTATTTTTCCATCAATTCTGCGCATAATGGGTCACTTGTCCGTTTAAGCGGTTGACCTTTCTCGACATTAAGAGACGATGGGATTGGACTGAAAAGTGTCTCGTGCGGCGGTTGCTCGCTCGTTCCACCCCAGGATTTCTCAATGGCCACGATTTATTCCCCGACTCCGAAAGAAACCCTCTCGATCGTCGAAGAGGAACTCTCCAAAATTGGCGGTCATTTCGCCGAATGCGCTCGCCATAAGGGACGTCTTTTTATTTGGTGCACCGTTCCCCACACCCGTCAGGTCCGCCCCAACGATCATGTCCAAGGTGGTGTCGCAGTTTGCACCATCGGGTACGAAATTTGTATTTTTCCACATGTTTTTCGTCAAATGCACCGTAGTGGTGCCATTATGTCACGCACCGATGGAATCAAACGGTTGAAGCGGGTGCCGTCGACCTCCACGTCCCGCGGTGTGGAGCGACTTCGCATGCGTGTACGCAGCCTTGTTCAGGAGTGTACGTCGTCCGAGATGCTCACCCAACTTACCGATCAGCTGCGAGTCGCTGCTGAAAGTGATGTCGACGCGGGCTTGCAAATGTCGACGGTTATCTCACAGCTCCCGCGGCGCCATTCTTCACTCCTATTGAGTCAGATTCTCTCGGAATTCCACGAAGATGAGGACCAATCCGTCTACGGGCTGATGAATGCGGTCGCCGCAGTTGCCCGCGACGAGGATGACCCGGAAACGAAGTGGGATTTGGAAGAGCTTGCTGGTTGGGTGCCAATGTTGGTGCCCGCGAATCAAACCTGCCACGACACGGCTGAAGTCGCGGCTGTAAGCTGATCGCCGCAGGAAATGTGGCTTTCGATCCACTACGGCCAGATCGAACACGGCAACTTCCTGGCAGCTGGAACCAACTGGTTCCGGGCAATGTGAAGTCGCCACGGCATGGCTAATGTTGTCCTGGTGTGCACTTTATGTCTTCCGGTGTAAATATCTTTTGTTTTACAGCTTGCTATTTTGCAGCTTGGATGTTGGAGTTAGCCGGGTTGACGGCCCGTTATGGGTGGCACCGCCTGGTGATGCTTGCCTTCGCTGGAGCCGGCTCGGCAACTCAGCTCTGGTACTTGATCGAACGAGCCAGACAGGCACCTGCCGCACCTCTGGCAACAACCTTTGACTGGTGCCTACTGGCAGCTTGGATCTTGGCAATCGTTTATCTCGGTTTGGTTTTTTACTCACCCGGAACATCGATCGGGCTTTTTCTTTTGCCGCTGATACTCCTACTGATTGGGGCTGCCCAATTTGCCAGTCAAGTTCCCTTGGCAGCCCGACAGGCATCGCAATTTTGGGGAGTCGTTCATGGTGTGACCCTATTGTTGGGAACTGTCACGGTATGCCTGGGATTTTTGAGTGGGTCTATGTATCTAATCCAAAGCCACCGATTGCGGAAAGCTTTACCCCCCCTGGTTAGTTTTCGCCTCCCCAGCCTCGAATGGCTGGATTGGGTGAACAGTCGTGCGTTGCGGTGGTCGGCTCTGACAATGGGTGCCGGCTTGCTTTCCGGGGTGATCTTGACTCACATGCAACACCAGACCGACCCGAGCTATCACTTATGGACGGATCCGGTCGTATTGAGCCTGGCCGCAATGTTGGCTTGGCTGATCACAGCAGAGATCTTCCGACTGGTTTATCCCGCTGCCCGCCAAGGGCGCAAGGTTGCCTACCTTACGCTTGCCGCATTTGTTTTTCTCGTGTTCATGCTATTTTCGATCACGGTTCTCGACACCGTCCATGGCAGCAAAAGTCGCGCGAATGAAGCGGCCCCACATCGCATGGGGGTGAGCGCATGAAACTTCGCATGGTCGGCTGTCATCATCGACACGCGAGCGTGGCAGTTCGCGAGAGGCTGGCATTTAACAACAACCAGGCTGAAGCTGCGCTTGTTTCTTGGCGCGAGGCGTACCCCGATACTGAAGCCGTGCTGCTTTCAACGTGCAATCGGGTGGAGCTCTATGCTGCGGCCGAGGGGCAACACCTCCCTCCGTGCTCAAAATCGCTGGCGGAGCACCTCGCCTATTTCCATCAGGTGCCCATCGATGAGCTACAGCCCACCTTAGTTACGCTAGACGACGACGAAGTGGTGCACCACTTGTTCCGTGTTGCCGCCAGTCTCGACAGCATGGTGGTGGGGGAACCACAAATACTCGCGCAGGTAAAAAAATCCTATGAACTGGCACGTGGAATTGGTAGCACAGGCCCCCTCACCCATCAGTTTTTTCAAGCGGCCCTCCGCACGGCCAGGCGCGTCGCAGGCGAGACTCCGTTGCACCGGCATCGCGTAAGTATACCGAGCATTGCTATCGCCGATTTCGCCAGTCGCATCTTCGAACGTTTCGACGACAAGATGGTCCTGGTCGTTGGAGCTGGAGAAATGGCCGAGGAATCGCTTCGCTATTTGGTCGATGCAGGCGCGCGAAACCTCCAAATCGCAAATCGAAATCTCCGTCGCGCCCAGGTTCTCGCCGAAAAATGGCACGGCACACCCGTTGCCTGGGACCATCTCTACGAACGACTCGTCGAGGCCGACGTCGTGATCAGCACCACCGGTGCCGACCAGCCGATTGTCACGCTGGAAGCTTACCGCAAATACGTCGCACCACGCCGACACCAACGCCCCTTGTTCATTCTGGATCTGGCTGTTCCCCGCGACTTCGAACCAACCATCGGCAACTACCTGGAGACGTATCTCTACTCCATTGATGACTTGGCGAACACCTGCAATCAGAACCGGCAGGCACGACAGACCGCGCTTCCCGCTGCCGAAAAAATTGTATCGCAGGAAACACTTAACTTCCTCGCCGAGGCCCGGTATCGAACCACGGTGCCAGTTGTCGCCGAATTGCAGGATGGTTTCCGCCGCACCAAACAGGATGAATTAGCCCGACTGTTCCGCAAGGTGCCCAATTTAGAAGACCGGGACCGGCAAGAAATAGAACGGTTTGCTGATCGGCTCATGGCAAAATTTCTTCACCCACCACTGGAATCGCTGCGGGACATCTCCCGCCAAGGTTCGCCACGACAATTGGTCGAATCGCTGCGCAGACTATTTCAGTTAAAAGAGTAGTTTCGGCCACAAGGGATCTCTGCCCAGGGCCAACCCCGGCAATGCCGCTTCCAGAAACTAGTCGTCTGCGTCCTCTTCGCCGTCCTCTTCTGCGTCCTCTTCTGCGTCCTCTTCTGCGTCCTCTTCTGCGTCCTCTTCTGCGTCCTCTTCTGCGTCCTCTTCTGCGTCCTCTTCTGCGTCGTCCTCTTCTTCGTCCTCTTCTTCGTCCTCTTCTGCGTCCTCTTCTGCGTCCTCTTCGCCGTCCTCTTCGTACTCGTATTCGTACTCGTCGTCGTCGTCGTCCTCGTCGTCCTCGTCGTCGTCCTCGTCGTCCTCGTCGTCCTCAGCTGGCTGGTCGTCTTCAACCTCTTCCCATTCTTCGTCCTCATACTCTTCGTCGCCATCGCCTACATCGTCCTCTTCATCACCATCCTCGTCCTCTTCATCACCATCCTCGTCCTCTTCTTCGTACCCTTCGTCGCCATCTTCGTACTCTTCACCATCCTCGTCCTCATCGCCATCTTCATACTCCTCTTCATCGCCCTCCTCTTCATCGCCCTCCTCTTCATCGCCCTCCTCTGAATCGCCCTCCTCTGAATCGCCCCCGTCGTCACCATCTTCCTCGTCACCATCTTCCTCGTCGCCATCTTCCTCGTCGCCATCTTCGTACTCTTCACCATCTTCGTATTCGTACTCCTCGTCGTCACCCTCTTCGGCTTCGTCTTGAAGTTCGTTCATCACGAGAACCTTGTTATCGAATTCATCCTGGCTCATTTTTTAGCATCTCCCCTGGCGTATATAATACACAGCTGCAAAAGCGTCGCGCCGCTTGGAACTATCCTTAGGTTATAATCACTCCAGGCCTGGAAAAACCGCTCGCCCGTCACTTGCCACTGGGCGGATCTCATCCGCATGCGGAAGTTCATCCAGGTTTCGCAGTCCAAAAACCTGGAGAAACCGGCGGGTCGTTCCGTAAAGAAACGGCCTTCCCAACTCATCCGAACGTCCGACGATACGCAATAAGTCCCGATCCATCAACTGCCTTAAGAGTTCTCCACACTGAACGCCGCGAATTGCCTCAACATCGGCCCTCAACACGGGCTGTCGATAGGCTACGACAGCCACCGTTTCCAAGGCTGGGTCCGACAATTGAACGTCGCTTTCCTGGGGGGTTTGATCGCGGATCCAGCGAGCAAACTGCGGATGGGTCAAGAGCTGATAGCCACCCGCCACTTGCGTTACCTGAATCGCACTTCCCCGCTCGTCGTATTGGCTGGCCAAAGCCTCCAGTCGAGTGCGGGCTTCTGTTCCATCGGTTAAATTCGCCAGTTTCGCCAGCTTTCTCGTCGTCAGCGGCTCGCGGGCCAACAACAACACCGCTTCAAGGCGGGCTTTTCGGTTCGCCTCGTCTGGAAATGTTTTTGTCGGGCCCTTGGTCGGCGGGCCAAGATACTTCCACAAACCAGCCGGGCAACAAGCTTTCTGACGACCCCAGAAGTCGCTGGTGCCGGTAGTTCGGCTACCCTTTGGAGACAACCGGTCCGACAATCGCTGAAACATTATTGTGCCCATTGATTTCTGGCGTCTAGCTTCGGCCTCTTGTCCGGATGGAGCGTTCGTGAGCGGGCGGTCGTTATGGCAACCCAGACAAACGATTACGCTGGGCATGCCAAACGCGAATCTCCGAAAGAACCTTCAAGGCCGCGTCCGTTTGATTAACTGCGACAGACTCAAAATGTTGAGTTATGGACGAAGTTCCGGGCAATGGCAATTCGCAGCTAATGCGGTACAACCTGCCCTGCCCCCAGCGTTTGACCGCAACTTGTTGGGCACCCAAAGACTCTAGCTCGGCCACAATGACCGAGATGGGAACGGCCGGGCCTGTGGCGGCTACCTTTTGGGGCGGCACAGATACGGCGGGCAGCGGCTTGTCGCCAGGTCGACTTGTCGCAAGGACGAGTGGTTGCGACCAGCTTGGCCTGGACGGCGGCTGCCTCACGGAGCGAGGTCGGCCGCCAGGTCGCCCCAACAGTTCGTCGGCTAGTTCAATTGTGCGGCTGGTCAGCGGCTGGATCGCCTCTATAGGACCAAACCTCACAGCTGCCCAAGCAAGGGCAGCTAAAGTTACCAGCATTACCGTCGCACGCGATATTGTTTGCATGATCTAACTCCACTGAGAGGCCCACGCTTAAATGCTAGCAAGTCCTGGCCAACCGGAGCGGGATCATAGCTGGCCCGATTTGCCGACCGCAATGGCAAATCGCCTTGCCGGCCACCAAGCCCCATACTGATTCCGCCAAACTCCCCCTATAATTTACCCCATGAGTGACTCGATCTACCTTGATTACAATGCAACGACCCCACTCTTGCCAGAGGTTCTTGAGGCAATGCGCCTCTGCTATGAGGCCCCCCTGCTAAATCCAGCTAGCCACCACGAATTCGGCCGCCGGGCACGATGCGTACTGGGGAATTCTCGGGAACGGATTGCCGAACTCTTGGGGGCTTCGGTGGGCGCCGATGCCGATCGCGTGATCTTTACTGGCAGCGGTACCGAAGCGAATAATCTTGCAGTCTTTGGCTTAATTGGGGGGCGCGATGCACCGCCCGGCCAGATTATCCTCTCTTCAATCGAACACCCGAGCATCTCAGCTTCTGGAGATTATCTGGCCCGCAAAGGATGGCAGGTCGATCGTCTCGACGTCGATTCTGATGGCGTTGTTCGGCTTGACCATCTTCGGGCGATGTTGACCCCTGAAACACGGCTTGTTGCCGTAATGCTTGGCAATAATGAAACGGGCGTGTTGCAACCGGTCGCCAAAATAGCTGCTATTTGCCGGGAGAAAAACGTACTACTGCACACTGATGCTGCCCAGGTGATTGGCAAACTGCCGGTCAGTTTTCGCGAATTGAACGCAAATTCCATGAGCCTGGCCGCGCACAAATGCCATGGTCCACTTGGTATCGGCGCACTGGTGGTACGACACGGAACCCCGCTTGTGAATGACCAGTATGGCGGATCGCAGCAAGCCCAGTTGCGGCCAGGCACGGAATCTGTCCCGTTAAGCGTTGGCCTCTCCCGTGCCCTCGAAGTATGGCACGCACAAAGAGAGACGCGACCACCCCACTTAGCCGAACTCCGAGACCGGTTCGAAACCTTGATCACCGCTTCCTGGCCAACCGCGGTGATTCTTGGACAAAACGTCCCCAGATTGCCCCATACGTCGAATATTGCACTGGTGGGTATCGACCGGCAAGCACTACTGCTGGCACTCGACCAGGCAGGCGTCGCCTGTTCGACCGGCTCAGCCTGTGCTAGCGGCTCGAGCGAGCCGTCCCCTGTTCACCAGGCGATGGGCTGCAGCGAGAAGATTTGTCAAAGCGCACTCCGTTTCAGCCTTGGGGCTCCGACAACCCGCTCCGACGTGGAAGAAGCTGCCCGTCGCGTAATTGCCACGGCAACCCGCTTGCTGGACAACAACCCAGCCTAAAAACTGGCTTGGGTGGCTCCCCCGCCAGTGCCCAATGGAGTAGAATCCAGGTCGTGTTTTTTCTATTCGCCGACCGCTTATGGTTGATGTCGGCTTGAACGGAGTCGCTGTGGTCCATCAATTCACCGAGATCGACATTCCTGGCGGTGCCTTTGCTCCAGTTATCACGGACTCGACTCAACGTGCTGCGTGTGCGACGGCCTGCTTGACGATTGCCACGTTCGTCGCCGGCCCGGAAAATCAACTCGTAGCCGCTGCCGCACAGCGTTGGCTGCCTGAAGGGGACGCTTGGTGCGGATCTACTTCGGAGCCACTTTTTATCTGGGGACCATCAGGGACTGGCAAGACCCACCTGCTCGCTGGGCTGTGTAAGCGATGGCAAGCCAGTCACGGGCAGGACTCTGCCGAATATCTCACGGCCAGTCAATTCCGCGAAGAACTTGTCGATGCATTCAAAACGAACAGCGTTCCCGAATTACGCCATCGCCTCCGTTCCCGGAAATTACTGGCCCTCGACGAACTCCATCGACTACCCGCAGACCATTATTTGAATGAAGAACTCGTTCACATGCTCGATGCCTTCAAACAAACGGGGGGTTGCGTACTGCTCGCAAGCGGTGAACCACCGAGATGCTTGTCACACTTTTCACCTTCCCTGGTTGATCGCTTACTGGCTGGCTATACGCTGGCATTGTCGGCACCCGGATTGACTGCCCGACAAGAACTTGCCCGGCGAATAGCTGCTTCGCTTGGTCACGTCCTCTCCGCTGAGGTTGTTGAGTTATTCGGGCGGCTCGTTCCCGGCACCGCCAATGATCTAGCTGGGGCCATCGTTGACATGGTTTATGGTCCTGATGCGCCTGCCAAATTCGACGCAGATGAGGTTTGGAAGTTTCTCGCTACCCGCAGTGATCGGCGCCAGCCAGCTACCCACGACATTATACGGGTTGTTGCCCGATACTACTCCATCCCCCAAAAAGTACTTAAAAGCAGTTCGCGCCGCCAATCCGTGGCCTTTGCCCGGGCCATGGTTGTTTATTTGACGCGACGGCTTACCGGCGCGAGCTTTCATCTTATCGGCAAGTCACTGAGTGGTCGCGACCACACGACAATGATCCACAGCTTCCGAAAAATTGACCAGCTGGCCCAACACGACATTGCTACCCAACAAGCAATCCAAGAGCTCCAAAGACTCCTGACCGTCGTTTAACGATCGTGCAAAATATGTTGATCCAATGTAGGCAGCCCTGGCATATTTACGGGGACTCGCCACAAAGTTCCCTTGCTCACAACACCTACTTGCCAAAACCAACAGAGGATCGACCCTCCGCAAACAGTAAAACAACTAGAAATCCCCTGCTCCCTTGGCACGCTAAACCGTTATTCACAAACATTTTGCTCCACTTTTGACGTTGATTTCGACACTTCTGGGCAGCATATAACTACTACTGATGTACTAAAAGAGAATATTATATACCCCCTCGCCACCATGGGTTAAGCCACTAGTCTTCACAAGGAAACTGAGTC
This sequence comes from Lacipirellulaceae bacterium, assembly GCA_965243695.1. Taxonomy (GTDB): domain Bacteria; phylum Planctomycetota; class Planctomycetia; order Pirellulales; family Lacipirellulaceae; genus JAKVCB01. Next base: position 340,264 of record CBDEWC010000014.1, on the reverse strand, counting down.
ATGAAAATCACCTGTAACCGCGAGAAAATGTGGCATGCATTCCAAACAGTCTCTTCGGTCGCACCCTCACGAAGCCCAAAACCAATTCTGCAAAATGTGAAACTTGAAGTAGAAGCCGACAGCGCTATACTCATGGCAACCGATTTGGAAGTCGGCATACGTTATTGCGTAGCTGGTATCGAGGTTGAATCACCAGGATCAGCTGTCCTGCCTGTCAGTCGATTTGGTTCAATTTTACGGGAGAGCCGCGACGAAAAATTTCGCATGGAGTCAGACAACCAGGGAACCATCATTCGTGGGGAGCGAAACCAGTTCAAACTTCCAGCAGAAGATCCAGGAGCCTTTCCTGTAGTAGCAGCCTTTGAGGAAACAAAATTTTACGAGGTGCCAGCGAGATTGTTCCGAGAACTTATTCGACGGACAATCCTTGCCACGGACAATGAAAGCAGTCGCTATGCCTTGGGGGGTATTAAGCTAGAGTGGGAAAATAACCAGTTAACAGCGATTGGGACCGATGGCCGCCGTCTGGCCAAAATGGAAGGCCCATCACAGGCGGTAGAGGATCCAGCAGGAATGGGCGAGTCGACAGTTGTCCCGACACGGGCAATGCAATACATGGATCGGGCTCTGGCGGAAGACGATAGCGAAATCCAATTAGCAGTTCGCGAAAACGAAATTCTGGTCAAGAACCCGCGGGTAACGCTTTACTCCAGGCTCTTGGAAGGGCGTTTCCCGCGTTGGCGGGATGTATTCCCGGAACGAGAGCAGTCCGTAAAACTTGATTTGGTAGTAGGCCCATTTCAAGCCGCTGTGCGGCAAGCAGCCATTGTTACCAGCGATGAAAGTCGAGGGGTCGATTTCACGTTTGGTGAAGGGACATTGGTGCTGGCAGGGCAGACGGCAGAGGTAGGCCAATCGCGGGTCGAGTTGCCTATTTCTTACGATGGTGCTCCAATTACCATTACGCTCGATCCTCGATTCGTCACCGATTTTCTCAAGGTGCTTGATCCTGAAAAGTCATTCACAATAGATCTACAGGATAGTGAAGGAGCGATCGTTTGTACGACCGACGATGGCTACGGTTACGTGATAATGCCGCTAGCGCGTGACCGATAATGTGAAAGCCATTCGTGTTGGTTGAACCCTACCGGGTGGGAAAACGCAAAAACGGAAGTTTCCGCGGATGAAGTAGGCCTGACAGAGAGGACAATCCCATGAAACGCTTGCCTTATGATGAGGCACTCATGGATCTGACAACAAAACGAGACCGAGAGCAGCGACGCTATCACGCCCGCCAGCCAAAGAAAATTCGCAACGTATTGGCCCAACTGATTAGCAAGCGTGGGTATGGGCGGGTCGAAACCAGCGAATTGCTGGCGGACCAGTGGCGAATAGCGGTTGGGGAAGCCGGAGCAAAATTCAGCCACGCCTGTCGAGTTCGAAGGGGCAATCTGGAGGTCCTGGTAGCCAACTCGACCGTTTTACAAGAACTCACATTTCAACAACAGCAAATCCTTGAAAAACTACAAAAGCAACTGCCAGAAGCAGGAATTCGAGCACTCCGCTTTCGTAGTGGTCCGTTGCCTGGCAGTTCCCATTGACGACCTTGTTGACACGGTCTCTAGAAAGGCCCATTTCTCTACAGAATCGGGCTGAGAAAACCAACGAAAACCGGGTATAATTTGAGGTTGAGATACATTCTCCCACACCGGTTTTTAGCCTGCCTACCTGAAACTGCCGATGACACCAGCAGACGACTCAGAAAATAACCCAGCGCCGAATACTTACGGTGCCAAGGATCTGGAACACCTTAGCGATCTGGAACATGTTCGCGAACGGCCCAGTATGTATATCGCCGATACCACGACACGAGGTTTACACCACCTCGTGTACGAGGTCGTCGATAATTCTATTGATGAAGCTATGGCTGGCCATGCCGCAGAGATTCGGGTATCGATCAATGTCGATGGATCGATAACGGTCTCAGATGATGGTCGTGGTATTCCTGTAGAAAAGCACGAACAGCTAACCGAACAACTTGGGCGGGACGTGTCCACGGTTGAGGGTGTAATGACCGTGCTAAAGTTTGGCGGAAAATTTTCCAAAGGCGCCTACCAAACATCGGGTGGTTTACACGGTATTGGTGTCACCGTGGTGAATTTTCTCTCCGAGTGGTGCGAAATAGAAGTTTGTCGAGATGGTTACATTTATCACCAGGAGTATGAGCGCGGCATTCCCAAGGCTGAAATTCGGCGCGTTGGCCAGACCGATAAACGCGGCACCAAAACGAGCTTCAAACCCGATCCACAAATCTTTCCATCGACAAAGTATTCGTTTTCCATTTTGACAAAGCGATTGCAGGAACTGGCGTTTCTCAATGCTGGCGTGAAAATTACCATCGCAGACGATCGCTCCGATCAAGCGGAATCGTTCCAGTACGATGAAGGGTTGTTGGATTTTATTAAGCACCTTAATCGGGCGAGCGAACCGATTCACGAAGACATTCTCCATATCAAGGGCGAGGAGGATGACGTGGAAGTCGAAGTCGCACTGCAATACTCAAGCGAATACACCGAAAACGTCCATTGCTATGCCAACAACATCAGCAACTCTGAGGGCGGCACGCATTTGGCCGGCTTTCGCACAGCGCTCACCAGGTCGCTTAATAAGTATGGAAAAAAACAGGGTCTCTTTAAGGATCTGGTACCCAGCGGCGACGATTTTCGCGAGGGCTTAACTGCCGTCATTAGCTGCCGGATTCCGCACCCTCAATTCGAAGGCCAAACCAAGACCAAACTTGGCAACAGCGAAATAGAGCGAATCGTCAATTCGCTGGTTGGAGAATATCTCGGCAAATACCTTGAAGAGAATCCAAAGCGGAGTCGGGCTATTTGCAACAAGGGACTGCTTGCAGCCGAAGCAAGAGTTGCGGCACGCAAGCAGAAAGAACTTATTCGTGAGCGTAAGGGAGCCCTTTCGGGCGGTGGCTTGCCCGGCAAATTGCGAGATTGTTCCAGCAAAGAGGTGGACAAATGCGAACTTTACCTCGTGGAAGGTGACTCGGCCGGCGGAAGCGCCGAAGGAGGGCGCATTCGCGAGTATCAGGCGATTCTTCCGCTGCGAGGTAAAATCATCAATGCCTACAAGTCGAGAGACGACAAAGTCCTTGCGAACGCTGAAATTCGCAGCATGATCTCAGCGGTGGGTACGGGGATCGGAGCAGACCAGGATCTTGGAAAACGGCGTTACGGGCGTGTCGTAATCATGACCGATGCCGATGTTGACGGCTCTCATATTCGTACGCTGTTGCTCACGTTCTTCTACCGACAAATGTACGACCTGGTGAAGGGGGGACACGTTTACGTCGCCCAGCCGCCCCTCTTTCGTGTTTGCAAAGGAAAGCATACTCAGTATGTGCAGACCGAAGAAGAAATGCGATCACAACTCCTCGAACTCGGGCTGGCTGAGTCGGTGCTCGACCCGGGTGATGGCCGGCGGATTGAAGGCGAGGAAATGTTGGCGCTAGTCCGCACATTGGCTGCGATTGATGAGTCGATCACCGCGTTGGAGCGTCGTGGCATCAGCTTAAAAATACATGCCGAACGACAAGATTCCGAAACTGGCCGATTGCCCGTTTATCATGCTTTTTTGTCGGGACGAGACGAATGGTTTACCACGCGCGAGGAACTCGACAAATTTGTTGAACAGGAAGAAAAGCTCGCCGGCGGGAATTTAACCGTCGATTTTGGTTCAGCGCCAATCGCCAACGGAAAGCAAGAAGCCAACGGAAAGCAAGAAGCCAACCAACGGAGCAAGCAAGAAACCAACGAGCAGCAAGAAACCAACGAGCAGCAAGAAACCAACGAGCAGCAAGAAGCCAACGAGCAGCAAGAAGCCAACGAGCAGCAAGAAGCCAACGAGCAGGGCGATGGCCCGCCTCCAGAAGTCGGGCCGCGGTTGAGAGTTGTAGAGCTCCATGAAGTACGCACGATTAATACGTTGCTTGACGACCTCGCTGAGCTTCAATTTCCGATCGAAACGCTAATCCCACAAGAACGAACCGGAGAAGAAGGGTCTCGATACACAATTCATTGTGGCGAGAACAAGACTGGCCTGGAAGATCTTCGCGGCTTGCCAACAGCCGTCCGTGCTGCTGGAGAAAAAGGGCTTACGATCACGCGCTTTAAAGGCTTGGGAGAAATGAACGCAGAGGAACTTCGCGAAACAACCCTCGATCCCGAAAACCGCACCTTGCTGCGGGTCAAAATGGACGACGTAGGAATCGCCGATGAACTGTTCCGAGTGCTCATGGGGGATAAGGTTGAACCTCGCCGAGAGTTTATTCAAAGGCACGCCCTTGATGTGCGCAATCTGGATGTGTAACGCGTTTAGGCGATGCCAAATCTTTCCCAGAATCAAAAATTATGAACGCCGATGCGCCTTTTGTCGTTCGCCCCGCGCGTGATCCGGACAACCAGGAAATTGCGCAGTTTTTACAACCATTCGCCAGCGAGCGCGCCATTTTGCCGCGATCGACGCCAGAAATCGCTGCCCTTATGCAGAATGGGTTCGTCGCGGTTGCGGCCGAAAAGATCATCGGTTGCGGTGCGGTTGAAATCTACTCGCAGAAGTTGGCGGAAATACAGTGTCTGGCCGTCGACCAGGCGCGGCAACGTCAGGGTGTTGGCCGAGCACTGGTGGAAGCTTGTCTTGCCCGGGCAGGCCAACTTGGTGTTCGCGAAGTGATGGCGATTACCGCCAGCGACTCGCTTTTCCTCAGTAGTGGGTTCGAATACGGGCTGCCAGGACAGAAAAAGGCTCTTTTTTGTCAAATCGCTGATAAATCCCCACTGCCGGACGGAAAAGAAACGGCTTAATTCGGGGCGGCGATCCGATTGCTCGGGTGGCCGCCTGAACCGGCCTGAGAGGAAACCCGCAAGAATGCTGGCGGCTCTTTGTGGGTTTTTTGCTTCGGGCCATCGAGTCTGGCATTGAAAATACCCGCTTGGGACGCAGTCACAAGAAATATCCCGAGCGGTTTTATCCCTGGTGCATCGGTGCCGGCTAATTGACCAGCGGTTGGCTGCCAATTAGATTGGGCCAAAGCCGATGCGGCCCATGGCCCAGTCGGAAAGCGTTTGCCAGCAGTCGGCGCGGTGAGACATTGCTTGCCGCCACATTACTTCTTGAGGAGACCTCACCATGCACCGTACCGCCTTGACCCTTTGTTTGTTCTTGTTTTTGTCCATGCTGACTGCCCGTCATGTTGCCGCCCACTGTGAAGTGCCTTGTGGTATTTACGACGACCAGGCGCGATTTCAGCAGATGCTGGAAGACACGAAGACAATAGCCAAGGCAAGCGATCAAATTCATCTATTGGCTACTGAGTCGAGCCCGCAGAACATGAATCAGTTGGTGCGCTGGGTGACCACCAAGGAGCAGCATGCGACCAATATCCAGCAGGCCATTTCCCAGTATTTCATGACGCAGCGGATCAAGGCGGACAAGCCGGAATATGTTAACAAGCTAACTGCTGCCCACGCCGTTATGGTTGCGGCAATGAAGTGCAAACAACAGGTTTCCCCAGTTGCTGCCGAGGCGCTCGAGAAATCTATCTACAAGTTTTACACCGCCTACACTGGCAAGAAGCCTGAGATACACAAACACAAGTAGTCCACCTGGCGACTTTTAGGATAACGCAATATTTATGCACCCCCTCGGGGGTGTCTCTTTGCCTTTGCCGCAGAACAAGTTCATAATGAGCACTTCCTGCGGAGGAGGATGTTGGAAATGGCAACAGCGACGACCAAAACGGGACGGACTATCGCAGATCATGCGCGTTCGTTGTGCGACATTGGCCGCGAATTTCACCAGCGGGGCTGGTCGCTGGCAACAAGCAGCAACTACAGCGTGGTGCTTAATCGTGAGCCACTCGAGTTGTTGATCACTGCCAGTGGAAAGCACAAGGATCGATTAACCGAAGAAGATTTTGTTCGTGTTGATGGTGCTGGAAGGCTGATCGAGAAGACCTCGGGGAAATCATCGGCTGAAACACTGTTGCACGTGGCGATTGCGTCGCAACTCCAGGTCGGTGCTGTTTTGCACACGCACTCCGTTTGGGCGACAATCCTGTCCAACCATTTTTTCAAATGGGGTGGTATCGAGTTGGCCGGCTTTGAGATGCTCAAGGGATTGGACAGCGTCTCCACCCATGAGCACAATGAGTGGCTGCCAATTTTTGCCAATACGCAGGATATAGGCTCACTCAGCGAGAAAGTTACCAATCTGCTAGCCGACCCGGTAGGGCCAATCCAGCACGGATTTCTAATCCATCGCCACGGTTTGTACACATGGGGCAAAGATCTGGCAGCGGCACGTCGGCATGTTGAAACGATTGAATTTCTGCTCGAGTGCCTGGGCCGAGGGGCGGCACTTGAAGCGATGGCCCCAGTTGGCGATCATCTTGCTGAACCGACCGGTCCGGACGTTGTAGAGTAGTTACCAAACAGGTAGGGTGGCGGTTTGGATGACAAGACTCATCGGAAGGAGAAAGGCTGTTTTCAGTCGCCAGAATAACGTTGATGACAGTCTTGGGCTCTGTTTCCAGCAGGCTCCTTGGTGCTCTCGCTGCTTTGTAAGTCTGAACATACCCCAAACATAAACTGAGGAGATTTCCAGATGGCAAGCGTACGCCTACCAGTTGAAGGCCAAACCATAACGGATGTCGATGAAATCCGCGCATTTCTTGAGCCGCATGGGATCTGGTATGAAAAATGGGATGTGGAAGGTCGTGTTGGTGAAAATGCAACCGATGCAGAAATTCTTGCGGCCTACGAACCAGAGATTGAGCGGCTCAAACAAGAAGGAGGATTCGAAACGGCCGATCTGATCAATGTTACGCCAGATACGCCTAATCTCGAAATGCTCATTGAAAAGTTCAACAAGGAACACACCCACAGCGAGGATGAGGTTCGATTTGTGGTTCGCGGGCGTGGCTTGTTTCACATCAACCCCACCAACGGCCCTGTTTTTGCGATCGAGGTCACCAGTGGCGACTTGATCAATGTTCCCAAGGGGACCCAACATTGGTTCGATTTTTGCGAGGACCGTGCAATTCGTTGCATCCGTCTCTTTGAGGATAAGTCGGGCTGGACACCATGCTACATCGATGACGGTGTCCATGAAAATTACGCGCCGCTGTGTATGGGACCGGACTACTTTCCTGCCAAGTCATCCGTTGACCCCGTTGTCAAATTGTGACCCACATCAAAGCTCGCGGTCTTCTGTTGGATATCGAGGGGACCACCTCGTCGATCGATTTTATTTATGGGAAAATGTTCCCGTTCGTCCGGGATGGCTTGGAAACGTTTCTCGCCACAAATTGGGATGTCACCGAAGTTCGGGAAGCGTGCGACCAGATTCGTCGCGACCGGGTTGCCGATTTGGGGGAGGCTGCCGGCGTGATGTCCGATCGATCGGACGGTATCCTTGCCGAAGTCGCGCGACTGATGGATGGCGATGCCAAAACGACAGGACTCAAGCAACTCCAGGGGCTCATCTGGCGACGTGGTTTTGAGAGTGGCGAACTCAAAGCGCATCTATTCGACGATGTTTCACCAGCGTTGCGACAGTGGTACGAACAGGGCCTGCGGATCCGCATCTATTCATCTGGTAGTGTTGGGGCGCAGAAATTGTTCTTTGGGCACACGGTCGCTGGAAATTTGTTGCCGCTTCTCGAAGGCCACTACGATACCAAGACTGGTCCCAAGCGCGAGGCGGGGAGCTACGCGGCCATCGTAAAAGACTGGGGCCTGGGATCTGGGGAGATCTTGTTTCTTAGCGATATCCCTGCTGAGCTTGACGCGGCCCGCGAAGCGGGGATGCAAACAGGCCTCTCGATGCGTCCTGGTAACGCGGAAATCGACGTCGGCTCAGAGCATCCTCGAATTACCACTTTTAGCGAATTGTCCATTACCCTGCCAGCGCGTTGAATCTTGTCTGGTTCGCGCATTTGTTGAGTAGGCCAGACGACTAGCGTGGGTAGCCAAAACGGCGTCAGGCAACATGAAGAACACGACCGATTGTCGGCAAGGTGGAATTACCTGGCTGCTTACAGTAATTGGGCCAGGCATCGTTGTTGCTGGTTCGGTGATGGGCAGCGGCGAGTTGATCAATACTCCGGTACAAGCCGCGAAATTTGGTTTTGTGTTGCTCTGGGTTGTGCTGTTGTCATGTGTCATCAAGTACTTTCTTCAGGTCGAGATAGGTCGGCATGCAATGGTGCACGGACGCACCACACATCAGGCGCTTAATATTTGTCCTGGCCCGAAGTACCGCGGGACTTCGTGGATCGGGATTATCTATATGGGCGGTTATCTGGTCTCCTGCCTGACAATTCCAGGCATGATCGGTGCACTGGCCGGCATGATGCATAGCGAGATGCCTTTGGGCCACTGGATAAGTCGTATCGGCGGCGAGCCGGTCCACCACCTGGAGAACCAATCGATTGCCTGGTGGGGCGGGATCCTGGTTCTCTTATCGATGGTCCTATTGTGGAAAGGGGTGTATCGCCATCTGGAAGTATTGATTGCCATTTTGGTGGGCGTGTTCAGCGTCTCGGTCGCCATCGCCCTGGTCATGATTCAAGCAAGCGAGTACCGGATCACGATGAACGAGGTTCTTGCGGGCCTCACGTTTTCTTTTGGCGATACACCAAAATTGGCCGCCTATGCCGTCATCAGTTTGATGGGAGCTCTGGGTGCCACAGCGAATGAGCTCTTTATGTATCCTTATTGGATTCTCGAAAAGGGATACAATCGGCATCTGGGGGATCGGGCTGATGCAGCATGGTCACAGCGGGTTCGGCAGTGGGTCCACGCCATTCGTATTGATTCCGGCGCGGCAACAGGCCTGGCGACCTTGATGACCGGAGCCTTTTTCTTGCTCGGTTGCGCAATTCTGCATCGACAATCTCTGGTACCCGAAGGAATCAATGTGGTGGAGACTATTTCGCAGGTCTACACCGAATCTTTTGGTCCCTGGTCACGCTATGTTTTTCTGGTCGGCGCGTTCGCCACGCTGTTTTCGACCGTTTTAGTGGCCACTGCAGCCTCTGGAAGAATGTTCGGCGATTTTCTAGGAAGCCTGGGTGTGATCAATTATCGGGATCTGAAGATGCGCAACCGGGTCCACCGGTTGACGCAGTTCTGGTTACTGCTGATGGTGCTGGGGGTTTTCTTGTGGTACGGGTCGGCACCGGTCCGCTTGATTGTGTTCAGCCAATTCTTTTCAGCCGTTTTTTCGACACCGCTTCTGTTGTTTGCAATTTGCTGGATGGCGTTTCATACGGACCGAAAGGCCCGGATGAGTCAGCTGACCGCTTTTTTCCTGGTGACGACGTCGTTGATCATTGTCGCCTGCGTAGTGGTTGGCCTGGTGATACGCTACGCGACATGAAGCCCACCGAACACCGTGCCTGGCGTGTTGAGGCCCCGCCTGGATGGCGGTTCGATCCGGCTGGTACCCATTGGGGCCCGCTCCATTCAGGCAAGTCGAACATGCTGTTTGCAATCGTACTGTGGAAAAAGATATATTGCGAATGATGGTACCGGTCAACTGAGGGGTTGCTTGTAGCATAGGTCGCCCGGCACGGCCGGGTTTGGTTGGGGCGAACGGGGTTTAACTGTTGGGCAAACGCAGGAAACAACGCTCTGCAACAACTTGAGCGCAACATCGACAATCAAAAGGTCGTCCCACCAGGAAGGAAACGGGTTGAGCGACAAGCCGCGAGTGTTACTTAAACTGGAAGAAGTCACCAAATCTTTTCCGGGAGTCCACGCGCTTTCGGGTGTTGATTTCGATGTGCGCCCAGGGGAAGTTCATGCGCTGGTTGGTGAAAATGGAGCGGGCAAAAGCACCTTAATCAACATCGTGTCGGGAGTTTTACAGCCCGATTCGGGTTCATGTCGCCTGGAGGGGCGGGTTTGCGAGTGGCGTGACCCAGTCGCGGCTCGGAAAATGGGTATTGTGACGGTCCACCAGGAAGCCGATTTTTTCCCCACGCTTTCAGTCGCAGAAAATATTGCCCTCCAGCACGGTCTGCCAACAAAGAAATTCGGTTTTGTGGACTGGGCTGAAATGCGGGACGCGGCGAACAAGGTGATCGGATCGGTGGGGGAACCGATTGGAGCAGGCCTGCCCGCCGACCATTTAAGTGTGGCCCATCGTCACATGCTCCAGATCGCAGCGGCTGTATTAAAGCACGCGAAATTAGTCATTCTTGACGAGCCAACCAGCGCCTTGACATTTCGGGAATCTGCGTGGCTGTTTCAACAGGTGGCAAGGCTAAAGGCAGACGGAGTAGGCTTGATTTATATTTCGCATCGGCAAGAAGAAATTTTTGCCCTGTCGGACCGGATTACCGTGTTGCGAGATGGCCGGAAAATCTGGACCCGTGACCGCAAAGAGGTCGATAGCAAGTCGCTGATCGAGGCAATGGTCGGCCGAAATTTAAAGGATAGTTCCAGGGACCGTCAGCGTCGGCCCAATAGTTCGGCTCCTGAAGCAGAACCACTCGCACCAGTTCCCCGCCTGGAAGTTCGCGATTTGCACGATTTTAAAGCCCGTTTTCAAAGCATTAATTTCCATGTGGGAGCGGGCGAAATTGTCGGAGTCTACGGACTCATTGGTGCCGGACGGACTGAAATGGCACGTGGCATTTTCGGCTTGGAGGCACTTGCTGGCGGCAGTGTGCTGGTGGATGGCAAACCGGTTGCCATTCAAAGGCCTCAAGATGCTGTGCGTGCTGGTATCGCCTATGTGCCTGAAGACCGGTTGCGGGAAGGTCTCTGCCGCGGGCTGAGCATTCGGGCCAACACCGTTCTGCCCACACTCGACCGCTGGACGCAGCTCTTTCGGTCTTCATCAGAAACGGAACTTCCCGGTGCAACCCGCTTGCCTCACCAGGAGCCATGCGTCAAACGCTGGTCGTTAGGATTGCTGGCCAGTCGACGGGTTGAAAAGCAGGTGACCCGCCAGGTCGTTCAGCAACTGGAAGTACGGCAGCGGAATATAGAGCAACCCATCAGCCAGCTTTCCGGAGGAAATCAACAAAAAGTGGTTTTGGGGCGTTGGCTGCTGGCCACGCCGAAGGTCATGATCCTCGATGAACCAACCCGAGGTGTTGATATTGGTGCGAAGTCAGAAATCCACCGTCTTTTGCGGAGTATTGCGGACCGCGGTTGTGCGATTCTGATGATCAGCAGTGACATGCCTGAGGTCCTGCAACATTCCGATCGCATTATGGTTCTTCGGTCCGGGAAGATGTCAGCGCAATGGCAGGCCGGCGATGTCACGGCGACTGAAGTCGCTGAAGCAGCGCTTCCTGATGAAAGTGCGCGCGAACAGTCGGTATCCAACGAGAAGAGGGCAGTAACCCACAACCGGCGGGTCGCCGGCGAATGGGGGCTTGCGGCGGTCATTGTGATGTTGAGTCTTTGGCTGAGTCTGACAAGTGCGAACTTTTTCAGTTGGGCGAATTTTGGCAACTTGCTGGCTGAAACAGCGTTGTGGTCAATTCTGGGTTTGGCAGCCGCATCGGTAATCATCGCAGGGGGGATCGATATTTCAATCGGTTCGCTTCTGGCGCTGTCGGCTGCTTGTGCAGGTCTGTTACTCAAATTGCCCCTTGCGCCTGAGATATCGATACCCTTGGCAATCCTGGGTGCACTGACGGTTGGTCTCGCAGGAGGGTTGCTCAATGGATTGATATCACTCGTTGGCAAAGTTCACCCGATTGTGGTGACGCTGGGCATGATGATCGTTTATCGGGGAATTGTGATCGCGCTGGTCAGCGGACGACAAATCAGCAGTGTGCCGGAGGCTTTCGGATGGATCTGGATTTACCCTGGATCGGGGTTTCGCGCAGTGATCGTCCTGGGGGTTGTCGTTTCAGCAGTGCTTTATGTCATTCATGTCCATCGACCGTCGGGCCGTCACCTTTATGCTTTAGGATCCAGCTCGACCGCTGCACGGCTGGTGGGAGTCTCCCACGTAAAAACCTGGCTTTTCGCCTTTGGGTTGGGTGGATTGTTGACGGGCATCGCGGCCGTCATGGTGTTGTCAGCGAGCATGCAGATGCAATCTCAGCTTGGAAAAGGCTGGGAGTTACAAGCCATAGCAGTTGCCGTGATTGGTGGTGTGAGCATCACTGGAGGGCGTGGCACCGTGGTGGGAGTCATTTTAGGTGCGGTTCTCTTGCGGTTGGTCAACCTGGCGCTAGTGCGGTGGGAAATCCGCGGTGAGCAGGTGGATGTGTTCGTGGGAGGTTTGATTCTTGCGGCAGTGCTGCTGGATTTGTTTTTGCGAAAGCGTAGAACATGAAGCGAAAACGATTCACCTGGCATACGGTATCTGTTCTGCTGCCTTGGTTGCTGCTGTTGCTGTCCTTGGGGCTTGTCTGTTTTCAGGTCGAGCGTCCCGCAGCCCTGGTGAGTCTTGGTGTTCCATGGGCGCGGGTTGGTGCCCTGGCAATCGTTATGACGGCCATCATTCTAACTGGGGGAATCGACCTTTCGGTCGGATCCATGATGGCGATCAGCTCAATGGTCATGGGCCTGTTGTGGCAAGCTGGATGGTCTGCAGAAGTCGCCGGTAGTGCGGCCGTTTTGGTGGGGGTTGCGGCAGGAGGAGCCAACGGCGGTTTAGTGGTGTTGGGTTTGTCGCCTTTGGTGGCCACCTTGGCGACGATGGCGTTCTATTCGGGGTTAGCGATGATGCTTTGCGGTGGCGAAAAAATCACGAAGCTACCGAGTCCATCCATGGACATGAGCCAGTTCGCCGGTTGGCCCAGCGAGTACTGGATTCTGGCATTGGTGTTTGCAATAGCACTGCTCCTAGTACATGGCACGCGGTTTGGTCGTTGGTGTTACGCAATTGGTGATAACCCAATTGCAGCGCGATTCTCGGCGGTTCCCGTGCAACGCACGCAATGGTGGCTTTACATGGCTTCGGGACTGGTGGCAGGGTTGTTGGCGGTCACTTATACTGTGCGAAAAGGTGCAATTCCAAACGCACATCAGGGCATCGAATTAGAAGCGATAGCCTGTGTTGTTGTGGGCGGCACCCTGATTACAGGTGGCCGAGGCGGTATTCTTCAAACCCTCCTGGGAATTCTCGTGGTCGCCAACATCGACATAGGTTTGGTTTTCCTGAGCGGGGGATTCAAATTCATCGGAGCGGATGCCAGGCTTATGGTCGTGGGCGTCTTGCTGATTGTCGTTGCAGTTTGGAACGAATGGGTGGCGCGGGCCGATGCCAGGTTGAAAACACTGAATAAAGCAACGGAACGAACATGATGATTCAACGACCAAAATATTTTCTACTTGTGGGTTTGCTTTCTTCTTGCCTGTTGGGGTGCCAGCGGCAACGGAGTGATGAGTCGCCTGTGAGGATTGGGATGATGCCCAAGCTGATGGGGATTTCCTTTTTCGACGCTGCGGGTCGTGGGGCACATGAGGCAGCTGAGGAACTGGGAGTCGACCTAACCTACGACGGGCCAACAGAGGATAATGCCGAACAGCAAGCTGAGATGATCGACGCCTGGGTGGCACAAGGTTTTGATGTGATTGCGGTTGCCCCCAATGATCCCGACGCGATCGCGCCAACTTTGTCGAGCGCGCCGGTCCCAGGGAGTGAAGGTCATTACCTGGGATACCGATGCCGATGTTGAATCCTCGCAGCGATCCATATTTGTGAACCAGGCGCCTGTGGAAGGGATCGCAAATGCCCTGGTCGATGTGATGGTCCGAGGCGCCGGAGAGGAAAACAAGTTGAAGGGGCAATTTGTGATCCTCAGCGGCACGAAAACGGCTGCGAATCAAAATTCGTGGATGGAGGTCATGATCCCTCGCCTGCGGGCGGAGCACCCCGACTGTGAGCTTCTGGAAACTCGATACCCGACCGAAGATCAGCTGAAAGCACGCGAGGAGACGGCAAATCTACTGGCCGCTTATCCTGATTTGAAAGGTATCTGGGCAATCACGTCGGTGGCCCTACCTGCGGCTGCCAAGGCAGTGCGTGATGCGGGTCGGCAGGACCAGGTTTTTGTGACGGGCCTGAGTCTTCCCAGCTTGATGCGAGATTATGTCGAGGATGGTACGGTCAAAGAATTTGTGCTGTTCGATGTGGAAAATCTGGGTTATCTGACTGTGCAGGTGGCTGCCGCCCTACACCAGAACCCTTTGCAGCCGCAGGAAAGCCGGACGATGGGCAAGCTCGAATCGATTCGCGTCACCGAGCAGGAGGTGATTCTAGGAGAGCCCCTGATTTTCGACCGAGACAATATCGAGCAGTATGATTTTTGACGGCAAAGCCGCCACAGGTCGGGTTGCCGAAGGCAGAGAAATTCTCGACCAATTGTCTCGGCGAAATCCAGCGCGATGTAAGGACCCAGGTTCGCGTGGAAACGCTGGCGCGCCATTTTGGTTCGGTTACCAACCGTTTTCTTCGCTGATGCTAGCAAACCGAACGGAAACCACATGCGTAGAAGGATCACCGTGCCTGAAAACTGAGTTTTTAAACCAGGCGCCTGCACAGTTGGCACAGGGGTCATCGGTTTCATTCCCGGACCAGGGTAAGACAGTAAATCAAATGAAGGGAGTCGAAGTTTTGGCAAGTGCCGTACCACGGGATGGCAGCTTCTGGACCCGCAACCAATGGCCAATCGCATTCAGTTTGGCGTGGGTCGCAATGGGTTTTGTAGACGGTTTCTTGTTTGCCGCAGAGTTTGATTTCCCCAGGGTGCTGGAGTGTCGCGACGTAACGTTGGCCGAAGAGGTGGGGTTGGAGCACCGGGCAATCGAAATCGTGATTCCTGTTTCGGTTCGCTTTGGCGATGGAGAAACCCGCCACGTAGAAGAAGTTGACGTTGATTTTGGCGCGGCGTCCAGCGACCTTCTCGTGAGCAGCTTTTGTCCTGTTACGGAACTGACAAGTGATGTGTCCGATCCCATCGAGCGGACCATCACAACCGAGAAATCGCATCGGGTCAACGGGACGTTTGGGGGCGAGTTGCCGCTTGTGGGGGGCGATCTCGTTGCCCATTTAACGCCGTCGATCAATGGCACACTGGCAAATCGGGAAACTAGTACCGAAAAAACCAGTCGCCTGGCACCCAGGCGACCAGTCATTGTAAGCGGAACCAAAGATCACCGGCGGGGTGTGTTTTTCAAACTCAAACGGTCGTCACAAACCGCGTTAGAAGGAGTCCATGAGTTGACGATCGTTTTTGAAGTCCCCGCCGACTGGCAGTCAGGATCACTCCAGGTTACTTGCCGCGCCTTTGGTCGTAAAAAATTGTTTGGCATCGTTCAGCAGTCCCGCGTGTTCGGTGAGACGAGCACTCCGGTCTATCTCTACCTGGAAGGAAACGATCCGGCTCGGCGGGCAGCGCAGCGAAAGGCAAAACAAGTTCGTCGCGATCCGCCACGCTGGAATCGCGTTGCCGAAGTACTTGAAAGTTGCTGCGCGGCTTCTCTCTGTAACTTCAGCTCTTCAAGCCAGAGCCAATAGCTCCGGAAGTATGATACGATTGAATCGCCACCATTATTGAATCGCCACCATAATTGAATCGTAGTGCAAGCGATCACCCGGTGCATGGAGTGAACCAGATCTTCAGCGACATCCGGCGAGGCGACGTGCCTTTTGGGTGCTGTTACTTGCCGTAGTTACCGCCTTGCGGTGCGGTGGACTCTGCCGCCGGGTCGAGCCCCAATTCTTTTCGCATGATGGCACCCGATTCAGAGTACCAATTGAACAAGATCCGGGCATCGATTCCGAGGTTGAAATGCTGCACTCCCATGTCAAGGTAAGGCTCGAAACCGGACGGTTGGTTAAGTTCCACGCGCGGAGCAATTCCCATCTTTAAAGCAGTCCGAATCGTGTGGAGTTCAGCCTCTTTGACCTGGGGTGCATCGAGATGGCCTTCCAATCCCAGGTTCATTGCATAATCAGCCGGACCGAACTGAACCATGTCAATTCCGGGCACACCCAGGATTGATTCCAAATTTTCGACAGCCGATTCTTTCTCGATCATAAGGGCTACTACGGTTTCGTCGAGAGCATCGGCCGACTCTGGGCTGGCCACATCGAGAAAAACGCCGACCGATCGATGGAGTGCAACGCCCTGAATTCCTCCTGACTTGGGACGTTCGAAGCGGGTAACTCGTACGCACTCCTGGGCATCTTCAGCGTTGCGAGGGTCGGTAAAAAGGACATTTTGAATTCCTGCCCCAATAGCCCGGGTTGCTAAATGGAGGCGGGATTCTTGTTGAATCTTGATCATCGCCGACATGTGATCGAACAAGTCAACCGCGCGTCCAAGGTTCTCAAGCGTGTACAAGTCGTATGGGGAGTACTCGGCTACGAACTCAACATAGTCGAACATTCTCGAATGCCCCACCAGTTCGAGCATGGTTGGCCAGGAACTCATGAGCCTGGTGCCAAGCGTGGGTTTTCCATCGTCAAGAAGTTGGCGTAATCGATTAGGTCGCATTAAGGAACCTCAGGTAGGTAGTGGGTGGAGAGTGCAAGGGTGGTGGAATTCAATGTACAAGACAAACGTACATTGTTTGTGATCAGTGAACGCGCTCAAGTTGTCCAGTTAACGGCGTGCCGCGGGATGGCGGATATCGAGCCAGCTACCATCCTGTTGGCTGCTGGCAACGCATTGCTGGAGGAAAAACATTCCTTCTGCACCATCGAACACGTTTGTGTAGATCGTATCTTTCTGCTCGACTGGGCTGCCTGTGGCCCGCAGTGCCATGTCGTCGTACGCAGACCGGTAGATATTCGCGAAAGCTTCAAAAAATCCTTCGGGATGGCCACTTGGGAGCCGGCAGGCAGCGTTGCCTGTTTCGTTCATGTACCCAGCACCCGGGTTGCGTGTGTAAAGTTTGGTCGGTTGTCCGTGTTGGCGAAATTGCATCACATTTGGATCTTCCTGGTGCCACTCGAGTGATGCCTTTGTGCCATCGATCTCGATAAAAGCGTCGTTCTCCCGGCCGTGGGACAATTGCGAAGCAGTGACCGTGCCGACCGCACCGTTTTCGAACCTTACGACTGCATGGCCGTATTCGTCAAGCTGGCGACCCGTGGTAAAAATCTTCAAGTTGGCGGAGATTTGTTCGGGCATCAAGCCGGTAATGTATCGCCCCAGGTTGTAGGCGTGGGTCCCAATATCGCCAAAGCACCCGGCCGCACCCGATTTGGTTGGGTCGGTTCTCCAGGAGGCCTGCTTTTGTCCCTCTTTTTCAATCCTGGTTCGTAACCAGCCCTGCAAGTAGGTCGAGCGAATCGCCTCGATTTCACCCAGTTCACCGCCCAGTACCATTTCCCGGGCCTGACGAACCAGGGGGTAGCCGGTGTAGGTGTGGGTCAAGCCAAACACGACCCCTTTCTCTTGGACCAGCTTGACGAGTGATTCGGCCTGAGCCAGGTCGAAGGTCATCGGCTTGTCGCACATGACGTTCAGCCCCGCTTCAATGGCCCGTCGGGCAATGTCGTAATGCGTGTGGTTGGGCGTTGCGATCGTGACAAAGTCAATCCGTTCACCCTCGGAAAGACTGGCCTCACTTTCGATCATCTCCTGATACGACGCATAAGCCCGCTCAGGTGCAATGCCATATTCGGGAGCCGATTCCTTGCAGATCTGCGGATCGGACGAAAGGGCCCCAGCCACGAGTTCGCAACGGTTGTCGAGCACTGCACCAGTGACATGAACACGTCCGATAAAAGCACCCCGGCCACCACCAACCAGGCCCATGCGAAGTTTACGACCAAGACTTCCATTGAACGTCATCGTTGTCATCTCCAACTGCAAAAAATCCGGGAAACCGGGTGATTTCTGGATAGGGAGCAACCCAGCCTAGCCTGAACATACCTGCACAGGTGGTCTGGGTTCAAGGGACCACGTAACCACGGGAGAAGTTATTGAGCTTGCCGGCCGAGGTCGGGATGATCGGTAAAAAAGCCGTCGATACCTGTTTGAAGGAACCGCTCGATTTCACCGACCAAATTGCCCAGCTGTAACTCATTGTGCGGTTGTTTCCCTTGAAAGTTCTTGGGTAGAGAGCGATTCTCGCCCCGAAATGTATACGGATGCACCAGCAATCGCACGGCGTGGGCATTGCGCACAAAAGAGGTAGCCTCGCCGGGATTCAGTCGACCCGCCTCGTCCTTTGGTAAAATGAAGTGATATTTTTCGGGGCCAACTCCATTGGCATAACGGGCAATGCGGGCCAGTCCATCCTGCGTGGCCATGTCAGCGTAGGTGGTGCTGCCGCCGGCCTGCGCTATATCGAAAGGTTGTCCGCGATCAGCCAGCAATTGAACCAGCCGTAAATCCATGTCGCGTTTTTGCATTTCCCGGCGGAGTCGTTGCAGATTCTCAACCTCGAACGATTGGATGTAGACCGGGAGATCGTCGAAATTCTTGATGCCGTGCAGCCCCAAGGTGCCGAGCAGCACTTCATTAATGTCGACCCCGGTTTCCTTGAGGATATGGGTCGGATGCTTTGTTTCCGGATAAATGCCCACACCGGCTGCTTGGGCGAGCTGGATCACGTCAGTCAGGGTCGGAACGGACCAGCGATCGTCGAACTGGCAGTTGGCCGGTCGAAACGGGGTTGGCACCCTACCGGTTTGGCGCTCTCGGGCGCGAAGCTGCCTGATTTCGGCATGGGTGAAGTCTTCAGAAAACCAACCGGTATGGTTTGTTCCGTCGATTGTTTTGGTCGTTTGTTTTTCGGCGAACTGAGGCAAGTCTTCCACATTGGTGCTGAAGTCCAGGACGTTATCGTGCCGGGCAATGAGTACCCCGTCGGCGGTCATCACGAGATCAGGTTCGATAAAATCCGCACCCTGTGCGATGGCCAATTCGTACGCCGCGAGGGTATGCTCGGGTCGATAGCCGGAGGCACCCCGATGGGCGATCACCACGGGTCGCTGGTCGGTCAACGTTTTTGCGTAGGACATCCAGCTGAGTATACCATCGTCGATGTCGAGTTGGGCCGGGGAAAGCCGGATACGCGATTGCAGGCGAGGCAGTTAGGATGGCACAAACTACGCACGGTTGACGAACTGGTTGGACGCACGATCTCCACCGGGTTGACTCCCAGGAGTCTCTCGTCTCTGTACAATAGAAGGACATGAGCCAAGAGGTAGGTGACCGTAAGAGTAGAACTTCCCGCAAGTAGGACCAGCGACAAATAGAAAAGACCTACCATGAACCAGATTGGTATCCATCGACGAAGTGCTCTCCATGGGTTGGCGGCAGGAGCAGCCGCGGCGGTCGTTGGGCCAGCTGCAGCAAGGGCCCAAGACCCCACACAAAACTCTTTTGGATATTGCCTGAATACGAGCACGATTCGTGGGCAGAAGCTCGATCTTGTTGAAAAAATCGAGATCGCTGCCGATGCGGGGTACGATGGCATCGAACCCTGGATTCGGGAAATTGAGACCTACGTCAGCCAGGGTGGGCAAGTAGCGGATTTGAGAAAACGGATTGAAGACCATGGCCTCAAGGTGGAAAGTGCGATCGGTTTTTCCCAGTGGATTGTTGATGACGCGGATCTAAGATCACAAGCCTTGGAGCAAGCTCGACGTGAAATGGATTTGGTTCTCCAGATTGGTGGCACACGGATTGCCGCTCCACCAGCCGGCGCCACCGAAGAACCATCGCTAGATCTTGACCAGGTGGCCGCACGGTATCGCCAGCTACTTGAAATTGGGGAGCAGATCGGTGTGTGCCCGCAGCTTGAGGTTTGGGGTTTCTCCAAGAATTTGCACCGCTTGGGTGAGGTGGTCTATGTAGCGCTCGAGAGTGGCCACCCATCAGCTTGCATTCTGCCCGATGTTTATCACATTTATCGGGGCGGATCTAATTTCTCGGGACTCCGTCTGCTAAACGGGTCCGCGATGCACGTTTTCCATCTCAATGACTATCCAGCGAGCCCATCAAGAGCCAACATCCGTGATGCCGACCGGGTTTATCCGGGCGACGGTGTTGCTCCGCTGAACCAAATCCTGCAGACACTGACGCAGATTGGTTTTCAGGGAGTGCTCTCGCTGGAATTGTTCAATCCCAATTACTGGCAACAAGACGCGGCTGTCGTTGCCCGGACTGGCCTGATCAAGATGAAAGCAGCGGTGGCCCGCGCTGTTGAGACCAGGCGAGATGAAAAAGCCCCAAAGGCGTGAGCACGCATTTGCGACGAATCCCTCGGGTCACGGTTGTTCAACAGGGACCACCGTCCAAAGGGATTGCGATCCATCCTGGCAGGGAACGAAAAGGACAGCTAGAATCGTTGACAAGCAGTTTCCAAGTGTCTTCTTAAAGAATCAGAATTTCGGCACGTCGCGATCGATTTTCTATCGGGGGATTTTTTTGACCGACGTACTCACTTTGGGAGCGGAGCGAGTTGCACCATCCATCCAAGCTGCATAAGTACCAAACTGATTGTAGGATCAGGTTTCACACAGGTAGAAACATCTCATGGCAGACAACAATGCAAGACTGGCTTTAGTGACGGGCGCGGGACAAGGTATTGGGGCGGCAGTCACTGGCCAACTGGTTAGCGAAGGAATGCGCGTGATCGCGATGGAAAAACGGGCAGACCTGCTTGATGGCCTGGCGGGAAAGTTCGGAGACAAGGTCATTCCGTCCGAATTGGATCTGTGTGAAATGACCTCCATTTCCGGCGTGGTCTCAGAACTGGTGCAGGAGCACGGCCCAGTTACCGCACTGGTCAACAACGCGGGTGTCTGGCCCGGCAGCCCGATTGTTGATATGGACGACGAAACCTGGCGGTTGAATTTCGCCATCAACGTCGATGCGCCATTTGCGCTAATACGGTGCCTGGCACCTGTGATGGCCGAGGCGGGCGGAGGGGCCATTGTCACGGTCGCCAGCCGAAATGCTTTTCGTTCGAGTACGAACAATGCGGGCTACGATGCGTCCAAGGCTGCCGTGGTTGCGCTCACCCGAACTGCCGCAGGGGAATTTGCACAAAACAATATCCGGGTCAATACGGTTTGTCCGGGAGTCATTAGTACGCCTGGAAACAGCTCAGCGGAGGAATCGTTGTTCAAGGCCGCGTACACGAAACAAATCCCGATGGATCGTTACGGAGAGCCGGAAGAGATTGCCAGGGTGATTTCTTTCTTGCTTTCCGAGGCGTCGTCTTTTCTCACCGGTCAGGCCATTATCGTCGATGGCGGGCAAATCGCCTGCCAGGATAATGCCCGCTACCTGGAGATCCCCGGACTTCGGTGAGAGGATTAAGCCGTTGCCGGCCTCCGTTAGGGCACGAGCGGTCCCGTGTTCGGAAGGGGTGCGCACTCCCGCGCGGGCTGTTGCGGGAAACGACGGTTTAGTTTCAATAGGCAGCACGCCCGGCAGGACTCGAACCTGCAACCCCTGGTTCCGAAGACCAGTGCTCTATCCAATTGAGCTACGGACGCATGATGTTGGTGGACGTATACAGGCCTCGGGTGGTCGGTCGATTTAGATTTTTACTGTGGGCACGCTCGAAAATACGCTTTTCGTCAGACTCGATCAAGCGCATGGGAGGAACCGCCTAAACACGATTGATTTAAATCAACCACACCATCACTTGCAGGACTACTAAAACGAGGAGCATGAAGCCGATAATCCAGATCGCAAAGCGGGCCGCATGGACCAGAATCGGACCAATTTCTTCGTGTCGTGTTGCCGCATAGACCAGACTAATACTCACAACCAGCGGTGCAGCATACCACAAGCGAGCAGTGCCAATGTTGGCCCAGACATGGCCGGAGGTCAGTATCGATAGGATGATTGAGGCTATCACGAGGATATTCGCCAGAATACCAACATGTGGGTACTGGTCTAAAAAGTTTGGAATGGGTCAGTCGGTATCGGTCGGTTTAACGCGGCCACTTTTTTCCTGGGGGATTATAACCAAAGGGCCACCGTAAGCGTCATAAATTGCAAGTATGTTGAGTAACCCAGCGATGACTGTGAATACGGTACCCAGTTCAAATCGATCGGCCAGATCATGATGCCACTTGGCGAGCTCGTTAGGGTGTACCACCTCGTTGCCACTTTGATCGACAGAAACAAAAGGTTGGGCTTGTAATCGTGGTGGTGTTGGCGGCCGCATCAAATCCTGGAGAGTGTCCTTAGCCATGAGGTCTTTTTTAACATGGCCGCGCTGAAGGATGGCTGGCAGGGCTGAAAGACCAACCCCGAGCTGGCAGAAATACTGCCAGCGGGTAAGCAGGCTGGGTGTTGAAGCGTACACAACCCGTCCATTTCCCAAATAAAAACCGTAGAGGAACGTGCCGAGGATGCAGATCAAAAACAGGATGCCTTTGCCAGTTCGTCCCTGGTAGAGGTGTCCAAGACCGGGGACAAGCCAAGCTAATAAAGCAGCCAGCCAGGGGTCTTTGAGTTCGACTTCAATGGCGTCAGACGGTTCGGAAGCAGCCTTGTTTCGGGGAGCATGCTTGCCGTGGGATTGGGGCATGGTGGAGAATTTGGAGGTTCAATCAGGGGAAATATCACGGAACGACTATTCTGGTAGATTGTCGGCAGTCGAACCAGGGCAAACTACAAGGTTCGCCCTGGATTTTTTTGGGGGGAACCTCTGGCGATCCTGCCGGCGACATTGTGAACCGGCTCGAAACGGGTTAAATTCCTATTTGGTCATGTTGTGGTGGGTGCCCAACAGATGGTTGTTTTGGGCCTGCCCGGCGGTATTGTTCCCGCAGGCGGCATGGCTTTGCGTGAGGACAGGCACCCATAGGACAGGCACCGTCAAGCTGGTTTTAGACACGATTCGCGAGCATGCCATTTTCATGGTACCCGTGAACGGGTTTGCTGGCCGACATAACCCCTCAGGAAATTACCGTGTCGACCGACCCCCCCAATCCCGAAAATGAACAAGCCATCGCCGCACGGCTGATTGACTTGCCGATTGAGGACGAACTGCGTGATAGTTACCTGACGTATGCAATGAGCGTGATCGTCAGTCGGGCCTTGCCTGATGTGCGAGACGGTCTGAAGCCTTCCCAGCGGCGCATTTTGGTGGCGATGAACGACCTGAATCTGACACCTGGTTCATCCCGGGTGAAGTGTGCCAAGATCTCTGGCGACACGAGCGGCAATTACCATCCGCATGGTGAAAGTGTTATTTACCCGACGCTGGTTCGGATGGCGCAAGAGTGGAACATGCGGTCTGTGCTGGTCGACAAGCAGGGTAACTTTGGTTCGATTGCCGGCTTGCCTCCAGCGGCTATGCGGTATACCGAGGCCCGCATGTCTCAAGCAGCGGCGACGATGCTTGAGGATTTGAAACTCGATACGGTTGACTTTGTGCCAACTTACGACGAGCGTCGTACCGAGCCAACGGTGCTCCCGGCGAAGTTCCCCAATCTGCTGATCAATGGTTCTTCTGGGATCGCGGTGGGTATGGCAACGTCGATTCCGCCGCACAATCTGGGTGAGGTTTGCCGCGGTATCTTGGCGTTGATTGACAACCCTCAGATGACAGTGCGCGAGTTGATGGAATATATCCCGGGACCTGATTTTCCAACGGGAGGTATTATCTGCGGAAAGACTGCCTTGTGGAGAAGTTACGAAACCGGCCGCAGTACGATTGTGGTACGGGCTAAGACCACGGTGGAGACAAAACCAAATGGTCGTTCACGGATTGTAGTTTCTAATATCCCGTATCAACAAACGCGGGATTCAGTGATCGAAAAACTTTCGGTTCTAGGCGGTGATGGACGCGTGGCCGGTATTTCGGATGTTGCGGATCACAGCAATCTAGAAGAGCCGGTCCGGATTGTGATTGATCTGAAAAAGGATGTCGATCCTGATGTGGTACTTAACCAATTGTGGAAGTACTCGCCACTGCAGGATTCTTTTTCGGTCATCTTGCTGGCACTGGTCGATAATAAGCCCCGCACCCTGTCGCTGAAGGAAATGCTCGAGGAGTTTATACGGCATCGGGTGATAGTGATTCGTCGCCGTACTCAATTCCTGCTAATCAAGGCCCGCAAACGCAAGCATACGGTGCAAGGTTTACTGCTGGCCCACACGAACATCGATGAAGTGATCCGTGTGATCCGCTCGTCGAAGTCCCAACTGGAAGCCAAGCAGCGGTTGATGGATGAAATCCGGTGTCCCGCAGCAATGCTGCAGCGGGCGTTGGGAGACACAGGATTTGTCCAGTTTCAGCAAGAGCGGGGTGTGGCAGAGGAGTATTTCTTGACTCCCGTGCAGGCCGACGCGATTCTCAAGATGACCCTTGGTCAACTGGTCAACTTGGAGCAGGAAAAACTTACCGAAGAACATGCCGAGTTGCTTGGAAAGATAACGACCTTTGGGGAAATTCTGGACGATGAGAGCCGCGTCTATGACATCATCCGCGATGATTGTGAAGAGTTGGTTCGTAAGCTTGGCAGTAAGCGTCGCACGGAATTGAGCGACGAAGAGGTTGGCAATGTTGATATCGAAGACCTCATCGAAGAAGAGACGATGGTCGTGTCAATCTCCCACAATGGCTACATCAAGCGAACCGCAGCCAGCACATACCGTGCGCAGCGGCGTGGCGGCAAAGGCATAAAAGGCGCCAAGACTGACCAGGATGATCCGGTTGAACACCTGTTTGTCACCAGTACACATGACTATCTCCTCTTTTTCACCAATCACGGCAAAGTCTACTGGCAAAAGGTTTATAATTTGCCTCAACTTTCCCGCGACGCCAAAGGCCGCGCGATTGTAAATCTGTTGAATCTGGCCGACGGAGAAAAGATTGCTGACTGCCGGGCGATCCGCGATTTTGATGAACCTGGGCACTATCTCATGATGGCAACCCGCAAAGGTCTCGTAAAAAAGACTGAGCTGAAAGCGTATCGCCGCCCTTTGAAAAGCGGCATGATCGCCATCAAACTTAAAGATGGGGATGAGTTGGTTGACGTGGTCGTTGCCGCTGCAGGCCAGGAAGTCGTGCTGGCTACAGCAGGAGGTCTAGCAATCCGGTTTAAAGAATCGGATGCCCGACCCATGGGGCGTAATACGAGTGGCGTTAAAGGAATTACGCTGGCGGGTGATGATCAGCTGGTTGGGATGGTGATCGCAGATTCCGAAGCGACCTTGCTGACCGCATGTGCCAATGGTTACGGCAAAAGAACACCGTTCGGTGTCAATAACGGCGGGGCTAATGGCGATGACCAGGAAAGTGGTGATGAAGGATCCTCTGGATTTCGCTACCGGACACAAAATCGAGGCGGTAAAGGGGTACGCGACATCAAGACAACCAACCGGAATGGTCCGGTCATTGGTATTGCCGGCGTACATGATGAAGACGAGCTAATCATGATGACTTCGCGCGGAAAAATTCAGCGCATCAAGGCGAGCGATATCGGCGCCATTGGCCGCAATACTCAGGGTGTGCGGATCATGAGTGTTGACGGTGGCGATACGCTCACGGCCGTTGTCCGTGTGCCACGCGAAGAAAACGACAACTCGTGACCAGAAGAAATAGCGCGGGAGAGTTCTTCGAGAGCAGAAGGCCAGGTCGCCAGGTCGCTTTCACCAAACATCCAGGCTGTCCCGCCTGTCCTATTCGTTAGAAAACTTTCCCTCACGTTCAGGATCAGGGGATAATTTGCCATGAAAATAGCGGTCATTGGTACGGGGTATGTGGGGCTCGTTACCGGCACTTGCTTTGCAGATAGCGGTAACGAAGTTACTTGTATCGATATTGATGAGCAAAAGATTGCCTCCCTGAACAACAAAGAGGTGCCGATTTACGAGCCGGGCCTTACAGAAATGGTGCGACGCAATGTTGAAGCCAACCGGCTTCACTTTACGACCGATACCCCGGCCGCCATCAAGCCAGCCAAAATTGTTTACCTTGCTGTTGGGACGCCGCAATCGGCAGACGGGTCGGCCAATCTCACGGCGCTTTGGGCGGTGGTCGATACGGTGGCTCCTCACCTCAGTCAAAGTGCAATCATCGTGACAAAGAGCACGGTCCCTGTGGGTACAAACCGGAAAATTTTTGATCGACTCAAAGAACTCACTGGTCGCGAATGTCGCGTGGCGAGCAACCCGGAATTCTTAAAAGAAGGTGTGGCAATTGACGATTTTATGAAACCGGACCGTGTTGTGGTCGGAGTTCGATCAGAAGAAGACGCCAGCACACTACACCAGCTGTACAAACCATTTTTGAGAACAGAAAAGCCATTCTTGGTGATGTCGCCCGAAAGCGCAGAGATGACCAAATATGTGGCCAATGCGTTATTGGCCACGAAGATCAGCTTTATCAACGAGATGGCAAATTTTTGTGAACGAATGGGTGGGGATATCAACGACGTGCGGCGCGGGATTGGTCATGACAGCCGGATTGGCTTTGCGTTTCTCTTTCCTGGTGTCGGTTACGGTGGTAGTTGTTTTCCCAAGGATGTGCGGGCCCTGGCATCCATGGGAGAGGACCATGGGTTCAAGTCGTCGATGTTACGTGCGGTCGACGCAGTGAATGATGACCAGAAGCGAATTATGCCAAAAAAAATGGAAGCCTTCTTTGAGGGAGATCTCGGCGGCAAGGTGATCGCAATTTGGGGGTTGGCATTCAAGCCGAGGACCGACGATATACGCGAAGCACCGGCACTGATACTGATTGAATGGCTTTTGCAAAAGGCCGCGACCGTCCGTGTGCACGATCCCGAAGCGATGGCCAATGTGCGCGGCGAATTCGGTGATCGATTGACCTATTGCGCGAGGCAAACCGACGTTCTCGATAATGCCGATGCCCTGGTCATTATGACCGAATGGGGTGATTATCAACGGCCAGATTTTGAAAAGATGCGTGCCCAGATGCGCAAACCAGTAATCTTTGACGGCCGCAATCTTTATGAGCTCGAGCAGATGCGGGAGCGGGGCTTCATTTACCATAGCATTGGTCGACCGACGGTTGGCAACGACTGAGTTGCCAAAAAGCCTCCTCGACGTGTAAAAAACCCTGTTTTCTTGACGTGGTTCTTGCCGTCATTTACGCTTAAAGAGGGAGGGAATACGGACCAGGAGCGGGCCCTGCAGACGTCGAGGCTGCAGTAGACGTGAAGTGGAGGCGGCAAATGATCAGCCAGATTCGGCGCGGAAAAATCCTGCCATTCGTTGTTGCCCCAATCGTGATTTTAGCAGTTTGCATCGCGAGTGCCGGCTGGGCGAATGAGATTGCCCTGGAGGGGTTTCTGCCGTTAGTGGGGATTGGGCTCACCGACGAGTTTCAAACGCTCGACGAAGATCTCCTCTTTAGCGTGGCTGATCCCAGCCCTAGTCCAACGGGCGGAAATTTTTTGGGAATCGGTGGTTCTGCTCATTACGACGTCGCCCTGCTCGACACGGGAGCAAATGGGTCACTTCTTACCAATGCGGCGTATACGGACTTCGACATCGCGGGAGAAGGTTTTGCGGGTGCGGTGACCGTTGCCCTCGGAGGGGCAACAGGTTCGCTCGATGCGCTTGTCAATGACCCCGTTGGCATCTACGCAACCGGGTTGGGAAATCGCACGGGGACAACACCTCTGACGCTAAACCCGTCTACGATGATTGGCCAGACTAGTGTGTCCTTATTAAGTTTGCCGCCAGATACGGAGCTTCCGAACATCTTGGGGCTGCCTTTCGCAAGTCAATACTCGGTCTCAATCAGAAATGACCAACCCCAGATTTTTGAACTTGCGGGAAAAACAGTGCGGACTCCACAAATTGAGTTCCTGCCGTTGGGGAGTGGCGGTCAGGGAATATTGCGGCGGGCACCTTTGATGCTGCTTCCGGGCGGTTCTTTTGTGAATCCCCCCGCTTATATTCCCGACTTCATGGGTCTTTTGGAAGGACGTCCTGCCCACGACAATCCAACCGCGCACTCTCTTCACAGCGATGGATTGCTGTCGGTTGGGGGTATGTTTGTCAGCGTTGATGTTGCCAACGGTGGCCAATCGCTAGAGGAGTCCAGTTTCTTTTTCGACACCGGTGCATCGGTAACCGTGGTGTCGGAACTCAACGCCGTACGACTAGGCTTCGACCCTCTGCTCGATGATCCCGAGTTTACGATTGCCATTGTGGGATCGGGCGGCACTGCATTCGATGTCCCCGGTTTCTTTGTGGATGAATTCACCATTGAGACGGTTGGCGGTACATTTACGGTGTTGAATGTACCGGTTCTGGCACTCAATGTTACGGATGCGTCGAACCCGATTAACATTGTTGATGGCATTGTTGGGATGAATCTTTTCGCCGGGCGCAATCTTGTAATTGATCCGCAGCCGGCTCTAGGTAGTGGAGGCATCGGCCCCCAGTTGTATATTGGCGATCCCGTCACCAGTCCATTCCATTGGGTGGCGACCGCAAGCAGCGCTGATTGGAGTGATGGGGCGCATTGGGACGCTGTGGCGCTCCCCGATCAACTTGGCGTTGCCAACCTCAACCAGGTAGCTGGAGCCACTCAAGAGGTGGTCCTTTCGGCCGATGTAACCGTTTGGGAATTGAATGTGGCGGGTACAGGGAGTGGCACGATGACTTTGCGCATAGACGAAGGTGATACCTTGACGACCTTTTCAGGAGTGAACCTTAAAACCGGCGGAGAAATCAAGTTGGCAGGCGGCACGATTGATGCACAGTTCATCGACATGCGTGGGGGAATACTCGGTGGGTCAGGTACCATTCTCACTGGCAGCGGGCCCATCGCAGGCCAGGTCGAGAATCGTGACGGTCGGGTGGAGCCGGGCGATGGGGTTGGAACGCTTAACATTGAGGGTCGCTATGCGAATACGGTCAGCGGCATTCTGGCCATTGAGATTGGTGGTACGACACCCGGTACCGAGTTTGATCAGTTGATCATCGATGGTGATGTGTCGCTGGCTGGCACGCTGGAAGTCCTGTTTGTCGGTTTGGAAGGTGGAACCCCGTTTGTACCTGCTGCCAATGATTCCTTTGAATTTCTCACGGCCACCGGGACCAGAAACGGCACCTTCGACACACTGCTGCTACCCGACGGGTTTTCGGGCAACGTTGCCTATACCACTGCCGGTGCCATTCTCACCGTCGTTGCAAATCTGCCAGCAAATCTGGCAGGCGATTACAACCAGGATGGCGCCGTCGATGCCAGCGACTACACCCTATGGTACGACACGCTAGGATCGACCATGGACCTTGCTGCCGATGGCAATGGAAATGGCACCGTGGACCAGGCTGACTACATCATTTGGAAAAGCAATTTCATTATGACCGCAAATAGTTCTGCCGATAACAACACGGTTCCCGAACCGTCTGCATTGCTGTTGGCTGCTTGTACCGCCATCGCCCTGGGATCAGTTCAAACTAGGCCTGCAGGCGGTCGGCGGTGTCCAATAGCACCTGTTGCCACCTCCGGCTAATTTGGCGGGCGACATAACCTGCGCATTTTCTGGCGAACTCTTCAAAATGTGAATCGTACAGCATGGACTGCCCCATTGCCCCTGTGGTAGACCATAGGTGGTGTTGTCGGCAAAAACATAGCGAGGTCATGGGCGGTGATCACAACCGATTTCGAGATTGGGTCAGTGATTGGAATATGAGTGACGCCGCGTCAGTAACGAACACGCTTTCAGGCAAATGTGCCTCGCTGACCGCCAGTGGTCAATGGAGAGTGGGGGGCAATATGTTGCAGGAAAGGTTCTGCCAAATATCCGGATCGACCATTGAGGGCAAACCACAGCTTTCAGGGGGCAGGAAGCAAGAAATTGTAAATTGGGTGTGGATGTATACCCGGGGAACCGTGGCGTGGCTCGCGGGTTTTTTGCTAGTGAGTGCCGGTGTCTTCGCCGGTGGAGGTCCGGAAAATATTCTAATAGTTGTCAATGCTCAGAGTGAGAGTTCGAAGACCATAGCGAATCACTACATCCAGCTTCGGGATGTGCCTGCCTCACACATTCTCTACATTGATTGGAAGGGTGGAATCGAGGCCTGCAAGGGAGAGAAGTTTCGCCAGCGTTTACTTCAACCCATATTGCAAGCCATTGACGAAAGAAAACTCGGATTACAAATCGATTATGTTGTCTATTCGAGCGATTTTCCGTGGCGGATTGAATTCGACGAGGAGTTCGCTGAACTTAAATTATCGCCGACAATGCGCCCCATCGCTTCGCTTACAGGATCGACCTACCTGTGGCCATACATCCAGCTCAAAAATGAGGGGTTTTTACGGCGCAACGCAAACTGGTATGTCGCGGGCATCCAAGGACAAAATCTTTCGCGTTGCCAGGAGTTGGCCAACTTTACAACGCGTGCTTTTCGAGCCAATTACCAATGGGACCAAAATGGCGCCCGTACGCGGGATATCAAAAAGGGCCAACGTTATTTTCTCTCGGTAATGCTTGGTGTGACCACTGGTCGAGGCAATACAGTCGACGAGGTGCTGTCGTATCTTCATCGTTCCGTTAAGGCTGATGCAACACATCCCGATGGGACCTTCTATTTTATGCAACGGAAGGGAGTCCGCTCGTCTACGCGACATGCCTGTTTCCCAGCGGTGGTCAAGCGGCTTGAAGCATTAGGAGTTGGTGCGGAGGTGCTCCAGGGAGATATACCGAGGGGACGCCATGATATTCTGGGAATCGTCACGGGAACTGCCGACTTCGATATGGACCGAGCCGAAGATACGCTTCTTCCTGGTGCGATTTGTGACAACTTAACAAGCCTGGGGGGAGTGATGCTCTCTACGGCTGGGCAGACGCCGCTGACCAGTTTTTTAAGACATGGTGCGGCCGGAGCGTGTGGCACGGTCTTCGAGCCATATGCTATCCAGGCGAAGTTCCCACTTCCGTCGCTCGACGAACACTACGTTCGCGGTTCATCCCTTGCGGAGGCGTTTTACCAATCAGTCGCTTCACCTTACCAGTTGTTAATTGTGGGGGATCCGCTTTGCCAACCCTGGGCGAGACCGCCGCTCATCCAGGTCGACGGTTTGCAGGCAGGTGATACGGTTCAAGGAAAAGTAACCCTTTTGCCAAAAGTGAGTTCGCTTTGGCAGGGGAAAGTCCGCTTCTTTGAACTGCACATTGACGGTGTGATGCACACCCGGTTGGGACCAGATAGAAAGATCGAGGTCGATACGACAAAACTGATCGATGGATATCACGAGTTCCAAATCGTGGGGGTTGCAGCCGGGTCGGTTGAGAGTCAGGGACGTGTCAATCTACCTATAGAAGTCGATAATCACGACGACCACCTCGAATTCTCTATCGTCCCGGAATCGGTGGTCGCTGCTGCCGGATCGCTTCGTCTTGTGGCGTTTCAACCGGGTGCCAGGAGTATCGAATTTATGCAAAATAGTCGAGTTGTGGGTCGAATTACAGGAGAGCAAGGTGAGATTGAAATCGCCGCCTCACGGTTGGGCCGGGGCCCGACTACGATCCAGGCTAAAAGCAATGGCGAGAAACCGGTAGTTTCCAAGCCAATCCCGATTCGCGTCAACTAAAGAGGGGTTGATTCCGCCCCATCGGAATGCGGCTCACCCGAACTGGCAATCCAGCCCCTCTGCCATGGGATGGTTGAATAGGGTGTAACGATTTTGCCGTGCAGCTGGCCTTTGATAAAGCATAGTTTCGTTGACAGATCGTTCTGGCAAGATACGATTAGGCAAGACCTGCTCTGGAAAATGGGTCGAATCAAGCAAGCTTTTTTGGGAGTGGATGAACCGTTTGGTCAATATCGGCGGGGCACGATGCCAAATCGCCCCCAACCCGCAAAGTGGCAGTAGTAAATTCGCCCTTTTTTTGAACCAAAGGTGACAAACTTTCGTAGTGGCCAAAGGGGCAGTTCTTGATCGGTGATGATCTTACAAGAACTGGTTCGATAGCTGGCCCCGACTTTGAACCGCACGTGCCTTCTCTGCACCGGATTACTTCGATCCCTCACAATTTAGGTTGGGAACATGCAACGTTATCGAGTTAATTATACCGTACTGGCTGCTATTTTGATTTGCTCGGTTGTGGGCTCGGGTGCGGTCTACGGATTGTGGCGGTTTCAAGTTGACCGCAACGCGGGTTCTCTGATCGAACGCGCCGAAAAACTAGTGGAGGAGGGAGATTATCGGCAGGCGGAAGAAATGTATAGCCAATACCTTTTGGTCAAGCCTGGCGATGAGGAGATTATGGTCGCGCGGGCAAACGCGTGGAACCAAATCATCGAAACGGACAAAAATATTCGCAACGAAGATCTGATGCGCACCTATACGGTCATGGAAGACACAGTCAGGAAATTGCCAAAACGAGACGACTTGCGGCGTCAAGTGGTCGACCTGTGCATGTCGGGTAAGTTTCGGCTCTACAACGACGCCCTTAAGCATGTCGACATTTTACTAACCAACAATCCGGACGACA
Source organism: Lacipirellulaceae bacterium (assembly GCA_965243695.1). Lineage (GTDB taxonomy): Bacteria > Planctomycetota > Planctomycetia > Pirellulales > Lacipirellulaceae > JAKVCB01. Next base: position 307,798 of record CBDEWC010000014.1, on the reverse strand, counting down.
AAGAGGTCATGGTTTTGCGCGCTCGTTGCTTGATTCGCGGTGGCAACGCTGAAGCGGAGTCTTACTCGAACAAACTTGTCGGTTTTGATCCGGTCACCGGAACTTTTGATGAGACAAAAGCGAAAACACCGAATGCAACTATTGTTTATCGCAATCTGGCAGACTTGCTCCGCGAGCAACGAGGACGACCAGGGTTGGCTGACCGCGTGATGGATCAGCTTGTCAATGCGAATTCTGATTCATACGAATCTTATCTCAGCCGGGGCCAGTATTACCGGAAAGCTGAAGATAGCGACCGCGCCGAAAGCGACTTTCGGAAGGCTTACGAATCGAGCCCTGAAGATGAAGAGGTCCTGTTGGCTCTTGGTTTGCTCTTCAAGGAGCAAGGGGATCTCGACGAAGCAAATCAGTTATTCGTCACGGCAAATGAGAAATATCCAGAAGATTCGCGGTTCTACCAACAGTTAGCAGACGTTTCCATGCGCAACTCCGAATACGAAGAAGCGTTGGCGGAAGTGAATCGTGGAATTGAAGTCGTCAAAAAGGCAGACAGTTTGACCTTGCTGGCTTACAAGGCGGACCTCCAGCTTCGAGGCCAAGATTTTACAGGCATGCGGAAAACGATTAAAGACATGCAAAGTTCTGGTTTTCGCCAAGAGTATGTTCAATGGATGTCCGCACGTCTTCTGTTGAGTGAGTCAAAATGGTACGAAGCAAGCAAGGCCTTGAAAAAAGTACGTCCGATGATGGGCCAATTTGGTGGTGACATACCCAGCCAAATCGATATCCAGTTGGGCCTCTGTCATGAGAAACTTGGACAATTCGAGATTGCTCGAGACTGTTACAACCAAGCATTACGTGCGAACCCAAAACTCGAACCTGCCAAGTTGGGAATGCAGCGGGTCATGTCTCGGATGCAAGTCCCAGGTCCGGTCGCTGCAGCACCTTCATGGCGAGCGCAAATCCAAGCGATGCACGAGGTGCCGAAAGAGCAACAGGATTGGACTGCAATCGAGCAGTCGGTGGAGGAGATGATCAAAGGAAGAGACCTTTCGGAGAAAAATGAACTACTGGTTCGGGCCGAGGTGAAGATGATGTTGCGTAAGTATTTGGAAGCGAAAGAGCTTCTGCAAAAGGCCCATAAATTAGCTCCGGATGATATGAATGTCCGACGGATTGGTGTAAACCTGTTGAGCCAAGATCCTGAAAAGGGTCCAGCCGAGGCGTTGAAGTTTCTCGAAGAGCGGGTGATTTCCGAGTTCGGTGACAAGCCTGTATTTCGCATTGATAAAGCAAATTTATTGATTGCGATCAATGATGCTGAATTGCCTCAGCAACTGGCCGCCTTAACCGAGGGAATCGACGATTGGAGTACAAACGACAAGATCCAGCTTTGGTATGCCATGGCTAGCAAGTATTACCAGATCGGAATGCGGGACGATGCCTTGCGTAGCTGGACTACGGTGACGGAACTGGCCCCCAATGATCTGCCTACACGACTTATGTTGTTCTCCATGGCTCACGATGCGCGTGATGACGCTTCGATGCAAGCTGCTCAGCAGAGAATTCTAGACGTGGTGGATCAAACAGATCCAACTTACTTGTATACCGAGGCGCGTCGGCGATTAACATTACTGCGACAAGGTGAATTGGCGATCGAAGATTTGCCGGCCATTGTCGAGCTCGTGTCTACGGCATCTAAAGGCCGTCCCGAGTGGGACCGGTTGATTTTGCTTCGAGCCGAGATCGCCTTGATTCAGGGGAACGAAGACAACGCGTTGAAACATTACCAGAAAGCATCACAATTGGGACGTCTCCCAGGCAGTGCGATCATCCAATATGTCCGCTTGTTGGTGGCCAGGGGAGGATTTGAGACTGCAAAACTCATTGTGGACCGGTTGCCAGAGGCTACACGGCAACAATCGCTAGGACAGCTTTACGCGGAAATTTTGTTCAACAACGACGATATCCCGGCCGCAATTAAATCGGCGCAAATGGTTGTTGATGGGGCGGCTGATAATGCGAGTAAGCAACTTTGGTATGGTCAGCTCATGGCAAAGGTTGCGCAAAACGAATCGCGCAATACTGAAGAACAGCAAGAGGCGGACGTGAAGGCGGGGGAGGCATTTCGCCGCTCGGTTGCCCTCGATCCAAGTGTTCAGGAAGCATGGCTGGCTCTCATTAGTTACCATATGTACCACCAAGATCGCCCAAACGCTGAACAAGCTTTGCGTGAGGCACAATTGGGACTTAGTAGTGAGCGTTTGCCGTTGATGGTGGCCAAATGTTACGAGGTGATGGGGCGGGCTTTCGATGCCGAGAATCTCTATCTGTCGGCCTGTAAATCAGATCCCGACAACTTATTTTTGGATCGCCAACTCGCTGCGTTCTACCTCACAGGCCGCAACGGATACCAGCGGTCGGAGAGAATCGCAAAGGCAACTCCCCTTTTGAACACCATTCTCAGGTTCCGGGCCGAAGGCAAAGTTCCAGAAGAAAACGCTAACGTCGTTTGGGCTCGCCGGACTGCAGCGACGTTGCTGGCAAATACGGGGGATTATCAAAACTTGCGCAAGGCCGAAAATTTGCTGGCCTCGAACTCGAAAGACGGTTTGCTTCCACTGACAGATCGGTTGCAGATGGCACAGATTCTTGCTCCGCGCCCGGAGCCGATTTCGCGACAAAAGGCGATGACCTTACTGCAAGAGGCCAAGGAGGCGGATCGTCTCAATGTGTCTGCAGAACTTATGTTAGGCCAACTTTACTACGCTTTGGGTGATTGGCCCAAGTGCCGTCAACAAATGCTGTCGGTGATTTCCCGCCATCCCGAAGTTGCACAAGCGCGTGCCAATTTCATTCAGATGTTGCTCAAAAAGGATAGTGCCTCCCAGGCTGTGCGCCACCTGAAGAAACTTATGCAATTGAATCCTGACAATATCGGCACGCTTGATTTGATTGCCAAGGTTGCTGCCAAAACGGGAAAGCAAGCAAGCGCCCGCCAGGCCCTCCTGCGCACCTTGCCCCAAGATTTGGATACGGTTGGCGACGGGGAATTGAATCGGATCGAGAAAATCGCTGATTTGCTGGTTGCCGAGTTGGACGACAAAGATACGGCGTTTAAGTTATATCGCTACCTTGTGCAGCGCGATCGGGCGAAAGTTCTCAAGCTTGCTGAATTCATCGGCGTTCATCAAGAGCTTGAACAATGTTTTGGTTTGCTTGATCAGGTCTATACGGCAGAAGCAGCACCAGCTGTTGTTCAGGTAGCCATTAAAGTTGTCCGAGCTCGCGAGGACGATGCAGGAGACTTGTTCGATGGCAAGATCCTTGGGTGGCTTGACGGAGCGTTGCGTAGGGATCCAGAATCGATTCCACTGTTGATGCAGCAGGCTGAGTTCAACGATGTTCGACAAAATTACGATGCAGCAGCCGAGGGATATAAAAGACTTCTTAGCCGGCGCGATTTGCGTGGTCGCGGACGCGCCATCGTGCTCAATAATTTGAGCTACTTGTTGGCGTTACAAGGCAGTGATCAGGGTGGAGCTATTAGGTTTATTAGCGAAGCCGTCGATATTCTTGGTCCCAGCCCCGATATCCTTGACACGCGGGCGGTTGTGTTCATTGCGAACAATCAGTTTGATGAAGCAATTGAGGATCTTAAACTATCGGTGACCGACAATCCGACGGCGGCCAAGTATTTTCACAAGACGATTGCCCATCTGGGTGCCGGGCAAAACAGCGATGCGCTTGGTGCCTGGAAGGAAGCGTTGAAGCTTGGTCTTGAGAGGGATCGCCTTGGACGCATGGAGCGCGAACAGTTCGACGAGGTAAAGTCTCGAATTGATAAATTGCAGATGGGCCGGCAGACAGCGAGTTTGGGGTTGGGAGACCCCGAGCAACTTATCGCGGGCGGCTTCACCGAAAAGACGGCAACCCTGGCCATAAGCTAACGAGCGAAGAATTGCCCGCCGTTTTGGGATTGGGCCACTTTGAGAAATTCATTTAAAGCTGCAAGATACAGGATTAATCATGCGAATCGGACTCGTTGCAGGTTTCGTTGCCTGGTGGATGGCAGTCGCGACTGTCACTTCGGCCCAATATCCGCCTGTCGCCCTTGAAAGCTATGGGCGCGGTGTGCATGCTCATTTTTCCGGAGATAGCGTGTTGGCAGATCAATGCCTGACACGTGCGATAGAAGTCAATTCCAGGGATCCCCGCCCCTACTATTTCCGCGCACTCAATCGCTTGAAGTTGGGCCGTACAGTAGAAGCACTCAATGACTTCGGTAACGGTGCAATGCTTGAAGCGAAAAGTCCTGGTCAATACGCGGTGGGCCGCGCACTGGAACGGATCCAGGGGCCGACCCGCCTTACCTTGGAGAAGTACCGCGAAAACGCACGGCTACAACATGCGATCGCGGGTCGACAACGTCAGCAAAAACGGTATGAACAACAGAAAAGAACAGAGGCCTCAGTAACTCGGCGCCGCGTACCTGTTTCGCTGGATCGGTTGACCGATGGCGTGGTGGCGGGTGACTTTGATCCAGAGCAAAAACCGACGCGACCTCAAACTATGCTTCGATCCGGTGAGGTTATTCAACAACAAAGAACAGTTGGCACTCACGCGGGTCAGCAGGTCGATTTGCATAATCCCGCGTTGGACGCTGTGACGAATCCCTTCGCTGACCAGGCGGGCAATAAAAAACAAAGAGATCCTGTTGCTGAGGATTCGGGCCAGCAGGAGGAAAAAGGTCCTTTTGGATCGGATTCACAGCAGGCTTCGGATGAGAAAGATCCATTTGCCGACGATTCTGAAGGAATGGGAGATCAACCTTTTGGGGAAGGTGGCCAGGACGAAGATCCATTCGGCGGATTCTAAATGAATTCGGTTTGTTTGTCGCTCCGCCGAACGGCAGGGCGGACTTCTTGTGGGTACTTCCAGCACGATGTGGCCTGGTCAAGGTGCGAATTTCAATGGAGCCGAATTGCTATGGAAAACTTTTGTGACGAACAAACCAAGGAATGGGTACGAAGTCGGGAAGGGAGTGTCTCTGCTGTGGGTGTAGGGGCAAGCTATGCTTCGTGTTTTTGGATTGCCATGGCGCTGCTGATACTGGGCAGCTCCGGTTGTGGTGGACAACGCTCATCGGCGGTCAGTCATAACAGCACGGAGTTAGTGGCCAGTCCGAGCCCGGAGAAAATATACAAGGAAATCATGGTGGTATTTCGCCGGCAGGTTGAAGGGGTAACCACGGATCCGTCGCGAAGCAGGGGGTCCGCGTTTACAACGAAGATGGAGCGAACGGTGAAGGACGAGTTGATTCCTCCGGCGACCGCAACCGACAATTACAAGGCGCAGATCACGGTCGATACGCGTTTGAATTCCACTTATCGATCGACGGTGGATGACAAGGAGGATGAAGATGAAGAAGAGGGAAAGGAACAGAAATCCAAGGCTGCCGGGCAACTGGGTATCGAGGAGCCCTTCTCAGATACGGACCCTGACCGGCTCGATGATTTGGACGAGTCCGTCACGGCAAGAACCTCGCAGGGACGCCTGAAAGATTTAGTGAAACCAGCCGTCACTGAACGAGTTAGTGAATATGAGGATACGTTCGAATTGGAGTTTAAGGACGGCCTGTGGAGCCTCGCCGAGCAACACGAAGAGCTGTCACCATATTTCCAGGATATTTTCAAGCACGTGTTAAGTCGGCAGTAGTGTTAAGGCGGCAATGCCGGTTGAATTTTCGGGCAGTTTTCAGATTTGCCACGTCTGATCAAACAGGGGGCCTGAGTAGCGCGACGCAGCAAAGTGCGAACTGTATTTCTACGCCAACTGCCAGTTGGCCAGCGGAAGAGTCTGCGTCCGGTCCGGCACGGTTGGTATCAGCTCCGGCACGGTTGGTATCAGCGCTGTCCGTTGTCCGGCGCCGTTTGTAGGCTGCCATTGCGGAATGCCTCGGCCATGGCCTGTGGAACCTCAGCTTTGGCGAGGAACACTTTTGCGCGGTTTGCAGCTACGGTTGCCTTGTTCTCTTGCTCAAGAGCAATGGCATTGGCCCGCCGTTGTTCGGCCAGGGCTTGTGCCTTGCGGGTATCGGCTTCAGCCTGATCAGCTTGGAGTCGGGCGCCAATGTTTTCCCCAATGTCGATATCCGCAATGTCGATGGAAACGATCTCGAAGGCAGTGTGCGCATCCAGTCCACGGGCAAGTACTGCCTTGGAAATACGATCAGGATTCTCCATCACCGCGAGATGGTCTCCGGCCGATCCAATGGCTGTAATGATGCCTTCGCCAACCCGGGCAATGATGGTCTCTTCAGTTGCGCCCCCAATCAGCTGAGAGAGATTGGTGCGCACGGTGACCCGTGCTCGAACGCGAAGCTCAACACCATTTTTTGCAACCGCACTAAGGGTTGCCTTGGTCGACTTGTCTGGATCGGGGCAGTCGATGACTTTAGGATAGACACTTGTTTTGACGGCAGCGAGCACATCACGCCCAGCAAGATCAATAGCCGCTGCCCGGTCAAAGTCCAAGTCGATATCGGCCCGCTGTGCTGCAATGATGGCGCTGATTACCCGCGGCACATTTCCGCCAGCGAGGTAGTGGGCTTCAAGCCGTCGGGTAGTGATGCCGAACTCGGGATGGGTTTCGATACCCGCCTGCATGGCCATAATCTTCGCGTCGACAATGGTGCGTGATTGCACCTTTCGTAAGGTCATGCCGATTAAATCAACCATTCGCACCTGTGCCCTGGAAGCAAACGCGCGAAGCCAAAGTCTGCCATAACTAAAGAGAATAAGGACGAATACGAAAAGGATGATCGCAGACACGGCGAACATCGCGAGCTTCAAAAAGTTGTTCTGCAGAATTTGTGCCTGGGCCAACAGCAGGACGCTTGAAAGCGGGCTCAATAGGGGGAAGAGCGTGGGGTTGAGCATGAGTTTGCCCTCGGTTCATTTTTCCAGTCGGTCTATTTAGACGGCCGGTCAGGTTTGCCCCAGCCTGCGAGCGTATCTGTGGCGGGGATAGGATGGCCTTCTGTGCACCAGGATACCTTACCCGGCAACCCAATTATAGTCGCTCCCATGGGTGTTTGCTGGGGAGGTTCTTGGTTGCCAATGGGGAAACCCGTGCTGACGGCCGATGGCCTGCGAGTCCTCTGGGCCTGCCCGAGGCTGCGACCTGCCGACAGGCAGTGTCTGGCTGGAACCGGAGAATAGCCTGCCGGGAGGTTCACTGGCCACTGCGGAGGTGACGCGGGATTTTAAGGGTTTTTCGTCCAATTCGACCGCTGGGCAAGGTCGTGAGGGGAATGGGTCACCGCTGGTTTTTTACGACGTTATTCGCGATAATAGCAACGGAGAGAGGCTATTGACTGAAGGGTTCCGCATGGCCGCCGAAGGCAGCCCGAGGGCGCTGCCAGGGAACGGTGCGGACAAGAGAATCGGAACAATCTATCGGAGGACGTGCCATGACGACGCATTCCCGCTACACAGCGGGCGGCTTGACCCAGGTGAAATTGCCGACAATCGCGCATCGGCCGGCTGGTTTTACGTTAGTGGAACTATTGGTCGTGATCACGATTATCGGATTACTGGTCGCCTTGCTGTTGCCGGCGGTCAACGCCGCCCGGGGCCGGGCGATGATGACCCAGTGCGCCAATAACCAGCGAAACCTGGGTATGGCGATGCTCAACTTCGAATCGACCAAGGGAAATTTTCCCGGCTATGTCCAGCCAGTCAAGCGTAGCGATGGCGGGTATGCAACGGTCGCTGGCACTAGCATGGCCAATTCGACTTATGCGAGCAGTAGTGCCGCTGGGGCAGGCGAAAGGGGTGGATCGCGCGTGAGTTGGGCGGCCCGCATTCTCCCACAGCTTGAACGGCAAGATCTCTGGGACCGGATTGTCGACGGCACCTTCCAAAACGATCCCATTCGTCCCGTGGAAGTCTTTGTCTGTACGGGCGATACGGATGTCACAGTCAATCCGGACAATGCCGGCTTGTCGTATGTTGCAAATGCTGGAGCCTGGGATTGGAATGGTACCGGATTTAGCTGTGACAACAGTGGCGTCGCTAATGATTTCGTAGGTGATGCAAAAGAGAACGGTTTGTTCCACAACCTGAGTGTGAATGGCAATAACGTGAAGACACGGCTCGCAGGCATTCGTGATGGCGCCTCGACGACGCTCATGTTAGGAGAAAATAACCACAAGAATGGGGCGTATACCTGGTTGGGAGTTTCGCCATTTCAGGCAGGAGAGCAGCATTTTGGTATGGTGTGGGTTGTTGATCCAAATGGTCAGGAGCGGTTCAGCCAGGAAGGTAGCGGAGATCCGTTTGCGTCGAATGCTGAGGAGGAGCCCTTCTATGCCCGCCCGGCGAGTAACCATCCGGCCGGTGTCTTCAACGTGATTTTTGCCGATGGCCATGGCCTTTCGATCCAGCCCGATATCGATTACCTGGTGTATCAGCAGCTCATGACCCCCAATGGCCGTAAATGTGTCGATCCACGTGGGGAAGATACCTCAAACTACCAGCTGGCTGCTCCCATCTCGGAGGCAGATTACCAGTAGCGCTTTGCTGCAGGGTTTCTGACTCCCATGTCCAAATCAAAAAAAAGAAAACAGGACAAGTCGTCCGGTGATAACAAGAATGAAAAAGTTATCGCCCAGAACCGCAAAGCGCGGCATAACTACCAGGTGCTCGACACGCTGGAGTGCGGTATTGCTCTAGTCGGCAGTGAGGTGAAGAGCTTGCGCCAAGGGAGCCTTTCGCTGGACGAGGCGCATGGGCGGGTCGAAGGGAACGAAGTCTGGCTGGTGGGAGCGGACATCCCCGAATACAAGTTTGCCAACGCCCTCAATCACCAACCCCGCCGACGGCGCAAGTTGTTGTTGCATCGCCGGGAGATCAAAAAGTTTGCCGATCAGGCGTTCGAAAGGGGCCTCACGCTAGTGCCATTGAAAATGTATTTCAAACGGGGCCGAGCCAAACTCCTGTTAGGGATTTGTCGTGGCAAGAAGCTCTTCGACAAGCGTGAGTCGATGAAAAAACGGGACATGCAGCGCGACATGGACCGGGCCATGCGCCGTTAAGGCTGCACCAACGCCTGGGCGGATCGCACTACGCCTCGGCGATCACAAGGGCCGTTGCCTGTCCGTTGGGCGAATGATTCAGCGCCAAACACGTTCGATTTTCAGTCGGTTGGACCTCGGTGACGACGTTCACCGGGCAAGCCGGGTTGGGGTTTTCATAATTGAGTGTGGGCGGAATCACTCCCTGCTCCAGCGCAATCAAGCTCACGGCGAGTTCAACAGCACCGCTTGCCTGGTTGAGGTTTCCAAAAAAACTCTTGGGCGCGGTCACCGGCACGTTGCCCACGGTGTTTTGAATGGCCTGCGCTTCGGCCGGGTCGTCTTCGACGGTGCTGTTACCGTGGGCGTTGATATGACCGATCTGGTTGGGCTCTAAATCGGCCTGATGAAGAACGGCTCGGATTGCCCCGGCCGTCGATTTTCCCGAATAGTCGCAGTTAAAAGCAGAAGGTTCACAACGAGATGCTGCAGCAACAACGCGGCCAATGGCATTGGCACCTCGGCGGGCCGCATGAGCCCGGCTTTCGAGGACAAAAAACGCCGCACCTTCCCCGTACACCATACCCATATGGTCCCGATCGAACGGGCGGCAGATTTCCGCAGGTGGACGGTCACTGACCGCCAGCCTGGCCCCGGCGTGGAATGCGGTGAGAGTTGCCGAAAGACAGGAAGAACTTCCACCGGCCAACATCAAGTCGGCACTGCCTCGGAGAATGATTTGAGCTGCCTCGGCAATCGCATGCAGACTTGATGGATCGCCAATGGAGATGGTGTTCGTGGGTCCGCGGAAATCCCTGCGAATACCAATGTGGCAGGCATTGAGGTTCGGGAGGTACTTCAGCAACCAGAGCGGAAAGAGTTCATCAATTGCAGATCTTGGCCAACATTGGCGGTTAAAAGGTTCCTCCCGCATCCATGCAAGATAGGATGCCTGTAGTTCTTCCAAGTCGCAAAATTGCTCTCCAGCGGCAGCCGACACGATTCCTGATCGCTCTGGGTCGATACCGTTTTCTTCGAGTCCGGCATCTTCCCAGGCAAGTTCAGCCGCAGCGGAGGCGAACTGCATTTCAGAACACATGATCTTGAGGCTTTTGCGCGGTTTCACGAACGCCTTGCCATCGAAGTTGCGGACAGCTCCACAATAGGGTGCCATCCAGCGAGCCGCAGCCATTTCAGGCCACGGTGCTACCCCGCTTGTTTTTGATTGGATGGCTTGCCAAACCGCCTGGTGATCCAGGCCTATTGGCGAAACCACGCCCAGGCCAGTAATGAGTACATCGTTGAGGGCATGGGAACACATTTAGATGTACCACATGGGTTCGGCATCTACTGCAGCTCGCTCGACCAGTTCAGCAAGTGAAATGGATTCCAAGCGTTCGCGCTGAGCGCGGCATAGCTCCTGCCGCAAACTAAGGAGGGTTTTGCCCAGCGGTGACGATTTGTCGCAACTGGTCGATGGCCAGCCATCACCTTCCATCGTTTCGATGACGTCCAGCAACGTGATCTCGGTTGGTGCTTTGTTGAGTCGGTATCCACCACCGGCGCCACGAATGCTGGTAACCAGGCTGCCCCCCTTGAGTTGGGACAGGATTTGCACCAAAAACCTCGCCGGAATACCCTGCTCTTCGGCAATGCGACGGATTTGCACAGGTGCAGCGGATGACCAATTCTCGGCCAGAGACATAACCGCCAGGCAGGCGTACTCGGTTCGGGCAGATAGTTTCATGTTGGATTTGGGTCAATGGAGCCGGTACGGGAACGATCCAATGGTAGCGGGTCCGATTCTCGCCCCATTCCTTTCGCGATCGACAGCGATTGTGCCAGAAAACTTTTTAAGTTCCTTGTGGCGAGAACTAGATGCCACTACCGTCGGCCTCGAGCGAGTGCAAGCCACACTCGGTCTTCTCTGTGCCGCTCCAGCGGCCCGCTCGCTCATCGTGGTTGCCATCCGGCACGGCACGGGTGCAGGGCCAGCAGCCAACACTTGGGTAGCCTTGATCATGCAGCCGGTTGTAGGGGACTGCTTCGTCGGCGATGCGTTTCCACACATCTTGCTGAACCCAACTGGCCAAGGGGCTGATCTTGACGAGATTAAACTTGCGGTCCCAAGCCACAGTGGTAATTTTGGACCGATCGGAGCTCTGGTCGCGACGAATGCCGCTCATCCAGGCGTGCTTGCCCTTGACCGCTCGTCGCAACACCGTGATCTTGCGATCGAAACAGCACTGATCTGGATTGGACTTGTAGAGTGGCCCACCGTGTAGTGCCTCGTACTCGGGTACCGAAAGGTCCGGCTTCCGTAAATCGACTTGGATCCCATACTTTTCCGCAATCTGGTCTCGCAGGTCGAGGGTCTGTTGGAATTGATATCCCGTTTCGAGGTTGAATACGTAAGTGGCAGGTGCCACGCGAGAAAGCATCGAGAGAATGACGCATCCTTCCGGACCAAAGGCGGTTGCCATGGTCAGGTGGGGTGCAAATCGGTCACTTGCCCATTGAATGATCGCTTCGGGCGTTGCCGTTTCCAGGCTGTGGTTGGCCTCTTTCAATTCTTCCAACAACTCTGCAGTCGGTTCCAGGGGCGTTGCCGGTTCGGCATGCGGTCGAAGCGGAGTGGCAGCTTGCAAATCGGTCATGGTGTTGGACTGCGTTGGTGCCGGTGGAGGATCGGCCATATCGGGCGCTGGATTTTCGGGCACGAGCAAGCCAAGCTGCGGCACATCCCGTGGAGGTGGTGGATCCATCCGTTGGAGAGGCTTTGGAACGGCACCCATCGATCTGAGCCCCACTAATTAAAGTTATCTAAATTGGTCAACTAAATCAACTATCCCTACGTTGGACACATATCGGTTGTTTCGGGTTCGCCTCTTAACCCTAGGGATGGTCTGCCGGTGGTGCTCGGATCTGCACTCGGGATGATTTTCACAACTCCTTTCTGCAGAACGACTTATCAGGGACTTGACGTGTCACCAGTCGCCAGCCAGGATGCCAGCATGGACTGGGGGGCGGTCTTAGCCACCTAAAGGAACGTCCCGCAGTTGAGCGTTTGCAGTCCTGTCGTGGCCAATTTGACAAAATTCCAACGGAACGCGGAGATTTTAAATGGCGGCGAAAGTCTTCTTAGCGGTTGATCTGGGGGCTTCCAGCGGCCGCGTCGTGGCTGGACTTCTTCAGGATGGACGACTTCAACTCGATGAGCTGCACCGCTTTCAGAACGGTCCTGTACGGGCAGGCAGTACGCTCTATTGGGACCTGTTAGGCCTCTGGAGGCAGGTTCAAGCGGGTCTCCGCAAGGCGGCGGCCAAATACGGCAGCCAAATCAGGAGTGTTGGCATCGACACTTGGGGTGTCGACTACGGTTTGCTGGGTCGGGGCGATGAGTTGCTGGGTAACCCCGTTGCCTATCGCGATCGACGTACAACAGGGATGTTTGAGAAGGCATTTGCACAGGTTCCCCGGGACGAGATCTTTGCAGAAACCGGTTTGCAATTTCTGGAATTCAACACACTTTATCAGCTCCTGGCCGCGAAGCTGTCGGGCTCGCCAACGCTGGAGGCAGCCGAATCGTTGCTGATGATTCCAGACCTGCTGCACTGGTTGCTCACGGGCGAGAAGGCGATCGAACAGACCAATGCGTCAACGACCCAATTCTACAACCCGCACAGTCAGTCGTGGTCGACCACGCTGTTAGAACGGCTTGGCTTGCCGGCTTCGATTTTGGGCGAAATCGTGTTGCCTGGCACCACTTTGGGTCCCCTGCTTCCCCAGGTGGCTGCCGAAACAAATCTTACTGGGATCGACGTGGTCTTGCCTGGTACCCATGACACGGCCAGTGCGGTCTATGCAGTTCCGGCCGGTCATTCACCGGGCCAACCCGATCAAAAGGGCCCCAATTGGTGTTACGTGAGTAGTGGCACATGGAGTCTGATGGGTGTTGAAACCAAATCGCCCATCATCAACGACGAAGTTGCCCGTTGGAACTTTACGAACGAGGCAGGTATTGGCAGCACAACAAGGCTGTTGAAGAACATCACTGGAATGTGGCTCGTCCAGGAATGTGGCCGTATTTGGCAGCGGGATGGTTTTAAAATGGACTGGAACCAATTGGTTTCCGAAGCGGCTGCTGCAGAACCTTTGGTATCGGTGATCGACCCGAATGACCCCCGGTTGGTGGCACCGGACAACATGCCCGAGGCGATTGGCAAGTTGTGTCGACAGTCGGGCCAGCCAGTACCTGAATCGCGCGGGGCAACGATCCGATGTGCCTTGGAGAGCCTGGCACTTTGCTATCGGGAGGTGCTGAAGATGATTGAAAACCTCACGGGCAATACGATCGAGACCATTCACATTGTGGGAGGCGGATGCCAAAATGAATTATTAAATCAGATGGCCGCAGATGCATGTGGACGTACGGTTGCCGCCGGGCCCGTTGAAGCAACGGCCATTGGCAACTTATTAGTTCAAGTGCAAGCGGCCGGCGAGGTTTCCGGTCACGCACAGGCTCGCGATGTGGTCCGCGCCAGCTTTCCGATCAAGACATTTGAGCCTCAGGTTGCTCTGGCGAACCGTTGGGAAGAGGCTGCCGATCGTTTTGCCAGGCTCAACAGTTGAAACGCGACTGCTGGAGGCACCACCTGTCAGGCGGCTGTTGTGGCGATCCGTATCAGGTTTCGTTCACTGTGGGCACGACAGCCAATTTGGCACATTGGATCACATCGAAGACTCGGGTTCAACATCTTCGTGCTCGATGGACCGAATGGCCCTGAGAAACTCTGTCATCGAGGAAAAGCGATTTTCCGGGTTGGCCTCAATGCATTTGAGGATAGCTGCTTCGAGCGTAGGGTGAATGTTTGGATAAAAACGATGGATTGGTGAAGGCGCCGTCAGGCCATGTGTCATCGCAGCCAGGCCGTCGGTACCACGTTGCCATGGCAGATCGAACACGAACAATTCGTACATCGAGACACCAAAGGCGAAAATATCGAGCCGGTGGTCGGTGGAACGGCGACGGATGACTTCCGGTGCCATGTAATTCGGGGTACCAGTGCGGTTACCCGGGAGCAGGTATTGCCGTTCGGCCGGGACGGAGAGCCCGAAGTCAATCATGGTCAGGGATGAGGCGTCCGGCCCGCAAACAAAATTGCGGGGACAAATATCGCGGTGAATAAAACCAGCTTTGTGGACAGCTTCGAGTCCTTCCGCTGCCTGGCGGATTAAACTCAGTCGGTTGCCGTCGAGCAGGGCACTCCGTCCGATCAATAGTGAGTTCAATCCCGGACCGTCGAGAAACTCCATCACCAGGAATTGTTCGTTGTTCGTTGTCAATCCGTAGGTATGCGTCTTAACAACACAAGGATGGGTGATTGCGGAGGCAATTGCACCTTCGGTCGGTTTCTTCAGGCCGCGGAAACGTGCCTCAAAGGCCGCCGTTTTTTGTTTGTCGAGGATCTTCAGGCCAACCATTTGATTGGTTTTTCGGTCGCGGGCCATGTGGAAGTTCGACATGGTTCCAGAAATGGCTTCGCGGAGAATCTCGTAACGGCTTGCGATATCGACCCGACCCCCGTCCATCATTGATTTGAAGAATTGTCCGATACGCACTGGTATTCTGCTCCGTAGTTGCCCTGCCTGTTTCTAGGACAATTTTGTAGGGTGTGGAGAGGATGAGAAAGCCAGTTTTAGTGAACAGCAAAGAAGTGGAGACCGAATTGGCTGCAGGTCAAAATCAACCACGACCTTCGTCGTTGGAGAAAGGCACCCTTTGAACGTCAGGATTCCGTTGTGCCTCATGTGGTCTCCAAACCACACTACTTTCCACAGTAGTCGATGACTCGAGCAATTTCACTCTTGAGATCGTTGCGCCGGACAATACGGTCAATGTATCCGTGTGCGAGTAAAAACTCACTCGTCTGAAATCCTTTTGGGAGTTCCAAGCGAATGGTAGCTTTTATGGTTCGTGGTCCCGCAAAGCCAATAAGTGCTTTGGGTTCGGCGAAGATCAGATCTCCCAGGGAAGAAAAGCTGGCGGCCACGCCACCCATGGTTGGGTTGGTCAGTACGGAAATAAACAGACCCCCGCTCCGATCGTAACGGGCCAGTGCTGCGGAAACCTTGGCCATTTGCATCAACGAAAGGATTCCTTCGTGCATCCGGGCGCCACCGCCCGATCCACTGATAATGATCAGCGGTAGGTTGTCTTGCGTGGCTCGCTCAATCAATCGTGTAAGTCGCTCGCCGACGACAGAGCCCATGCTCCCCATGATGAAAGCGGAGTCCGTTACACCCAGGGCTACACGGCGAGCGCGAATCATCCCGTTGCCGGTCAGGGCCGCATCGCGAAGCCCAGTCCGCTCTTGCTCGGCCTGGAGGCGATCGGCATACGATTTTTTGTCGTGGAATTCCAGCGGGTCGGTCGGTGCCAGGTTGGCATCCCATTCATCAAAGGTGCCTTCATCAAGCACCCATCGCACGCGGTCCTGTGCTGAGAGATACATGTGATAGCCGCACTCTGGGCAGACGTTCATGCGGCGTTCGGCTTCGCGGCGAAAGATCGTTTCGCCGCAATCCCGACAGCGTATCCAGAGTCCACTCGGCACTCCCCGTTTTTCGCGGTGAGGTTTCTCCGATTCGGTTGTGATCGGTGCGTCGCTGGCGGCCATAATCCAATGATATCAGTTGAGGCGTCTGCGGCCCACAGGGATCGTCCTGGAGAAGGATGCCCTATGTGTTAACCGTCGTTGAATTGGTTTTTCTACCCGAATTAGTGGTTTGATCTTACCCTGTACCGATAAGTTCTGGAGTTACGTCGATCCGCTCCCAGGCGGGAGCCTCCTTGCCAGGGGTGGCGTGCCAGAGATCTCCCAGCGCGTCACGCCGCAGGACATGTCGACAGAGCGAATGAAGTGGCTCGGGAACCACAACAGCAATCTGCGCGCCATGCTTGTGTTTTTTGGCCAGCTTGATGAGGACGTTGGCAATTCGAGCTTTGGCCGCGCAGACCGTTTCTCCGTTGGGAGGGCAAACTGTTTCGGGCTGTTCTTGCCATTGTCGGTATACCTTTGGCTGTTTCACTTTGACGTCTTCTACGAGCATTCCCTGCCAGAGACCATGATCGAGATTCTGGAGCTTCTCTAGAGTTTTGGGTTTGAGTTCTTTGGCATCGCCCAAAGCCTTGGCCACATGTTTGGACGACTGGCAGGGGCTGGTGTAGATCGCAGCAATGGATTCTTCCGAGAGCGTCAGAATGACTTCATCGGTCTCGCGCCAACCATCTTTGCTTAGCGGTATATCGAGCGTCCCCTGAATGCGCCCCTGCTCATCATATTCAGTGGTGCCCGAGCGGATCAAAATAATTCGAAACATCTTTTCGTGCGAATGTTGCAAGATTCTTCGCCCCAAGAGAGATTAATTGCCCGAGATACCGATAGCACCTTGTGCGACGTCACGGAGCTCACTAATAGGAATTTGGTAATTCTCTGCACTAAAAATTGCCGAGCCCACAACGAGAAGCTGCGCACCCGATTCCGCGCAGCCTCCAATAGTCGTTGTGTTTATGCCCCCATCGACTTCAAGTAGTGGATCGCTGCCCGACATCATCGAAAGTTGTTTGAGCTTCTTAAGTGCAATCTCGTTGAAAGCTTGTCCGCCAAACCCGGCTTCCACACTCATCACGAGAACTACGTCACAATTTGGAAGGATTGACTCGATGGTCTCGACTGGCGTCGAAGGGTTGATTGCCAGGCCAGCTGCTGCCCCAAGCCGACGAATCTCGTCGAGGACAGGGCGAGGGTCATCAACCGCCTCGGCATGGATGGTAATCACATCGGCACCAGCGTCCCGAAAATGTTTCACGTGACGTGCAGGTTCAGTGATCATCAAATGCACATCAAAAATTAAGTTGGTCCGATCGCGAAGCGCGGCAATAACGGGCATTCCATAAGTAAAGTTCGGTACAAACACACCATCCATCACATCGAAGTGAAGCGAGGTAACGGCTGCTTCCTGCAACTGCTGAAGTTCTCGTTCTAGATTGGAAAAATCACACGACAGTAGCGACGGCAAGACCGATGGGGCCGCAGCCCGAAGCTGGGCAAGTATTTCAGATCGGTCACGGCAATGGGTCATGCGATCGAAGTAAGTTGATTAGGCCAACAACTCCTGGTTGGGAAAATGACTTGGGTAAGACAGCCCCATGAAGTTGCTCGAACCGTTCCAGGTGGTGCCAGTGGTCGATGACCAAAAGCAGGAGTCAGAAGGACGAGCGAATCACGCCAAATGGTAGGTCCTGAAAGGGGAGATCGAGAGCGGGGTCGCCCGCCCGTAATGATCGTCACAGAGAACAGATTGAGTATCTAATTAGAAAATCGGCTGATCAAGTTGGGTGGTCTTGGACAGCTGGTACCTCGTACCGCGAAAGTCGAGCCCCAGCTCCTGCCTCAATTCTAACGACGAACTACGGTGTCGTCAGCCGGGAAAAAAACGAGTTTTCCACAACATGTTTCTCACAAATGGCTTGCGCCGATTGAGTTGGGCTGCTGGCAAGCAGCTTAGGCCCTAAGCTGCCGACAGCTCTTCGTTTTGCGGTAGATCTTCAAGATTCCGCAGGTGGAACAGGCGCAAGAAGCGTTCGGTGGTGACATAGTCTGGCACGTTGGGCCGGTCCTCGGTCCGCGTGATTGCAACCAGCTTGCGACGAACTAGCGATGCCAGCAGTCCGCCACTGGATATTCCTCGAAGTTCGTTGATTTTTTGAAGCGTTAACGGTTGATAATAGGCGACGACCGATAGGACCTCGATGGTGGCTGCTGAAAGTTTGGCTTCCTGAGTACGCCCGTAGAATTTGTCGCGGATCCGCTCGAATTCACACCGCAGTTTCAACTGGTAGCCCTCTGCAACATGCGATATCTCATAAGCCGTACCGGCTTCTTCGTAGATGCGATTTAAGGCTTCAACCGCCGTGTCAACTTCGTTTGGACTGACGCCTCGCATGCGGGCTGCCATTTCGCGAGCAGAGAGTGGTCGGGCGTCAGCTTGTCCAACAAACAACATCGCCTCAACAATCGAGCGCGGGTTCACTCCACTGGAATTTTGCCCGCCAGCAGCAGGTGATGATGTGTTGTTTGGAGCGATCGCTGAGCTTGGATCGGAATTGTCAACTGCGGGCTTGCCCAGCATTTTCGAAAAGGCCTGGCGCAAGCTGTCGGCCGAAACGGGCGGTTGGGATTTGGCGTCGTCAGTCATGGCTGGGAATCATACGACCAGAGGCACCTTGGTCACAAGAGAGACACGTGCTAGCAACATGGTTGTGAGGAACGGACTCCTGCCGATAACGCGATTCCAGTGGGAAGTTTATGACTTCGGCGTGAAGTGGTCGGATGCGTTGTCAAAAAATTTGAATGGGCAAGTAAGATTTACCCGTTGGGATTGATCGGGGCCAACGGATGCTGCCGCGTTGCCGCAAAAATTGGCCTGCGGAGGCGACTTGGCCTTAGGGTTGGCCGGATGCGCCGGATCCGCACAACCGCCTGACTTGGTGGGCGGTCATTGAGACTTTTTGCGAGGTTGGCAAAGTCAAGAAACGCGTAGACCCTACCGGAAGCGGGCAAGGGAGCAGCTTTACACGCGTTCGATGATTAAAAGAACGGGTTATTGTCTTCCTGATCGTCGAAACCACCAAACGGATCGTCTTGCATATTGCCGGCTGGTTCATCACCGGAATCGCCACCAAACGGGTCTTCTTCAACCTCCTTGGGGGCCGCTTTGGCTGGTGGTGGGGTTGGCTTGTCCGCAGGTGGTTCCGCTGTGCCTTCGGCAGCTTGGGAGGGTTGGTCGCCGTAGTAGGTAGGCTGTGCGGCTCCCAATTCGTGGAAACATTGTACGGTACCGGTGTTGGAGATCAGCAGGAGCCGATCACTCTGGTCGTTCAAGACCACCCGAATATCAGAATCCAGTTGCAGGCGGCTGAGTGGGGCGCCATTTTGTTTTTGCAGCGTCACCAGCCGATTTGCAAAGTCGAGTCCATAGATGTGTTGACTTGTGGCCATGGCGAAATGGCGAATACCAGACAGCTTCCAGGCCAGGATGCCTGTTGTTCGTTCCACGGAGAAGAGTGCCGGTTGGTCGGAAGTTGAATAAACCCTATCTTCGATCACTACGGCTGGACTTTGTGTTGGGTATCCCAACACGAATTTCCAATCGACTGTCCCAGTCGACTCATCGATTGCAAACAGCTTGCCCTGGGCAGAGACGGCAAAGATAGAACGGCCGAAGTAACTTGGAGTTCCGGCAAAGGGGCCGCGAGTTTTAATTTTGTACTGAATTTCTGGGTTGGACGCATTGGCCAGGTAAAGGTTTCCAGAACTGGTCGTCCAGATTAATCCGCCAGGGGTCACAACCGGTGGGAGCGTAGCATGTCCGGCAGACTGGTAAAACCAAGGAAAAGGAGCTGAGTCGTCCAGCGGGTATCCAATGACGCGTCCGTTCAAGAGGGGTACAAAAACAAACCTTTTCGAGAGTGCAGCAGCAGCACCTGGAGCTCCATCAATGATTTTTTCATCCATCACTCGCCCGGTCTTGCGGTTGAGGACGTAGATCGTCGATCCATTGATGACTACAACACGGGTTGCGTCGACCGATGGCCCGAGAGACGGATAACTCGGATTACCAATTCGTGAAACCCACAAGCTTTCGCCTGTGTTGACGTTGATACCTTGCACAAGCCCGACGTTGGTGACAACAAAAAACTCGTTATGGTCAAGTTTCCAATCAGTAATCTGGCTGTATGCGGGATCCAGTTCAATTTGCCTAAACCAGGCACGCATTAGTCCATGCCGGCGGGCAACCTCGCGGGGCACTAAGTCTTTCCCTAGCGGAATTGCATCCACAGGTTCAATGGCGACCAGTAGTGTGACTGTGAAAAGTGCGATGGCGAGTGCAATAAGCGGTCTGGATCCAGCCATGGGAAATTTTCTCCACGTACGAACAATATTTGGCTCTTTTCTATTGTACTTGGGGGGAAAACGAATTGCACCAACTGGGGGGTGAGCAGGTACGGTACCTTGGAAGAGGTGATTTAGCCAGGAAACTAGGCTGCTCAACTGCCATAGTGTTCCGCAGTACCGGACATCTTCCAGGTATGGATGTCTGACGGTCGGGCGGGAATCTCACTGTGGCGGTCAGTATTCCTTTTCGCCCGCTAGACCACTTCGTGATCCATCCTTTAGAGTATGGCAGACACTTGGCACGCGAATACGAATGAGCACAACACCTCCTCAATCGGATCTGGATTTTTCTGAGCTACTTCAAGAAGTAGTCGGCTACCTGAATTTTTCGAGCGGTTTGAGCGACGACAGATTCCTGGCAACCATTAACCAACTGTTTTGCCGGATTGAAAGAGACGCCAACCGCGAGGAGAATTGCATAGCAAGTCGACTCTGCCAGGCGATTTCCGAGCGGATCGACGACTTGGCTGCCAGTGAATGTGCTTTTGCAGACGTGACCCAGGCCCGGGCAGTCAATAAGTTGTTGTTCGAGCACCTGCTGCCAGCCTACCGTCAGTTTCATTGCGACCTTTTGGGGCACCAAAAGGACAGCCAGTTGTGGCGACCATTTTTTCTGGGCCGTGCCTTCGAGGCGATTTTGGTCCAGGGAGGGCCATGGGATGAGACGAACCGCATTATTGATGGGGCTATTCAGAAATTAAACGATCACCTTGGATATCGTCCCGTAGCTGTGCTCGAATCGGAATCGGCAATGGAGCCTTACAAGCACGAGTGGGTCCGGCCAATACCACTTTACATTGAGCAGGTTGGCTTTTCCCATGGTCCTTATGAGGAGCTGATTAGCACGACCATTGAAATTCTGCGCAAAACAGATGCGGACCTGCTCCGCGAAGCGTGGTTTGACCCCGAACTCTTGTCCGAAGTGGCCCTTGATCCGCGGGCCTACGACTTTGACCATCCCGTGGGGAAACGACCCAACTACCAGTTTGGTCACTGGGATCCCCACACGATTGACAACCGGGGAAACTACCGGAGGTTTATTCTGCAGCAAGTCGCGCTCGACTCGTTACTCATTCGCGTCGAGCAATTAGGGGTTTCAACCGAAGAGAGGAGCGCGGAAGCTGAGGGGTCGAGTGACGTCAGCAGGACAGGCAAACCAACCTCCCAGCCGCCAACCAAGTACAGTCGGCAGGAACTGATGGTTGAGGCCGCAACGGTCTTGGCTGGCACGATGTTGATGGCTTCCGGAACGAGTGGCAATGGCCCTGGTTGCCATGGCTCGGACATTTCTTTGGCGACCTTGTTGCCTCACATTGCCGGATACCGGGATCGTTTCTACAAACAATTGCTGGAACAAATGGACAGTGTGCATGCTGGGCGGCTTCGTGCAGAGGCCGAACTTACTCGCCAGCCGTTTGGCAGAGCTCGACAACATTTAAATCAAGAGCTGGCACGGCGGCGGGCCAAACAATTGCAGCATGTACACTTGGCCCAAATATTTGCCCGCATGGGATATCCCGAAGCAGCACTCCGTCAGGCCAGTACCGTCCAGGTAGCATCGGCCCGCCTGGTGTCGCAAATCTACTGTAAGCTGACGGCAGGACACCACGCGATCGAAGCTGGCGAGATGGCCCGTGTTGCCGAATATCTGGTAGAAATCGAAGATTTAATCGAGCGGGGGATCCATTGCGGAGCGCTGGTAGATCCCTGGAACATTATCGGTTTTGGTGGCAATTTCAGCCTGTTTCCCGCACTGGAAAATTCCATTCACGATTTTCGGGTCGACGACCTGATTGATTTGGTTGAACAGACGCTCGATTTGTACTCGCGTGCCTGGACCGAGGCTGCCGCGCGCGACGACCTCCGCCAGGAGGAACTCTTTTCCGACACGATGGATCGTCTGGCTGGCTGGTGGGATCAGTTTGCCACGACTTCGGTCAGTGGTGTGAAGCATCTGGTTGGCAAGGAAGTGAGGATTTCAACAGACCTCGTGGCGGGTGCCCTGAGTGCCTGGCACAAGGCTGGGGCAGCAGCCGGCGACATTGCGTTCTGGCGACAATTCATCGATGTTTTCGACTCGCCAAAGGCTTTTCAACTGGTAGTCGAAGCACTGCTGGATCAAGGTGATCTGGTCGCTTCGATGGCGCTGATGATGCAGTGGGTCAGCCAGATTGAGCAAACTCCACTGGAAGATGGAGATACTTCTTTTCATCCGCTTGCTCTCAGGTGGTTGCGGATGGTTGAGGCTCGACAACACGAGTCGGGCGAAAACCAATGGCCACTCGTCGAAAAGTTTTTCATCCACCTTGAAGCCAGTTCAGAAATGTATTGGCATGTCCCAGATTTTGTGATGGGCACCGCGCACCCAGAGTCGCAGTTGGATGACCCTGCGGAACCCGATTCCGGCGAGGAGCAAGATCAGATTGGGATGGAAGATTATGATGCAGACTTCCAGAGCGAAACGATCGATGAAGAAGATGAATTGGATAATCTTTTCAGTGCTGCCTACGTGGACGTTGTTTATCGCGACAGCACGGATGACGGGTTTGAAAGTCAGATGCTGGAGGATGGGTATGGACAGTCGGATTTGGAACAGGAAGAAGAAGCTCGGCAGCTTGAGCAAAGGTTGGCCTTTTTAACCACCGTTGCCCGACTCTGGAAACATACCGCGATTGCCTGGAATGCGGATGATGACGGCACTGCGAAGTGTCGCGATTCGCTCGAGCAATGGCACCAGGATGCGACCACTCGCTATTCTCAGCTGGTACAACTCCTGGAGGTTGTCCATGGTCAGCAAATTGCACTTCCCAGTGGTTCCCATGAGTCGATGGTTGACTTCGATCACCGCCGCATGATTAAGGACTCGAATTTAGAACACATCATCACAACCTGCGTCGAAATGTCTGATGCTGGTCGCTTGCTGCGAGCTGCCAGTGGAGGACCTGGCAGTGCCGACGCAAGCAGGTCTCCCACACCCATTCGACGTACCGTTGAGTTACTCTGCGCTGCCCTGTCGGGAGACACGGAATCCATTCGCCGCCATTGGGGATCTTTCAAGCAGTCGCTGCTGGAGCAGGAACTGCTCTACATGCCCCTTTCAAAGGGAGGTAGTCCCCATCGGATTGTCAAAGCCCGGGCCCTGGGTCAACTCATTTATGACTTACTGGAGTGGTTGCCACGCCTGGGACTTGTCCGCGAAACGTGCGAGTTATTGGCTGTGACGCAAGCCATGGAAACTCAACATCAAGTTGGTCACGGGGCCGTAACCGATTACGACCGGCTCTTTACTCGCGGCTACCAGGCCATTGTCCAATGTCTGGTGACGTCGGCCGATCACTGGGATGAGACCGATCCTGAGGCACAGTTGTTGACGATTGGTAACCCTACTGGAGAGCCAAATATCGAATCGGGAGATGTACGATCCTCAAATTCTATGCTGGTCGAAGCACTGCAAGACCTTACCGAGTCGCAGTTGCGTCGCTGGTTGGAACATAGTCGCACATTGCGGTTGAATGTCGTTGAAAAACTTACCGAATCTTCGGATTGGGAATCCTTTGTCAATTTTGTGCAGCGGTATGGAGCCGATCTCTTCACCCAGAAATTCCTCAACCCGGGAAATCTACGGGCTATCTTACATCAGCGCGCAGCTGTCTGGTTATCGAACCTTGAGGAAGATTTTGATGGCGAGCAACTTCTTCTACTCGAAGAGTTGGGCGATAATATTTCCCGATCGGAAGCCGCCAAATGGCTTACCCTGGCAGTGGAATCGGTAGTCGAGAATTTCCGCGAATATCGTGATTACAATATCACAACGACTCAGTCTGATCATGGAGAACTGATCTACACGTTTGTCGACTTTATGAGACTTAAAGCTGGTTACAACCGGGTTGCCTGGAACCTTAAACCAGTGGTAATGGCCCATGAAATCCTCGTCCGGAAGAACCGCTTGGCTGCAGCTGGGCTTTGGCAGCGTGCCTTTGCGGACCGGACGGCCGACGTGGCTGAGGTGCACCTCGACAAATTGGGAGAACTTTCTGCCAACTATGGAATGCGACTACCAACCGTTGCCGCGCGTTTGGCTGAGCGTTTTACAAGACCACTCGCCATCGATCGCGTTCGGGCGTTGGTGGCTCCAGCTATGGCTTCCGCAGATGAGCGGGGAGAGGTCTTTGCCACACTGGAACGGGAAATCGAAACGCTTGCCGACGAACCTGCTGGTGCAGGTATCGACGTGCCCGATTGGTTAACGGCTCTAGAGGATGAGGTGACTTCGATCCGCGTTACCAGGCGACACCGAGAATCGACGGGTGACCTGTTGCGCCGTGTTGGGCAAATTCCCGTGCCCTGGGAAGATCTACAAGAGCAGCTCCGCCAGGATGACGAGCCCCGCACGGATTGACTTGTTTTTCGGCTCGTTGGGCGACACGTTCCAACCGAGACGGGGTTGCGAACTTTTGGAGGCCGGCCCTTATTGACAGGCGTACAGTAAATTGAGCAGCCAGCCAACCGTTTTTCCCAGGTTGTTGTTCGTAGAACCGCTACGGAGGTCGACGATGAGCGAACCAATCATCTGCCCGAACTGCAGCAACAAAATTGAGATCAGCGAGGCGATGTCGGCTTAACTTGCGGCGACTATCCGCCATGAGTTGCAAGCTGACTTGGAAGCTGAAAAGAGCGATTTTAATCGGCACTGGAACAAACGCCAGAAACAACTCGATCGAGCGCTGGCGAGTACCACCGGTCTTTACGGCGACCCGCAAGGCATTATTGGAAGTAGCCTGCAGGAGATTGAAGGAATAGATACGCTCTCTCTGGAATCGGAGAACGACCCTGATTCGGTCGCTTCTCCGTGGCAGGCCGCGGCAAGCTCCAAGCCTATACCGCCACCATCGTCATCTGCGTAACCTCACGATGGGCCCGCTGGACCGTTTCTGCATCGATTATTTCGAGTTCTGCAGCGGCGCTGGCCAGCATGGAAAAATCGGCCAAACGCACAACGTGTCGCGGGAGACCCTTGGACAGATTGTGCAGCGTCGATAAGGCCGCTTCCTCAAAAACAGGAGCGATCCGGCCAGCTTCCACGAGTGCAATCTGGACAAAACCAACCGTCTCCGACTCATTCCATCGCTTCAGATTGATGCGCAGATCAATCTGCTCAAAGAGCGATTCCCTCCATGATCGGGCCTCGGCTGGTGATGTTGCGAGAACCGTGGTCCAGCGGGCGTCGATCTGCGGATCAATTTGGGAAAGTCGCAGAAGCTCCGTCATGACTTCAGGTGTGGCAGCGCCGGCATTGTCCACCAGGAAGACCGTATCGAGTTGCTGAACGTGGTTTTCGTGGACCCGGTCGGCGATGCGGCTCCACAGTTGTAGAAGATCATCGTCCGCAACACTTGAAATGCCGAGTTGGCTCGCCAGTTGCCAATAAAGTTTGGCAGGACTTGCACCAACCGGGTCGAAGAGCACTACAACCTTGCCGGCACGCCTTAGTGAACGTGCTGCGACCTGCAAAGTCAGCGACTTGCCGATACCGCTTTCGCCCAGGAGTAAACCCAATCGGCGCTTGTGAGACGATAGGAAGTCGATTCGGGCGAGCGCTTCGTCGTGGGAGGCACCGCGATAAAAACCGGCCTGATTGGAGCCGACTTGGAATGGAGATCGGTCAACACCCCAGTGATGGAGGTACATGGGCTTGGTTCCTGCTAGCAGCGCAAACTGGGATATGTCCCGGAAGAGAACTCCTGCAATAGGGTCTTGATCGGTAGAATGAGTGGTATGCCTTGAAGAAAGAAGCAGTACGTGTGGAGTTGTAAATTCAAGCCGGCCGCCACCGACCGGTCGTGCAGAGTCCCTTCGTGCAGAGTCCGTCATGTCAGAACGATTTTATTCGGCCGAACCGATTGCCAGCGATCAGGTGGTGCTTGCTGACAGCGAGGCGCATCATTTGCTTCACGTGATGCGCGTTTCGCCGGGTGATCGGGTCACACTATTTGATGGCAGTGGAGCAGAGTTCGTAGCTGAAGTTGTCGCTTCCAGGCGATCGCAGGTTGAGTTCGCGATCCTTTCCCGCACCGAGATCGACCGCGAACTCGCTTTTCCTTTGATCGTTGGGGTGGCCTTACCAAAGGGCGATCGACAGAAGTGGCTGGTGGAAAAGCTGACCGAACTGGGCATTTCACAACTGGTGCCACTCATCACCGAGCGGAGTGTCGCTGAACCAAAGCCGGCTTCGCGAGCGCGACTTGAACAAGCTGTCATCAAGGCTAGCAAACAATGTGGTCGTAATCTCCTCATGGACATCGCCGTGGCGAAGCGCTGGGAAGAATTTGTGCGCGATTGGCGTGATGAGGCAGGCCCTGACACACAGTGCATAATCGCGCATCCCGGGGGCGATCCAATGGTCGATTACCCAACCCGCTTACACGGAGCCAGAGTTTTGGCGGTCGGACCAGAAGGCGGTTTCACGGAACATGAAGTCGAACTGGCTGTGAAGCAGCAATGGCAGGTGGTCAGCCTGGGACGCCGAATTTTGCGCGTCGAAACGGCGGCGCTTGCGTTGGTGTGTGCGATGGCCCAGCCATCCATGGAGTGCTGACTCTCAGTAGAAGTTGTTAGTAGGTCCTAATGAGATTTTCTCCCCAGGGTAGGCAACGGGTTTTGGGGTCCAGTCGCCTCGAAATGGACTTGTCGCCTACAGAGCTTTAGATTGGAGACTTCCGAGGTGATTTGGGTAAAGTGGTTCAAACGCGGTGGCAAGTCCAAGAAAAAAAATGGTAACCAGACGGTTGAAAATGTCGCGGCGGGTGGTTTCCGCCGGTTTTCCATTTCGCCAGGGAGATCCGGAGTCCTTCCGCGAATTTAAACGGCAATTGCCAAAGACAACGATTCTTGATGGGAGGTGCCTTTTTCGTGCGCAGGTCTTTGGGGCCCGTTGTCTCTGGACGGTTACCAACTTACACTAAATTAATGGAAACCAACGAAGAAGAAATCTACCAGGAGCACATCCTGGATCACTATGAAGACCCCTTCCATAGCGGCCATTTGTCGGACGCTACACACATGCATGAGGAGAACAACCCTCTTTGCGGTGATGTGGTTCGGATTGAGCTGAAGCTAGGTGCCGATGGCGCAATTGAGGATGCGTACTTCAGTGGTAAGGGGTGTGTCATTAGCCAGGCATCTGCGTCGATGCTCCTTGAGGAGATGGTTGGCAAGACAGTCGATGACGTTAAGGAATTTTCAGCAGAAAAAATGCTTGACTTGTATGGTGCTCGTCTCACTCCCAACCGACAAAAGTGTTGTCTTTTGTCGTGGAAGGTTTTGCAATCGACGGTCCACGCGCCACATCAGTAGCCTGGCTGTGGACGTTGCTGCGTTGCTCAATACCCCAAATTCCATTATCTACCATGAGTCTTTCAACGGCTGACGACCTTTTGGTTCTCCCTGAATCCTGGCGGGCTGATTTTCCGATCCTCACCGGACGGGCCAGCAGTGGCCAACCGCTTATCTATCTCGATAACGCTGCGAGTACCCAACGACCCGTTTCCGTGACCGATGCCTTGCGGCATCTTGATGAAAACGACTACGCCAATGTCCATCGCGGGATTCATACGCTTAGCGAACGGAGTACGGAGCAGTATGAGCTAGCACGGGAAAAAGTTCGACGCTTTATCAATGCCCAACATGTTCACGAAGTTATCTTCACGTCCGGAACGACGGCGAGTATCAATATGGTCGCTCGTAGTTGGGGTGATGCCAACGTGCGGGCTGGAGACGAAATTCTCGTTACCACGATGGAACATCATTCGAATCTTGTGCCATGGCAGCAATTGGTGGCGCGAACCGGCGCGACAATTCGACACATTCCGATTACTGACGACGGTGTTCTGGTTTTGGAGGCGCTCGATGAATTGTTGACCGACCGCACAAAGTTGCTCGCAGTCGCGTCAGTATCGAACGTGTTAGGAACGGTCAATCCAATTCCCGAGATTATCTCGCGAGCCAGAACTGTTGGGGCAAAAGTACTCGTCGACGCGGCACAGAGCGTACCACACATGCCAACAGACGTGTTAGCATGGGACGCCGATTTCGTCGCTTTCAGTGGTCACAAAATGGTCGGTCCATCCGGCATTGGTGTGCTGTATGGTAAGGAGGCCTTGCTCGACGCGATGCCACCTTTCCTGGGGGGCGGCAGCATGATTAATCGTGTTTATGCGGATCGTTTTACGCCGGCCGAGTTGCCGGAAAAGTTTGAGGCGGGAACACCACCGATTGGCCCTGCGATTGGTCTGGGGGCAGCGGTTGATTACCTCCAAGGGGTTGGCCTCAAGAAGATTCATGCCCACGAAAAGTCACTTATTCGCTACGCGTGCACCCGGTTGTGCGAGATTGAAGGGCTTTCGATGCTGGGGCCGTCGTCCGAGGAGCGGGCGGGTTTGGTAAGCTTTACATTGAATCAACCTCATGCCCACGATATCGCGCAACTTTTGGACCGCGATGGTATTGCGGTTCGGGCAGGTCACCATTGTGCCCAGCCGCTTCATGATCGGTTAGGGGTAACCGCTAGCACGCGGGCAAGCTTTTACCTCTACAACACGCCCAAGGAAGTAGATGCTCTAGTCGACTCCATTGGCCGGGTTCAAGCCCGATTTCGGCCCAGCGGGCGAAAACGACGTCCCAGAACCCGTTCCTAGCAGGTCCCCTCCGGGGGGGCACCGATGCCCAATTCGGCCAGGTCTGTGCAGTGGTGTGACAGCAGGTGGTCGTTCCAATCCCATCTTGCCTCCTGGGCCATAATCCACTAAACGGGCCCCGCTAGAGTTTGTACAGACGTTGTAGCCCGTAAGTTTCGGGGCTATAATTTGTGATTCGCTATATCCCCTAAATTACCATAGCGATGGTAGGCTCTAAGTTCAGAGCAAATCCTCGGTAAACGGTTGTGAAAAATGCGTTTTTGGTTGCTTGACTCGATTCGGTCATATGAGCCAGGAGTGCGGCTAACGGCTGTCAAGAATGTTGCCCTGACTGAAGAGTACCTCGCAGATCATTTTCCTGAGTTCCCGGTATTGCCGGGGGTTTTCATGCTGGAGGGTGCAACCCAGTCAGCTGCCTGGCTGTTGCGGCTAAGCGAGGATTATGCTCATAGTATCATCCTGCTAAAGGAAGCTAAGAACGTTAAATATGCTAGTTTTGTTACTCCCGGTCATACACTGACCATCGACGTGTCGATCATTAAGCGGGATGATCGCTTCGCGACGCTGAAGGTGGCTGGCCGTGTCGGCGATCGCCTCACACTGAGTGGGCGGCTTGTTTTGGAGCGTTACAACCTGGCGGACCACGACCCTACCCAGGGCGAGATCGACCAGCAAATTAAAGCACGGTTCCGACTGGCGCAGAAAGTGCTTGTGTCATCCGATGCGATGACTATTACGCCAGCTTGAAACGGTGCGCGGAGGAAAGAACGGCAATGGCGACACGAGAAGAAATATTTTCCAAAGTTCAGGAGGCCCTGGTCGACGCACTTGGTGTAGAAGACGACGAGGTTCAAGCCGATGCAACCTTGCAGGATGATTTGGGAGCCGAATCGATCGATTTTCTGGACATTGTGTTCCGGCTCGAAAAGAGTTTCGATATTAAGATCGAACGGGGCGAACTATTTCCGGAGGACATCCTTACGAGTACTGAATACGTAGAGGATGGCAAGCTGAACGCGGAGGGAATCGTCCAGCTCAAACAGAGGATGCCCTTCGCTGACCTGACCAAATTTGAAGCGAATCCTATGGTACAGAATCTGGGCAAGCATCTAACAGTCAACGATATGTGTTCGTTTGTGTCGCACAAACTGGCTGGATGAGAACGACTTCAGACCGATCATTTATTCGGACAGTGCGTTGCCGGAACTAACCGACCAACCCGCCTAATTTATCCTATGCGTTGGTTTTGGCTTGATCGATTTACTGAGTTTGTCAGCGGTTCGCACGCGACCGCGGTGAAGGCTGTCGCGCTCTCGGAAGAGTATCTCCACGATCATTGGCCTGCTTATCCGGTAATGCCCCATTCGCTGATTGCTGAGGGGATGGCGCAGACGAGCGGACTGTTGGTCAGTGAAATCTACCGGTTCAAAGAATTGGTGGTTTTGGCGAAGTTCTCCAAGTGTACCTTTCATGGGGAGACGCGACCGGGAGATGTGTTGACCTACCACGCTCAAATAGAGCATGTCAGTGAAGATGGAGCGTCTGTGAAAGTGGTGGCCCATGTGAAAGAGCACTTGCAGGCCGAAGCGGAAATCTTCTTTGCCCGTCTGCAGACACAAGACTTGGATTCTTCAGAGGAGGGCCAGGGGGGGGCAACCCGTTTATTTAACCCGGCCCACTTATTGCACTGGCTGCGACTGGTGGCTGTGTTCGATGTTGGCACGACGCCCGACGGTCAAAGATTGCGTCCGGCCGACTATGGATTTGAAACAACCGACGGGAGCGATAGTTTGGTGCCGTGAAATCTGACCACGTCGCCCATAAGCAATCGCCACGAGACTTTCGATTGACCGCTTAACGGGGAATACTTCCATGAAACGGCGAGTTGTAGTTACCGGAATCGGCTGTGTAACGCCCCTGGGAACGTCTGTAGCCGAACTATGGTCCAATTTGCAAGCATCGAAATCAGGTGTGGGCCGTACCACGCTTTTCGATGCCAGTAATTTCCCCACACAAATTGCTGCCGAAGTTCCCGGTAACTGGTCGGTGGAGTCGGTGGGTGAGGACCCGGCCGAATGGGCATCGCGCGGGCGACACACACGGTTTTCTGTAGGTGCTGCCAAACAGGCCGTTGCAGACGCCGGTTTTCTCGATGATCCAGCAATAGATCCCGAAAGATTTGGAGTTTATCTCGGCGCCGGTGAAGGCCAACAGGATTTCGACGCTTTCAGCCATATGATGATCGCTGCCCTCAATAACGAACAGGGTGAGCTTAATCTTGCTGAATTCATGAACGAAGGTCTCAAGCGACTTGACCCACTGGTTGAGCTTGAGCAAGAACCCAACATGCCTGCCGGATATATGGCTGCACTTTTCAACGCGCAGGGCCCTAATATTAATTGTCTTACCGCTTGTGCTGCCAGCAGTCAGGCGATTGGCGAAGCGACTGAGTTTATTCGCGGTGGTGAGGTGGATGTGATGCTCTCAGGGGGTGCCCACAGCATGATTCATCCGTTCGGAGTAACGGGATTCAATTTGCTTACCGCTTTGAGCGAGCGAAACGATGCCCCGGAGAAGGCGTCCCGACCGTTTGACAAAGATCGGGACGGTTTCATTCTGGGTGAAGGCGCGTCGATGCTGGTCCTGGAAGAATATGAGCGTGCAAAAATACGCGGGGCAAATATCTATGGCGAAATCGTTGGTTACGGGACAACGGCCGATGCTTTTCGGATTACCGATACCCATCCAGAAGGTCGAGGTGCCACGACTTGCATTCAAATGGCTCTGGCAGATGCTGGAAAAAATCCAGAAGAGATCGACTATATCAATGCCCACGGCACAAGTACCCAAGTGAATGACAAAGTCGAAACACTTGCAATCAAACAGTCGCTGGGCGAAGCAGTAGCCCGCCAGGTTCCTGTTTCCAGTACCAAAAGTATGACCGGGCACTTAATTGCGGCGGCTGGTGCGACCGAACTGATCGTATGCCTGATGGTGCTTCGCGACCAAGTTGTTCCGCCAACGATCAATTACGAAACACCCGACCCTAATTGTGATCTTGACTACGTACCAAACACTGCCCGGGATGCATCCTGCCACACGGTGCTTTCCAATAGTTTTGGATTTGGGGGGCAGAATATCTCGCTGATTGTGACCAAGTGCTAGGGCCAGCACTGAGGAAGACCCCAATCCGGTTTGCGTTTTAAATAAGCGGTTCAGATTTGCTTGGGCACTGTCGCAGCTATCAGAAGTGGTTCCCTTGACGCGTTCCGTTTGTTGACGTGGCTACGGCCACGGCAAAGCTCTGCTCGTACGACCCAAATCGCAAGGCACCTGATGGGAAATCAATAGGGACCAAGGGAGGGTGGATTGTTCAGCAGGAAATCACGTGGTCCGTGAACCGTGTAGTAAGGGTAGGCGGTTTGCGCAACCGGGGGTCCTGGTGTGAAATTGTACCGGTTGTCCTTGTGGTGACCATCCAACGCGCCACATACGGCTCCGTTGACGATGCCCTGCTGGTAAGCCCCGCATGCGCATCCCCGATAGCGGTTACAAAACCCACAGTAATCCGGGCCTGGACCACCACACGCACAACCGCTGTTGCATCCGCAACAACTGGGCCCATGGCAACCACAGCCAGGCTCACAGCCACATTCGTTCGAATTGTAGCAGCAACCCATGCCGTCACCGTAACCGTTGTCTTGCCAGGCGGTACGCAAAATGGGGGGTTCTGGGATCGGTTGAGATTGTGTCCCTGGAGTGGACTGGCTGGACAACCACCCTCCCGTTTTTAGAGAAGTACAACCAATGCTGGCAGTCAAAACTG
This sequence comes from Lacipirellulaceae bacterium, assembly GCA_965243695.1. Taxonomy (GTDB): domain Bacteria; phylum Planctomycetota; class Planctomycetia; order Pirellulales; family Lacipirellulaceae; genus JAKVCB01. Next base: position 275,179 of record CBDEWC010000014.1, on the reverse strand, counting down.
CCAATGCAATCAGCACCAAAAAACGATTCATAGGTTCCCCCTTTGAAGATTGCACCAGCCAGACCGCCAGCGGGCGGCAGGACGAATTCGGCGTCTCTATCGCTGATATCGGCGGTATAATCCGGAAAATCCAGCAAATTGATAGAACCAGAATTGAACATGAAATCCAAAATGCCCGCCAATCACGAACCCAAGGGACCAGGCAGTTCAGCCTCAAAATGGCACTGCTGATTCCATTTGTGGTTGCCATTGCTTGTGTCCCCTGGGGGAGGTGAGTCGAGGCGAGAGCGACCGCATGCTGTTTCTGTTTTTGGTGTGACGGCACTGTTTGGGGTTTTGTTGCTGCTGGGACTTATCCAGCAGCTTATAAAGTTCCGCCGCTAGCACCGCCACCGCTCTTGGAGTTTTCTCCGCGATTTGCTACAAGCCCTGCCTGCTCGCCCCGTTTCCTTTCGTCGCAGGCTTGTTGGCCCCTTCCTGAGGGAATGGTGCCTCTGTTGGATTCAATTTCGGACTATCTATGAAGAACTTTGGACGTACTCTCCGGTTGGCCCTTCGTTATCGTGCGACAGTTATTGCTTGCCTCGCAAGTGGTATGCTGGTGGCAGTCTTGTGGGGCGGTAATCTAACAGCGGTTTATCCGGTAGTGGACGTGATCATGACCGACCGCGCCCTGCCAGAGTGGGTGGATGATCAACTCGCAAAACACGAACAGGAGGTTGTCCAGTACGAGCAACAACTCGCAGGGCTGCGCGAGCACAAAGCGACAATAAAGAATGATGCGAAAACCGAGAAGCATCTCCAGTCACAAATCAACCACGAAGAGTTCAAGCTGTTTATCCACCAGAAGCAGGTGGAGTGGTATCGCTGGGCTGGAAGTTGGGCTCACCGATACCTGCCGGACACACCCTTTGCAACCTTGATGATCGTGTGTGGGTTGGTTCTTATCGGCACATTGCTAAAGTGCTTGTTTCGTGTTGTGAACATGGTGCTCGCGGCACGGCTTGGATACTTGGTCGGTTTTGATGTGCGCAAGGAGTTTTACCGACAGATTCTCCGCCTCGATATGAAAAGCTTCAACGAGCAGGGACGCGGAGACTTGATGAATCGTTGCACGTCTGATCTCAATCAAATGAGCAATGGTGTTCGATCGGTGGTGGGTCAAGGATTACTTGAGCCTTTAAAAATGATCGTATGTTTAACGATCGCGGCTTTTGTCAGCTGGCAACTACTGCTGTTGACCATGATTATTGCCCCCATTGCAGGGTTTGCGATTCACTGGCTCACCAAAGCGCTGAAACGAGCGCATCGCCGCGCAATGCAAGAACTCTCCATGATTTATGAAACACTCACGGAAACGCTTGGTGGGATCAAGCTGATTAAAGCGTTCACGATGGAGTCGGCTGAACGCAGCCGCTTCCATCAATCGGCCAAGATATATTACCAGCGACAGATGAGAATCACTCGTTATCACTCGCTGATAAGTCCACTCACTGAGTTCCTCGGCATACTCATGGTGCTGTTGGCCTCGACGCTAGGTGGATATTTAGTACTCAACCGGGAGACCCATATTCTGGGGCTGAAGATTAGTGACATTCCCCTAACCCACGGATGGATGAGTGTGTTTTTTGCCATGATGGCCGGAATGGCAAATCCCGCACGCAAGTTGTCGAGTGTGTTCAGCAACTTGCAGCAGTCGTTTGCCGCAGCAGATCGGGTTTATGAGGTGCTTGACCGTGAACCGGCCATCGCCGATCCAGTGAACCCGGTGGAACTACCGAGGCGGTGGACAAATCTTCGTCTGGAGCAGATCAACTTCCATTATTCCGAAGACAAACCAGTCCTTGCTGACATCAACCTGGAAATCCATGCTGGCGAAACAATTGCGATTGTTGGTCCCAACGGTTGCGGCAAGTCGACGCTACTGAATTTGATTCCCCGTTTTTATGATGTTCAGCAGGGCAGGATTACTATCGATGGCATCGACTTGTGTGATGTACGGATTCGGGACCTGCGCACACAGATTGGTCTGGTGAGTCAGGAAACACTCCTGTTCAACGATACGGTTAGCGCAAATATTGCCTATGGTACGGTCGGCGTCGGAGACGATGCCATTGAGTCCGCTGCGCGCAAAGCACATGCCCATGAATTTATTACCGAAAAACTGTCCTCTGGTTATCAAACGGTTGTTGGACCTAGCGGGAACAAACTTTCGGGTGGCCAACGGCAGCGGGTTGCGCTGGCTCGAGCAATCCTTCGCGATCCGGCAATCTTGATGCTTGACGAAGCCACCAGTCAGATTGATCTCGAAAGTGAACAGCTTATTCATCAAGTCTTGAAAGACTTTCTCTGTGACCGCACTGCGCTGGTTGTAACACACCGCATGAGTACCATTGCACTGGCTGACCGTGTGGTCGTTATGGATGGTGGTCGCATTCTGGATGTTGGTACCCACGAGGAGCTCATCGGACGTTGTGAGCTCTATCGACGTCTGGCCAGCATTGGCTATCGTGCCACCGCCTAGCTGGCATCTACTCTCGAAAAAGGTGTCTCCGCACCCCATCTGAATAGGCGTTGTCCTGCCTTGATATCGGCCACGGTGACTCGACGAACGGCAACAACTCTCTATGATACAGTGTTGGTCGTTACGATAATGCAAGTTCCCATCCGGCAGTCCTGGCGTCGTTCCTATGTCTGAGCAAGATCTGTTCACTCAGCACCAACGGTCCTACGAAGCCAACCGGTTCGTCTATCCCGTCCTTAGCCGACGGTCCAGGGGAATTTCGCTTGGGATCAATCTCAACCCGGACAAAGTTTGCAACTTTGATTGTATCTACTGCCAGGTCAATCGGACCTCTCAGAGTGAGACCCGGTTTATTGAAACAGACCAACTACTCCGCGAATTGCAGGAAATGCTCGACCTGGTCACTTCTGGTGCGATCTACCAGTCCCCCAGATTTGAGCAGGTTCCCAGCAATTTGCGGAGACTCAACGATATTGCCTTTAGTGGCGATGGTGAGCCAACGACCTACAAAAACTTCGATGAGATTGTAAGCCGCTGTGCCGAGATGAAACAACGGGAAGATCTCAACGATGTCAAGTTAGTGTTGATCACCAACGCGAGCATGTTCCATCGCCCCGGTGTCCAGCGAGGGTTGGAGATTCTTGACAAACACAATGGCGAGATCTGGGCCAAGCTCGAAGCGGGAACGCAAGAGTATTATCAGCAGATCGAGCGCACACCAATCCCATTGCGGCAAATCTTGGACAACATCACCGCCGCCGCACAATTGCGACCTTTGGTCATCCAGGCACTCTTCATGCAGGTGGGTGGTGTGTCGCCTCCTCTCGAAGAACTTGTTGCGTTTTGCGATCGGTTGAATGAAATTACCCATGCAGGAGGACAAATCAAGTTGGTCCAGGTTTACACGGTAGCTCGGCCACCGACCGAGTCGTACGTGACACCTTTGAAAGATGCCGAGGTCGATACTATTGTAGAGTTGGTTACCTCGCGATCAGGGATCCCTGCCACTGCCTACTATGGATCGGCAGCCGACTAATAGTCACGTCACTTCTCGTGGAGTTGCTTGTCGCGTTGCTGGCCGGCACAGTAGCGCAAAATTGCGGGTAATCTGCTGCAGCCCGCCTCTGTGGGAATACCGCCCCGGTTGTTGTCAAACCAGAGGTCGGATACGCTGGGAAGACCGTTCTGTGTTATCAAGGTTCCCGCTGGGACCAGCTCTTTTTTCCCTGAGTTCAATATGTCCGACCCTTATTTTCAAGCGATGTTTGCCGATCGAATTGGTGGAGTCAACTATGGAAAAGGAACCGCCATTTACAAGTTCGAGAAAATTAAGCGAGCCAAGAGAAAAGCATTGGCTGATTTTCCAGAACGCACATTGCTCGACTTTGGCATTGGTGACAATGACGAAATGGCTCCTGCCTCAATTCGCCAGGCAATGGAGAGCGAACTGAATAAGCCTGAGAATCGTGGTTACGCGGATAATGGCCCTGCCGAATTTAAAGAAGCAGCTGCCCGATTCATGAATCGCAATTTTGGCGTCGTGCTTGACCCCGCCACGGAGATTAACCATTGCATAGGCTCCAAGACTGCCTTGGCGATGCTGCCGGCGAGTTTTATTAACCCGGGTGACATCACGCTCATGACGGTTCCTGGTTATCCAGTTGCCGGAACGCATACGCTTTACTACGGGGGGGTTGTGCACAAACTTCCGTTGTTGGCAGAGAACGATTTTTTTCCAAACCTCGAAGAGATTTCACCGGATATTCTCCAGAGGGCTAAGCTGCTGGTACTCAATTATCCAAATAGCCCCACGGGAAAGACGGCCACAACGGAGTTTTATGAACGGGTCGTCCGGTTTGCCCGTGACAACGAGATAGTGGTCATCCAGGATGCAGCCCACGGAATGCTAAGCTATGACACCAAGCCGCACAGTTTTCTTGCTACAAGCGGCGGGAAAGAAGTGGGCGTGGAAGTGCACTCCCTGTCAAAGGGCTTCAACATGATTGGTTGGCGCATCGGTTGGGTATGTGGCCACGAACGGATTGTCCGCGCATTTTCGGATGTGAAGGACAACTCCGATTCGGGTCAATTCCTGGCAACGCAACTGGCGGCAGCTGCTGCACTCGATGATGATTCAATACCAAAAGCCAACCGCGCCAAGTACCACCGCCGTTTGGAAAAACTTGTAGGCGTTCTCAGTCGTTGTGGCTTTCGTTGCAGCATGCCGGGGGGAACTTACTTCCTCTACACTCCAGCTCCGAAGAGTCTTGAGAGTGGGCCGACCTTCGAAAATGGGGAGGCAGCTAGTCAGTACCTCATTACGGAACAATCGATTTGTACAGTTCCCTGGGATGATGCGGGGGCCTTCTTGAGGTTCAGCGTTACCTATGAAGCCGCTGATGAAGCTGCGGAAGATGCGTTGATGGCAGAAACCGAGTCGCGACTGAAAAATCTCAAACCGGTGTTCTAACCGTCCAGCCTTCCGGTTTCAGAACGCGGTTGCCCGCTTTTCGCTCGATCTTGGGCCTAGATTGCCGTAGCGGTGGTAGACGTGCGAAATACTCTGCTCCCGAACGTACCACAACAGTTCAATGCGGCCGTGGTCTGAAATGGGAGCGTCGGCCACGAATTGAAGCGATTCGGCAGCTGCTCGTCTGACCGCGTTCGAAACGCGGGATGGGGCAGCGTAACGGAGACGTTCTGTCTGACCGGTAGAGAGAACCTTCGCGAGTTGAGTTTCGGATTCTTCGACAAATTCAATTGCACCAGCCCAGGGTTCGGTCAGCAGGTCGAGTTGTCGAACTGCATCGGCTGCCGTGCCCGAAAGGTTGGGTGGGATGCTGACAGTCGTGAGGCAGCCGACTGCCCTGGCCGCAGCAGCACGCGCAAATATTTCAAACGGAGAATCGTCGGGATGCACACGAACGCGCAGTAATTTCAGAGGGAGATAACGGCGGAAATTGTCTTCGCCTAACAAGCAGAAGTGGTCATGCTGCAGCTGGAATTCCCGTTCGCTCCAGTCAGCATAGCTCTGAATTGCAGCCGTAATCCATTTGCCGCCACAGCGATCAGCGTCCGTCGTATCTTGCAGCGAAGTCCCCAAAACCTCCAAGGCTGCTCGCGACGGGCCAATTGGCCCGGCCTCTGATCGAGCCGGTTGTGGAATATCGGCCGGCAGGTTGTGAGATTCGGTGGATCGTTGCTGTGGTTGCTGCCCGGTAAATACCATCAGTGGTACGACATAGTTGGGGCCTCCTGCCTTGATGCCAGGACCAACCGCACTAAGGCCCATCCCTCCAAATGGTTGACGCAGGACAATGGCACCGGTGGTTGGGCGATTTATGTAGAGGTTGCCTGCCCGGACCGCCCGCTGCCAGATAATATGTTCCCGGTCGTCAAGACTTTCGAGCCCGGCGGTCAGTCCATATCCGGTCCCGTTGGCATATTCAATCGCCTCGTGTAAGTCTCCAAACCGCATCACCCCCAGGAGGGGGCCAAAGAACTCAGTCGTATGGGTCAGGCTTCCTGGTTGGACACCCCATTTGACACCTGGGGTGACCAGGTGTGGGTTACCGTTGAAGTTTAGTTGTGGCATTACCGCCCACGACTCACCCAGTTCAAGTTCTTTGAGTCCCTTTTCCAACATGTCGGCTGGGGGGCGAATCAAGGGGCCGACTTTGGTGTGAAGTTCCCAGGCCGATCCTACGCAGAGGCTTTCTGCGGCGTCACATAGCGAACGGCGAAACTTCTGGTCGTGGTAGACTTCGTCTTCGAGCAACAGCAGAGACGTTGCCGAGCATTTTTGACCACTGTGGCCGAAGGCACTTTGGAGTACGTTTTTAATTGCCTGGTCTCGGTCAGCGAGTGCAGTGACAATCGTCGTATTCTTGCCACCCGTTTCGGCCAGCAGGTGGATATTCGGTTTGGCCGCCAGCATCGCACGGGCCGTGGCAGTGCCGCCGGTCAAGATGACAGAACTGACATCCTTATGAGTAACGAGCCGCTGGCCGACGGTATTCCCGCTACAGGGGGTGAATTGCAAAGCCGTTTGAGGTACCCCTGCCTGCCAAAAACAGCGACACAAAAGATAGGCAACCAGCACGGTGTCGGAGGCAGGCTTGAGAATGACCGTATTGCCAGTCGCCAGTGCGGCGGCAATGCCGCCGCAGGGAATGGCCAGCGGAAAGTTCCAGGGTGAAACAACGACGACTACGCCCTTGCCGTGGCATTGGAGTCCCAGCGACTGCTGAAAGAGTGCGGCCCAATCCCCATAGAATCGGCAAAAATCAATCGCTTCGGAAACCTCAGGATCTGCTTCGAAGATAGTTTTGCCACCTTCGGCAAGCATCGCCCCGATAAGATCGGCCCGGGTTCGCTGTAGTTCTTCGGCGACTTTCGAGAGTATGCGGCGACGGGTGTCTGCCGAGTCGGCCCGCCAACCGTTGACATCTTGGTCTGCAGTCCTGGCGGCCAGCAAAATGTCTGCCTCGCTTGCTTGACGGTACCTGGCAACGACCACGCCAGGACGCGACGGGTCGCACGACGTGCGAACAGGTCGGTCATCAAAGATGGTTTCCCCGCCGATAACCAACGGCACCTCGGTGGCCTGCCTATCACACCGGAGTTGGACCTTTTCGGCTAGCGAACAGGCCCAGTCACTATTGTCGCGCAGGGACCAATCGGTATCAGGTTCGTTGGTGAAGTCGGTCAGCCGTTCAACTTCGCCTAGAATTGGATCAGATTTTTTAACCAGGGCTTTCAGTTCGCGAGCCCGATGTTGTGTTCTTCGAGGCGCGTTGCTCAGGGTGTTGAGTGCACTAAAAGAGTTTACAAAGTGCTGTTCCAACCGTTTCCAGTCAGTACTGTCGACGGTGATGTTGAAAGCATGCCGCAAGAAATTGTCGGGTCCCGTATTCTCGTCAAGCCGTCGCACAAGGTAACCCACAGCATTAATGAAATCCTCCTGTCGGCAGGCGGGGGCGTAGAGCAGTAAATTCCCAGCCAGCCGAAACAGCGCGCGCCGCTGGTGATTTGCCATTCCTTCGAGCATTTCGAATTGGACTTTGTCACCAGCATTTGCCTGGAAAGCGAGAACCATCCCGTAAGCGAGTGTGAACAGGTTGTGTGAGGCAAGGCCGAGTCGCACGGCGGCCAGATTTTCAGGCCGCATTGCTTCCTGCATCATCCGCTGGTAGTTGGCATCGGTTTCTAGCTTGGAGTGGTAGGGAGCCTGGGGCCAGCCGCGGATGCTTGCTTCGACACGTTCCATTTGAAGATTGGCCCCTTTGACAAGGCGAATGGTGACCGGTGCACCTCCGGCGGCAACGCGTCGCCGAGCCCACCGATTGATTTGCTGCTGCGTGTGGAACGAGTCAGGAAGGTATGCCTGCAGGGCAATGCCTGCCTGCAGATTGGCCAGGCCGGGTCGGTCGAGTGTCTGCATAAAGACTTCTGCTGTGAGTTCTTTGTCGCGGTATTCCTCCATGTCGAGGTAGACAAACTTCGGCACCCGGGCCCCATCGTGCCGATCGAAAGTCGACTTCAGCGATGCGAGGTAGAGTAACTCCATGCGGTCGCACAGGATCTCAATGGTGTGATGGCGCGCCAGTGAAGAGATTTGCGAATAGATCGTCGATATTTTGACCGAAATAACATCGATCTCTGGTCGTTGAAGCGCCTGGAGATAATGTTGAAACCGTCGCTGTGCTTCTTTTTCACCCAGTAAAGCTTCTCCAAGATGATTGACGTTCATCCGCACGCCTTCTTCTTTCCGGGCCAGTAGATGTGCGCGGAGCAATTCGGGTTCTGCCGGTAGGATCACGTTTGCCGTTTCGTGCCGCATCTTCTCTTTGACGAAAGGCATTGCGACGCCCGGAAGGTGGGCTCCAAAAGATTGAAAACCTTGCAGTAGGGTTCGCTCGAACGTGTCGAAGAAACGGGGTATGCCTTGAACATCAAGAACATGGATCAACTGGTCTGCTGCCCGACGTGCACGGTTGGAGCGAAATGCTTGATCGGTCATTTGCATCAAGGTTGCTTTATCTCCTGGATTCTGGATCATGCGGTCCAACTCTGCTTGCTGACGACGTTCTTGTGGAGTTTGGAGTTCAGCAGCTTGTGTTTGGAGTTCACGACTCAAAAAAAGGGCTTGTTGTACTTCGCGGGTGTGGGGGGAACCCGGGTCGGCTACAAAACGCGCTAGCAGCGCGGCGATGTCTTGGGGCGCGTCGGGATTGTGGGACAACATCAGTGGTACCTGCGGGGAGCACGCGTCCTCTTTGGACGGTAAAAGCGGAAAATCTACAACAAGTGCCGTGCTTTGATATCGAGATAACGATTGACCAGCGAAGCGGAAAGATCTTCGGGAAAAACATCGAGGGACAAAGCGCCGCTCTTCTCAAGATCGGCGAGCACACGATGCCGCCACGTGATAATGTCAGACGCGGTTGCCGCAGTGTAGAACTGGCGTGTAGTCAAACCTCGGTTTGCGGATGGTGTCCTGAACCCTGATTTGGTCGCTGCCGGTGCGTCTGCGGGAACCAGGCGGTTGGTTTTCCCTGGCCCTCCGGCTGGTGGCACAAAAGCACAAATTCGATCTGAAAAGCGCATGAGACCTACCTGGTCATTACGCCGCAGGGCGACGTAACTGAGCATTAACATGGCATTGAAGGCATGGTCGAGTCAACTGACACCAGGCGATACTCAAACGCAATATGTTCTGGCGTGACGACACAAATTCGAGAATCGAGTTGCGCAAGAGTTTGCACCACGAGTCATTGCCAGAAGTCAAAGCACAGCCTAAAGCATTATCGCTTGGTCGGGGAGGTTGGCAAGGGAAAGGGGCCTTGCCTGTGGCCACCCTTGATCGGCTTGGATAAAACCAGCCGTTGTGAAAACGGCCATGGGGCCAGCCCGTGTTATGATTTACCGGCTCGTCGAGTCAGGTAGGCGAGGATATCCCGGATAGAGATGACACCCACAAGCGATTGATCGTCCAGGATAGGAAGGTGTCGGTAACCACCGACGTTCATTTTGTGGAGCGCAAAGGCGATTTTATCTCGCACACCAAGTGCGACTGGATTGTGGGTCATATAGCGCGAGATTGGGTGGTCAGAAAATTGATCGGCGTCGACGTTGAGTTTCGTCATCGCATCGCGCTCGGTAAAAATCCCGACCAACTTTTCTTGGTCGACGACCATCAAGCAGCCAATTCGCTCCAGCAACATTTTCGACAAGGCTTCATGAACCGGTGTGTCTGGATGAATCGTGGTAGGTTTTTGGGGCGCAAGGATGCCAATCCGGTCTTTGAGAAGATCCGCTTCCACCATGGTGGAAGGTCTGGGGAGGCTGAGATCGGTGAGCGTCTGACCACACTGCTCACATTCGTCGACACCTTCAATAATTTCGACGCCACAGTAGGGGCAGCTAGGCATGGGAACCTCGAGTTACTCAGGCTGATCGCACTCCTGCGATGTAACCGTTTTGGCTGGCGACCAACACTTCACGACCAGCGGATCCGTGTGACATTTTTATTTCGTGGCATCTGGTCAAAACAACCTTGCCATGTTGTTGAGCAGGTACATCCATTGAGTCAGTAGATGCAAATTTTATTCGACCGACCATGTTTCACTTGCTCGAAAGAGCGATTCCAAGTTGCCGACTCCTCGTTCTTTGCGAGCTTGTTCAAATTGTTGGTTCACCATTTCATCGTAGTTAGGCGCATCGACACAGCGAAAGACTCCAATCGGCTCTGGAAATCCGTCCTCGTGACGCATCCGGCTGAGCAGGTAGGCGAGGCTTGGCTCAGACGCTTTTTCATCATGGAACAAGAGATCATCCTCGGTAATCCCTTTGCCCATTTCTACAACTTCAGGCTCCAGGCCATTGAGTCGGATCCCTTTGTCCTGGTTTTTGCCAAACATCAGCGGCTTGCCGTGTGCCAGTTCAAGGGTGGTTTCGACCTTAGTCTCCCGATTTTTGGCATACTCCCAGGCGCCGTCGTTGAAGACATTGCAGTTTTGGTAGACCTCGACGAAGGCGGTGCCGCGATGCTCGGCAGCACGGTTGAGGATGTATCCGAGATGTTTGATATTGGTATCAATGGTTCGGGCAACAAACGTTGCTTCACAGCCAATGGCAATTGAGAGAGGATGAAGCGGGTTGTCGACGGCACCCATAGGGGTACTTTTGGTTTTCTTTCCCAGGGGAGACGTTGGTGAGTATTGACCTTTGGTGAGCCCATAAATGCGGTTGTTGAAAAGGATAATATTGATATCCAGATTTCGGCGAATGGCATGCATCAAGTGGTTGCCGCCGATTGAGAGACCGTCCCCATCGCCAGTGATAACCCACACGTTGAGGTCAGGCCGGCACGTTTTCAAACCAGTTGCAACAGCTGGTGCCCGCCCATGGATCGAATGGATCCCATAGGTGTTCATGTAGTACGGAAATCGACTGGAGCAACCAATGCCAGAGATAAAGACAATTTTCTCTCGAGGAATGCCCAGGTTGGGCATAATTTTCTTCATCTGGGCGAGGATTGAATAATCTCCGCAGCCAGGGCACCAACGAACATCCTGGTCACTTGCAAAATCAGTTGGCTTGAGAACTGGGAGTGGAATGTCGACACTCATGGGAAGTATTTTGCTTTCTCGTCAAGTTGGAGCCAAAGGCGACGGGTACCACCAGCGATGTTCCCGTTGCCTCGATTCTGATGTTGCCTATTTTTTCAGGTTAACCACTAACTCAATATTTGATCAATCTTTGCAGTAATCTCGCCCACGCTAAACGGTTTGCCCTGGACCTTATTCAATGCATGGGCATCAATCAGGAATTGCGACCTCAATATCGACCTGAGTTGGCCCTGATTCAGCTCGGGAATCAGTAACTGCTCGAATTGACCGAGGATTTTTTCGAGATTGCGCGGGAAGGGATTGAGGTATCGCAGATGGCAGTGCGATACGGCTTTGCCTTGGCTTTGAGCAGTATGAACCGCGGTCGCGCAGGCTCCGAAGGTTCCTCCCCAGCTGACCACCAAGAGTTGCCCCTGGTCTGGCCCATCCAGTTTCTGCAGAGGGATGTCGGCGGCAATATTTTGGACCTTTTGGTCCCGTGTTTCGGTCATGTGTTGGTGGTTGAGGGGATCGTAACTGACGTTGCCGGTCAAATCCTGTTTTTCCAGGCCGCCGATGCGATGCTCCAAACCGGGAGTTCCGGGGATGGCCCAGGGGCGGGCCAGACGTTCATCGCGACGATACGGCATGAAAGCTTCGTCATTTTCACACGTCTTGGGATGCTGGACGGGAATTTTTTCCAACTCCGACATCTCCGGTAATCGCCACGGTTCGGAACCATTGGCGATGTAGCCATCGGTCATCAGAAAAACAGGGGTCATGAAGCGAACTGCGATGCGCCATGCTTCCTGGGCTACTTCGAAGCAATCGGTCGGACTTTTTGCTGCGATCACTGGCATCGGGCATTCGCCGTTACGGCCATACATGGCTTGAAACAAGTCAGCTTGTTCGGTCTTGGTGGGAAGGCCGGTCGAGGGGCCGCCCCGTTGTACGTGGATAACGATCATGGGCAATTCGGTCATGACGGCCAAACCGAGCGCTTCGCCCTTCAATGCAATTCCCGGCCCACTACTGGCGGTGACGGCCATATCACCAGCAAAGGCCGCACCAATGGCAGCACACGCCGCGGCGATTTCGTCCTCTGCCTGAAAAGTCAACACGTTGAACTGCTTGTGTTTCGACAGTTCATGCAAAATGTCGCTAGCCGGCGTGATCGGATAGGCTCCCAAAAATAGACGCTTTTCGGACAGGTGGGCCGCTGCAATCAGGCCATAAGCAAGGGCCGTGTTACCCATAATATTGCGGTACGTACCAGGCGGTAGATCTGCTTTTTCGACAAAATACTGTGATTGGGACGCCTCAATCGTGTCGCCGAAGTAGTATCCTGCCTTGAGAGCCAGGGTGTTGGCCTGACCGACCTCGGGCCGTTTGCCAAATTTTTCTTCGATGAACCGCAGGGTTGGATCAAGCGGACGATCATAAAGCCAGAAGACAAGCCCCATGGCAAAGAAATTGCGGCAACGGTCGGCCTCTTTTTGGCTCAACCCGAGCCCATCCACTGCCGCACGGGTGAGCTTGGTCATGTCGACCAAATGCAACTGAAATTCGTCAAGGCTCCCGTCTTCGAGTGGGTTTTCATCGTAACCTGCCTGCTCAAGCCCTTTCTTGTCGAAAGCGGCCTGGTTGGCAATCAAGATCCCACCTTTCCGGAGGTCCATCAGGTTTGTCGCGAGAGCGGCTGGGTTCATGGCGACCAGTGCGTCGACCGTATCCCCGGGTGTGTAAATCTCACGACTGGAGAAGTGGACTTGAAACCCGCTGACGCCAGCGAGTGTACCGCGTGGGGCACGGATCTCGGCGGGAAAATCGGGAAAGGTGGCTACGTCGTTGCCGACTAGGGCCGCCGTATTCGTAAACTGGGTTCCAGCAAGCTGCATTCCGTCGCCAGAATCGCCACAAAAACGAACCGTTGCTTCAGCAAGTTGCTCTTTAGATTTTTCAGTCGCGGTCGACATGTTGATCAGCCAAAACTTGTGCGGTTATCCACATCAATAATAGGTGACATTAGTTGTTTAATACTGCACGCTATGCGCCTTCTCGCTCTGATTGTGTTACGCGAGGTTCAGGCGGAAGGTTGTAAATTGTTTCGGGAAAATGGTCGACAAGGTAATGCACAATTCCGTGGACAGCTGCCACACCAGTGGGTTGACCTGAAGCATCAATAATCGGAAGGTGCCGGTATCCTCCCGCAGCCATTTTCCTGATCGCTGTAGCCACAGTTTCCGTCGTCGAAATCGTGACCGGGTTGCGGGACATCACCTTGGAAATCGGTTCGGAGAGATCGGCCCCCTCTACCATAAACTTCAGAGCATCCCGTTCCGTAAAAATACCCTGCAACTGGTGCTCGTCGCAAATCAACACAGCCCCGGTATTCTGAGCGCGCAGCAACTGCAGCACGTCGCCGACCGTCGCGTTGGGCGTGGTGGCCAGCGGTTGGTCCGGATAGGCGGATCCGACCGGATCGGAATCAAGACTTAGCAATACGTCCACAGTGCAACTCGGCTATTGAGCATGGTTTTGCAGCCGAGCAGGTCCATGATGTGTGAGAACACATTGGTAGGGTACTACTCTGAATCTACCATGTTGGAAAAGCCATTTGAACCGCAATTATCATTGTTTTTCAAGATTTCTGTTTCTACCCCAAATCGGTTTCTCCACCACCAATTACGGGCTTTCCGGCGGTCCGTAAAATTGAGTCAAATCGAGGCCTCCCCGTTGCTCGTCTTCGACCAAGGTCACGCGCTTTTCCAACAACTCCAATCGCCGGGCAAGTTGGGGGAGGAGTGCTTGCTGGACATCGACCAGCTTGGGGCGGGGGACCTCAGGATAACCAAGGTGTCGGTGCAACGACGCAAACAGGTAAAGCGGATCTTTGCGACGGTTGGCCAGTGCAATTCGCCCTTCCGGGTGCCCAAATAGGGTGGGTGGGGTCAGTTCTGGGTTCGTGACATGCTTGGTTCCATGGGGCCGGGCTGATAAATCCGATCCCGCCGACAGTCCAGTTGGCGATTGAACCCGGTCTTGGTAGGCCTCGCTGTGCACGTAGATCAGGTCGGCGATGTCCACCATTCCCACCTGTCGCCGGATCGTAAGGATCCATTGTTGCCACAGGTCATCAAAAATCGGGTCGCTGGCGATGGCCAATAGTCCCTGATCGTACCCCAATCGATTTCGACAAATTGCTTCGAATTGATACAGGAACAGGCCTTGCCGGGTTGCCGTCTCGGCCCGATATTGGGCTTCACGACGGAGGATTTCCAGCCCGATGCGAAGATCGAAGTGACCCCGCTCGTTTTCAGCCTCCAATACAACGTATGCCTGGAATGGGCTGAAATAATGGGTTAGCAAACGCATAGCCGGGCCAAACACGCCCTCATGGCGTAATTCAGTCCTCAAAAAGTCAATTGCCAGGGGTAACTTGGTGGTCGACAGAACTTCTTCCCGGACCGACTCCAGGCTTTCCTGAGTGGGCATGTTGTTCCGCAGGCGATCACCCAGGACCTCAAAGAAATGGGCCTGTTCGACATATTCTTCCCGGCCCAGTGGGGCAGCAGGAGAGCCGGATTGGAGTACATGATGGTCCACAGGAACTGCCAACGTTTTGGTTGGTCGCGGTGTGCTTTCTCCCTTATAATACTGGGACTTGCTCTCCGGGGCCTACCGGAAATTCTTCCCGCAATTCCTGTCAGGATACCAAACTTGAACACTCTTTTTTCAACGATTGAAGATGCGGTGCGAGCCATTGCCGAGGGACGCATTGTGGTGGTTCTCGATGACGAAAACCGTGAAAACGAAGGGGATTTCGTTGCCGCAGCTGAAAAGGTGACTGATGAAACGGTCAACTTTATGATTACTTTTGGTCGGGGGCAACTTTGTATGCCAATCTTACCAGAAGTCAGCGAGCGGCTCGAACTCTCCCCAATGGTCGAGCATAATACAGCCCCACTGGGGACCAATTACACCGTTCCGGTAGATCACATCGATACACGGACTGGCATTACCGCAGCCGAGCGAGCTACCACCATCAAGGCGATTTGTGATCCCCAGAGTGTGCCCGCGGATTTTCATCGTCCGGGACACCTTTTTCCTCTGGTTGCCAAGCAGGGGGGGGTTCTCCGTCGGGCTGGTCATACCGAAGCGGCGGTCGATTTGGCCCGTCTGGCCGGTTTGCCCGCGGCCGGTGTGTTGTGTGAAATCCTCAATGATTCGGGTGATCGGGCAAGCCGGGATGCTTTGTTGGACCTCGCCCAACGTTTTCAACTGGAAATCATCACCATCGAACAGCTCATTGCTTACCGACGGGTTCGAGAGGAACTTGTTTATCGACAGGCGGAAGCCAAGTTGCCGACCAAATATGGGACTGGGAAGATCATTTCTTATGGCGTCAAATACGAGTCGCAAGAGCCCCTTGTTTTCGTATTGGGCGATCCCAGTCGGGTTCCGGAGCCACTTGTGCGACTGCATTCATCCTGTTTTACGGGAGACTTGCTGGAATCGCTTCGCTGTGATTGTGGCGACCAGTTGCGATTGGCACTCGACATGATTAGCCAAGAAGGTGCAGGGGTACTGATCTATTTGCCACAGGAGGGCCGCGGTATTGGGCTGGTCGACAAGATCAAAGCTTACGCTTTGCAGGATCAAGGCCTCGATACGGTCGAGGCCAATCTGGCACTTGGTTACAAAGCCGATACCCGCGACTACGGCATTGGCATTCAACTACTGAAAGACCTGGGCCTGAAAAAAATCCGGTTATTGACCAACAATCCGAAAAAGACCGATGCGTTTATTTACAGCGGGTTTGACTTGGAGGTGGTGGATCAGATTCCGATTGTACCCCCCATCCACGAATACAATGCCGCGTACCTCGCCACCAAACGCGACAAAATGGGCCACAATCTGCCCGAATGAACCTTCTGCGCCCTAAATCTGCGAGGACGCGGCAAGGGACGGCTAGGCTCGTTTTTCCCAGTCGACATCCGACAGCTTCGCCAGCGTGAGGATGAGGGATTGAGTGCCGCTACGACGGTGACCCTGGGATGCCAGCCCGATGTAGAGTTGTTCGGCAAGGGCCAGTCCCGGCAGGGAGATTCCCATCCGCCGCGCCTCCTCCAGGGCAATCCCCATATCTTTGATGAAGTGTTCTACGAAGAACCCCGGGTCATAATTCCCGGCGATCATCCGTGACCCGAGATTGCTGAGCGACCAGCTTCCAGCCGCTCCCGAACTGACCGATTCCATGACAGTTTCCAGATCAAGTCCTGCCCGGTAGCCATAGAGCAAACCTTCGCAAACGGCAACCATATTCGAGGCGATCAACGTTTGATTGACCATCTTCGTATGTTGTCCGGCACCGGGCCCTCCTTGCCGAACCGACTTGGCTCCGACGGTTTGAAAGATGGGTTCCAGCGAATCGACAACTTCTTTGTTGCCGCCGATCATGATCGAAAGCCGTGCTTCCCGGGCACCCACATCGCCACCTGAGACGGGTGCATCGACCGATTCCACCTGTTTTGCAGTTGCCGCTTCGGCAATCGCCACAGCCAGCGAAGGCTTACTCGTCGTGAAATCAACCAGGATATTGCCTGCCTGGCAACCAGCCAGGGCGCCGGTGGATCCCAGCAAGACTTCCTCGACGTCAGCCGGAAAACCAACAATCGAGCAAACAACGTCGGCCGCTTCGGCGACAGCCTTGGGGGTATCGGCCCAAGAGGCTCCCTTTTCCAGCAAATCAGCCGCCTTCGATCGGGTGCGGGAGTAGATCGTCATTGGGTAGCCCGCGTCGATCAAATGGCCACACATGCTGTGGCCCATAACACCAGTACCAATCCAACCAAGGCGAGTAGTTTCAGGGGAGATGTTCATGGCAGGTATTCAAATGGGGGTGACGGGAAAATCAGTTCAGGGAAAATCCTGTGTGCTATCGTGCTACCATTCAATCCGTTGTCAAGCCCTCTGATAAGAACGTTGAGGCAAGCACCTGTTGGACAAATGCGCCAATTTCCGGGGTGCGCGACTGGCGCGGTCCGGCGACGTTCAGCCGGGTGACTTGGTGCTGCTCTAAGAACTTGCGCAGGCGGGTGGAGGGTTCAGTAGCACGGTCGTTGTCATGCTCCCGGACAAGATGCAGCCAAGGTTTGCCGAGCCGTTTTGCCAGTTGTATGGTAAGTGCTGTGCCTCCATGGACTTCGGTAGCCGTAGAAAACACCACCGTGGCATCCGAGTCACGGATGTTCCACTCGGTTCGTTCCGCATAACGGCCGGATGGGGTCTCGCGTAGCTGATAGATGGAAGGAATCGGACCGTCTTCGGCCAGTCGGCCCTTGGGGCACCAACCCGCGTGTCGGATGTGGTGGGCAATCGCAAAGTCCAGCGCAGCCCGGTCAGCACCTGTTTGCCCGCCAGAAATAATGGTGAAATCGTCACCTGTCATGGCTACAGCCTGCGACGTGTCTCGCGCAAATTCGGGAACACGTCGATGAAAGTATCTCGTAGATCGAGAACGAATCGATACAATTGTTAGCGTTGATTGTGAACAGTTGCGAGTCGGTGGTCCAGAGTCCTATAAATAGGCATTCAACGGGTGGCTTCTCTTGATATCTGACAAACCTCGCATTGAAATCGTTTATTGCAATCGATGCCGCTGGCTGCCGCGGGCTGCTTGGATGGCCCAGGAACTGCTCTGGACGTTTGGCGAGGCGGTTGGCGAAGTTGCATTGATTCCAGGCCAGGATGGCATCTTCGAGATTCGTGTGGGGAATCACCATGTGTGGTCGCGTCAGGCCGACGGAGGTTTTCCTGACCTGAAAGAATTGAAGCAAAGAATTCGCAATCAAGCGCTGCCTCATCTCGACCTTGGGCATAGCGACTTTCGTGGAGACCAATAGCCTTTTTGTGGTCGACAGATAGCAGTTATTGCCACCGCCACCAGTGGCAAGGCAGAGGTAACCATCGGTGGGGCTCAAACCGATCCGGCCTCCGTTGTGGTTGCTGGCAGGCGGATCAATGTTGAACACGTCCAATCCGCTGGCGGCATAATTTGGATCCAAGGGCGAGTTTCAACAAACCTTGTTCGTTTCCGGTCTCGAGATCGGGAATCTCGAGCTAAGGTGCTTAAGCCGCTTTTCGTAGGGAGGTCCAGGACTTGTGATCCGACCGGTCGTATTGTTCCACGACCAATAGCTGTTCCGTATCTTGGGAGGAGGCGGCCATAAACACAGGCCGGGAGAACCTGGTTGTGATCTGCTCGGGTGAGGTAGCACCCAGGGTGAAGCTCGGAGTTCCCAACCTGCGAGAATCGCTAATTGGATGCGCAGCATTGCAATTTTACAACGATCCATGAAGATCCATGAAAGTGAGGCTCCTTGCGGTTCCACCCGCCTGTGCTGGAGGACGTTTTACGATCTCCATGGAATTTTGGAAAATTTCCCGGTTTTTCAGCCCAAAGGTGGCTGACCCGTTATTACCGGCAGTGCCGACCCACCAAGAGCCACCGCGCGAGAAACCGCAAGACCGCTTGAGAAAGCAGGGCTGTGTCTCTACACTGGAGAGTCTGATATAAGCGAGTCTGCTTGCCTTGCTGAGACCCGCGTGCGGTGAATCAACAGCGGCTTGAACGCCTGACAAAAAGTGACACTTCCACCGGCAAGGGGAAGCCGACGACCGGGAGCCTAAAATGACCATTGATAAAACCTTGAAAATCAGGCGCGGAGCCGGCCAAAGCCGCAGTGTGCTTACACGTGTAGAGCGACTGGAAAACCTCAGAGAAGCCGATCGCTGGCAAGAGGGAGACTCGCCACTTGGTTTACCCAAGGTGCGAGTTCGCAAGCTACAATTGAAGAAGAAGAAGAAGAAGAAGGAAGAAGAAGAAGGTGTAGCCGGAACGGAAGCATCTAGCGATCAATAGCCGGACCTTACTGCCTGCTGCAGCAAGTGTTTTTTGGTGTTCTGATGGGGTCCGTTGGCGTCGAGCTTGTTGCGGCGGGAGGATTTCGCCTTTGGACTGTTTTGCAGAGGAAATCTCCTCTGTCGCGGCTGTGCTTCTGGCTGATCTGTCCGCTCAGTACACAATCAGCATGTTTGCGGATTGTAGACCAGAAAGTCCCCGCCGCTCCCGTTGTGTCCGCGTGTGCCCGTTGTGTCCGCGTGTGCCCGTTGTGTCCGCGTGTGCCCGTTGTGTCCGCGTGTGGAGGTGGAGTTCTGTAAAGTCGCGTTGATTGAGCCTGTGGTGCGGAGTGAAGGCCATCCTTAGGAGTCTGGTCGAAAAGTCTCGCAAAGCACACTCCGCCATCTGCGATGAACTTGCTAACAAGGACTGGGCTCGAATTTTGCGTTGGGCTGGGTAAATTTTTGACCAGTGATACCTGTTGCTTTACATACCTGAGAAATCAGCAGAAAAAGTAAAGTATGCAAGACTTTCTGCGGCCGTTGCTGCTGTTATCAATCGTATTGTTGGTACCTATCATCCCGCTGCTTGTTTGGGGCGAACTATTTACGCATTCACTGGTGGTCTGGCAAGAGTCGCCACCTGGTCGCGGGGTCATTGCCGCGGTCATCGTGGCCGTGTTGGCAGCCGACATATTTTTGCCGATCCCTTCCGGACCAGTCAGCACCCTGGCCGGGGCCGAGTTGGGGACTGTTGGAGGCACGTTGTTTTGCTGGCTGGGGATGACCAGTGGGGCAGTGCTGGCCTACGGGTTGGCCTGGCGTTGGGGGCGAGCTGTTGCCTTGCGATTCAGTAATGAGAAAGACCTTGCGCGGTTAGAAGCCTCGGCCAAAGTTCACGATGTTTGGCTGTTGATCATCACCCGGCCGTTACCCGTGTTTGCCGAGGCAAGTGTCTTGCTGGCGGGCCTGCTACGGATACCGTGGCATCGTTTTTTGCTGACCGTTGCGGTCAGTAATTTGGCAATTGCAGGAACCTACAGCATGTTAGGAGAGTATGCGGCAGAGCGGGCGTGGCTTCCGGGAGCCGTTTGTCTGTCTCTAGCTGTGCCGGTAGGTTTAGCGCTGGTTGCCCGGCGGCGCTGGTTTTGTACACACAAATTGGATTAGCGCCGAATAAGAATGACTGTGCTGCGCAGATTTCCAAAGCGGCAGCCCGCGTTGTGTCCTCGGTGTGGCCGATATGCTTTTGAAAATTATGGGCAAACAGTTAGGCCAAATTTGTTGGCGGTGTCCTCGAAGCAATCTGCGGCGCGTAGAACCAGTCCTGGTTGAGCTGCAGCAGCCAAGGATCCAGCGAACCTGATCCTGCCTGAGGGGGGATCCCGCCTCAGATGCCGCTTTGCCCTATGCGCAGTATTGCTCGACGCGCTTTTTGAAAGCCTCGTGTTCGTCCCAAATGGCCTGGGGAAGCTTCTTGGGAGCGCCTCGACCCTCGCTACCCGTCTCCAGTCCGTTCTCGAGTTCGTTGAGCCATCCTTCGCGGTTGCCAACTTCACTCTTGAGGGCCTCTTTATTGGGGGTGAGAATCTCGGCGAGCTGCTCGGTCGTCGTGGTATATTTGAGCCCGCTAATGTCGATCTGTTCCGGCTTGGGAACCAGACCGATGGGGGTTTCCACCCACGAGTCCTTTTCCTCCAACTGACGGACGGCGGCGTCGAGGACGCGGTAGTTTGCGCCGAAGCCATCCCAAATGAAATTCCCGTCGTCGTCGCGGCGGAACCAGTTGACGCTGAAAACCGCCGGGGGCTTTGGCGTCTTCTCGGGGATGTCGAGCCACTTCTGAGCGTAGTCACTGACATTGAAAGCGATGAAGGGGCGGTTCGCCATGGGGTCGTAGCGGGGCTTCTGCCCAACGGCGGCTGCGGTGGGCTCGCTGAACTGGCACAAGGCATGGTAAACGGCCTCGTTCCAGGTTCGGGCACGGCTGATGAGCGGATGCAGTTTGCTTGAGCGGCCGCCAATGAGGGCCACGTCGAGCGGTACGCCGCCGCTGTTGCTGTAGTCAGAGTCCAAGTGCGGTACATTGCGGATGGGCATGGTAACGCGGGCGTTCTTCTGGTCCTTCTCCTCGGCGGAGGCATCGATTTCCTCGCCGAGCCAGTTGTAGGTGGTGATGCCGTCACCTTGGGGAAAGTCTTCGCCGCTCTCGCTCCACCACACACCTTTGCTCCCGTTGTTATCGACGAGGACCTGGTTGGTGAAGATCGGTCCCCCTTCGCAGTCCTGGACTTCAGGCTTGGGATTGCGCAATGCTTCCATGAGCATCTTATTGGCAAAGTCGCTCATGCCCTTGGTGACGCCGAACATGCCGGCCTCGATGTTATTCACGTAGAGCCTGCCGTCTCCCTTTTTGGTGGCGCCGCCAATAATGTCGTCGCCGAGCGTAAAGACCTTGTTTTGGGCCATGGGGCCCTCCGCGACGCCAGTGGCGATATTGGTCTTTCCGCACATGCTGGGGAAGGCGGCGCCAAAATGAACGCGCCGGTCGCCATAGTCGATGCCGAACAGTGCCATGTGTTCAACGACCTCGATGCCGACGTCCTCGTCGGGCTGGGATTTCTTCCGGGCATTCTCAAGCGCCTGGATGCCGACAAGGCGCAGGCCGAATATTTTCTTGGGGCCGAGTGCGTTTCCGCCGTAGTCGCTGTTGATGGTGCGGCAGTAAAGTTCCTTGGGGAAGTGGGTGATCCACCGATCTTCCTTGTTGAGGGTCCCGTAGCTGTGGGTGATGCGGGGAAAGCGTGTCTGCTTTTCGAGGATGCGCCAGCCATCGTGGAGATTGCTCATCCGGTAGAGGTTGCAGACAACGTTGGCACTGTCGGTCAGTTGGACGCCGGCGGTGGCAAACTGGCTGTCGGCCGGATTGGTGACAAACGGCACCACATACATGGTGCGTCCCTTCATGACCCCATCAAAAAGTTTGTCGAGCTTGCCGTGCATCTGCTCGGGATCAACCCAGAAGTTCAGCGGACCTGCGTCGACGGGGTCCTCGGTACAAATCACGGTACGTTCCTCGACGCGGGCGACGTCATTTTTGTCACTTCGGGCGTAGAAGCAACGCTTTCCGTAGACGTTCTCGTCGAGGCGGGTGTAGGCACCGGATGCCTCCAGCTCGTTCTCGAGTTTGATGATTTGGTCTGCTTTGCCGGTGATAACCTCGACAGCGTCGGGTTTGCACAGGTCGGCTTCCTTTCGGACCCAATCCTGCATGTGTGCAGGGAGTGATGCGATAGTCGATTCAATGGCGTCAGAGAGTGTGGCTTGAGGAGTCATTTTCTTTCTGTCGTGTTCTCGGTTGAATTTGCTGGCTAAGTACAAATTCCACGCCGTACGGCCGTGGAATGCCAAGTCTATGGAATCCACCATCATAAGCCTTTTTTAGCGCAACTCTAGGGCTTAGCTGGCGGTACCGCTTTCAAGTGGGCCACTGGAGGCTTCCCGGGGCCGTTCCCCACCACCAATTTCTGTGTCAATCAGCAGGTAACCGCCCTGGAAAACGGTCAGGTTGGCCAATTATGAGCGCAAAGTTGGCCAATTATGAGCGGAAAGTAAGACGCAGCCAATCAAAAACAAAGCATGGGTCCCAGGTTCAGGAACAGAGCTTCCGTTTGCAGGGTTTACGGCTGAATCGGCTCGCCACAGAGTGTAATCGGCAGCATCTACCGTGCCATTCTGGTTGACGTCGGCAAACAAGAGTGACGTTGAGGAAAACGTATCCTTCCAGGCCAGATAGTCGAATTCGTCGACCGTGCCACTACAGTTGATATCACTGGCTGGGGCGCAGCTTGGGGGGAAAATTTCGAAGGATGCCACGGTATTATTGCTAAACGGACCGCCATCATCGACCACCCCCAACAAGGTCCAATGGCCATTCGCCAGGCGTGGGCCCAGGGTCAGGCCCTCGAGATTTTCTCCGCTTGAGCCGACCATAAACGAAGCGAGCAATTGCTTGTCGACGGGCGTAAACATCTGGCCTGCTAGACTTGCCGTCAGCGGCAGCTGGCTAATGTCGGTTGCCGACGAAAAGTCGATTTGGTAGATCCGTCCCAGATAGGTCGGGCTTGCCAGGGCGGCAAACGACCGCTCTAAGGTAAGGACTGTTCCGTCTGGCAATGCGACAAGATCGGTTAAGCCACTTTGCTGTTGACCTGCAAAACCGGCGTCGTGGACGGGCGAGACGTCGTAGGCATACTGGGCTACCGGCACAACAGAGTCGCCGTCGACCAGAAGTTGCTGTAACCGCACGACGGTTCCGCTTGTGGTTGTGGCAGCCGGACCGTCAACGGTGAGCGATTCTTCGTTTGCGGTCCACATGACCGTGCCGCCAACGGTTCGGGTAAGCGATTCGAGTCCGCGATTGGCACGGATATGGTCGAAGACCGCAGGCATCGACAAGACTTGCAGCATATTGCCAGTGGAGAGGCCATACTCTCGGACGGTAGGTGTCGTTTCTTCACTAATGTAGACGCTGTTTCGAGAGAGAGTGGTAAAGGCAATCCCCTCGAAGTCAAAACCTGGCGCCAGTGACACGTCGCCGGTCGCCGTTGCCGAAGCAATCGATCCGTCATTGGTGAAAACAACATCGAATAATGCGAGTTGATTTCCACTGTCCTGGACCGCGGCAAAATGATGATTGTTTCCGGTGCTTCCCAGAAAGGTGACACCACTCATTTCAGTGATTCCGCTCACGGACCCAGACGAAAGGAGTTCCACCGATTGTGGCGTAACGTTCCACTGGGCGGTCACGTGACGGATGGGTGCCATGAACAAAGTGATCATGATCACGCCGGGCGATGCCAACCGTGTAAAAGGGATATGCATGGGTTGGCAGGGACTGGTTAATTAGGGAAATTCCCCGGGCGGCCCTGTGGTTTGCCTCGGTGCTCATTCAGGATTTTTTTTGAATCGAACCACCGGTTCGGGTTGGGCCCCGGCATCTTCTTCGGGGCTCGGGTTCTTTCCGCTGTCGATCAGTAAATATCCTGCCCAAAAGAAAGGGTGATCGGCCAGTTGTACCTGGCCAATGTCTTCGGAACGTTTTAGGCGTGGTTCGCGATTGGGATCGAGGGGAGCTTCCCGAGCCAGGAGTACGCTTCGTTGCCACGCTTCGGCCGGTGGTAGGTGGGGAAGTTCCTGGACAAACTCCCGGACCAGTTGAAGATTGGTTTGCCCGCCCGTCCGCCAGCGGCTCAGCAGTACGGTCCGCGCCCCGGTAGTCATCAATTGGCAAGTTGCAGTGAACAACTCGTTACCTGGAATGTGTTGCTCTGGATCTCCACGGCGCCGGCCCCCCTTCAGTCCCGTTTCGGCGATGGTCGTGAAACCTGGCAGCACCATGCGGTCGGGACCGCCCATCGGTACCGTCACGAGGTCGTTCAAGGTGTTTCCTCTGCGGCGACGATCTCTTGGGTAGGGTGACCAGTGGGAGGGTTCTGCGGGATTAACCTCAATGTCATCCAGGCAAATGACTTGATCGAGTAAAGCTGAAATCAGGGGGGCCGGTTGGGGCAGTGGGGCTGGAAGGAGAACGGGCCCCTCGACGGCCTCTTCTATGCGCTTGATTTGGTCGTGAACATAGTCGGCCACTTCTGGATGGGTGCTTCCGGTTGCCACGATCCCCGTATGGCGTACGCGCCGTAATGGGCGGTTGTTTGCCAGTGCCAGATTGGCGGTGGGTGCGTACCGAATCAGGGCGTGGTCCATCAGGACCTGCTTGTCTTCACTTGGAACGGTTGGAGCCAGGACCTCAAAGGGCAAGTACCACAGCAGCCCATCGGGAACAATAATCAGCTGATCGGTTGGTCCCAGCGTGAGTCTCGAATCGGCAAAAATCTGACGGTAAAGTTGATGGGCCGTATTTCGCCAGCGGTCATCGACGAGATCCTCTGTGGCAAGATTGCGTCCAGGTCCGTAGTTGCCGAGCAGGCGCAGCAACTCCCCGATAGTTTTGCGCAAGTTCTCTGCGCGTCCCAACTGCCAATGGTGGTAGTTGTCACCGGTGATGAGAAAACCATGCAATTGGTTTCGGACGACATGAAACAGCACGATGACGCTTCCTTTGGCAAGTTCTTTTTGAAGCGTTGCGACTGGGCGTAGCGGCGGCATCAGGATGGGGGCCGGGATTCGCTGCAAGCCGATTTCGCGAAGTAGCGCTTCGCGCTCGATGGCAGTTTCGTCCCATTGGTCGTACAGATGGGCCAAGTCACTGGGGTCGACAAGACCATCGGGAACGATGGGCCCTTGAGCCAGTTGGCGGCGGATTGCAAGACCAGCCGATGCCAGCTCCTGGTAAATTGGGAAGCTGGCGAGGATTTGCTGACGCTGGAGGGCAGCTGCCCGAGGCAATTGCCCGTCCGGGTCTTCAAGCAGGTTGCGGAGCGAGGTGAGGCGGCCGCCCCATGGGAGCTGCGCCAGAAAACGGCGCCGCTTGCATCTTTCGGCAATGTCGACGGCAGCCAGCATGTCTTTGCGTTCCAGCGCCGCGATAAACCAGCGATCGAATGAGCTGGGGCAGGGAGATGACAGCAGCGCGAGTGCGTCAAGTGGATCCGCAGTCCACTGTTGGTCGGTAGGGTCGCCCAAGAGCTGATCGTATAGCGCGATGGCGGTGCGCGACGTGATCCGTCCGGCAGCGGTGCCATCAAAAAGCAGGTCGGTTCGCTTCAGTTGGAAGGTCCGAAACGAGGTAGCCATTTGGCGCTCGATGGCGGCGCGAAGTAGTGGGTCTGCGGTATTTCGCTGCCGTTTCTGGTAGTTGACGAGTGCCTGCAGATAGAGGTGTCGGATCCCTGGCCTCCCCTTGGACATGTCCCCGATCCAACGAGTGACCTCGGCAAGTGTTGCTTCGGCTGCACGGAGTTCACCCAGCACGGCGAGGTTCTCTGCTTGGGCGATCCGGAAATCGGTGGTCAACAGGCGGAGTCCACGCCGTTTTGCCCAGCCAGCGGCAAGATTAAGGGGGGGGAAAACACCTGCCCCGCCAGATGTCAGGTGATTTTCACTGCCCAGGCGGATCGCCTCATCGACAACATTCCAGTTGTCGAAGTAGAAAGCCGAGAAACTGGCTTCTGCCAGCAACCGCGCCGCCAGAGGTGCGTTGCCTGCTTCCAGGGCAAGATGGCCTTGTTCCAGCAACACAACGCTTGTGAGTGGATGATCAAATCGTCCATCGATCAGTAAAGCACGATTCAAATGAGTGTGGGCTTCCTGAACACGACCCACTCCGATTTCAGCCAAACCGAGTTGGAGTGCAATCCAGGAACTGGACCAGTGGTTGGGTGGCGACAGGTTGTCTCGTGACAGGACGTCCACCAGTTCCTTGGAGATTGAGTCATGTTTACCCAGTGGGCCCAGGATCGTATTCCGGCGACGGATGGCCAAAGCCGTTGCACGGATAATCTCGGGTACTTTTAGTTTGAAGTATTGAGGGACTTCAACAACGGTGACCCGCTGACGTTTGATTTCTTCGATCGAGGTTTGCCGGCCATGAAAGACCATCATGGTGTCCGGCAGCGCTCCAATGGTGAACGAGCGAGCGCTTTTTCCCCATGGTGGTTGTGGGCCTCGAAACGGATTGGGGTCAGGCCGGGGGGGTACTTGAAATTTGACCCGTAGCAACCAGTCGGGGTACTGCAGGAAGAGTTGGCAGGCCTGGTCAAACTGGGCTAATGCTTCGGCCGGGTTGCCCATCCGAAAATAGATCTCCCCGAGCATTGCGTGGCACGGGATCGCATCGATCCAGCGCCTGGTTCCTATCTTGATCGAGCGATTTGCTTCGCGGCGGAAGATCCGTTGGGCGTTGCGAGTATCTCCCGAATAGAGTTCGTCGACCCCCATAAAATAACGTCCACTGGGAACACTATCGCTAGATTGGCCCCAAACAGGCCGTGCTAGCAGGGCCAGCAGAATGGCGCACCAGGTGAGGTTTAATCGTTGAGTTCGCAATTCGGACATCGGCGCGTCGTACGAGGGGGGTTAGCAGGTGTCTGTCATCGGGGAGTGGCATCTGAAACCGGTGGCAGCTAATTCTACCAGTTTGCCTACCATGGGGGCGATTTTATGCAGTTTGAGGAACCATAGAGGTCTGTCTGTGGCTAGCATTGCAGTCACGCAAATCGAAAAAGTCCGAAAGAAAGAGAAGATTTGAGGGTTGTACCGACGATAACGATCCTAGGGACGTCCGCCTCGGATGGTGTGCGTTACGCGCGACACGACAGTGGAGATGAGCTAAGGATGAAGGCTGAATTGAAAAACCAACGATGCTGGACATGTTTAGCAACGGGTCTGATGCTGTTGGCTGGGATTGCTTCGACAGGTTGCCAGGTGGAATTAGGTGGTCAAACACTACCAAGCCCGTATTACCTGACGGATGATATCCAGTACTACGTACCTGGCCCCGAGTTTGTCCTGGCCCGCGAAGCTGCTGCCATGAAAGAGCAGGCAGACGCGGATGAGTCGTTGTCTGAATTTTAACCTCCACGCTCAGGCCGAAACAGTATCTTCCGGCGCGGTCTCTTGCCGCGCAAACTGGCTTTGCACCCAGCGAGACCAACCGACCGCCTGGGAACGTAGGGCTGTCATGGGGGTTTGTGGTAACAAAAAGTTCCACAACACCCGACAGGTTGCCAACTCCTTGGGGTTGTTGATTTCGTAGACTTCATGCATGGTGACTGCCCTAAAGCGGGTTCAACAAGGGGCCGGTGCGACGGACCGTTCGAAAGGTCCAGTAGGGCAATCCTCGTGCCGTTTTTCCAAGAAGACCGATGAACCAGATAGTGCGGCCACCCATCCGTTGCTGGCGGTCCAGGTCGACTTAACGGTAGCGTGGTTCATGTTGTCCTGGGGCGACACGTTGCGTTTTTGCATCCTCAGGGCGATTTTCCCAAGGCCACCATTTTGGGCAATGAGTGGCGGTTGATAAACTAAATCAATAGGGACGCCTGCCGGACGGGCGACCAACCCGGATGAACATCGATGTCCATTCACTCGTGTAATGTCGGGTCACTCATGAACGAATCGTTGCCAGAACTCACCGAAGCAATCCACATGGCGGGTTGTCCATTTGTCCTGGCGGTGACTGGCGGTGGTAGTCGGTCCGCAAGCGCCTTGCTCGAAGTGCCTGGTGCGTCCGCCAGTGTACTGGAGGTTGTTGTTCCCTACGCCCGGACTGCGCTGGAGCAGTGGCTAGGTGGGTCGGTCGATGCCGCTTGCAGCCAACGCACTGCTTGTGCCATGGCGATGGTAGCATTTGACCGAGCACGCCAACTTGGCGAAGCCAACGTCCATTCCCTCCGCGGCATTGCTGCTACGGCAAGCCTGGCGACAAAGCGAGCCAAAAAAGGTGACCACCGTTTACACGTTGCCTGGCAATCATCAGCACGGACGGTGGTGCAAACTTGTGAATGGGTGAAAGATCGTCGTTCGCGGGCAGAGGAGGAACAGCTTTGTGCGGAGTTGATTTTGCACACGGTGGCAACGGCCTGTGGTGTTTCTGCACCGCCGTTGGCCCTGCCTGAGGACGTAACAGTTCAACTCCGCGAGAAGACAGCTCCCCACGATTGGACCGAGTTAGTTCTCGGTTCGCGCAACACGGTTTTCCACAATGGACAGAATGGCGTGATCCCCAAAGTGCTTTTTCCGGGCGCGTTTCACCCGTTGCACGAAGGACACCGCAGCATGGCTGCCTTTGCTGAGGAGCGATTGGGTGAGCCTGTTTGCTACGAAATTTCGATTGCCAATGTCGACAAGCCGCCGCTTGATTTTCTCGAACTGGACGACCGTTTACAGCAGTTTAAGGATGAGCCAGTCCTGCTGACACGGGCTCCGGAGTTTGCAGGCAAGGCAGCACTGGTCCCCGGCGCAACATTCGTTGTAGGAGCAGATACAATGAGTCGTATTGGCCAGCAACGTTACTATGCTTCTGCGTTGGAGCAAGTTGCCGCAATCAACACCCTGGCAGCGCATGGGTGTCGGTTTCTCGTGTTTGGCCGCAAAAGCGACCAGCAGTTTTTGACTTTGGAGCAACTTGCGTTGCCAGATGCTCTCGGCGCGCTTTGCGATCAGGTATCGGAGTCCGATTTTCGCGCTGATATGTCGTCAACCCAATTGCGGGATCCTCGCAACGACTGATGGTTGCTTCCCGTGGCGAAACAGAATGCTTCGACCCGGTGGCGTTGGGCTCAAAGTCCTTTAGAATTAGACGTATGGTTAGTTCCCAGAAGCATGCTCCCCAGGCCGACCCGTCGGCTCCCCTGTTCGCAGGCATCGACGTCGGTGGTACGAGCATTAAGATCGGATTGGTGACCCAGGAGGGCCATCCCCTGGGCTTTCACTCGGTTCCTACCCACATCGAGACTCCCGCCGAAGACGCTGCCGAGCGGATGGGAGCGGCACTACGGTCGTTGCTCGAGGAATTGGCAATCCCAGTTGGACACGTGGCACGGGTTGGGTTGGCGACACCCGGCCCGATCGACACCAAAAATGGTCTCCTGGTGCAACCTGGGAATCTCCCCAATTGGTGGGGGTTTCCCATTCAGGAACGGGTGAGTGACCACTGTGACTTGCCGGTTACCTTTGCCAACGATGCGAATGCGGCTGCCTATGGTGAGTATTGGCAAGGTGCTGGCCGAGAGTACGACAGCATGGTTTTACTCACGCTTGGAACTGGTATCGGGGGTGGCATTATCATCGACCACAAAATTATTGAGGGGAGCCACGGTTGTGGAAGTGAGTGTGGGCACCTGCTTATTGATTTGCGAGAAGATGCCCGCCGCGATAGTCTTGGTAAGAGCGGATCCCTGGAGGCACACTGCAGTGCGTATGCCGTGACTGCCCGGACTGAAGAAGCGCTTGCTACTGGTCAAGAAAGTTCCCTTCGAGGTTGTGAAGGTCGAATTTCACCTCTGGTTGTTGCCCATGCGGCCGAACAGGGGGATCGCTTGGCTCGGCAGATCGTCCTTGAGACGGCCCGGTATCTGGGGATTGGAATTGTCAATTTGATTCACACCATTGATCCAGATGGAGTGATCCTTGGCGGAGCTATGACATTCGGCGGGACGGGTCATCCCTTGGGAGAGGAATTTCTGGCCGGAGTGCGGACAGAAGCCCGCCGCCGCATATTCCGCACCCTCCGCGACAAAGTGGAAATCAAATTCGCCGCGCTCGGAGGAGACGCTGGTTTTATTGGGGCGGCAGGACTTGCCCGACTGGAACACAAAAATCTTTCGGAAGTCTAGCCAACGAGGCCCTCCTATGCACCTTGACGATGAAGTCTGTCTCTGTTTTCACGTTACCAAGCGAAAGCTGCTGAACTATTTGAGGCTGGAAAAACCGAAGGTACCCGCTCAACTCGCAGATTGTTACGGGGCTGGTACCGGTTGCGGTTGGTGTCGGCCTTATCTCCAAAAGATTTTTGAAGGTTCTCAATGTCAGCAAGCCGGCACGAATCGTGATAAAATCAATCAGGAGGGCTCCATTGCTGATTTGCCGTCGGCGGATGAATACGTCCAGGGGCGATCAACCTATGTGCGCTCTGGTGGAGGAACACCGCCACCGGGTGCCACCCCGATCAAATCCTGATTACCTGGAAGTTTTCCATGAATGAAAAAACTCTAAAAGTTCACCCCGACGATGACATGCTTGTTGCGATTGTCGATCTACCCGCAGGCACCCACGTCTCGCATGACGGAGAGTCGATGGTGTTACCGGTGGATGTACCTCGAAAGCATAAATTTTCGGTGCGGCCTCACGAACCTGGCAGCCATTTGAAAATGTATGGCATTACGGTCGCCAAAGTCACCCAGCCGGTCCATGCTGGTGAACGTCTCACTCCCCAAAATATTGTCCACGCAACCGACACGCCAGTGGCACGTAAACAGGCTCCACCCTGGCAGGTTCCCGATATTTCGCGTTGGAAAAACAGGACTTTCTCCGGTTACCATCGATCCGACGGCCGGGTTGGCACCCGCAACTATTGGATCGTTTTGCCTTTAGTATTTTGCGAGAATCGGAACTTGCAGACCATGCGAGAGGCAATGCTTCATGAACTCGGTTTTGGCCATACCAGCAGCTACGCCGCACAAACTGCAGAGTTGGTCAACAAATATCGCAGTGGCATTTCTGCCGAAGAGATTCTAGCAACGGAGTCAACCGCTTCGGTCGTCAGCGGCAATGGTAATCGCGTCTTTCCAAATGTCGATGGCATCCGCTTTCTTTCCCATCAGGAAGGTTGCGGCATGGGTTACAACGAGTCGGAAAATTTGTGTGGATTACTGGCCGGCTATATCAACCATCCTAATGTGGCAGGAGCAACCGTATTAAGTCTCGGCTGCCAAAAATCACAGATTGCAGACCTCCAGAATCATTTGCACCGTCAAAATCCAGATTTCAACAAGCCACTCTATATTTTTGAGCAACAGCAGCTAGGCACGGTCGAAACCTTACTTACGACTGCTATCAAGCACACCTTTGCCGGGTTGATGCAGGCCAATGGAAACGTTCGCAAGCCGGCACCCATCTCTCAAATCACGTTGGGTGCTGAGTGTGGCGGGTCGGATGGTTTTTCAGGAATTACAGCCAATCCGGCCATCGGCCACACCAGCGATTTATTGGTGGCGTTGGGGGGGTCGGTAATTCTCTCGGAATTCCCGGAGTTGGCGGGCTGCGAAAGCGCGTTGGCTGAGCGGTGTGTTCAACCTGCCATCGCCGACCGGTTCCTCCATTTGATGAAAGCTTACGAAGATTTCCTGAAGCGCGAGGGCAATAGTTTTGAGGCCAATCCGTCCCCAGGAAATATTCGCGATGGGTTGACCACCGACGCGATCAAATCTGCAGGTGCTGCCAAAAAGGGAGGTACTTCACCGGTTGTGGATGTGCTCGATTACCCGGAACCGGTGAAACATTCAGGACTTAACCTGCTTTGTACTCCCGGGGGAGACGTCGAATCGACGACTGCAATGACCGGGTCGGGAGCCAATCTGATGGTTTTTTCAACCGGGCTTGGGACACCCACTGGCAATCCAATCACCCCAGTGATCAAGATTTCATCAAACAGCGAGTTGGCAAGTCGGATGCCTGACATCATCGACGAAGATGCTGGAACAGTCATTAGCCAAGGTGAATCGATCGAAAGCGTTGGCGAGCGACTGTTGGAGTGCATCATTACCACGGCCAGCGGAGCCTACTCCACCCGAGCAGAAGGGCTTGGGCAGGAGGATTTTATCCCCTGGCGCAGAACCTTGTCCCTGTAATACCCGGATGATTCCGTGCAGTCTGGTCGCCCCGCTACGGCGGTGTCGCTGCAAGCCCGCCCAACCCATGTAACGCAAATCGTTGGTTTCCGAGTGCGGGTGGAACCTGGTGGCCGTTATTGTCTGTCGGCTTGGGCAGCCGCTTCAGTCACCGGGTTCTTGGCCGGTATTTGCTTGGCGGAAGGCTTGCCAAAGATCTTTTCCAGTTCAAGTTCCAACAAGGGTCCCCGTGCAACCGTGCTGATGACGATACCTTCTTGATTCACAAGGATTGCTCGGGGAATCGCCTGGATGGCATACTTCCTGGCCATTGGGGCGTGCCAGCCGCTTTCTCCAGGTTTGTCACTAAAGACCGTTGGCCAGGGAATCTCCATCTGCTTGACATAATTCACAGCTGCCTCGCGTGTATTATCAAGCGAGATCCCGAGGACATCGAAACCTTGATCGTGGTAGGCACGATAAGTCTTCAGAATATTGGGGACCTCACTTCGGCAAGGTCCACACCAAGTGGCCCAAAAATCGACCAACACGACCTTTCCCCGAAACGATTCCCAATCCAATGGCTTGCCGTTTAGGAGAGTGCCTTCCAGTTCAATTTTATTGCCCATCAAATTGAGAAGTCGTGCCGTCGCTTCTAATTCGGGAAGCATTTGACGTATGTCAGAATCTTGTGATTTGCGAAAGATGGCCAGCAATTGATTCAGCGCTTTGACCGCCATTTCGTCGTTCCCCATTTCGCCGATCTGACCGAGGTTTCGGGCAATCAGGCCATCTTTCCAGGTGGCACCGTCCTGCTGGACCTGGTTGACGAACGTGTTGATCAAATCGGCCTGCTCTTGTGGGTCCATAAAACGCCAACGTTTTAACTCCAACTCGACCTTGGCTCGAGCAACCGCTTGAGCAATGGATTTCCTGGGATCGTTGGCCAGAGAGTCAAGGAAGGTTTTCTGCTCCGCAGTCGCCCCGCGGTCACCAAGTTTTTTCCGCACGTCGAACGATTGCATCTTCCATTCCAAAGCTTCGGTTGCCTGTTCGTCTGTTGCTGATCCTGCCAGGACGGCGTCGGCAGCAGTGGAAATGGCCTCCGCGAGCTGCTCCATGTGCTGACGCATTTCAGCGCGTGATTGAAATGATGGTCGTGATACGGCCAGGTTTTGTATGAATGCAAGGAGTTCTTTGGGGGACCCTTCAGGAACAACGAATAACGGGTCTGAAGCAGTTTCGTTATCCGTCAGATCTTCGGTGGTGGCTTCAGGCGCCGTATTTTCAGCAGCCTTTGTCGGCAAGGGGCCGTTTGACAGACCGATCGCGACGGCGAGGAATATCCAGTAACGAAACGAGGTTGAGCCAACAATAGTCGCAGGCATGGAAATTCCTTTGGAATTCAGGGGTGGGGAGCCAATTCGGCGGCGTCAGGTGTGGCCCCGCGACAAAAGTCGAAGTCGTTGCCTGTCGGCGTGGGGTCGTCACAAGCAGTCGCGCTAGGCAGTGGTGGGTCGACGTGTCAACCTGACGTGTCGACTTGACGTGTCGACCTGGGGAAAGACGCCACCAGAATTATGACAATCTACCGGGCGAGTACAAGTAACGATTTTCGACCAGCCCAACGCCTTTCCTGTTAATAGCTGCCGAGTACAGCTTTGAGGTTTCGGTGACTGGACAGCTTCGGGGTGCCGTTGGGGATTTTTAGGGCGCGACTGGCCTGTTTTGGAGGTGTAAGCAAGGACACTTTGGTCGATTAGTCGACATTGGAATACTCGGTGATGATTTTCCAGGCCTCTTCTGGAGTCTCGGCATAATCAATCAGGGTGAGATGTTCATCAGCGATCACCCCTTCATCGGCCAGTTGCTGAAAATCAACAATACTATCCCAGTAACTACGCCCAAAAAGGATGATCGGGATTTCCTGCATCCGACTCGTTTGCCGCAAGCAGAGTGTATTGAAAAGCTCGTCGAGAGTACCAAATCCGCCCGGAAAGACGACTAACGCGGCTGCTCTTAAGATGAAGTGAAACTTGCGCATTGCAAAGTAATGAAATTGGAAGCAGAGCTCAGGCGTTATGTAATGATTAGGTTCCTGTTCAAAGGGCAGTTCGATATTGAGGCCGATGCTCTTCGCTCCAATCTCAAATGCTCCCCGGTTGGCGGCTTCCATAATACCGGGGCCTCCGCCAGTCATTATCACAAACTCCTTCTGAGGGTTGCTTTGGGATGAGCCCGAAGCGATTTCGCCGAATTTGCGGGCAGCTTCGTAGTAATGACATTTGCTGAGGACACTTTTTGCGCGGGCCACGTCGCGGATGGCTACCGGATCTTGGGGCCGATCTTTGAGGTGATTCTGGGCACGTACCAATCGCGCTTTGGCCTCATCGTGCGGAACGATTTGGGTTCCGCCAAAAATGACAACGGTTGACTGAATATCGTTTTCTCGCAACAAGGTTTCCGTCTTGAGCAATTCAAGCTGCATCCGAAGAGGACGGTTTTCATCCCGCTTGAGAAAGTTGATATCGTATTCTGCCAGTTCATAGCTCGTTGAGTCGCGAATCGCGTCACGGTTTAATCTGACTTTGTCTTCCAAATTCATGAATGCATTCCTTCACAATCGTTCAGCTTATAAAGAGGGGATTCGCCGAGCAGAAGCCGTCGAAGCGGCAAGCGTTGCCCGGGAAGAGCAAATACAAGCGGGGCTCTTGGTTGCAATTTTTTGACGTCGATCTTGTTTGAACTGAGCAGGCACGGGCACCGTTGGCTTCGAGCGGAAGTCTAGCACCGGACATCGTGCCGGCTGCACTGTGAAAAGTGATTTTCGACATGCTGATTCGGATCCGTGAAATAGGGTTCCGCGTCGGTAACACCAGATGCACTGTAATGGACTTACCCAGATTTGCCCATCGAGATTAAACCGAGGCCAGCTCATAGCCAGGGAGAAAGGATTCCCGCAACGATAAACAAACCTGCAAAAAAGATTTCAACCAGTAAGTGCCTGATCGGAACCGGTGCGCCGCAATCATGGCAATGACCCCTCAAAAACAACCAGCCTGCAATCGGAATATTGTGATACCAGCGAATACTGTGGCCACATTCTTCACACTGGGAGGGGGGGAAAACGATTCCCCGGTCTGTTCCGCGGCGATCCCAGACAACCGTCAGGAAGCTTCCGACACAACCGCCTAATGTAGCCAGCCAAATGACCACCAGACACCAGAGTGTTGTGGTTAACCACTGATCCTGGAATTTTGGCGAGGTGAACAAATCGAGTTGGGCAAGAAACATGGCTCTAGTGTAGCGGCCCAACTGCTGTGACCCAACGGGTGGCACGATCCAGGGAGACAAGCCGAAATTGCAGAAACAGCCCGTCAAATGACACCTTCCAAAGGCCCACCCGTGACGCCAAGCGCATCGACAGCCCGCGAAGTCGCATCCTCCTCCTCCAAGGGCGGAGCGTGGTGGGACCTGAGTCGTGCATCAACAACCAGAGCCCCCCGGCAACCCCAGTGCTTGTTTTCATAGAAGGCGTCGATTCCATACAAATCGGTAGCCGGGTTGGCGCGGGTAAACGTGACCCAGAGGAAATTTCGTAAGGACTCGGTAACAAACTGGCTGTCATCCACGATCACGATCAGCCGGAACGCGTTGAGGCTGTCGCTGGCGGTGGCACAAAAGCGTTCAAGGTCCTTGCCTGGTGCCCCATCTGCCGCCGAGTAGTTCAGCGATGGCGGGTGGCATGGCGGTCCCTCGATGGCTAGTACGCCTGGGCGGACCAGGCGCGGATGGCGGTATCCGTCAGGCAGGGGAAGACTGGCTGGCAATTGGTTCTGCAAGTCGAATTGTGTGGGGCCAACCGCAGCGATCACTACCTTCGACCCCGCGTTTAGTTGCCCACCTGAATAGTCGAGGGTGTCGATAGTGGTGTTTGTCTGGAAGTGCAAATCGCGGGTCCAGTCGGCGCGGCGAAGGATGTGTTCGAGGAATGCGTCAACATCGTGAATATTGAGATTGGGATTGTCGGTGTGGTTGGCGATTAGCAGGAATTTGGCAAGGGACAGTTGGCCCTGTCCGAGAATTGCGTTGGCCTGAGTGAGCAGTTCCTGAGGTCGTTTCGCCGCCAAAAATGGCATGTACCGTTCGCTTCCAATCGCCAGTAGCAAGGGGTGGACCCCTGTGGCGTCGACTGCATGAATGGCATGCACACCAGGAAGCACATTGGGAATAACAGGACCGGTCAGTTCGTGAATCAGCTGACCAAAAATCGTATCTTCCTGCGGAGGACGACCAACGACCGTGAACGGCCAGATCGCATCAGGTCGGTGGTAGACGTGTTCCACGCGGAGAACTGGGAAATCGTGCTGAAGGCTGTAATAACCGAGGTGATCGCCAAAGGGTCCTTCAGGCAGCATTTTCCCCGGATCGACCGTTCCACAAATGGCAAAGTCGGTATCTGCATGGATCGGCAGAGAATTGCCCTGTCGCAGCATGCGGATGCGACGTCGTTCCAGTGCACCGGCAAAGGTTAATTCGCTGATTCCCTCCGGTAGTGGCATCACGGCTGCCAGCATCATCGCGGGAGATCCTCCCACAAAGACGTTGACGGGGAACGGTTTTCCGGCACGTTGGGCGGCAGCTTGATGAACTCCTATGGAGCGGTGCAACTGATAGTGGAGCCCGACTTCTTCGTTCGGCGCGTAGTTGCCGCCCGTCAACTGGATGCGGTACATGCCGAGGTTAGATCGCCTTATTCCCGGTTGGTCGATGTGTTCGGTATAGACTTCTGGCAGTGTGATGAATCCGCCTCCGTCCTCAGGCCAACTCACTTGGTGTGGCAACTGCTGGATGGTGGTTTGGTGCGCCGTTATGCAGGCGCGGTTGACCAGCTTCGGCACCATGGCAAGTGCGTCCCAGGGAGTGGTCGCGTACCTCGCTGGATTTTTAAAAATCTTTGCTGGGTCCAGCTTTAGTTCGATCAGACGATGTACCCGCTCCAACGAATCTCGAAACAGGAAGCGGGCCCGCTCAATGGTGCCAAACAGGTTGCTCACCATTGGGAAGCGACACCCTTTGACCTGCGCGTAATAAATCGCCGGTCCACCCGCCTCGCAGACGCGACGATGAATTTCGGCGACCTCGAGATGCGGGTCAACCTCCTGCTCAATTCGCAGCAGTTGCCCGTGTCGCTCCAGGTCGTCAACACATTGTCGAAGCGTGTGATAACCCATCAGCGCAAAACCTTTCGCTGCAGCCGCAAGCCATTTTCGCCATGGAAGGTAAGCAGCAAACTACCTGTTGCTCCACAGTGGTTAAACAGTTCAAATACCATTTGCTCCTCGCCAGGCCAGGGGTACGCGAAGACCAGATCAAAGTCATCCGGGTCGAGACCCAACGTATCATAAGCAGCGATGCCGTCATCACGCAGCCACGTCAGGTCGTTTTGTGGACCTACGAGCCACTCCGCACCCGAGGGCACGAAGCTCCCTTCGACAAATTCAACGGTCAGTTCGTGATCCGCAGCCAGTTCCTGCGAAGCCTCGACCAGCGAAGGCTCAATCTCAATCCCAATCGAGTCGAAATTCAGCATCGATGCCAGACAAGCGGTCACCCCAACGCCACTTCCCCACTCCACGAATCGTTGCCCTGTCATAAGGTTTAACAGCTGAATCTGCTTCAGGCCTCGATACACTTCGACAAAATCGCTTGGCACGTACGCAAAAATCGGTTTGTCTCGCTGCAGCTCAATCAGCCGATCAATCCGTGCCTGGGCATCTGCCAACAGGCTCTCTATATCCTGCGGTAGCGGTTCTTCAGTTGCCGAGATTTCTAAATCTATGAGTGCCATGTTATTTGTGCAATTCAGCAAAACCGGTTCCTGCTTTTGCATTATGCTAGCGGGGTCTTGTGGCCTGTGGGAAGCAACAAAATTTCTTCCAACTGGAATTCGCTGAAACTTGGGAACCGCTCTCAGTTTGGGTCAAGGACCCGTTTTGCATCAGGCCGCCAGTGCCTGTTCCGGTCAGGGTGGGGTCCTGGTCGCCCCTGAATTGCCAGGAAATATCCAGTTGGGACCAACGCAGCTCGGGTATTGCGGTTCAAATGACGTTGCGTTGAAGGGCTGCAATCGGGTTGAATAAAACGCTCCCTCCACGAGCACACGCGGGAATTGCGGGAAAGATGTCTCCGTCACTTACGGTTCTCATACCTTGTAAAAACGAAGCAAACAACATTCTTGGTTGCATTCGTTCGGCAATGACCATAGCCGATGAGATTCTCGTCGCCGACTCGGGGTCGACCGATGGTACGTTGGAGCTAGTACAAGCCTCGGGCGTTTGTCGCCTGATTCAGCGAGAATACATTCACAGTGGGAACTTCAAAAACTGGGCCATCCCTCAGGCCAGTCATCAGTGGGTTTTGATCCTGGATGCGGACGAACGTGTTACGAACGAACTGGCGGACGAAATTAGCGCCTTGCTGGAACGGGGTCCGCAAAAAGATGGATACTGGGTGAATCGTCTCAACCATTTCATGGGACATCCGGTACGACATGGAGACTGGGGATCCGATTGTGTATTGCGGCTTTTTCGAAAGGATGTTTCGCGCTACGTGGGTGACACCGATCACGCCGAAGTCGAGGTTTCAACCGGTCGTGTCGGAAGGCTTACGCAATTACTTGACCATTACACCGTCTGGTCGTACGAACAATACTTGCCAAAACTGCAGCGATACGCGGATGTGCAATCCCGGATCTGGATGGAACAAGGCCGGTCCGCCAGCTTTTGGCAGCTTTTGCTGCGGGGACCACTACGGTTCTTGCAATGCTACTTCTTGAAGCGTGGTTGCCTGGACGGATTGCCGGGACTGCAGGTAGCGGTTCTCACGGCGTACCAGTCTTTTCTAAAACAGGCGAAGCTTTGGGAATTGCAGTATGCTCGCCAGCAAGTTGACGCCCGCATTGAGTGGACTACCGACTTAACGAACGATTTTGGCGAGACTTCGAAGTTGCCTCAGCCAGGGGCCCTTTCGGGTAGCACTCCTGTCGCAGTCGATTGAAAGCGGGTCGGATCCATTCGCGGGGTCGTAGGTGGCGGGATCCGCGAATCGGGCTGAAAATTCAAATTGCCGTTTTGGGGGTATGTGTCGTTTGGTGTGGGCAAATGGTTGGTCAGACCTTGGTTGCTGCGAAAGCTGGTTGCCACCGAAAACCCAGATCTTCCCGTCGAGTTGTCAGGGTAGGTCTCTTTGTATCCCCAGCCCCAAAACGTTTGTCCAATCGATGGACGTTGGCAAAGTTTTCCAGGATTGAACCGGTGTCACCCCGGATCGCTGAGGAATCGTGGTGAATTTTTGTCGATTGGGCCGTTTTTGATTGTGAATTTCACGGAGTCCATCGAGGAAATTTTTCCGCGGTTGGGGGCCTGATGGAATCATCATTGGGGGTCATTGGGCACAAGATTTAATTCCTGGCCTGGACCAAAGTGGCTTCAAACAGGCACCGCCGCGAGTTTGTGGCTCTATTTTGGTGCAGTGGAATCGCCTGGCACCGACTTGAACCAAAGAAGCGACCAAAATATGCTGGATGGTTTCCCTAGGGAGGGGCGGTGTCGGGTAAGTTCGAGGTTGGCTGGTCGTTGGCATTGGGTGGCGATCCGTTTTCGGCTGGTGTGAACGACGGCCAGCGGCCGTCACGAGGCCCTGAATCTGCCGTTTCTCCTGGTTTTTTGAAACCGTGAAATTTGATGAGCGACTTGTCAGAACGACTTGCCGGATTATCTCCGGCCCAGCGCAAGCTCCTGGAACGAAGGCTTGCACGGCAGCAAGATGACGAGCAGCCTGACCGTCCGGAGCCGATCGCCATTGTCGGTTTGGCATGTCGATTTCCTGCTGCGCCAAATCTGGCCGCGTTTTGGCAATTGATTCACCATGGTCTTGATGGGGTTGTCGATATTCCCACGTCTCGGTGGAATCTCGAGGAGTTCTACGATCCGACCGGGGAGCAACCTGGAAAGATTTCTGTTCGTCAGGCCGCACTGCTGAATGATATTGAAGAATTCGATCCTCAGTTCTTTGGCATCACCCCCCGCGAGGCGGTGCAGATTGATCCGCAGCAAAGAATCTTGTTGGAAGTTGCCTGGGAAGCGCTTGAGAACGCCGGGATGCCTGCTGACCAGATTGGGAAGTCGAACACGGGAGTGTTTGTTGGGATAGCGACGAATGACTATTCGAAGGTTCTGGTTCCCTATCTGCATTATTACGAACAGATCAATCCGCATTCCGGTACTGGCAATGCTTTGAGTGTCGCATCGAATCGTCTCTCATACATTTTGGATTTACATGGCCCCAGTGTGTCGATTGATACAGCCTGTTCAAGTTCGTCGATGGCCATCCATTTAGCCGTTGAGAGTTTGCGCCGACGAGAGTGTGACGCTGCAATCGCTGGTGGCGTAAATGCCATTCTCACACCCGAAACGACCATAGCGTTTTCGAAGGCCCGCATGTTGTCGCCTGACGGTCGATGTCGACCCTTCGACGCCAGTGCCAATGGTTACGTTCGGGGCGAGGGTTGTGGATTGGTGGTGCTCAAGCGTTTGCAGGATGCCTTGCGAGATGATGATCATATTTGGGCAGTGTTGAGAGCAACCGCGGTCAATCAGGACGGCCGCACCTCCGGGATTAGTGCTCCTAACGGTGAGTCGCAGAAAGCTTGTATTCGGGCGGCCCTTGCGCAAGCACAACTGACGCCCGATGAAATCAGTTATATCGAGGCCCACGGGACTGGGACTCCCTTGGGTGATCCGATTGAAATGCAGGCCCTCGGTGAAATTTTTACTGCAGACAACAAGCAAAGTCGGCCATGTTACGTTACCAGCGTGAAGGCAAATGTCGGGCATATGGAGACGGTTTCCGGTGCCGCTGGTCTGATCAAAGTTGGTCTCATGCTGCAGCATCAAGAGATTCCTGCCCAAACCCATTTTGAGGAACTGAATCGTCATATCAATTTGACTGGTACGAGGATCAAGGTACCCGCTGAGCAATTGCCCTGGTCCGAGTCAGGCAAACCGAGGATTGCTGGAATCAGCTCGTTCGGCTTTGGGGGGACGAATACGCATTTGATTGTGGAAGAAGCTCCACAACGGGTTGCCCCATCTGATCCGCCGGCACCGCGACCGATCCACTTGCTCAAACTGTCAGGTAAGCAGGAATCGGCTATTTTCCGTCAGGCCCAACAGCTGACAAACCATCTCCAGCAGCATCCCGATACCGAACTTGCCGATTTGGCTTACTCCCTCAACACTGGCCGCGTCGACTTTAATCATCGACTCACGATTGCCGCCACGGACTTGGCGCAACTGGAAAAACTCCTGCCCGAGGTTTCGGAAAAATCACGGGCGGCCAGTATCAAACGAGGCGCCGTCCGCACCCTGGGAAGGCCCAAGGTAGCATTTTTGTTTACCGGCCAGGGCTCGCAACAAGTGAACATGGGACGCCAGCTCTACGAGACCCACCCTCGCTTCCGCGCCACGCTGAATCGTTGCGACCAGGTCTTGCGGGAACATTGGGGAGAATCGCTGCTGTCGATCCTTTACCCGGCAGTCCAACCGGAAGATGAGCAAGAGTCTTTGTTGCATCAAACGCACTATACGCAACCTGCTCTGTTTGCCGTTGAGTACGCCCTGGCTGATTTGTGGAAATCGTGGGGTGTGGAGCCTGACATTGTGTTGGGCCATAGTGTGGGGGAGTATGTCGCAGCCTGTATTGCTGGCGTCATGTCGCTCGAGGACGGTTTGTGGCTCATTGCCGAGCGGGCACGGCTCATGCAGCAGATCAAACGTCACGGTAAGATGGCCGTAATTTTTGCGTCTGAAGAACAGGTGGCTGCTGAACTGGGTGAGCGAGATGATGTCGTGGTGGCCACCATCAACGGGCCTGAAAATACGGTGATCTCGGGTGAAGAAGCGGGCGTAACCGAGATTGCTGCCCGGTTCAAATCGCGTGATATCGGGATCCGCGAACTGAATGTGTCGCACGCATTTCACTCTCCACTGATGGATGAAATGCTGGAGGAATTTGAGCAATCGGCTGCCCGAATCGACTTTCAGCCACCACAGGTCGATTTTGCTGCCAATCTCACCGGCCAGTTGCTCCACGAGGCACCCTCGGCAAAGTACTGGCGCGACCATTTGCGCAACGCTGTCAGATTTGCAGACGGTATGGCTCGTGTTGTTGAAGCCGAGGCAACCATCATCATTGAAATGGGTCCCACGGCTAGTTTGCTCGGTATGGGCCGACGCTGTTTTCCCAAATGGGATGCGGCCTGGGTGCCCTCGCTACGACCAGGAAAAGAAGACTGGCAGGTCATCTGTGGTAGCATTGGAGAGTGCTATTGCCGTGGTGCTCGTTTTGATTGGCGGGCCTTCGATCGACCGTGGTCCCGCCGTCGGGTGTTGGCGCCGAACTACCCGTTCGAGCGGATTCGCTGCTGGCACGAGATGAGTCCTGCACAGCGGCGGCCAATCGGCCACAACGCCCTGCCTGCCCTGGTCGCGCGAACCGACGATGGGCATCCACTACTGGGGTCCCGCCTCTCGACCGTCTGGAAAAATTCCCTCTATGAAATGGCGCTCAGTTCCCACGCGCCACCCTACCTGGTGGATCACCAGGTGCAGGGGGCCCCGGTCGCGCCCGCGGCTGCTTACATCGAACTGGCCCTTGCTGCAGCGGAACAGGTTTTTGGGCCCGGTCAGCACCTTGTTGAAAACCTCAGCATCCAGCAGGCCATGTTTCTCCGGGAGGGAGAAGGACGACGTGTCCAAGTGACGGTCTCTCCCGAGTCGGGTGGCGAAGCAACCTGGGAAACTTACAGTCGCCCCAGTGGCGACCTGAATGACAACACAGACTGGACGTTGCATGCCACTGCCTGCCTGCGGCACGAATCGCGCATCGATCAGCAAGCATCGCCAGATCGCCAGGTCGATCTGGAGGCGATTCGTAGCCAGGCACAAGCGGTCATCGGGCACGAAGATTTCTACGCCCAAATTGCTCAGCGCGGACTCGCCTACGGCCCCGCTTTCCAGGTTATTGGGGAACTCGCCCGGGGAGCGAACGACGCCACAGCCTCGATTAAGATTCCCAAGACCATTCGTGGCGAAGCTGCAGGTTATCTTCTCCATCCGGTGTTAGGAGATGCCTTGTTGCAATCGATGGCCGGAGTTATTCCGTTGGAAAAGGATGGTTCGACCAGTCCCTCTACCTACATGCCCGTGGGGGTTGGTCGCCTTTGCATGTTTGCTGCGGTAGAGGATCTGGGACAGCCGCTTTTCAGTTATGCGGTACGAACTTCCGAGGATGCTGGCCCCAGTCCCGATGTTGTGGAAGGGGATGTCTCGCTGGTCGATCAGGAGGGCAAAGTTCTTGTCGGTTTTGAGGGCGTTCGCTTGCAGAGAGTCGGCCGTGCCGTCGCGACGACAGATGATCGCCAGTGGCTCTATCAAGTTGACTGGAAACCGTGTCCGGCAGATCAACCTGCCACCGAAACAAGTAAGCTTGAAGCGAAACAGAAAGGCCGCTGGCTGGTGTTCGCCGATACCCAGGGAATCGCACAGTCCTTGGTCGAACAGTTCACCAGATCGGGACAGGCTTGTGTTGTGGTCACGCCGGGGGAATCGTGCTCGTTAGAGGACGACAAACTTCATCTTGATTCTGCCACCGAACCACTACATGTGAAGCTGGATCCCCTGAACGAAGTTCACTACCAGCAACTGTTAACTCAGGTTTTCGGTGACGACCAAATTTGCCACGGAGTGATTCACCTTTGGTCTGTCGACGCGCCCCCTCCCACCTCCAAGACTACCCACAATCCGTTGGATGCCGCGAAT
The DNA here is from genome assembly GCA_965243695.1 of Lacipirellulaceae bacterium. Classification (GTDB taxonomy): domain Bacteria; phylum Planctomycetota; class Planctomycetia; order Pirellulales; family Lacipirellulaceae; genus JAKVCB01. Next base: position 230,970 of record CBDEWC010000014.1, on the reverse strand, counting down.
TGTCTGGGCTCCAAGAGCCTGTTGCAATTGCTGCGTCGGCTGGCGAGGCACCGATTCGCGAAAGTTCCCAGGTTGTATGTGGTTTCGCGCGGTGCTCAGCCAGTAAGTGGAACCGCGGTTGCAATCGAACAATCGGCCTTGTGGGGTATGGGGCGTGTTGCAGCGATGGAATACGCCGAGTTGAAACCCAGGCTGATCGATCTCGATCCCACATCCGAACCAAATGTGGCCGCCAAGGATCTCGTTTGCGAACTCGAAAGTGATGAGGATGAAACGCAAGTCGCGTACCGTGAGGGGACTCGCTTTGTGGCCCGGTTGGAGAGGGTTGATGAGGAGGCGGAACAGATATCGGTAGGCGATGGAAGTTCAATTGATGTCCCTGCCGACACACCCTATCAGTTAAGAATTAGTGCGGCCGGTTCGTTTGATGGATTGCGATTTGCCCCTTGCAACCGGAAGGTTCCCGAAACGGGTCAGGTCGAATTAGAGATTCGCGCGACGGGACTGAATTTCAGTGACGTCCTCAAGGCACTGGGGCTTTATCCGGGAATCCGGGACGAAATTGTGCCGCTCGGCATTGAGGCGTCGGGAACGGTTGTGGCAGTTGGTGAGGGTGTTGATCGATTTCAGATTGGAGATGCGGTCTTAGGGGTCGTGCCCTACGCGTTTGCATCCCATGCCATCACGGCGGAATATGCGTTGACACCCAAGCCGGCAAATCTCGATTACAAGCAAGCTTGTACCATCCCGATACCCTTTCTCACCGCGTATTATGCACTGGTTGATTTGGCCCGAATTCAACCAGGCGAGCGACTCTTGATCCATGCTGGTGCCGGTGGTGTAGGTCTTGCAGCGATCCAGATTGCGCAACATGTTGGGGCCGAGATTTTTGCAACCGTTGGCAGTGAAGCGAAAAGAGATTACTTGAAGTCACTCGGGATCAAGCATCTTTACAATTCGCGGACACTCGAGTTTCGCGATCAAATTCTGGCGGAGACGCATCGTGAGGGGGTCGACGTCGTTCTTAACTCGCTTCCCGGGGCGGCGATCACCCAGAGTCTTTCCGTTTTGCGTGCGTATGGTCGTTTCCTGGAAATTGGAAAGACCGACATTTACCAGGATGCCAAGATCGGGTTACTTCCATTTCAGGATAACCTCTCCTATTTCGCAATCGATTTAGATCGAATGCTGCGGCAAAAGCCAACTGCAATCCGCAAGTTGTTCGCCGAAGTCATGCAGCATTTTGACAGTGGGGCCTACAAACCGCCGGTATTCACCCAATTCGAGGCCGATCAAACCATTGGAGCGTTCCGCTACATGTCGCAGCGGAAGAATACTGGCAAGATTGTTGTTTCATTCGAACAAAGCCTCGATCAAATTCAGCAGGGAGCACAGGCTGCCAATCCCTCTCAGCAAAGTTTGAGCCAAGACCTGGTCAACCCCGACGGCACCTATCTGGTGACGGGGGGACTCGGTGCGCTGGGCATGCAGGTAACCGAATGGTTGGTCGAACAAGGTGCCCGCTCAATTGCCCTGTTGTCTCGCAGGACACCGTCCGATGAGACAGTAGAAAAGCTTGCCCAGTTCCAGCGGCGCGGCGTGCAGGTCTTCGCCTGCCAGGCCGATGTAACCGATCCTGTTTCCTTGCAATCCGCAGTTTCCAGAATCCTTGAATCGCGCCCTCCCTTTCGTGGTGTGATTCACGCAGCAGGTGTGCTGGCCGACGGTGCGATTGCCGACATGACCCTCGAACAGTTCGAGCGTGCGGCGAGCCCCAAGATTCAAGGTGCCTGGAACTTGCACCAGGTCCTCAATGACCAGCCACTTGACTTCTTTGTTTTGTTTTCTTCGGTGGCAAGTATTTTGGGATCTCCTGGGCAGGCGAATTATGCCGCCGGTAACGCGATGCTAGACGGACTCGTCCATTACCGGCGGGCCCTGGGGCAACCGGCAACGACAATCAACTGGGGACCTTGGGCAGGTTCAGGCATGGCAGTCGACGAAGGTCGCGACGAGGCAATTGAGTCCCATGGGATGGCCTCTATGCCTGCCAAGCAAGGTCTTTACTGGCTGGAGAGGTTGCTCCGCGAAAATGTCGACCAGGTGACGGTGATGGATGTCGATTGGGAGGTTTTCACAGCTTCCCTGGGGAAGCGTCGGCCCACGCTACTGCAAGATCTGTGCGTGGTGGATGACCGGTCGGATAAAGTAGGGACTCAGGTCGATCAGGCATTTCGCGATCAGTTCTTTCAGGCAGATTTGCCAACGCGTCAACGGTTGGTCCAAACGTATATCCAGGCGGAGTTAGCCCGGATTATGGGAATGGAAGCAAGTGCCCTCGAGGTCGATGAGCCACTAAGCTCGTTTGGCATCGATTCGTTGCTGGCTTTGGAACTCAAAAACAACCTCGAAACTCGCTTGTCATTCACCCTCCCGATGGCCGCTCTCCTTGAAGGACCGAGTATCAAATCGCTGGCGAGCGAGACAGTGCGGTTGATCGCGGATCCTGATCTGGAGGCCGACGTTGCCAGCGGCAGTGAGGATGGGGCAGCGGAACAATGGGAGCCGTTAGTAGCGATGCGGACTGCCGGTTCGGGGCCACCCCTGTTCCTATTGCCATCGCTCGGTGGCGATATCCGTTGCTACGACGATCTTGTGCAAAGAGTCAGTGGTGATCGACCCGTGTTCGCGATTCGACCGCGCGGCCTGGATAATGCTGTTTTGCCCCACCAGTCGATGCGCGAAATGGCCCAAGACTATGCCGCTGCGGTACACAAGCAGTTTCCCGAAGGGCCCTACCACCTGGCTGGTTGGTCCACGGCCGGTATTTACGCAATTGCCATGGCACACGCGCTGGTTGAAATGGGCGTTGAGGTGGCATCGGTAGCTTTGTTCGATACGCCACTACCGACGGTCTTCAGTAAGATTGAGGTCGATGATGATGCCCAGTTCCTGTGCAATATTATCAACGTTCTCAACCGATGGCGCCGTTCAGACGTGCATATCGAATACGATCAGCTCGCCGCGCTTGAGCCGGAACAGCGGTTTGAAATGGCGGTTGAGGAAGCTCGCAAGCAGGGTGCGGTTCCCGAAGCTGCGCCCGAGGAATACATCAGACGGATTGTTCAAGTGGGTGAAGCGAATGTGCGGGCGTTGCAGTCGTACGCACCAACTCCCTTAGATGGTAAGGCGCGGGTCTATTTGTTTGTTCCCCACACCAAAGGAGAACTCTCGACGGTTGCAGGTCAGGAAGTCAACGAAGACGGCGATTTGGGCTGGGGTATCGAAGTTGGTCAAGAGCTCGAGGTCCAGGAAGTTCCAGGAGACCACTTTTCCATGATGTTTGGGGAGGGGGCCCAGCGTCTGGCAAGCCATCTGGACGAGTTTACCCGAAAATAGCCTTTTGCATTCTTGCCAAATCCCCCCATTCCTCTTATCTTATACCCTTGTCGCGGTTTTTGACCCCGATTGCACTTTGACTGGAATTTGACGATGATCCGCAAAGTCGCTAATTTCCCTCCACCCATGGTCGTTGTTCTACGATGACCTCTGAGATCGAAGCAGGCAATGATCTTTCGCTACGTGTACCTGGGTTACAAGCGAATTCAGTTGAGAAGGTTTCTGCGTGGCGCCCGTGATGCGCGGCAGACGCAACACGCATCGCTACTGGCAAAAATCCAACGGAATGCATCCAGTGCCTACGGGCGCGACCACGGATTTAGCGAGATTCGTACCGCGGACGATTTCCGGGCCCGCCAGCCCATCATGAGCTTTGAGGATGTGGAGCCGTATGTAGAACGCGTGATGCGCGGTGACGTGACGGCGATGTTTTCGCCAGAGACCCGGGTGCGTATGTTCGCCATGTCTTCAGGGACGACAGGTCGCCCGAAGCACCTGCCTCTGACCGACGAACTGTTTCGCGAGTACCGGAGCGGCTGGCAAATTTGGGGCGCTGGTGTTTATGGTGACCACATCGACCTGATGTCGAAGAAAACACTTCAGCTTTCAAGCGATTGGAAACAATCGTATACCCCCGATGGTACGCCATGTGGCCAAATAAGTGGTTTGGCGGCTGAGACGCGGCCCTTGGTAGCCCGCCCCATTTTTCTACTGCCATCGTGCGTGAACCAAGTTCACAATTCCGAAGCCAAGCATTACCTGACGTTGCGATTGGCGTTGGTAAAACGGCTTTTGGGCATGATCATTACAGCGAATCCCAGCACACTTATCGAATTAGCGAAGCGGGCTGACACGCATAAAGAGATGCTTATTCGTGATATTCACGATGGTACTTGCTCGGTTGATTTGCCCATACCTGATTCGGTGCGACAACGATTGGCACGTCGTCTGGGGAGGAGTCATCCTCGTCGGGCACGTGAACTAGAGAAGATTGTGGGAGACGAGGGATCTTTGCTTCCAAAGCGCGTTTGGCCGCATTTGTCCGTGCTGGCGGTTTGGACTGGCGGATCTGTTGGAGTTTACTTGCCGCAAGTTCGCGAACTCTACGGAGATGTTGCAATTCGTGATCACGGCTTGTCGGCCAGTGAAGGCCGGATCACGATCCCGCTGACCGACGGATCCTCTGCGGGCATCCTCGATTATCGCAATCACTACTTCGAGTTCATTCCAGTCGACCAGCATGGTACAGCGAATCCCACAATCGTCGAGGGTCACGAGTTGGTGGAGGGTTGCGACTATTACATCTTGCTCACCACTTCCGGCGGACTTTACCGGTACGATATTCAAGATGTCGTGCGGTGTGTTGGCTTTGAAGGGGAGGCGCCGCTGGTTGAATTTCTCAATAAGGGGAAGCACTTTTCGAATATTACGGGTGAGAAACTAAGCGAGTATCAAGCGATTGATGCTGTGCGGCGGGCTTTTGCCAAGCTTCAGTTGCCGGTCACCACCTTTACCCTGGCCCCTTCGATGGACGAAATTCAGCACAAACCGCGTTACCTGTTGCTGCTCGAACCGGAAGCCCACTTTGGCCGTGCAGCCGAACTTGCTCGCCACGTGGAGATGAACCTGGCTAAAAGCAACCTTGAGTACGGCGAGAAAAGTTCCTCCGGACGATTGTTGCCAGTTGCAGTTCATGAGGTTTTACCTGGTACCTGGGATGCATTGCGGGCTGATCGGACCCGTGCCAGGGGAAATTTCGAAGAATACAAACACCCATGCCTCGTAGGCCGGCTTGATTTTCTCGATGAGCTTTCGGAGCATTTTGGCCAGTCACCGACAGTGGTTGCCCGCGCATAGCGGCCCAACTACCGATGTTGCTGGCTTCACCACACTCTTACCATGTCGCAAGGAGCCCGGGTCGTGTCTCAAGAAAAAATCCTTGTCACAGGTGCAACCGGACACGTGGGGAGCCATTTTGTGCCACTGGCGGTGAAGGCCGGCTATACGGTTCGTGCCCTGGTTCGAAACACATCGAACACGGGTCTCTTGGAACACTTGCCAGTGGAGTTGGCTGAAGGAGATCTTGCGAAACCAGAAACGCTTGTGCCAGCCTTGGAAGACATCGATATGGTGATTCATTCGGGAGCCCATGTTGGAGATTGGGGACCGGCTGACACATACCGCCAGGCCAACGTACTTTCTCTGGAGCACATGCTGACGACCGCTGAGCGGATGGGGCAGCTGAAGCGGTGGATTCAAATCAGTTCGCTGGGTGTCTATCCTGCCCGGCATCATTACGGAACTGACGAGACGATAACGCCCAATCTTGCTGGCCTGGATGGTTACACCCAGACCAAGGCCGAAGCGGAGGTAATACTTAAGAGGCACCGCGACGAGTTCAATTTCCCAATTGTTATTCTACGTCCCGGATTTATTTACGGCGCCGGTGACCGTCATGCGCTTCCGCGAATTGTTGCGAAACTTCAAGCCGGCAAAATGAAGTTTATTGGTCGCGGTGACCAGCTCCTCAACAACACTTATGTTGGCAACTTGGTCGATGCTGTTTTTCTGGCCATGGAGCACCCTGCGGCACTAGGAGAGACCTTTAACATTCGCGACGAGAGATTGGTCACCCGGCTCGAATTTATCAATACCATAGCAGACTACCTAGGCAAGCCTCACCCAGGCCATTTTTCCGAGTCTTTGGCGCGGTTGCTCGTACGACCCATTGAACGCGTGGCCAAGATGCGTGGGGCAACCAGTCCCCCGTTGCTGACCAGCGGACAAATCAAGTTTATGACGCTGAACCTCGATTACTCGATCGACAAGGCAAAGCGATTACTCGACTATCAGCCACAGGTTGATTTTCAAGAAGGTATCCGACAGGCGCTAGATCACCTTGTCGGCGATGGCCCACCCTCCACGACTCCCAGTGATCACACCGAATCGGTCTCTGCTTGAACCGTTGCCGACAAACTCTCTTTGTCCGACTTCCATGCGTATTCGCAAATTGACTGCCTGGCATGTTTGCTTACCGTTGAAGCGACCTTTTTCACATGCCTCTCATGTCCGCCAGGCGAGTGAGAATGTCCTGGTCGAGTGTGTATTGCACAGCGGAACGAGGGGATGGGGTGAAGGGGTGCCGCGGGAGTACGTGACTGGCGAAACGCCTCACACGTGCTTCGACCAACTTGCGGAGACTTGCTTAGAAGAACAACTTTCCGGAGAGTTTGATTCGTGGAAGGACGTCATTGCGATCTGTGAACGGTTTCAACCCGCTCAAACCGACAAGAACCCACGTGACTCTGGCAGCAACGCGTTGAAATGTGCCGTCGAATTGAGCATTTTGGATGCGTTCGCACAAGAAGTTGGTGCGCCAGTGAGTCAACTGGTCAATCATTTTCCAGCTGCCCAGTCGCTCCGCACCAAAATAAACGAGGTTCGTTACAGCACGGTGATTGGTTTTGGCCGGCGACTGCGGAACAAGGCCCTCAAAATGCGTTTGTACGGTTTTCGCCACTGCAAGGTGAAGGTGGGGGCAGGCGATGACGACGTTTCGCGATTGCGGACCATTCGCCGTTGGATTGGCCCTGATGTCGATCTTCGAATCGATGCAAACGAGGCCTGGTTACCCGAGGAATTACCAAGTCGGCTCGAACCGCTTGAGCAATTCCAGATTCGGTCGGTCGAACAGCCATGCCCCCACGGTATGCTAACCGAGTTGGCTTCCAGGAAGAGCCAGCTGACCCTGCCAATCATGCTTGATGAGTCGGTTACCAGCCTGGGAGATGGAGAACGAGCCATCGAATTGGGAGCGTGTGATTCATTCAACATTCGACTTTCGAAATGTGGAGGTTATCTTGCCAGTTTGCGACTGGCCGCCCTAGCCCAACGTGCTGGATTGGGTTATCAGTTAGGTTGCCATCCGGGGGAATCAGGAATTCTTTCGGCGGCCGGACGACATTGGGCTTCCTCGGTCCGTGGAATCCAGTACGTCGAAGGTTCGTATGATCGACACCTGTTTCGTCGATTGCTAACTCATGAAGATCTCACATTTGGTTATGGTGGCCGTGCCCCAGCACTCACAGGGCCCGGATTGGGCGTGACGGTCAATCCGCAAGTGTTGCGAGACGTGGCCATCCGTGAGCAAACGTTCCCAGTTTCTTAAGAGGATTGCCAGCGGCGGCAGGTTCAAAATCAATCGATGGTCATTCATGGACAAGGGTTTGCCCGGTGACTGACAATCCCCAACGTGAGGATCCCGTTGTGAGCGTTTCCTTTCCTACTATTGAAACCTACCAGGCTCGTGATGGGGATCTGCTGGCCGTACGGGTCTGGCGGTCTGCATCGGCACCGCGGGCCCGGGTCGTGTTTCTCCACGGGATTGTCAGCCATGGAGGTTGGTATGCGTCGAGCTCTGCTCATCTGGCGGAAAATGGCTACGAGGTTCATTTTTTGGAGCGCCGCGGGTCAGGACTCAACTCCAAGGACCGTGGAGACGTGGCCAGTTGGAAAACCTGGCTTGAGGATGTAGAAGTCTATCTGGAACATTTGGGGAACGACTGTCCACGGGTGCTCTGTGGCATTAGTTGGGGGGGGAAACTTGCCGCAGCGGTTGCTTTTCACCGGCCTGATTTGATGGACGGTCTCGGTTTGCTTTGTCCGGGTCTCTTTGCCCGGCAGCAGCCTGGACTTTTAAAGCAGATTATCTTGTCGGTCTTACCCCGGGGCTGGGTGGCCCGGCGCCGTGTCACGATTCCGCTGAACGATCCGGCTTTGTTCACCAATTCCCCGCGGCACCAGATCTACGTACGGGACGACCCACTTGCGTTGCGTACCGTGACCTTGCGGTTTGCGCGCGGTGACCTCTTGCTGACGCGTTTTGTGTGCGAGGCCACGCTCTCCCTGAAGATGCCTACCTTGCTGGTGCTGGCAGGCCAAGACAAAATCGTGGTGGGTGATCCAACGCGTGACTATCTGGAAAAAACCGTGATCCCCCAGAAAACGCTTCACGAATATCCGACTGCGGCTCATACGCTTGAGTTCGAGTCCCAGCCAGACCAGTATTTCAACGATCTATGCCAGTGGTTGGATGGTGTTGCCAACTAACCAACCAGAAACATTTGCTGGGACCTTCTCCGCCACTTAAACCTCCAGTGAACGAAAAACAGCAACCCGTTTGACACCTTGTGTTGCAACAGCACCCACATAATGGTCACAGGGCACAAATGTCTGTAGCCACATTCGGGTTGTTGAGGGGCTGGCATCTTGGAGGGCCTGTTGTGGTAAACTCAACCATTCAGGTGTGTCACTTTCGACCGGCACACGGAATTGGCTGAGCGGAAATTGCAACCCCTTACCAATGGCCTTGACGACCGCCTCTTTTCGTGTCCAGCAGCGGAAAAATGCTTCCCCCCGTTCCTTCCCTCGACAAGCAAGTACGTCGGCTGCTTCGTCAGGATGGAAGAATCGCCGGGTAATTCCTTCTGCATGTCGCACGGGCCGCAGGTGCTCGACATCGATTCCTACTTCACAGTCGTAAGTGACCGCCACCAAGGCAAGTTCTCCCGAATGGGCCAGGTTGAAAAACAATCCATCGCCGTTAGTGGATTTGTCCAGCGCCGGCTTGCCAAGCTCATCGTAGACAAAGCGAATTGCAGTGGGATCGGTGTCCAGATAGGTCGAGAGAATCAGCCGTAAATTTGCCCGCGCCGTGATGAAATGTTGCCGCACCCGGTCCAAGCGAAATCTGGCAGCCCTGGTTTGCTCATCGGCCGAAAGAAGTTGCTGATCAGTCGCCAGCAAAGGCCCTGAAATGGGAACTGCCCATACATGTAACTGATCTCTTTGTAGCTTGGTCGAACTGGCAAGTCGTGGCCAATGGGGTTGTGGAGTGGTTGGCATGGTTTTACTTGCCGGCAAAAGGACGAAGGTAATCGACAATGGTGTGCATAGCCGACTTTGGTGTGTTGCTGCTGGAGTCGGTTAAAAACAGATGCCCACCAGGCAGTAGCTGAAGCGAAAAACAACCCGTGATGTGTTGCTGCCATGTCTCAAGCTCAGGGACCATTATCGCCTGGTCCTCGCGACCCCCCAAGGCTAACAGGTCAACTTCCAAAGGGGCAGCTTGCCGGTACTGGTAGGTTTCGAGAACCTGAAAATCGGCCCGCAAAGTTGGTGCGATTGAAGTCACCAGCTCGCGGTTGTCGCGAACCTTCTCGGGAATGCCCCCGTAGCGATCATGAAGCGCTGTCAGGAATTGCAGGTCGGGTAAATGGTGAAGGGGTTCCAGCTTTGGCACTAAATGGGGTGCGCGGGCAGCGGCAACAATAAATAAACAAGGCAGCGGAAGGTTTTGGCGGCGGAATTCCCGCATCAACTCAAAAAACACCAGCGCACCCATGCTATGCCCCAGGAAGGCGTAGGTTCGAGGTAGATGGGGTCTGATGGCGTCGCCAAGATCTGTGACCAGAGGGCCCAATTCCGTGTAAGCCGGTTCGGAGAAGCGGGCCTCGCGGCCAGGAAGACAAATGGGCACAAGGCGAAGCCAGGAGGGAACCAAGGACCGTAAACGATGAAATGCGGATGTGCCGCCTCCGGCGTGGGGCAGGCAAAACAAAACCAGTTCCGTTTCAGGCAGATTCTCGTCAGGTATGAATCCGTTTGGTGTCATGAGTGCTAGTTGTAAGTTGCTTGTGAATAGGGTGTTAGGATATTATTTGGGCGCATGGATGGGGGGCCAGGTGGCTTGGCCTTTTTGGTCGTGGTGTGGAGAATAGGCTGAAAAACAGGCCGGGGCTTTCGCAGGCTACTCAGAATCCCTAGAATAGCTCACTTTCGAAGTGCTGTTCAGGGCTGATTTTCGAAGAGTGAGGTGGCTCTGTTGCGGGTGTGAAGGATGATTAACATTCCGCGAGTTCCTTCATCGACGATCCCCCGCCTTTGCCCGTTTTGCTAACGCATTGGACCCGCCAGGTTAGCTATTGATCAGCAATAAACGTTCGTTGTCTCCTGCCGGTGACGTGCGGGTTACTATCATAAACTTAGGACTCTCCAAAGTCCCCAATTGATTATGCGCTGCGATTTGCAAGTTAATACGATGGTGGATTTATTGGTCCACCAGGCTGTCGAACGACAAGATGCAACTGCTTGTGTGTTTTTGGATGATCAAGGCGACGAGGTTGCCGTCACCTACACACAGTTGGATCGGCGGGCCCGCGCGATCGCTGCCGAGTTGCAGCAGCGGGCCGGTCGTGGGGATCGGGTGCTGTTGGTCTTTCCGGCTGGCATTGAATTTATATCTGCTTTCTTTGGTTGTTTGTATGCTGGTGTAGTTGCGGTACCTGCAACCTACCCCAAGCGGCGTCGACCCCTGCCGAGAATGAATCGCATAGCGGCTGATTGCGGAGCACACCTTGTGCTCACCACCACGCAAACGTTCGAGACGATTGACATTCAACAAGTGGATCCGGAGGTAGGGCACCTCGATTGGATTGCGACCGATACGATTGATTCGGAGATGGCCTGTCATTGGAACGCGCCCAATGTCGAGGAAACCGATCTTGCCTTTTTACAATACACATCCGGTTCGACTAGCGATCCCAAGGGCGTGATGGTTTCGCATGGGAATCTCTTGAGCAACCTTTCGGCGATACGTCAGGCGTTTGGGATTGGTGAGGTGGAATCGGATCACGTATCTCAAACGGGCGTCTTTTGGTTGCCAGCCTATCACGACATGGGGCTGATCGGTGGAATTTTGACCCCGCTGTATGTCGGTGGCAGAAGTGTCTTGATGTCACCTACCTCTTTCTTGCAGCGACCAATTCGCTGGCTTCGGGCTATCGACCAGTACCAGGCTACCATCAGTGGAGCGCCCAATTTCGCCTACCAACTTTGTGTTTCACGCACGACTGCCGAAGAGCGTGCAAGTCTCGATCTCAGTCTCTGGCGACTTGCATTTTGTGGTGCTGAGCCAATTCGTGCCGAGACAATCGTGCAATTTACGGAGACTTTTGCACCACATGGGTTCCAGCCCGAATCGCTCTACCCTTGCTATGGGTTGGCCGAGTCGACGCTGCTTGCCACCGGGCCAAAGTTCGATGAAAAGCCGACCGTTGCGAAGTTCAATCGGCAAGCGATTGCAGTCCATCGCGTTGAATTGGCAAATGGCGAGCCAGCTGAACAGGTACAGGAGTTAGTCGGTTGTGGTCCTGCCGTGTTGGACCATGAACTGGTTGTCGTCGATACCGAGAGTGGGGTTCCCGTCCGAGAGTCTCAGATCGGTGAAATCTTGCTACAAGGACCATCGGTTGCCCAGGGATATTGGAATCGTCCAGAACTAACGAGAGAAGTGTTTGGCCGGAAGGTCAGCGGTCGGGATGGCGATTTCCTGCAAACGGGTGATTTAGGTTTTGTTCGCAATGACGAACTCTTTGTGACTGGCCGAGCCAAAGATGTGATTATCATCCGTGGTCGCAACCATTATCCCCAGGATATTGAGCAAACGGTCGAGGCGGTTCATCCGGCGATCTTACTTGGCGCCGCGTTTGGTGTTGCGGTCGAAGGCGACGAGCGACTTGTCGTCGTACATCAGGTCGATCGGCAGGCACGAGGTAAAGATTGGAAAAAGGTCATTTCCCAGATCCGATCGGCGATTGTGACCCATCACGAGTTGGATCCCTACGCCATTATCCTAATTCGACAGATCTCGTTGCCAATTACATCCAGTGGAAAAGTGCAGCGCAATTTATGCCGAGAGCAGTACCTGGGTGGACAGCTCAAAATTGTTCAACAATGGACCAACCGAGCCCCAAAAAAATCGAGCGATGACCAGGGAGTGGGGACGTCGCTCAAAGAACAGGCCAATGGTCGTGTTCACGTGAATCTGAATGGTACAGGGATCACATGGTCAAAAAATGATGCGGCCAAAGAACACCAATCGTCTGAAAAAGCAGGGTCAGAAACTCCTGGCGAACCGCCAAAGCAACACGATTTCACGGGTGTTTCTCTCGACCGGGCAGCCGAATACACCGAAACGTGGTTACTCGAATGGTTGGTCGAGCGGGTTGGGCTCGATCCGACAGACGTTGATCGTAACCGACCGTTTGCGGAATTCGGCGTCGATTCGCTGGCAGCTGTTGAACTTAGCGAGGAACTTGAAAGCCAGTTTGGTGTACCCGTTACGCCCGTGGTTGCGTGGAACTACCCCACGCCCGCAGCCCTTGCCCGTTATTTGGCTGAGCAGGCAACCGGTGCGACGCCCACAGCCAACCAGCAGCCAAGCAGCTCCGACAACCTGGCCGCCTCAGCAGCCTCCGAGCAAAAATCATCCGACGACGATACGTTGAGCCAACTACTTGCGGAAGTAGAGAGTCTCTCTGACGAAGAAGCTGCCCAACTCCTGGCTAATGGAGATCACTGAAGGATCGACTGAACTTCGAAACGGGAGATCCGCTTCTTGCTGGTAGCTGTGCAAGTCGGCATGCGTCGTTCTTACCCCGTAATTTGATCAGCCTGCGTTTCGTCCCGACCGATCGATTGCGAGTTTGGATCGCCAGTGCACTCTGGAGAAGGGTCCGTACATATTTCGCAAGCGAGATTACCTTCGCCATCCTGGTGACCAGCGATCCCCCCGCAACTGCCCTTCAAACGCCGATTGCTTAAGATGATCCCAATGGCCATTCCCGCAAGAGCCAACGCAAACACGATTGCTGACAGGAAAATAATTGTGGTCATCATCTGATCCCCCACGTTTCACCGCAGATAGGCCTCAAAGTGAGAAGAATACTTTTCAGTCAGTTTACCATTTTCGACGGTTAAAAACATTGCGGCCACTCCGCGGGATTCGCTCCAGGCAAGCCCCTTTTCCTTGCCCATCAGAAACAAAGCCGTCGCAAGCGCGTCTGACTCCATGCATGTTTTTGCGCAGACGGAAACCGACATCTCTCGCGCAGGCAAGGGGGTTCCGGTGCGCGGATCGATGAGGTGGCAAAGCTGCTTGCCTTCGAGAGAACGAAAATTCCGATAATCGCCTGATGTTGCCAATGCCGCTTCCTCCAAGCGGATAATGTGAGCCAGTGTGCGTTCACCTGCTAAAGGCTTTTCGATGCCGATCCGCCAGCATTGACCATCTTTGCGCCGTCCCCAGGTACGTATCTCTCCACCGATTTCCACGACTCCCCCTGCCCCGCCCGCTTTTCTCAACAACACGACGAGTTGATCCACGGCATATCCCTTGGCAAGTGCCGAAAGGTCGATTTCGACACCTGCGACGGTCTTCCGCAGTCCTGCATGAGAATGGTGGCGCACCTGCAGATACTCGCAACCGACGCGGGCACGTACGGCTCGGATCTGATCGGTAGTTGGCAAAGTCGATCGCGGATCCGATTCTTGGGCCCCAAACCCCCATAATCGCATCAGAGGCCCGACAGTGACGTCTAAAGCCCCATTCGTCTGCTTGTGGTAACTGAGGGCCGCAGCGACGACTGAGGCTGTTGAGGGCGATACAGGATGCCACTGATTGGGTGGCATCCTGTTAAACGCAGACAATTCAGACTCTGGATCATACGTCGACATGCATCGATTGATTTGCTCGAGGCAAATTTCCACCTCCTTTTTGAGCGCACTTTGAATCTGTTCGTCGGTTCGTTGGGTATCGGGAAAGTGGACTTGGATATGATAGGTGGTCCCCATCGTATGGCCGGTCCACCGCAAACTGCGTACCTCGCCCGACTTTTGCCAAAACCCGTTTGGATTCTGTGTGTCGTGACAACTGACGAGAGGGAAAAAAGCTGCGATAAGCAGGCAACCCTTCCACGCTGGGGCCTTGAGCCTGCCTGAATGACACCGCCGCACTGCGATGCGCCTTCTCTTTTCGTCTGGCAATCTCAAGTCAATCCCGCGCAGATACATTCAGTGGATGGCCAACTGAGTTCATTCTATCCGCCAAAATCGTCAAAGGCGATGTTCTCGGGTTCGACCCCCAGGTCATCCAGCAGTCGAAAGACTGCTTGATTCATCATGGGAGGCCCGCAGAGATAATACTCAATATCTTCAGGTGCAGGATGATCTCGGAGGTAATTATCCAAAAGGACCTGATGAATGAAGCCGACGTAGCCGGTCCAATGATCCTCGGCAAGCGGTTCGGATAGAGCCACATTGAACGTGAAATTGGAAAATTCTTTGGCAATGTCTTCAAACTGATCGACGTAAAAAAGTTCCCGTTTACTACGACCTCCATACCAATAGGAGACCTTGCGATTGGTTTTGCGTTCTTTGAAAAGCTCGAAGATATGACTTCGCAACGGTGCCATTCCTGCACCCCCGCCGATGTAAACCATCTCAGCATCCGTATCTTTGATGAAGAACTCACCATAGGGCCCAGAAATGGTAACATCGTCTCCTGGTTCCAAAGAAAAAATGTACGAGGACATCTGTCCCGGCGGGGTGCCTTCAGGGGCCCTGGGCGGAGGTGTTGCAACGCGGACGTTAAGCATGATCACGCCCTGTTCACCTGGATAATTTGCCATCGAATACGCACGTACGACCTGACCCTCAACGTTGGAAACATAACGCCATACATCGTATTGGTCCCAATCCTCGTGATATTGTTTGTCCACGAGAAAATCTTTGTACGCTACCGTGTGGGGTGGACATTCAATCTGAATGTAACCACCCGGCTTGAAGTCCACATCTTCGCCTGCAGGCAACTCAAGAACGAGTTCCTTGATAAAGGTTGCCACGTTCTCGTTGGATCTCGTTTTGCAGTTCCACCGCTTTGTTTCAAACGCCTCTGGTGGAACCTCGACTTTCATACTTTGTTTGACGGGCACTTGGCACGAAAGTCGACAACCCTCCCGTGCTTCCCGATTGTTGATATGGGAGCGCTCGGTTGCCAGAATTTCTCCGCCACCTTCGACGACTTTCACCAGGCATTGGGCGCACGTTCCACCGCCACCGCATGCCGAGGAGACAAAGATTCCGGCATCCGATAACGCCGCTAGTAATTTGCCACCTGCCGGAACCTCGACCGTTTTTTGATCGTTGACCAAAATTTCGACGTTTCCAGTAGCGACAAGGCGCGACTTTGCTACCAAGATCAGCACAACCAGTGCCAGAACAATCAAGGTAAACATCAACACTCCGAGAATAATCTCGACCATCTGCCTTACATCCCTCCAAACGACATAAACGCCAAAGCCATCAGGCCTACGGTTATAAAAGTGATACCCAGCCCCTTCAAACCATCGGGGACATCACTGTATTTCATTTTTTCACGAATCCCTGCCAGTGCTGCGATTGCCAGCGCCCAACCTACTCCCGAACCAAATCCAAACACGCAACTTTGCGTGAAGTCGTAGTCGCGTTCCTGCATAAACAGGGACCCTCCTAGAATGGCGCAATTAACCGTGATGAGAGGGAGAAAAATACCCAAGGCGTTGTAGAGCGGAGGAAAAAAACGGTCGAGCGCCATTTCCAGAATTTGAACCATTGCGGCAATCACCCCGATAAAACTGATCAGGGAAAGAAACGTGAGATCGATATCACTCCAGGAAGGATTGATCCACGCGAGTGCCCCTTTCTTAAGTAAATGCTGATAAATCAAGTTGTTGGCCGGAATCGTGATTGTCATGATGGCAATCACTGCGACACCAAGGCCGAGGGCCGTTTTCACAGTTTTGGAAACGGCCAGAAACGTGCACATGCCGAGGAAGAAAGCAAGCGCTAAATTCTCTGCAAAGATGGACGCCAAAAAAATCTGCAGGTGTTCGTCCACTTGGCTAACCCTCCTGTTCCACTTGGTCCGGCTTGAAGGTTCTTAGGACCCAAATAAAGAAACCAATAATGAAAAATGCGCTTGGTGGCAGGAGGAGAAGTCCATTGGGGACATACCAGCCCCCTTCGTTGCTGAGAGCAAACACGGAGTATCCCCAAATTGTGCCAGAGCCGAACAGTTCCCGAATAAAACCGACGACAAGCAAAATAACGCTGTACCCCACCGCATTGCCGATACCATCCAGTGCACTGATGAGCGGCGGGTGTTTCATTGCAAAAGCTTCTGCTCGCCCCATCACAATGCAGTTGGTGATGATCAGCCCCACGAAGACCGACATCTGCTTGCTGGCATCGAAGGCGAAAGCCTTGAGTATTTGATCCACAACAATGACCAAAGAGGCGATGATTGTCATCTGCACGATAATGCGGATGTTGGTCGGGATATAGTTTCGAATCAAACTCACTGCAGCGTTGGAACAACCGAGAACAAAAATAACCGACAGCGCCATCGCAACCGAGGTTTCTAGTTTCGTTGTTACCGCAAGCGCCGAGCAGATCCCGAGCACCTGGAGCGCAATGGGATTATTGCGGAAGATAGGATCAAGTAGTACGTCTTTGGCTTTCGTCTCAGGCATCGGTTTGCTGATCCTGCTGCTGGTGGAAATGCTTAAGGAAGGGTCCAAACCCATCGGGACCGAGCCAATACTGCACCAGTTGGGAAACCCCTTTACTCGTGATCGTTGCCCCCGAAATTCCATCGACCTGAAATTTCACGTTCGGACTCGTAGGAGAAACGTTTCCCTTGATAACTTTCAGGCGAATGTTACCGCTCTCATCGAAGACTTGTTTGCCAGGCCAAATCGCTTTCCACTTTGGGTTGTCGACTTCCGCTCCCAGGCCGGCAGTTTCACCATGCTCGTAAAACGTAATGCCTCGAACCGTGGTGCCGTCCGCTGCAAGCGCTAAGAACCCATAGAGTGTTGACCAAAGGCCCTTCCCGTAAATCGGTAAGACAAGCTGATCGACCGCACCATCGCTATCCAGAATCTCGTAAACGAAAGCAAATTTTTCTCGTCGTTTGATCCGGCCCAGGTCGACGGCCGGTTCAATCAGCTCACTTTGGTTCGGGTCGGTGGCAGCTGCCCGTTGGTCGTAGGTCTCAGGGTCGACCATGGCGGGATCGGCTGCTTGCCCTGTTTTCAAATCGATCAAAACGCGATGAATCTTTTGAGAAAACAACTCGTCGATGGATTTCTGTGAAACGACCCCACCTTCTTGAATAAGATCGGCTGCCAGCAGCACATTTTTCTTCTGGTCGAGCCGCTTGTTTTCCAGTTGGAAGCGCCGCAATCCAACGGTAGTTGAGGCAACGATAACCGAACAGACAACGCAAAGCAGCGTTGCCACCAACAGTATTTGCGTTGTGCTATCACGCTTCATGACGAACCATCCTTCGTCGGACATTCATTTGAATTACGAAATAGTCGATCAAGGGTGCCATTACATTTCCAAAGAGGATGGCTAACATAATTCCCTCTGGGTAGGCTGGATTGATGACGCGGATCAGAATGGTCATCAAACCAATCAGGAGGCCATACCACCACTTCCCAGCGTTGGTCATTGCTGCCGATACCGGGTCAGTTGCCATGAAAACGGTGCCAAAGGCAAAGCCTCCGATGACCAGTTGCCACCACGGCGGCAAGTACATCATGGCATTGCTGGAACCGTGACTGCAGAGCCAAAATAGCGAGGATGTCCCAAGGGCACCCAAAACCACGCCCAGCATAATTCTCCAGGAACCGATACCAACAAACAGCAGTAGAGCTGCGCCCAGCAGGCAGGCCACCACCGATGTCTCGCCCATCGAGCCAGGAATAAACCCGAGAAAGCAATCCCACCAACTGTGTCCAACAAGCGTTTCAATCGCAGGAACGGTCTCGCTGACTTTGGTATCGGCCATCAAGCCGAGCGGTGTCGCGCCGCTGGTGCTATCGGGCCGCTTGGCCGCAGTCCAGACGGCAATCCCCGTGATCTGGGCCGGATATGCAAAGTAAAGAAAAGCGCGTGCGGTAAGGGCTGGATTGAGAAAGTTCTTTCCTGTTCCCCCAAAGATCTCTTTTCCAATAACCACGCCAAAACTGATTCCCAAGGCCACCTGCCAAAGTGGAATGGTTGGAGGAAGGGTCAGTGGAAAAAGAGCACTGGTGACCAGAAAGCCTTCGTTGATTTCGTGTTTTCGAACGATCGCAAATAAAACCTCCCAAAGCCCGCCCGCCAGGATGGTAACCGCATAAACCGGTAGGAAACACAATCCTCCCAGGATCACATTGTCGAGAAAACTCTTGGAATCATGGCCAATCCCCAGCCCCATCAAGACGCGCTCGTGCCACGAGTCGAGGGGTGATGCACCTTGAGAGATTGCTAAATTCGCTTGGTATCCGGTATTGTAAAATGCCATAAAGAAGCAGGGGCCCAGTGCGATCACAACCAACACCATCATCCGCTTTAAATCAATTCCATCCCGCACGTGTGATGCGTTACGGGTTACGCTCGTTGGTGTATACAAGAACGTATCCGTCGCTTCGTAAAGCGGGTAGAGTTTGGACAGCCGCCCTCCCTGCTGAAAGAGGGGTTCCACCTTGTCAAGCCATTTTCGCAACACGCGAATCTCTCCCCGGCCTATTAGCCCTCTGCTTCAATGCGGTTTAAACTGCCACGGAGCAACGGTCCGTATTCATGCTTCCCTGGACAGACGAATGTGCAAAGAGCTAGATCTTCTTCGTCCAATTCCAACACACCTAGTTTCTGCGCGTACTCGGCATCCCCCGTCAGCAACGCCCTCAGTAGCGGAGTTGCCACAATATCGAGTGGCATCACATCTTCATACATTCCAACAGGCACCATGGCTCGCGGACTGCCGTTGGTGTTTGTGTTCATGGCAAAGTGACGGTTTCGCAGCGGATGCCACCGCGATGCAAAAACACGGCGGAGGGAGAATTTGTTCTCCCCCGGCATCAGCCAACCAAGAAATTCTCGACGGCTTGCTTCTGCCAAACATGCCACTTGATTGTGGTAGCGACCTAAAAAATCGACCGGCGGCACTGCTTTTCTTCCCGACAAAACAGATCCGGAAATGATCCGCAGCGGTTCCTCTGTGGTTGTTTCCTCCGCTGCTACCAACTCCGTCAATGAAG
Organism: Lacipirellulaceae bacterium; assembly: GCA_965243695.1. Taxonomy (GTDB): domain Bacteria; phylum Planctomycetota; class Planctomycetia; order Pirellulales; family Lacipirellulaceae; genus JAKVCB01. The sequence continues at coordinate 211,603 of CBDEWC010000014.1, read as the reverse complement.
CGCCAACCTGAGTTCGCGCGAGACGCGGTTTTGCAAGGGGCGGACCTCCGATCGCAATGACTCGCTCGGTCAATATTTCACCAGTTCGGAACAAGTGTCCGATCGCAATCACATCCTGATATCCAAGGTGCCAAGCCGTGTTGCCGGCACAGATCGGAGCAAGGAAGTGAATATGCGTTCCAACGAGGCCTGCAGGATGAGGGCCGGCAAAGGCATGAAAGGTTGCAGGAGACCGCTCTTCTCCTGGGAGCTTAACCCCTGCTGCGTGGCAAACCCGTACGGGTGCCTCTGTGAGTGCGCTGAGAACTTCCAAGCCCGCAATGAATTCTGCCGGTCGTAACTGAATGACCACAGTAGGGTCTGCTGCCAGGGGATTGGTGTCGATGGCTGTTACAAAAACAGATTGGGGCGTTGCATCAATTGCGGGAATGCGACTGAAGGGACGCTCGCGCAGAGCCGTCCAGAGCCCCGATTGAACCAACTGCTGGCGAACCCGTTCAATGCCTAACAGTTGGAGATTGTCTTGTTCGAAAACATCAAACGTCTTCTGCGCCTGTGAATTCTGATCGACCTCGATCACAATCGATTCGAATTTTCTTTTTGCCCCACGTTCGACAGCTTTAACCGTGCCAGTGGCTGGCGAGGTGAATCGGACTCCCCTGTTATTTTTGTCCTCGAACAAAAGTTGACCCTTCTGAACCGAATCTCCAATTTTGGCGTGCATGGTCGGTTTCAGACCGATATAGTCGTCGCCCAGTAGAGCGACGTGGCGTGGCGTTCTGACACTGGAAATTTGCTGCAGCGGCAAGCCGGATATGGGAACCTGCAGGCCGCGTCGTATTTGGATAGTTTTTTTCATCGATCCAGGAACCGTAGGCATAAAAACGAACGCCAATATCTACGGCGGAAACGAGGGAGATGGAGATCTTCGTTGCGGAGTCAAAGATGACTTTGTGAAATTTATCACAAAGTCGGGTGAAAAGGAAACCCAACCCACGGAGTTGCCTTAAAAAAAGGCCTTTTTTGTCAGGCGGCACGAGATGCATCCCATCAAGCCGTCGAGCGTATCGAAATCTCGATTACAGACGGCTGCTGAACAGAAAAGGCAGTTCAAGGGCAGCCAATTTGCCTCCTGGTGCCGTTTGAGGGGTAGGAACGGCCTGGGAAGAAATTGCGGTTTGCCGCAATGGGGTGATGGCACACGGTTTGGATCGTCGGAAACTTCCTCACAAACAACCTTCTGGCTCACAAGGCATTTTTCGGTACCAGCCCGGTACCAGCCCGGTACCAGCCCGGTACCAGCCCGGTACAAGCCCGGTACAAGCCTGGTACGAGCCCGGTACAAGGGGAGCATCTTCTTGACCATGGCCTCCTGGGAAAACTTAATTTTCTACAAAAAGTCTAGAATTGTCGCCAAGTCTTCCCCGCACCGCCATCAGGCGCTAGCAGGCCTGTCGGACCATTTTAGGAGTATCGCCTGCTTCGGTGGCCACCACAGGCAAGCGGCTGGCCAAGGCATCCAGAATGCTCGTTCCCGGCCCTTCGATTTGGGAAGTCATCAAGAAGGGGTCCATCTCGGGGGATTTCGGAAATGGCCCGTCGGAACCCAGGCGGGGCCTCACCAAACCTTTCTGCCCGATTATAGGTTTCGATCACCCGGCGCTGTTGCCCCTCTCCGACGAGGAAAAGCATTGCCTTACCTCCCGGGTTCAAAACCTTTTCAGCGGTACGCCCAAAAGTCAGGTAGTCCTTCTCGTGGCTGAGTGCTGAAATATTTGGTGATGATCAAGTGGTTGTTGAGAACGTCAAACTCTTGGCGCAGGGTTCTTGTCGTTTGTGAAAGACTTACGACGTCAACGGCTGACAGGGACCTAGGCGACACCTCAACCGCATGTCGGTCTGTCGGTCGTTGACGGCTTGAGCAGCACCCCAACACTGGGTTGGGGAGAATCAAGCGATGCTGCCTTTCGGGGCTGGACATTGACAGCTTCCATACGCTAGAAGTGCTGCAGTGATGAGGCGATCGCCAGAGTGTGGGCGAATCTAAAGTGGCAGCCGGGATGTCCCCGGAAAGCGAAGGGGCGTGGTAGACCGTTGAGAAAGAGCACGCCGCCTACCGTTGTCCAACTCGACCCCTGACCTCCAACACCGCGGAGCTTTCTTTCATGAAACTGGCACTGGTCATTCTTGCTGCTGGGAGCGGACGCCGCTACGGAGGTCTAAAGCAACTGGCGCCGATTGGCCCGGATGGATCTACCCTGATGGAGTATTCACTGTACGACGCCATGCAGGCTGGATTCGACAAAGTCGTCTTTGTCGTTCGACAAGAAACGCGGGAGTTGATACAAGCGCACGCTGACCAGCGGTTCGGGCGGCACATGGACACGCACTTTGCGGTGCAACGAATGGATGTCGATGGTGTTGATCGAGCGGTCGCACAGCGCAGGACAAAGCCATGGGGTACTGGCCAGGCCGTGTTGGCCGCAGCCGAGTTCATCGATGAACCATTTGCCGTCATCAACGCCGACGACTTTTTTGGTGCCAACGCCTTTAATGCGCTGGGTGCTTTTCTGAATGAAACGACGCGAGTAGATCCTACGACCTATGCCATGGTGGGCTACAAGCTCCACAATACTCTGTCGGAGCATGGCGCCGTATCAAGGGGTGTCTGTCGGTGCACACCGGACGGGTGGCTCAATCAAATCATCGAAACTTGCAGGATCGTTCGCCGTGGCGATGCCGCTGTAGGTATCGGTGAGTCCGGAATCGAGGAGAGACTCAGCGGTGACGAAATAGTCTCCATGAACCTGTGGGGATTTTCGACCAAAGTTTTTGATACGCTCAAAAAGAATTTCAACCTGTTTTTGCAAAGCACTCCATGTCCCGAAGAGGATGAATTCTACCTGCCTGCAGCGATTCAACAGGCAGTAGAGCAACACGAAGTGCAGGTGAAAGTCCTCCCCTCGACCGACAAGTGGTGTGGTGTTACGTATGCGGAAGACACACCCCATGTCGTGCGGCGGATTGGCGAACTTGTCAACCATGCCAGTTACCCGGAAAGCCTTTGGGGTTAGCCATGTCAGCCGATGTGCAAACGATCGCCAAAATCTTTGCTATCGGAGGAACCATCGAGTCTGTGGTGGACTTTGGTAGTGGCAACATCAACGATTCGTATCTTGTTACTTGCCATCAAGGTCTGTCGACCGTCCGCTATCTCCTCCAGCGGATCAACGACCTGGTTTTCCATAAACCGGTCGAAGTCATGGAGAACATATCTCGCGTGACACAACACACCACTACGGTCCTCTGCAACCGCGGGGTAAGTGGGGTGGATCGACGCACCTTGACGATCGTACCAACACGTGAGGGCCGGGACTTCTACAACGGATCCGACGAGGCGTGTTGGCGAATGTACCACTATATTGAGGGGACTCGGACCCATGAAAATGCCACGACGCCGCATCAGGCCCACCAGGCAGCCCAGGCGATTGGCATACTGCAGAGCCTGCTTATCAGCCTTCCGGAACCGCCGCTTCACGAGACGATTCCACATTTTCACGACACGCCGCTCCGATACCGGCAACTGGAGGAAGCCGTTCGAAAGAATCCCTGTAACCGACTTGACCAAGTGAAGCAAGAGGTTGACTTCGCGGATTCCAACAGGGAGTTTGCTGGTTTACTTCAGAATTTGCGAGTACGTGGCGAGTTGCCCCTCAGAACGGTCCACAACGATGCCAAGATCAGTAATGTCCTTTTTGATCGTGACACAGATCAGGCCATTTGCGTCGTCGATCTCGACACAATCATGCCAGGTCTTGCCCTTGATGACTTTGGCGATATGGTACGAACCATGGATGTGACGGCTTCCGAAGACGAGGCAGATCTTTCCCGGGTCGAGATCAGCTTGTCTCTCTTTGAAGGTCTTGCCAGCGGATACGTCAGTGCGGCTGAATCTTTTCTCACGCCTTGCGAACGCAAACATCTGGTCGCGTCTGGCCAGATCCTCACGTTGGAACAAGGGGTGCGTTTCCTGACCGACTTTCTGCTTGGAGACACCTACTACAAAACGAGTCGCCCCAATCACAACCTCGATCGCTGTCGCAACCAGTTCAAGCTCTTACGGTCACTCATGGAGAACGAGTCGGCAATGCGGCGGTTTGTCGAGACGCTTTGAAACGGTATCGTTGGTAAGTTGTGAGTCCACATGCCGGTAGCATTCTGTTGGATTGAGAGTGCTCAGGGGAGTGGGGTTTCCCTGTTCACTAGTCAGTGGAAGACGTGTGTGGATCGTATTCGGAGCCGTGTTTTCTGTTTCTTGCAGACCATAACCAGGTTGCGACAACCAATGCAGGTGGGGGATCAACACCGTTTGTACAATAGTTGAGAAATCCATAACCGCCTGTTAGATTTCTAGTAGGAAAATAATTTGCATCCCGACGTTTTTTCAAAGGCAGGGCCATGAGCGAACCATCGACAAGAAGGCAATTTCTGGAGTTGGCTGCTGCGGTTGGGACAACCACGGCGCTGGGAGCTGCAACGGCATCTGGAGAAAAAGTCTCACCGGCAGTTGATCGTCAAGAGAACCAGTTCAAACCGCTTGACGAGGTTCGCATCGGACTGGTCGGAATCGGCAGCCGCGGATCCAATTTGCTTCCCCTGCTCCTCGATTTGGAGGGAGTAAAAATTCAGGCAGTCGGTGACCTGGTGGAGTCGCGCGTCGACTGGGCGCAGAACCAGGTGGAGGCTGCCGGACAGCGTCGCCCGACTGGTTACAGTCGCGGCGAATATGATTTCCGAAGAATGTGCAATGAGGAAGATCTTGATCTGGTTATGGCTGTGACACCATGGCGCTGGCATGTGCCGATGTGCGTGGCGGCCATGGAGGCGGGCAAACATGCTGCTACGGAGGTGCCAGCGGCGACCACGGTGGATGAATGTTGGCAAATGGTGGAGACCGCCGAGAAGACGAAACGGCATTGCGTGATGCTCGAGAACTGTTGCTACGGTCGGCCCGAAATGATGATTCTCAACATGGTGAGACAAGGGTTGTTCGGAGAACTGGTCCACGCTCGAGCCGGTTATATGCACGACCTTCGTATGGATGGCGAACTCATTTCGCCAGATGGCGGTGAAGTGCGATGGCGGCTGGATAACATGATTCGCCACAACGGGAACATCTACCCAACACACGGCTTGGGACCGGTGGCGCAATGCATGGACATCGACCGTGGAGATCGGTTTGACTACCTGGTGTCGATGAGCAGTAAATCAGCAGGGTTGAATGCTTTTTACGCTGAGCAGTTCGGGGACGATCAACCGCTGGCCACGCAGCAGTATGCGTTAGGCGATGTCAACTTCAGCTTGATCCGTACCGTCGGTGGAAAAACAATCACATTGGGTCATGATACCCAGTTGCCTCGCCCCTATAGCCGCATGTCGATGGTTCAGGGCACCAAGGGGATTTATCAAGGTTACCCCGATCGAATTCATCTCGAGGGTCGGAGCCCCGCCCACGAGTGGGAAGAGTTGGAAGCTTACCAACAGGAATACGATCATCCGCTGTGGAAGGAATTAGTCGAGCGGGCCGAGGGAAGAGGTCACGGCGGGATGGATTTTCTGGAACTCTATCGATTGGTCAAGGCTCTCCGCAGTGGGACCCCGACCGATTGGAACGTTTACGATGCAGCTTCCTGGAGCGTTATTTTTGAACTCAGTCAGCGGTCCGTCGCCAACAAAAGTCGCCCGGTGGACTTCCCCGACTTTACACGTGGCAAGTGGAAGACCAACCCGCCCCTGGGAATCGTCACTGCTTGAAAGAGTTCCGTTAGTCGGCAAATGACTCCGCAATCCAGTGGCAGTTGATCACTTTCTCCGCCAGGTCGAGGGGGACATAAAAGTAGTGGTTTGACGCTTCAAAGCCGATGCGCGAGTCTTGCTTGGCCAGCGCATAGAGTTCCTGGGCGTTGGAGATCTCGTCGGCAAGGATACGGCGGATGAATGCCTGTTTTTCTTTGCGTGCAGTGGGTGTGAGGTCGTCTGCGGCAAGCGCATCACGGGCGAGGATGAAGTCGACATGATTTGCTGCGCTGGCGAAGTGGAGCTGGCATGTCTTTGCCAGCTGCAGGTCGCCACGCGCCGTTGCCCGTTGGCGAGGAGTGGCTTGCTGAACGGCCCTTTCCATCGCGTCCAGTCCTAGCGACCACCCGTCAGCGACCTTGTGGAACTGGTCGGCAAGCACCTCAGGAGGATACGAGCCATGCCAACGGGCCAGGTCGTCGTAGGGCAAGCCAACCATCGTGGCCGAATAGCCAGTCGGCTGTGCGTAGAACAGGTTGGCTGGACCTGTCAAATGGGGGCTGAAGTAGAGAGTTTGCATGCCAAAGGGGTACTCGCGAAATGCCGTGCTGAAGGCGCTCCATGCCTGCCGGGCATGGGGTGCAGCTTGGGGGCTGTACCGCTCGGCGGCGATCTGGTTCAAGACAGAATCGATCGAGGCCCCGGGATCTTCGGCAAACCGCTGCGCCACCTGAAGGTTGGGCGAGGGATATCCACCCAGCGACCAGCTAAGTAGCTGGCCATCGATCGATACGTTTGCCAGGTTGGCACAGTGTTCGGCAACAAGGTCCATTACCGGTACGAACGGTACGGCAGCCATTTCCCAGGTGTTGTTCATTTGCAACTTGGCAACCGTTTTCAGGCCTCTTTTTCGGGCGACCTCCCAGTGTCGCAGGGCTCGCGGACCCGGGCCGCCTGCCGACATGGAATATTCCCCGACGTGCGTGTTGACACCACCCCGTGTGATCGGCTTGGACCATTCGCTTACAGACATTAACCAAACCGACTTGGGCAATTTTTCGATGAACTCTGACGCATCTCCGTCACCGTTCCAGCTCCAGTCCCAGGCAATAACGCGGGCGTCGGGGGCCGCAGCGTGTACTCCTTCGGCGATCGTTGCGTTGACTTCAGCGATAATCTCTGGCGCTGTGCGGTGACGGCAGCGGGAGCAAGCAGCGTGATTTTCCAGGAAGGCACAATTGGTGGGATTCTCCGAGGCGGTGATCGTAAAGACGCCAGCCAGGTCGGGGACTTCGCCAAAGACGTGCGACAGCGCACCGGCCATCCACCGGCGGACGCGCGGATCGGATGTACACATGGTGACCAGGCCGCGACTCGAGATGCCAGCCATGTCAGGTCGATCCTGAAAAAAATCAGGCGGCATAGCCCGCGGCTCGTTCATGTAAAGATAGACGCCAATACCATAACGTTTTGCCCGCTCGACAAGGCGGCGCAAGGTGGCCAGCCTCGTTTGGTGACCTTCTCCGAACTCGGGAAAATATTCCCCACCTGGCGCAAGCTGCCGCAATACGACATGCAGCCAGACACCGTTTACGCCTACGTCGGCCAACTTTGACAGCAGTCCTTCCGGAAAAGGATCTGCCTGGTCGTTCAGCAGCGGATCTCCAAAAGGTGCGAAATAGGAATAGATGAATCGCAAACCCCGTTTCATGCGTTCGGGGTCAACTGGTTTGCGTACTTCATTGGGGTCGATTTGCGACAGCTCATCGACAAAATGGAACCGTGCTTCACCAGGCTCTGTCAGCTGATCTCCGAAATGCTGTTGCAGGAGCTGTTTGATTTGGGCTGCTCGCCGGCTCGTTTCTGGCGCAGGCGGAATGTAGCGCAGTACCGCGCACTTTGGCTTGAGACTGCCAAGCTTGATGAACAGAAAGTCATCTTCATGCAGCGAGAAAGCAAGTTCTTCGGCCGATAGATCCAACAGTTGTAGCAGTTGTTCGTAAGGCAGGAGGTGCCAGTTGCGCCGCAGGATCGTGATGTAGGCCCGCGTCGTGGTTTCCGGGAAAAGAGGTTGTGACTGGGGGAGCCCCATCGATGTGGCGATGGCGACTACATTTTCAACGGGCGTATCGAGGACCTCGGCCAGGCGCTTTGCCTCGACAAGCGACCAGTTTCTCCAGACGAAGGCATGGACTCGATCGGGAAAGTGCGGAAAGGAAAGCGCATCCGGATGGGCTCCAACCGGCAAATCCGCCTCAGCGGCTAGCAGAGGGGAACTCGCAAGCAGGCATAGGCCAACACTCATAGCATGAATCATTTTAGACATACACGTGTTCCCGGGTTGGATTAGACGCCAGGGTCAACAGCCGCCGAAGAGACGTCGACCGTTACAGCGCATTTTGCAGGACATCCAGAAATCGTTCCACATCTTCACCCGTATTATAGCCGTGGATGGCGATCCGTAGGCGCCCTGCATGAGACATTACGTGAATCTGGTTTTCGTCCAACGCGCGATGAATCCGCCCGGCGTCGGGATGGCGAAAGGCCACAATTCCAGCAACCGCATCGGGCTCATCGGGAGTGATTAATTCGACAGGCAATTTTTTGAGACCATCCAGACACGCACGCACCAGGGGCCGCGCGTGCGTATCGATCGCCGGTACGCCAATCGAATGGAGGTATTTCAGCGCCGCATTGATGGCATAGACGGCCGGGTAGTTGGGCATGCCAACGGTAAAACTGGCGGCCCCCGGCTTGCTCACGGCCCGCTCGAACCGATCGTTTTCGAAGGCATTTTGTAGATGGAACCAGCCTCCGGCCGGTACGGTCCACTCCCGGGCACGCGCTGCCGGCACGCCTACCAATCCGCCACCGTGTGTGGCAAGTATCCACTTATGGGTCGAACTGACCACCAGATCAACGCCTGTCAGATCGAGGGGAATTCGGCCCAGGGCCTGCGTTACGTCAAGCGCCAATAAGGCATCGGAATGGTCTCGGACCGCTTCGATAACGCTGGGTAAGGGAATCTTGTAGCCGTTGAAAAAACTCACAAGTGACACCGTGAGCAGTCGTGTTTTTGGTCCCAACAACGGGACCAGATCCTCAACCCGCAGGGCGCCTTCCCGAGATTGCCACACTTTCACCTTGGCCGGACAGGTTGGTTGTAGCCAGGGAGTTGCTCCGGCGGGAAAGTCGAGATCATTGATTACTACCTCGTCACCTTCTCGCAATCTCATTGCCAAGGCAGCCAAGTTGTACGCTTCGGAAGAACAGGAACAAATGCTGACCTCGTCGGCAGCCAAGTTGTAGGCTTTTGCGATCTGCTCCTTGGCCTGCTGCCACTGCACTTCGTGGCGCTGGCGACCGTCCATGCCGAGCAGTTTGTCTTGCGCGTATTGGGCGAGGGCGTCGGTGACTGCCCGGGGAGGAATGCCTTCGGCAGCCGTGTTGAGATACACTTTGTCGGCGAGTGAGGGGAAATCCGTATCACGTGTGGACGGTGAGAACATTTTTTTGTCCTGGACCTTTTGCTTTTGAGCCAACCGAACTCATGGTCGTTCGTTCTGGTGGGAATCGCCACCGCGAACTCAGATTCCTGGCCCACCGACAGGGGGGATTGAAAGCTTCATCTCGACTACGGTGAGGCAGGAATTTTCAGCCTTGGTTGCCGTCGCCGACAACGTTGAGGACCAAAACCGCCTTATGCGGGGAGCTCAATCAACCTCTTTGTCGTCGATCCAGCTCATGAGCTTGCGAAGTTCGCGGCCCACCTGTTCGACGCCATGGTCATGATCGGCTTTACGCATGGCTTTGAAGTTTTTAGCACCAGCTCGGTATTCACCGAGCCATTCCTTGGCGAATTGTCCGCTTTTGATTTCGGCAAGGATCTTCTGCATCTCGGCCTTGGTTTCGTCAGTCACAATCCGGGGCCCACGGCTGTAGTCGCCGAACTCTGCAGTATTGCTGATGCTATACCGCATGTAGGAGAGACCACCCTGGTAAAACAGGTCGACAATCAGCTTCACTTCGTGCATACACTCAAAATAAGCCATTTCGGGCTGATAGCCGGCTTCGACGAGCGTTTCAAAACCTGCCTTGATGAGAGCACTCAGGCCGCCACAAAGGACCACTTGCTCACCAAACAGATCGGTTTCGGTCTCTTCGGCAAAGGTGGTGTGGATGACTCCAGCCCGGCCACCACCGATGCCTTTGGCGTAAGCCAGGCCAATTTTGAATGTTTCATCACTGGCGCCTTCGTTGGTGGCGATCAGGCAAGGGACTCCCCCGCCTTGCTCAAACTCGGAGCGAACCAGGTGACCGGGACCCTTGGGGGCCACCAAAAGCAGGTCTACTCCCTCGGGCGCTTGGACTTCTCCGAAGTGGACATTGAACCCGTGGGAACACATCAGCACATTGCCCGGCTGGAGGTTGTCGCGGATGTGGTCACGATAAATTTCGCCTTGTACTTCATCGGGCAGCAAAATGTTGACGACGTCACCCTGCGCGGCGGCCTCTGACGCACTCACGGGTTCGAAGCCATGGCTGACGGCCAGATCGTAGTTCTTGCTGCCTGGTCGCTGGCCAACCAGAACCTTTGCGCCGCTGTCGCGCAAGTTTTGTGCGTGGGCATGTCCCTGGGATCCGTAACCGATGATCGCAACTGTTTTGTCAGAAAGTACGGAAGAGTCGGCGTCGCTGTCGTAGTAGATCTTTGCTGGCATGGTAGAATCTTGCAGTTCAATAAGGGGAAGGGGTCGTTGTGAAAAGCACTACGAAAATTGGTGAGGGGAATAAGGGCAACGTGGTCGGTTTGATTTGTAGCTGCCACGAGATTTATTGAAAATCGCGTCGAGCAGGCTGGTTAATCGGCGGCAGCGTACTTCTTTAATCCCGTGGAACCGGCTGGTCGGTTCACGCTGCGAACCATGGCGATTCGACCTGTTCGTACCAACTCGGTAATTCCAAACGGACGCATCAATTCAATAAAGGATTCAATCTTTCGTTCCTGCCCCGAGATTTCGATCGTGACTTCCTCTGCTGAAACATCCACAATTCGGCCACGAAATACATCGGCTAACTCGCGAACTTCACTCCGCTTTCCGGGAGGCGCTTTTACCTTGATGAGCATCAGGTCGCGTTCGACATGATCTCGAGCACTCACATCCTCAACACGAACCACGGTGACGATTTTTTCAAGTTGCTTGCGGACTTGTTCGAGCACGCTAACGTCGCCAACGACGACGAATGTCATGCGAGACAGTTCCGGTTCTTCCGTTTCACCGACGGCGAGACTATCGATGTTGTAGCCCCGCGAGGCGAGCATGCCCGCTACGTGGGCGAGAACTCCCGGTACGTTTTGCACAGTGGCTGATAAGACGTGACGCATTGGTGGCACCGATTCCCCTCAAAAATCGCGAAACCCCGATCATATCCCCCCCCGAGACACCCCGCAACGGGTTGAAGTTCGGCTTTGAGAATATCCAGCCTTTTCGTTTTCGCTGAAGATTGGGGAAGAATGGCAGGACCGTTCCACAAGTTCTCACCCCCAGCCTGTGCTACCGGAACAGTCGCAATTGCCCCGTTGTTGGCATTGGAGGACGGAAGTCCCCACTGTTGAGAACCAGGGGTTCCTGGAGAAAACCGAATTTGCGGCTGAAAACTTGAAATGTTTGTGCAATTTGTTCCGCCAGTGGTCCCGTGCCGCGGTGACGTTGTCCAAAGGTTGTGTCGTTCAGCTGGCCATTGCGGGACGACCGAATCCGCGATTCGACCTTTTCGGCTTGCGCCGGCAGCGTGCTATGAAGCCAATCCAGAAACACCGGGCGAACACTGCCGGAGAGCCTCAACAACAGGTAGGCGGCCCGCCTGGTTCCCACCGTTTGGGCCGCTTCGAGAATGGCCGGGATTTCGCTGTCATTGAGGCCAGGTATGACGGGCGCTAAAACCACGCTGGTGGGAATGCCCGCTTCGTTTAACGTTTGGAGGGTGCGGAGGCGTGCTGCCGGGGAACTGGTGCGAGGCTCCATTTTGCGGGCCAAATCGGTATCAAGCGTGGTGATCGAGACCGAAACCGAGACCGCGTCATGAGTTGCCAATACTCTCAGGTGATCCAGATCTCGGCTCACGAGGGCATTTTTGGTGACCACACCGACAGGTTGTCGGCACTCGGCTGCAACGGCAAGACAACCGCGGGTGAGGAAAAACTCTCGCTCGGCCGGTTGATAGCAATCGGTGATCCCCGAAAAACTAATCATGTCTGCTTTCCACTGCGGCCGCGCCAGCCATTGACGGAGCAATTCTGGCGCACGTTCTTTCACCATCACGCGCGTTTCAAAGTCGAGGCCCGCGCTCAAGCCGAGGTATTCATGGGTCGGTCTTGCGTAGCAATAGCTGCATCCATGGCTGCAGCCTCGGTAAGGATTCAAGCTGTAGCGAAATGGAATGTCGGGACTGTCGTTCTCGCTCACAATCGATAGCGATTGATCAGGCTGATAAATCGTTGGCGGTCGTTGGCGGTGGTTCAAGTAAGCAGAATCTTCGGCGACCTGCTCCAAATCAGGCTCTTCGCGGACCGCCAGGTACGGATTGGCAGGTTGAATTCTGGCCCCCCGTCCCTTGGGTGACGATCGGTTCTGCTTCAAGTTCCCCATGGAAGGAGAGTTTATGGAAGGGTGGACAAATGTTCAATCCCGAGGCAGATTCAACCCTGTTGTGGCTAGGCACGGAAACCCGGGTTAACCTCGATCTCAGCAAATTGACCGCGATTGAGAGACCGTTTTGCCTCTTGATTTGCACCGACGTATAATTCTCCGATCCAAAAATGTATGAAAACTGCGAGGTTCACAGGCATGGAATCCGATTTGCCTACGCGATACTTGAATACCGCCGATCACAGATTGCCATCCTTTTGTTTGGCTTTGGTGGCTTGCTTGCTTTGTGCGAGCGGGGTGCGGGCCGATGCCATTGCCCTCAAATCGACCAACGATTTAGTTGGCGCGGACGCGAATCTCGGGCCTGATCATTCAGACACGCCCGAGTCGCTACCCGAAGCCCAGCAACTGGGTCAATTAATTCGCGTACCTCTCCCGCTGACAGGCAATGCCGACTCCTATATCAAAAACGCGATTGAGCGGGCCGTTGATGCGTTGACAAGTTCCCCCCTGCCGGATGGTCGACGGCCGGTCTTGTTGCTGGAGCTTTCTCCGGCGCGTCGCTCCGACGGACTGGGAGTTGGCAGTGACTTCGAACGGGCTCAGTCGCTGGCGCGCTATCTCTCCACCCACCGCAATTTGGCGGCAGTCAAGACGGTTGCCTACGTTCCGCGGTCGATTGAGGGACACGGTGTACTGGTTGCCATGGCGTGTGAGGAAATTGTCATGCATCCCAAAGCGGAATTGGGAGCAGCGGGTGCCGACGAAGATGTGCATCGGCCACTCGAACCGGTCATCGTCAGTTTGTACCAGCAGATTGCAGCCGCTCGACGTACCATCCCCAAAGCGATAGCCCTGGCCATGCTTGACCCACGTCTCGAACTGCACAAAGTTGAGACCGAAGAGGCGACTGAATTTGTGTTAGCCGACGGTGTTGCCCCGCTTGAGGAACACAAGACTGTGATTGCCGATGATATCCTGGTGCCAACCGGGGCCCTCGCTTCATTTACGGGGAGCGAAGGCCGGCAATATGGATTTGTAAAGTACATTGTGGAAAACCGTGCTGCTTTGGCTCGGGTACTCGATCTCCCGGCTGAGGCGGTCAGAGAGGACATGTCTCTCGCCGGCGATTGGCGCCCGGTGATGATCAACATTGATGGTCCGATCACGCCACGTTTGGTTGGCCAGGTTCAGACATTGATCGCGATGGAAAAAGATCAGCGCGACGTCAATTGGATTGGTTTTCGTATTGACAGCGGGGGAGGCGCGTTGGAAGACTGCCTGGAATTAGCCGATACCATCGCATCGCAGGATGCCACCGAGACCCGTACCGTAGCCTACATACCTGTCGAAGCCAGTGGTGGGGCAGCGCTGGTTGCCTTAGCTTGCGATCAGGTGGTGGTTCAACCAGCTGCCAGTCTGGGGCGTGTGGGGGCGGATCCGATCGACCGTGAGACGCTTGACGCCGCCGAGGCTCCCATCAGGGTGCTGGCCGAAGAGACCGATCAAACCTGGTCGTTGTTGAGGGCATTCGTCGATCCTCAGTTGGAAATCAACATTTACACCAACAAAAAGACGGGAGAGGCCGCTTTTTTTTCACCCCAGCAAGCCAAAGCCTTGGCCGACGCCAAGGATTGGCGAAAGGGGAATACGTTAACTCCCGCAGGAGAGCCTTTAACACTAACGAGCCAGCGACTTCAGCAGTTGGGACTGGTGGGGCAGGTGGTAGACAACTTTGATGAATTCAAAAAACTCTATCGACTGACGGAAGATCCCCGTGTTGCCAAACCCAACTGGGCATTGGAATTAGTGGAAGCACTTGCTTCGCCTGGCCTGGCAATCATGTTGTTGGTTGTCGGTTTCTTGGGTATTTATTTAGAATTGCATTCTCCCGGCTTTGGGATTGGAGGATTTGTTGCGGCGGTAGCTTTCATGCTATTTTTCTGGAGCAAATTTTTGCATGGTACCGCAACCTGGCTTGAGATACTGCTTTTCACGTGTGGCCTGTTCTTTTTGTTACTGGAATTTTTTGTGTTGCCAGGCTTAGGTATTTTCGGAATTGGAGGTGCAGTGATGGTTGTATTGTCCCTGCTTTTGGCCAGTCAAACTTTTGTCCTGCCACACAGCCAGGCTGACCTGGTTGAACTTCGCAATTCGCTGGCTGTCTTAGTTGGGGCTGGCGCGGGAATCCTGGTGCTCGTATTTACCTTGCGGTATTGGTTGCCGCGTGCGCCAATCCTCAACAAACTGTTGCTCAATCCGCCGGAGAATGAAGAACTCACAGATCTCCAAAACCGTGAAAGCGTTGCCAACTTTTCTCATCTGGTGGGACAGAAGGGAACGGCAGCAACCGATCTTCTCCCGGCTGGCAAGGCCCAAATAGGCGATCAACTAGTCGACGTGATCGCCGATGGTGACATCATGGATCGAGGCCAGTCGGTCATGGTGACCATGGCTCGCGGAAATCGGATCATGGTTCGGGCCGTTGATGCTTAGCGGGCAGTGGCGACCCGTCTCGGCAAATGAACAGGGATTCTTCTCGCGGCCTCTGTTACTGTCTACAGGGGTAAAAACAGACAGGTTCCAAATTCAGCGGGTATGGCACATTCAGTGGGCATGGCACCAAGTCTGAACGTACGCGTATAATGGGGTTGCAGAGACCACCTATTTGCACCTTCGTACGAATATGAACGCGTTAGATCCCATCGTTTGGTCAATTTTGCTGCTGGCTGCTGGCTGCGCATTGGTCGTTTTGGAGGTATTCTTCCCTTCAGGAGGCTTTTTGGGCGTACTTTCGTGCGCGGCATTCGTCGCCGCCATCGGGATGGCATTTTATTACCACGGTACGATGGCCGGGATGGCGTTGCTATTGTTTTCTTCGATGCTTGTACCGGTGGTTTTGGCGGTGGCTATTAAGTACTGGCCGATAACACCGATGGGAAGAGCCTTTCTGGGAGATCCTCCCACCGAAGAGGAAGTGACACCAGAAGATCCACGTCGCTCGCTAATCGGCCGTGTGGGAATTGCCCATTCAAAAATGCTCCCAGCCGGGGCAGTTCTCATCGATAACCAATTGGTGGATGCCGTCAGTCAGGGGATGGCTATTGATCCCGATCAATACGTTGTGGTGACCGAAGTGCGTGCCAACCGGGTGGTTGTCCGCCCCGCGAACGACCATGAGCGACCTGTTCATGAGGACCCTGATTCCCTGCTGTCGCGTCCAATTGAAGAACTGGGGATTGAAGATCTTGATATTGATGGGCTGAACAATTCCCCAACATGACACGGCCAAAACTTGAATTGCGTGAAGATTTGAGGTACAAGAGTTAGGATAGCTGGTTTTAGCCAGAATCGTTTTCGCTGAGATCGCAGCCGCAAAAGTGAAATTCCCATGTTTGAGCAACACATGATCGCCATTGTTTTTGGATCACTGTTCATCATTTTTTGTTTGGTGATCCTGATTGTATTTTCGCGGTACTTCAGTTTGCTAGTTCAGTCCTGGACGACCGGAGCAGGAATCGGAATTACCGATTTGCTTCGCATGACGTTTCGCAAAGTCAACCCGACGCTGATCACGCGCAGTAAAATCATGGCCGTTCAAGCCGGTTTGCAAACCGACGAAGGCCTCACCACCAGGGCGATCGAAGCGCACTATTTGTCTGGGGGCAATGTTCCCTTGGTGATTCGTTCAATGATCGCGGCCCGCAAGGCGAAAATCATCGCCTTGACATTCAAACAGGCAACGGCGATTGACCTGGCTGGCCGTAATATCCTTGAGGCCGTGCAAACAAGCGTTTACCCCCGCGTGATCGATTGTCCGGCAAAAGAAAGTAACCGACCATCGCTCGACGCGGTTGCCAAAGATGGAATTCAACTCAAAGTGAAAGCTCGCGTCACGGTACGGGCCAATCTTGATCAGTTGATTGGCGGGGCAACCGAAGAAACAATCATCGCTCGCGTCGGCGAGGGAATCGTCAGCGCCATTGGTTCTTCGACGACCCATGCCGATGTGCTGGAGAATCCGGATCGGATTTCCAAAGCTGTTTTGGCTCGTCGGCTCGACTCGCAAACTGCCTTCGAGATTGTATCGATCGATATTGCCGACATTGATGTCGGAGACAACATTGGGGCGAGACTGCTGGCCGATCAGGCCGAGGCGGATACACGCGTCGCACGTGCCAAAGCCGAAGGGCGGCGGGCCATGGCCGTTTCGAAAGAGCAAGAAAACATTGCCGCGATCGAAGAGAATCGCGCAAAGTTGGTGGAAGCCGAAGCCGAGGTCCCCAAGGCAATGGCCGATGCTTTTCGAGGGGGCAAACTCGGTATCGTCGATTACTACCGATTGCAGAACGTACAGGCCGATACCGAAATGCGCGGTGCAATTGCTGGTTCCAGTAACACGGCCAACGCCAGGTAAAACCGTCGGATATGGGTCAGCGGTTTACGCCGACCCAGGTCGCCGTTTGAAAACAGGAACCGAGGGTGGCAAGTAGGCATGGAAGTCACCGAAGGGAAACGTTAACGATTACACGACTATGCCCAACATTCTTTGCTTACCTCCATTGGCCGCGCTAGACAATATTCTCAGTGTGGTGGTCCCACTACTTTTTCTGGTCTTTTGGGTATTGGGGCAAATGGGGGAGGCCAAGAAGAAGGCAGCTGCGAAGGCCGAAGCCCGCAAACGTCACCACCAACCTGTCGCGCCTGGCCAAGAGGCTCAGGTTCCGAAAAAGGCCGGGCCGGCACGTGCTGACCAAGCCGATTCACTTCGACAACAGGTTGAAGCGATGCTCCACGAGGCCAGTTTCGGTACTGCTGAACGGCCAGGCAAGTCGCCCCTTGCTCCACCGGCGGCACCTGGCTCGACCGGTCGCGGTCCTGCCATTGAAGTTCTGGTCGATGAGGATCCAGCAACGGTTGCAGCGCCTCCGTTTGGTTCGGATCGTCGAAAGGAAGGTGACCGATTGTCTCGGATTGAGCCAATCGTTGATCAAGCAGATCCTGAACCGCTTGCTGAACAAGTGGCGCGATCGGTCAATACGAGACGGTTAGCCGAACGGGCTTCACACGTGGGAGACGAGATCGTCCTCGCCGAGAATAAATTTGAATCAAGCGTTGGGAAAAAATTTCCCCGCGAGTTGGGAACTTTGAAGGATACGCATCACGAGGGTGCTTACGAGCAACGTACCTACGAGAATCTTGTAGCACGCCGTCTGGCTTCGCTGTTGACGAATCCGGAAGGAGTTCGCGAGGCGATGATTCTGAGTGAGATTCTCAACCGGCCGGTCGATCGATGGTGAATGGGTTGCGATGGCCGTCTCGGTATCACACGTTGGGGAATCGTGTCTCCGCAAGCCTGGCGTTGAATAGCAATCGATCACTAGCAAAATTTGGGAAAGTCATCCATGCCGTTGTACGAATATCATTGTCCAGGTTGTAACCAGACGCTGGAGTTGTTGGTGCGAACTACCGAACCTCCAAAGTGTTCCAAGTGCGGCGGAGAGCAGCTGATACGACTTTTAAGTGTGGTTGCTGCCCCTACCCGAAGTTCTGCCGACCAATGCGAAATAGAGCCTCCCCGCGGATCGTGTGGCTCGGGCTGCGGATGCTTTCCGGGCAGCTAAGATTCGTCAAAACAGGGTGACTTGGTACGATCCCTACCAGTAGCCTGCTATGACCCCTACAACTGGCCCTTCTGGCGGGTGAGGAGTCACAAAATTGACGCTTTGCATTAGCTTTGCGTATACTAAAGAGACCCTTGTCAGGAATGTAGATTTCGTTGGTTTGATGAACGTTTTGGATGGTGCGGCTCGCCGACAGTCTTCGCTGTCGAAGGGATCCCAACGTGAAATCAGTGAGAGTTGTCCTGAAGCGAATTATCTTTCCGATTGTGTGTGATTATCCCCGCGTGAGCCATGGGTTTTTTCGGCAAGCTATTGATATCCATCGTGCTGTTCATGAGCATCTTGCTGATGACCTTGGGTCTTGTCGTGAACCGTACCCATCACAATTTGAAGGATGAGAGAGACGAGTTGAAGACACAAGTCGATGCTGCCCAGGAGACCTATCAGAAACTGGTGGCAACACACAAAAAGCTGGACGATGAATTGCGGCGGGAGCAGTTGGCAGCTGTAAACCAGTTGCGCAAACTGGAGCACGAGCGAGTTACCCTGATCGGGCGGAATAAGACCCTGGAGCAAAATCTGCAGGCCTTGACCGATGTGCGCCGCGAAAAGACTGCCGAGGTGTTGGGAGTGCAAGAGAGAAACAATCGTCTGGCCGACCAGGTCGACGATTTGCGAAGCGAAATTAAGAGCAATCAACAGGCCCGCGATCAGGCGTTTGTCGTCGTTGTAAAGACAACCGAGGAGTTGCACCAGTTGCAGGGACAACTGGAGCACACCTTGGAACGAAATAGTGACCTTACCGAGGACTAACCCGCAACCCGCGGAGGCAATCCATGAATCTCATCGGCAAAATACTGGTACTTCTCATTGTGATCATGTGCATTGTGTTCATGGGTCTGGCGATGACAGTTTATTCAACGCACCAGAACTGGAAAAACGAAGCAAATAACTTTGAAGACAAGTTCAACGAAAAACTGTTGCAGCTCAATAAGGCCCAGGCTGCTTTTGACCGCAAAGAGAGTGAGTTGAGCGCCAATTTGGAGGCAATCCAACAGCAAATCCGCAAGCTCGAAAGTGAGCGGACGATGCTCGTTGATCGCAATGTCGGCATTCAGGCTGAACTTGATCAACTCAAGCAGCAGAGCCGCGATCGCATTGCCGCCGTGGCCGCAACCCAACAAAACAACGATCGCCTGATCAAAGAAGTAACTGGGCAACGCAAGGCACTTCGTGACAATCAGCAGGCCCGCGACAAAGATTTTGGGGTGATGCTCGATGCCAAGGAGGGTCAGGATCAAACCCAAGGCGAACTGAACCTCGTGCGCGCCCAAAATCAAGCGATTACCAGACAAGTCGCAAGGATGACCAAATTGTTACGTGCCAATGGCCTTGATCCGGGCCTCGACCCCGATTTCTTGATGGAGCCTTCCGATGGGGTTGTATCTGCGGTCCGTCGCAAGGGCCCCACACAGTTGATCGAGGTGACAATCGGAGCCGACGATGGACTGCAAGCAGGTCATACGGTCGAAGTCTTTCGCGGATCCAAATACTTGGGCCGCGCTGAAATTATCAGCACCTCGCCAGACCGGGCGATTGGCAAACTTGATCGACGTTTTCTTCGAGGACAAATTCAGGAGGGGGACCGTGTCGCAACCCGACTTAAGCTCAGCTAATCCACCCGGTGTTTTAAGGTCAAAGCCGAAGACATCCATCTACACCATGTTGCTGTTGTTGGCATTGTTGGCGCTGCTTTTGGGATGTCTCTTCCTGTATCTGGAGATTAACCAATACGGTGGCTTTGGGGCGGTCAAAGGAAAAGTTTCGAGTTTGATCCCTCTCGTCACACACGTCATTGATTCCCTGGTATAAACCGCGGGAAGGTGTCGGTGTGCTGCGACATGCTTTGTCCAGGCTGCTGGTCATTCAGCGTCAGCTGCGTTGCGCGCTCCGAGTTCCCGATCCAGATCCAATAAGGCGGCTGGATCTTCCTTGATCATTTCGAACTTATGGACGATGTCACGGGCAGCCTTTTCCTCATCGACCTGCTCTTGAACAAACCATTCCAGCTCGACGAGTGCAGCAAATGCTTTTTCTTTGAACGCGAGTTCGTAGAGCGCGTCAATCTGGTTAGTAACAACCTTCTCTTGTTCGAGCGCTTGGGCGAACACATTAGGGATGGATTCGAAATCAATGGCAGGCTGGGCAACCGGGCTCAATTCAACGCGGCCGTTACGAGCAATTAAAAAGTCGTACAAACGCATTGCGTGGGTGTACTCTTCCTGGCTTTGAATTCGCATCCATGATGCAGCTCCTGCGAATTGTTTGTACTCACAATAAGCCGACATGCTGAGGTAACTGTACGAAGAGTAGAGTTCGTTGTTGATTTGCTCGTTAATGGCATCTTGTATTATCTGGTTAAGCATGGTGTCGGTTCCTTTTTGGGACGATGCAACAACTCAAGAAAGCGGAACCGCTGCAGGGTTCCTTTTATAGAGTATAGTCGACAGGAATTGTCTGACACCTAATGGTTTGTCCACACAAAAGAAAAGACTCGCGAACATCGTTCGCGAGTCCCAATCTCAACTCAATCTTGAGAGATCGCTCGAGATTGAGTTGAGAGGGATTCAACCTCACCTTGGCCTCGCCCGTCGAATCGACTTGATATCCGACAGGTCAGCTTTCCAGTGGGCCCGACTGGAGTCGAACCAGCACGCCCTTGCGGGCACATGCCCCTCAAGCATGCGCGTCTGCCTATTCCGCCACGGGCCCAGTTGGAATGGTCCTGGGGGGTGACAGGTGGACACACCTCCCCAGAACCGTCATTTTGACGGTCATCTGCGGTCCGTCAACTGGCTATTTGTTTTCGAGAATGGTTCTCGATAGTCCCCCTCACCCAGAGCAGGCCCGCCGGGGGTGGGGGGACACTTCCCTGAAAACCAGGATCGGGGGATGATAGGCAAAGGCACAGCCCTGAAATTAAGTGGATTGGCAGGTTGTTTGAGGATCGGAGCATGGGACCAAATTCAGGCCAGATACGCATCGCCGCAGTCGACATTGGAAACAGTCGCGTTCAATGTGGATTCTTTGATTCGGTCCATGGGTGCGTGGCGGAGGCCCAAAGTCGGGTGCTACCGATTAGAGCGTCCGGATTGCCTCAGCCAGCCAGCAGCCTGGAACTGACCCTTTCGCCGCAGAACAGGTTTGCCGAAGACAAACTCCGGTCCTGGTATGAAGAAGTGCGCCTGGAGTCATTCGACTGGTTCGTTGCAAGTGTCAATCGTCCTGCGGATGATTATTTTCAGCGGGTCATCGCCGAATTGCGCCACCAAAGTGGGGGCCGACACCGAATTCACGAGGTCTCACATCGCGACATTACGATTCCGCTCAAGGTGCCATTCCCGGAGCGAGTCGGTATCGATCGCTTACTTGCAGCGACGGCGGCCAACCAGTTGCGAACCGGTGATCGACCGATCGTAGTGGTTGACCACGGCAGCGCGATGACGGTCGATTTGGTCGACGCGACAGGGGCATTTGTGGGAGGAGCGATTTTGCCGGGCATCGCAATGGGTGCCCACGCCCTTGCCGAGGGGACGGACGCTTTGCCGTTGGTTTCTGCCGCCAAAACTTCCGAGGTTCCCCCGCCGATCGGAAGCGAAACCGAAGCCGCCATTCAGTCCGGTTTGTACTGGGCTGCAGTTGGCGCTATCCGCTCAATTGTCGAGCAGATTGCGCAGAGTCAAACCCAACCACCCATGGTTTGTCTCACTGGCGGTATTCACGTTCCACTGGCTGAAAACTTGACCCAGATGACAGGACTTGAAGTACGGTACGTACCCCAGATGGTACTGGCGGGCATTTCGCTAGTCGCGGGCGACCGACATGGTGGGATCAAGTGACCGGGGGATTGCTTCGCTGGAAATGGCGACTTGATGTCGAGTACTGAATGGGATCAGACTTTCCAACCTGTGCGGTTCAGCTAACGCCTGTGGGGCGGGCGGCGGTGGCGGTTGTCCGCGTCGTTGGCTCAAGAGCCCTTGATATTGTGCAGCAATCCTTTCACTCCGCCAGCGGGAAAGCGCTTGCCGAATTTCCTGCAGGAAGGATTTGCTACGGTCGCTGGGCGGGTATGGGTGGTGAGGACGTGATTGTGACGCGCCTGGTAGGTTCGGCGCAAGTCGACATCCACTGCCATGGTGGATCGGCGGCCGTCAAGGCCGTTCTCAGGCGACTCGCCGATAGCGGCTGCGAATTGATCGATTGGCAAGATTCGTTGTCAACGACCCATCCAGATCCATTTCAAGCTGCGGCTGCGAGGGGACTAGCCGTTGCAGCAACGACGAAGACTGCACGTATTCTGCTTGACCAGTTCCACGATGCCTTGGGTAGGTCGGTGCAAGCGATACTTTTGGCCCTCGAGAACCATGCGACCTCAGCGGCCCTTGAGCAACTTCAACGACTACTTCGTTTCAGTGATTTGGGCCTGCATCTCACGACACCGTGGCGGGTCGTCCTGACGGGTCGCCCGAATGTCGGCAAGAGCAGCTTGATCAACGCACTGGTGGGGTTTGAGCGGGCCATCGTTAGTGCGAAGCCGGGGACAACCCGTGACGTTGTGACGGCAGTGACTGCCGTCAATGGCTGGCCCATTGAGTTGGCAGATACCGCAGGGGTGCGGTACTTCGTCGACCCGCTTGAGAGGGAGGGAGTTCGCAGGGCAAAACGTTCACGGCAACATGCCGACCTGGTCGTGGTGGTTACTGACGCCACCGAAAATGCACTGCCTGAGGAGTTGCTTGAAGGAAACGGTGGCGAACGAGCTGTTTTGGTTGTCGTCAACAAAATAGACCTGCTCACCCCTGAGCGTAGATCCGTGGTTGAGGAGGCGACGCCAGACCGCTATGCAACCAGTGCCGTGACGGGAGTCGGTATTGAAGCCTTGCTGGTTGCGATTCAGACATCACTGGTACCCATTGAACCGACTCCTGGTGCGGCGGTTCCTTTCGCACTCGATCAGGTCCAACAGTTGCTAACGGCAGAGCAGTTGGTACTAGGTGGTCAAAGTGAGGAAGCAAGCAAACTTCTTCGCTCAATGCTATCGGCTAAAAAATCGTAGCGCCGCTATCGGCTAAAAAATCGTAGCGCCGATAGCAAACGGGACCGTTCTTTGGGGGAGATTTCCAGCTAGCAGCATTCGATCGGTGGTCAAACTGAAGGAGATTCAGACAAATCGCGTCAGATTTCACCAATTTGACTCACATAGGCTGTTAATTTGCACGAAGAGTTGCCGATGGTAATGGTTGTAACGGTGAGTGCCGCAAAACAGGAAGGGTTCTATTGGTTGTCCTGTGAGGTGACCGCGGCCCTTGGTGTGAGGATGCCAGGCGGTGGCCGCTCGACGGAACAGGGACTCTAGAAAGCAGCCCGGTTTTTGCCGAGTTGAAAGAATTAGGACGCGATCCCCAGGGAATTTTACACGCTGTGACTGGCATTGTCGGTCATGTGTTCAGGAGGAGCACGCCATGCGAACGAAAAAACAAAAGCGTTGGTTGGTTCGACCCCAAGCCACTTACTGGGGGTTTCGGGATCATTTGGTGGTCATGGTGGCGTCTTGTGGCCTCGTCTTGTTAGCGGTTCCCGTGTCCGCTGAAGAGCCAGTCACTCCCAAGGTCAAAGATTCAACCGCCAGATTCCAAGAGGACGGCACTTCGGTTTTGGTCAAAAACCGGCAGGTGACGGAGTCAGATTCGGTTGCGTCTGAGTCGATCGCTGATTCTGAGGAGCAGGAACCACTGGAGCCAATTTCCCAAGATTCAGATTATGAGCCAGAGTTAGCGGCAAGCGTACTTCCGCTGGACGAGAATCGCAGAATTATTGTCGATGCCACCGACCCAGCGGACAAGGAGGCCGAAGAATTTGGAACTGCTTTGACGAGAGCTGCCAGTTTGGCCAATTCTCGCCGCAAGGACCGTGTTGCCCAGCACAGCAAAACGGTCAAAAAGGCGGTTGCCCCGCCAACGAAGCTGATGATCCATACGAAGGTTGCCAAGTTCAATGGCGTTCAACCTGGCACCTCGTCTCCCGACGAAGTACGTACTCTGTGGGGTGAACCGAGTGAAGTGCGGGACCTTGAAGATGGCGAAATCCTGGTCTACGAGACGGCTCCCTTCCAGAGAATAGACGTTGTCGTTACCGATGATACCGTGAAGATGATCAAAGTTGAACTCGACGAATTGCTGCCCGCCGAGCATTTGGTCAAGCAATTGCGGCTCGGCAAATTCGAGCCAGCCAGCATCCTGAACGATGCGGGTGAAATCCTTGGCCAAATCTTTCCCGAACGTGGCGTACTGTTCATGTTTGAGGAGACACAAGATACGAAAGATTCCAAGCGACTGGTTTCACATATTGTGATCGAGGCAGTCGATTCGGCCGCGTTTGCACTTCGGGCGGAAAACCACCTCCATGGTCCGTACGAGAAAAATATTCGTGATTTGCAGTTCGCCTTGTCAATCGATCCCGAGATGGCCCAGGCGCATTGGTTGTTGGCTGACATCTATCTGGCAACCGGCCAGGCCGATCTGGCCGAGTTTTCAGCGGCTGAGGCATTCAAGCTTGATCCGAGCAACGACGCGTATCGGCTTCGGTGGGCCAGGGCGCTAGAGCAGTTGGCACGTTACGACGATGCGGTTCGCGAGACACGAGCCGTACTGGACAGCAGTAACACACCCACGATTATTCAAGCCCAGGCACTGCAGCAAATGGGCCGGTTGGCAAGCTTGGGTGGGTTGGACATTCGTTCGCGTGCCATACCGTTTCAAACCAAAGCGATTGAAATGGCAGACGTGGTTGCCACAAGCAAGCATATTGCCGATCGAAGGGCTGCCAAACAAGTCCTTGTCGATGCCCATCTGGCGATAGGTCGTGAGATCGCAGGCCAGGAGTATCGCAATAAATTCAAAACGGTTTCCAAGTGGATTGGTCGGGCATCGGGGCTTGCTGAAGATGCGATCAAAAAGGGTGACGCTGGCTTGGAGTTACGACTCCACGTTGCCGAAGAGGCCCTTGCAACCCTGGCTGAGTTTAAGCCAAGCGTCGACCCGGAACTCTGGATCGAAGAAGCCCAAACCGCTGCTGATTCACTGGTCCAAGAGGTTGACGATCTGCTTTGGCAACAACACATCCAGTGGCGTCTGGGAGTTGCTTACTTCCAGGCGGTACGTATTGAACATGCTCGCCGCAGGTCAACCAATGCTTTGCGCTATTCTCAGAAGGCGATCGATAACCTTACTGAAGGTGCGAAGAACCGGCAGTCGGTTCCCCATTTTGAACATCTGGTGGGGCGTCTTTATTTTCATATTGGTGCGGTATACGCGGTTCACCAAAAGAACCACGAAAAGGCGATCCGCTGGTACGATAAGGCAGTTCCAATGCTGACAACCAATGTGCCTGTTGCCAAGCTTGCCTTACCACACCGACACGGCGAAGCACTGGTGAGCATGGGAGTCAGTTATTGGAAAATAGGCGCACGGTCCAAAGGTCTTGAACTTACTCAGACGGGCGCCGACCTGGTTGAAGCAGAAGTTTCCAGTGGTTTGATTGATAAGGAGGCACTTGCAGTTCCTTATGGCAATCTGGCCACGATGCACAAGGGAATTGGCAACGAAGATCAAAGTGCTCATTATGCCGACTTGACGCGCGACGCCAAGTCTCGCAAATCAGATGCGACTGTTGGCATTGCGGGAAATTCCGACCGCAAAGTACGGATATCGCGCCGCCAACAATCGCGACCCTCTGGTGAAAGTGCCAAGGTGCGATAAGCGTCTGTTAGGTGGGTCAGATTAAAAAGCAGCGAGAGCCCAACGGTAATTTTCCCTTGGGCTTTCTTTTTTGCTGGGCCCATTTTTCAGCCGCTTTTTGGAAGGCGGGCGAATCTCCTGTCAGGTATCGAGGTTCCCGCTTGGCATTTTCTCGCAAACCGCAATAATTGATACCAAGCGTGCAGTTTTTATCTGCTGCCGGAGAACCGATTTCCTATATTTTATTCTGGAGTTGAGATTGTCTGATTTCTCTCCCGCGGACTACGGCCCCGTATTTGCTGCCTGGCTCGATAGAAACCGCTGTCGTCCGCTGGACGATAGTCAAGCTGAAGAGGGTGGGTATCAAGGTCTGCCCGAACTGAGTCTGGAGGCTGCTTTTGCGAATTCGCCACTGGCCGATCGGAAAATGGCCGAGTGTTGTCTGGCCGGAGTGTGGCTGCTTTACGATTGCCTTGGAGAGTCCCATACCATCAGTCAGAACCTACCAACCGATTCGGGCAGTTTTTGGCATGGGATCATGCACCGTCGCGAAGGCGACTTTTCCAATGCTAAATATTGGTTTCGTCGTGTAGGGAAACATGCCATATTCGAGCCTTTGGCTGAACAAGCGATCGAGATTGGGCAGCAGTCGGGCCAAATAGGTGGTGCTGTTGAGCTGCTTTGCAGTGGACCATGGGATCCCTTTGCCTTTGTCGATGGTTGTCAAAGCGCAGTCCGTGGCGGGAAAGATGCCCAGCTCCTTTGTGGTCGAATTCAGCAGGCCGAGTGGGAACTCCTGTTTAACCACTGTTATCAGAGCGCCACAGCCACTTGAAATGTCGGCCCAGGCGCAGATACTAGGAGAGATTTGGGTTTTGCAACCGGGCCCATCACGCTTACCCCTGTAAAATAGCCGGTTGCAATTATCGGCAGTCCGACCTCACGACGACCCGCCCGGGGCCAAAAACCCCGCTGTTTGCTTTAGCTAAAGGAACAAATCATGTCACGCTCTGGCGCAATTACCTTTAAGGGAAATCCAATGACCTTGGCCGGTGAGGCCGTTACCGCTGGTGGAGCAGCCCCGGACTTTACACTGCACTATTTTGAAGGTGGAATGCAAACCCTCACGCTGGAGGATTTGAAAGGCAAGCCGTCCCTGTTGAGCGTGGTTCCGTCGCTCGATACGCCCGTGTGTGCTACTCAAACCAAGAAATTCAATGAGTCCCTGGGTGAATTAGGCGATCGTATCAACGGAGTTACGGTGAGCCTTGATTTGCCCTTTGCCATGAACCGATTTTGCGGTGCCGAGAACATTACCAATATTCGTTCGGCAAGCGATTATCAGGACCGTAACTTCGGTCAGAACTGGGGGACCTTGATTGAGGAACTCAAAATACTTTGCCGTGCAATCTTTGTTTTGGATGCCGATGGAAAAGTGGTTCACGCCCAGTACGTTGGTGAGGTTGCCGAAGAGCCAAACTATGATGCTGCCCTCGACGCATTAAAATCGCAGCTCTAAAGAAGCAAATGGTTTTCGACTCCAGGAATTTACCAGGAACAATGGCCAACGATTTGAAACGGTCAAGTGGATTGGCAGGGGTCAACCAAAGGTGGCCAAAGCACGCGATCTTTTTGCTTGACCTTCGCGGCCGGTGTTGCCATTTTAAGTACGCAGGCGCCCATCAACAGCAGAATTGGATTGGTCCCATTGATGGGATGTTGTCATGGCTCTGATTTATCAAGACTTCTTGCTTAAGGATGAAAACAATGGGTAGATTCTTGATCATTGTTGTGGTGTTGGTTGTCATTGCCTTTGCCATTAACGAGTTGACACGAGAAAAAAAAGACGAGGGTGAGCATGTAGAGAAACCGGCTGCTTCCCCAGCAATCACCGAGCCAGCGGTCCCGCCACTGGACACCAGGGTTGCCAAACCGAGTGGCGATTCGAAGTCTGCCGGGGCCGAATCGACCGCCGAATCGACCGTCTCCACCGCTGCTCCTCCTGCCGAAGCCACCACTTTGGTCACGGAAAAACCAGCGCCCCCAGTTTCGCCTGAGGCCAAGCCCGAGGCCAAACCCGAGGCCAAACCCGAGGCAAAACCCGAGGCAAAACCCGAGGCAAAACCTGAGGCAAAACCTGAGGCAAAACCTGAGGCCTGAAACCTGAGGCCAAACCTGAGGCAAAACCACCGGCCTCTGAAGGACTTTCTTCAGAGCCAACCACGGACACCGGCAGCAAGCCAAGCGAGACCGACAGCAAACCGACTGAAAACAACGACACAACCGCTGCCGGTGATGACCAAGGTAGTGAAGGTAATGACCAAGGTCGTGAGACAGAAGTTCTACTAGGCACGGCCGAATTAACCGGGGGTTTGCCTGGTGAAGGCCCTCTCGCGATCGAAGAGATCAGCGCCTGGGTCGAAGACCCTGCCAACCATGAGGTACTCAATCCCCAGCTTCCCCAAGGACTGGCGGCTGGAAAGTCGCAAATCTCCGGGCTCGAGAAAAATCCGTTGACTCGGGCAAAAATCGAACTTGGACGCCAGCTCTACTTCGATCCGCGACTTTCGAGTGACAGCACGATCAGCTGCGCCAGTTGCCATGACCCCCAATTCGGGTATGCCAAAAATACCCAGTTTGGTGTGGGGGTCGGCGGTCAACAGGGAGGCCGTAATTCACCCGTGGCTTACAATCGCATTCTGAGTGGGGAGCAGTTCTGGGATGGGCGGGCCGATTCGCTCGAAGCCCAAGCCGTCGGCCCCATTGCCAACCCGATTGAAATGGGGAACACGCATGAGGATGTCGTCAACACCCTCAAAGGTATTGAGGGTTACGAGCGGCAGTTTGACAAAATCTTTCCCGATGGGGTGACGATCGACAATGTTGGAAACGCGCTTGCCAGTTTTGAGCGGGCCATCGTGACCGGACCAACGCCCTGGGATTACCATGTTGATTTGAGTAATTTCGAAAAAGCTTATGAAGCCGATCTTGAAGACCTTGAGGAACTCAAAGAAGAGGATCCGGAACTCTATGACCAGTACATGGCACTGAAGCAAACCAGTGAAGCCCATCCGCTTGATGAATCGGCACAACGGGGGGGCGAACTCTTTTTCAGTGAAAGGGTAGGGTGTACTGCGTGCCACGCGGGTGCAAACTTCACGGACGAGAAGCACCACAACATTGGCGTCGGTATGGAGGCCGAGGAACCCGATGCGGGCCGATTTGCGGTGACCAAAGACGAGAGTCACCGCGGGGCCTTCAAGACTCCCACGGTGCGCAATGTGGTGCTAACAGCCCCCTACATGCACGATGGATCGCAAGCGACCCTCGAAGAGGTGGTTGACTGGTACGACAAGGGCGGACACCCCAACGCGCAGCTTGACGAAAAAATCAAAAAGCTGAATCTCACTGACCAGGAGAAAGCCGACCTGGTGGCATTCATGAAATCCCTCACCGGAGATTTGCCCCAGGTCGAACGCGGGCGGTTGCCCCAGTAGTGCAACGCGGAAGTTCTTAGATCCAGATCCTTAAGCGGAGTGGTTCTCCGGGTCGACCACATGGGTTTCGATCACTTTTGCGTCGACAATCCGATCCCCGGCTGATCCAGTCGTAAAATCGGGTTGAGGTCCAAAACCGGAACCGTAGTGGACCTGTTGCACCCGCGCGTTGCGCTGGATCCAGCCCAAGGCGGTTCGCTTAAAAACGTGGCGAATCACCGGGATCAAAAGGGCAAAACCCAAAGCGTCGGTCAGAATGCCGGGTGTCAACAGTACGGCTCCGGCCACCAGAATCAGGGCACCATCAACCAGTGCTTCGCCGGGGACCTTGCCCTGGGCCATCTCTTGCCGGATTCGCGAAGTCGTGCGCAAGCCTTGCCAGCGCGCCAGGCCGGCGCCGAGCACCCCGGTGAACACAATAAGGAGTAATGTGTTCACCCCGCCCACTTTTCCCGCTAACCACAACAAGATTGTGAGTTCGAGAAACGGAACCACGGTGAACAGCAGTAGCAGGTAGAAAAACATGGTGGTGTTGCCGCGATTGGATTGTTAGAAGTTCAGAATAAATCGGTCAGTGCATTCCACGCGGCCCATACGGCAAAAGAGCCAAAGAAGGCCACCGACCAGACCATGATCACCGTTCGAACGGGAGTCATTCTTAATGGCCCAGGCAGCAAGCGGCGATTGATCCAAAGCAAGGTTGCCGAGTAAACGCACATAATCCCCCCATTGAGGCTGGCTGTCATCTTGAACAACCCCAGCGTACTCGCTTGGAATTGCTCAACCCCCACCAGCAGGATCAAACTTCCCACGGCAATTTCACCCCATAAAAAAGCGAAATAAAGCCGGCTTTCGGTCCACCACTTGTGGTTCATCAACCAGTTCACCTTGACGATATCCGATGAAATACGGCTGGTGGCATCAAGGACTGCCAGTTCTGTGGTGAACAGGATCACAATTCCCATGACCAAAAACAGCAATGGACCGGCCGCCCCGATGGTGGCCCGCAGCTGTTCGGCTTCGGCATAGATAAATGCCAATCCTTGGTCATATTCGCCCATCCCTTCCCGCAGCGCGCCTGCCGAATCATAGAACAGGCTGTAGCTGATCAAGGTCAACACGACCAGACAAAACACACAGGTCACAAAGAAGCTAAGGAACTGTTCCCGACTGGCCCTGGTCCACCAGGTTTTCCAGCGGGCCATATTCTCTGGTGTATGGGGAAAATGGTACCCAATTTCCGAAACGGCCTCTTCCTGGCCGGAAATGGGGCTGGTGATTCTGCCGACGTGAGCCCCCATTCCAAACCCTTTGTCTTTGATGTAGTTGCTTTGCCCAAGATTGAGCGTCCCCCCACAGCCGGCAAAGGCGAGTGCCCCCAGGAGAAGGACTTCGTCAAGATTGGGAAAGTCGCTTCCCAAGGGAATGAACGTTGGCGCACCAAAAGTCGCCGTTTGTTGAACCAGTTTGGCGACCGCATCGGGGCGAATCACCAGCACACCGACCACCAGGACCAAGATTAACGCCAGGAGAACGAGAATAAATTGGGTTGCTTCAATCGTTTTGTAGACCACCGGGCCGGTGGTGAGGAGAATTCCACAGCCAACCATTCCAAGGATTGCCAGTGTGGCGAGGTAGGGAGTGCCGGCGCTGATGATCTGGGACGATCCGTCAGCGAGCAGCACCGTTTCGGGAGGCCAAGCGAGCCAAATGAAAAGTTCCGCAGCACCGGTTGCCCAGGCGGGAATAACGTATGGGATCGTGTTTGCCACCAGGAATATCCAAACCCAATGGCGGCTCAGGCGGGCGAATCCGGTGATGGCCGATTCCCCCGTGGCGAGGGTCCAACGGGTCACTTCCATGTTGATGAAGTACTGGGTAGTGACACCGAGTAAACAGGCCCAGAAAAAGATGAATTGACTCTGGTAAGTGATATAGGGCCAGAGGATGAACTCGCCGCTGCCTAGCGACAGCCCGGCAAGAATGATGCTCGGACCCACCATGCGGCGAAGCGGTATTGGTTCCGGCATTTCCCGATAACGCAACGGCGGCAAGTTGCCGTGTGGAATGACGGTATCTGGAACAATCTCATCAACGGGTGATTTTTCAGAAGTGTCCATCGGTTGCTATGTGTGTCACCAAACTTGGAAAAACAGATGTGCGAATTCTAACAGAAGGTCACCCCAAAGAGAACGAGACTCTGCGGAATTGTCTTGGTGTTGTAGGGAGTCGTCAAACTGGGGATACTTGACCTCCAGTAACACGCGACGAGTCGACGAGCAATTTATGAGTTATCACACTACGGTGCGCGACGTCTATCGTGAAGCAGCGACCCAGCCCGCAGCAAACCTCTGCTGTGTGCCCCAGGCGCCACGTTATCTTCCGGGCCTCAACATCCCCCCCATCATGGTCGAGATGAATTATGGGTGTGGGACGACCATGCATTTGCAAGATATGACCCCCAACCAACGGGTGCTTTACGTTGGTGTTGGCGGTGGTTTAGAAGTTCTGCAGTTGGCTTATTTCGCGCGGCGACCCGGTGGTGTGATTGCAGTCGATCCCGTTCGTGAAATGCGCCAAAAGGCGCGTGCGAACCTGGAACTCGCAGCCGAAACCAACGACTGGTTTGATCCCGCCTTTGTCACGTTGATCGATGGCGACGCGCTCCATTTACCCGTGGAACGTAATTCGGTCGATCTGGCAGCACAGAATTGCCTCTTTAATATTTTTAAAACGGGTGGAGACCTGGAGCAGGCACTCGCGGAAATGCACCGTGTGCTCGACGACGGGGGCCGCCTGGTTATGTCGGACCCAATTGCACCGCGACCCCTCCCGCTTGCCCTGAGACAAGACGAAGTTCTCCGCGCGCAATGCATTTCGGGGTGTCTTGTGCTGGAGGAGTATCTTCAGAAGATCAGCGATGCGGGATTTGGTGCGATTGAAGTTCGCTCTCGCAGGCCCTACCGTATGCTCGATGCGGTTACTTACGATCTGGAGGACGACTTATTGTTAGAAACGGTGGAGGTCACAGCTTTTCAGGTGACGACCCCTGACGACGGAGTATGCATATTTACCGGTCGCACGGCCGTTTATCTTGGGCCTGACGAAGAATTTGACGATGGTCGAGGTCATTATTTCCCCAGAAATATCCCGCTCCCGGTTTGTGACAAGACGGCTGATGCTTTGCAGGCACTGGACCGCGCCGATATTCACGTGACGCCAACAACATGGCACGCCCAGGGGGGTTGTTGTTGAGGTTTGAAAAACCACTTGATGATTGAACATTCATGACCCCGCTTGCCCCACTTCCAATTCTTCAGGCGAACTCGTTTCGTCAACAGGGCGTTCCGGAGTTGCGGGCGGCAGGGAAGATCCAAACGTTGCAGATCAATTTGGGGCTCGTCTGCAATCTGGCATGCCATCATTGTCATGTGGAATCTTCGCCGAAACGGGATAGTCCCCAAGAGAACATGTCTGCCGGTACTGCCCGGCGTGTTACCGACTGGATTGCCAGCAATCAGCAGATCGAGCGTGTTGACCTGACCGGGGGGAGCCCCGAGATGAACCCCAACTTTCGTTCGCTGGTACGACAGGTTCGAGATTTGGGGCGTCATGTCGTGGATCGTTGCAACCCGACAATTATTCCATACACAGATCGCGATAATCGAGAACCGTACGCATGGATTCCCCACTTTCTGGCCGAGCATCAGGTAGAGGTAGTTGCCTCTTTGCCATGCTACCTGGAAGAAAATGTTGATCAGCAGCGGGGATATGGTGCTTACAATGCATCGATCGAAGGCTTGCGGCGACTCAACGATGCCGGTTATGGGCAGGACCCACGGTTGCAACTTAACCTGGTTTACAATCCCAATGGCCCCCACCTGCCCCCACCGCAAGCGTCACTCGCTACCGACTATCGGCGCGAATTGAAAAAGCGATTCGGTTTAGTCTTCAATGACTTGTGGACGATCACCAACATGCCCATTAAGAGATGGCGGCATGAACTTGAACGGTCGGGTCAGCTTGTCGACTACATGGAAATGCTCGCCAAGGCATACAATCCATTGACCCTTGATGGTCTTATGTGTCGGCATCAAATTCACATTGATTCGGCCGGACGCCTCTACGACTGCGATTTTAATTATGCGTTAGATTTGCGCACGCCGGGCCCTCGCGAACAGTTCCTTTGGAATACGACCGCGGACGAACTGGCGGGTCGTGCAATATCGACCGGTGACCACTGTTACGGGTGTACGGCGGGTGCCGGAAGTAGTTGCGGTGGCGCCTTAATTTGAGCAGGCGGTCGCTGTTTGGTCATGCGGAAATAGGTGCCGCGGGCTTCGGAAGTCAGAACACCTTTTTGCCCGTTAGTCGACCTCCTGATAGCGTGACTCAAGCGCGATGTGGAGACGTCCTGTCCCGGTCATATGGAAGGTCGCACCGGCATCGATCATTGATTTTGCCACACCGATCGGGCCCTCCAAGTCGGACGACACCAGGCGACAGCCGTCAATTTCGACAGCAAACAGACCTTCCAGTTGCACTCGCATTTGGCCTTCGTTGTGATCGGTTGCTTCCAGGAACGCGTCAAAAGCAGCACACCGGACCTGTCCAATGGTCCTGATTTCGGTCAGTGTTAACTGGAACGACTCGACGGTACCTAACGACTGACCAAGGGCGAACAATCGATCGGCGACTTCGCGTGGTAGCGAAATCTTCTGGCCGACAACCACTGTTTTTCCAACCAGAAATTCTGCGAGTGGACTCGCCTCACCAAGGCTGTTCATGTTGCCAGCAACAATTTTGTATTCGGCAAGAGTGGGCAGTTGCCCTTGGTCGTCGGTCACCATCAATACGGTTCCATTCCGGAAACAGTGGTATTTGCGACCTTCCACCGGGTCCTTTTCGGTTTCGTGGGAATCTGTTCCAGCGGTGAGTTGGCGTTCAGAAACAAGGTATCGCACATCGGCCTCAGTCATGCGATTGTGCGCAATGTCCACAGCCGTGATCACCCGGTGTTGGCGTTGTGTGAGCATGCTTTGCCTTTGTTCAACGATTTCATTTTTCCGCCGACCGATCGTCTTCATGCTCGATTCGAACAGGAGTTTTTGTTCGACCTGGTCTCCCACGTGTGCGGAGCGACCTGTGAAGATTGCGGATGTGAGGTTTTGCGGATCGCCAGCGGTCGTTTCAAACGTTGCCTGAGTCAAGTCCCCCTGCTGTGCGAATATTATCGGACCGGGGATGAGCCAAAGAGCCAGGGTTGCCAGGCGAATCGCGAGCTGGGTTCTCATCAGAAAATCTCCAAGACCTGTTTTGACAGGGTCATGCCAGTTTCCACGGAGGGTGTGGCGACTGCCGGCGGCGGCCAGGTTCATTCTCGGACAGGTCGAGGGCGGATGATCGCGTGCGCTTCGGGGGACCGTCAACACCGGTTGGGGCGAGTTTCTCGACAGTAGCACGGAATGGTTCGATTCAACCATTTGCAAGCACTAACGGTCGCAAGGAGTGCTTGCTAGCTTAAGCAGTTCGTCCGTTTTCGAGACCTATCTCGTCAAAACGCTTCTGCCTCGTCAAAAAGGCTTCTGCTCAAGCGATACCGGCCTAGGTACAGGATCTGCGGGTTGCTATAGTTCGCAGCCCTTCCGGCGGGGTTCCCATTCCTCGTTTCCGCAGATCCCACCAAGAGAATTTTGTGATGCACTACGGTCACTTGTTGTCGTTCGTATCTTCGTGGCTTCTTGTTGTGTTGTTGACCTCGGCCTTGCCTGGCCAGCAGCAACCACCGGTTCAGCCACAAGCGCCCTTTCAGCTGAACCAGATTGAAAGCGCATTTTTAGACCAGGTGTTGCTGAATTGGGAAAACCAGAGTGGAAAGATTGAAACATTTCGATGTCCCTTTGAGCGATGGGAGTACAACCCGGTATTTGGTCCGAGCATGCAGATCCCTTTTAGTAAGGATCTTGGCGAGGTCAGCTTTCAGAAACCGGACAAGGCGAGCTTCCAAATTACCCAGGTGATTCGTCTGGAAAACCCGCCTGCAGCCAACCAGGGACAACCCGTTGTGCCGCAGCAAGCGAAGTGGATTCCGCAACCCAATATTGTGGGTGAGCATTACGTATGTGATGGCAAAAATGTCTACGAGTATCGGCATGACCAGAAACAATTGATGGTGCGGCCGATTCCGCAGGATATGCAGGGCCAGGCGATAGTCGATGGACCGCTACCGTTTTTGTTTGGTGCCAAGGCGGAAAAGCTGAAACAGCGCTATTGGTTAAAGGTTCAGGATCAGCCTGATACAACGCAGATTTGGCTGCTTGCTTTCCCAAAATTTCAGGCCGATAAGGCCAATTACAACCAGGTGCGGTTGAGTTTGGATCGGGCGTCTATGATGCCGCGTGCCATGGAGATGCACATGCCTGACAAAAGCCGGCAGACGTACATCTTCGATCTGGGGAAAGTTTCGGTTAACGCACCCTTTCAGAAACTCAAGAATCTCTTTCAGGCTCCACGCACCCCATTTGGTTGGAAGCGTATTGTGGAAAACAACGTCCGCCAGGCAAGTCAGAATCAGCCAACCTCTCGTTAGGCCTGTTTTTGATTCAGCCAAATTGGGTAGCAAGTTTATGGATAGTCCATATTGTCCATATTGTCGAGATCACTTGCTATCGCACAACTCACCATCCATGGAGTTGTTGGTCTAAACCCCGAGTGTGATCTGCTTTGTCTGCAAGTGAATTTTGCCAGATTACCACGACCACCGAGACGCAAGCCGAGGCACGGAAGATTGCCGCTGCACTCGTCAAGCAGAGGCTGGCTGCATGCGTGCATGTCACCGGTCCGGTGGAGAGCACCTATCGTTGGGAGGGGGCCGTCGAGTGCACCTCGGAATGGGTTTGTGAGGCCAAGGTGCGGAGCGACCGCACTGCCGCGGTGACCTCGGTCATTACGGAACTGCATTCCTACGAGGTTCCAGCCGTGGTCGTTTTGCCAGTTGTGGAGGCAAGTCCTGCCTATCTTCAGTGGCTTCGCAGCGAAACGAAAAGCGATGCTTGAGCGAATTACGTCCACCCACGGCCCATCCAGTGCCGAGATTGCCATGCCTGCCTGGCGGATCAAAACAGCCTTTTCTGCTTTGGAGGATTGAGCGGGCGGGCATTGAAGCCAAGCTCGCACAGGTGGTCCGCAAACTCGGCTGGCCCGTGGGTACAAATCACCTCTCGGGGTTCGGCGCGGCGGACGGTGTCGACAAGTTGATCAAAGTCGGCATGGTCGCTCAGCGGAATCGCCACATCGACATCCCAACGGTATTTTGTGCTCGGGTCCACAGCCCAACCGGTCGTTGCAATCGAAAGGGTCCGCTGGAGTCCGGGTAAGCGGAACTTGCGCATACTGCGAGGCAAAGTGATCACGACATGGCCAGCAGGCGCGGTTTCGCCATATTCAGCCACGTTGCCTAGGTCGACCCCTAGTTCGAAGTAGAGTTGGCTCGTGGCGTAGATGAGCGGGTGTTGGAGCACGGCAAAACCGTGGTTGGTGAGTAATTTGGTGACCTCCTGGGCCTTGCCTAGTGCATAGGCATGAATGACGGGGGTTTTTTCCGCAGCCAGTGCGCCGGTGACCGTTTCTAGCAACTGGTCAATGACATGTTCCCGTGGTGGCAATCGATATTGGGGACGACCAAACGTCGACTCCATGACCAAAATGTCGGCCTTGGGAACCTCGGCTGGTTCGGACGTTGCCGAGGGGCCGAGTTTAAAGTCACCCGTGTACAGCAAGGATTGCTGGTCGTTCCTGGCCAATAGCATGGCCGAACCCAAGCAATGACCTGCCGGGTAAGCGGTGAGCTGGAGCCCTCCAAATTCGACCGGTTGACCAAATTCCATTTCCCGCACACGGTGTTGGTTTCCCAGGCGGTGATGATAGAACCGGCCGGTCGCTCGGGTTGCCAAGGCCAATTCATGGCGGGCAATATGGTCGGCATGCGCATGGGAGATGAAGGCCCGGGGCTGCCGGCGGCGGACGTCCACAGCCAGTTGTGCGTCCGTCAGAAAAAGCCCATTGTTATCGTGGAACATTTGGATTGTGTGGTCGGCTGGTAACTATTTCTTGTGACTATTTGTGGTGAAGACCTGTGGAACGCCTACCTGCCCGCAACCCACCCTGGTGCTTGCTGAGGATAGGCGTATAGTATCACGGTTTGTCTCAATTTCGGAGTTGCAATCTCTTGGACTACCTTCAAGTCATCATCCTGGCAATTGTGCAGGGGCTTACCGAGTTCCTGCCAGTCAGTTCCTCAGGACATTTGGTGGTGGGTAGTGCAATCATGGAAGCCCTTGGATATGCACATCCACCCGATTTGCTGGCGGTGAATATTGTCTTGCATGTCGGGACCCTTGGGTCGATTCTAATTTTCTATGCTCAGGAAGTCCGCCGCTTATTTACGGAAGACAGGCAGTTGATTCCCAGATTGATTGTGGGAACGATACCAGCGGCCGTCATTGGGATTCCGTTGAAGGAATTCGCGGAGAAATTTCTGGAAAGCCCGCTTTTGGCGGGATTGATGTTTCCGGTCACCGCGTTGATCCTGCTGTGGGCGACACGGCATCCGGTGGGCAAAGCGTCGTATTGCAATTTGAGTTACGCCGGGACGGTTCGTATTGGTTTCATGCAAGCTTTGGCGTTATTGCCGGGCATTTCGCGAAGTGGGGCAACGATTGCCGCCGGACTGCATGAAGGGCTCGATCGGCGGAGCGCAGGTACGTTTGCCTTCTTGTTGGCCATTCCAGCGATTGGTGGCGCCGGCTTGATTGAAATCGCCAAATTGGTCGGGCAGGTACAACAACCGGGTATGACCGAATCCACATCTCCCCTGATGCTTGTGGTGGGCGGCCTTGTTGCGATGTTCGTCGGTTGGCTTGCGCTTGGGTGGTTAGTCCGCTGGATTCAGACAGGTCGGTTGGGACTTTTCGCCTGGTATCTCATCCCGCTGGGGATAACGGTCGTCGCCTGGCAATTGTGGAACTAAACGGAGCAGTTGGTTACTGCTGGAAGAACCCGCTGTAAAATTGCCCCGTGTTCAAGAAGTACGTACGGTGGCCGGTAGCCGGCTTGGCTTGGTCGGTCGATCCCTGGGCCTCCATGGTAGTGGCCCGCTGAACTTGACGTCCAAGGCGTCGCAGTTCGGCCTCCTGGCGGCGATTCGTTTCATTTTGTCGAAGCCGCGGCCGTACGAACGTAAAATAATTGGGTGTTGGCTCATTCATATTATTCCCCCGGTCAAGCTGCAGATAGGGGCTGAGCGTTGGGGTATACCCGATTTGGGAGAATGGTTTGTGCGTGGTCCTCGGTGGGCTGGTTCCTCGAGAACGGCCCGTGAAGGTTGGACGTGGAGGCATCGTGGCTTGCGGTTTGGAGTTCGACGGACTGTTGAGAGAGCTCGTCGGCTGACCTGCTCCCCGGAGGATCTGTCCCATGGTGGGTGGCGGAACGGGTGCGGTCAGTGGTTGGGTTGCTGAAGGTGGAGATGGAGATGGACTCACTGCCGGTGGCACTGGCACCGCAGGTAGTGGATCGGACATTGGAGTCGCTGTTTGGGGATAGCTGGGTGGGAGCGTCAGGCTGGGGCTTTGTTCTGCAGGTAGAGTTCGCAGGGATTGCTGAGCAACCGTCCACGGAGCACCCGAAAACAAAACTCCGAATAGCAACCACCAACCCAACCCGAATGTCTGATGACGCATAGCCTGTTCCTCCGCCCCAATGTCGATCCACGTCGTGGACCCCCGTCAAGAACCCCTACATTCGGTATAATCGTCAAATTCGCATGGATAACTTGCGTGCAAATGGCGGGAGGTCACCACAGCAAGCAGAGTCCTTGAAGAAAGCCCTGAGGCCATTTGGGGACACCTGCTGACGATCTGTGCAGAAAGAAAGCACACAATGCTTTTGGACGGGGACGCTAGCAATGGCGCCTGATCAAGCAAACTGCCCCCGCCAGGGCCAGCCAGGCCAGCACCGCGGTAGCCGGTTCAGGAATGACAGCACTTGCGCTTCCAGGCGGTATTCCAGGACCTCCGAATTGCGTTTGGACAATTTGCAAATCAAGGCCGTTGACGATGTTATCCATGTTAATGTCACCCAGACCGCCAGGGTGTCCGGCGTTCGCTTGCCAGATGATGATATCGTCGAAGTCGACGACCCCGGTACCATTGAGATCTCCACCGACGGCAATGATGGAGGATTGGACGACGAGCTTGTAAATGTCAGCGTCGAGGTCAGCGATTGGAATAAAACTGCTTTCTGTACCGAGGAAGGGGAGGTCCCACGCGGTAAAATTGCCGGAGAGTTCTCCGCTGGCCCTCATAATCAAGTATTCGTCGCCCACCTGTGGCGTGATCGAATTTGCACCAGATTGGTTGAGGGTTACCTCTAGGGTGCCACTCTGCAAGTCGACATCGCCCAAGGACAAAGCAGTGCTGAATTCGTTGCCTGATTCTCTTTTTCCCAGGACGAGGCTCAGCGTACCATTGTTGGTGAAACTGTTTGCGGTGAATCCCAGTGCGTTGGCCCCCACATGAAGACTTCCGGAATTTAGTCAGATCACCATTGAATACAACGAACGTATCGTCACCCACGATCGAAACAAGACCTTCATCAATATCGACGGTTCCAGCTTCATTAGTCATGTCGCCGTAAACTTGACTTGTACCACCGATGAAATTGATCAGGCCCTGATTGTCCACTCCCGTCTGAAATCGAAGGTTCGCATTCTGGGCTTCGATTAACCCGAAACCACGGGATGGAACTTGGGTCGTCTCGGAATTAGAGAGGCGGAGATTTTTGAACGACTGATAGGTCGGAGTGTCACTACTGGTGGTATCATCTTCCCCTCGCATCAGCTCGATTTCACCATCGTGTACTTCAATGAGACCATAGTTAACCAGCGGCACGTATCGCATCTCTTCGGGCGAAATCGGGATCGTAACATCTTCCAAATTACTGGTGGAAGTGATTAGCAGTTCATCTCCTTTGCCAACCCGCACCTCACCAAGATGTCGGTTGTGGAACAATCCGGTATCAATGCGTCCGCTTCCTGAAATGACACCATCGTTGACCAGGATCACGTCTTCATCGGCCAATCATCCGCGAGGCCAACGTAGACTTGCCCTCCCGTGTCGAGCTTCAAGCGACCGGCCCGGCCAATCAATAACTTGGTTTTAGCATGATTTCCAAGACTGGCAGTGGGATTGAGTATGGATAGCGTGCCGCCATTGCTCACGGTGACCGTCCCATCTCCGACATCGGCACCATAGCGCACGTTAATGCCGGAGACGACCGTACCAGCTTCACCATCGCTAACGTCGGAAAATCCTCCTAACTGTAGCCCCGTATCAATGGTCCAAAGGGACCCAGCGCCATCGATCAAAACGGTCCCTGAACCACCACGATCCGGCTGTTCTTCTGGGTTGTTAAGGGAGGAAGGATCGCCGCCTACAACGGCTCCCACCACGGTTTCCCGGTCACCATAGTCAAAATTTGCTGCCGAGAATACGTTGGCACCATTGGTGATGTTGAGTGTACCGGACCCTTGCCGACCGATCACAGTGATGTGGGGATCTGCAGCAGTTGTCCAAAAAAAGTGGTACGGAAAAAGTGCCACCACCATGCAAATAGGAAGCGAAGCCGTCGACCGTGATTTCTCCATTGGAACCGATCTCATCACCTACAATGATCGAGTCGTGGATTTCGGCTCGACCTCCTGAAGCAATTAAAAGCGTGCCCGTCCCCGTTTCACCGACGGTGAGGTCAAATCCCGTGCTGCCGCCAGATTCGTGTAGTCCGCTTCGAATCGTGTTTATCGTTTCTACGACTTCCCCGGGATCCGGTGCTGGAAGGGGATCCGGTTCCGGAAGCATGGCGGCAAGCTGCTGGTCGAAAATCTCAAAATCGCTGTTGTAGGTTGCACCCAGGCCGGAAATTTTTACGATGCCGTTTCCATAAAAGTTGTTCGCACTCGAACCAATAATCAGATCACCAAAATTCAGCTGTGATGGCGCGAGAACTTGGACCATCCCATAGGCATATTCCCCTACGGTAATCGTTGGGACGGAATTAGAATCGCTATTCCAACTATACACACCTTCGAGGGTGGGTTGATCATCCTTTTCGCGGTCTTCGTCGATGGAATTTCCGCTAGCCGGGATTCCTTCATTCTCAGGGTAAGTAAATGGATTATCGATGGGAGTCACATTGCCAAGCACATCGACGCCGCAATCGGCGAATTGGGGTATCGTCAACACCAGAAGGCTGGCGAGCAAAGAGCAAACGATCCAACGAGTCGAGCACTGAGGCAAATGGATGACACCGGCTCGGTGAGGATCGTGCGATGAACAGCACATGTAGTCTTCTCCTGTGTTCCGTAGGCGAAACAAACCTGAACGTTTCACCGATGGGTTGTTGCCCCCGAGAACACTTCTTGCCAGGTCTGGTGGTTGCACCCTCGAAACACATTTTCGTCGACTCCGTTGGTCTGACAGCAGGCGCTTCAGGACAGACTGGCTAGGCAAAGCGGAATCAGAACAATGGGCGGGGTTGGTGTTGCGACGTGCCTTATGTGGCCAAGGTGATCGGGCCCCACGCGACGACTGCTGTCGTTTGCGTAGGTGGGGTACGGATGTACTGGTAAGCTGTTCCGGATTTCCCTTCTATTTTCACTAAGAATGGATCATTTTGCAACTATTTTGCTGGCAGCCCTCGGCCCCGGAAGATGCCAAATGCAGAGGAATAACGGGTTTTTTTGACCAACCGGTGCGATTCGGGCCAGAGGTGGGCTGGGAATTTCCGGTGACCAACCGCCCGGAGCACCTGCGGCCTGTCAGGCCGCCGCTTGTCACGGTATTGCCCATCAGAACGGCAGCTGGCCATTCAAATCAGGAGAATCGATACAACACTTCCCGTATCGAGCTCAAGGGGCTGGGCCGGCAGAACGACCAGGCAGTTGGCGGCCGCCAGGGCCGCCAGGTCGGCCGAATTTTGCCACGGCACGATTTCCACCACAGGATCGTGCTGGTTTTCCCAATGTGCGGGTAGAAATGTTGCCCGGCCACCCCGGTGAGAGAGGGGGCTGCTGAGCCGTGCTTCCTGCTGGTGCAGGCCGTGAAAACCGTGCCCGGCGAGCTGACCGAGGGCCGGACGGACAAACAGTTCGAAACAAACAAAACTGCTCACCGGGTTGCCCGGCAAGCCAAACACAAGCGTTGGTGGTGATTGGCCCCTCAGAACGCCAAACCAGAGCGGTTTGCCAGGTCGGAGGGAGATTCGGTGAAACACGTTCTGCACACCCATGCTTGAGAGCGTCTCTGGCACCAAGTCAAAGTCACCTGCGGAAACCCCACCTGACAAGAGCAGTACGTCCGCCTCCAGGCCGGTCGAGATGAGCCGCCGAAGTTCGTCGGGGTCGTCGCGACCAATTCCCAAATCGCTCGGTACGCCACCGACCGCCTGAACTGCAGCGGTGAGCAATGGCCCATTGCTGTTACGAATTTGTCCGGCCGCGACCGTTTGTCCCACTGCGACCAATTCGTTGCCGGTCGGGAGGATGGCGACCTTGGGTTGTGGGATGACTTGGATCCGATTTCGGCCTGCTTCGGCCAGGATACCGATCTCAACCGGACGGAGCATCGTGCCCTGACGCAGGATCGTCTGACCTGCCCGCACCGAATGACCCAGTGGGAACACGTGATCACCAGATTCGATGGGAGTTTGGGACAACTCGATCAGGTGGTCTCCCACGTTTTTTGTGTTCTCGAAGGGGACCACGGCATCGGCTCCTTCGGGTATGGGTGCACCGGTCATGATGCGGATTGCCGTGCCTGGGGTCACGGCGCGCCGAGGGAGATCTCCGGCTGCGACGGTTTCGATCACCTGCCGCTGGGGAATCTGGTCGTGACTGGCGACCGCATACCCGTCCATTTGAGCTTTGTCGTAGGGAGGCGAATTCAACTCGCTCGTTACGTCGTCAGCCAAAATCAACCCGGCGCAGTCGGCCAGATCGGCTCGCCCGGGAGCGAGCGGCTTGGCGTGCTTTGCGACCAACCGGAGGGCTTCTTCAACCGATATCATTTTGATGGCCAAGTCCTCTCTTTGATTCCCCGGTTGAGGACTGCGTCGGCGAAATTGCTCCCCAAAGGATGTCACACTTCGAGAAATCGCTTAAGCAGCTCGATACCGCAATGGGTCAGAAAGCTCTCGGGATGGAATTGCAGACCGAAGAGTGGATATTTTTTGTGGGTAATGCCCATGATTTCCCGGTATCCGTCAGGTTCTTCGCTCCAGGCGGAGACTTCAAATTCGTCGGGTAACGAATCAGGTTGAATGACCAGGCTATGATACCGAGTTGCCTGGAATGGGTTTTCAAGACCCTTTAGCAGGGATTCGCCTTGATGGTGAATCAAATCGGTTTTTCCATGCATCAGATTCTGGGCACGTACGATCTTTGCGCCAAAGGCCTGGCCAATCGATTGATGTCCCAGGCAAACTCCGAGCAGGGGAACTTTGCCGGCAAGCCGCTTGGCGCATGGGACCGAAATGCCGGCTTCGCTCGGGGTGCAGGGGCCTGGGGAGATGATCACGCGATCTGGTTTCCGGTCAACGACCTCCTCGACGGAGATCTGATCGTTGCGAACCACCTCGATCTGAAGCGAAGCATCGATCTCCCCCAGTCGCTGCACCAGGTTATACGTAAACGAGTCGTAATTATCGATCAGCAGAATCATGCTGCAGATAAGTGTATCGATTTTGGTCGAAACGAGCCACTCTTCCTCCCACTACGGTCGATGATTAGGTAACATATTACCAATGACTGATTCTGAAGCAATCCGGCTTGTAATGCAGTTGATGGCAGTTTCTGGCCAAAGTGGGCAGGAACAAGCGATTGTGAAACTCATTTGTTCACGTCTCCGGCAGGCGGGCGTGCCAGAGTCGAGTTTCGTAACCGACCGTTGTTACCGCCGTTCCCCCTTCAAGGGGGAGCAGGGCAATTTAGCGATCAAGCTGCCTGGGACCGTGCGGCGACCCCGTCGCCTGTTTTCTGCCCATACGGACACCGTCCCCATTTGCGTCGGTTCGCGGCCGATCCGGAAAGCAAACCGGATTTATGCGGCCGATTCGTCCACCGGGCTCGGGGCTGATGACCGTGCCGGCGTGGCCGTGCTGTTGGCGACTGTCACCGATTTGCTCAAACGCAAGTTGCCCCATCCGCCATTGACCTTTCTTTGGACCGTACAGGAAGAAGTAGGGTTGCAAGGCGCGCGAAATCTCCGTGTGGGAATGCTGGGCCGTCCCCAGTTCGGATTCAATTTCGATGGAGGTTCGCCGACCAAGCTGACGATTGGTGCCACGGGTGGTTACCGTATGGAGATTGAAATCCTCGGTGTCGCGAGCCACGCCGGGAATACTCCTGAAGAGGGAGTGAGTGCCATCGCAATTACGTCCCTGGCCATTAGCG
This sequence comes from Lacipirellulaceae bacterium, assembly GCA_965243695.1. GTDB lineage: Bacteria > Planctomycetota > Planctomycetia > Pirellulales > Lacipirellulaceae > JAKVCB01. The sequence continues at coordinate 166,735 of CBDEWC010000014.1, read as the reverse complement.
ATTTGGTCAATAATGGATGGCATGGAAAAATCGTCCAAGGTCGGAATTCGGGAACCAGCAATGTCGGCGTGATTCGTGGAGGAGCGGCTACCAATGTAGTCACCGATCGCGTGGTGATTCGGGCCGAAGCGCGCAGTCACAACCCAAAGTTTCGCGAGAGAATTGTGACAAAAATTAACCAAGCATTTCATCGTGCCGCTCGAAAGGTGCGTAATCACCGGGGGCAACACGGTGAGATTCGCGTGCGCGGGCGCCTTGATTACGAAGCGTACCAGTTGTCGCCCCGCGAGCCATGCATTGCTGCGGCTGTGAACGCCGTTGTTCAAGAAGGTTCGGAACCCGAATTGGCGATTGCCAATGGAGGACTCGATGCGAATTGGCTGATGGTACATGGAATTCCGACCGTTTCACTTGGCTGCGGCCAGAAGAACATTCACACAACTAGTGAGCAGCTCGATATCAAGGAGTTCCTCGCCGCCCGCCGGATTGCGCTCCGTCTAGCCGCGGATACAGAATCGCGTTAGGGTACGCTCCGCCATATGGCGATTTTTGCAAAACCAGAAGAAGAAATAGGTCACCGCCGCCACTGGTGGGTGTCCATGTTGGACACCGTCTTGCGGAAGAAAATAAGATCACCTCGTGTTCGATCAGTGAGTAGATAGATTGAAATGACTCAGCCCACCTTGATCCGGAATTTTTCGATTGTAGCGCACATTGATCATGGTAAGAGTACTTTGGCCGATCGTTTGATGGAGCGGACCGGTACCGTGACCGTCCGTGAAATGAAGGACCAACTCCTGGACGACATGGAACTGGAGCGACAGCGGGGAATTACCATCAAGGCGCGGACGGTATCGATGAATTACGCGCTTAACGGCTGTACGTACGAACTCAATTTGATCGATACGCCTGGACATGTCGACTTTCAGTATGAGGTTTCTCGTTCGCTTGCTTGCTGTGAAGGGGCCGTGTTGTTGGTGGACGCGTTTCAAGGGGTTGAAGCTCAAACAATGGCCAATGCCTATGGCGCCATCGAACATGATTTGGTTGTGGTGCCCGTGCTGAATAAGATTGATTTGACACATGCCCGACCCGATGAAGTTCGTGAAGAGATGGAACAAACATTAGGAATCGATCCAGAGGATGTATTGAGTTGTAGTGGGAAAACCGGGTTGGGTGCCGAAGAGTTGCTGGAGGCGATTATCGATCGCGTGCCGCCCCCAGCTGGTGATCCCAAGGCAGCCCTGCAGGCGATGGTCTTTGACAGCGTGTATGACGAATTTCGTGGCGCCGTGACTTATGTTCGTATCATGCAGGGAACTGTCTGTAAGGGGCAAAAAATCAAGTTCCTGCAGGCTGGCACGGTGCATGAAGTGGTAGAGCTTGGTCAGTTCGCTCCGCAACGCAAGGCATGCAACAATCTTAGTGCCGGTCAGGTGGGCTATTTGATCTGCAACATCAAGTCGCTGGGCCAGGTTCACATTGGCGACACGGTGAGCACGGCCGATGAAAACCCCGCCAGCGCGTTGCCCGGATACCAGGAACCGAAGCGGATGGTGTTTTGCGGGCTTTACCCTTCCGATGGCCAGGACTTTGAGCAACTGCGAGAGGCACTTGCCAAGCTTGTGATCAATGATCCCAGTTTTGAGTTTGAACCCGAAACGAGTGATGCGCTCGGTTTTGGTTTTCGCTGTGGATTCCTGGGACTACTGCACATGGAAATTGTGCAGCAGCGTCTTGAACAGGAGGCAAATATCGACTTGGTGCAAACGGCACCCAACGTAACGTACGAAATTACAACGACCACTGGCGAACAACTTGAGGTTCACACTCCACAGCGAATCCCCGATCTGGGGGATATTGAAGAATTTCGCCAGCCCATTGTGCGGGTAAACTTTGTGCTGCCGACTGAATACATTGGCGGTGTGATGAAGATTTGCACGGATCGTCGAGGTGCGTATGTGCGAACCGAATATCTCTCACCCACGCGGGCCATGGTGGTTTACGATCTGGCCTTAGCCGAAGTCATTTACGACATGCACGACCGGCTTAAAAGCATGACTCGAGGCTATGGAACGATGGATTACGAACTCAAGGATTATGAGCCAGGCGACCTGGTGCGACTGGATATCCTGGTCAAGGGTGACCGTGTGGATGCGCTCTCGATCGTTTGCGATCGCCGCGACGCAGAAGTTCGCGGCCGTGCTGTCATCAAAAAACTCAAGAAAGAAATTCCCCGTCACATGTTCGAGGTTCCTTTGCAGGCAGCGGTTGGAAGTCGAGTGATTGCTCGAGAAACCATTTCGGCCATGCGGAAAAATGTGACGGCTAAGTGTTATGGGGGCGATATCAGCCGCAAGCGGAAACTTTGGGAAAAACAGAAGGAAGGTAAGAAGCGGATGAAATCCATCGGACAAGTCGATATTCCGCAAAAAGCCTTCCTGGCCGTCCTCGAAACAGGAGAAGAAGAAGGCAAAAAAAAGCAGGACTGAGCGTGGTGATCATCAAGCCATCACGAACAGGCGACGGTGGCTTTGAACGACGGTGGCTTTGAAGGACTGTGGCTTCGAAGGACCTCTCGCAACACAGGGCCTCTAGCAGGATCTTCTTTAGAGGATCTCCTCTAGGGCATCGACAGGGTCAGTACGGAGTTTTCCTGCGGGCCGCCCGTACTCTAACCACTGTGGCGATAACCACTGTGGCGATCTGTTTTCTTGCACCTTGCGCAACAAAAGTCTCCCGCCAGGTCCGGCAAACAGGGGGCTGGCAGCCGCACCGTGATAGCGGTGGGCCTTCGGTGGTCCTCACGCATTGGCTGCGCTGGCTAAGGTGTGTAGGCACCAACGCCCAGCGGAGTTCCGTAGGTTACAGGAGCCGAACCGTAGGGCACTGCTCCTTCTGAGCAACAAGGACCACACGTGCCACAGGCTGGTCCACAGGCTGGGGCATACTGGGTGACGACGGGCGTGCAGACTGGTTCTGGTTCCGGGCACATCCAGCTGCAACATCCGCAACCACTAAAACCAATTATTACCGTAACTGCAGTCGCTAAGATGGCGATCCTTTTCATCGGTCCTGGGTCCCAGGGGATGGGACTCTCCATGGGGTGGGAGGTGTGGGCAGACGGGCTGGGAGGTGAGAAACTGCGTCTGCAGGTGGGTATTAAACAAAAGACCGCTCAACCATACCTGCCATGCAATGATGTGCAAATGCAACCGTTGACTTTTGACCATATTTGCCGACCGCGACCGTGTTAGAATCCGCGCAAACGGTGCAATTGGGACGACGAGTTTTATTGGGGAAGTGGGGGATGGGCTCGTTGTTACAAACCAAAACCCTGAAATTTGATTCAAGCTGACATCGCCGATTTATGCACCTATGTCTTACGCACAGAACCAGTTTGTGGTGTAGGCTTGGCTGTAAAAAAATAACCACGGCATTGGAGGCGAACGGATTTGCCCTGTCTTTACGCGTTGGACGCGGCCGCCCTTGGAGTCTCGCATGAAGTTTTTTCTCCCCCTCTCGGTTCTGATCGCGATCGCCCTGACCGATTCATTGTTGGCCAACCAGGAGTTTGTTGTGCCTGATGAGGCGATTCCTCACCAAGGTGTCACTGCAGCTGAAGCGGAGAGTTATATCATGGAGTCCGAAACCAGTGCCGTGAAAACCTCTCAAAATGGAGGTTCCCAGCGCACAGTTTATCGTTATGTCGACAGCCGGCGTTGTATGCGGCAATATCCCTATTCGAGCTATGGGCCAAGAGGTATCGATCATTACTACATGCCATCCATGCCCTATTATGACCCCCAGTATGGCTACAATTCATTTCGACCACTGCATCCTCGGCGGCGGTGTCGTAACAGCCGCGGGTACAACGGCTGGGATAATTGAGCGGCACTCCCCACCCGCCAACGTGTACGAGCAACAGGTTGCCTTCGGTTGGACTTAAACCAGCCGTTTTTGCCACTGTCTTGTGGCAGTTTGTGGACCACTCGGATACCGCGTAGCCGTCATTCTCCCAAGCTGGGCTGCAGCGGTTGTCATCCTTGCTGGCATGGTAAAGAATGAGGTTAGGGATTGGTCTTCCCGCACGGGGTGTTGCAGTCACTCATCCTGGCTTGCCAGTCTGGCTTGCCAGGCTGGCCTTCCAGTTCGGTGCAACTGGTGCCGTTGTGGATGTTGTATGGCGGTCCTCGCAATGCGAACCATTCTTCCAGCCGGTTGGTGCAACCAGCAAGCCGTCACTCCACGCGGATGATGCATAATTAGCGATGAAAAATAGCTGGCAGGGAACCTTTCGAAGTCTGCTCCACGCCGTGGTTGGGGGCGTCGTGCTTGTCCTGCTCATGCATACCTGGGCGGTGATGGGTCTTGTCGTCCCGGTTGCAATCCATGGTGATTCGATGGAACCGACCCTTTCCCGCGGGAGTCGCGTAATCGTGGACCGCGCTGCGTATCTATGGCGCAAACCGCAGCGGTGGGACGTGGTCGTTTTCCGCTGTCCAACCAAGGCGAACGAGTTATGTGTCAAACGGATCGTTGGCTTGCCTGGCGAGACAATTTCACTTGCTGGGGGGCACGTCCTGGTCGATGGTGAAGCACTTTCCGGAAATGTCCAGTACGAATTGAGGTATCAGGATTTGGTTGCCTTCAGGGCCCGCCACGGGAATTTTACCCCGCAAAACGTCAAATGGCAGTTGGGCAAAAGCGAATATTTCGTCTTGGGTGATCACAGTTCTGTTTCGGAGGACAGCCGAAGCTGGTGGCATGGCCCCAGTCTTCCAGCCTCCTTGCTGGTGGGTAAGGCGTTAGGGATCCGGCGCGCAGCCAGGGAAGTTCCAGGCGAGCCGACGTATTGAAGTCGTTGAAAATCGGTTATATTCGGCGACCAGTCTGCGAATAATGCCACAGGTCGACCTTCAATCCCGATTTGCAACCGGATCAGGTCACTCAAGCAAAGTTTTACATAGATAGCAGTTTTCTTTTTTGCACAATCGAGTTGAACGCCATGGCCAAACGCAAGAACCCACACCACCGCGCACAAGCGGTGCCCAAGCTGCCCAGCCAAACAGAACGGCCTACCAAGACCAAGAACCCGCAAGCGTTTCGCGAGACAGTTGAGTCGATTGTGATTGCGTTTGTATTGGCTTTTCTGTTCCGTACTTTTGAGGCCGAAGCTTTTGTTATTCCGACCGGGTCCATGGCCCCCACTCTCATGGGCCGACACAAAGATGTCTTTTGTACCGACTGTGGCCAGCGGTTTCAGGTGAACGCCAGTGGCGAGGATAAGGACACGGTTTTAGCTTTGTTGCAGAACAGGCAGATTCGCTCATCTGGGGAGGCAAAGTGTGTTGCAGGCAAGTGCCCCGAGTGTCGCTACAACATGCCGATGCAGCCCAACTTGCCTCATGATCTGCGCGAAGATTCGTTGACCCAACCCATCGAGAAGCAAGCTTCCTACAATGGCGATCGGATCCTGGTCAATAAGTATATTTATGCGTTTTCTGAACCAGAGCGGTGGGACGTGGTGGTCTTTAAATATCCCGGCAATGGACAGATGAACTATATCAAGCGTTTGGTTGGTTTACCTGAGGAAACGTTACGCATCTACCAAGGGGATTTATTAATTGGTCCTGAAAATGCGACTCGCGACGCGGAGTTTTCGATCGAGCACAAGCCTCCGAAAAAGGTGCAGGCTATGCGGCAATTCGTCCATAGTACCAATGACGATCCGGCTGTTTTGTACGATCTTGGATGGCCTTTGCGGTGGAGTATCTGGCCGGAGGAGGAATCGCAATCGAGCGCATGGAACATTGAGCGTGAGGCCGATGGAGTGACGGTCAGGCAACGATTCATTGCCAACCCGACGAATGCCAAGACAAGCTGGATTCGGTATCGGCACTTTGTCCCCAGTTATGCCACGTGGCAACGCGCTCTGGATTTACGACGGAACGGCGGAAAGTTTTCAGCAGCCAACGACCCGGATGTGCGGCCGCAGCTGATCACTGATTTCAATAGTTACAACACGACAGTTCAGTATTGGGAAGCAAGAAATAGTGACAGCCTGCAGACGAATCCGAGGCATTTCGATTACCATTGGGTCGGCGATCTGTTGATTGAAGCAGATGTCGACATCAAGGCACCGCAGGGCGAACTTATTCTTGATCTGGTTGAAGCAGGCCAACATTTTAGCTGTCGGATTGATCTTTCCAGTGGCAATGTGACACTGGCGATTGAGGGGCAAGCTGATTTTTCGCCCCAGGCTAGTACCCAACTCAACAAGACTGGGAACCACAAGCTGCTGTTCGCGAATGTCGACGACCAATTGCTGCTCTGGATTGATCAGAAGCTGGTGCAATTCGATGCCAGTTCTCAGTACGACGCAGATACCGTTTTTGGCAACCGGCGCGAAATGCGGCCACAAGCCAGCGCCAACGATCCCGGGGATCTTGCACCCGCAGGTGTTGGCGTCGTTGATGCAGACCTCGAAATCACACACCTCGAATTGTCGCGAGATATTTACTACATCGCTTCTAGTCATCGCTACAGTAACGCACAGGTGACCGATGCGCCTGAGATGGAATCCTACAATCGCAGCCGATACCTCTACGACCCCTCGACCTGGGATGTCTTTCTCAAACGCAGATCCGTCGATTTCCCACTTGGGAAGGACCAGTTCTTCGTGATGGGAGATAATAGTTCCGAGAGCCTCGATGCCCGGCTTTGGCGAGGGGGGAATGCCCGTAACTCTGGGCACCCTGGGGGCTCCTATCTGGAACGACGACTCCTGATCGGCAAGGCCTTGTGTGTTTATTGGCCCCATTCCTGGAACCGGATTCCGGGCACTCGCATCCCATTTCCGCTGTTTCCGAACTTTAGAGACATGCGGCTGGTGCGTTGAACGCTACCGCTATTCAGCTATCACTTCTTGGTGGACAAGAGACCTGTTGGCCAGTTTCCCCGGAGAGATTACCATCCACGGGTTAAGGCGACGGCTAAGGGAAGCTGCCGCTGGTCGCAAGAGGTGGAATGTTGCTGATTGCATGTTATGAATGCATGTCGTGGAGGAGAAAATGCCCCTGCTTGAAGTTTCTGGACTTGTCAAAACGTATGGTCGTCGTCGCGTCGTCGATGGTGTCGATTTCGAAGTTTATGCCGGGGAGATAGTAGGCCTCTTGGGCCCCAACGGTGCGGGAAAAACGACTTCGTTTCGGATGACCTGTGGAATGGTCGATCCTGACGCTGGTCAAGTGCGACTCGGAGGCCAGGATGTCACGAATTGGCCCATGTTTCGACGTTGTCGGGACGGTGGTATGGGGTACCTCGCACAGGAATCCAGCGTGTTCCGTAAGCTCTCTGTGCAAAATAATCTGCTCGCGGTCATGGAAATGCTGGGTGTCAAGCGACGTGCCCGATACCGTCGGTGTGAAGAGTTGATGGAACAGTTTGGCATCACGAAATTGCGGCGGAGCCGGGCGATATCGCTCTCCGGTGGTGAACGCAGGAGACTCGAACTTGCTCGCGCGCTCGTTTCGAACCCGAAACTTATCCTGCTCGATGAGCCCTTTACCGGCATTGATCCGGTGACGATCGATAACATCCAAGCCATTATCCGTGATTTGCGGAAACAGGGAATTTCGATTCTAATTACGGACCATCAGGTTCGAGAAACGCTTGAAATTACCGACCGCAGCTACGTGATGCGAAATGGTCAGGTGTTGTGTCACGGCCAACCACGCGATGTGCTTGAGAATCCTGAAGCGCGCCGCTATTATTTTGGGGAGGATATGGATTTGGGATTGGGGGCCGCTTAGTCGCGCACTCTAGTCCACCGGATGAGGGCCTATTTAAAGGGATCATTTTGTCCAAGATTCGGTCTAGGTTGTAACCTTGGCGGAGAGTTTGTCGTGCTGATCTTTGCTATCGAACATTGGCCAGATTCTTTGGACCTGCTGATAACTACGCTTTGGCTTGCCATCGTTATCGGTGTGCCTTTCACTGGTTACCTGTTGATGGTTGTCGATTACCGTAGGTATCTGCGATCGTTGCGACGGACAATGGTGTTGGTTGGAGGTTATCTTCCCGTATTACCCGAATGGGTTCTTCAAGACACACCCTATTGTTTGTACGTGTTAAACCTCTCGTTCCCTTGCTCTGCCGCGGATGTGCTAGCAGCTTATCGCGGTAAAGTGAAGTCGATGCACCCAGACCGTGGTGGTGACCGCAAAGCATTTCTGGCTCTACAGCGTCACTTCGAGCAAGCCATGGCTTGCGTGGAAAAATGAAGTTTCCCGAGGGTTAGGGAATAAATTCAGGGCCCATTCGCCACGGCTTGTCCAAGCTAGCAGGAGTGCCCGTTGGCTGACCTTGCTTGCAGCCAATGCTCACCGTAATATCCACGCGCATCAGGTGGGAGGATGGGTCGAATCGCTGTGTTTTCCACGGTGAGACCAATGCGCATCTGGTTCAGGCTCTTTTGGAAAGGACGCCCGCGATATGGACAGCTCGGATGGAGTTTCACTTTTAAAGCTTGCTGAACTTGTGGGGGGGAGTGCAACGGGTGATCAAAAAGTGCGCATCACCGGTGCAGCCCCGATCGGAGATATTCTTTCAGGCCAGATAACTTTTGTCGACGATCCCCAAAAGCTTAAACAACTTGTTGATACAGGCGCCGTGGCTGTTGTTGTGCCGTCTGGCGTCACCTGTGAGAGGCTTCCTGCGATTGAGGTCGAGGATGTCCATGTAGCTTTCACCCGGATCGTTGAACATTTCCGACCTGCCTGCCAGGAGAAGCAAGCCGAGATCCATCCATCGGCTGTGATCAGCCCAACGGCCAGCTTGGGTGACCATATCGATGTGCACCCAGGTGTCACCATTGGAGAGGGTGTGTTGATTGGTGACAACTGCCGCGTGTTGGCGGGGGCCCAGTTGTTGCCTGGTTGTTGTTTGGGCGAAGGTGTAACCATTGGTCCTAATGTCGTGCTGTATGAGAATACCATGGTTGGTGCCCGGTCAAGGATCCATGCCGGGACGGTTATTGGAACTCATGGATTCGGTTATCGGCAGGTCGATGGTCGACATGTTCCCACCGCCCAACTTGGTCATGTCGCCATTGGGGAGGATGTGGAGATTGGCGCCAATGTGACTGTGGACCGGGGGACCTACGGCACGACCCGCATTGGTGATGGCACGAAAATCGATAACCTGGTACAGATTGCCCACAATTGCAAAATCGGACGGCATAATCTGATTTGTTCCCAGGTTGGAATTGCTGGAAGCACGACCACCGGAGACTATGTTGTGGTGGGGGGGCAAGCCGGGATTCGCGATCACGTTCACGTGGGAACGGGCGCGATTTTGAGCGCCATGGCTGGCATTTCAAACAACGTCCCTGCTGGTGCCGAGATGATGGGAATTCCCGCCACGACAGCGCGCGAGCAAAGAAAAAAACAAGCGGCTCTTGCCAAGCTGCCTTCCATGCGGAAAGAATTCAAAGCCATTTGCCGCAGCCTCGACCGATTAGAGGATGATGGCCCGCCGAACAACAGTGTGAAAAAGGTGGCATGACTCAGATTCGCATCCAACAAGGTTCCGCAACTCCGATTGGGCTGGTTGCAGCATGGGGGCGGTTTCCCATCCTGGTAGCCGAAGCACTTAAACGGAATGGTTACCGTGTTTGCTGCCTGGCTGTTAAATACCACGCGGATCCAGCCCTGAGAGAAATCTGCGACGACTTCCACTGGGTGGGGATGGCGCGCCTTGGAGAAGCAACTCGCTGGTTTCGAAAACGTGGCGTGAAGCAGGCAACGATGGCCGGGAAATTCCACAAGGTGTTTCTGTATCGTCCCTGGTTGTGGCCACGGTTCATTCCCGACTGGACCACGGTCAAGGTCTTTTGGCCCCACTTCGTTTCTCGCAAAGGTGATCGCAACGATGACACTTTGTTGGGTGTTTTGACAGATGCTTTTGCTCAAAAAGGTGTCGTGTTTCATCCCGCTACCGACTTCGTTCCCGATTTGCTTGTGCCACCTGGAACTGTGGCTGGTAAGCCTCCCACGCGGGCGCAACAGACCGATATCGACTTCGGCTGGAAAGTTGCCAAGGAAATGGGCCGGCTTGACATTGGGCAAAGCATATGTGTCAAAGAGCGTGCGGTCTTGGCGGTCGAAGCGATCGAGGGTACAGACCTTTGTATCGAGCGTGCTGGTCAACTCTGCCCCCAGGGCAGTTTCGTCGTTGTCAAGGTGGCCAAGCCGCAGCAAGATATGAGGTTTGATGTACCCACGGTGGGTGTGGGGACTTTGCAAACGATGGTTGCAGCGGGGGCAAGTGTGCTGGCCATTGAGGGCGGTCGTACCATTCTCCTTGATGATGCCAAATTTCGCGCGTTTGCGCAGAAACATCGTCTCTCGATATTGGCGATACCTGATCGAACCAATGCTGGTGTTGCGGCGTAAATCGCTCGGGCGAGGTGCAGTTCTTGTGTGCCCCGGGCAAACAAAGGTTTTCGATTCTGCTTCAGGTGGGTTTCGCCGGTATTTGCTCCATGGATCACGAAGACCAATCCGGCAAAGGGTTACAGCGGCCCTCAGGTGCCACTAGCCAAGTCGCTGCGCGATGCCACAGTCTGTTACTTGGAATCGGGCATGCCGCCGCCTGGAGTGTGGCACTCTTCCTGGTGGCCATGGTCTTTTTGCGAATCTTCTGGTTCGACGGCACGATTCTTCTTGTTTATTTCAACGCGTTCACCTTGTATTTCTACCTGCCTGCCTATGCTTGCTTGCTGTGGGCCTGGAAATTTCGACGGCCCATGTTAGCGGCGGTCAGCCTGGTGCCTATCTTCTGTCAGGCTTGGCTCATTATTTCCGCGTTGTTCTTGCCAGCGGATGGTTTGCAGCAGACCACAGTCGCTGGCCAGACGGCCAACACCGTAGACCAGGTAAGAGTCCGGATTTTTTTTGCCAACGTCCGCTCGGTGAACAGGCAGATTGATCCCATGTTGGAAGAAATTGCTGGCACCGACCCCGACATCGTCCTGCTTGCCGAATTTTCCCATCCGTGGCAACAGGCTATCGGTCGGGCTGAGTTCATAAAAAAGTATCCTTACTCCTACAAGACCGCGAACTACGGGGGAAACGCGAACGGCATCTTTTCTCGATTTCCGATCAAGCTTCAAAAATCAGGCGGTGCCCAGTTATCCCGGTCAATCACGGTTGGTGTGGAGGTTGGTAGCAAGATCCTGCACGTGTTGGAGTTGCACGCGCCTCACCTGGTTTTTTCATCAACAGAACCTTATTTTAAATTCTGGCGACGTTGCCAGGAAGTTGTCTCAGAACTTCCTCGGCCCCTTGTGGTTATTGGAGATTTTAATGCAACACAGTTCTCTCTAGCCTACGAACAGATGACATCGGGTGATTTGCGGGGAGCCCATGTGGACCGTAGGCGGGGCATCGCAACCACCTGGCCAAACGGAAAGTTCTGGATTCCTCCCATTCGCATCGATCACGCTTTACTCTCGCCTCAGGTACAATGTCTTTCAATTGTTGAGGGCCGCGGTGAGGGTTCCGATCACCGCCCCCTCATCCTAGATATCGGTTTTTAATATTTGTCCAACAAGGCGGCATTTTTCCATGCCTCGGATGACCATCATGACTTGCTTTAGCAATGCAGTACCGATCAGCGTGAACTTGCAGAATCGCCCTCGGTACGTTCGTCCAGGGGAAGCAGCCAAAATAAACAGAACCCGCACCAGGGTATTCCTGGCTGGTTGTTTGTGCTGGTTACTGATTCTACTTGGGGTCGCTGGAGGGGTTGCCTCTGCGCGGGGCGACTCCCCTTTGGCTCACCCTGCGGACACTTCCAAGCCCGATGAGGTCCCGCAATTACCCGAACCAAAAACGCACTACATGGGCCGGGAGATTGCCCAAACCATGCATTTCCTGGGTGCTCCGTGGCTTGTCCGTGAGTCACGGGAACGCGAAGAGGATTGCAAAAAACTGCTCGCGGCGTTGCCACTCAAACTGGGCGATTCGGTTTGCGATATCGGTTGCGGGAACGGGTATTACACTTTGCGTCTGGCTGGGCGGGTGGGACCCAATGGTAAAGTGTACGCTAGCGATATTCAGCAAGAAATGCTCAACATGTTGGTGGAACGGGCCAAGTCGCGACAGGTCACCAACGTTCTTCCTGTCTTGGGAACGTTTGTCGATCCCCACTTGCCGAGTGCCTCGATGGATCTGATTCTAGCCGTGGACGTCTATCACGAATTTTCCTATCCCCAGGAGATGTTGGCCGCTCTTCGGACCTCACTCAAACCAACCGGACGCCTGGTTCTGGTCGAGTTTCGGAGCGAAGATCCAACTGTGCCGATCAAGCCTCTGCACAAGATGAGCCAGGCCCAAATCATGCGCGAGTTACCAGAGAATGGGTTCAAATTAGTAGCCCAATTTCACGAACTTCCCTGGCAGCACGTTTTGAGCTTTGCCCGCGATGATTCGCCCTTGCCCGAAGTACCGCTGCAAGCGTGGAGCCCCCTCGCAGACTAGAGGCAGATTCCTGGCGATCCGGGTCGAAACAACGGTAATTCCCACGGGGGATGGCCCCAATTCGACTTGAGTTTCATGGTTGGACCCGATCCAAATAGTAAGTATGTTTACTGTTCCCGGTTAAGTCGTAAATAGTTGTTTTGAAATAGGTTATGTCGATTTATGTGCTGTGCGACGGCGGTATTTCGGGTTGCTGTAACCATCACAATCAGACAACTTTCTCCATAAACCCGCATTCTCCCAACGATAATCGTTGTATGATCCTCGAATCTGATTAGAATAAACAGCATGGAGTCTCGTTAGGTAATGAGACGGTCAGGCGGTAATCGAACCAGTTTTGGTTTGGCCCCCGCCCCGTTCCCAGCAAATGGCTGGAGCAGTCTCCATCAGAAGTCGCAACTGTCTCACGAGCTTTGTGACCAAGGTTTTGTTTGAGAGTTGTGTTGTCCAACGGGCATTCAAGGACTGTGTGGCCCAACTGGGCGCAGATATCGGCGAAACAGGACGCGCTGGTCTACTGCCAAGCTAACTTTCTGAGAAAGTATGACCGAGCAAACCGCTCCTTCCCTAGATACCCTGCTTGATCGGCGTCCTGAAGAGGCCAATAGCTGGGTGTTAGGCAATAATCCACAAGTCGGGCGTATTGCCCGTCACGCCGAGCGTGCTGCGCAAGTGCAATGTACCGTACTTGTAACCGGTGAAACGGGGACAGGTAAGGAAATCTGGGCACGTTTGCTGCATGAGCTCAGCCCACGACGCAACAAACCGTTTGTGCCGGTTAACTGCGCTGCGTTGACGGCAACCCTGGCCGAAAGCCAGTTGTTTGGTCACGAGAAGGGCGCATTCACCGGTGCTGCTGGGCGGAGTTTGGGTGTGTTCCGTGCCGCCCAGGGTGGTGTGGTGTTTCTGGACGAAGTTGGCGAAATGCCAATAGAATTGCAGCCCAAACTGCTTCGCGCGTTGCAGGAATTGGAAGTGACACCGGTTGGTTCTTCGCATCCTGAGCAGGTCGATGTGATGGTGATTGCCGCGACAAACCGTAAGTTGGACGTGGAGGTGGACAAAGGCCGCTTCCGCGAAGATCTTTACTATCGGCTCAACATGGTTGAACTGGAGATTCCGGCGCTCCGAAATCGGATCGATGACATCCCCTTGTTTGTCGAGTTCTTTTCGCGCCGATTTGCGGCCAAGTACAGTCGTGACATGTGGTGGCCCAGTGAGGAGTTGCTGGGACAGTTTTCCGCTTATCCCTGGCCCGGCAACGTTCGCCAACTGGGGCACGTCATTGAGCAGGCCTATGTTTTGGACTGTGAGCCACGACTACCCAATAAAGTAGCGGAACGGACCGAGGCAACGCTGCCTTACACCGATCTTAGCCAACTGAGGTCTGCCGCAGTCCGCCAAGCAATGCGTTCCACACAAGGCCACAAGGGCCGTGCCGCAAAGCTGCTGGGCGTGCATGCCAATACGATGACCCGCTTGTTGGCCCAGATTCGTGAAGAGCAAAAGAGTGAAGAAGCGGATCAAGCTGAGGGTCTCTAAGAGCCCTTGTTGGGGTTGCCTCAAGGAACTCCGATCTCTCGTCGCTGCCTGTGCCATCTCTACAAGCGCCGGTTCATCCTGGGCAGGAAAACATTGGAACCCCTGGTCCGGTCCTGGTGCGAAAATTACCAACGATGCAGAGGGTTTTGTGATGGGTCCTCTTGGCACGGCCGATGAAGCCAGGGCACGACTCGGCCCCGTACTGGTCGGCACCGTACTGGACAGCACCGTACGGGACGGCACCGTACGGGACGGGCCGTTGGGCTTCGTGGGATATGCCATCGGCTACGGTTACTCACCTAAGACGGGACGTGCATTTGGTACCGATCCGGGCGAAGAAGATGGTCATCCGGCTTTGTCGGCACATCGACAGTTTTAGCGGTCAGCGGTGGTGATTGCTGCATTGCGAAGCCATCGCAAGACGGACCCATTGGAAACTTGCCAGTAGGTCGAACTATTTCCGTTTCGGTCCGGCGAGAAACTCCTCTCCATCTGCAGATCGTTGCGCTTGCGGTCGGCTTCGCAGGTCGTTGTGGGCAAAGCACAAGATGCCCAGTTGGGGCACCTCGCGACATCCAGATGACCATGCTGTACTGGAGTTGGGCTTGATGCAACGAACTACGAAGGCACGCAATTTCCCGTATGGCAATGTGTGCACCATGGTCTCAAGCAGGCTTACAAAACTGCCCGTCACGCGTTGTCCCCATTAAGCAGTGCATTGCCCCAGTAGCGTCGGGCCCGTGGGGCGAGGCGACGTTTAGCAACGGTCTTATGGCGAAGGACGCTGCAGTTTTTGAACCGCTTTGCGGAGTTCCTCACTGGTCCAGCCGCGATTTTCGGCCTGGCGCAGCATGTTTCGCTGTTGATCAGGAGGAAGTCGGGCAACGACTGCGTGGGCTGACCAGGAAAGCGAAGGCGATCGGTTTCCCAACGGCACCCTTCGAGCCACAGAAGCGTAACGGCTGAGTTGTTCGGCAGATACAACCCCCTCGCACATCTGTGAAAAAGATTCCCCAAAATGGTCTTCGCCGTGGTTCAGCAGATCGCCAATCCACCATGGCCCGGCCCGCTGGCACCACAAGGCAAATTGCAGCGGACCCTTCCATTGATCGAGTTGGGGTCGGCCGGAAAATTTCACACCCACCGACGTGAACTGAAACGGTCCGAGCGAGATAGTCGGAGGCATGTTGAACAATTAAACCAGTGAACAATGAATGGCCAGATGATTACCAGATTCTAGAGGGATGACCAGAAGCAATGGAAGTCTATTCAGGTAGACTTTTGCATAATCGGTAACAAAGCCCTTCTTTGGAGGCGTGACAGGCAATGGTAGTGTTCAGCCAAACCAATCCCCTATCTTCTGGAAGGAATGCCCTTGACGCGTACCTGCCTGGATCTGGAAACCATTTGGCCCGATTTAGTCCCTATTGGCTATGCCCCAAAAAAAGTGCCGCGGGTTGTTATCCCAGGGACCTTAGGCTGGCAAGTCTCTTTTAGAGATTTGCCAGCAACATTCCCGGAGTCGGTTTGTTGTGGTGGGTCAACTTCTGGAAGTCGACCGAGTGTGACTTCCATAACAACAAAATTGGTTTGTCATCGTCTTGGGGGGGATTGTAGGTGTCCAAGACTTTGAACCTCGAGGTTCCACGACCTGATCGAAGCAACATTTTGTAATCCGTGTCACCCGATGTCATCCGGACGTTCGCCTCACTATCTTTTCCGGCCGTCGTGAAAAGAGGTTCCCCAGCCCGGGAGGCGATCTCGGCATGGATGGATGTTTTGCTGGGGAAGTCCACCTCGGGAAAAGCGCTCGGTAATGTTGCAGCGACAACTTTAGGGCGGTTGGCCATTTCGTAGACTTGGAGAAGGTTTTGCACGCGTTCTGGTTTTTGCGACACTTGGCTTGCCTCGAGGCGATTTACCCCAGGCCGGCTGGAATCTTGTTTGAACCCATCAACTGGCTTGTTCGCACAGGGCTTACTGGGGCCGAAAGTGGCTACCCATTTGTCGTTGTTTGTAGGCATTTCAAGCGCAAAGAAAAACGACTCGCCTTGAAGGGTTCCACTTACCAATAGGACTGCCGTTACAAACCCTGCTGTAATGTTGAATCCGCGTTGCATCGAATTTCCCCCCGCTTGGTTATTGGACTGCTGTGGTTGATCGGCTTTTGCCACCGTTTGCCTGGTCGCACCTGTTGGTGCGGACTGGCTGTTGGCTCCTTCTATTTGCGATCTTTGTGTTGCAATCTTTGTGCCAATTGTAGGGACGTCTCTCTTAGTGGATTCATAAACCATTATTTCACCATGGTTTATGTAAATTCTAATTGCCCACTCCCCTGACAGAGTCGGAGTCGGGGTGGGTCCGAGACTTTGGCCTCTCAGCCCTAAGTGCCTTCAATAGGTTCGTGGGAGTGATCCTTGAAGGGGTCAACATGAAACCATGTAACCTGCTGTTATCAAAGGCATTACAACGATAGATGGTTTGAAAACCTGTGTGCGCGATAAATATATTAGGCACTACTTCATATATTTATATGACAACAGAGGGTTTATCCAGGCGGTCACAGTCCTTGTGACAGTTCATTAAGACGGTGAAAACAAACCCTAAGATGTTGTTATATAACAAGTTATAGAACAAAAATCGGTTGGGATCTCACTGGGTTGGTGAATGGGGCCATGGTGCAATGCCTCTGAATGAAATCGCAGGAAAGTTCATAACCACTTTCATAAGAACATCTTAGGTCGATTATAAAAAATACTTACACGTTTGGCACGGGAGTCGCATTTAGTCCCCAGCGTTAGGCGTCGCTGGCGGACCCAGAGTCGACCAGCTGAACGCCTGGAGGGTTTGACCGAAGGGTCAAGCTTCCACCCTTATCCCGTGTTCTGGAGGAATTGATGATGAGTCACAACCAACGTTACCAGGCGGCGGAGCTTGAGTATGGCGGAGATGCGTTTCACCGAGACGAGCGCATCGTACCCAGTAGGACACGTCGGGCACCGGCAGGTCGTCGACGGAATAAAAGTCCCCAATCGTTTAACGGCATGCACCGGCGACGCA
Organism: Lacipirellulaceae bacterium; assembly: GCA_965243695.1. GTDB lineage: Bacteria > Planctomycetota > Planctomycetia > Pirellulales > Lacipirellulaceae > JAKVCB01. Next base: position 149,588 of record CBDEWC010000014.1, on the reverse strand, counting down.
AACGGAAGATGAGCTGGTAGATCGCGGCTTGGGTTTTGAGAGTCGCCAAATTCGTGCTGTAGTTCTGCAGACGCGCGGCGACCAGTCAAACCGAAATTCCGTTTGTGTACGAGCCCGTGTTGTGAATGGCAGGGGTTGGTAGATAGCCAAGTGAAGTCAGGTGGGTGTTTTTCAGGATGCGTTTCACGGCCATGGTCTGCCTGCAGTGGTTAGGCAGATGTCGAGACAGACATAAACAACCAGGTTATGCGTATCCGGTTAACGACCACAAAGCAGGAGATCAAACAACGATCTTCTGCAGTGCGGTTAAAGAGAGCCAGTTAGATGCTGAGTGCAATGCTGCGTAGGTGTTGGGCGGGCAATGGCATCGACAAAGTTATATCGTTTCCAACAAAGAGCGAGTTATCACACGATGAACGAACATGACACAACGTTACCAGCCATCACGAAAGTGGCGGGAACACGCCAGGTGGTTTCAAAACAACCCGCACCTCCGATGGTGTACCAATGCATGGTGGTGTCCCCAAGTGAGCAGCGAGGAAAGTTTTTTCAAGATGCGGCTGTTGCACAGGGATGGGAGACGATCACGGTTTCCGATGTGGAGACCGCGGCTCAAAAGTCGGTGAAGAATCGTATCGGGCTTGCTGTGGTCGATCTTGAGGGGGTAGAGAGTTCCAGCCAGGAACCTTACCGCGAGCTTGTCCAGGAGATGATCGACAACGCAGATGGAATTCCGTTGTTGGTCGTGTGTGGATCAGAAGAGGATCCCGCGGGGGAGATTTGGTCGCGCCAGCTTGGGGTATGGATGTACCTGCCGGGTGTCGATGACCAGAGTGATGTGGCCATGTTGTGTGGCGAAGCAAGGAATGTCGTTGAGAAACTTAAAGGCCAACTCGTGTCGAAAGAACGATAGAGTTCACAACGAGTTGGATGCGGGTATGAAAAAAAGTGAGAAAACCAATGTGGTAGCCACCACCTGCACAAAACAGGTTGGCAGACCAAGGTTGTTTGTGGCCGAATGGGCCAATGCATTGAAAGGGGGGCTTCGATGAGAAGTTCGAATCATGCGGAAGAATCCGACAGCGAATACATCTCGGATCTAAAGCAGCGAAGAATAAAGTACAGCGTCAGTAAGAAGCCGCCAATACGCCAAAGATCCAAAGTGAAACGACCTTCAACCGACCAGGTTGCAAAACGCGGCATTCACCAGCGGCGCAACAAACCGATGGGTTGGTAAGAGGCAATCGTACAACGTGACAACAGCGAGAGCTGTTTTAAAAAAAGTCGAGGTTCGGTTCGGGTGTTATGCACAGGGGTAACCGAGCCAAAGACCTTTTCCCATTCTGTTGAAGTTTGTCCCGATATGTGGTTTGCGCTTGCGGTGCGCACAGAAAACTTAGAGCGATTAAGAGGGGTGTGAACATCATGGTTTCGAGTTGGCAAAGACTCCACTGGCTGGTCATTGCGGTGCCGTTGGCCCTGGGGGCATTACTCCCGGCCAATGCCGATGTGATCAAAACGCAGCTGCGGGATCGAGACGCTGCATTCTCCCGGATCAGCTTTGGCAACGCGTTTATCGATCGTGAACCTTTATGGATTGTTCACCTGCCAACACGCCAATCCACCAACGGCCCCCCTGTCCAGTACCGATGCGGTGCTGTCGATGAGGGGTCTTCAGCAAACGCACGACATACAAAAAGTTAACAGTTTCAACGGTTGTTTTCCGATCAAGCACATTTCGCGAGGGATTTTTATCATGAACAGAATTTCTACCAAAAACACAATCAGGTTTATCGCAGCGGCCTTTGCTTTTGGGTTGGTAACGGCTAACTCGTCCGGAATCGTAAACGCTCAAGAGACGTTTAATTTGCAGAACCTCATCGACACGATGGGGACTTTCGAAGTTGAAGACAAGCGATTTTCCAATTTCCAGTACAGCTGGACTGGAGACATGCCTCCCGCAATTAATGTTAATCTTGTGACTTTAATTGACGCGGACGGAAACCCAGGTTTCAGAATGACGGGCTATTTTTCGGACACCGCTCTCACCACGGGTGGGACCACTGGTGGATCAGACGCCCTGCTGACTTACGAAGTGGATGTTACCAGCCCGACAAGCCGAATCGTAGGTGCTTTTCTCGCAGGGAACCCAAATCTTCTGGGTGGAACGCAAGGGTCGATCAACGTATCGGAAACCTTTCTGCCACTTGGAGCTAGTGGAGAGTTCACAGGCGAAATCTTTGACGACACCCTTGCCGGGACTCAGTTAATGGACTCGGTTGACTTTGGCAGCGGTTACACACATCTCTCTGTCCAGAAGGATATTGGTGCCATTGTGTTTGAAGGCAGTGGCACGATGTCCTTTGTGGACCAAACGTTTGCCACAATTCCTGAGCCTAGTACGACACTGTTGCTGCTTTTGGGAATTGCGATGTGTGGTGTAAGTCGACGGAACCTTGCTTCCTCGGACGACGCTTCCCAGGCTGCTTTGATTTTTGGGTGAACATCCTTAAACCCGTTTGCGACTTTGTTTCATCACCTATGGACTTTCAGATTATATGAAAACTTATCACCTGAGCTTGTTTGTTGTTGGACTGATGGTTGTCACACCTGGCTATGCCCAAACGGTAAGGTTTGAAACCTCGGTCGGCAACTTTGACGTCGAGCTACTTCCTGGTTATGCACCTTTGAATGTTGAGAACCTATTGAGTTATGTGACAACTGGCCGGTACGACAATACCGTGATCCATCGAGCCCAAGATGATTTTGTCGTCCAGATGGGGGCCTTTTCCTCCGCAACGCCCGAACCCCCGGCAGATGCCTCGGGATTTTCTTCAATTGCAACGGATCCGCCTGTAGAGGGTGAACCTGCACAGGAAACCGGGCTCTCCAACACGGTTGGCACCGTGGCCCTGGCGTTGCCAGGTAACATGTTCGGAACAGACCAAGATGGCGGCACCAGTAGTTTCTTTGTGAACGGTGGGGACAACTCGTTCCTGGACGCGGACTTCACCGTATTTGGGACCGTCCCGGATATGACCACCATCAATGCCATCTTTGCTGGCCCAGATTTTCCGGACGCGGCATCCCAATACGGAGGTGGTTTGACTTACAGCGATATGCCGTTAACACCGGAAGGGAATCTCATCATGATCAACTCAGCCTACGTAGTGGGTCAGAATGTTCCCGAACCATCCTGTGGGATGCTCACGATTTTGGCACTAGTCTCCGTAGGGAGTCTCGGCCGGTCGTGGAGATTGTAAGCCGGGTGATGTTTGTGAAATCCCAATGCCGAGTTGCTGTGAACAAAGTCCTGCTTGGGAAGAAAGAATAGGTAGGCGTAAGAAGATCAGAGACGAGTTTGGCTGAAGACCACCATTGCTTGCCGGACCTCCAAGGAAGGGCTTTGGTACCGATTAAGCAGAGTTTTGCAACTTTGGATATTGTCGGTTGAGTTTGAAGTTTTGATGTTTCAGGAGAGCCAATGTAGTACTAAACACAGCTACCCCCCTGCTCAAGCTTTTGATTTCCAAAGCAAGCTGTGGATGCCTAGGAAAGCAAGCTGTGGATACCTAGGTCCACAAAAAAGGGTGGTGCAGGAGCAGCGCGTCTTGCGTGGCTCAATCATCGATACTTAGTCACTTTATTGAGAACAGAAACAAACTAAAGGGAAAGACACCATGAAAAAATTTACACTTGCAATTGCTGTTATGTTTGTGATCGCCGTTTCCGCTAACGCCGCTGTGGTCGTCACCAGTACGAGTGCACCAACGGCTGACCTGGCTGGTTATACGACGCATACGGTCACGGCTACCTCTGACAGTTCAGCGGTCAACGGTATTGACGGAAGCTTCACTGGGGCAATGAATCAGTCGAAGGCTTTTAATGCCCTTGATACTCCCTGGCAAAACAGTGGGGCCGCGGATACATCGGGCACGATGTACATTCAGGCGCACGATTCCTACTGGGCTTTCAATGACACGGATGTTTTGCCAATCGCTGCAGAGATGACCGAAAGTGCTTCGTCGCTTAACGGTGTGTTCACGAACATCTCGGCTCACACCGGTGGTCTGACTTCGGTGGTGATTGCTCAGCTTGTGCTGGCTGACGACGCAACGGCAGACTACGCCCTCGCCTTTGATGCTGGTGGAACCCAAAGCGTTAGTGGTGTGATCGGTGGCGAGGTCGTGATTCCTGAGCCAGCCACTTTGGCCCTGATAGGCATGTCGCTAGTTGGCTTCGGCTTCTTCCGTCGCCGCAAGTAGCAAAGAGTCAGCATGGCTCAATCATCGATACTTAGTCACTTTATTGAGAACAGAAACAAACTAAAGGGAAAGACACCATGAAAAAATTTACACTTGCAATTGCTGTTATGTTTGTGATCGCCGTTTCCGCTAACGCCGCTGTGGTCGTCACCAGTACGAGTGCACCAACGGCTGACCTGGCTGGTTATACGACGCATACGGTCACGGCTACCTCTGACAGTTCAGCGGTCAACGGTATTGACGGAAGCTTCACTGGGGCAATGAATCAGTCGAAGGCTTTTAATGCCCTTGATACTCCCTGGCAAAACAGTGGGGCCGCGGATACATCGGGCACGATGTACATTCAGGCGCACGATTCCTACTGGGCTTTCAATGACACGGATGTTTTGCCAATCGCTGCAGAGATGACCGAAAGTGCTTCGTCGCTTAACGGTGTGTTCACGAACATCTCGGCTCACACCGGTGGTCTGACTTCGGTGGTGATTGCTCAGCTTGTGCTGGCTGACGACGCAACGGCAGACTACGCCCTTGCCTTTGATGCTGGTGGAACCCAAAGCGTTAGTGGTGTGATCGGTGGCGAGGTCGTGATTCCTGAGCCAGCCACTTTGGCCCTGATAGGCATGTCGCTAGTTGGCTTCGGCTTCTTCCGTCGCCGCAAGTAGCAAAGAGTCAGCATGGTTCAACATCGATACTTAGTCACTTTATTGAGAACAGAAACAAACTAAAGGGAAAGACACCATGAAAAAATTTACACTTGCAATTGCTGTTATGTTTGTGATCGCCGTTTCCGCCAACGCCGCTGTGGTCGTCACCAGTACGAGTGCACCAACGGCTGACCTGGCTGGTTATACGACGCATACGGTCACGGCTACCTCTGACAGTTCAGCGGTCAACGGTATTGACGGAAGCTTCACTGGGGCAATGAATCAGTCGAAGGCTTTTAATGCCCTTGATACTCCCTGGCAAAACAGTGGGGCCGCGGATACATCGGGCACGATGTACATTCAGGCGCACGATTCCTACTGGGCTTTCAATGACACGGATGTTTTGCCAATCGCTGCAGAGATGACCGAAAGTGCTTCGTCGCTTAACGGTGTGTTCACGAACATCTCGTCTCACACCGGTGGTCTGACTTCGGTGGTGATTGCTCAGCTTGTGTTGGCTGACGACGCAACGGCAGACTACGCCCTTGCCTTTGATGCTGGTGGAACCCAAAGCGTTAGTGGTGTGATCGGTGGCGCTGTGATTCCTGAACCAGCCACTTTGGCCCTGATAGGCATGACGCTGGTTGGCCTCGGATTCTTCCGTCGCCGCAGGTAGCAAAGAGTCAGCATGGTTCAACCTTCTGGTTGAACGTTTGAAACGTACAAAAGGCCCCTGGAAAACCAGGGGCCTTTTTTCATTCCTGATCTTCCAGCCAGTCATTGGCGCTGGCAGAACCTCCGGGTAAACCAGCAAAAGACCCTGGTGTTCGGGAAGAGACGATTATTGTTGCTTGCCGCTCCCCGATTCTGACGCAATTCGGACGGTGGGATGTTTGCCGTCCGCAGTCGACGAACCTGAGATTCGGGTAAGCGGATCGCCCAACAGGTGATACATGGCCACATGTTCACACCGCTCCCGGAGAAGATCGGCCGGTGGAGGTGCCAGGCCGGTTGCCACCTGGTCAAGTGCCTCACGACAGGGGTCTTGTTGTGAGGCACTGAGCACGCGAGTTTGGGCTGTCAACAACCACTGGCCGAGTGTTTGACTGGGATCGACAAAACGGGCTCTCAAAAGTTCGCAACCGAGGACGATATTTCCGTATGGCATCGATACCCGGGTGGATGCCAACACGCCCACAGGCCCCCCGGGCTGAACGAGCAATTCCTCTGCAAAACAGTCGTGTTGGGCGTCAAACGCACCCGCGTAGCAGGCAAGTAGGATGGCCAGCGGCGCACCTCTGCTGCCTGGTTCGAGAGGTCTTCTTGACAGGTCCGCTGTCGTCAATATGGGAACGGCTCCCGCGCTAGTCGCGTAACCAATCAACGCTTGTCGGTCTCCGTGCCCCAAGTAGATCCACGCTTCTGATTCCTGCTTCAACTGGTTGCGTACTTGAGTCGACATAACCTGTAGCGGCGTACTTTTGTCGGCCCGCAAGAGATGCACATGGTGGTCCTTCGGGACGAATTGTGTAGCGAGCTGGTGTGCGGCGGATTCAATCACCTGGTCGATCATCGAACCAAAGCCGCCAACTCCAGCGAAAACATGGATTTCCCGTGATGCCGGGTCTGGGGCGAGTCTGCTTTCATATCGAATTATTTTCTCGATCACTCGTGTCAGCTCGCCAGCCGTGTCGACAGGAATTCTTCCCACCGCAACGTCGGGCAAGCCGTCTTCGTTGGTATCGGCGTAACGGATGTCGGTGGCAATTTGAGGTTCCGATCCCCAGCGTACATTGACATGGGCCGTGATATAGTTCGTCGGAACTCCAAGGGAGTGCATCGTTGAATCAGGGTGGGGCACATCTCCTATCAGTACGATGGTCTCAAGATGTCCCGACCGGGCAACGGTGCGGATGGTGCGCCGCAAATCGTCGGCGTCGTCAGGAGGCTCGATCACTTCAATGGTGTGCCCTTGTGACGAACGATACGAGTGCCACGCCTGCAAGGCCTGGCGGAACTGCGGAGGGCAGACGACCAGCGTATCCGGGACGACCGCCAACAGAAGAGCAATCAGCGGTGTACAAATTGCGTAGTGCATACGGCTAGAAAAGCAGGTGTTTTTGGACGCTCAGAAAACAGCTTTACGGTGTGCCCTGGCCGCACGACCCGGTCTGGCCAGGGCATTGAGGCAAAAGGACGGGAGCAAAAGGACGGGAATCGTAGCGGCTGACGACTCGCGACGGCAAGACCCAAATCGGGGCCACTTTCAGGTGGCCACTCCCCTTGAAGGCGTTCCATACGTTGCAGTTGCTAGGATCGTTGCAGTGCAGGCAGTTTTCACCCGCTAAAGAGCTTGTCTGCTTGCGAATTGGGCGACGACTGCGATAGACTACGGTAGACGGTGGCAGCGTCGGATTGGGGGCTGTTTAACCGCCATGCGGGAGTAACTCAGTGGTAGAGTGCTAGCTTCCCAAGCTGGATGTCGCGGGTTCGAATCCCGTCTCCCGCTCTTAATCGGAACTTTACCAAAACAAGGGGTAGTTGCTGCCGGAGGACGGCGGTCCAGGCGACGATTTTTCAGGTCCAGAAGGCCCCTTTGTGGGGACTTCATCGAACCGCCCAGTGGTTCGTTCGTAGTTTATCCCACCTTCGCACACAGCGAGGCAGCCTTCTCATTGTACTGAAAACTTGTGCCTGGCGTCGAGCAATGGCACCAGCATAGAAGAGTCTTCTCGCGACGGGGCTACTTCACGGGAATGGTTTTTGGGCTTCCAGTCAACCGAGCGGCAGAGGAATTAAAGTTCATGGATCTGGCCTCATCTTGTTGTTCATTTTTTGGGGTAGTTATGCGTGCTTCACGAAACTTCTTTCCGCAGATCGTCAGCCTGGTGTTGATGTCGATCGTGGTCTTTGCAGGGTGCAAATCAGAGCCTGAGAAAACAACGTTTATCCCACCCGTTACGGTTGCCCATCCCGTCAAGCAGGACGTGACACTCTATGTCCACTTCACCGGCACCGTGCAGGCGATCGACTCGGTGGATGTGGAAGCGCACATCACCGGGTACCTGGAAGAGATCAAATTTAAAAGTGGTAGCGACGTCAAGAAGGGCGACGTGCTTTTTATCATCGACCAGAGCTCTTTTAAAGCGCAGGTTGATCGGACAAATGCCAATGTTGCCCAGGCGAAAGCCCAACGAACCCTGGCCCATGTTGAGTATCAGCGTGACCAGCAAATTCAGAAACAGGATGCCGGAGCCATTGCCCAGGTGACCCTCGATCGTGCGCTTGCCAATGTAGGGGTCCAGGATGCCAATGTTCTCGAGGCCCAGGCGACCCTGGAAGAAGCCCAGGTGAATTTGGACTACTGTACGATTAAGGCACCCATTTCCGGACACATCAGTCGCAACTACGTGAGCGAAGGCAATTTGATCACCGGAGGAACTTCGCAGGCAACACTGCTGACCACGATTGTTTCGGTGGATCCTATCTACGCCTATTGCGATGTGGATGAACGCAGCATCGAACGTTTTCAGAAAATGGTCCGAGAGGGAGAAATACCCCCACTTCCTTCCAAGCAAATTCCAGTGGAACTGGGACTACCGATCGACGGCGATAAATATCCCCACAAGGGGGTGATCGACTTCGTGGAAAACCAGTACACCACCAACACGGGGACGCTGCAGGTTCGAGGCGTGTTCCAAAATCCGTTGCCCAAGGTTGGCACGCGGGTTTTGGCGCCGGGCCAGTTCGCAAAACTTCGTGTTCCTCGTCCATCAGGCGACACCCTTCTGATCAGCGAGAAAGCAGTCAGCCAGGATGTGGTTGGAACTTTTGTAGTCGTGGTCAATGACAAAAATATTGCCGAGTATCGGTACATTAAAACAGGCTCTGTGGTCGACGGGATGCAGGTCATTGAAAAAGGACTGACGACCAAGGACCTGGTCGTGGTCGACGGGCTTCACAATGCGCGTCCTGGAGCTGAGGTCAAGGTAACCGTTCAGCCATCAGGAGGTGCTCAGCCGGGCACATCACCCAAGACAGAAACGTCTGCTTCCACCGCTTCGGAGTCGACACCCAAACCAACAAAGTAGTTTCTCCCCTGCCCTGATTTTTTGGCGCAGATATTTTTTTCGCACCGTGTTTCAGTCAATCGTATGTTTTCCCGATTTTTTATCGAACGACCAATCTTCGCGAACGTGATTGCCGTGATTACGGTCATTCTCGGAATCGCGACCATGTTGCGGTTACCGGTCCAGCAGTATCCGCCCATCACGCCACCGACGGTGCAGGTTACGGCCAACTATCCGGGTGCCAATGCCAAGGTGCTGGCTGAGACTGTTGCCCAGCCGATTGAACAGCAGGTCAATGGTGTTGAGGGCATGCTTTACATGTCGTCGACCTGTTCCAGCAACGGGGTCTATACGCTTACGGTCACGTTTGACATTGGCACCGATCTCGATACGGCGCAAATTCTCGTCCAAAATCGTGTCGCAATTGCCGAGCCACAGTTGCCCCAGGAGGTGAAGCAACAGGGGGTGGTCACCCAAAAGCAATCGACAGAGATTGTCATGATTGTGGCCTTAACGTCGACTACCGATACAATTAGTGATCTGGCGCTGAGCAATTATGCGACCGTCAACATCCAGGAAGAATTGTCGCGCGTGCCCGGGGTTGGCAGCATTACCGTCTTTGGTAGCGGTGATTATGCCATGCGGATTTGGCTGGATCCGCAGCAACTCAAGTCGCGCAGCTTGACCGTTCAGGATGTTTTGCAGGCAGTGCAGGGACAAAATGTTCAGGTTGCAGCTGGCCAACTGGGTGCCCCTCCCACAGAAAAAAGCACCAATTTTCAATACACGCTCAATGTGCACGGGAGGCTGGTTGATGTCCAGGAGTTTGAAAATATTGTTCTTAAAGTTGGCAAAAAAGGAGGCATCACTTATCTGAAGGATGTGGGTCGCGTTAGCCTGGGTAGTCAGAATTACGATATCTATTGTGAAAAGAATGGTCGTCCTTGCGCTGGTGTTGCCATTTATCAATTGCCAGGTGCGAATGCACTTCAATTAGCAGGGCGGATTCGTGAGGAAATGGAATCGCTTAGCCAGGCCTTTCCTACAGGTTTAGAGTACGACGTTCCCTTCGACACGACCGAATTTGTCAAGGCATCGATTGACGAGGTTTACAAAACACTTTTCGAGGCCGGCATACTGGTGTTGATCGTGATCCTTGTGTTTTTGCAGGATTGGCGGGCAGTACTCGTCCCGGCCACCACGGTCCCGGTTACAATCATCGGCGCCTTTATCTTTTTCGGCCTGTTTGGTTTTTCAATCAACATGCTGACCTTGTTTGGCTTGATTCTTGCGATCGGCATCGTGGTGGATGATGCGATTGTCATTGTCGAAAATTCCGCCCACCACATTGATCAGGGGAAGACCCCAAAAAACGCGACCATTCAGGCTATGGCCGAACTGTTCGGCCCGATCATTGGTGTCACATTGGTTCTGATGGCCGTTTTCCTGCCATCGACATTTCTGGGTGGAATTACGGGTCAGCTCTACCGGCAGTTTGCCCTCACCATTGCAGCCACGGCGTTAATTAGCGCGATCAATGCGTTGACACTCAAGCCGGCCCAGTGCGCCGTTTATCTCCGACCATCCAAAAAGAAACCGGGATGGTTCGCCCGCGGCTTCAACTGGTGTTACGACCGTTGCGAGTCTTTGTACGTGGGATTTGTACGCGTGCTGGTCCGCTGGACATCGATTACGATGATCATGTTTGGTGCTCTGCTGTTTGTCACCGTATGGTGGTTCCAATCGATCCCGACAGGTTTTTTGCCGCTCGAAGACCAGGGGTATTTGGTTGTGGGAGTCGAATTGCCCGCCGCAGCTTCGCTGGAACGTACGCACCGAGTGACGGACGAGATTCAGCAAATTCTCGAGAAAACTCCGGGCGTAGAGAATACGGTGATCATTGGGGGACATGCGCTGATCGACCAGACGACCTCCTCAAACGCGGCCACGATTTATGTCGTGCTTGAGACCTGGTCGAAAAGAACCACGCCAGAACTCCAGATGGGTGCCATCTTCAAGAACCTGGAAAGCAAATTGCAGGAGCTACAAGCGGCGCACGTGTTTGTGGTGCCCCCTCCGTCCATTCCTGGCCTGGGAATCAGCGGTGGTTCCAACCTGGAATTACTCTCGGAGACCGGTGGAGATCTGCAGCAGGAACTGGATGCATTGCAAAAGGCCGCTGAGGCAATTGTAGATGCAGGCAACCAAGAGCCGGCACTTCGCAACGTACAGACCACCTTCCGGGCAGGCGTTCCACAAAAGTTTGTTGAGGTCGATCGCGTGAAGGCGGCGACGATGGGGGTTCCACTGCACGATGTCTTCCAAACGATGCAGGGCTATTTGGGTTCCTTCTATGCGAATGACTTTAATAAATTCAACCAGACCTATCAGGTGCGGATTCAGGCAGATCACGAATATCGCCTCAAGCTGGCTGATCTTCGGGCCCTGCAGGTCCGCAACAGCCAGGGTGACATGGTGCCGCTGGGAACATTGATCGATGTTCAGGAATCGTTCGGGCCCCAAGTCGTGAGCCGCTACAACTTGTACCCGTCGGCGATGGTCATGGGAATGGCGCAAAGCGGATACAGTTCTGGCGAGGCTATGCAGGTACTCGAACGCCTGGCTGACGAAAATCTTCCCTACGGCATGAGTTACCAGTGGACCGGCGTGTCCTATCAAGAAGCCCACACAGGCAACGAGGCGGTCATCGTCTTCGGTCTGGCAGTGCTGCTGGTTTACCTTGTACTGGCAGCACAGTACGAGAGTTGGTCGAGCCCGATGGCCGTGATCCTGGTCGTACCGCTTGCCCTGCTGGGTTCGGCAGTGGCGATCTCCATCCTGCCATTTGGAATCGATGTCTACGCCCAAATCGGCTTGATCCTGGTCATTGCGCTTGCCAGCAAAAATGCGATCCTGATCGTAGAATTTGCCCGCGACTTGCATGCCCAGGGGCGCCCGATTGCCGAGTCGGCCATCGAGGCAGCCCGCATGCGGTTCCGCCCCATTTTGATGACATCGTTTGCCTTCATTCTGGGGGTGCTTCCGCTGGTGGTTTCCACAGGTGCGGGGGCCTCCAGCCGGATTTCTCTCGGGTCGACCGTCCTGGGTGGGATGATCACCTCCACCTTTTTGGCAGTCTTGTTTGTGCCAACCTTTTACGTGGTTATGCAGCGTGCGAGCGAGTGGTGGTCCAAGGACAAGAATCTTAAGTCCATCCCAGTCGAGGATTCACCAGAGTGACCCGCACAAAACTTCCCCCCGCTTGAGGCGGACCCTACTGGGGAGGGGTATCTGGTTTTTCGAAATCGGTCGCAACCAACTGGGGTCCTTGTGATCCGTAGAGTGCCTGGTCATAATCTTTTCCTTCGCGGAGAATTGGTGCTGCCAAAAAATTTTGGTAGCGAAGACTCGCTTGCCAAAGCAGGTCCACCTTCCCCGCCCCACCTTGGCATGCCTGAAGCAGGCGTCTGCCCCCTCCGGAACCACTTTGCTACCTGAGAGTGCGTTTCGGAGTCCGTCATCATCCGCTACCAACGTCCGGTGGGTTTGCCGGTGGGTTCGATGGTGGGTTTGATGGTGGGTTTGATGGTGGGTTTGATGGTGGGTTTGATGGTGGGTTTGATGGTCGAGGCGTCATCAAAAATCGGGCTGTGGGTAGGCATGGCAGGGCGATTTTTATTTAAAACCGGAACAGGAGAACAGAGATGCGCACCATCATGGTGGTTTTGGTAATGAGTCCGCTGGCCAGCGCAAGTGCGATTGAAGAAGTCAATTTTTGGCGCAGCGAGAACGGGTTGCCGCGCTTGGTCGAGGACCAGGTCCTCACTTCAAAGGCCCAAGCGAAGGCCGAATATCGGGCGGCCAGGCTCCTTCGAGATGGCCATCAGGGGCCCCGGTGTCCTCAAGGATGCAGGGAGGGCACCGGCGAGGCCAGCCCAGGCTGGGGCTGGCTGACTTGCGTAATGGAAGAGACCGGTGAGCGTGCCGGCGCTGGCGTAGCCATCGGTGCCGATGGCCAGCGGTACATGGTTTTGCTCCTTCGAGGTTTGCGGGGATCGGCACCAATAGGCCGGCAGGTGCGGCCCGTGAGAACCGCACAACTCACGCCCAACCCACCGGTCATCCGGCACATTCCGTAACGGTGACCCTAGAACAAATCGGATTGGTCAACAGCCAGCACGCGGCTGAAATCCCCATTCTCAAGTCGTTGACCTCAAGCCGTTGACCGATGAGTGACGGTCACGGATGTTGAGGGTTTCGACTTAGACTCCCGCGGCCGTTTTTCTGCGATCGGCTATTTGCCCCAGGACCGCATCGCACCCATCGGTGAAGTTTTTGCGGAACCGCAACAGGGGTGCGTAGCTGGCGAACTCTTCTGGAGCCAGTCCGTCATCGTCGTACGCGCGGCGAAAATCGGGGATCTTGTCGCGCAATTCAGCGATCGCATCTTCAGGATCGGTAGCGTGGATCCGATCCTCGATGGGCGGGTTGGCTTCGATCAATTCCGCAAACGTACTCCAATTGATTGTGATGTGAGCATCGCCTCCGACCCATTCGGTAAAGTGGTGTGGCCCACGTGCTCCCCCGCCCAGCATGATGGTGGGGTAACCACGTTCTTTCACCACGCGGTATTGCTTGCGCATCGCGTAGGTACCAGCCATCTTCAGCAAATCGGCATCAATCTCGATCCCCTGTGCAGCAACTTGTGATTGGATTTCTTCATCATAGATTCCCGTAATGTGTGTCAGGTAGAAGGGAGGAGCCTTTCCACATTTTTCCGATGCCGAAATATAGGCATCGCACATCGCAGTGGCTTGTGCGACAGAAAATATTTCAGTCGCGCACAAGGGGATATCCATTTCAACCAGTCGCATCATCGCTTCGATGCCCGACTCAATGACGGGAATTTTGGCCATGTAGTTGGGCGCCACTTTTGCGTGCCGCAGCGTCGACTCAATGATCATGTCGGGATCTTCATCCCGACGAGGGTCGTCCTGCATCGTCACCATTCCGCACTGGCCCTTGCTCGATTCGTACAAAGGGAAAAACCCCTCCATGAATCGGCGACTCACAATCTGGTAGATTTCATCGGCTGCCTGGTTGTCGTCAGCAACCCGGTTAATGACGCTATCGATGACCGGTTCCATGTAGTCGGGTTCCGACTTGAGCAACTTGGAACCGTAAGCCGGGTTGGTGGTTCCGTTGATCGCGCCGGCTTCGATGGCCAACTTCAAGTCTGAGGAACTTGGATTGTTGACCCAAACTTGCGTGCCGGTGGTCTTGGCAACCTGACGAAAATAATCACGATTCATAGTAGATTCGCTCTTTGGAGAAACGGTGTTGAGAGTAGTCGTGTGTCACCCGGGGTTGGCGGGAAAACCTGCTATTTCGTCGCTATTATACACGAGTTGCGTTGGGTTGAAACCACGGATTTGTTCATGCCAGTTGGCCAGCAAAAGTTCCCCTGGCTACGAAGAACTTCACTGGGCAGAAAGGCGGGAAGGCTTTATTCTTTGGAGGTTGCAAGAGGCCGACCCTGTCAGGGATGGGGGCCACGGTTTTGTCCAGCTGGCAGACCAGAAGACCTGTCCAACGGACAGACAAGAAGCGAGTTAAACGAGTGTGGCATGTGCTGCCGGTGTCGAGGTAAGAAACAATCGTATTGCACTTTCCGTCGCTGAGAAAATTCCATAATGACAATGCACCCTATCGATTGGATGATCGTCTTTGCGTGTGTTGCTGCGATCACCTGGTTCAGCGTCTATACAGCCAGGTACATGAAAGGTGTGGCCGACTTTCTGGCCGGCAACCGGACCGCCGGGCGTTACGTGTTGACCATGGCGGCCAGTGCCACCGGTTTGGGGGCGATTTCAGCCGTCTCCTACTTTGAGCAATATTACGCGGCTGGGTTCCCGACGATTTGGTGGATGTGGATGACGGTGCCGGCCGGGTTGGTCATTACGCTTACCGGTTGGGTTTACTACCGGTTTCGAGAAACACGTTGTCTGACCTTGGCCCAGTTCTTCGAAGTGCGGTACAGCCGTCGCTTTCGCATTTTTGCGGCGATGATCGTTTGGCTCAGCGGGCTCCTGAATTTCGGTATCTTTCCCTATGTGGCGGCAAACTTCTTTGTCTACTTCTGTGGTATGCCCGACACTCTGCCAGTCTTGGGCTTGCCGACCTACTGGCCGATCATGGTTGCCACCACCGGAATGGCACTGCTCTACACCACGCTCGGTGGCCAGATCACCGTGATGTTGACCGACTGTATTCAAGGGTTTTTTTGCGGCGTGGTGCTGCTTGTGCTTTCGGTGTTTTTGCTGAACCAGTATCCCTGGGAAGACGTTGTCGAGTCGATGCAGACAGCTCCCACGCAATCCACCAGGGAGGATTTAACGCGCGATGCAGATTTAAAAAAATTGGCGTTCGACGAAGCCATTAGCCAGGGGATGGCCGATGTTGCCCAGGAGCGCCGACTCGAATACGAAAGCCTGCTTGCCAAAATTGAAGACCCAGACCAACTTCGCGAGGAGGCATCGGGAAAATCGATGTTAAATCCGTTTGATACGTCACGGGTCGAGAACTTCGGGCTGGCCTTCTTTCTGATCCTGGTTTTTAACCAGTTCTACGGAGCCCTTTCCTGGCAAGGCAGCCAGGCCTACCAAAGTTCTGGGATCAGTCCGCACGAACAAAAGATGGGGCAGATTATTTTTCCCTGGGTTTACGCCATTCGGCTGGTCGGCTTGATGCTGTTGGCTGTGACGGCGCTGACGTTCCTGAACCATCCCAACTATGCGTCGCAAGCTGCCGAAGCCAATCAAGTCTTGGATGATTTGCGCCAGAGTGACGTTCCTCAACTGGCCGTGCAGCAGCGTGTTCCAGTAGCGCTCTCCTACATGTTGCCAACCGGGTTGCGCGGTCTGTTTTGCGTATCGATGGTTTTCCTCTTGATTACCACCCAGGATACTTACATGCATTCCTGGGGAAGTATTTTTGTGCAGGATATTCTGTTGCCGTTACTTCAAAAACGGATTCCTCCGGAGCAACATGTCCGCTGGTTACGGTGGTCTATTTGTGGAGTGGCACTCTTCGCCATACTGTTTGCGATCTTTTACGAACCAAGCGAGTTTATTCAGATGTACTTTGCGATTACCGGCGCCGTATTCAGCGGCCTGGGATGCGCGATCATTGGCGGTTTGTATTGGAAGTACGGGGGAACGCTGGCCGCGTACGTTGCGGTTTCGATCGGGGCAGTCTTGTCGATTGCTCGCATCGTGTTGCAGCAGTACACCGAGCAGATTGCAGCGGTTCCCGCCAAGGGACCCCTATTGCGTCTGGTCGATTATCTCAACACGCAGGTGACAAGCCAGATCATCTGGTTTTGGATCATGGTGATTTGCATTGTCGTTTACATCTTTTTGTCACTCGTCCGTTTGCGAGAGCCTTTCGACCTGGATAAAATGCTGCATCGGGGAAAATACGATGATAAGGGAGACCATCAAAAGGCAACCAACAAGTGGCGGGCAGTATGGCTGAACGTCATTGGTATTACCGACGAATTTTCCCGGTTTGATCAACTCTTGGCGCTCGCCTTGGTGTTGTGGAACGCGATTTGGATTTCGATTTTTGTCGTTGTCACCGCCACGCATTATTTCGTCACCCCAATTGAAAACGCATGGTGGAACAGTTTCTGGCATGTCTGGATCTATGTTCAGATCGGGGTGGGTATCCCTGCGATGGTATGGTTTACCATAGGCGGAGTACGGGACATCCGGGCTGTGTTCCAGAGACTCGCTACGGGTGAG
Organism: Lacipirellulaceae bacterium; assembly: GCA_965243695.1. Lineage (GTDB taxonomy): Bacteria > Planctomycetota > Planctomycetia > Pirellulales > Lacipirellulaceae > JAKVCB01. The sequence continues at coordinate 132,804 of CBDEWC010000014.1, read as the reverse complement.
CGCGACGCAACCGACGACGGCACTGTGTTTAAAGACGGATCGTGACCCTAGGGGGGGCATGCCGGTCAGGCCCGAGGGCAAGGGCGGTCAGAAGTACGGCGCAAAACCCCACCATCGTGAAGTTGAGGGGCGTGTAACCAGACATCGGAGCGACTCCACGGTGGTTGCGCGACCTGGTGGACCGAAGCAATGGACGTTACACCGAGACCGGGTCCCAGCCACTGCGATACTCGCTATGAATATAGGGCTGGGCAGAAGCACTCCCAACGGTTGTGAGGCGTTTGGCATCCCAGGCGAATTCGCTTTCCGCCCGGTAGGCAACATTGCCTAACAGGACCGTTTCGGTCAGCGGGCCTGCGTAATCAAAATGACAGGTGGCGTGTGGACCACCCTTACAGGCTTGAATCCACTCCTGGTAAAAGCCCGGGGAAGGCGGAATCGACGGTTCAGGTGGCCGGTAGGAGGCAAACTTTTCTTCGGGATAAAGTTTGAGCTGATTGAATCCACACAACAACATTCCCTCGCTGCCGATGAACAACGAGTTGTTATTTTCCGCAGAGAGATTGTGTTGCCGCAAGATGTCCAGACCATTATCCGTATGGTACCAGTGCAAGGCAATTTCTTTTCGGTTTCCGCTTGGAGGAAAAACAAATCGTGTTGCCATCGACTTTGGCGTACGTTGTTCATCGGGGGCCGGTCCGGTTGCGCTCACGTGACTTGGATATTTAAGGTCCAGCGCCCAGAAAGGGAGGTCCAGGATATGGCATCCCAAGTTTCCAGTCTCGGCGGTGCCAAAATCCCACCAAAAACGCCAGTTATAGGGAACATAATCCGCACTATAAGGACGATCGGTGGCAGGTCCCAACCACAAATCCCAGTCCAAGCCGGCGGGAATTTTTGAAACGGGGGCGCTAATCTCCGGCATTCCCCGGTTACCCCCTATCCAGCAATGGCATTCGGTGATGTCGCCAATGGCACCACCCTGAATGAGTTCGACTATGCGATGAACGTTGCTTCGGGCATGGCGCTGCACTCCCAGTTGGGTGGCAACCCCCTTCTGTGAGGCCAGTTGGGTCAAGGTGCGCACTTCCGACACCGAATGGGCAAGTGGCTTTTCGCAGTAAAGATGTTTTCCCCTGGACAAGGCCATCAGGGAAGGATGGAAGTGCGTGTGGTCAGGTGTGCTGACAACGACGCCATCAATCTGATTTTCCAGGTCAGTGAGCATTGTGCGAAAGTCTTTGTACTTTCTTGCCGTTGGGTAAACCTCGTATGCATCACCGGCGCGTTGGTCGTCAACATCACAGAGGGCAACCACGTTTTCGCTTGCCAGTGCATCCAGGTTTGCCCGACCCCGGCCCCCAATTCCAACAAAGGCAAGGTTCAGTTTTTCATTGGGCGATTGGGAGGGGGCGGTTGTTGCGCAGGTTCCCACCCAATACCCCATGCCCAGGCCGGCCGTAATTTTCAACGCATTTCGCCGGTCTATTTTACGTGTCATGGGTTGTTCCCCGAGTAGAAGACCAGTGTTTTATTATCGAATTCTACAGAGGTGTAGAGCTCCAAGCGGTATTAACACAGGTATCGCAGTTTAAACGAGGGCCGCATTTGTTTCCAGGAACAAACGGCCTGTGTTCTATGGCAAAAAATGTCCCGGTTGTGACCGTCGTTACCAGGAGATGCCCCACAAGGTCAGTTTGCGTGATCGCCCAGTGGCACTTGTTCTGAACTGCCAAGATAAACCAGCAAGTCACGTACCTGGTCATCGGTGTAGTTTTGCAGCATGCCGTCGGGCATCATCGACTTGCCAGACGTGTAGATTTCGTCGATGTCTTTTATTTTCAACCGTATCTGTGCGTCTTGGGTTTGCAGCACGGCGAAAGTATCACCTTGTTGGACTAAAAAACCACTGAACAACTGCCCCTCATGGGTGAGAATGTGCGTCAAGCAAAAGGCTGGATCGATGACAGCGCTTGGGTCGACCAGGTTGCTCAAAATGTAATCGAGATGTTTGCGTCCCGAGCCGGTCAGGTCGGGACCGACCCTCCCTCCTTCGCCAAACAAGGTATGACATTTGGCACATGCGCGTTCGAAAAACAGTCGCCCGGCGAGCGGGTCACCCCGCTTGAGATAGCGGGGAGTCATTTTTTGTTTGTAGTGTGCGATTTGGCCGGATTTGTTAAGTTGCTCGGTATCGCCAGCCCACAGGGCGTCGACTCGTTTCTTGATATCTGCGTCCTTGAAGGCACGCAACTGTTGCAAATCAAACGCTGAAATATCGCGACGAATAATAGTCCCTTTTCCAATGGCATCCAGTAAGCGTGTGGCAAAATCCCGGCGAGTCACCAACACACCAAGGGCATCCTGCTGTTCGCCCGGTTCGAATTGCGAATAAGCTGCCAGCAAAACATCAGCAGTTGACGATTCACTACGAGTCACCAGGGCCTTAAGTGCATCGCGCCGCAGTTGTGGCGTCTTCACCAGATCGTGCAGCATGTCCGTTGGAACAGCATCCTCGAGTTTCAGCAATGCTTGCAGTGATTCGCGCCGGAGTTTGGGGTCTGCTGTCTGGTGGTGGACCGTGTCGCGAAGATGATTTATCGCTTGCAGATCACCAAAGAGAGTTGCCAGGCGAATGCCGATGGATCTTAACGAAGGGTTCGCGCTGGTTTTTACCTGGGCATAAACCGTCGGCCAGGATGGTGGCGCCGGTTGGCCTCCTTTTCCGCCTAAGGCATCCAACATACCCTGCAGGAAAGTGAAGCGGACGTGGTCATCTTGCGTGGCGATTGCCGCCTGGGTGATTTGTTCAACAGGCGGATCCTCAACGTCGAGCGCACGCCGGGCGATATAGCGGCGGAGGAGCGGAATGGGTGATTTCCCAGCGAGCGCCAACGCGGCCTGTGTATCCTCGGTAACAAGTGGCTCGACCCCGTACCAGATCATCCGCGGCAAATAGGGATCTTGTGCATCTTTGGCGTGACTCATCAAGCCAGCTGCAATGTTCCAACGACTTACGGGTGGGAGTTTTTGTAATGCGGATGCCAGCGCGAGACGAACCTTGGGTGATGGGTCGTCGTGGGCCATTGTTGCCATGGTTTCGATGGCAACCGGTGACGGCTCCCCACGGTCGACCAGGAGCTGCACAGCCCAGCGGCGAACGTGTTCGGCAGGATGGTTTAATAACTCAACCAGGTAATCGTTGCCGTTGAAGTCACCAATCACGTAGAGTGTCCAAAGTGCGCGAAGCTTTTGGCGCTCATCGTTGTTATTGTAGAAGATGTCGCGAAGCAGTTCCCTGGCGCCGGTCAGGTCGTGTCCCGCGACGGACCGCTCGTGCAGGATCCGCCGCGCGTGTCGCACGAACCACTCGTTGCGATGACGGTGATATCGGGCAAGTTCGAGTTCTGAGAGATGGTAGAGATCGATCGCTTGCCGTTCTGGTTCGCCATAAACAACCTTGTAGATTCGGCCACTTGTACGATGACTCCCGTCATTGTCGTGGCATTCCCCCAGGTCATGCCAGTCGGAGACGAAAACACCACCATCAGGACCATATTTCACCGAAAGGCCACGAAACCAACGATCATTGGCGAAGAGAAAATCATTCGAGTGAACGCCGACGTAGGTGGACCTTTTGGGAACCAGTCGATCATTATTGAGCCGATTCCCGTGAAGGTTGGCGGTGAAAAAGGTACCGCGAAATTCATCTGGCCAGTTATGGCCGAGGTAGACCATTCCGCCGCAATGTGCATGACCACCCCCGGCCACGGAATGCTGCTCGTCGGTGACCTGTGATTCGTGCCAGGCACCTCCGCCCCAATGCAAATGATTTGCGATTGACTGAATACGTCCATAGGCAAAAGGATAATCCGTTTCATTGTCGCGGCGCTGGCAGTACATGCCGGGCACAATGTGCCAAAGATGGGCAATGGTGGTGTTGGTGGTAAACAAGTCACCGAATTCGTTGAAGTCGGCACCCCACGGATTGACCATGCCTTCAGCAAGGACCTCAAAATCATGGCCAGTCGGATGAAACCGCCACATTCCGCGGGTGATCTGGACACGGTCTTTGTGGGGGGTACCGGGTGTGCCAATATGCGAAGGAGTTGTCAAGCCAATGGCGCCGTAAAGCCACCCATCGGGGCCCCAATGAAAATTGTTCAACACGTTGTTTGTGGACTTTGTAAAACCATCAAGAATGGCAACCGGTTTTGAATCTGGAATGTCGTCGCCGTTGCGATCGGGTATGAAGGTGAGCTCAGGCGTGTTCGCCAGCCACACCCCACCGTGGCCAATAGCGATCCCGGTCAAATACCGTCCCTGGTCCCAAAACACTTTGCGCCGATCAAACCGACCGTCGTGGTTGGTGTCTTCGAGGATCACAACTCGATCGGGTGTCCGATTTTCACGCCACTCGGGATGCGAGTAGTTCTCAACGACCCATAGCCGCCCCCGATCGTCAAAGTCAAACGCTATCGGGCGCCGAATATTGGGCTCGCCGGCAAATAGCGTCACCTGAAAACCGTCTGGAACGGTAATTCGCTTGAGAGATTCCTGGGGCGATAGAGATTGGTCACTGGGGTTTTGCGAGTTGACAATACCCGCTGGCAAGTCGCCGGCGGTTGCGGAACTGGTCCAGGCAAACAGAAGAGACAGAACAAAACCAAATCGCATACGAGAGGTGCCTTCGCAATAGCTCGGTTTTCACTACAGCCTGATTGTCACCACGGTCCAAGATGAATCGGTGGTAGATCCACCAAAAAAAATCGAGCCTGAGTTACCCAGCAACAAGTTGGCGTATTTGAAAGGCTCCTATGCCAATATCATACCAGCGCGCCGGTCCGCTGGGTTGGCGAAAAAACGGGGGTAGCGACGCCTTCTAAAAAGTGCAGCTTGCTCCAGAGCAAGCAAAAGTTCCAGGAAGAAGCCGTTTTGAAAGAGGCCTACGTCCAACAGAAAAATTCCAGGGACTGCTGCGCCAGCCGTCTGGCACGGTGTGGCGACATCGCGGGGAAAACGATCCATAAACAGGGTCCCGCAAATGAACCCCGGTTATTTCTGGAGGGAACTTGAGTTCGGTTGCCGAAGAGGCGAGATATTTCACGAAAAAGAACCTGTGCGTCACTTTTGGTTGCGCCAGTGTTCGAAATAGTGTGACCCCTGTTCGTTTTAAGTGAGACGGGGCTTTGCACTTTAGGCAACACAGAAGTCGCCACCCTCTCCCTTGCAACAAGCCTTGGGCCACATCAATTGTTGTAAGCGGTCGAACTGGGCGCGGTCGTTACTATCGATCAATGTCTGCGGAACTGAACAGTTGGGAAACTTTTCGATTGGGTCGTTCTTGGGGTCCGATAGCAAAACATAGGAAAGATGGATCAGGGGATACCGGTATTCCCGCTCAGTGAGGTTTACAGGAGGTTGACCGTGACGAAATATTTCACGAAACGTGAAGTTCGCCGGGAGAAATTCTTCGGCGCTGGTGTCCCATCGTGGTGTGCATTTGCAGGTGGTGCCAGTTTGATGATGCTCTTCATCAATTTTGGCATGCTGCGGCCGACACAACGCCAACTCGAGCAACTGGAATCTCGAGTTGGTAGCTTGCAAGGGACCATTCAGCAAATTGCGGGGCAAACAGGAGGTGTGGCGGAGACCAACAGCCTTCTTGGTCTTCTCAGAGCCCAGCAAAACGAGCTTGCCACAGCAACTGGGGTGTTGGAAGAACTCGTTGAGCTAAAACGGGGTCTGATTGTCGGCAAAGAAAAAGTCGATAAGGCACAACACTGTTTGAACGAAGTGTCCAGTCTTACTGAGGGGTTGATTGCGCAACAGGAACTGCCCGGCGTTGGTCACGATATCCTGGCAGAAATGGACAAAATGCGGTCGACGCTTCGCGAGGTGCAACAAAAATCAAGGCAGACGAATGCGCGTCTTGAGTCCTTATCGCGGCTGACGGGACAACTCGGAAGTCAGCAGGAGACGATGGCAGCGGCGAAAGACACGCTCAATGCCCTGGTGGAGTTGAAGGATCGCACTTTGTCTCAAGCAGACGACTTGCATGCCACCGAGGAGGTCATCGCCCGGGCGGCCCAGTTGCATCAGCGGATCGCCGAGTCGACCGCATCGGCCAGCGTGGCCTTCGAGGCCAGCGAATCTCTTCTCACATTGCAAGCCGACTTGGTCAGCCATGCCAGCGGAAACAAGCCAGCTCAGACCGCACTCGACGGGTTGCTGGACGTTCAGGAGCAGCTGAAGAGAACCTCTGAAATTGAAGTGGCCCGTTCTCATGTGGATGCTTTGGTCGAACTGAAGAACCGCGTTCTGGCTCAGGCCGACGACCTTCCCGGGGCTATCGAAACGCTTGAGGTGACCGATGAGTTACACCAGCAGTTTGAAGAGGCGGCCGTTGTGATCCGGAGTATGCAAGCTGATGTGATTGCAATATTGATGCTCAAGCCATCGTTTGAACAGGCAATGCAGGTTCTCAATACGATGACTGGCCTGGTCAATTTGCGGCGTCTGGACGGTAATGACTTGCGGCAGGTCGCCAGTTCGGCGCTTCAGCAGCGTCGTAGTCGGCTGGCAAACCATGGTCTGGCTAGTCATGTGGAAGAGACCTCCGATCCTCCCGATGGTCCGTCACCGTCGGAAGAAGGTGTTCCGGTTGCTGTGGCAAAAGAACGTGTGCGGAATTAGCTCGGGATCTGGCGGCCACACCACCGAACTGTCATTGCCGTAGCTAGAGAGGCATGGCAGGCAGTTTCGAGCAGGCTCAAAGGGAGCTGGACTCGTCAACACCTCCAGCACCGGTCTCTGGCTCCCGTGAAGGGTCAGCCGGGTGGAACAGGGCCAGTCTCGGTGGTGAAGGGCCAGGAAAAATGCGAGGACATATATGTCGGGTGAAACTCTAGGGGCCCGTGTAATCCAACTCGAAGAGTTGGTATCCCATCAGGAGCACCTCTTGCACCAATTAAGCAGCGTAGTTTCAGAACTTCGCCGTGAATGCGAGGGTTTGAAAGATAGGTTGGGAGAACGGTGTGACAGGTTGGAATCCCTGATCGAAAACCAGTCTGAGGGCGACTCCCCTGACGAGAAGCCACCCCATTATTGAGATGGTCCGGCCCCAGACTCTCGAGAACTTTGCGGTGAGAGTTAACTTTTCTGGTAGAACAAGGGGTCGATGACCTTGGAGGATGTGGGCGGTGCGCAGTAGGTACCCACGATGCCACACACCACCGAGAGCGCTAGCGACGGGATAATAGGGTCAAAATCCCAAAGGCGAATCGGTTCAAATCCCCCGTGGCGCCACCATCCCACCAGGTAAAGGGTGACATGCGGGCTAAAACCGCCCAGCATTGCCGCCACCGCCCCTAAGGAATTAAAGCGAGGCCAATAGAGACCCAGGCCCATGGGGACCAGTAGAGCAACTCCCATCCCACCACTCGCGTAGACGATCAGATATTGCAAATATTGTGGCGGGTTCAGTGCTCCCACGACCGCTGCGATACCAATGGTCAGCGTGACGGCGTAGGTCAGTTTTCGCAGCGTCTTTTCTTGGGCTGACGGGTTAACGTGCCGCTGGTAGATGTCACGCACCATGGCCGAGGAGACCAGCAGTAAAAAGCTGTCAACGGTCGACATCACCGCAGCAAATGCGGCGGCCACAACAAGCCCAGCCAGCCATGGCATATGGGCTGCCGTGGTCAAGTGCACAGCCATCGCAGGCATGATTCGATCCGCTTCGATTTCCATGCCGGGCAGCACAACTCGGGCCACCGTAAAGATAATCAACAACGGGATATAAATGATGGTGTAATAAATGGCTACAGTGACCATTGCCCGTACAAACGTGCGTGAATTATTGAACGCCATCAAGCGCACAAACTGGGCCGGCTGACTGGCTCCCATAAGTGGCCAGAACAAGAAGAAAGAAATAGCCAGGGTCAACGGCAAAAACCCCGACGCGCGGGTTGCATGGGGGCCTGGAGCCCGCATGTAGATACCTGGTTGACCATCACCATGGGCATATTTCTGGGTGTCTACAATACGGACCTTCAGCGGAATTTCCAGAGGATCAGGCTGAATACGGGCAATTTCCCCGGGGCTTGTAATTTCAAGAACCTCAATCTGGTGGGTATTGTCACCCGCTTTTCGGGTTGGCCGAGCGCGACTTGCTCCCGCATCCAGGATGGCCGCTTCCGCTGTGCGAAACATCCTGCGGGTTGCGCCACTGTCGGTGTTTTCTGCTATCCAGGTTCCAAACGGAATGGAAAATGCATCCTCAGGGGGACTTGTTGTTTCGAGGAATACGTGGTGTCTTTGTGGCGGGGTCATTTTCCCCAGTTCCGTTGCCGCATTGGAGAGTCCACCAACCTGCCAGATCGCGAGAAAAAACATAATGATTACGCCCAGGGCCATCACAAAACCCTGCAACACGTCTGTCCAAACGACCGCGTGAAAACCGCCGTAACAGGTGTAGGCAATCACGGCGATGGCAAATCCGAACAGGCAGAGCAAGTAACTGGCCGGCTGGTTGGACATCAACGGGATCTCGTTAAGCCAACCAGAGCGGTTTGCGATGTCCTGGAACAGGGGCACATCTTCCAGCAAGGTTTGTAGAATCAGCGCACCTGCCTTGAACTGTCCCACCAGAAATACAGCCATGAAGAAGACAATCAAGAGTGTTGTCAGGGCACCGATTTCCGCACTTGCAAATCGTGCCGTCATCAGGTCGGGAACGGTGATGGCACCTGTTTTTCGTGCAACCTGGTTGATCCGCTTGCCCACCAGACCCATGGTTACCAGCGGAAAAACCATGTAACCACCGATCCAAAAAGCAAGCACCCAGCCATGGGTGTAGATCAGCGAGGGAAATCCCATGAAGCTTCCGCCCGACGAGCTGGTGGCGGCAAAGGTCATGGCAAAAGCCCACATCCCCAGCCCGCGACTACCCAGGAAGTATTCACTCAGAAATCCACGACCGGTGAGCAGGCGACCCGCGAAAGCGGCAATCACAAACACGAGGATCGTGTAGATCACAAACGCGATCAGCGCCCAACTGGTTCCGCTCGACTGCGCAAAAAGTGCGGTGAACATGCCCATCAGTCGACGTCCTTGTTCTTGATATAGGACCCGTCGTTTGAGGATTCACTCTCGGCGCTATCTTCGCCCAACGGATCAAGGGCCATGTACCACAAGCAGAACCAGACTGAAAACAGGTCGACAACGAGCCAGGGGACAATCACTCCCCAAAAAATCCAACTAGGAATTCCGAACACCGTGTCGACAGGTTGCTCGGAAGGCAGGTTGTAACCATTGAAGTAGCACCAGGTAATGGACCAGGCCATATGGATCGCGAAGACGATAAAGATGATTACCGCTTCGGACCGTGCGTGTTTTAAAACCGGATCAAGCAGTCTTGGCTTGTCGGGGGAGGGATTTATGGGGGACATGGTTAGCGCTCCGCAGCAGGGTCACAATCGTTGCTGTAAGCTAAACCGTTTGGACCGAAATTCCAACAGGGACCCGATGCTAAAATGAATCCCCGGACAAAAAATCGGTGTTACGGCACATCGGTTTATGGTTCCACGGCAGCTGGAAGTGGCAGTTTTTCTACCCACGTGGCCCAGACCACCGATGACAAGCACCGGTCTGCTGCAGGAGGAGGCAACCTGCCTTCTAATCACGATCACAGGAGGCTGATTTTCAACCACCACCGACGAGCGGAATCACCGTCAGTTCGTCTTGATCAGATAGGCCGTGCCCGTGATCAGGGTGGGGTTTTCCGTTGACCAGCACAATTTGGGCTCGGGCGGGATTAATATTCAGGGCAGCCAAGACATCCGAGATTGCAGACCCAGCGGACAATGTCAACTGGCTGTCGCCTGGCGTGAGTTCTTTGAGCCCGCCCATCAAGTTGATGCGGACTACGATGTCGTCGCTACTTGGTGCTGACATAAACCTGGTGGCTGGGATTGGGCGGAACAGTTGCTTCTTGCCCACCAAAGCGATATTGGCGTGGTTGGGCAGCCCGTCCGAGCAAGGTTGTGCCGGCGAGTTGTTGGGCAACCTTCAGGGCCGTATAGGGGCGGCGTATGTCGAAAGGATTTTCTTGGATGTGGGCTTTCCACGCTCCCAAACGGGTTCCCGTCTGGAGGATACCTTTCACCATGCCGACGTCGGTGAGCATGCCAACATCCCCTGCCCGTCCGACGAAAATAGCGCCGACCATCTCGTCATCATGCCACAGCATGTTTCGATACACATGCCCGGTGGCGTTGGACATGGTGATTGTTTCGGCACTGGAATCGGACCAGGCTCCGAAGCTGGCACATTGCAGCCCGCATACATCCAAAACATTCATCAACAGGCTTCCAGGATAATGGATGTCCTGCCCAGCCATATTGGCACCGGCAATACGTCCATGATCCACCGCGGTTGGTTGAATGGGATGCATGGCAGTCTGGTCGCTGTGCAGGATGGGTCCCTGGACCACATCTCCGCCAGCGTAAATATTCTTGAAGTTTGTTTGCATCAGATCGTTAACGAGGATCCCCTCATCGGTGGCAATGCCGCTGCCATCGAGCAAGCCAAGATTGGGTTGAATGCCGGTTGCGACAATAACCACATCTGCCTCAACGGTCTGTCCGCCGTCGAGCTCGACAACTTTCGTGGAGCCCTCTCCCTGGCTGATGGACTGGACGGTGGTGCCGCAGTGAACTTCCACTCCTTTTTCCGCCAACCAGCTTTCGACCAGCGCTGCACCGTCGACATTGAGCATGCGGGGTAGCACATGCGGTTCGCGCTCAACGACGGCCAGTTGCCAGCCACGTTTGTACATTGCGTTGAGCATGATAAAGCCGATGAATCCGGCTCCAATCATCAATACGCGAGGTTTTTTCAGCGTGTCGGTCGTATTTAACAAGGATTCGGTATGAGCCAGGCTCCACAAAGATTGCACGCCGGGCAAATCGAGACCCGGAATCGGTGGGTTCAGCGGCGACGATCCGGTCGCAATCAAGAGGTTGTCGAATTGCAGCGACTCGCCACCAGCCAATTGCAAGGTGTTGGCGGCCGGGTCGATCGATTGAACCTTTTCGGGAATGCGAGCTTTGACATTAAGCCGTCTGTAAAAATCATCGTCTGCCGTATAGGTATGTTCCCGCGGGATCTGTTTGGCCAACCAGTACGGCAGGGCCATCCGCGAGTGGGCTGGTTCGTCGCAAATCAGCGTGATCTGGGACTCGCCAGATTCGAACTGGCGGATACTTTCAATTGCGTTGGTTGCGACCGGGCCGCCGCCAATGATGATGTGGTGTTGGGCCATTTCTATTATCACTTTTCCTGAATAGCGGCAAAAATCAGAGCGAACCCAATCCTAGCTCAGCCAGTTTTTCCTGCGTAGGAACACCTTCATCGTTCCATCCGCGCTGCTCATAGTAAATCGGTAACATTGCGTCGAGGTTGACCGTTACCCCTTTGGACGGACCTGCTTTGTGCGGTTCTTTCAAAAGCCGTTTGGGTAGCGTGTCGTCGGCTTTGGTCATTCCTGCATTAAGATTCCAAAGTCGCTCGAGGTTCCAGGTGCGTTCGCCAATGTGGACAAAATCCTCCAGCGTGTATGGAACTCCTGTTGCCGCAGCAACCAACGGAACCATACTTTCCAGCGAGGCGCCGGCAAACCCGACAAACAAGCAGACTCCGGTTGCGTCGTGGCTGGTGCTTTTGTTCTGCTCTTCGACCACCCACTCACTTTTTCCATCGGTGGTGTGTGGATCCGCCTGGCCGGAGCTTTCGATCGCCGGTGTCCAGGCACGCAGGTGGCAAGCTCCTCGATTGCAAGTTGCATAGGCAACACCCATGCCTTGAAAACCGCGCGGGTCATACGCAGGGAATTCCTGTCCCTTGCTACCCATGAACACTTCGGGGTGATTGAACTTGTCGCCCATGCGCTTGGCCCCTTCGGCCAACTCGTCCCCAAAACCTTCGCGATAGGCGGTGGCTTCGGTCATCCGCACCAAGGCCTCGGCTGAGCCAAATTTCAAAGGCATTTCAACCTGTTCGTCGGTCACGACCCCGGTCTCGTACAGTTCCATAGCCGAGGCCAAGGTCGATCCCATCGAAATCGGGTCCATACCCAGATCGTTGCACAACCAGTTGGCTTTGAGCACCGCATCCAGGTCGCCAACCCCCGTATCGGGGCCCAACGCCCAGGCGGCTTCGTACTCGGGACCCTCGCCTGCCTGTTTCCAGTTGCGGGGATGCATGTTGACCATGAATTTGTCCGAATGTTCGCCAAGCTGTGTCACGCGGCCGCAGGCAATCGTGCAGGCAAAACAGGCCTTGGTGGCTACCATCCGTGTGTCACGCACGGCAACACCGTTGAGGTTTTCAAATTCTTCGAATTGGCCTTCCTGGAAATTACGCGTGGGAAGTCCACCAAAACTTTGCGTCATATCAATGGTGGCCGCGGTCCCGAAATCATTAAAGGCTTTTTTGCCCGGGTTCATAATTGTCCTGGGATTCGCCTTCGATTCTTCTTGTTCCGGATCAAAATCCGGATTCGGGTTAGCCTCCATCGCCGCGCGCATTTCCCAAAGCGATTTCATGAACGCCTCTGGCTGTGCAATAGGTACACCCTGAGTGCCACGAACGGCAATCGCCTTGAGGTTCTTGGAGCCCATGACTGCACCCACACCACTTCTACCAGCGGCCCGGTGTTTGTCGTTCATGATGCAGGCAAAGCGAACACGATTTTCACCCGCCGGTCCAATGCAGGCCACTCTTAGGTTGGGGACACCCAACTCCTCGCGGAGACCGTCTTCAGTTTCGAAGACACCCTTTCCCCAATATTCGGCAGCATCTCGGATTTCAACGTGATCATCGTAAATGTAGAGGTACGAGGGCTTCGGCGCACAACCTTCCAGGATCAGCAGGTCGTAGCCGGCGAATTTCAATTCGGGACCCCAGTGCCCGCCTGAATTCGAAGTCGTGATACAGCCGGTCAGCGCACCCTTGGTGACCACCATGTAACGCGCACCGCACGGAACGGGTGTACCGGTCAACGGACCGGTGGCAAAGATCATTTTGTTTTCCGGTGCGTACGGCTCGACAGTCGGATCGACTTCTTCGTACATGTAACGGTCGGCCAGGCCCCGGCCACCGACGTAGTCACGCATCCAGTCTTCAGGAATGGACTCGATGCTCGATGTCCCCTTGGTCAGGTCGACACGCAAGATTTTTCCGGTCCATCCACCCGTTGCTGATTTGATCATGCTTTTCCTGCCTCCACATACTGGGAATTTACGCGATCCCCCCATTGCTCAAACCACTCTCCAGCCTGATCGCCATCGCCAAACTCAATCGCATCGGTTGGGCAGGCAGTGGCACATGCTGGGTCGCCACCACAAAGATTGCACTTCGCTGCTTTATCCGTTTCGGGCAAGGTGAATACCGTCCCAAAGGGACAGGCAATCGTGCAGAGATGGCAACCAACGCACAAGGAGTCAATTACGATCTTGGCTTCTCCTGACGGATCAATGCCGATGGCATTGACCGGGCACGCGTTCATGCACCACGCCTCATCGCACTGCAGACAAGTGTAGGGAGCATAACTGGCTTCCTCGTCAAAAACGTTCACACGAATCAGGCTTTGTGACGGCTGAAACATTCCGGTTTGCACCCATGAGCAAGCCAACTCACATTGCATGCAACCAGTACATTTTTCAGGCACAATTTTGAGCATTTGCATGAGGAGGGTCTTTCCAGGCTGACCTGGTCACGGGTTCGGGAACGGATCTGCCAACCAACCGTTCTGGGCGACTGGGTACGTTTTCGACACGGCTGTTTTACACCAAACCGCCAAAAAAATCCATCCTAGAAGGAGCGGCTCAAGGATCGACGTTCCCGCACAAGGACCACTCAGCCACTCCGTCCAGGTGTTCCTGCGGCGGAATTTCCTTGCGAGGTGCAGAAGGTTGCGCCAAAAACCGCAAAACGCCTCAAAATGGGCGAAGGATTTGGGCTTGGGGGCATCGGCGCCGAGCAGACTGGCGGAGGCGGAGACTTGCGGACGAGTTTTGGGGAAAACGAGAAATGGTTCCCCAAAGAAAACGTGGAATCCCAATGAGCGACTCGATCGGAGGAAACCGTCTGTCGGGCTACAATTTTATGAAAATGAACGGGCAAATCGTGACCGCTGCCGGCCACCTGCCAAGTTCGTTCGAGGTCATCAAAGCACCATGTCTCTTGCACTGTGGGGTCTCTTGCACTGTGGGGTCTCTTGCACTGTGGGGTCTCTTGCACTGTGGGGTCTCTTGCACTGTGAACTTGCTCATCTCTGGGCTGTTAAAGGGTTGCGTTACTCAGAGTAGCGAGCGACAAACGGCACCTTTGCCACTCTTTACAGGGAGCAAAACTTACATGGAGCAAAACGGGCAAAAAGCGGTTGCGGGCAGCTGGCAACCTTTGCCTGTGGGTTATTCGTTGCGGTAGCAACGTCGCCGGTGGGTTAAACCAAGCGGAAATTTGCGGATCCGGCCACGACCGAATAAAATAGAAACAGGGTTTGGCCTGGGAGAGAGTGTTGGCTTGAGAGAAGTTTCGAGACAGTTTCGAAAGAGGGGAAGGCGGTTTTGCGGTTGCGGCAAAACAGTACTGTCTGGGTGAGGGCACATGGCTGTCTGTCTGTGGGTCTGCGATGTCTTTTTGGGTCGTGGCTTTTCCTGTTCTGTGCGCTGCTTGGCGGGCAGACTTTTACCAACGTAACCTCTTCGGTTTTTTCCGGCAGTGGTCCGGGTAATGTCAAGGCGTCCTGGGGTGATTACAACAGCGATGGTTTTGTGGATCTTCACACGAACGGCGTTGTGTGGCGGAATTACGGTGGGGGGAACTTCTCCGCCGTGGCTTCAGGCCAGAATGCACCGGTCGGATCTGGTATCTGGGGCGATTACAACAACGATGGGTGGCTCGACCTTTTCTCCTTCAACGGACGCAGGCTCTTTCGCAACGATTGGGACAGTGTCGAAGAGACAGGTTTTACCGAGATCGCGTTGCCTCAACATGAATTTCCGCCGTCCCAAAATGCGCGCGGTGCAAGCTGGGGAGACCACGACAACGACGGCGATTTGGATCTCTACCAGGGCGGATACGCAAAGGATTCTGGCGGTTATTTTCCAGATACGATCATAAAGAATAACGGCGACGACAACTTCACCGTCACCTGGACCCAGCCGAACGATACGGTGGTGACCGCCGGACGTCCTCGCCCAGCCCGCGGGGTTACGTCGGCCGACTTCGATCGCGATGGGGATATCGATGTCTATGTTTCCAATTATCGGTTGGAACCCAATGGGCTGTATGTCAATGATGGGACCGGCAGTTTTAGCGACCAAGGTGCGGCCCTGGGAGTGGCGGGTGAACCGGGACCATCTTACCCGTACGGCCACACCATTGGCTCGGCCTGGGGAGACATGGATAACGATGGAGAACTCGACCTGTTTGTGGGGAATTTCCGCCACAGCTGGGGGGATGGTAGCCAGGACCATGCCAAGTTTTTGCGCAACTTGGGTGGGAGCCAGGCCTATCGTTTTCAGCTGATGGACGAACTGGATGGCTCCGACTGGCAGGAATCGTACGCTTCGCCCACTTTGGGCGATTATGACAACGACGGCGACCTGGATCTCTTCTTTACGACGGTTTATTCCGGGGACGCGCCACGTTTTTATCGCAACGACGGGAACTGGAATTTTACCAACCAGACCAACAGTGCCGGGCTCAGCGGGCTGGGGTCAACGTACCAGGCTGCTTTCGCCGATTACGACAATGACGGCGATTTAGATCTGCTCACCCGCGGCAAACTTTTCAGGAACAACGGTAACAGCAACCACTGGCTCAAGCTGAAAATGGTTGGCGACGGGCAAACGATCACGCGCGATGCCGTGGGGGCCCAGGTACGCATTCAACTCGGTGAGGAAACGCTTACGCGACAAGTTGAGTTTGGCACAGGCGAGGGCAACCAGAATGATCCCACGCTGCACTTCGGGCTCGGCAGCCATACAGGTACCGTCGACCTGACAATTGCCTGGCCTGGCGGTGGTACCCAGTTCGTCTCAAATTTAGCCGTCGACCAGCTGCACACCATCGACTTTGATCCAGGGGCTATCGTAACACAATGGGTAGGAGACTCGAGTCGTTCCTGGCATGGGGCTGAAAACTGGGCGCCGGGCACCGTACCTAACGGGAGTTTTGCTTCTGCCCTGTTGTCTGGTTCATCCACGAGCGTGACGAACATTTCACTGGTGCAGCAAGCCACGATCGCAAGCCTCCAGATTGCCAGTTCCAACACTTATCGCGTCAGGGGAACCGGTTCGTTACAGATGGACTCGACCGATGGAATGGCCAGCATGGAAGTGTCCAGTGGCGATCACAGGATTGATGCCGATTTGGAATTGGTCGACGATGCCACCATTAATATCGCCACTGGTGCTTCGTTGAGTCTTGGCGGAACCACCAACCTGCAGGGCCGGACGGTCACCAAGGAGGGAGCAGGCACCCTTTACCTCGACGGCACGACCCAGCTGGCCGGCAGCACGCTGAACATCGTTGCGGGTGCCGTTGGCGGGGAAGGAGAAATCGTCGGCGACCTCCAGATCAACAGCGGCGCTTTGGCCCCAGGACGCAAAGATACCGGCAGCTCGGTTTGCGACTTTTCGCGATCTTGTAACCAGATGGAGGTGCTCGGCAACTTTGAGCTGGGTGCCAATGGTACTTTGGCGGTTGAAATTGGTGGGGATTTGACCAGTCATTACGACCACCTTTCGGTGCAAGGCACGGCGGAACTCAATGGCTCGATAGAGATCGCGCTCACCGATGGTTACCAGGTAGAAGCCGGTCGACAGTTCATGGTCCTGTCTGCGGATGAGGTGATTCACAACAACGTTTCCCTCACAGGTCCCGCGGCCGATTTTTTCACCCTTCACTTCAACCCCAAGAGCGCCATCCTCCAAGCGGTTGTTCCCGTTTACCAGTGGTCCCTCACGACCGGTGGCGACTGGCATACCGATGGCAACTGGTCTTGGTCTGGCTTTCCCGATGGCTTGCTGACTGTGGAGTTGACCGGCGCAGTGACCCAGGTTGTGAATATTGAGGTCAACGCGCCAGTCACTTTTGCCCGGCTGCAGATCGATGGCCCCAACTCGTATCAATTGACGGGCACAGGAGAGATTCAATTGCCAGACACCACCGAGGGTGTGGTGATCGATGTGCTGGCTGGTGACCACCAATGGCAGATTCCCGCGACCGCAACAGGTGACACCACGTTCAACATTGCGGCAAACTCCCAGTTAACACTCGCCGGTTCGTTGGACTTCGACGGTGCCACGGTCACAAAACAAGGGGATGGAAGACTGCAGTTTGATGCGACCGCCACTGGCAGTGGTCAGCTTGACGTGATGGCAGGCACAGTCGGTGGCGATGGCGTGATCGGTGGCAGTCTGCACGTTACCGCCGGTGCCGTGACGCCTGGCAGCGGGACTGGCGACCTTGAAGTTCGGGGCACGTTTACCATGGAAGCGGCCGCGACGCTGGAAATTGAAATCGCCAGCAATTTGTCGACCAACTACGACAGGCTGAACGTGACCGGCGAGGCCAACCTCGACGGAACTCTGAGTGTTGAGCTATTGGAAGGTTACCAACCGCCTGCCGGGACCAATTTCCTGGTTTTTACCGCCAGCGGATTGACCAACCACGGCCTAACCCTGGCCGGCCCCGATGCCAACAGCTTCAGTTTACTTGTCACCGGGACGAACCTGATTCTCAAGGCAATCAGCCCAGGTGATAGCGCGACGGTTCCCGAACCGGCCAGCCTGGTGCTGCTGCTTGTCACGGCGTTTGCCGCTAGCGGAAGTCGGCATCAAGCGACCAGGGATTTATGGCGCCGTTTGTAGCCGGCCGGTGGGGTCGACCGGATCCACAACCATCACGACGCGCGGCGCAATTGCCTCGACCAGGTTTGGCAGGTCGTAATATTCCAGCGCGAACGGAACCACGTTGGTGAGCTGATTTTTTCCCGACGGTCTGCTCACCACATCAACCCAGGAGGTGACAGAACCAACCAGCTTCAGTTTGGCGATGGTTGGATCAAGGGCTGCCGCGTGCAGTGCGGCAGGCCCGGCGGCGCCCTCGCCAATCAATTCGATCGTAGCCGGGTCGACATCATCACGCGACACCAGGAAACGAACGGCCGCGAGGATATCTTCGGTCCGTTGGCCCAACAAGGGCCGTCCCAGGTTCTGGGCCAGCATGGCTGTTTCGTAATCGGTTCCGAAGTAACCACGCGAAAAGTCGGGTGCCGTGGCAGCCGTTTCACCAAATCCGCGGACATCCATGCTCAAGACCATTTTGCCATTGGTGAGATGGTTACTCAGTGCAGCATGCCGAAAAATGTCCTCGCCGGTGGTCATGTCATCCGGTTTGCCTTTGCCGGAGACGTAAATCACGACGCCGCGACGGTCGGGGCTTTCGGCCATCGGCTTCATCAAAAGCGCAGGGACTGGGACTTCGCCTTCGCGCTCCAGGACCAGCTTTTCGATCGTAAAGAGGGTTCCGTTCTGGGCGGTGGAGTGGGCAATTCCGGTTGATGGATTGGTGCCATATCCCAACTGGACCTCATCTTCGGTCGGGACCATGCCGCGACTTGTAACCTGTGGCTGGTTGACCGGTAGGCGAATTCCGGCGAGTCGCTGAACTTCTGCGAGTGCCTCACGGGTGGATGCATCGGTACTCCAATGCGATTTGCGCGCCGTCTTGAAGGCGTCGGCCCGTTCACGGTTGAGCTCGTAAAGGCTCCTGCCCTTGAGTTCCCGCAGTACCTGGCCACTGGAGGTGCACTGGAGAGTTTTGGCATCCTGAACTTCCATCTCCGGTTCGACCGGGTTGTCGTCTTTTCCTAACAGGTGGCGGCGCAAAAACCGCATCGCGGCCTGGCGGCGGGGCAGAGAAAAACCGTGCTTGTCGGGGTACTCGAAGTATTCGACATTTTGACCAACCCCCAGGAGTTCGTAGAATCGTTGCGCCTCGGCGAACGTTTCTTTGGAACCTTCAATATCGAATTCGTCATAGGTCGCCAGGCACATCAGCACGCGCCGTGGCGCCGCGAGCGTGAGAAAATCGGCATGTTCAATTCCCATGGCCGTCTGGTTGGGAAAACTCTGCTCAGCATCCTGTGGACCGATCGTCTCGAACATTTTCTCCTGGGTGGTCAACCAGCAACTCGGGGCGGCAGCCAGGATCCGATCGTCAAACGCCACCAGGTACGCAGACAGGGTTCCTCCGCCCGAATTTCCCGTGCAGCCAATTTTTTGCCCGTCTACCTCGGGCCGACTTAGAAGGTAATCGATTCCGCGCATGCCGCTATGCATCATATGGTTGGCCGCTCCCAGGCCGACGAGATTTCCTGCGACCCCGGCTGCATGATGTTCGATGGCAGGACCGACGGCCGGACGACCCTGGTCATTGAGGATTTGCCGCCGCTCCGCCTGGCCAATCGGATCGTAGATCAGGGCCGCCATTCCGTTTTTGGCCAGCGAAATACAGATCTTCTGGTAGCTCGGATACGCTTTGCCCAGGCGGCTGTGACCACATGGCACCAGTACGCCGGGAACTGGTGGATTGGTCTGTTCTGGCAAATAGAGGTTGGCCGTCACATGGTGCCCGGGGTGACTTTCGTAAATCACTTTTTCGATCGTGTAACCATCGCAGTCGATTTTGCCCGTGACACGCGCGTGGAGAGGAGTTTTGGCAGGGAAAGGACCATTGATGGCAAGCAGCTGTTGGCGGATTTTTTTTCTGCGGGCTTCAAGATGTCCGGCTGTGGTGATTTGCGCAATTTCGGCACGGCGTGCGTCAAACTGTTTTTTTGCTTCTTTGAGCTGATAGTTTTTGAGCAGTTGTGAAGGGTCGGTTGCCTCCTGTTCGTTCGGGAGAACCTGGTACGCATGTGGATCTCCAGCCTTGGCAGCAGCGGTGGTTGCCCAAAAAAGAGACCACAGGCAGGCCGCTAAAATCGCAAGTTGTGACATCGAGTTTTCCTCAGTCCATGGGCAGCACGCCACAAAGGGGGCAGCCCTGTTCTTATAAAGTGTGACCAATTTCAAATGCATGGTGTTGGGGAGACTAATCGGCAGGTAACGGTTTACGACGCCCCACAGGAATCAAGCTCACCAGCATGCCCACGGCAAGCTGAACCACCACTCCCAGCGGCAGCGACCAAATAAATCCGATTCCCTTGGCCCCAGTAAAATCTTCCCAAAAATTGATGGCCACAACAACAATCAAGCCGCACGCCGCCCCCACCATGGTGCCCAGGACGGTGGCCCAGCGGACAAACATGGCCATGAAAAACAGGCCTGCCAGCGGACCGACCAGTAGATTGACCACCTTGTAGCTGACCTCCAGCAGGTTTCCCTTGACCACGCCCACGTAAGAACTTAGCGCGACTACCACCACCCCGATCAAGATCGAAACCCACTTGGCCAGCTGTACGTGCTCCGAGTCGGTTCTTTTGCGGGTCGATTTGCGAAAACGGTCGATAAAGTCGACGATCACCACCGAACAGGACGAGTTGACCCCCGAGGAGAGGCTCGACATGGCAGCGGCCAGCAGGGCTGCCACCACCAACCCGGTAAGGCCCACCGGAAGGCCCACCAGAACAAACCTGGGGAAGAGTTTGTCGGCGTCGCTAAAGAGGCGCTGTCCGTCGGAAATCAAGTGTGGGTTTTTGGCAAAGAATGCCCACAGCGACAACCCCAGCATGAGGAACAGGCCATCGACCAGAATGCTTGTCGAGAGCGACGTAATGATCACCCGCCGGGCTGCCTTTGTATCGCGGGTGGCCAGATAACGTTGGATAGCCATCTGGTCTGACGATGATGTACAAATCCACCAGGTAAACGAGGCGAGCATCGCGCCCATCACCGTAACGCGAATGTTGGGTGTGTAAAACAAGGTAGGCTCAACCCAGTGAGGGGCCCACTGCTGAGGCCACCAGGCACTGACTCCTCCCATCCACACTGTTACCAGGACCAACGTGATGATCGCACCTGCAAACAAGATCAGTGTTTGAACGACGTCGGTAATGACGACTGCTCGCAGGCCTCCCATCGAGGTGTAAATAATC
This sequence comes from Lacipirellulaceae bacterium, assembly GCA_965243695.1. Classification (GTDB taxonomy): domain Bacteria; phylum Planctomycetota; class Planctomycetia; order Pirellulales; family Lacipirellulaceae; genus JAKVCB01. The sequence goes on along the minus strand of CBDEWC010000014.1, from coordinate 111,629 downwards.
GTAATGACTCCCAGCACAGCACACACGTAGGGAGTGGCTCCGACGGGCAATCCCATCAGGGGTACCAGCACCTTGCTCGCACCGGCGTAGATGATCACGGCCATCCATAAAAGACGCAGCAAAAGGAAGAACACCGAGGCCAGCACACGGACCGACAGGCCGAGCCGGATTTCGAGAATTTCGTACGCGGTGGTGACTTTCATCTTCATGATAAAAGGAATCACCAGCCAGCCAACCACCAGGCCGGTGATCGGGTGGGCCAGCACGACACACATCATCATGGGACCGTAACGGATAACTTCCCCCGGCCAGGCCAGGTAGGAGACGGCGCTGAGCATTGTGGCGAACAGCGACAATCCCACACTCAGGGGGCGCATCTTTCGGCCGCCCAGCAGGTAGTCGTCGGTGTTGGAGGTCCGCCGCGAGTAGTACCATCCGATGGCAAGCATCCCGAGCGCATAAGCTCCGATCACAGCCCAATCGAGCGGTGCCAGGCGGCGCGTGCCCCGACGGTCGAGCCGCAGGGTGGCATAGGCAGCCGATGCGCGAACCTGTCCTGAGGGGTCCTTCATAAGCTGCTCAAGCGCGGGCAGGTCTTGATGCGTGGCCAGCAGGCCCAGCGCTTCGCAGGCCCCGGCCCGATCGGCCGCTGCGCCGGTCCGGGCCTGCTCGAGTAGCTTGTTTTTCTGGTCTGGCTGGCTCTGTTGGGGAGCATGCACGGCGGCTGCACCGCTCAAGCTGGGACGGGCTGGTGAGCCAGCGGGTTCCTTGCTGGCCAGCGCGATCAGCTTGTCTGCCGTTTGGGGCGTAATGCTTGGCATCTGTCGCAGCGCATGCTTTGCAGCAGCGGCCCGGGTAGCCGCATCGTTGGACTTGAGCAACTCGACCAGGGCTGCTTCGGCCTGCTGGTGGTCGGCGGCAAGCCGAAGCCAACGCTCGTTGGCTTCGCGCAGGTGTGGGTCCACCTCCGAAGGTGACGCGCCATGGTCGTTGTCGATCGAATGGCCAAGCCGGCCCAGGGCACTGGCTGCTTCCTGCCGGCCGGGGCCCGAACGCTGGTGGGCAAGCTGGCGAAGGTTTTCGATCCAGGGCTGTTGTTGGTGGTCGTGGGCGGCAGCACCAGCCAGAGTCTCCCAGAGGGCGATTTGCGATTCGACGGCGAGCTGGTTTTGAGCCAACTTGTCGCGGACGGTTGCTTCCACGTCCTGCGGGTAGTCGAGGCTCATCAAGAACCGGGCAGCCGGGCCCCAGGTGGCGAAGTCGTCGTCTTGGAGTGCTTCGCGAAGCACGCTCAAGGCGTGGTTGCGTCGTTGGTCATCGCCGGTTGTGGGGTCGTCGGCAGCGGTCGCCCCGCTTGCCAAAGCCGCGAACAAACAGAAGCAGCCCATCCACCGAAGGGTTTTCACCGCAGAAGTATAATCGCATTCAAACAAGGGAGTATCGGGGCCTCCGTGCTGGAAGGACGGAAACACTTTGGGTTGTTGGGTGGTTTACCAGGGAGCCTGGAACGGGAGGCAAAAACGGGCAGGGGCCCCTTCTATCCTGACCCAACAGTGTAAAGCTTTGCCTGGAAACTTAAAACCGAGAGACGGCGCTTGCCCGGATCATCAGGCTTTACTCGTCGGTCATCGTGAACGTGAAGTCGTTCGGCCCCTCTTCGGTCACTGTTGCCGAGAGGTCGGTCATCATGGCCGAGGAATAACGGTCCGGAAGTAACATCTCGCGATCGTAAAAGGCCCATTGCTCGGCCTGGGATCGGAAAATATAAGAACCATCGGGGTTCTTTTTCGGTGAGAACTTCGGCTCGGCGGCCTTGATGATCGTCACCACGTGCTGACCAATTGCAGCCCCGTCACCCTCTTCCCAGGTCGAAAGCCGAAAGCGGCCCTGGGCGTCGGTTATGCCACTGGATGGCCGTCCCACACTTCCCATGAATCCCACGGTAGCCCCTTCAAGCAACTTGCCGTTGTGATACACCGTACCGGTCACTGGGACCATTTGCGGTCGGTCCGAGCGGCGGCAACTTGTTGCGGCTGCGAGCGATGCGACCAGCAGCACGATCATGAAACGGGGGACTTGGAACTCCAACGGGAAAGCTGGGGTTATCAGTGGTGGCCGCTGAGTCATAGGGTATTTCGTCAGACCCGTTTGAAATTGGATTGGCTAAATTGGATCGGCAAATTCGCTGTCGCGGCGATCGCCGTAACGTTGATAGTTCCGATAGTCGATATTCTCGCTAATGAAGTGGACCGAGCCATCGGCAAAAGTGAACTGGGCACCGCCTGGGTGCTGCGATTTGAAACCGGGTGACACTTGCCAACTCCGATGGTGGTGGCATCGGCAATTCCCGCTGGGATCGACGTTATTGGCAGTCCAACAGGCGTTTTCCGGGCAGGTGTCCCAGTTGAGTGGTGCCGTGGTGCCAGCAACCACGCCAATTTCCCGCCACCATCCGATCAGGTGCATAGTCGAGCACAACGGCCGTACTTCGCCAAAGGCAATCGTGTTGCTCGTGCCATCGGTGATGTGCTTGATTGAACAGCCAGCGCCCGCGTAATAACCAAATACGCCGGAGACTTCACTTATCTTGTGAGTTTGGCCCCAGAGGGCAGTTCCAGTGCCGGGGGACGGCTGGCGAAAGAAATTCCCTCGGTAAAGAGGGTGGCACATCGGGGAAGTGGGTACCCTTTGCGCGCCCATGCTGGGGAGATAATTTGAAAGGGCCCGTTTGAGGTGCCTGCAGTGTCCGCTGACAAACCACTGCGGTGCAAAACCTTCGTGGTCATCACTGGGGCAGATCAAATCGGAAAGGGACGTCGAAAACAGCCACTCGTAGGGCCTACGGCTTTTACAATCAACGGCAACATCTTGATAGGTAGACCATTCCGCACTCCAATTCACCGAGAAGTCGATGTGGTCGTAAATGTCGGAGTGTCCCAAGTGGGGTAGCAGCAGGACCAGTGCGCTGCCGTGCTTGGTGCGAAGGGGCCATGGTGGTCCCAGGCCGTTGGTTGAATAACCGGGCGGAAAGGTGGAGTGGGACGAATGGTAATTGTGTAGTGCGATGCCAATTTGTTTAAGCTTGTTGCTACAGTCGATCCGCCGCGCCGCTTCACGTGCAGCTTGGACCGCCGGTAACAAAAGCGCGATCAAAATGCCAATGATCGCGATCACGACCAATAGCTCTACCAGGGTGAAGGCATGGCTGGTTTGTCGACGCATGGTCTGAAGATCTCTATCTACGAAAAGCCGGTTTCTTGGCTCCAAGCCCAGATACGCCAGAATTCGTTTTACCACAATACGAAACGGGCAAATCTGCCCGCCGTAAGTAATCTGCCCGTCACAAGTTGTGTTTGGTGCCCTTGCTTCTGCCGGTCTGGATGCTCCCCAATCCACAGAATACCGCAGACGGCCCCCCACCCTATACCATTAAGTCTAAGGTTCTGAGCCCCAAATAGCCAAACCTGGGGAGAATATAAGTGAAAAAAGTCCTGCAAAATTTGACAAATAGGCGCGAGTTGGTACGCTAAAGGACGGGCTGCGCTGCGCGGCGCTGCGCTTGAGGACTTTAACGCGGCGCTGCGCTTGAGGACTTTAACGCGGCGCTGCGCTTGAGGACTTTTGAGGACCTTAACTGGGTCAAGAGGGAAATATCGTCAGTCTCATGCATTGATTGAGGCTAAGGAGAGATGTAAGAGACACCGCAATTGCAAGCGAAGTTTGGCGTCGATGCAAATGGATCTTCGGCGTATTTGTCGGGCAAGATAATTGGGGGATGCTACTGGTGGGTACTGCATTTTTTAGAGCCATCGCCGGTATGGGCGCGTATTTATACCGCCAATCGAACGGTCCCTTCTCGTGGACGAAGGCATTTTCTAGGACTAGCAGACTCAGGGCTAGCGCACTCCGGACTAGCGCACTCCGGACTAGCACACCTTCCAGTTGGCCTTTTCTTTTGGCGCGGTACGGGATTTTTTCTGGAATGGTTCGTCCCGTTCAGGTCAGCCTGGCAGTTACTGCGGTCAACATGCAGAGAAACAGGTAAAACTTGATTGAATCCCTCCCGTCTGATCGGAAACAAAATTTACATGATGGTCATGAAAAACAAGTTGGAGATTCCAATGAATAAGTCTGAAAGTTTGCTGCGGTTCCATAGCAGTGTTATGACAGGTTTCGCTGCCGTAGCAGTTGGTGCTACCAAGGCGTGGCTGGTAGGCATACTGCTATTGGCTGTGTGGTCGGTCCCAACCTTCGCCGTCACCGTGTCGCAGGATGGGGTGGAGCTTCAGAGTGAGACCTTCGAGGATGATACGGCTGGAACGCATCCCGCGAACTGGAGTCCCAAGGATGGCAGGCCACCGTCGGCCAACAACGTCGTGCTCGCAGGCGGCGTCCCCGGCCCGGCTCACCTTGGCGGCAACCAGTACCTTCTCCTGGATCGAGCCAACAACAGCAATAGCGACGGCCGCGCCTACATTAACAGTTGGACCCCGTTCGACACGGGCACGGCGGCAGCCTCGATGATGCTCTATTTTCCCTCAACCAACAATGCGCAGGAAGGGCAGATTGGTTTCGGCAGTAACCTGAGCAATGGGCTTGCGGTCATGGCCGGACGACAGACGCGTGGTGTAATCGAGTACTACGACGCAGCTGCTAGTGGCTGGGCTGCGCTTGAGACCACCTACTCCGACGATGTCTGGCAGCAGTGGGACCTCGAGTTTAACCTGGATACGGGCATGGCCTCGATCTGTGTCGATGGTGAATGCTTGAGTGATCTCGACACGGGCAGAACGGGCGTCACGATCAGCCGGCTGGAAATCGAGGCTGGCTGGGATGGAGTAAATCCACACAGCAAGTTGTACATTGACGATGTCGGCGAGGGCGGACCGCCGCCGTCAAATACCGATTGGGTGTGGGGTGTCGATTCGGGCAGTTGGCACACCCCGGGCAACTGGACACCCGCTGGCGGGCCGCCTCGTACCAACGCACAAAAAGCGACCTTTGGCGGTTCCATCACGACTGCATCAACTGTGCTGGTGGACTCGGCCGCCACGGTGGGGACGATCGAACTGAACAATGCAAACCGGATTAACATCGCCGGTACTGCCGCCGTTACTCTTGAAGCAGAAACTGGCAATGCGTCCATCGACGTTCAGGCCGGCAGCCATCAGTTCCAGGTCCCAGTGACGCTTAACAGCAACACCGGAGTTTCGGTCGTCGCAGGCGAGTCGCTCGATTTTGACGGCCCGGTCGATCTCAACGGCAATACGCTCGATATTTCTGCCGCCCTTGGCACAGTCAACTTTTACCACAGTGTTCAGGACACCGCAGGCGGTGGCGCAATCAATAACGCCGGTACGCTTGGCGGAAGTTCTTCGATTGGTGGTGACCTCAACAGTGATGGTACCCTCCTGGTCCAGATCGCCGGCAGCGGGCATGACTCGCTGGAGGTCGGTGGCGTGGCTACCCTAAACGGAACGCTGGCTGTCGAACTGGCGGGCGACTACACCCCCTCGGCTGGGGAAACGTATACCGTGCTCTCGGCCGGATCGCTGGTCGATGATGGCATCGCCCTGGGCGGCTCAGCCGCAGGTCTGTTTAATCTTGAGGTTGCCGGTGGCAGCCTTGTCCTGACCGCAATCCCCGAACCGTCTACGATAGGGCTGATCGGCCTGGCCGTAGCATTGTTGGCCGCCTGTGGGTCGCGCAAAGTTACCCGGGTTGCCCTGGTGGGGATCGTTGCCACATTTGCACTGACCAGCTTCCAGCCGCTCGAGGCGGTTGAAATGACCCACTCGGTATCCGGCTTGGTATTCCAGGACGCCTTTGAATCACCCGCCGAGCCGGAGAGTATTTTTACCGACGGGGGGGTTGGCGAATGGACCGGTAATGGCTTTGGCGCGCTCGACCAAAGCACCAATAGCACCGACTTTGCAAATGTTGGCTCTCAAAGCGGCAAGTTCATTCGTGGACCTGGCAGTGGTGGCCGGGCCGAGGGCTGGTTCGACATGTCGATTCCGCTTTTGACCAGCGGCACGATCACAGCCAAGTTCGCCACCTATGTCAATTCCGAGAACGTCCTTAGCAATACGCCGTTTCAGATCGGGTTTGGAGACACCCTGGCCGGCCGGATTCAACTTTTGGCTAAAACAAGCGGAGAAATCGTGGCCAATGATGGGATCAACCCCAGTCAGGAGTTTGGAGTTCCTTTCGTTCAAGACCAATGGCAGAACTGGGTGGTTAACATCGACTTGGATTCTGAAACCTATGAATACAATGTCGACAACGCCAGCAGCGGAACCATCAATCTTCGCAACAACCTAGGGTCCGACAGTAAGGACATGTGGTTGATGGAAGTCGAAGCGGGTGTTGGCGATACGTTCTACATGGACACCTATCTTGAACCGGCCGAAACTACCGATTTCAGCTGGAAATTAGGGGCAGGTAACGATTGGAACGCGGCGACCAGTTGGTTGCCGTCGACGGTCCCCAATGCCAACAATCATACCGCCACCTTCGCGGGTAAAATCAATGCTAACTCGACGGTCTATACCAACGCAGCAGTGACTGCCCGGCAGATTGTCTTCGACAACAGTGACAACCTCTACAACATCGCCGGGACCGGCCAGGTGGTGCTGGACAATGTCGATGCAGGAAATGCTGCGATCGATGTACTCGCTGGCACCCACCAGTTCCAGGCCATGGTCAGTTTGCTGAGAGATTCTGACGTTACGACTGCTGCGGCCGTCGAAGGTGAGAGCGAGGCTGGGGTGCTCAGTTTTGACGGACCGGTTGCCCTCAATGGCAATACCCTCAACATCACCGCCGGCAGTACGGTCAACATCAATCACGCTGAAGTTGGCGCCGCCAGCGGCACGGTGAGCAATTCCGGCACGTTGGGGGGCACCGACATGAACGCCATTAACGGTGGCCTCACCAACAATGCGGACGGTACGCTCGGCATTAATATTGGTGGCACGGGGCAGTACGAGTTTGACTCTTTCCAGGTTGCCGGGGCGGCCGACCTGGCCGGCTCGCTCAGCGTCGAATTGGCCGAGGGTTTCACGCTCAGCGGCAATGAGTCGTTTGAAGTGCTGACTGCCGGCTCGCTGGTCAACAGCGGAATTTCGCTCAGCGGTCCGAATGCGGCTGACTTTACACTGGACGTAAACACAGCGACCGGAGTGGTGACTCTCAGTGCCGGTGGGGCAGGCGGTGGACTGGCTGGCGATTTTAACAACAACGGAACGGTCGATGCAGCCGACTTTACCGTCTGGCGCGACAATTTGGGTGCCCAGGACGAATCGACCCTTATGGGGAACGGCGATGGCAGCGGCGTCATCGACGAAGGCGACTACGCCCTCTGGTTCGCAAATTTTGGCAACGGTTCAGGCAGTGGCAGTGGTTCTAGTGCGGTGCCGGAACCGGCTGCCTGTTTGCTGTTGGCTTTTGCCGGCAGCCTTGTTGGTCTTTGGGCACCACGTTTTAGAAGGTAAACACGGGAGAGTCCATTAAGGAAAGAGAATGTGTGGCATCACGTTTTGTTGATCCAATCATACGGGAGTATTTTTTTCACTTAGCAATCGGGAGGTAAAACAAGAATGGTAGCGATACCGACATGACAGCAGGAAATAAATGCAGCAGAAGAGGCAAATGCTTAACCGACTCAACCGGTCCGAGCATGGAAGTAGAAGTAACAGTATTTAACTATTTTTTACATCCAGCCGCGGTATAAAGTGCCGCAAGGAGAGAGACTCATGAGACGTTTTTTGATTGTAACGGTGGCCAGTACGTTATTGCTGAGCCTGTTGTCAATTCCAGCCAATGCTGCCACGATTTATCAGGATGGCAACGCTGTTCAGACTGAGACCTTCGAGGGCGATACGGCCGGAGCGCATCCCGCGAACTGGAGTCCCAAGGATGGCAAGCCAGCGTCGGCGAACGTTGTGGTGATGGACGCAGCAGCTCCTGGACCAGCCCACGCTGCCAGCACCCAGTACCTTCTCCTGGATCGAGCCAACAACAGCAATAGTGATGGGCGTGCCTATATTAGCAGTTGGTCAGCGATGAGCAGCGGCACGGCGGCAGCCTCGATGATGCTCTATTTTCCCTCAACCAACAATGCGCAGGAAGGGCAGATTGGTTTCGGCAGTAACCTGAGCAATGGGCTTGCGATAATGGCCGGACGACAGACGCGTGGTGTAATCGAGTACTTCGACGCAGGTGCTGGTGGCTGGGCCACGATTGATACCTCCTACGCCAACGATGCCTGGACGAAGTGGGACATCGAGTTGGACCTGGATACCGGCATCGCTTCGATCTGTGTCGATGGCAGCTGCTCCACTGGTCTTGATACAGGCAGAACGGGTGTCACGGTCAGCCGGCTGGAAATTGAGGCGGGCTGGGATGGCACAAATCCACACAGTAAGATTTATGTCGACGACGTGAATCCGATTCCTGAGCCGTGCACGATCGTCTTGCTAAGCATGGTCGCTGCGATGGGCCTTGGTTTCCGTCGCCGTTAGGCAGAACCGGCTGGTTGGGCGACCCGCCAGAACGACCGAAAGTAGCATGTATCCAAAGACGTGAGCGAGTCTCGCGGACGAGTCTCCTGCGCCTTGCTTTGTCTGAGGGTACGCGCTTAGTGGACGGTGCGAAAGTCATCGAGACGTCGGGCAAACTCCTCTGGGTTGGCCGCCTGGTGTGTTCAGCCAGCACCCGATGGGGGGGAGTCTGTGCCGATGATCGATGCGTTTTCCGATCGGTGCAATTTGTGAAAGGTTGTCGAGGTGGCGCCAACGGGCCACTCGATAGCGGCGGCCATTCGTCCCGCCCGGCCATCCCCAAGAAGAAGCAAAAAAGACTGCATAAAACCGCCAGCAACTTATTTGAATTGAAGAAAGAAATAGAGGCAGCCGAATGAGCGATCATCCTAGAATTTTACGACCCGCTTTCATGGAAGTTGTGGTTTTCACCTTGGTCGCCATGGGTTGCCTGTTGCCCTGTAGGGCGGAGGAGGGTTCGGAGCCAAAAACCTTGGTCCTGCTGGCCGATGACTTTGAAACTCCCCAGCCGGACCAACCCTTGCAGGCAACCACCGGCGCATGGCAGGGAAACGATGGCGTGATGCTCAAGGCAGTGGTTGACAGCAGTGACCTGCCCGGCGCACCCCACGAAAAAAGTACCAAGTGGGCCAGGCTTGACCGGGCTGATGGCGGTCGGAGTGAAGGCCACTTCGGCCTTAAGGACCTGAGGCCGATTGGTGGCAAATTGTACGTTTCTTTCAATATGTACATTGTCCGCAACGATGCGGACAAATTTCCTGCTGCAGCGGTTGCCGAAATTGGCCTCGGTAGCACGCTGGCCGGTTCGGTAAACATCGTGGCCGGACGCGAAACGGGTAACCGGGTCACTTCCAACGACGGAGAAAAACCAGGGGTTGATCGCGACGTTCAATTCAAAGACGACACCTGGCAGGCGTGGCAGATCTGGGTCGATCTCGAAAACAAAACGTACGAATACGCCGTCGATGATGCGAAAAGTGGTGTGTTGAAAATTCGCAACCAGGGAGACGAGGCGTTCAAGCTGATTGAAATTGAACCTGGCACGGCTGGCAACCTGGGTAAAGATTCGGTCATCTACCTGGATGATGTGTCCGTGACCTATGAAGTGCCGGGGGACCGTGTTGCCTTGTTGGAAGAGCAGCGTCGATCGCAAGAAAGGCAGCAGCAGAAACAGCAGGAGTTGGCAGCACACGAAGCGCTACTTCGGAAAAATGGGAGTCGCGACGCCTACTACCTCTACGGTACGCCCGATGACATTGGCCACCGCACCCAACTGTTCCTCGATCGGTCGTCCTATGCAGATCGCTGGGACGTTTACGAGCGCATTAATCAACCTCAAAAGGTCCCCAACAATCCGATCATGATGCCCGACCAGCCTTGGGAGCATTCGATTGGCCTGCCGAATGTGCTCTACGACGAGCAGATGCAGAAATTTCACATGTGGTACGCCAACTACGATACCGGCAAGTGGGGTGGTGGAAAGACCGTAAAAAATTATAAACGGACAGCCTACATGATGTCGTATGCCGAAAGCACCGATGGGGTTCACTGGACGAAACCGCTCATGGACAAGGTCCCGTACATGGGATACGAGAAGACCAACATCCTGATGACGGGAAACTCCACAGTTCAGGAGTTTGTCGTTATTCACACACCTGAACATCTCCGCGAGCGTGGTCGGTTTATGCTCTGGTATCGTGACCACATGCCAGGCTTGGGGCGGTGTGTTAACGTGGCCTACAGCGACAACGGAGTTGACTGGACTTTGCACGACGACAACCCGGTTTACAAGAAAGCACTCGACGCACAACATGTCCCGGTGTGGGATGAGCAGCGCCAGATTTGGCTGCTCTACGCCCGCCCCCAACAACTGGCCGCCAACGAATCACATTATTCGGCGGAAAATTCCCGCACCCGCATTTCGGTGACGGTAAGCCATGACATGAAGAATTGGACACCCGCACGGCAGGTGTTGGGTCCGGATGAACTGGACCGCAGCGACGAGCCAGGCAACAAGGGACACTTCTTCGATCGCATGTCGGCCCTGAAGTGGGGCAATCAATACATTGGCTTTTTGGCCATCCAGCCCCGGCATGGTCACGACAATGGCTGGATCGAGCTGGCCACCAGCCCCGATGGATTTCGCTGGCACCGGTCTCCGCTACGTGAGCCCTTTATCCCCAACGGCAAGGAAGGCCAGTGGGACGCGGGGCACACCTGGATGTTAACGAGCATTGTTGAGCGGGGCCATTTCCTCTACCTCTATTACGTTGGCGCATCCCAACCCTGGCGACAGCGGTACCCCGACAATACCCGCACCATCGGTATGGCGCAGATTCGTAAAGACCGGTTTATTGGCCAGTACGGTGACGTGAACGGTGGGTGGGTGTTGTCGCGCGAAGTCAAAGTGACAGGCAATCGACTTGTGGTCAATATTGCACCAGAACACCGGGCCTGGAATCACCAGCACCACGGCTACGTGAAGGTAGAGCTGCTCGATCGCAATGGAGGCGTGTACAGCTACCAAAATTTGCCCGGATTTGGCCAGGACGACTGCGCCCGGTTGCGTGCCAATGAATACGAAATGGTGGTCAGCTGGAACGGCAATCCTGACCTTTCGTCTCTGCGCGGCAAACCGGTTTATATCCGATTTTGGCTGAAGTCGGCCTACCTGTTTGGATTTCGGTTTACGGACCAGTAACGACCGGTGTGACCAGACAATTTGGTGGTACCACACACGGATTGAATCTCTGGGCAACCGTTGGCGCTTGAGGTATCTTGAGCCGAGTCTGGAACCGGTGATTGCCATGGTGAGGCGAGTTTCGAGCGGTTGGATCAACCGGGCGAAGACGGATGGTTATATCGAACCGGGTGCGATCAAAAGGCAACAGCCCCTTTGTCGGACAGTCAATGCGGAAAACCAATCAACACGGTTTTGGTAGAAGTTCGCATGCTTGTTTGGGTTCCCATGGTGTAGACACAGTAAAGGTACGAAATGCACGATATTATCCGAAGGTTTCACTCCGTGGTTTTTCTTGACTGGAGATTTCAGCGATCGGTTGCAACCTGGTGTTTGACCGCTAGCCTGGTGGGGTTGGTGTTTTTGTTGGTCCCGGCGCGCGCCGATTCCCCGGCCGAGCCTTTTGTCCAGGACCAGTTTGCCATTGGGTTGTGGGTCGATCCGCCGGCCGATGACCAGATGGATCGGCGTTACGCTGAAATTGCCGAGGCCAATTTTAATCTTGTGTTGGGCGGGTTTGGTGCGGATCGACCAAACACGGCCCAAAGACAACTGGCACTGTGCGAGAAGTATGGCATGAAGGGGCTGGTCCATTGTCACGGGACACCTGTCGAACAATTGCCTACCGGAGACGCCTGCTGGGGCTACAGCATACGTGACGAACCGGGCGCTTCATCGTTTCCCGGTTTGCGCGAGCAAGTCGATGCAGTTCGCAAGGCGCATCCAGGCAGGCTGGCTTATATCAACCTGTTTCCCAATTACGCGCCTCCAAGTGCACTGGGCACCGACACCTACGATGAGCACGTTGCACAGTTCTGCGAGATGGTACGTCCCGATGTATTGAGCATGGACCACTATCCCCGCTTCAAGCCGAGCGTGGATCGGCGTGCCCGGGACGGCTATTGCGAAAACCTGGCCACCATGCGCAAGTACGCGCTAGAGCATGACATTCCTTTCTGGAACTTTTTCAACATCATGCCGTACGGCCCGCACACCGACCCCACCGAAGCGCAGCTTCGCTGGCAAATCAATGCTTCGCTCACCTATGGGGCCAAGGGGGTACTCTATTTCTGCTACTACACGCCCAAGGGCAAGATATTTTCCAAGGGGGGTGCCATCATTAGCCGGGACGATCGCAAGACGCGGCACTGGTACCAGGCCCGGCGGCTCAACGGCCAACTTAAGAAGCTGGGACCGGTATTAATGCAACTCACCAGTACGGGTGTCTACCGAATTCCGCCCGAGAGCAATCCGGATGAAATACTTGCTGGTACTCCCGTCAAATCGATTTCCCGGGCAGATTATGACCTTCACTTCGACTACCTGGTGGGCGTTTTTCAGCACGCCGATGGTCGCCGCGCAGTGATGTTGACCAATTATCACTTTGCCTACTCCCAATGGCCCACGATTGAATTTGATACGGACCTGGCCGGCATCGTTGAGGTCAACAAGTGGACTGGCGAAGAAGTCGAGGTGGTTGACGACAGTCCTGACATGGAGGGGCTCCAGATTTCACTCGACGCAGGCGACGCGCGCCTGTTTCTGTTACCCTCAAAGTAAAGTCAAAACCGGGTGACACCGTTGCGGGGCCCTCAAAAACTGGCTTGCCAGGGGTGCCCGCCCCTCGGCAGTGAGTCTATCGGAACAGCGCACAAAAAAGTGTTTGGGCAGCAAACTTTTTGGGCAGCAAAATTTTTGGACAGCAAAATTTTTGGACAGTGGTACCATGACCGTTCTGCAACTCGCATTGCCGCGCATGACCCTGGTTCTGTTTCTGCTTTTGCTGGCCGCTGGTTTTGGCCGCAGTGCTTTCCCGGAAGAACGTCAGAGCGGTGATGGTTGGATAGTCTTGCTGGCTGACGACTGCGAGGTCCCCGGCCTCGGCGAGCCGATTCATGCATCGGTGGGCACCTGGACGGGAAACGGGGGCGACATGCTTGGCGCCACGGTCACCAGTGGCGATCCCGCGGGGGCAACGCGCGACAAAAACAAGCAATGGGCCAGGCTTGATCGGGCCCAGCAGGGGCGAACCGAAGGCCATTTCAGCGCCGGTGACCTGACAGTGCGGGGTGGCAAGCTTCACGTGTCGCTTTGGATGTACGTCGTCCGCAACGACGTGGGCGCGTCGCCCAGTAGTTCGGTCGTAGAACTGGGAATAGGCAACACACTCGGCGGCCGTGTGCACCTGGCTGCCGGTACTCTTGGCGGTAACAACGTGCGGTCGAACGATGCGGATCAGGTGCGGGTGGATCGGGAAGTTGATTTCAAAGACCAAACGTGGCAGCGGTGGCAAATCTGGGTCGACATTGACCAGGGAACGTACGAGTACGCCATCGATGGCACCAAAAGTGGCCCGCTACGGTTGGGCAACAATGACGATGGCAGTAGTAACATTGGCCTGATCGAGATCGAACCGGGAACGGCCCTCGACGACAACCGGCGTGATGCGGTGGTCTACCTCGATGATGTACGCGTCCAGTACCAGGGAGGCCCTTTAAAGATTGCATCTGGCAAGCAACTGTTTCTTGGTCCCTGGTCCGAGGATGGCCGCGATGAGTTTCTCGTCGAGTCGATGCGGAATGTCCAGATGACCATGAACCCGGCCCATGTCACCGGTGAACGGCTGGTTCGTCAGGACAAACCGTGGGAAGGAAACGGCCTGCTCGACATGCGCCAGTTCGTGATGAAAGATGGCGACCTGTTTCGGATGTACTATGCGGCACTGCCGTACCATTTTGTCCCGGACGACCCCAACGATCCGACGATCAAGGAGCAGTATGGGGCCGATCTGGAAGCGGCCCTATCAGCGCATTCTTTGCTATGCCGAGTCGCACGACGGGATTCACTGGAAGAAGCCGAACCTGGGCTTGTGCGAGTGGCGTGGGTCGCGGCAGAACAACATTCTCTTGCCCAACGATGATTTTCCCTACGCGTTTTCTGAACTGGAAGGGGCGTCGGTGTTTCTCGACCCGGTGGCCAAAAACCCCGACGAAAAATACAAAATGTTCGCCAAGATGACACCGGTTCATGGCAAGATCACCGCTGGCCAGGCAGGCGACATTCCGATTGCCTCCGAACAGGACTTGCCGAAAGCCCAGTACGCGTTTGGGTCCCCTGATGGGATTCGCTGGCATTTGTTGAGTCCGCGCAAAGTCAATCCCGGCAAGAATGACACCCAGTTTTCGGTCTTTTGGGACGAGGAGGCGGAGAAATACGTGCAGTACACCCGGGTGATTCATGGCGACCCGGGTGACAAGGCATATTACAAGCGGCTCTACGGGGGTAAGGCGGCACGAGGCATCGTTTTGAAAGTTGGCCGGGCCACCTCGGACAACTTTCTCGACTGGGGACCCGAGTCGGTCGTCATTGCACCCGACCACATCGATCGAGCCAATTCGCCCGACGGGCTCAATCGACTCGACTACTACGGTGGCAATGTGAGCAAGTATCGCGAGGCGCCTGGAGCCTATATCGCCCTTCCGAATGCCTACTACCACTGGAAATTCGACATGCAGCGAAAGTGGTGGAGAGGCCTCCATGTCCAGTTGCCTTCGACCCTGGACGTACAGCTTTTAACCAGTCGCGACGGCGTGAGTTGGTACAAACCACCCGGCCGCCGGCCGTTCATCGGACTGGGCCCCCAGGGCACTTTTTGGAGCAGTACGATTTGGCCAGATGGCAACGCTATTCGAGTTGGTGATGAGTTGTGGTTTTACTTCGCAGGGCTCGACGTTTCCCACAAGGAACAGTCACTCCTCAAGAGCCAGGGGGCACGTGGGCGGGCCGTGTTGCGACTGGATGGTTTTATCTCGGCCGATGCTGCCTACACGGGTGGCGAGTTGATCACCCGGCCGCTTGTGTTTTCTGGGGACCACCTGCAGCTGAATGTCGACACAAGCGCTGGCGGGATTTGCCGTGTTGAGATTCTGGACCTCCATGGCCAGCCGATCGAAGGTTTCACGCTCGACGATGCGGACGAGATTAACGGCAACTACGTGCGTGTGCGGGCCAGCTGGCAGGGCAGTGAAGAGGTGGGTGCGCTGGCCGGAACGCCGGTCAAATTGCGGTTCGTGATGCGGGACACAAAGCTCTACTCATTTCAATTTCTCAAGGGGCTCTCAGGAAAGTCGGCGGCAACATCTCGGCCTGGGCTGCCGCGCATTTTGTTCAACACCGATGGGGGGGCAGCAGCCTTCTACAAGTTTTATCCTGGTACCATCGCCAAAGGATTGCATGAGCTTGTCGACGACCTGGCCGATACCCAGGTTGACGTGTTCATTGCCTGTATCAACCACAGTGACGACCAGTTCTATTATCCTACGCAGGTGGCAGAATATTTTGGCCAGTATCACGATGGTAATTTTCTTGCGCGGGAAGAAAGTTTCAAGCAGGCCGCCGACAACATACGGGCGCTGGTTGAAAGTGGACGGGACCCCATGAAGATTTGGGGCAATCACGCCCGAAGAAAGGGAATGAAATTCTGGGCCAGCATGCGGATGAACGACGTGCACAAGGACCACGCCGACATCTGGCCTTCGCTCCGCAGTCGTTGGGAAAAGCAAAACGAGGTACGAATTGGTGACGACTTGCCAGATCACTACAAGGATGCCCGGTTGACTTACAGCTGGGCGATGGATTACGGGTTGCAGCAGGTGCGCGACCACAAATTTTCAATCGTCGAAGAAGTGTGCCAGAACTATGGCGTGGATGGGTTTGAGTTGGATTTTCAGCGGGCCCATTATTTCTTTCGTCATGGCCAGCGTGACCAGGTGATGCCGCTTCTGACGCGCCTGGTGCGCCGCATTCGGGGGCGGTTGGATGAGATTGGCCATGCGCAAGGACACCCAATTGTGTTGGCGGTGCGCGTCCCGCCGACCCTGGCGAAGTGCACGATGGCGGGGCTCGACGTGGCGGGCTGGATTCAACAAGGTCTTGTGGATGTGGTGATACCGATGGATGCCGGGTACCTCGACATGAATGCCGAGGTCGCTGATTTTGTGGCTCTTGCAGAGGGAACCGACTGCAAGATTTATGCAGGACTTGAACTGAATGTGCGCGACTATACCGAGGACGGCAAAGCGACTGGCGAAATGTTGCGTGCGGCAGCCAGTGGTTATTACCAGGAGGGTGCCACGGGGATTTACTTGTTTAACTACGATGCCCACTCGCCCCGGCTGCCATTTTTGTCCGAACACAAACAGCCACTGCGGGAACTTGGAGACCGTCAGCTCCTGGCGGACAAAGACAAGCATTACGTGGTCACGCGGGACATGCGGGGACAGACTGCGGAGGAGACCTGGCCACCGATGCACAAAATTGGCGGTGAAATGCAATTGCCGGCAACGCTGGTCGACGGTCAGACCAGGGAGTTCTTTTTTTCTGTGGGGGATGACCTCCGGTCAGCCCGTCAAAGAGACACGCTCAAATCCCTTCAGCTCAGGATTGGATTCAAGCTGTTAAACCCAGGGTATGAAATTTCGGTACGGGTTAATGACCAGGTGGCCGGCGGAATGACGATCCGTGGCAACACACTGGAGCTACAAGACCCACCCGTCGAGCAAGGAAAGAATCGGCTCACTATCAGTCAGCAGAACTCGGCAGGCGACACCCTTCGGGTGACACGCATTGAGTTGCTCACCAAGTACAACCGGGTGAATGCAGCCAACCGGTAAGCAGCCGCTTCTTGGGTAATGGGCATTGCTGCTACGCAATGGTTCCGTGTTCGTGATTCCCAGATCTTGCCCGTGTGGCGATGCACTTGGCAGTCGCCAGACGCTTGGCGGAAAACGGTGCATGGAGGAAGTAAAGGTGGTAAGATGAAGTTGCGACGGATTCGGCGCCTTTGCTTTGAATCGACCATGGATCAACAAGGTGGTCTGATCGAAAAAGCAACTGCCGACTTCAGGGACCAAAAGCGTGTTGTCGAGCGACTACAAAGGGGAGCTAAAAAAAGATGATGCATAATTTAAAAATGGGGCATCGATTGAATCTGGGTGCTGCAGTGGCAGTGGTTGTTTTTCTGGGGGCCTTATTGAAGGCTCCGCTGGCCTGCTCAGAAGAGGCTCCACCGGCCACCTCTTTGGAAGCTGGCCAGGGGCAGCTCGAAGCCGACAATCCCGATCACTACTATCGCAGTGGCGCTCCGGTCGACATGGGACATCAGATGCAACTGTTTCTTGATCCCTCGTCTTACGCTGATCGCTGGGACGTTTTTCGCCGCGTCAACGAACCGGAGAAGGAATACAACAATCCCATCGTCAAGGCAGATCAGCCATGGGAGCATGCAATTGGTTTACCGGTGGTGTTGTTTGACGAGCAAGACCAGATTTTTCGCATGTGGTATGCGAACTATGACATTGGTGCCTGGGGACGTGGCAAGACGCTCAATAACTACAAGCGACACCCTTACATGATGAGCTACGCTGAAAGTCCCGATGGCATAACGTGGACCAAGCCGATGATGGATCGTGTGCCGTACATGGGATATCCAAAGACCAATATCCTCATGACGGGTGTCACGAACTGCCAGGAATTTGTGGTGTTGCACACTCCCGACCATTTGCGTGAGCATGGCCGCTTTATGGTCTGGTATCGCGACCAGTTGCCCGAACACGGTAACTGCGTGAACGTGGCCTACAGCGACAACGGACTCGACTGGACCCCACACCATGACAACCCGGTTTATCTTAAGGCGCTAGACGCCCAGCACGTTCCCGTTTGGGACGAGACGCGCAAACTCTGGATGCTTTACGCCCGGCCGCAGGCATTGGCTGCGAACGAAAACCGGTATCGCCAGGAGAATGTTCGAACACGCATTTCGGTTACCGTGAGCAGCGACATGAAAAACTGGGAGCCGGCGCGGCATATCCTGGCTCCCGATGAACTGGATCGCGGAAAAACGCCCGACAATCCGGGATGGTTTTTCGATCGGATGTCTACGATCAAGTACGGCAACCAGTACCTCGGTTTTGTGGCGATTCAGCCCCGCCGGGGAAAAGACAAGGGCTGGATTGAACTGGTGTCGAGCTCTGACGGGTTTCGCTGGCATCGTTCACCACTGCGTGAGCCATTTATTCCTTATGGCAGACAGGGCGACTGGGATGGGGGGCACACCTGGATGCTCACCAGCGTGGTTCCCCGGGGACACCATCTTTACCTCTACTATGTCGGTTCTTCGAAAACGTGGAGAACGCGGTTTCCGGCCAACACGCGGGCCATTGGAGTTGCCCGCATTCGACGCGATCGATTCGTCGGTCAGTACGGTGACACCGGTGGTGGCTGGCTGCTGTCGCGCGAAGTTAAAGTGACAGGCAACCGGCTATTGGTGAACATTTCTCCTGAACACCAGGCTTTCAACCCGGAAAATGTTCGTTACGGTCACGTCCTGGTAGAACTGTTGGATCGTGAAGGGGGCGTATACGGTGACCAGCATTTGCCCGGCTTTGGCCAGGACGACTGTGACCGAATGCGCGGTGACGAGTACGAACAGGTGGTGAGTTGGAAAGGGAATCCCGACCTTTCGTCGCTGCGGGGCAAGAACATCCATGTCCGCTTTTGGCTGAAATCGGCCTACCTGTTCGGATTTCGCTTTGCCGACGACCCGCCGCAAAGTTCAGCAAAATAGCCTTCCAAAGAATTTCCCGGAAACCTGCACAGCAGCGAAATCAAAATGAACCAGGTTCAACTCGTACTGATACTAGGATTCTTGTGGGCTACGAGCACACAAGGTGCCCAAAGTTACGACCTGGACGATCCGGCCGAGCCATGGTCCACGGCCCGGGTTGGCCAGACGACCGATGTTCCGTTTCCCTTCCAACCTCTTGACAACCGATGCGGGCCAGGTCTCGATGTGGGGTCGAACGTACGAGCTGGGTAGTATCCTGCCGGCGCAGATCCACAACCAACAGGCAGAGATGTTTGGCCAGGCTCCTCGGTTTGTGATCACGACAGGAGGCAAGCGGTATGAACTCCAGTCCGGCAAGGTCACCGTCACCCTCGATCGGCCCGATCGCGTGGAGTGGAAAGGCGAGTTTTCTGCCGGTGACATTTGTTTGAACGCGACAGCCTGGCTTGAATACGACGGTGTGATGCGCATTGATTTTACCGTCTCGGCAGAAGTCCCAACCGAAGTCGATTTTCTGGGGTTGGAGTTTCCGCTCGTGCCGGAAGTCGCCCGATTCATTCACTACCACACGGTGTGGGGACGTCACGACAACCTGGCCGCACCCAAGGAGGTGGGAGATGTTTTGGAATTCCCCTGGCAATCGACGTGGTGGCTGGGTGATCATGATCGGGGTCTTACCGTATTTACTGAAAACAACTTCGACTGGTCAGACGGTCCGGCAGCGGTTCGCCTCGAGCGTCGCGACGATACCACGGTGCTGCAACTGAACATCTGGACGGAGCCCAGACAACTGGACAGCCCGGTCAAGTTTTCACTCGGCCTACACGCCACCCCTTCCAAGCCACTGCCGGCCCGGTGGCAGGGGCGATATGCCGCATTCTCTGGCGGGGAGCACCTGCCTGGCTCCTATGCATCGGTTTGGCACAAGAACCAGAAGTTCTACTCCTATCCACAACCGGCCGATCCAAGCGCGTATCGAGAACTGATTGCCAAAAAACACAAACAGGGAGAACGCGTGTGTCCCTATTTCACCCCGACCGGTACCAGCCCGGATGCACCGGTTGTGAGTCGGCATTACGACGATTGGATCCGTACGCAAAAAAGTGGCGATCCGCTTTGGGCGTCCGATAGTGTGGACGGCGGGTCGAGTCGCAGTGTATGCCTCTGTACGGCGAGCACCTATCCTGATTTTATGACCTGGGGTATGGAGCAGTTTCTTGAAAATTATGAGGTCGATGGACTCTATTTCGACAATTCGTGTCCCTACCCTTGCACCAATCATCGTCACGGTTGTGGCCGTGATGGAAAGTCCTCGTACCCGATCTTTGCAAACCGCGCGTTTTTCAAACGGATGTACACGCTCCTCAGGCAGCAACGCACAGGATCCCGAGAACCGGTTATCTGGCAACACAACAGCCGGTACATGGTCAGTCCAGCGCTGAGTTTCGTCGACATTTACTCCGACGGCGAACAATTCCGGTTTGACAAACACTCGCAGCCGCTATCAGACATTACGCCCGAGTTCCGCGCAATCACCTTTACCGGCATGCAGTGGGGCGCCCAACCCTGTTTCTTGCCGGCCATGTCGTCGGCCAAACCATGGCTCATCCAGTGGGGCATGGCTGCTACCATGCCGTATGGCAACATCATGATTCCTGCGCCGGGATGGACCGATTTTACGGCCCAGCTTGGCTTGCTCAAAACACGCAGCAAGTTTGTAAGGTCGAGTGACCAGATTCGTTTTTACCGGCCGCATGAAATTCCCGAGTGGTTAAAAGTTCGTATCGAAATCGAGCGGGAAGGCAAACGTGTCACGGGGGAAAGTGTCACTGGGGCGTACGTCCGGCCCGATGACAATCATGTGCTTCTGGTCGTCAGTAACTTGTCGGATCAGCCCGGTGCGCTGAGGCTACACACGGCAGCCCTGCGCCAGCAACTGGGTAAACGCATCGAAGTCGCCGACGCCCTGACCGGTGCACCATCGGCACGGGCTAATGCCGATGCGTATATGCGACTCTCAATCCCGGCACACACGTGCCGAATGCTGCACATCTATCCTCTTGCGCAGGACCAGTAATCACCGGTAGGGTTGCGATTGCATTGGGTACACTAATTGCAGACCTGCAGTTTTTATTTTGGGGCAAGCTGATCGGAGCCTGTGGTTCTGGCCAGGTCGGAAAAATTCGCCGAAGTTTGGAAAGCGGGCCTTCGGTCACAGCAAAAACTTGTTCGTCGTGAGACAACCGAAAATGATGCATCGAGCGGTCTTTCACTTTGCGGGTTGGAAAAACGGTTTTGGCCACCAAGTTTTGTGGATGGTGATATTGCTCGCCAGTTGTCTCTCGCCGCTTCGCATGGTGACCTGCTCACCCAGGCCGAATTTTTTGGTAATCCTGGCCGACGATCTGGGGGTTGAGACGCTTGGGTGTTATGGCGGGACCTCGTACCAGACTCCTCAGATCGATGCTTTGGCGCGAACAGGGGAGCGGTTTCTGCATTGCTATGCCATGCCGCTTTGCCATCCCACGCGGGTAGCCCTACTGACCGGCCAGTACCCGGCGCGGTTGGGAACACCCGCATGGGGTACGTTCCCTGAAGACAAACAGACAGAGACCTTTGCGCACGTGCTCAAACAGGCAGGTTACGCGACCGCGGTGGCTGGCAAATGGCAGTTAACGCTGCTAGGGAAGAATCGGGATCATCCCTGCCGGCTCGGATTCGACGAGTACTGTTTATTTGGCTGGCATGAAGGTCCCCGCTACTACCAGCCCCTTATCTGGCAAAACGGCAAGCAGCGCGACGATGTCCATGATCAATATGGGCCAGATGTCTACTGCGAATTTTTGATGGATTTCATGAAGCGAAACAAGGATCACCCGTTTTTGGCCTATTATCCGATGGCCCTGTGTCACGATGTGACCGACGATCTCCAAGAACCGGTTCCCTATGGACCCGGCAAAGATCGTTACGACACATTCGGTGAGATGGTCGAAGCTATGGATGCCCGCGTGGGGCGATTGGTGGCAGCCGTCAACCGGCTGGGGCTGCGCGAGAATACGCTGATCCTGTTCTTGGGTGACAACGGTTCGCCGGCCCGGTCAATGATCACCGCGCAAAACGGCAAGTATCTTCGCGATCCGGTTGTTTCAAGAATGGGGGACCGCCGCATCTCCGGCGGCAAGGGGGGCCTGACCGATGCCGGCACCCACGTACCGCTGGTCGCCAACTGGCCAGGGACGATTCCGGATGGCATCACCAGCAACGACCTGGTTGACGTGAGCGATTTTTTGCCGACCCTGGCCGAACTTGCCGATACCTCACCGCCTGAGGGTGTTGTGCTGGACGGCCGGAGCTTTGCCCGGCAACTCCTTGGGTCCCAAGGCCCACATCGAGAGTGGGTTTACTCGCAGGCGGGCCGCCAGCGGTGGTGGGTTCGCAATCAACGCTGGAAACTCTACAACGAGGGGCAGTTGTTCGATCTGAAAAATGATCCTCGGGAAAAGCAGCCTGTTGGACCAGGCCAGGACAATCCGGAGTCGATCGCCGCGCGCCGCACACTACAAAATGCTTTGGAGTCGTTGCCTCAATAAAATGCCTGGAAAATAAATAGCATCCCCCGCCCACGATCAGGTAAAATCGTGAAGTTGAAATTTCCAGTGCACAATCGCATGCTTCCTGGATATCCCTTTGTAGAGCAGGAGACGAAGTAATGGATCGACGTCGGTTTCTGGCGGGCGGAGTGGCGGGTACCACGCTGCTCTCATTGGGTACGGGCCGTAATTCGCTGCGTGCCGAACACGCTTCCCGTGCCGACTGGCAGACTGAGCGGGCCGAGTTAAGCCGAAAGTGGCTCGAACTATTGGGCAATTTTCCCGGTGCCAAATGCCCGCTCGCCCCAGAAATGAAAAAGGTGGATGTCAAGGACGGCATTACCCGTTACCACGTAAGTTTCTCGTCAGAGCGAAACGATCGAGTGACCGCCTGGCTGCTGGTTCCTGAGACGGCCCGGCCAAAATCAAACCCGGCGATCATTTGCGTACACGCCACCACCCGCGGAACTGGCAAAGATCGCGCCGCAGGACTGGCCGGGAAATGGCCCGCCGATCCACCCGACAAGCCACCCGCCAGTCGTGCCTACGGCCTGGAGTTGGCTCGCTGGGGATACGTAACGCTGAGCATTGATCTTTTGGGTGACGGCGAGCGGGTTGCCGAGGGTTTGTATGACTCGCGTGCGTTCTACCGCCGCCATCCCGACTGGTCGATCATTGGAAAAAATACCTGGGATGTGACGCGGAGCGTCGATTTCCTCGAAACGCTGGACCTGGTCGACAACAAGCGGATTGGCTGCGTGGGACATTCCTTAGGAGGTCATACGTCATTATTTTCAGCGGCGTTTGAACCGCGGCTGGCTGCGTCGTGCTGCAACTGTGGGGTCCTGGCCTGGTTTACCGACTTGCAGGACCCCTATCACTGGGCCCGTCCAGAGTCGGCCATTCTCAAAGATGGGCCGCCCGCACTCGCCTATGTTTACATCAAAAACTTCTCCCGATTCTATGAGTCTGGCAACACCCGTCAGGTGCCAGTTGACTTCGAGTCACTGATGATGATGGCCGCGCCCAGGCCGCTGTTGATCATGGCCAACGAACCGGAAGTTGCCGGCTACCACCTGGTTGACAAAGTTGCCCAGGCGGAAGAGATTTATCGTGTTTTAGGGGCTGGTGACCGCCTCGATTTGTTCTCTTTTCCTGGAGGACACAACTATCCGCCGGTTGCCAAGCGACACAGTTTCAACTGGCTGGACCGCTGGCTGGATCACACACCGGCGGTTCCCACAATTTGGCCCAACGAATCGGTTTGAGGATGGAAATGGACCTGGCACTTATCGAACAACTGCGCGAGTTTGAAACCCCGCTTGTCGCCGAAGGACTCGGTGCCCTGGGATGCAGCGAGCTACACCGTTATTACATGGGTGGGGAAATTCGCATGCTGACCGAAACACCACAACCGGTCGTTGGTGTGGCAGTCACCCTGGAGGTTGACACAAGCACACCGCAACTTGAGGCCGACACCAGGGTCTTGTACGACGCTTTGGATGAAATCGCTTTAACCAAAATTCCTGCCATCTTGGTGCTTAAGGCCGTCGGCAGCCGACCTCAGCATGAATGCGTGTTGGGAGATGGCGTTGCCAAGATGGCCCAGGCAGTCGGTTGCTGTGGGGCGATCACCGACGGCGGGGTGCGCGACCTCGCGGGGATCACGAACGTTGGATTTGGCGTGTTTGCCCGGGGGCCGGTTGCGAATCATGCCACTTTTGTCTTAAGGAAACCGGAAGGTTCGATCGAGGTTGGCGGGATTCAGGTCTCCGATGGAGACCTGGTACACGCGGACTCCAACGGTGTGCACCTGGTTCCGCCGGCGTACCACCCAATGATCGTTGAAGCCTGTATTCTCTCTCGAGACTTTGAGACGCGCGTGCACACGTTCATGCGCCGCAGCGATGTTTCGACGGCAGAAAAACTGCGCTATGTTGACGAAGTGCGGGCAGGGCACCATACTCAGTGTCAGAACCTTGTACAACAAAACAAGTAAAATGGGATTAGAAACATGACAGATTCAGTGGTGGATTATCGCGAACAGGATTGAATAATATGGGAACAGGAGCTTGAAGATTTTGTTCCGTCGCGCATTTTCGACGCCCATTGTCACCTAATCAGTCGGGCGCACGTTCCACCCGATATGCCTGGCATTGATCGGTTGTCGGAAGTCCATTTCTCAACGCTCAAAAATTGGGCCGCAACCGTTTATCCCGGTCGCGAGACGCACTTCCTGGTGCTTGGAAAACCTTCCTACGGCATTCAAGTGGTGGCGTGAGAGTGGTATGCGGTCAGGTGTCCACGTACCGATCAACTATGATACCTGTCCTGAGAATCCCTGCTGGACGGGAAACAACAACGACCCCTCATCTGGCTGCACATGCAATCACCACAGAAGTTGGCAAGCCTCTGTCGGGTTCCGATCACTCCATCCGGGTGGGGCTCATTTCGCAATGGCCGATGGGTCAGTACATTTCATTACCGAGAATATCGAGTATTTGACCTATCAGCGGTTAGGCGATCGCCGCGACGGCGAGCCGACAGGTCCTTTCTGAACGCGGGACTGTCAGTGCAATCGTCAATGGGATAGCGAAGCATCCGATGAATTCAACTCACCTGTGCGAGTGAGACTACAAATAAAAATCAGACTGTGGGCTGCTGTCCCACTGAGCTCGTGATCCCCAACGCTTCGTGGGCATTACGCCAAAAGATGCCCTCAATATCTTCGCGGGACAACTGTGCAATGTCGGCCGCCTGCTTCATCGCCAAGATTTGCTCGTAGATGGCCAGTATGGGTCGATCATCCGTGTGTGCA
Organism: Lacipirellulaceae bacterium; assembly: GCA_965243695.1. Lineage (GTDB taxonomy): Bacteria > Planctomycetota > Planctomycetia > Pirellulales > Lacipirellulaceae > JAKVCB01. Next base: position 86,293 of record CBDEWC010000014.1, on the reverse strand, counting down.
TAGCTGAACTTCTCGTCCGGCGTTACCTGGTACCAGTAACGGCCAAACGCCACATACTTGCCATGAAAGAAAGTCGCATTGACGCCATCTGAGCCGAAAAAGATCCGCTTGAGATTTTCTCCTTGAAACAGTGTCAGGAACGGATGCATATTCATAACGGCCGATAAGTCGTACCAGATGTTGGGCATATCGCGCAATCGCTCAATGGCCTGCTGGATCGGCCAATACGTAAAACTGCGCGCACAATGTGCTAGGATCCATTTAATATTGGGATAGCGTTTGGTGGTGTACTCTTCCAAATCTTTCAAATTCATCTCGTCAGCACAGCCGTGAGGTCGAGAAAGATGCATCGTCACCCAACAACCTTTCTCATTGGCCACTTCCATTTGCTCATGCGTCAGGAACTCATGGATGCGGCAAAGGTCGATATCGCCCGTAACAGAAAACACGCGATAGGGCTTAAGCCCGATGAAGGCGCCGCTATCCAGGTCTGCTGCCACCTTTTCGGGCGTACAGGAAGGAGTCACCAGGCGGTTGGCGCGCGAATCGGGATCAAGAGCAACTTGTTTGGCGAGCCAAGGGTTGTGCCGATCAGGGTCGTTTCCGACAACCGGCAGGCCGAGGACGAGAAAATTCATGTCGCGTCCGGGATAGAGAGTTCTACCCCACTCTCGCAGCTTTTCCAGATCGACTTCGGAACGGCCCGTCGGCTTGGCATCAGGCCGCATATGGTCCTGCTGGAACATATGACAATGAGCGTCAAAAATGCGCTGTGGCACAAAATCATTAAGCTCTTCTTCCCAAACTTTGCGGTCACTGTCACTGTAGTCGGCAGGTGTGGTAGCGGGAATTCCCATGATCTGCTCACCTTATTCAAGAAGACTTAATTGATTTAGAACATATAAGTACCTAATCACACTCAGTCTATTGCGACGGATCGAATACAACAACAGGAGGATCGAATACAACAACAGGAGGATCGAATACAACAACAGGATAAGTTAAAATAATCATTCATACTCGAAGAAAGCGTCACGACGGCATTCAGCGTTGACAAGACACGCGGAAATCTGAAAGCGCGATTTCCGGCACACCCCATTGAATCCTGGCCGATACGAGACTGTACGTTGTCCCAATCGCGTCACCCGCATCAAACTCGTCCCAAACGTTCCCCCATCCGAGCCTGGACCGTAGTCCTGCTGGTACTCGTGCTTTGCGCTGCAGTAACCCACTGGTGGATGCGCCGCAATTCGGACATCGCTTCGTCGAAAACCCCTGACGCACTCGAATCGGCTACCAACTCGGTCATGGTACCGCACCAAGTGCTGCAATATTGGAAGCAGTTGGATCGCCCCGAAGCGGATGGCTGGGAGACCGAAGTGCTTGCTCAAGCGGCCGACCAGCAGCTCAAGAATCTGGGAAAAATTTTGATCAAGCCGAAAGCACTCGATCTCGACTCTCTGGTGGGATTGGTGACAAAGCAATGCCTTTGCTCTGGATTGATGCCGGTCAAAGTCAAAACGGTTTTTTCAAGTGACCTGTTAGACGTCACCCGAGCAGCAGTTGGTTCCTCAGGTGCCGACGAGTCGGGCCTGGAATTTTCGCACACTGAATACCGGCCTATTTTGGTGCTTTACGAACAAATGCTCTGCGTGAAACAGGCGGCCGAGATCTGCGGGCTGTCCAGGCAAAATATCGAAGATATCTTTTGGGGTAACGCCAGTCGGGCGTTGGGCCTCGAATCAACCGAGAGTGCCAAAGCGGTGAGTACGTAGGCCTCCCAATAAAATGCCTTGGACGAAAGTCCAACCAGGGTGTTTTTGTCCAAAGGGACCAGAGAGCCAGTACCTACCGTTTGTCTCCGCTGGCAGCGAGAGCAGGCATTTTTTCAACGGGTCCGGCCGGTTGTGGTTGCCTTGCTTTGCGCTGCAAGACCTTTATTTACCGATAATTGCGACTTCGGGGATGTTGGGTGGGGCTTCGCACGGTAAAATCAAGGGCGAGATGGCCTTGTCGATAAGTTGAGCCTTGCGATGGGCAGCTCCCAAGGTGGTACGGAGATTTGGTTCAGGTATTTGAATAGCAAGAAAATCGACCCAATCGTTTTTCCTTCAAGACCAGGCAAAAAGGATACGTTATGAATCTCAACAAAGAGCAGCTCCTGACCGCCTATCGAATGATGAAAACGATACGTGATTTTGAAGAGCGGGTTCACGTTGAATTTGCCGCCGGCGAGATACCTGGTTTTGTCCATTTGTACGCCGGCGAAGAGGCGTGCGCGGTCGGCGTCTGCACGCATCTGTCTACTGAGGATTGGATTGCCTCAACCCACCGCGGCCACGGTCATTGCATTGCCAAAGGGGTTGATGTTCACGGCATGATGGCCGAATTGTTCGGACGCAAGACGGGCTTGTGTGGCGGTAAAGGCGGCTCCATGCATGTGGCCGATCTTGAGTTGGGTATGATGGGCGCCAATGGGATTGTCGGTGGTGGGCCACCGCTGGTCTGTGGAGCAGCACTTGCCGAAAAGCGTGCCGGGAAGGGCCACGTGGCAGTTGCTTTCGTGGGTGACGGCGGATCGAATCAAGGCACAACCCTCGAGAGCCTCAACCTGGCAAAGATTTGGGACCTGCCCGCTATATTCGTCGTGGAAGACAATGGCTATGCCGAGGCAACCTCTTCAAAATATTCGATCGCTGCCAAGAGCAATGCCGAGCGGGCCCGTGGTTTTGGTTTGCCAGCGGTGCGCGTCGATGGCCACGATTTTTTTGCCGTGCATGAGGCCGCTGGTGAAGCGGTCGAGCGGGCGCGCAGCGGAGGGGGTCCAACGCTGCTCGATTGCCAGGTGAATCGCTATTTTGGCCATTTTGAGGGCGATGCTCAAACTTACCGCAGCCAGGGGGAAGCTCAGCAATTGCGGGACCATCAAGATTGCCTGGTCAGGTTTAGAGAACGCGTGACAGCAGCAGACGAGATTTCCCCGGAGGAACTCGACGCGATCGATCACGAAACCCAGGTTTTAATTGAAGAGGCAACCGTGGCTGCCAAGGCAGCTCCCGAGCCGACCGAAGAAGATTTGCTCACCGATGTTTATGTTGCCTATTGAAGTTTCAAAGGCACCTGTCAAGCAGACGCGGGAACCCAATACCAACCCCGGAGATGATCATGGCCCGAACATTGTCGTTTCAAAATGCGATTAACGAGGCAATCGACCAGGAAATGGCCCGCGATCCATCGATTGTGCTTTTAGGAGAAGATGTTGCCGGCGGTGAGGGAGGTGCCGGCGAAATGGATGCCTGGGGTGGCGTGTTGGGTGTGACCAAAGGGCTGTATGGAAAATATCCTGAGCGGGTTATGGACACACCGATCAGCGAATCGGCCTTTGTCGGTGCCGCGATTGGAGCGGCAACTTCCGGGTTGAGGCCCGTGGTTGAGCTGATGTTCAACGACTTTATGGGTGTTTGCTTTGACCAGATCTTCAACCAGGCTGCCAAGTTTCGCTATATGTTTGGTGGTAAGGCAGAAACCCCCGTGGTGATTCGTACCATGATGGGTGCGGGATTCCGGGCAGCTGCACAACATTCCCAGTCCCTTTATTCGATGTTCACCCACATTCCCGGATTAAAATGTGTGGTGCCATCGAATCCCTACGACGCCAAAGGACTGTTGATCGAGGCGATTCGCGATAATGATCCCGTCATCTTTTTTGAGCACAAAAATCTGTACCAGCTTGAAGGAGACGTGCCGGAGGAATCGTATACCATTCCGTTTGGTGAAGCGGAAATTGTGCGAGATGGTGAAGACATTACCATTGTCACGTTGGCTGAAATGGTCCATGAGTCTTTGAAAGCAGCTGAAGCATTGGGGAAAGATGGAATCGAGTGCGAAATCGTTGATCTGCGGACAACCTCCCCGATGGATGAAGACACGATTCTCGAAAGTGTAGAAAATACAGGTCGTGTGGTTGTCGTCGACGAAGCCAACCCACGTTGCAGTATGGCCACCGATATTTCCGCGCTCATTGCCGAGAAGGCTTTCGCATCGCTGAAGGCGCCGATCAAAATGGTGACGGCGCCTCACACCCCCGTTCCTTTTAACCAAACACTGGAGGATCTCTACAAACCCAGCGCAGACAACATTGCTGCGGTAGTGCGTGAGGTTGCGGAGTATCAAAAGTCATGGGAGACGACAGCATCCAACAACTGACTATGCCCAAGTGGGGGCTAGCCATGAAGCAAGGTAAGGTGGTCGACTGGCTCGTTGCCGAAGGTACGGAGATAACAGCGGGGACCGAGGTTCTTGAAGTTGAAACTGAGAAAATTACCGGCAATGTCGAGTCTCCGGTAAGTGGTATGCTGCGGCGCCGGGTCGCTGAGCCCGGACTCGAGGTTCCTGTGGGGGGCTTGTTGGGGGTCATTGCCGGTGCGTCGGTTGCCGACGCCGACATTGATCGGTTTGTCGAGGGCTTTAAAACAGAAGACGTTGAAGACGACCAGGTAGCAGAAGACGATACTCCCCTGTTTGTGGAAGTCGGCGGTCGGCGGCTCTGTTATTTAAAGCGCGGCGATGATGGCGCAGCGGTTGTTTTGATCCACGGCTTTGCCGGCGACCTCAATAACTGGCTCTTCAATCACGGTACACTGGCCGAGAACCACGCCGTTTATGCTTTGGACCTGCCGGGCCATGGCCAGTCGTCAAAAGATGTCGGTGATGCTTCGATGGAATTTTTCGTGGATACGGTGCGGGACTGGCTTGATGCACTGGAGATTCAGGAAGCACACTTCGTGGGGCACTCGATGGGAGGTGTGATCTGCCTGACCCTCGCCGAGCGATATCCTGAGCGGGTGTTGTCTTGCACCTTGATTGCCACCGCTGGATTAGGGCCGGAGATCAATCACGAGTATCTCACCGGTGTGATCGAGGCCGATCGACGCAAGCAGCTCAAACCCCACCTGGAGAAACTATTTGCCGATCCCGCGCAGGTCACCCGTCAATTGGTTGACGATGTGCTCAAGTTCAAACGCCTGGATGGGGTCCGCGACGCGCTAAAGGCCATGGCCGGTAAGTTCATTGTGGATGGCCAACAAGCATGGCTGATTGGCGAAAAGCGACATCAACTATCCATACCACTTCTGGTCATTTGGGGTGCGGCCGATCAAATTGTGCCCTCCGGACATGCGTCGGGTCTCCCTCAGACGGCACAAGTCGAAATCCTGGAAGGTTGTGGACACATGGTTCAAATGGAAGCTGCCGGCGATGTCAATCGTCTCGTGCAACAATTCCTCGCTAGGGTGCCATCGTAAGGTCCACGGCTGGACTGACGGGACGATCGCTGTCACAAGGTAACTGTTCAATCGGTCTGAAAACGGTGTTGGAAAGCTAAGGTACGGGTATGTCCATGTCCAGCCGCGAGCGGATACGCACCGCCATGCGTCGCGAGGTTCCCGATCGGGTACCAGTGATGTGCCAATTGGCAGTAGGGCACTATTTTCGCCACACCGACCTGGAGCCAATAGACATTTGGTTTCGCTCAGAGGGATTTGCCGAGGCACTTGTCCAGCTTCAGCGCCGTTACTGCTTTGACGGTATCCTGGTCAACTTGCCGGGCCGTGATCCCGATTTTGAACAGCACATTGATCGCGTCGAAGAAAAGACCCGCCGGGAAGAAACATGGGTTTGGTGGAAAAATGGCAACTACACCATCGTCCCCTACGATGACAATCCACATTACTTTCAAAGTGACAGAACACGGTACTTTCCCACCTTTGAAGAAATTACCCCGGATCATCTCTGGTACGTGGAACCATGGGACTTGACCGATATTACTTATCCCTACACGTGGGGATTTGACTCAGAACCGCGCGATTTCGAAGACTACTTCCCAGAGTTTCACACCGACACGATTCGGGCGGTAAAATCTCGGGTGGGCGATGAGGTCTCAGTCCACGGCGAGGTGTTTAGTCCCTTTGCCCAGTTTCTGGAACTCCTGAATTACGAGCACGCTTTGTTGGCACTTATCGACGACCCGGCAAAGACACATGCTTGTCTGGATCGCCTGACCGAAGGAACGATTCAATTGGCCACCGCGCAGGCCAAGGCTGGAGTGGACGCGATCCTGATTTCCTCCGCATTTGCCGGAGCAGGATTGATATCGCGAGAGAATTACGAAGAGTTTGTATTACCTTACGAACGCCGACTGATTCAAAGTGTGAAGGCAGCCAGCGATGATATTGTGTTTTACACCCATACCTGCGGCGCGATTGGAGATCGGTTGGACTTGATGTTGGACTCGGGTACCAACGGGATCGATACCCTGGACCCGCCTCCGCTGGGCACCGTTGAACTTGACCAGGCCGTCGCACAACTGAAGGGCAAAGCTTTTATTAAAGGCAACCTGGACCCGGTCACCACGCTGCTTCAAGGCAGTGTTGATGATGTTGAGCAAGCGGTGATGCACCGGATCAACGTTGCTGGCCAGGGGGGAGGGTACATCCTCAGCAGCGCGTGTTCGGTTGCCCCGCGAACCAAGCCTGAAAACATCGAGCGACTTTCACAACTAGTCGAAGAGCACGGCAGATATGGCTGCGGTGGCGTCCTGGATGGCTGAGGGGGACGTTTGCCCCGGAGCTTCTTTTGGGGTGGGATGTGTTGAGCATGGTCGTCCATTGGTGACCCCCTCCCGACGCCCGGTGTATCGCCTTGCGACTAATAGTAGTGGAAAAGCATGAAGATCGCCGTAGCTGCCAGTAGCCCGGCCCAGGTGCGGTCTTCGGTAAGCAGCGACCCAAAAAAACTTTGCTGGGACTTGTTGCGGTGGTGAACTGCCGAGTGGGCGCTGGCCAAAAATAACGACCATGTCCAGGCCGCCGCGACAAGTCCTGCGATAGTGGGATTCCAATTCGCATAGACGATTGTCGTTCCCAGCACGGCATAGATGGCCAGCGAGACAATCAACCAGCGAATGGTTTTGCGCAGAGTGAGCGGATCATGTCCGCCCAATGCGGTCCAGGTGAGCAGGGATTTTTTGGCGTCGACTCTTGTTGCGAGGCTGACCACTACGTGGACTGCCGCTGCCAGCACGGCTGCAAGGAAGGCACTGTGAAGGAAATTGAGTTTTGTGCCCAGCACCGCAGCAATCGCTTCGTGGGTTCCCAGGTACTTGTTGTAAATCGCTTCGACTGAATAGCTTGCCACCACACCCGCCACGATTGCCGCCAGGCCACCCGCTGGTGTTGCCCTTCGCCAGAACATTCCCAACACGAATGCAACCACAACACCGGTCACCAGTTTGGACGTGTGTCCGGCTACATAGGTGAAAAAATGCTCCTCGCGGTTTGGGTCCATGAACAAAATTGTCAAAAAGGCCGCCCCTGTCACAAAAACAGCAATACACAACCGGCCCGTCAGGATCAGTTCAGCCTCGGAGGCCTCAGGCCTCAGGTACCGCCGATAGAAATCAAAGGTGATGATCGTTGCCCCTGAATTCAACATGGAATCAATGCTGCTGAGAATCGCTCCCACAAGCCCTGCCGCAACCAGACCGACAATTCCAAATCCGACCGGCGCAACCACTTGCCGAATCAGCATTGGAAACGCGGTGTCACCATCGAATTGTGCTCCGGGAAATTGCTCGAGGAAGAGGTAATAGGCAGCCACACCGGTTCCGATCGAAAGGAACGGGATTGCCAGTTTGAAAAACCCGGCAAAAATAATTCCGATGCGGGCATCGCGATCACTGCGGGCCGACAAGGCGCGCTGCACAATAAACTGGTTGGTACCCCAGTAATTGACATGCAAAATCAGTAACCCTGTGAGCATCCCAGTCCATGGTCGCTGGGAGTGACTCGAAGGTAGGTAGAGATGCATCTTCGACATGGCACCGGCCGCCCGGTCGGTGGCCATCATCCCGGACCAGCCACCGATTTCACTCGTTCCGAAAGTCAAGATGGCAACGATCAAGGCTGCGGCAATCATCATGATCGACTGCAGGACGTCGGTTACGATCACCGCCTTGAGCCCGCCGGCAATCGTGTAAATACCGGTCACCAGGGCCATCACCACGATTCCAATGATGTAAGAGCCGGATTGAATCTGTACTGCCCGGGGCTTGGTTTCCACGGCTTGCGGTATCGCATCTGTTGTCACCGAACCTGACGGCGGGTGCGCTTTTTGCGTGGCAGCATGCGCCGTGGAACGGACGGTTGGACTCACCTCCGATTCTTCAAGAAACAGAATATTGAGGGACCGGGAGCCGATGTAAAAAGCCGGCACCATCTGAATGATCACAATTGTGGTGAGCATTAGTATGGCATAGATAACCCGACAGGGCTCATTGTATCGCCGCTCCAGATACTCGCTGAGCGTGTAAAGATTTAGCCGGCGATAGACCGGGAGAAAACCATAGCATAAGAGCAACAAACCGACGATTGCCGTAATCTCAAAATGGCTCTCCACAAAACCGAGTGAAAAACCCACTCCCATCATGCCGACAATGTGATTGGCCGAGACGTTGGAACCAAAAATCGAACCAGCGACACCCCACCAGCGAGTCGACTTTCCCGCCAGGTAGTAATCTTCGGAAGTATCTTCCTTACGGCCAGCCCACAAACCGGCGAGCATCACTGCCAGGAGTGAACCAACGAAAATGCACAAATCAAGTTGTGTAAAGGTACCCATAACTGGAGGTCTATCATACAGCTTGGATCTTCTACATCAATTGTCGTCTTGTGGACCGGTTGCCAACCAAGGGGACCTGGTCCTGGCAGAACCGGTTTTCAAGCAGGGACCAGGATGGGCACCCAGACAAGAGATCGCGAGGCCGCAGGCGATGCTCCTTGGCGGCGCTAACACGGCACACGGCCTGCCAGAGATCTGCACGGCTGGTTACTTTTTCTTTTCCAGCCGTATAACACCGTGGCCTTCAGAGGGTGCAGCGGGACCGTGAAGTTCAATATAGTTGGACAAGAAATCAGCCGGGCTGTCGCAACCGGTCAGTGGGGCCAACAGATTTTGCGCCGCCTGCCAGTTTCCGGCGGAAAATGCCTGCCATGCTTGTTCATAGCCACCCACGACCTCTGTCGCCCCAGACATACGTGTGTCCTCAGGAGTAACCAGGGAAAAAACATCAAAGGTGTTATCCATGCCAGCAGGTTGCACCGCGCCCAGGTGGCGTATCGCATGCGTTCCAGGGACCTCTGAATTGCGCAATTGATTCGCGGTTTCCTTGTCGAAACAAAGATTACAGCCAAACATTCCGCTGAGGCCTTCAAGCCGGGCGCCTTGATTGACAATCGGACCGAAAACGCCAATCTTCGACTGCCGGATTGTGCCGATCTGGCCTGCCAGCGCAGTCCCGGTGGCAATGCCGATGCCTAAGCTGAGACCTTCCAGCATGGCCTTTTCCGTACTGGCAGCTTCCAGGGCGAAGTTGCGCAAAATCGAGAGTGCTGCCAGGACGGCTGGCACCGCCGGTGTGTCATGCGCGATGGGCCATCCCCAGAATCCAAGTGCCGCGTCACCCTGAAAGTCGGCAATCGCCCCGTCCGCATCGAGAATGCCGGATGTCATCACGCTCAGCGCAGCCTCGGTTTTGCGGTACAAGGCCAGCAGGTCATCCCGGTATTTTTCACTGACGCGCGAGAACCCCCGCAAGTCGCAAAAAAGTACTGACAGGATTGATTCCTTGGGAGCAAGCGCTTGGCCGCTTTCAGAAGAAAGGACTTTTTCGGCGATCCTCGGTGAGAGAAAACTCGTGAGCGCAGATTTGCGTTCGTGGTACTGGTTGGCGACCGTGATCGAACGCAGGAATTCTCCCACGAGTTCGATAAAGCGACAATCAGAAGCAAGCTGATCGCGATGGGAAACGACTCCGGGTCCCGAAACATACATGCACCACGAGATCTCAGCGGCTTGGACCGGCACCGCGATCGCCCAACTCAGTCCCTCGGTCAGCGTAGCGTCCAAGGTGGGGCTATCTCCAGCATCCCAGCTGTGGACGGTCGTCTTTCCAGTTCGCAAGGCCGCTGCCATAACCCGTTTACTGGGGCGAAATTCTGCTTGCAGTGAATTGCGAACCTCAAAAGCGATGTGCGTTGGCGTGTAGGCACTCCAAAGTGAATTCTGTTGACTGTTTTCATCCTGCTTGCGGAATTGCAGCAACGCAGCAGCATCTGCGCGTGGTTGTGTTTGCAAGAGGAGTTGGGTCAGTTTTTCTACCAGTTCCTGCTCTCCCTTGGAGGACTCGGCGAGGCCGGGGATCTGTGCCAGCGCTCGCAACTCTTTTTCGGGTGCATCGGGTGAGGTGGTCCGCAGCTCTACCAGCGTAAAGCTGATCTGATCCAGGAGGGGAGGTTCTTCTTCGGTTTCTGCATCGTCGGTCAAAACCATCGCTGACAAGTCCGAGTGCAGTAACGAGAATTTCGTCCTGCCGATCACAAACTCACCCGGGCGGTCGAAGGTAACTTCGCGAACACGTACGCCTTCAAACAGGATTGAATTGACGGACGACTCGTTGCAGCAAACGGTGACCGAATCATGATCGGAGCGAATCGTACCATGATGTCGGGAGATTGCCCGGTCCCAAGTTACTGCCAACTGGTTGTCGGTTAAGCGTCCAAACGTCAACTCACACCCGGCCAAAAGTTGAATTTGGCGATGATGCTTTCCCCGGTCGTCGGTGGCCAATATGACAAAACGACTGGGAATCATAATTTGTCTACCGCGCGGGGACGGTGAGAGAAAAGGTGTGATCCGGTGAGTGCGCCGGAAGGCGGAGTTTCAAGGAGGAGCCTGGTTAGATCGCTGTCGGAGGATGAGGGACAAAGAGATGACATTGGTCAATAGGATGCACTCCTGTTACGACGCGGAAGTTATAAAATACCTCTTGAAGGAAGCGGTGGCACTAACTTGTATGTTAGTCATCTCCTGGTGTTGCTCACAAGCCTACCTTCAATTGGACCGTGGCGGTTCAGTCGGGGTTTGGAGTACCATGACCAGGCTGTTGTCAGCGTTCTCTTGATGTTGAAATCCACATCCGCACAAAGTGACGCGGTTGTTGGGGGTCTTCTTCATACCCGGTGCGATTATGGGCCACAATGTGATTGTTCACCCACACGTGATCACCCGCTTCGAGCCTGAATTTTACCGCCAGCCGCGGCAATTCCAGAAGTGCATCCAGTTTATCAAGAGCAGCGAGTTCTGCTTCTTCCAGAGCCATATCCGCTTCCCGATGTCCCTTCTCAATCCAATACCGCATGTAGCGGAATGAAAGCCCAGGCGAATATAGCCCCTGTGAAAACACGGGGAATCGATTGTTGAGCAGAGCATCGAGAGTCTTGCCTGCCCCGGGGGTCACAACATCACGGATGAACTCGCGGTACAGAATGGTCAACACTTCCGAGTCGGTTTTGCGGAGTTCCTCATGGACGGTAGCACCACTTACAACAAGAGATTCTCCGCCTGTGCGTGCCGGTTGGATACACAAAAGTGCAACAATATCAGGCATGGTGTTTCGAGCGCTACTGTCGGTATGAAAACCGGTGGCAGCACGTGTCTGGGAGACGGGAATTCGTTCGGTCTTGTAGGACCCCCCATAGTCCCGCACGTCGTACAGACGCCCGTAGTTTCCCATCGTCTCGCCCATGGCTTCACCGACGGCAAGATAAAAGAACTTCATCTGAGTCGCAGTAAAATTCAAAGCGCCCAAGCCCTGAAGCCAAACAACACCCGATCCGTGTTGGAGCTCTTCACGAATTTGATGGGCAAGCGGTTGGAGGCCGGGAATGTCGACATCACCATGGGTGTAGCTGTCGAAAAATTTGTCATCCAGCCCGAGGTTTAAAATGGCCGCGCGAAATCCGTGGATCGTCTTTTCCTGGACGCGCATGCGCCAGTCTGGCCTCGCCCATAAGGTTTCAGCGTTCCAGCTAAATAAGGCAGGAACGGAAGACGCAGTCTCGTACTGTTTTAGCGATATCAAATTGGATCACCTCAACGGTTTATCCGAAAGGCAAGATGAAGGGGCTTGTCTTTCAAGGGTTCGAAGAATTTGGGATCCATCTCCAGGTGCTTTGGCTGGGCATGAAGTTCCTGAACATTCGGCAACGAGGTGAACCCCGCTGTAGCCAGCGCATGGAAGTAGTCGTCGAGGGTCTTGTGAATGCAGCGGACGGGCACATTGGTTCCGTCGCGGCGCCAGATTCGACCTTCGAAAAGATCATTGCGTCCGGAAAAATAACCGACACCGTGTCGTTGAAAGTAGAACGGCGGTTGTTCCTCATGAAGAAAAGCAAACAACGGATGTGGAACGGAAAAGATAAAACGGCCGCCACGACGCAACACCCGAAATATCTCTTTCATAATGGTTGTCATCTTCTCGCGGTCGACATAATTGAACAGGAAGACGGCGACAACAAGGTCAAACTCTCCGTCGCGAAAGTCGGATAACTCTGCAGCATCGGCGACTCGGTAGCCGATTCCCAACGGTGCTTCCCTCTCGGCAGCAATCGCGCCGTCGATCATGTTTTTGGAACTGTCAATTCCTTCTACACAAGCGGCACCCCGTTCTTTAAGTTGCCGCGCAAAGTAGCCTTCACCGCAACCCAAGTCCAGGACCTGTTGCCCGTCGATTGGTTCACACCAGGACAAGACAAAAGGGCGGGCCGTAAAATCGGAAAGAAGGATCGGTTCGGTCCGTTTCCAATCATGGGCTGACCGATTGTAGAGGTCAGCATTTGTTTCGTTCATGAGTTCGAATCTCTTTGCCGAGCGCGGTCGTACATCCAGTCCCAGAACCTGGCACGAAATCCAAGGGCCTTGAGCATGCCTTTGCGAAGATCAATGCGGTTACGGGGGAGGTCGGAAAAATCATGGGCAATGTTTAGCAGGGCTTCATGGTGGTCCTCATCAACCTCACAGTGAAGATCGAAGAACACGTAATCACGCCGCTGGAGTGTTCCCAATCGCTCGATCGCTTGTATCATCGGTGTATAAATCTTGTTCACCACGTTTTCGGTTCCCAGGCCGATGGCGCCGATTGCCTCGGCGGGTGATCCGTTGGCAAGCAGGTGATAAAAGGACTCGCGCCAGCACACCACTTCGAGGGCGTCGTCGGCATGCTCATCGGTATCATAAACGCCCAAGGCATGTTGAAATCGCTCAAACAACTTGGGATGTGGAATACCTTGGACCCATTCAGGATCGATTCCAAACTCCACGAGAACCGCGAGTTCGTCGTCGTCGAGCATGCCGCTTTCTTCGGTCAGATTTTGCATTAAAGTCTTGCGATGCTCGGGCGACTCTAACTTGGATATGACCACGGTCAGGTATCGCGGGAAATGGGCACAGTAGCCGGGATATTGGGCCGCGAAGTCACGGATAGCCCACTGCAGGTCAGGCAAATTGCCCTCAGCCAGATCGGTCAAGTAGGGATGGCAAACAGCCGGGTGGGCAAGCGCTTCCTCGACGAGTTCTTCCAGGTAAGACTCACCAGTTTGAGCGCTGGATACAGAAGCGTCAGGTATGGAAGATACCTTGGAGAGTTCGGACTGAATATTCTCTTCGGGCATGTGGTCACGCAACCGTAGCGTCACACGAACAGCGAGTGCTTGCACCAAGTCGGCTAGTGCTGCCGGATTGTTGACCAAGGTGTGCATGACCTTAGCATGATCTAATTTTAGTAATTGGGCATCCTCCCAAACTGTGACCGTGGCGGACCGGGGGCGTTGATCGACAAAGGAAATTTCCCCGACGACATCACCCGGCTCGATCGTACCTAGCTGTTGTCCGCCATCGTCGGTCTGTTGCGAAACACTTAGGGACCCCGACTGCAGGATAAACAAAGGTCGATTCTGATCCCCTTCGGCAATCAGAACGTCTCCCTGCGACAGCGTGAGTGGTTCGGCAATGCTTAAAAGTTGCTGATACGTTTCAGCCGTCACATTGTCTTGAATGTTCCAATGCTTAACATCGTTTGTGGTAGAAAGTTTCATGGATTTGGACCTGCTTGCTGAGAGGACTTTTTGCCGTGTGACCTGGCTCCGCGGTACACGCTCTGGTTGGGTTTCGGGGGCAACTTTGTGTCCGAATGTGTGGATTCCCGTACATATAGGTTCTTACGCTTGAAACGATAGCCAAGTTCTTCCGCCCTGGCGGGGTTGGTATTGCCACCGGAATCCTCCTCTTCGAACCAGCCCCACGGGTGCGATTTCAAGGTAAGCGGGGCCTTGAAATCGTGGGGATGGCAGTACCTCCTGGAGTGGGTGTGGTGGTCAATATCGGGCCCACGATGGTCCCGAACTGGGCTCCAAAATTTGCGAAAATCGTTCGTTCACGCAAGGAATTCTGAACCAGGATTGCCCATGGGACCGTTGATCGGTTCCGCCAAAGACCCATGGGCTGAAAAGAGTGACCGCGACCGGTATTTCTCCTGAGTGCCCCTCGTTTACTAGAGCGTTGCTGTGCTGGCCACCAGCATAACAGCATATGAGTCTCGCACTACAAAGGCAAGCTGTGGCGCCATCCCATAGGCAGCCGGAACAACTCCATTGACTTGAAGAGCATCCGGTCTAAGAGGAAGTCCCCACCCCTAAAAAGGTGAAAACTGGCCTGCACCGAGTGAATCGGCAAACGCACCTCCCAACCGTCACCCACCGGTCACCATCCAGGCAGAAGTGGCAGGGCCATGGTTCGCCCCGCGAAAGAGCTGGAAATTACGCTTTTCTTTCTTGATTTAGTCATTCTAGGGGCCAGTTGCAGAAATAAAAAACGACCATAGTTTTTGGGTCCCGGGCAGTTGGACAGTGCGGACAGACCACCTGCAGAGTGCCGGATCGCGGGACATTTCCTCCGTGGCTTTCAAAAGGATGCCAACCATAAAACAGGACGCGGCGGCGACCGCCAGCGGCTATGTGATGAAGACCGGTGGAGTTGGAAGTCAACAGGCCCCGCTTAGTGCAAATCCAACTCGGTAAGGTGACCCTTGGCAATGGCTTGGCGAAAACGATCAAGGGAACGTTCGATCCCATCTCGTAGCTGGGTCCGTGGCATCGCGGGGAAAGTTTTTACGATCGCCGACTCACTCAGGTCACAAACGAACGGCATCCGGGTTGCATCTTCGGCAATCGAAATTTCCCTTCCAGACACTTCGCTTAGCAGATTGCAAAAATCTTTAACCGGGTAGGTCTTTCCTCTCAGGTTGAAGACGCCATATCCTGCAAAGGGCTCCGTGGCGGCCTGGGCGAAACCGGCACCAACGTCGTCGACAAAGTGATAGTGTTCGCGGCCCTGATAGGGCATGGCGTAAGGACATCCCAGGGCGGCTGCTTTGAGGGCCGTGGTAGGGGCTGACGTGAGCCCCTTGTCCCGCCCTGGTCCATAAGTAGTCGCCAGGCGGAGGCTGACGGTCGGCACGCCGGTTTCTAACTGGTAGGCTTGCGCCATGCCCTCCCCAGCCGTTTTCCAGTAGCCGTAAAGATTCGGTGGCAGGTAGGCACCCGATTCGGCGACTTCCTCCCCGGGATAGAGATCTCGAGGGCCATACACGGCAGCGGAACTCGCAAAGACAAATCGTCCAATCTGCTTTTTCATGCGGGCAGCAGCATGAAACAGGTTGGCCGTTCCCTGGACATTGACATCAAAACCAAGCAGCGGATTTGCCTGGCAATCAGGCGACTGAAAGGCTGCCAGATGGACGATTCGGTCTGCACCGCTCGTTTCCATCGCCTGCTGGACAGCGGGGAGGTCGCCGATGTCGCCTTTAAGAAAACGGATCCGGTCTCGGTAAGCTTGTGGAATTCGTGACCAGTCTTCATGACGCGAAAACCCAACGACCTGGTCGACGCCGTGGTCGAGCAGGTAGGCGGTGGTGGACGACCCGATACACCCGGTCAAGCCGGTGACAAAGGCAATACTCATTGGATTCTCCTGCAGGCGGGTGCAATCATCATCTGGCGTCACGGCAATTTATTGAGAGCGAACGGAAAGTTGTCTTGGGTCGATGGCGCTGTACCCGGTACAAACTGTTTGTGTGCTCCATCACTTCTTATTTTTAGCGGACAGAGGGTTCTTTGATAACCGCTACTCGACGCGACAGGAAACCTGGTTTAAAAAGGGCCCTGCTGGAAGCATGCGATTCCAATGCCACTGAATCTGAAATTTACAGGAGCAAACCGATGCCACGATTGAACGTTGTTGAGCCGGAACAGGCGACCGGGGACGTGAAAGAGATTTACGAGGTGTTTGAAAAAAAGCTCGGTAAAGTGATCAATATTTTTAAAGGCATGGGAAACAGTGGCGCGGCACTGCGGGCCTATACAGGCCTATCGTCGGCGCTGGCCCGTGGAGAGCTTGCAGGCGAAGACCGCGAGGCGATTTATCTTTCCTTAAGCGAAAAAAACGACTGTCAGTACTGCGTGTCAGCTCACACGATGCTGGCCAAAAAAGCGGGACTTGAAGACGAGCAGATCCTGGAGTTCCGGCGAGGCGGATCGAGTGACAAAAAGCGTGATGCGTTAATTCGTTTTGTGTTTCGCGTTGTTGAGACCAATGGTTTTGTTGACGACGGGGAGATCGAGTCGGTGCGCGAAGCTGGATATACGGATGGCCAGATCGCCGAAGCGATTGCTTTCATTGCGTTGGTGACTTACACAAATCTCTTTAACCACGTATTTGCAACAGAACTCGATTTTCCCGCTGCGCCCAACATCGACTAGTAATTTTTGGATGCAGAGTGCAAACTAAAACCGGCCTCGAAAGCGGAGCTTTGCGATGGGCCAATTGACCAGTCGCAGCATGGTGTTGTGAGCTCAGTTGTTTTCCGGAGTGTCAGAAAGCTCTTCAAGAAGTTGCCAGCCGACATGTTGCATGCGCGGCAAATGAAACGGTCCTTTCCAGATGTTTCCTTTGAGGTGGCTGCTCGGGCTCCCATCGCGATGCAAATAGCCGTACCACTCCCCGTGCTTAGGATCGGGAAAATGTTGGTAGGCCCAGTCGTGTGCCAATTGATGCTGCTCGGCATACTTGCTTTCCCCAGTCAATTGGTAGGCGAGCAGGGTGGCAATGATCAATTCGTTGTGGGGCCACCAGAATTTCATATCATGCCAGTATTCCTGGACAGGCAGGCCTTTGACATCGACAAAGTAGCAGAGCCCGCCATGTTGCGAATCCCAACCCCGCTGCCACATCCAGTCGAGCATGTCGAGGCCCGTTTTGATCAACCCCGGGTCACTACGGTATTTTCCTTCCTCCATCATGAACCAGGCACCCTCGATGGCGTGCCCTGGGTTCAGCGTGCGACCATCAAAATGGTCAATTATTTCGCCGGCCGGACCCACCGTTTCCATCACGCAACGAATATCGGCCTTCATGAAGGTGGTGCGAATCAACTCGACACTGCGATCAATCAACGCGACTGCATTTTCCAGATCAATCGATCCCCGCAGTTGTTGCGCCGTGGCGATTGAAATCATCGGAAACCCGATGCCCTGGGAGGGGCGCACGTCGGTAAATTTTGGTTCTGTACCGACCGGGTTTAAATGGTGATCGACAAAACGGGAAAAACAGTTTTTGGCCTGCTGGGCGTACTCTGATTTCCCGGTTGCCTGGGCGAATTCGCCATAGGCAATGGCAGCAAAGCTTTCGCTAAATGCATAACGCCGTTTTCGTATGGGCCTTCCGTCCCGCGTGACGTGAAACCACATTCGCCCGTCGCTGGAGTCAAAACAGTGAGTTGAAATAAAGTCCAGTGTCCGCCCGGCGGTCTCGAGCCATCGCTCGCGTTCGGGGTGATTGGCCAGTCGGGGATCGTTGTACAATTCGCCCAGTAGCCAGGCAAAGCGGCCCTGTTGCCAAACTCCCTTGTCGGTATCGATGATGGTGCCGTCGCGGTCAAGCGAGGTCATGATGCCGCCGTATTGGTCGTCGACAGCCTGGTTCATCCAGAACGGAAGGACGTCATTTAAAAGTCCATCCCGGTAGACCTGGATCAACTCGCGAATGCGATTCTGGGAAAGGGGCAGTTCGGAGGTCATGGCGTTGTCGGCAGAAGGAGTTTTTTGGGGGCTGGAAGGAGCGATCTCAACGCCTTATTCTTGGCCCCTTTACGAATCCTCGCAAGCCTCTCGGGAGTGGCCCTCGCAAACCCTGATTCTTTCACGGTCTTTCCCAATCGAACCGAGCTGCAGACCTGGCCACGCAGCTATGGCTCTTGGAGGCGGCGATTTTCACAGCCGGGCATGTTTGGGAACGTTTCAGATGCGACGAGACCTGAAACACGTGACCGAAAACGATGCAGCAATCAGTAAGATTCCGCTCACTGGCTCGGGCACGGAGGATTCTTCAAACGTCGCGAGCGTGCCGCTGGCTGTGGCGCCAAAGTTCGTCCGCCAGGTGTTGTACTGATCCTGGTCAATCGCGCCGCCGTCGATGTCGTTTAGCAGCGTGCCTTCGGGGGCACCCAGATTGTCTCGCCAGACGACGTAGTCGGCAGCGTCTACAGTGCCGTTACCGTTATAGTCGCCCGGGAGGACCGGCTCCCCGGGGGACGCCAGTTCGTTCAACACCCAGTTCCGCCAGGGCTCGGCGAGTGGGTCGGAGAACCAGCTGTTGAAACTCGGTCCAGGATCACTTACCGCAAAGAGCATGATCGGCAAGTCATTTTCCTCAGCCCAGGCAGCCTTTTGCCTGGCTGCGTCGAGCCAGACGTCAGGCGGTGACCCAAATCCCAAGGAGGGGGGCGATGCCCAGAGGACGGGAATCAATTCCTTGCCGGTATCCAGATGTGCCTCCATCTTGCTCTTCCAGGCGGCGACGTCCGTGGTGTAATCGTCGTAGATGAATCCGTCCGCCTGGAGCGTTGCTGGTGGGGTCAGCGGTCGGCTTAGCCACTGAAACACTCTCAAGTCTGGCCAGTTTATTTTGATGTGGTCGTACAACTGAGTGAGGTAATCGAATTCCGCCCAGAATCCTCGCTCCTCGCCGAGACTGACACCGTAGAGTTCGTCCAGGTCTTGCTGGGCGATGATTGCGTCAATGCGATCCCGTGCCGTTTCGATTGGCGGCAGTGGATCGCGAGGCTTGTCGAAGGGATACATGAGAAGAATGTTTGTCTTGCCGGGAACAAGCGCAGGACGCGGGTTGGTGTAATTGACCTTGCCGAAGCTAAGGTCCAAAAAATCATACGCTGCCCTTTCCGGTACGACGCTGAAGGCGCCGAGTTGACCGAAATGCAGTGTTCCTTCCGTTGATGGGGACAACCCAAGATCCCACTTCGTTGCTAAATAGTTTTGGACGGTCTGAAATTCGGTGGCATTCAGAGCCGTGGGATAAGCAATGATTTCGCCAATCTCGCCAGTCCAGCCATTTGTGCCACTGCTATCCAGCGCACCGGCCACCAACGTGCCGGCCGTGCCCATATTAGCAGCGACCGCGCCGCTGATGGCGCTGGGAATGTCACGGCCGTTATAGTTTACCTGGGCCAGGGGAATCGTTCCGTCATAGTGGATCGCATGTTGGACCCAATCGGTCCCAACTGACCCCAAAACAGCGTGCCGAATCTGCGGGTTGTTGCCGGTCACACGATAGTTGAACCGCACATCGGTTGGATCCGGCGTTGTGCCTTCCGGCTCAACTTGAATGCTCAACTTCCGATTGCCATCGAATGCCTGCAAAAATCCATTGTGTGATCCGGTGATCGTGCTCGGTTGACGCCCCACAGCAAACAGCGTTACTCCGGTAGCACCATTGAGGCCGGTGACACCGGTGGGACTGAGAAGATGGTCATTGCCATCAAAGACCAAGGCTGGTAAATCAACAGGATTGGAGCCCGTCGTCAGGCGAGCGCTGGGCACGTATAGAGGATGCCGGTTCACGTCTGAATGGCTAACGAAATCCAGGTTACCGGCCTGATCCAGGTTTCCCGTCAGATCAACCCAGGTATGGACGCGCGTGTTCGCCCCCTCGATTCGCACCTCGTTCAAATTCAAGGGATCAATCGACGTTGCGTCGAAATGGTAAACAGCGCCTGTCACAGGCAGTTGCGCCCAGGTCGTGGCAGTCACAGAGCAGCACAAGACAACGATCAGTGCGTGCAGTAACGAAAGGGTTGGTTTCACTATGAATCACCAACGAGTGTCGTGAATCTAAACTGGAAACCCATCACGAAATGGACTACCTCCCTCCAGTATAGCCTATCGGCTGACGACAACCGGGGAGATTTCTCCTGCGGCCGTCCTATATGCCAGGTGGCATTCCACACTGCAGGATTGGTGCGGAATCGGTTCTATTAAAGGACGTTCAACGATCCGCGAATAAATCTGCGGCCATTTGGAGCCTCAAGATTAGAATTCGTGCCTGCTTTAACGAATGTTTTGGGTTGGCGATCGTCGTGAGTCCTTGCGCCGCCAACCGGTCTGGCGACCGTTACCGAAAGAGTAAGGCCTTACCAGACATTCGACCCGGCAGGACACGCGGATCCAGGCCAACCGGGCCCCATTGCTTCTACTCACGCCGGGGTTGGCCGAGGGCCATATTGGTTGTCACCCTGACTTCCGGTAACGAAAAAAATAAGCAATACAATAAAACCGATGAGCGGTATGAGCCCAAGCAACTGCCACCAGCCACTGCGGCCAGTGTCATGAAGACGCCGTGCAGCGATACTAAGACTTGGTATCAGTAATCCCAAAATATAAAAGTCAGGCAGCACAGAGCCAATCCCAATAAGTTGTGCGACTACTTCTAATACGACATAAAAAATTACGTAGAACAGAACAAACATCCAAAATTGCGTACGCGTTGCACGACCGTCGAAGTCAGTATACTTTTTAAGAGCATCGGTAAAGTATTGCATCTTCTCACCTCCCACAGTTAAGAGATATTGGGCCTGACTGGGCTCAACGTAACACATGTCCCACATTGGGTGGCAGGCCAAATTTCCTGGCAGGATTGAAGACTAAGGAAAATCTTGTTCTTCTTTTAAAGACCATCGTCCAATCAGGGTTATCTTGCGAAGAGCGAGCGGAAATCAACAGCGGATGCCAAAGCTGGTCGTTGGTTCCTGCTAGGTGAGACCCATCGGCAACAAATCACAAAATCAATTCAGGGACCAATATTTCCGCAAAGACCCGATCGGCAGTATCGGCCTGGGATACGCGATCCTCGGCGAAATCGGCATGGTGATCGCGGCGCGTAGTCCACATCTCAAACGATTGCGCGCTCATCGGATAGCTATGCTCTGGGCGATCCGCGAGGAAGTTAAGCAATGCACGTGTGCGGACCGATTCTCCCACTTCGTTGTGGCTTGATGTGGGTGGAACCACCTGGCCAGTCGGGCTCCCAGGCCAATCCCAATAGGATCTTCGCAAAGCAGAAAGTGGTGCATTCAAGGTCTCGATTGGAGTGGCGGTAACATCCGTAGCCGCTTTGGCCCGATCGGCTGCCACGGTTGCGATGGCCGTCGTTCGCACGAGGTTTTGTAAAGCCGCTTGCGACAGGTCAGGTGCAATTTCTGGGGCACCGGTCGAGGAGACGCTCGGCTGGCTCTCCGAGGTAGCGGCGGCTTCTGCCGACTGGCTGTTGATCACCAGTGTCTGGCCGAAGTTGGCCTTCCACACACGGTAATCGGAGTCGTCGACGATCCCGTTGCCGTCACCATCAGCCCCCGAGAAAGGTGCGACGGCCTGCCCTCGCATGTCTTGCCACACTGAATAGTCGGCCGCGTCAACGGTTCCACTGAGGTTGTAATCACCATTGGGAAAAACTAAATCGGTTTCAACAGAGTGCCATGCACCTGTTGCATCCTGGAACTCGTATGCATCCTGAATGGTTTCTACCAGTCCGTCACTGCTGGAGTGAACCAGGTAGAAATCGTTATCGACTTGCAGCACGACCGTAAGATGGTCACCCCCGGTTTCGGTGACCATCTCGGTGGTCACCAGCATAGGTGCTCCGGCTTGTTGTTCCAGTTGCCCTGCTAAATAAGTCCGCGCACGCTCGGTTGCTTCCACAAAGGTGTCATCGATTTGAGTTGCCGGAAAGGCTGTCACTGCCTCCTCCGCAGTTGTGGCACTCAAACCAAGACTCCCGGAGGACTCACCCGCAATGGGCGGATCGTCAGTCTGCCCATCCGCTTGTTCGACGATCAGTTCGCCAATCACGGTCGCCGGATCCGACACGGCAACCACTTTTACCGAGTCGTTTGCAAGGGAGTAAAGTTTGTCGCCGATATAGCCACTTCGGCGCACCGGTGTGCCGTGGTCAATTTCAGAGACCAATTCCAGGTAGTCAGCTGTTTGGCTTGCCGTGACGTCAACCGAGAAGACCGCGAGCTGGTGTTCTTGCACCCATCGTCGTGTTTCGCGGTAACCGTCACCGTCATTGTCAACGCGTGTGACATACTGCTTGGCAACAGGCATACCTAGTAGCCCATGCTCAGCGTAGTAGCCAAAGGCGTGGTGATCGAGTTCTGCCTCGCTGGTGGAGAACCTCGGGAACGTGTACTCGGCAATTCTCCGGGGCTGGGCGAGTTCGGCGATATCAAAAAGTGCCACCTGTGTCGGTCCACTTCCACCGGCTGGCGTGTTACGGCCGACAGTGAGCAGGTGGTCCTGGTCAATGAGGTGCATGTAGCTGGTAAACCCAGGTAAGGTGATGTGCCCGACCGGTTGAGGGTTCGCCGCGTCACTCATGTCAATGGCGAACAATGGGTCAACCTCGCCAAACGTGGTGACAAACGCCCGGTCCCCTAGAAATCGCACCGACCGCATCGTTTCATCAAGGGCCAGATTTTGGAGACTGCCGACGAACTCGAATACGCCGACATCCTCTTGTAGGACAAACAGCATATTCTCGTTTCGTCCGGACCAATTGCCTGAATAGCTGTTACTCACGGTGGTGGCAATTCGCAAGTAGCCGTCATTTTCATCGGCGGAGAACTGGTTAAGGATTGTACCAGGCAGGGTGGTTGTCGCAGAAAATTTCACGCCGCCCGAGTCTGGATCCCAATCAAACTTCACAATCCGTGTCACGATTCCGTCTTTATCCGCATAGTCGGTGTCGAAAACATAAAAGTTATTCAGGGAGGCATAGATGGTGCTGGCCCCCGTGCTGTATACCCCGGAGGTATCGGCCAATCCGGGCTCGTCTGATTCGACGTTCAGCGATACCACCGTGGTCAAGTTTATTGCATCCGGAACAATGGGTTGATAGATGTTCTCGGGCATGTTCAGCAGTCCGGTGCGGACCGTTTCACCGTCGGAGTCGTAGGTGGTGTAATTTGGCAGAGCTTCCTCTACAAACTGCCCCGGGTTCGCATTGATGCGGGCCAGATATTCCTCTTCGGTTTCATATCTTCCGGTCGTCGTCGGATCATCGTCATCATCGATGATTTCTGGGCGTGGTCCGACGGCGTTGTCGTTACTGACTAACAGATACACATAGTCACCCACCCCGCGGGAATCGACATATCGACCTTCCATAGAGGTTGTTTGTACGATCCTGGGATCCGCGCGGTTGCTGACGTCAATGACTGTGACGATGGTTGATGAAGGGACTGGCTCGGTAATGGGTGGCCACAAAAGGTCACTCACCCAATCATTGCCGTTGTCCCAGGTTGGGTAGTTAAATCCACCACCCACCTCGGCAATCACGGTCAACCGGTCGCCGTGGAGATACTCGACAACCAGGCGCCCTTCCAGAGCGATCCGAGATGCAACCTCAAGTTCTTCTGCAGGCCAGGCGTCGACAATGACCACCTCGTTGTCGGCGAGCATGTACAAGTAGTCGGAATCAAACTCAACGATATCCCCTTCGTCAACGCCCGCAACCTGCACATTGGTCTCAGAGTGGTTGCGTTTGGAGGTGGGCGACGCTCCCTGTGAGTCGAGAGTCATCTCCATGCGGTAGTATGGGCCCGGGACCCAAGCAGTTGTGCCAAAGAGATGCTCGTACCGAACTAATGCGTCGTCGACGAGGAACTGGTGATAGGCATCAAAACTTTCAAAGGTCGGAAGTTGATCGTCCCGCGTTGCGTCAACCACGATGTTCACTTCTGCCTTGAGTGCCCCATCAACGACGTAGGTGAATGTGTCGGTTCCCACGAAATTGACGGGTGGCGCATAAACAATCGACTGGCCATCGTGGGCGACGATTACGGTTCCGCCAGCCGAAGGTGGAGTGATGTCGGTAATCTGACCGGTGCCCGTATAATCTGCACCAAACAGGTCATTCATCAGTACCGCAAGCACCTGGGGGCCATCTTCGGCATCGACGCGGAACTGATCGTCGCGCACACGTCGAATCACTTCCACGTTAACCGTCTCGGTCATGAAGTCATCGACGGTGTAGGTGAAACTGTCCGAGCCAACAAAGTCGGCCGGTGGTGTGTAATGGACTTGCCGGCCGTCGTTGCCGACGGTGACGATACCGCCATGCTCAGATTGCGTGACGCCGGTAATCAGGCGGGCACCAGGATAGTCTTGGCTCTTGCATTGTACATAGTCCATGTCAGGATCGAAGTCGTTCACCAGCGGGTCTAGCGCTTGGGCTAGTGAGTTCTGATCCACCACCATCTGGTCGGGGTCGAGGTGTTCACGTATCCAGACCGATACCGTTGTTTCGTATTGCCCATCCACCGTGTAACGAAGCGAGTGGGAACCGGCTGCTGCTGGTGTGAACAGCAGCATTGAGCCACCCGCGACCGATGCTTGTCCACTCCCACTGATTAACTCCACGCCGGTAATGATGCCTGGACCAAGATATCCCTGGTCAAAGTGGTCATTTTCCAGGACATCAATTGGGTATGCAATGTGCGCAGGATTGGGACAAAGTGTGAGCGAATCATGTTGTGCCAACGCTTGTACATTGACCGTGGCGTCCGCTTCGAGCGTGCCATCGACAGTGTAGCTGAAGTGGTCCTGCCCGGTGTAACCGGGAGCGGGCGTATAGAGAATGGCTTTGCCATCGTCGATGATCGTTACCACGCCCCCATTCTCAGTAGGGCCAACTTCGGTAATCAGTTGGGGGCCATCGTATCCGTTGCCAAGGAAGTCGTTCTTCAGCACGTCGACCACGTTATCCGGGGTGTCCTGGAAAATTTCCCCATACAAGTAGTCATTGCGCACTGGGCGTGTTACCTGAACACGAACGGTTGCCTCATGGGTGCCATCGGCCACATAAACAAAGGTGTCGCTACCGGTGAACCCGGCCGGCGGAGTGTAGACGATAGCGTGACCGTCCGCAGAGATGGTGACCAATCCTCCGCTTTCAGGTTGGGTCACCGAAGTGACACGGTCAATGATGTCGTGTTCACGATTGTCCAAATCACGGTAAGTATCGTTCGTCGTAACGTTGTAGGGAAAGTGATAGCTGTTTTCATCAATTTCAAAGAAATCATCTTGCACGGGCCGGTGCAGGACGAGCGAAACGTTTGCCTCATAACTGCCGTCAACAACATAGCGAAACGAGTCCCAACGTCCCGGGGAGAAACCGTCTTCCTGCTTGTAGAGGATCGATTTTCCGTCGGCAGAGATTTCCAGGGTGGTACCAAGTTGGCTCTCGGTAACATGGGTGATTTTCCGTGCACCACGGTAGCCAGGCCAAAAAGGATCGTTGGCCAGGACATTTAGCGTCGTGGGCGGATCGTACTGCACCAGTTCGTATTGATCGCCCTTGAGTGTTACCGGAATCTCAATTGTGACCTGGGCCGGATAGAGGTCGTCGACCACATAGATAAACGTTTCTCGGGTGTATGCTTCCTCCGGAGGAGTGTACTGAATGGTTTGCGCATCAGACCCGATTTGGACAGTTCCTCCGGCGCTACCCACGCTGACAGACGTGATGCGGCGTGGGCCTTCATAATCCGACCAGAAAGGATCGTTGGCGAGCACGTCGAGTTGACGCGTAACGCCATCGGGTGGAATCTCATAATGATCGAACGCAAGCGGTGCCTGAATCTTCACAAACACCTGGGCGGTGAACTCGCTGTCGACTGCGTAGACAAACGATTCGGTCCCAAAGAAATCAGCCGGGGGCGTATAGAGGGTGTGTTGCCCGTCGCCGCCAATTTCGATACGTCCTCCTTCGCTACCGTAGCTGACGGAGGTGATGAGTCGTTGTCCCTCGTAAGTCTCCTCGAACTGGTCGTTGGCCAACACGTCCAGCGCCACCTGGGGGCCATTTTGTGGCAGGTCGAAGTGATCGTCAGTCAGTGTGACGCCACCACTATCGAGCAGATAACGACATTCGAGCTGTTCGACGCGGAGCGAACGCGAGCGGAAAGAGGCAAGAGATCGTTTTCCAAGCCGGTGTAATCGAGTCACCACAGTTCGCCCTCAGAATTTTGCGAATTGCAACACATCAACGACTGGTTTTGACCTGTCAACGATGGAGAGTGACGTTTAGGGCTAAGATCTCACTTAGACGATGGAGATCACCTACAAGAGGATACCGCCCAAAACATCGATCCAACAACCAAACAAGAATCCAGACCAGTACGACTGTGTGAAGTTGGTGCCCTGCAATCCTTTGTACCAAATTTATTGAGGTAAATCAAGCAAAGTGTAGAGTCAAGTTTGACATTTGAAATATTTGTGATTCTGTTTCCGGAAACATTCTGGGACGGGCAGTCCAGCCACAGGTTCGAAGAGATTCATGGTGGGGCCAGTCGCAGGAACGTGATCACCGGGAGACTTCAACTTTTGTCAATCGAAGCGTCTCTGAACGTGAAAAGTACTTCCAGGCGGTGAGCAGGTCGCTAGCGATGGGGTCAGCAGAGTGACATCGGACCGCACGGTGTAGCGCACACGCCTGTTGCCAATTGCCGGTCGGGTCCTTCTATTTCTGTTGGAAGTACGACAGCGATCAGTCGTCAGTTGTTGTGCCGTTGGTTGGCAGTTTTTTAGATTTGGTGATTGTCTCGCCATCGACCTCCGCCATGCAGAGCAGGCTGCCGTCCTCCAGCGTCACATAAAGTCGGCCGTGGCCGTCCACTGCCGGGCCTTTCAGATGGTGGCCCGGGAATTCCTGTTCCCACAGCGTGTTCCCTTCGAAGTCGACAGCCACGAGGTTGCCACCCTCGGTGACAAAGTAAGCCGCTTTGCCGTCCAGCAGGACCACCGGCTGCCGGATCTCGTGGGCACAGCGGTAGGCCCACAGGCGGCTGCCGTCCAGAGTGCTGTAGGCTCCCATGAGTCCATCGCAGGTGCCAACCAGAACCATTCCGTAGCTGCTGATCACCGGCTGGTTGGACTGCCGGAAATAGGCAAAGGACCCGTTCTCCCATCGCCTTAGAGGCGCAACATAGGCGGAATTTTTGGGCAAGTAGGAGACGAAGCGGTTGGTCACAGGGACATAAAGGTTACTGGCCGCATCCACAGCGGGCGTGCCCCCCTTGGCGAAAGGCACTTCCCACAATGTCTCGCCGTTTCGTATCGCAAACACCTTCTGAATGGTGGTGGCATACGTGATTCCGGCGGGACCCACCGTTACATGCTTGACCGGTTCATCATTAATCGCACGCCACCGCCAGAGACGGTTGCCGTCCGACGACCAGGCGCTCGCAGATTTCGTCTGTCCCTCGGCAACGATCACTGTGTTGTTCGCCACAGTCAGATCGCCGGCGGGCCTACGGCCGCCGAGCTTGACCCGCCAGCGAATTTCGCCAGCCCCATCGATCGAAACCAACTCCGCCGGGGGGCCGACGAGCAGGTAAAGTTGGCCCTGGGCGTCGCTGACTGGTGGGGACACGTGTTGCTTGTCCAGGTCGAGTTCCCATCGCCGTTGCCCGGTCGGATCGACACCGTAAAGCATGGTTCCGGCGGTATATGCCAGGTCTCCACTGGGCAGCACGATGGGCGCTGACGATGCTGCATTGGCCGTCTCCAACCGATGGGTCCAGACCTGATGAGGTCGACGGATGACTGGTCGGCTATCGGGCTGGGGCGGCGAAAGCTGCGATTGCGTTTGCATTGCGTTGAGCGTCACTGCCAGGTCTGCCAGGTAAGTCCGGTCCTCGATGAACCGCGAGTCGGCGATCGCATTGTCTCGCTTGGGGAAGGCATGATCATCCCAGTACTTGCTCGCGGCCCAAAAGGGGTTCTCAAACCCATACTTGCTCAGTCGGGCATCGATTCGCTGACGCAGCTGCTCCAGGGCCGGACGCTGCTCTCTGGGCGCGGAATCGCTCAGTTGTTTCCACGCCTCGATGGCTCGATCCCAATAGCGAACGTCATCGATCCCCGCGCGCGTCGCCTCCCATTGGAGTGTCGAGATTACTCCCTCACGTGCTGGATAGACGACCTGGTTGTATGCGGAGGAGGTACTTGTGGGATCATAAATCTTTTCGCCCGGACGTCGATCCTGGTAGCAAAACGGTACGATCCCATCGTAGCCGCTTGTGATCAGGAAGAATCCGGCAAGCATCCGGTTAATGACGGGCGCGGGGTGCCCGATCTGGTAATAGTAGTAAACGGGCTTGTTTTGCTCGTGAAACAAGTCGCGTACCCTCAGCATCGGAAAATTATAGGAATAAGAAGTCATCGCGCCGGCATCCAGCCAGTCGGTAATTCCCCGTGTGGCGTGGTAAAAGTACGTGAAAGTTTTTCCGCCAGCGCTACGCACCGCCTTGGATGTTTTGACCAGTTCATCATGTTTGGGCCCACTGAGTGGCGGCTCGTCGATCGTAAAGTAGTAAGGATCGGGTAAGTTTGCATCCCGACAAAAGCCGCGCATCGCTTCGACCAACTCACCCATCTGATCAGGATGCCGAGTGAAATATTTACGCGCTCCAACGAGGATCGTATGCTCGGCCAGTCCCGCTTCGGTGCGAAGCTGGTAGGCCTGCTTGATCGCCTCCAGGCTCGAGTGGTCGTAGATCGTCGTACCATTAAAGCCAGCCTCCTTGATGTCTTGCAGTTGGGCTCGCATCTGCTGTTGGTCGATTGTGTTGTAAGCGTTACCCGGCTCAAGCACCTGCCGGTAAGTCATGATGTAGTGCTTGTCACCGGGCTCTTGTAGCACGATCGGTAGTACTCTCAAACGGACTGGTAGTTCGTGCGTCAGCTCCGGCGAGAAGCGAATGCGAATGTGACCCCGGTAATCGCCTGGCGGAGTGGCCGGGGGCACTTTGATCCGCAGCCAAAATTGCGTCGACTGGTTGCTCTGGACGTCGGCCAGCACGTGATCGTGGGCGAGCAGCGGGGGATAGATGTCCTCTTTCATGTCTGCCTGAATCTGCTTCAACTTGATACGGTTGTCTTTCAGGAGCATCTCGGGAGTTAGCCGGACCAGTTTAAGCCCTTTCCGTAACCCAGAACGCTGCCAGTGCGGCACCTGCCAGACGTAAACCACCCGCAAATCGACGTTGGAAGAGAGAATCGTGTGCCGCCCACTGGACAGCTCTGAGGCGTCGAGCCGGACCCGATCGTAGTTCTCAAAGGCGTAGATGCTGAACGTCGTCGAGGCCAGCTCACCCCGCGACGCGGTCACATCGACCTTGGAGATGCTCTCGGGCGGGGTCGGCACCGTCGAGGGATACACCGGCTCAAACAGCCCCTTGGCATACAAAATAAACGGATCGGGATATTTGTCCGGGTCGC
The DNA here is from genome assembly GCA_965243695.1 of Lacipirellulaceae bacterium. GTDB lineage: Bacteria > Planctomycetota > Planctomycetia > Pirellulales > Lacipirellulaceae > JAKVCB01. Next base: position 56,708 of record CBDEWC010000014.1, on the reverse strand, counting down.
GCGTGATGGTCATCACCGGCGGTGCGCCGCACACCGGAACAAGTGCCCCATCAAGCAGACCGGTCAGCAGCAAGGTGGATAAACAGATCCCCCATTTAATCCACCGGTCACATACAGTTCTTTGAGGCGTCATCGGTTAATCCGGTTCGAGAATCGGTAGCACCAGGCCATTTTAACCTATGGAGAAATGGTTGGGAATAAGTGAGCTGGGCGCAGATTGGATCCGAAAAGCAATGGCGGTACGGACTTGCGGTGCATGGAAGCCTAAGACCCTGCGTGCTTTATCCTCGAACCACGGGCGGACTCGATTTTCACCGCTGTCCTCTGGGAAAAAGTCTGGCTTGCCAGAGATCTTCACGTCGAGACTTTACGGATTGTATTGTCGTACGCAAAAAAATACACACCAGTGGTTTGTTAAGTTCATAGGGGCGGGGCTGATCCGTGCACCCAAAAACTTAGAAAAGCACAACCGACAACGGTTCAGAAAACAACTTCCTGGTGCTTCCAGAAGGACGAGGTATCTCCTCGGATTCTATGTTCTCGACCGACCTCTCACAAATCGATACGCGGCGTGATTGTCAAACCAGGTGGCCAGGAGAAAAATAGAAATCCCATGCTTGGCCGAAGATCATGGATCCTGGGCGAAGTCTCCACAGAATTTCGCGTGCATTTCATCCCGCTCTTCTTGGGTAAAGAAATGTTGTACATGAGGCGAGTCGACAATGGCCTCTAAATAGGCCCGGGGGATGACAAGGTTCTGTTTGAGTGCCTTGTACTTTGCAGCGTAGTGGGTTTTGTCGCCCGGTTTGCCTGCCGGAAGACGACCGCGTTTAACAGATGCTACCGCAGGATCGACCATTTTGAGCGACGGAATGCCGACAAAGTCTGCGATGAGCTGTGCCTTTTGCTTGTCGGGCAATTCGGTTCTCATGATCAACACATCGTAGGAATTCTCATGCAAACGACAGTAACCGTTCTGTTTGTCGAAGGAGTGTTCGTAGATGTTGATACCCAAGGCCGATTGAAACTCACTGGTAAACCATTCGAGAGGTCTCAGGTAGCGATCGGTTTCCAGATAGTTTCGGCGGAAATCCTCTGATAACTGGCGGGGGCACGGTTCTTCCTGGGGTGTACTTTCGCCCTGGTGGGCTGCCTTGTCCCCATAATCGGTTCGGGCGAACGTGGAGAGCATATTCTCAAGGGGGCGACGTACGAGAGTGATGATCTTGACCGGTTTTTGTTTGCGGATGAGGTATTTGCTTGCCCATCGTGCTGACCCTGAGAGACGTTGTGTCGCGAGTTTCTTGGGATCCAGGTAATGGGATCCAATCACGAACAACTTGTGGGCTTCCAGCGAGCTAAAAACGGCAATGGAGCCGGTCCGCTCCATCGAATAGACAAGGATGGGGGTGCGCCGCCACAGAAAGTAATTGATGTAGAGCTTAAGAGCCTGCTTGATTTTCCTCACCTGTCCACCACGCTAGCCCGGGATGCTGACGAACCAAGTTTTACGACCTAGTCGACAAATAGTGGCTGCTTTGCCTTGCGCATTTCCAGCAACCAGCTAGAGACCTCTTCTCGCATGCACCACGGCGGGACCGGTTGATCCTCTCCCAATAGCTGGCGAATCATCGTGCCGGAAATCGAGCTCAGATCCTTCGCATTAGAGACGTCGGACTCAATCATGGCATCTTGTTTTTCTGAGTAATACACCGTATCGAAAAATACCGGCGTGATGCCAATATCTCCCAGCGAATCAAACAGCTCTTTGTTTTGGTTCGTTTCGTAGAAACTGCCTACACCTGTATGGTCACGTCCCAAGACGAAGTGGGTGCAACCAAAATTCTTGCGACACAAGGCGGTGAACACGGCCTCGCGGGGACCACAATATCGGGAGTAAGTGCTGAACGCAGCCAATAACGAATTGGGGAAACGCGTAGCAATCAGTTGCTCGTACGCCCCCATGATGGCCTCAGGAGTAAAATCGCCCGACTTTTTCGGGCCGATGACCGGGTGAATCAAAACGCCGTCCGCATTGCTCCGTTCACATGCGTTAGCAATGACATGTTCGTGCCCTCGATGGGGAACATTGCGGGTATGGAATGCGACGATCTTGGTCCAACCCTTGATATCGAACACCATCCGTGTTTGTTCTGGAGAGAGCTGGTAGGGCGATCTTGTGATGCTCGCTGGTCCTAGATATTCAATTGGGCCTCCCAGCATCGTGACGCCGCGATTCAGAAACCGCGCAACTCCCGGATGACTTTTATCGGCAGTTCCAAACCAGCGTTTGGCGACACTCTCGAGCTCGACCTCGTATTTGTCTTCCAGGTGGAGAATGGCCGTCGATTCGCCAGTTCGGCCATCAATCAATCGAATGGATTGGCCTGGTTGAAAGGCGGCAAACTCCTGGCTCTTGCCTTGCAGAATGATAGGCATCGTCCAAATGTCGCCCGTCGGCAGGCGATAGTCGTTCAGTACACCTTCCAACTGTGCTTCGGTCATAAAGCCATTGAGCGGCGAATAAACTCCGTGGACAATCTGCTCAATGTCCATCGCTGTTTCGACGTCGACTTCGACCGCGGGCAGTTTTTCGATCACCGCCTTGGGGACCGGGCGATTTGTAGCCAGCGAGGACTGCTCGGCATCGCTGCGTCCATGCAGGGAAGGTAGCAGTAGCGGGCTTGACTCCAACAGATCCTCAATCCGATGGCCATCCAACGACCGACGGATTCGCTCGATCATGCTTAATACCATGTCGACGGCACCGACCGGGTGTTGGCCAATCGCTGTTTCAGCGGCCAGCACGAGTCCGTTGGCACCGTCGAGAAGCGTGTTGGTGATATCGTTTAATTCCGCCCGGGTTGGCTTGCGGTTGACGATCATCGACTCGAGCAGGTTGGTAGCAACATTGACGGGTGTCTTTGCGATATTCGCCTTGCGAATAATTGCCTTCTGCAAGAACGGAATATTTTCCAGCGGAACCTCGCGTGACAAGTCACCACGATCGATTAGGATCTCGTCCGTTTCGATCAGGATCTTATCCAGATTTCGCACGCCCCGTTTACTTTCGATCTTAGAAATAATTGTCGCCTCGGGTCCCGCGTACTTTCGCAACAGGGCAACATCTTCTGCGGTATTGGCAAACGACAAAGCGAAATGGACGATGCCGAGCTCTCGGCCGATTTTTACCGCAGCAATGTCGTCGTCAGTCAGAGGTGGCAACTTGGGAGCAGGATCGATTACCACGGCCTTGTTCGAGGCAATTTTTCCACCATTGAGAACCACGGTATCGGCGCCATTCGCATCGGTTTTGAGTACCAGTAGCACAACCCCATCGAAGTCGAGTCCAATCAGATTGTTCGGTTCAAGTTCTTCAAATACGGATGCCGGCGTCAACGACAGGCAATCACTTGTACCCACGACAGTCTCAGCTGTGAGTCGCACGTGCTGACGATCTCCAACGACCACATCATTTTCCATGGTGCCGGTGCGCACCTGTGCGCCTTCGGTATCAAGACAAACGGGGGTCGACGAATACGACTGAATGATGTTGATCGTCTCTGCAACTTTGTCCAATGGGGTATGGGACAAATTGATTCGAAATAAATCAACATCACGAGCCTGCAATCGCTCGATCACCTGGCGGTTTAGAGAGCTTGGCCCAAGAGTGCAGAGCACACTAATAATACGGTTTGATGATGCCACTCTTATGGATCCCTTGTGAAAGAGTCAAGGACACACGTGGTGTCGCTTTAGCCATGAAACAGTACAAGCCGCGCGAGAAATTAGCGGCCAAGGTGACTAAAAGGAGTTTTTGGTAATCAATTATTCGAACGCGGATCCAAACTACGCAGCTGGGTCAAACAACGTTCCGGAGCTGTATTGTAGCTAAATTATTGCATGTGGGCAACTATCTGGGGACATTTGGGCAGTGTCTCACGGTATCTTTGTAACGATTGCAATGGGTGAGGCTAGCAAACCGGGAGCATGAGCTTTAGAGGGCCGTGTCGTGGAGATGTCTTTCCAGGTTCCGACGAATTCATGGACACAGCAGATCCGCAGAAGCACGAATGCGATATCCCTCGGACAGCTCTCGTATTCTCGACACTCGTGTTTGCCGAACGGTTCGTTGCCTCAAAGCGTGTGCCGCCCCTGCTGACTTGCTGAGCGGTTTGCCATGCTGGCTAAGATCGGGCCTTTGCCTAATCGAGCGGAGAGATCGGCGTTGTTGTTCCTGGAAGTTGTACGGGTGTTGGTGGGTTGGGTTCGACAGGGGAGGGTGGGTCCAACAATCCGACGTGAGCCATCGCCAGCCGTACACCTTGCACCGGATCACCGCGTCGGCGCCACGCGTCCAGTTCGCGCAGCGTGGCGGTGCGCATCTCTTGTAGCCTGGCGGGATCTTCGGTGATCTGCAGCAATAATTCTTCCAGGCGGGCTGCGTCGCCGGCCGGAAATATCCCTCCGTTGACTCCTTCACGACAAAGTTCCGCACCAGCACCAACCATGTTACTCGTAATCATGGCAAGACCGGCGGCGGCAGCTTCGCACACAACGACTGCCCAGGGCTCAAAGCGACTGGGCAATACGAAGACGTGGGCGCAAGTGTACAGGGCACTCAGCTCGTCGCGATCGTTCACAAAACCAGCCCACACGACACGATCGGCCAGCGCCTCGGGGACCCGCTCGCGGAGTTGCTGTTCAAGCTGGCCACCGCCGATGATAAGCAAGTCCCAGTCGGGGCGTTTTGCGGCGATCTCGATAAAGGCATCGATGAGTGTGTCAATCCCCTTCACCGCAGCAAGTCGACCGGAAAAAACGATACGCTTTCGGTCCGGACGAAGGCCAAACTTGTCCTGTGTTGCTTCACATACTTCTGGAGAAACCTGGAAAATCCTGCCATAGTCAGGTTCATGGGGCATGAAAAAGCATGGTTTGTTGTTGCCGCCATATCGCTCGAAGTACTGCTTTCCGCGCGTTCCACAAGGCATCAGTCCCGTAACCCAATTCATGACCCATTTCATGTAAAGGTTCTTAATAAGCCGACGAATGCCGCCAGCCTTGTCTCCCAAGGCATTGGCGTCGGCGAACAAAAAATTGGGTATGTTGTGGCGGTGACACCAGCGGATCAGCCGCAAAGATGCTGGATTAGAGACACCAGTGGTGATGACCATGTCAACGTTGTTTTCCTGTAGGCAACGAATCACGCGTCCTATTTTTCGCCACTCGCGAAAGGGATACCGATTTTTTTCACTCCCGTATTGACCTTTGCCAAAGATGATCGGATGAATTTCCGGTGGCAACTCATAGTCCCACGGCTGCCAGTCGTGCTCGAACAACACCAACGACCAGAGTTCCACTTCGTCGCCCAACTCTCGCACGATGCGCAAGTGCTGGCTAACTCGATAGGGTGCCGCCACCGTGGAAACGATGGCCAGCCGCTTTTTCACAGTGGTCATTAGGAGGAGATTCTCAATAGTGTTTGGGGTAACTGCGATTCAAAAGTGATTGTCAAAAGTCGATTTTAATCCGAGAACGAGTTTTCCGAGTCAACCATTGTCAACCATTGTGCTTACTCACATCAACTGACATTTTCCATTTTTCCTTGAGCTGTAAATCGGCCAGAGGCTCACCGGAATTGTAATTATAGTATGCGGTTTCCCTCGTGTGTCTGGTGCGGGGATTGCCAACGAAGCCATCCTTCTCGCTTGATTTGGGAAGGACTATCTTGCTGCGATTGGGGAACCCTGGGAGGGGGTACTCGAAGTCCTCGAAGCGACGAAAGGCGATTCGTCGGGCGAAAAAGGCGCCCTGCAGCGGGTTGCATCCAATTCATTCATGTCACTCCCTCTTTGCAGGTGGAGGTTGGTTCTCGGAATTTCAAGTGATTCAGCAAGTGTCAGGGCCCACGCTCAGTGCCTCGACCGCTTGAGACTCGCGCCGGTAGCCGGGGGCGAACCGGTCAAGGTTTGCAAACGTATAGACGCGGTGGACGTGCCCTTTCGTTCCACAAACGGATAGACTTCCGCTGGCCTTCTTGAGAAGATTACTTGCCGTAAAGATCAACTGGAAGATTCCCCACGTATGGTTCGTGTAGCCGAGCTTTGAAAAGTTCAAGACAACACGGTTGTGCCCGGCTGCGATCGCATCCGTTAGCACCCGGTGATAGTCCTCTTTGTGGTGTTTCTTTGAGTCCAGCCGGCCGACTAAAAGCTTCAGTACGAGAACGCCCTGTTCTGAACGACTCTCCAGCCAGTCTAAAGCGTCAGCCTCAGGTGTTGCAGATTCACTTGTCAGCTCCTTCGGTTGATTAGGTTCTGGTACCGGTGGTGCTGCGTTGGCAACAGGCGACGTCTCTGCTTTCGGTCGCGGATCACGTTGCTCAATCCACTCTGTCGTCGGTCGAACCCGGTCCCTTAGATACTCCAGCTCATCAGGATCTGCATCGTTCAAGGCTACTCCGATACGTTTTGATTCAAATCGTTTCTTAAAAAACTCGAATACCTCTGGAGAAGTGTCGAGATTACAGAATTCAAAGATTCGATTGACGTCCTGGAGCGAAAATCCTTCGATGCGACATTCCATGTAACGATTCTCCGGCAGCCGACGTCCATACATACAGGCGGTTTCGACGGATGCTCGCCATTGCATAAAGCAGACATCGAGCAGATCCATCTCTCGTCGCATGGCAACCATTGCCGGCAAGCGAACTCCAAGGACCGGGGGTCCGATCACCGGCAAGAGAAAGTCTGGTGCGAGATGACGCACCACTTCCATGGCAAGCCCTGGGAACTGTCGGAGGCGAAACTCGCGCGTGCGTCGTGCCATAAAGCTGTCTTGGATCGGCTTGTTTTCTGGCCGGATAGTCCTGGCGAAGACGGCATAGAATCGTCGCATGGAGACAACGTTGTCGACTCCATCACGGATGAAATGTACAAACTGGCAGTCGGGGAATACGCGATCAACAAAACCGAGTCGCAGTGAGTTGCCCGGCGTGACATCGATGAGTCGATCCTTGCCCTGCTGGCGAACCAACGTGGCAAACCGCGACCGGATATGGGCGATTACCTCCGGACGAGCGTCCTCCGCCCGCAGAGCATCCGACTTATTATCATTGCCGTGCTTCCAGATCAGGCGTGGCTCGGTGGCGACCGCCAGAGAACCATGTTGCGCTATGGTGTCGCCGAGAAAATTCATGCCACTCCGTCCGGCACCGACAACAATGATCGGCTTGGCGAGGAGTTCGTCGTCAGATCGAACCATGTTCTTGTTTTTTCTGTCGTTAGATGGGTGAGTGTGCAACCAGGGGAACTGCCAGTTTGTGTTTGCTAGCAGAACCTGGGCTGCAGTTAGTCCTGTTTGGTTCCTCTGGTTGAACCGCAATAGTAAATAGTGCCGTTCGGAAGCCCGCTGACCAGCCTGCAAAACTTCCCCGAGGGTCCGCTTGAGGGGGTCGGTAGCAGACGCGGCCGTTACCACGCAATCGTCCAGTCCATGCTTCCATAGAGGTTGTCGGGTAACACTCCAGAACACCGTCGCAACGACACTGGTGCCGAGTCCAACGAAGGGACAAGCCATGAAAGTCAACGAGCCATGTCCGATTCACCGAAACGCGAAAGCGGTATTTTCTCTGTTCGACTCTTGTCTTATTCCACCACTTATCGTTTCTACGCACGATCGGCGGAACAGTCCCCATTGTATCATGGAACGAAATTTCTTGTGCGTTCTGTTTGGGATCGTTGCTTGGTTTATTCGCTCCAATTGGGATAAACCTCACAAGGAGTCAACCCTCCCCCAGGTACACCTGTAGAAAACAAACCGGTCCAAATTTCTGTAAGAACTGGGGGAGCACCTAGCCTGGTGCGCTCGATAGCCGCATGGTGTTGTCATGCCATTGCGGCGCTGTCGATGGGATTTTTCCAGTCGGCACGGCTTTCTCTGGGCTTGTCCGGCTATTCAGCTGGCGGGTGCTCGAGAAACCACTGGTAAGTACTCTGGATGCCATCGGCAAGTTGAACATGATGCTTCCAGCCGAGTGCTTGAAGGCGACTCACGTCAAGTAACTTGCGGGGCGTGCCATCGGGTTTGCTGGAGTCGTAATATAGTTTTGCCTCCGGATAGACAACTTCTCGCACCAATTCCGCCAGGTTTGCGATCGATAGGTCCTCGCCCGTGCCGATGTTGATGGTTGAACTATTCTCGTAGTTTTCCAGCAGGAAGAGACAGGCGGAAGTTAGATCGTCGACATGCATAAACTCGCGACGAGGCGTGCCGCTCCCCCAGATGGTCACTTCGCTTCTGCCGACAAGCTTGGCTTGATGAAACTTGCGTATTAGCGCCGGCAACACATGGGAGCCTGAGAGATCAAAATTATCATTGGGGCCGTACAAATTCGTAGGTATCGCCGAAATGAAATTACAACCGTGCTGACGCCGATAGTACTCGCACGATTTGAGACCGGTAATTTTTGCCAGGGCGTAGGCTTCGTTTGTCTGTTCCAGGGGACCGGTCAGTAAATACTCTTCTCGCATCGGCTGTGGACAATCGCGGGGATAGATGCAGGAGCTGCTCAGAAAGAGCAACTTCTTGACATCATGCTGCCAGGCGGCGCGGAGTACTGTCGCATGAATCAGGAGATTTTCGTACATGAAGTCGGCTGGATAGGAGACGTTGGCCTCGATGCCCCCCACCTTGCCGGCGACGTGAAGTACATACTCGGGTTGATTTTTGGCAAACCAGTTTTCGACGGCTCGCTGATCGCAGAGATCGACCTCCCCGCGCGAAACAGTAAGAATCCTCGAAAACCCAGCCTGCTGGAGTTGCCGCACGATCGCTGATCCCACCAGGCCCCGGTGTCCAGAGACAAAAATCTTGGTGTCACGAGGAAGAGGTGCAGGCATGGCGTGTGGTCGGTGGTTTTCGGGGGCAGGTCGTCGAGCAATGGAGCTGAGAACAGAATGGGTCTCGCGGCCGTCGGTAGACACCACCGTGTTTTAGGCGCCCCGGTGGACCAATGCAACCGTTCGGGATTTTTCGAGTTGCGCCAAAAGTACTGGTCAAACAGGTCTGACTGCCAAGGAACTTGTAGAGCCGTTCCTTTCGACGCTGGGCAAAACCAGTCTTATAAAACCACATTCGATAAAACGAGAAAATTCTTCGTGCTAGACATACCCGGGGTGCATACTGTTATAGTAGGCGATGTTCCAGAAAGGGAGCCGGTTTGGGCACATCGCACCGGTGAACGCGACCGCGGCGTTTTGACCGCGCCCGACGATTTCCCCGAGTCGGTTTATCTGCCGATTCTGGGTCGGAAATCGGAGTCATGGATCCACCAGCAGATCGAGTGGCTCTGAAAAATTCCAAAGAGTGTGGGTTTGGTCAACTCACGAAAGGAGTCTTAGATTGTCTCAACCTACAATAATGGTTATTTCACAGGTCTATGTGCCTGACCCGACTTCGGTGGGCCAGCACATGCACGATGCGGCCGCTGAACTAGCCCGCCGAGGCTATCGTGTCTTAGTTTACGCCGCGTCGCGGGGCTACGACGATCCAAGTCGAAAATATGTGCGTCGCGAAACACTCGACGGAGTAACTGTCCGCCGCCTGAGCTTTTCGAGTTTTGGCAAAAAATCGATCAAGATCCGTTTGCTGGGGCAATTGCTGTTCCTGCTGCAGGTAATGCTCAGGGGGCTATTCACGCGTCGACTCGACCGCATCCTGGTGAGTACTTCGCCCCCGATGGCTTCGGCGGCAGCTCTGTTCATCCGGTTTTTTCGTCGCGTTCCGGTCACGTTCTGGGCGATGGACATCAATCCTGATCAGGCCGTTGTCATGGGCCACACCCGCGAGGGGTCGCTCATGGTTCGGGCATTCAACACCCTCAATCTGGCTATCCTCAAGAGGGCGCGTGGTGTAGTGGCGCTCGACCGCTTCATGGCTGCGCGGTTGGAATCCAAGACGCCGATTGGCGATCGCATGGCGATCCTGCCTCCCTGGCCGCACGAAAGTGTCCTGGAGCCTGTGCCGCACCACGAAAACCCATTTCGCAAAGAACAGGAACTGGACGGAAAATTTGTTGTGATGTATTCGGGTAATATCAGCCCGGCCCACTCGGTCGAAACCATTCTCGAAGCAGCCCGACGGATGAAGGGGCAGGATCGGCTCGTTTTTCTGTTCATTGGTGGCGGCAACGGCAAGAAACGCATCGACGAATTCATCGCCGAGTACGATCTCACCAATGTTCGCACTCTGCACTACCAGCCGCTCGAAATGATCAAATATTCGCTTTCCGCAGCCGACGTCCATCTGGTCTCGATGGGTGCCAAGATGGTAGGCATCGTACATCCCTGCAAGATTTACGGCGCCATGGCAGTTGCCAGACCCATTTTGCTGTTGGGTCCGCTAGAGTCGCATGCGGGCGAGATCCTTGACAAGTTTCGTATAGGCTGGCAAGTTGACCACGACGACGTCGATGGCGCCCAGCAAACTCTTGAAAAAATGATTGCTGCCAGTGACGTACAACGGGTCGAAATGGGCGCCCGCGGCCTCGATGGCATTCAGCAACAGCTCAGCATGAAACAACTTTGCGAGAAGTTCTGTGACGTTGTCGAAAGAAATTGACGTCGAGTGACGCATCTCTTGCCAAATTTCTCAGGGGGCCGTTTTGGAACTCTGGCGATCATTTTACAACGCTGGCTATCCTAGTATAATGGACGGTTTACCCAGGGACTTATTACCCGGGGACGTATTGGCGCCAAACGACTGACGAAACCAACCCAACGATAGATCAATCGGAGACAAACGGATGAGCAAGAAAACTATTTTGGTCGGCGGTGGCGGCGGATTCATTGGCGGATACCTTGTGGCCCGACTGCTGGCCGATGGCCACAAGGTCCGTAGCGTCGACATTAAGCCGACCGACCAGTGGTACCAGGTTTCCGATCAGGCGGAAAATATCGTAGCCGACCTCAAAGGACGCGAGGCATGCCAACAGGCATGCGCAGGTGTGGACGAAGTCTTCAACCTGGCTGCTGACATGGGCGGAATGGGTTTTATTGAAAACAACAAAGCGCTTTGTATGCTGTCGGTGCTGATCAACACCCACTTGCTGCAAGCGGCCCACGAAGCGAAGGTCAAGAGTTTCTTTTACGCTTCCAGTGCTTGTGTCTACAACGCAGACAAGCAGGTGAGTGAAGACGTTGTGCCGCTCAGGGAAGAAGATGCCTACCCCGCCATGCCCGAGGATGGATATGGATGGGAAAAACTTTTCAGTGAACGAATGTGTCGTCACTTCCGCGAAGATTATGGACTTCCGCACCCGCGTGGCCCGATTTCACAGTGTCTACGGTCCCTTGGGAACCTGGGATGGCGGACGCGAGAAGGCTCCCTGCCGCGATATGTCGCAAAGTCATTGATGCCAAGGAAAACGGTAAAACGGAAATTGAAATATGGGGTGACGGGAAACAGACCCGCAGCTTCATGTACATCGACGATTGTATCCACGGCATTCTGGCCATCATGAACAGCGACATCCTCGAGCCGATCAATCTGGGCTCCGATGAACTGACGACGATTGATGATTTGGCAAGGATGGTCGAAGAGATCTCCGGCACGAAACTCGAACACAACTACAATCTGTCTGCTCCCAAGGGGGTCAATGGCCGTAACAGTGACAACCGACTCATCAAGGAATATCTCGGTTGGGCTCCCGGCATTCGTCTTCGCGAAGGGATGGAAAAGACCTACCACTGGATCCACGGCGAATACAGGAAGAAGCACACCAAGCAGCCGGTGTGAGTGAATCATGGTGTGGTGGCAGGCCTATCGAACCAACAAAAGCCGTGGGGTTACGACTCCACGGCTTTTTGCCTGGGTGTTGCAACGCGATAAAGTACTTGAGCGCGTTGCCAACGTCTTCTAGTGTTGTTTTGTTCGTCGTTGTTGAGTGTTCCAGGACGGCTACCACACCCTGAGACTGAAAAGATATAGTGTCGGATAATGTTGCTTTAACCTTCAGTGAGGATAATACGGAATTCTTTAGAAAACGAGTTTCTTCACGGCTAGAGACTTGCCGCAGTGTGAGAAGGATTATCTACGTCGTATTTGCAGCGAAGCCGCGGCGAGTGCTGAGAGGATCAACAACAGGGAGGCCGGTTCAGGGACGGTTTTCAATACCGAAGCACTTGCGCTGTATGGAAAAGTGGCTTTCCAGAAGATATAGTCCTTTTGCATCACGGTTGCTTCGCCCGAACCATTGCCGCTGAGGATTGACGAGTCTAACCCAAAGTTGTCTTGCCAAATGGTGTAGTCGGCGGCATCTGCAATACCATCGCCGTTAAAGTCACCGCTGGTTGGATCAATCATCAGAATGCCCACCAAGTCACGCCATGCTTGATCCATGCCGTCGGTCCAGGTTGGATCGTTGTTGGTGTAGTAGAAGGCATTTTCCCAGGAAGCGTTGTCCCAATTGTCAACATCGGTGAAAATTGTGCTGCTCAGGTTTGCACCGGTAAGGTTTGTACCGGTAAGGTTTGCACCGGTAAGGTTTGCGCCAGTCAGAGTTGTCCCAGCTAGATCTGCCCCATGCAGCCCATTAAGGTTTGCGTAGTTCAGATCTGCTCCGCTAGAGCTCCGTACCGCCAGCGAGGCATCCTTGACAGAGTTTGCGTATTCAGGTTGGCAAGCCTCGACCACGTTTGCATGACTCGAGATTTGCGCCAGCGAAGTGTGTAGCTGAGTTGGCCAGCATTTGAGTTACTCAGATCGTTGGAAATGGTTGCTGCGTTTGAGCGAGGCAACGGGCCGTCCATGCGAGCGCACCTTGCAGATTTGCCTGATTCAGGTTGGAAGCCTCGAGGTTTGCATGCTCGAGATTTGCGCCAGCGAAGTTTGTGTACGTTAGGTCTGAGTTGGCCAGATTTGAGTTACTCAGATTTGCGTTGGAAAGGTTTGCGTTTGAGAGGGATGCCCATTGCAGGGCAGCGCCCTCCAGGTTTGCAGCGTTCAGGTTTGCACCAGGCCGCAGGTTGTTTCCTGAATAGGTGTGTGTATCGCCATTTGAATACAAGATCCACTCAAGAGAATTATTAGTTTTCAAATACGAAAGATCATTGACCATGCGGAAATCAGCAACGACAGGGAGATGGTCAAATACATTACCGACCGAGTCGATCGTGACATCAAACGTTTCCAGGCCGGTGGCCGCAAGTTCGGTGGGACTCATATCTACCGTGTTGAGCACGAACTTATTAGCTACGTTTAACACTGAATCGGAATAGATGATATGGTCAACTCGACTCTTACTCAGACCGTAACGGAAGGTGTAGTTTTCGGGGCCCTCGCCGTTGATTGGAGGGCGTGCTTCGGTCAACGGACTGTTATCCCAGTCAGGTGGAAAATCAGGACCGTAGGTGCTCTCGTCGAAAATGTCTCCGGTCACAATGGTACCTGAGGGGTCCTGAGTTTTGCGGCTTATTGTTAAAGTCGCCGACCACGGCAATTGGAATTCCTGGCGGCAAGTCAACGGTTCCTCCTGGCGTACGGGCGTCGCGGATCCAGCGAATGGTGGCATCTGCATTACGCTGTCGTTGTTCGTGACGCGCTGGATCAGCAAGTCCGGAAACGAAGTGGTGGTTTATGACGTAGAAATCTTCTAAAAAATGTTCGTTGGGCAAGTCAACCATAGCAATCGCCGGTGAGCGATGTTCCGCGAGGGAGTCGATAGACGTAGCCTGCATGGAGATTGGATGCTTGCTCGCGATCACATTGCCACGCCCCCTGTGAGCGTACCAAGTGCCTTCGCCAAGTGGTGCGATGTTGTTCAATAACGATACGACAGTCGAAGGGGAAAAATAGGCCTCTTGGAGGTTGAGGATGTCCGGGTCCAACGCGTTCACAATTCGAACAAATTTTTCCGCTTGCGTTGGATCTTTACTAGGAACAATGTTACTGAACCAGACGTTGAACGACACTACCCGGAGATCTGTTGGTTGATATCGGTCAATGAATGTCCCGGTCTGGGCAGCGACCGGACCAGCGCAATTAATACCGGTGAAAAGCACCAGTAATATGCCACCGAACCAACCTGTGCGTACTGCAGCACGGCTTGTGACAAGTTGGGTGCTTGGTTTGAAGTGACGAAAGCGTTTGATGGTGTTCTGTAGAATAAACATCCGTATTGCTAAGCAATTGTGCTGGTGAGCGTTTTCCCAGGCGCGTGATAATCTTGGGAATCAAGCACCACGCACGGTGACAATTTGTACATCGAAAAGACTCTTGCTATCCGACGGCTATTCTGGCGCTAGGTGAGCGTATGAGACAGTTTTTTGACAGTCCTCGTAAAAACGGACCGGTGTCAGATCTCGGCTCCAAGGGAATGAAACTGATCGAACGAACTCGATGATTCCGCTGGCTATAGGATGGTACTGAAGAGAGGCAATCTGGCACCGAAACTGGAACACAACTTTTCAGTGAACGAATCTGTCGTCACTTCCGCGAAGGGATTCGTCAACCGCGTGGCCCGATAACAGCGACAACGGTCCCTTGAACCTGGGATGGCGGACGCGAGATAGGCCCCTGCCGCGCTATGTCGCAAAGTCATTGATGCCAAGGCATTCGGTAAAACAGAAATTCGCGATATGGGATGACGGGAAACAGACCCGCAGCTTCATGTACATCGACGATTGGATCCACGGCGAATACAGGAAGAAGCACACCAAGCAGCCGGTGTGAGTGAATCATGGTGTGGTGGCAGGCCTATCGAACCAACAAAAGCCGTGGGGTTACGACTCCACGGCTTTTTGCCCAATCTGGTGAGCTCCTCCACGGGTCGTTTACTTCTTGCGTTTTTCGGCGCGGGTAGATTTTTTGCGAGTTGCCTTCTTTCCGGCATAGGTCTTTTTGCCCGGGGCCTTATTGCCCGGAGCCTTATTGCCCGGAGGAGACCTTTTTCCGGACGGCCTGTCACTGCGAGGTCCCTTGGAGTGGCCATCGCCAGGCTTACTTCGTGCTTCACCTGGACGACTTAACCGGAGGTGTTTCCCAGCAACCTTGGTTTGCTGGAGCGTTTGGTAGACATCGGTCGGCATCTCGTCGGGTAGGTCAATCGTGCTGAATGAATCATGAATCTTGATCGGACCGATGTATTCACCGGCAATGCCGGCCTCGTTGGCAACTGCTCCAACAATGTTACCGGGTCTCACGCCATCTTTGCGGCCAACCTCAATGCGGCAACGCATCATGCCCGGTTCGGGCGGCCCCAACAGGCGGCTTTCGCCCTTGCGCCCCTGGCGAGGATGGTTCGAAAAACTGCCTGGTGATTCCCGTTCAAACCGATCGTGACGGGGCTCTTTCGAAGACTGCTTGTTGTGGTCCCGTTTCTTGGAGTTGGGTCGATCCTCCATAAAGAATTTCCGTCCACGTTGGCCCATTTGGGCAAGCGCTGCAGCGATCATCACCATCGGTTTTTCGGACGTATCGGCATATTCAGTGATCAGTTTTTTGAACAGGGTCAAATCGTGGTGGGCCAGCATATGGGTGATTTGACGATGAAATTGTTTGGTGCGGATTGCATTGATATCGTCTGCCGTGGGCGGTTGAACGACTTCGATGGGCTGCCGGGTGGCCTTTTCAATGCTTCGCAGCTTGCCGCGCTGGGTCTTGGTCAAAAAGATGATTGCCTCGCCCTTGCGACCAGCACGGCCAGTGCGTCCCACACGGTGGATATAGGATTTGCTGTCGTGAGGCAGGTCAAAATTGAACACGTGACTGATGCGCGTCACGTCAAGGCCGCGGGCAGCCACGTCAGTTGCCACCAGGATGTCGATTTTTCCAGACCTCAGCTGTTCAATCGTGCGCTCTCGCACCCGTTGTGGCATATCGCCGTTTAACGCTATGGCCGAAAGCCCCTCGCGGTGCAGTTTCTCAGCCACCGAGACCGTCGTTTCCCGCGTCTTCGTGAAGACAATCACTCCGTCCGACTCTTCAACTTCCAGGATTCGTTTGAGCACACTGATCTTTTCACGGGGAGTGACAAACAAGGCTCGCTGCCGAATCGAGTCCACCGTCATGGTTTTGTTCTTGATCGTGATTTTGGCAGGATTGTTCAGGTATTGCTGGGCGATATTGCGAATGGGTGTAGGAAGGGTTGCTGAAAAGAGTGCGATCTGTCGCTCCGAGGGAGTTTTCTCAAGTACAAACTGAACATCTTCCAGAAAACCCATGTTCAGCATTTCGTCGGCTTCGTCCAGGACCAGACATTCAAGTTGGCTAAGATCCAGCGTGCGACGTTTGATGTGGTCAATCACCCGGCCTGGTGTGCCAACCACGACGTGCGCTCCACGTCGCAACTGCTTGAACTGCACTTCGTAATCCTGTCCACCATAGATCGCGGTGACGGCGAATTCTGGAAGACAGGCGGCATACGTGGTAAATGATTTGGCCACTTGAATCGCCAGTTCGCGAGTAGGTGTGAGCACGAGCACTTTGGGATGTTTGGAAACGGTCTTTAGTCGCGAAAGGATCGGCAAAGCAAAAGCGGCAGTTTTTCCCGTACCAGTTTGCGACTGGGCCAATAGGTCTCGACCGGCCAGCATGTGTGGAATGATTTCGGCTTGAATTGGGGTTGGCTTGTCGTAGCCAGACTTTTGGACGGCCTGCTGGACCGCCTGGCTAAGTCCCAACTCCAGGAAAGAGGTCTCGCCTGACGGATCTCCGGTCGGGGAATTTAACGTGACGGTGGGGGGAGTCCCTTCTGCTTCAATGACAGGCGTCTCGGCGACCAGCGGTTGAGCCGACTCAAAGTCGACCTTTGGAACAGGCAATTCCACAGGCAATTCCACAGGCAATTCCACAGGCAATTCCACAGGCAATTCCACAGGCAATGCCAAGGTGTCCGGCGAGGAGTCTCGTGCCGTAGCCGCAACAGAGGGACATTCTCTATCTTGCAAATTATTCTCAGACATTCAGGTTCTTCCGGTAAGGGTGGATCGCCGCAGTCGTAGGATGACCACGGCGCATGGGTGTTGCGCGGCAAAAATAGGGAACTAAGATTGGGCGTACGCATCACTTGTTTTAAAACACAAAGAGCGACGCCGCTTCATTCACCTGGCGTGTTCCCATGGGCCGCTGGATCAGCACCGGCGCGAGAACATTCGGAAGACCTGCCGCTTGAGAGCCCCTGGTAGATTCGCAGCAACGTGTGCCAAAAATCCCCCGCCGGCCACCGAGGCCGAATAAACTCGAAGCAGTGTTTCGTACTTCGAAGGCTCCTCTCGTGACCTACCAACCTACACCAGGCGAGATGGTTTCCCCAGGGGGAAAGTCGTAAAGAGGTGGAAATAAGGGGAAAAGATGGTAGTTGAGCTAGGGATTGTCTGAAAAACCGGGTTGGTCAAAAAAGGAATGCGGGGTGTGCTTGGCGCAGATTCCCTGATCGCGCCAGGATGATCTGTCCCTCCGGAGGGAGTTACTCCGTTTTAGGTGGGTAGAAGAGTGTCAGCTGCCAGTGTTCAGGTTGCAGTTGGTGAAGCTGGCGCAATTTCGACCGTCGAACTCGCAGACCACGTCGACAGCGGACCGAGCCACAATTTTTGACCAAACGGCTTTGCGATCTATTTTTTGGTGTGTCTTAGAAAGCGGCCATCGTAACGTACTTTCTACGGCATTAACGCCCCGCTCTTGTCAAGTGCGACCAGACAGTAGAGGGTACTACTGAACGTGATGAAGTGGAATTCGTCAGTGTTCAGCGAGCGTGTCCACCAACGGCCTGATTTGCGCTGGTTATTTTTGAGCCACTCGACTCCCTGCTGAATCCGTGGATCCTCAGTCGGCACGCCGGCGTCGAGCAACGTGATCATGACCAGGCCGGTCATGTGGCCGTCGCTTTGCGGCGAATTGAAATCGACTTCGCCACGAAGTTTCTCAGCGCGGCGACCGTCGCCCCACTCTTCTGGCCTGGCAAAGCGGCGGATCGACCAGCCACCATCCGGTTGTTGCAGTTGGAGTAATTCGTCGACGATCTTCTTGCTGCGAGATTCATCCAACAGCTGCGGCCAACGCGTTGATGCCCACAGTAACAGCGTCTTGCCGTAATCGTGTGGAGGGGGGGTATCGCTCAGCCATTGGCGGATTTTGGCAAGCCCTGTTTTGTGTTTCTGTTCGGTGACGTTTTCGCGCCAACCTGGTGCCGTAGCCGCTGCCATCGCCGCTACCGTTGTCATTTGGTAGGGGCTTGATTCGAATGGAGGCCAACAATCGATTCCGTGGCCCCAGGCACCGCTGTCAGATTGCACGGCGAACATTAGATCCAACGCTCGACGCGTTGCGCCCGACAGATGGCCGCTGACCTGCGCATCCCATTCGGCCAGTCCCATCGCGATGTAGACGATCTGTATCGGCTTGACGCTTTTCAGTACGGATGGAAAGTCCTCCCCCGCTTGTTCCTCGAAGCGTTCCAGTTCGGAAACAAAAAATGTGTGCAACTCTTCCAGCGGTTTGCCCACGGATTTGGTTAACAACGGGCGCATACGCAGGTAGGAACCATTGGTGTGACAGGCGATACACGACCGTGAACGGCTCCACGCCGTTGCCCCATTGTCCAGGTAGGTGAGCGCCTTGGTCGCTGAAAACTGGTCCAGCTTGGGTTCGTCTTCCCGCGCCTCTTCAATCAAAATGTCTTCGTGTTCGTACTGCCAACTGCGTTGGTCTTCCTCTGCCGCTACCGTGATTGCCCAACAGCCGATCAGGAAAATTGCAGCCGCGCTCACCAGAGCAAGGCGGGTAGCCGATAAAGTCCGCAGTCTGGAGATCGCAGCTGTCATAAGGTTAGGTCTTAACACGACTTGTAGTCTCATGGATTTCTCATCCGGCGGGTTGGCTTGATTCACACTTCAACACGGACCTAAGGCCCAGCGGTGGTTCACCGAGAAATTCAGCGTAATCATTCATGCTGTCGAGTCCAATCGCAAAACTACGGCACACACAGCTTGATTGATCATCTCCAGAGAATCATAGAGACTAACGTATCGTAGAGACTAAACGTATAATAGAGACTAAACGTATAATAGAGACTAAAGCAGGTGTGGACTATCACATCCATTCCTGCAGGAGAAACGGCTTGTAGCCTGTGCGTAAGCAGGTCCTGAAAAAGTCTCCTGGTTCCCTTACTGAGAAACGGTTATGCCTCTTCACTGGAATCTCTTTGTCTGGCGGCATCTTCAAGTAAGCGCAGTCTGTATTGCGATTTTGACAACCCAAGTTCATCTCCAGGCAAAACCTTTTTCCAACCTTCTATTTCAGACAGATCTTCCTGGTGACCAGTGGGTAAGTTTTCCGGCAACAGGTTTTACGGCACCAGTGAGCGGCGTCATTTATCGCACAGCCACTCCTCCCTGCTGTGGCGTACCTTTGGGTGGCATCAGTACGGGATGTCTTGACATTGATCCCACGGGGACATTCGGATTTTGCACAATTTTTAACGGCTATCCTCGCCAGCCAAAACTGTTTGAACCTTTTCTCAGTTTAGGCATTGGGAACCAGACCTGGGTGCTCACTGCCGAACAGGTCGTCCGTGGTGGGCTGATGGAAAGCTGCATGGAACAAGGCACGGACCCTTATTATCCACAGCGCAAAAAAGACGAAGGTTTCTGGCACCGCCTCAAATTGCCACTTAAAAACGTGAAGGCTGCCAGCGAAATCCATTACTGGGGCCACTACCCTGTCGTAGATATGGAGTACGAAACGGATTCTCCGGTTAACGTTGCCTTGCGAGCATGGTCTCCCTTTGTGCCGGGTGACATCCAGACCTCAGATACTCCTGCTGCGGTGTTTGAAGTTCATTTGAAAAACAAACAGGAAAATCTCCAGCAAGGGTCACTCACCTTCAATTTTAGTGGCCCGATTGAAGAGGTTCTCAGAAAAGACTTTCGCGACGAAAAACAGCCTTCTGTTGAGCCGCCAGCAATCTTTGATCGCCGGAAAATCCAGGGAAAATTTAATGGCAACGTGATTACCTACAAAGGTTCTTCCTACGCACTGGGGGTACTGGGACCGGGCCAACAGGTCCGGCTTGGCGGAGGGATTTCCCGGTCTGATTGGAAAGATGCCAGCAAAGCACTTCCGGCAGCAACAGACTCCACCAGCGGAAGTTCTGTCGCAGTCGACTTCGAACTCAAACCAGGCGAGAGCAAAACAGTCCGGTTCCTGCTGGCATGGCACGTTCCAACATGGGGTGAGTATGGTGCAGAGATGAAATTGCATCGCATGCATACCAGGGTCTATCCGACGATCGATCACGTGATTGATTTCATGGCCAACCACCATCGAAGCCTTCTTGGCCGCATCCTGAAATGGCAGCAAGCCATTTATCAGGCCGAGGCCTACCCAGACTGGCTTAAGGATTGCCTGATCAACAGTCTGTCGATGATTACCGAAGATGGTTATTACGCTCAGCCAAGAGAGCCTCTCGGTAAGTGGTGTGAACCGGATGGATTATTTGGAATGATCGAGTGTCCACGTGCTTGCCCCCAAATTGAGTGCATTCCCTGCAGTTGGTATGGCAACATGCCAATTGTTTATTTTTTCCCCAAACTTGCCCGCACCACACTTCGAGGCTACCAGCATTACTCGCGCCAGGATGGCGCACCGCCATTTCGATTTGGCATCCAATCGAACATGTCAGAACTTGATGGTTATCACTGGTGGGATGCCCAGGTCATGCTCAACGGCGTTTGTTACGTCGACATGGTCTACCGAATGTGGCAAAGAACCGGAGACGAAAGCCTGCTGCGCGAATTTTACGATTCGGTGAAAAAGAGCACTACACTCACCGCAACGATGGGAGAATCCCCTTATACCGTGGTCGGTTTTCCGCCTGGAGACAAACAAACCGAATGGTGGGAAGGCTGGCCCTGGACGGGCATTGCGACACATGCTGCGGGAATGCATCTTTCAAACCTTATGCTTGCTGAAAAGATGGCCGACGCCATGGGCGATACCGCTTTTGCCCAGCAATGCAGAACCTGGTTCCAGCAGGGAAGCAAAAACCTGGAAGAAAATAACTGGCATGAGGGATCCTACCTGCTGCTGAATAAACCGCAAACCGGACGCAGGGAAGAGAAGGTCATGAGCAATCAACTCGATGGTGAGTGGGCCAATGCCTACCTGGGGCTGGAGCGTGGGGTTTTTCAACCCGATCGGGTAACCACAGCCCTGGAAACCATCAAACGCACCTGCTTCAACGACACGGTGGGAGCAGTCAGTTTTGCCTCACGCGATGGTACCCAGGAATTGACCACCTATGGTATTTTCCCACCCGAAACACTGATTCTGGGAATGACCTACATGTACAAAGGCAAAATGGAGTCGGGCATGAAACTCTGCTTCGATTGCATGAATAACATGGTGTTGCGCCAGGG
Source organism: Lacipirellulaceae bacterium (assembly GCA_965243695.1). Classification (GTDB taxonomy): domain Bacteria; phylum Planctomycetota; class Planctomycetia; order Pirellulales; family Lacipirellulaceae; genus JAKVCB01. The sequence goes on along the minus strand of CBDEWC010000014.1, from coordinate 35,292 downwards.
CAAATGCTGGGATATGACCAACATGGTCAACGCCGATACGGGGGAAGTTCGCTTTGGAACCGATTATTACCAGATGATGATGCTATGGGCGGTTCCTGCAGCCATCGAAAATAAGGGAATCAAGGATTTCTGCGCTCCGGGTGGCCTGGTCGACCGAATCATGGAAGCCGGAAAACCAGTCAGCCACTGACAACCCCAGCAGCAAACACTGCGTGAAAATACTCTTGGCCAACTTTCTATTCGCTTTTGGTCTCGATAGAAAACGATTCTCGTGGTGCCGATTCCGACCCTATAGGTCGCGCTGGAACGCACAAACCATCGGCGATAATCCTTCTGGCTCAGTGGGCTGCTCGGAGGCAGGGTGGCAAGTTTTGCTGCGATCAAGGCGTCCAACCACCCACTTCACCCCTTGAGTTGTGGAAGCCTAGAAAAAACCCCAGCCGGTTGGAGGGAAACCGGCTGGGGCAGGAGTACTGGAGGTGTGGGCCAGCACTTGTGAAAGGGTTGTAGAGGGTACCTCAAGAAGCCGCTTAACCACCCGACGCACAAGAGAAAAAATTTTGGGCAGGAGACCGATGGCTAGTGGTCTTTTGGAACCAACGTTGTTCATTCCACTCCCTGAGTCGTTGTGGGTCACTGCAGCGAGCAGGACGCGAAACGCCGCGACTGGCTGCGACCGGGTGCGAACAAGAAGGCGAGAGCAGCCTTCAAGACAAATCGCCCAAGCCCATATTAGGTACGGGCTTAGGCGACGACGTGCCACCAGGTGCAGCAGGCTGCACAAGTAGCGGAGGAGGGACTCGAACCCCCGACACGCGGATTATGATTCCGCTGCTCTAACCAACTGAGCTACTCCGCCAAGTTGAGTGTGCCGCGTGATTGTAAGGATTTGGCCAATTTCTTTCCAGAGGGTCCGCCAGGCGGGCGTCGTCAGTTTTTTTTGAGCCTGGTTGCGTCCCCGGCGAGGGCAAAGCAAATAGAGGCCCGATCTTCATCGAGTCCAGATGGTCAGGCCTTTGAGACTTCCTGTGGCGCGACGCGGCCAAACCAGGCTTAAGCCATATCCAACCGCCAGCAGGAACAGGTTCGGAAGGACCCCAATCCAAAAGACGTTGGGAAGCTGGTCATTAACGGCTGGAAAATTTTCCTTTCCCCAGGTTGTCGTAAAAACCACCCACCCGACAACCAGTAATACGGTTGCTGCGGTTGCCACCATCGCTGGTATTGAACCTACCCGAACGGTCAAAAATCCCAACAAAAACAGGCTCAGGAGTCCCGCACTGACAATAGGGTAGACCACGGTTTGAAGATCCATCAGTGTTTCGGTGCGGGCAAAATGAATCACCAGAGCGACTCCCACCATGATCACTGAGAACAGGACCGAAGCCCAGCGGCCTATTCCCAGGTAGTGTTGTTCGCTGTGGTTGGCGTTAAAGCGTCGATAGAAATCGGTCGTTACGGTCGATGCCGAGGCGTTGATGCTTGAGTCAAGTGTCGACATGGCCGCGGCCAGCAGTCCGGCAATCACAAACCCGGCAACTCCAGCTGGGATTTTGGTCAGAATGAAATAAGGAAAAACTTCTTCAGGCTTTGCACCATCGAGTGCAGTCGCAGGAAAATGTTGGTAGAAGACATACAGGGCCGTACCGATAAACGCAAAATAAAGCCAGACCGGGATGGTGAGACAGGTCCCCAGGATAAGACCTTGGCGGGCGTCTTTGTCGGTTTTCATGGCCAGGTAGCGCTGGACCAGGCTTTGGTCGGTACACAGCATCTGCAGGAATTGAAACTGGTAAACGAGGATAATGACCCAGACAGTTTTCTGGTTAAAGTCAAACAGGTCTGTACTGCCCACGCCAAATTTTCCATCGCCAGCAGCCTCACTGAAGATTTGCCCAAGTCCCCCGGGCAGTTGGGAGACGATGATCGGTGTGACAATCAGCCCACCGGCGATCAGGGCAACACCCTGGATTAAATCGGTATAGATAACCGCTTGCAGTCCCCCGGCGATGGTGTAGGCCGCCACCAGAACCCCCAATCCGGCAATAATCCAGGGAAGGTCCAGCCCGCTCATTTTTTGAAAGGGCAGACTCACGACGTAGAGAATGATGCCGGTGCGAAACACGTGATAGCCCAAAAAGGCCACCGCACCATAAAGGCGGGCCCAGGTGCCAAAGCGCCGCTCCAGGTATTCATAAGCGCTGCGAACATGTCCCTGGCGAAAAAAAGGCATGAACACCCAGTAGGCGAGCAGAGCCGGTATGAAATAAAGCACCTGGGCTGGTACAAATCGCCAGTCGTCCTTAAAGGTCGCGCCAGGGATTGCGAGAAAAGTCATCGAACTGATGATGGTTGCCATGATCGAAAAGGCAACTACCCAACCCGGCATGCTGCGGTTGGCCAGGAAATAGTCGTCTGCCGAGCGAGTTTTACGGGCGCAGTAAACGCCGATTGCGACCAGGAGCCCCAAGTTGACCAGGATGACCACCAGGTCGGGCCAGCGTGCGAGAGGTTCTTCGGGCATCGGAAGTTGCTTTCGGATAGATAATTTCAGCTAGGGGGAAAAATTTTCCAACCGCGCCTCCGCAACACGTCAATCAGCACGGCGCCGATGATGAGCAGTCCCATGACGACTTCCTGGGTGAAGTCCCTGAACTTCATCAGGTTCATTCCATTGCCAATCACGGCAATGATCAGCGCCCCAATGAGAGTATTGAGTATTTTCCCTTCACCGCCAGCCAGGCTTGTTCCGCCCACCACGACCGCAGCGATCACGTACAGTTCATACATGGTGCCGTAGAGAGGTGATCCGCTGGTCAGTTTCGATGCCTGGATGACGCCTCCCAATCCGGCCAAGGCACCACACAGTGTGTAGGCAAAAATCAGCACCCACACGACAGGTACTCCCGAAAGCCGCGCTGCCTCCCGGTTCCCTCCAACCGCGTAGAGATATCGACCCAGCGTGGTTCGTGTCATCACGATGTGGGCCACCGCGTAGAGCACGATCATCAAGATGACGGCATTGGGAACCCCCAGCGGTCTCCCCATCGCAAAGAGCGAGAACGACTTGGGTACCTGGTAAACATTTTGTCCGTCGGTAAGGATTTTGGCGGCACCACGTGCAACCGACATCATGGCAAGCGTTACAATAAATGGCGCGATTCCAAAGCCCGTCACGAGCAAACCCGTACACAATCCTGCCAGTCCGCAAACAGCCACCGCTGCTATCGAACTGAATACCATTCCCCAGAGTGCAGCTTCAAATCCTCCACACAGATCGCGCAAGCACAGCGCGACGGTCACAGCTGAGAGCGCCACAAGGCTACCTACCGACAGATCGATCCCGGCGGTAATGATCACCATCGTCATCCCGATTCCGACAATGGCGAAAATAGCCGATTGTGCGGCAACGTTGGAGAGGTTGTCCCGTTTTAAGAAATTAGGCCACCAGTAACTCTTGGGGACCATGATGGTTGTCTTGGCCAGGGAGGGCATTCTGGTACCAAGTTCAGCCAGTAGCTTCCAGTTGGCTGCCGTTTGCGTTGTGGCAATGACATTGATCTTGTCCTTGGCGGCAATGGCCTCATCGAGTGCCTTGCGGACATCGGGTGGACCCCCGGCTACGGTTGCCAGAACCTGGGCGCCTCCATCCTGCAGCGTACTTGTTAATTGCTCGGCAAAGTCGTTGTCGTCGGGACTTGCTGAGGCAGCAATGAAAACATGCTTCTCGCTGCCCGACTGGCTGAGGATCCGGTTTGCCAATTGCCTGCCCGCCTCGGCGCCGGTGGGATTTTGGCGAGCAATCGTCATCCCGCTGAAGAATGCGCCTAGCAACAACAGCACAAACAGCATTCCATAGTCAGTGGCAAAGGTGGAAAATTTATTGTGCATTAAGATCTCATGCCACTGCCAGGTGCATAATTTGCTCCTGGGTCGCGTTTTCGACGTCGGTAATTTCGCCCGTTATGCGTCCTTCGTGCATCACAAGAATGCGGTCCGACATTCCCAGGATTTCAGGCAATTCAGAACTGATCATCATAATAGCTTTTCCGGAAGCTGCCAGATCATTCATCAACTGGTAAATCTCGTACTTGGCCCCCACGTCAATTCCACGGGTCGGTTCGTCGAAAATAAGAACTTCGCAATTGCGTTGGAGCCATTTTGCGAGCACGACTTTTTGCTGGTTACCACCCGAAAGATTGGCAACAAGTTGCCGGGAGTTGGCCAGCTTGATGCGGAGGCTGGTAACGTACTGGTCGAGAGATTTCTGCTCTTGAGCCCGGTTTACGAAAGCAAGCCGGGAAAAATGATCGAGGTTGGGAAGACCAAAATTATCCAGGACCGATTGTTTAAGGATAAGTCCCTGCGATTTTCGGTCCTCGGTAAGCAGGCAGATCCCGGCGCGGATTGCATCGCGGGGGTTGCCGATTTTCAGTCGCTCTCCGTCGAGAACGATTTTGCCTTCAGTCGGTTTGTCGGCGGCGAAAATAAGCCGCGCCATTTCGGTTCTGCCAGCCCCAACCAGGCCAGTAACGCCCAGTACCTCTCCCTGCCTTACCGAGAGTGAAACATCTCGTACTGCACTGCCGTGACAGAGATTCGTCACGGCGAGCCTGGTTTTTCCCGGGATCACATCACGCTGGGGAAATTCGTGTTCGAGTCGGCGACCGACCATCATTTCGATCAGCGTGTCCCGGGTAACCTCTGCCGTATCCCTGGTTGCCACATGCCGACCATCCCTTAAAACGGTGATGCGATCGGCGATCTGAAAAATTTCTGGGAGGCGGTGCGAAATGTAGATAATACTTATCGCTTGTTGCCGAAGATCCCTAATCACTTCGAACAGGCGACCTACCTCTTGTGGGGTGAGTGTGGCGCTCGGTTCATCCATAATGATGATCTTTGCATCGAGTGAGAGAGCTTTGGCAATTTCGACGACTTGCTGCTGGGCAATGGAAAGCTGATTGCAAGGGATGTCGGGGTCGATTTCAACGCCCACGCGGTCGAGCAACGCCTCGGCCTGGCGCAGCTCATCGCGACGACGAATAAACCCCAAGGTCGTCGATTCCTGGCCCAGAAAAATGTTTTCGCGGGCCGAGAGGGTGGGGACCAGATTGAACTCCTGATAGATGGCAGTAATTCCGGCATCGAGTGCGTCGCCTGGCGAATCGATTTGGGTCTCTCGGCCGGCAATGAAGATCTTGCCCGCATCGGGTTGATGAGCCCCGCCGAGGATCTTGATCAAGGTACTTTTGCCGGCACCGTTTTCTCCGAGCAGGGCATGGACTTCGCCAGCACGGAGATCGAAATCGACATTTTCCAGCGCCACTACGCCAGGAAACGACTTGTGAATGCCGCGCATCATGAGCAAGGGGATTGATTTACTGCTTCGATCAATGTCTTGCAACATGAGGAGCCATGTGGGTCGTTTGTGGGATGCAAGGCACCAATTTTCAGCAGGCAGTTACTTCACGATCCAAGGCTTGGATCATTCTCGGCATCTGCCTTGCGATAGAGTTCTGTCTGAATCAGGTACTCGGGCTCAATTTGCTCACCCTCAAAATGCTTCATGATAAGTTCGACGGTCTTTTCGCCCATACGGTCCGGAAACTGAATTGGATCGGCATAGATCCGGCCGTCACGGATGGCTTTCTTTCCTTCTGGTTGCCCGTCGAAACCAATCAGTGTGACCTGGTCTTGCTTGTTGGCCTCGACCAGGGCGGCGTGAGCTCCCAGCGCCGAGGGGTCATTGATGGCAAAGATTCCTACCACATCGCCATCACTTTGAAGAATTGCTTGCGTTGCTTCGTAGCCTTTGGACCGGTTGCCACCACAGGGAAGCTGGCTGACGATTTCGAGTTTATTGTCGGCTGTTTGGTTGTGTTCGTCGATCACTTCCTGAAAACCATCGGTTCGATCCAGGCAGGAAGCTGTAAGACGATGATCGAGAACGGCAATTTTTCCACCCGCCGGGCCGATCGCCTCGATCATGGCACGGGCCGCCTGTCTCCCGCCACTTTTGTTGTCAGTAGCGACGTGACTGACCACTTTGCAATCGGGTGCCAGACAACTGTTGTCGACGGTGAACACAGGAATTCCGGCGGCCGCTGCCTGTTCGATTGCCGGTCCGATCGCTCTGGAATCGTAGGGGGCCAACACAATCGCATCGACCTTTTGCACAACGAAGTCGTTGACCTGATTGTTTTGCTTGTCGGCATTTTCATCGGCACCCAGCACCACCACATCATAACCATGAGGTCCGGCTTCTTTGCGGATGGTGTCGCCAATGACCATAAAGAAAGGGTTGGTCAACGTCATCAGGGAGACACCGATGGTGCCCCGTTGAGACGAGTTCGTAGAGCTGGTGTGGGTGACAGAGTCGGTACCTGTCGAACAGCCAAGCAGGGTAAGGGCCGCCAACAAAAAGGAAAAAAGTCGTGCGATCATGGTCATTAAATTGCGCGAGAGAGGGTTGGGATTAAATATCGAAACGGGCAGCAGCCAAAACTTCGTAGCCGCATCTCACAACATGAATGGCAGCAAACAAGGGGGCTATTTTACCGTATAGATTACGGCGACAGGAAGGGTGTCCTTCGAAGAATCACCACGGTGATGTCTAAAAGTGTTACCAATTTGGCAATCAGGCGCGGCAAAGCAGGCCATGTTATTGGGCGATTTTCAACAAATAGCGGCCCTCCTGCGACAGGGAGACAGGCCGTATTCACGTCAGTTTCCTGCTAACTGGTTGACCCGCTCGACAATTTTGTCAGCCAGTCTCCCAGGAGCCAGTTGGCCGTCGAGCGTTATATTTGCACACCTTTCGTAAGTGGGCGTGCGGCGGGCAAGCATTTCAACCACCTCTTCAAGGCCGCCTGACGAGAGATTGGGTCGCGTTGTCGAACTTTTAGGATCGGCGGCGATGCGCTGCCACAGTTGCTCTGCCGAGAGTTTGAAGTAAACGACCAGAGAATCGACCCCTGCAATCTGCTCGTTGCGGGGCTGCATGATAGTCCCCGCGCCGAACGCGATCACGCACGAGTCGTTGGCGCACATTTCTGCAACGACTTCTGACTCCACCTGACGAAAACGATTTTCACCAGCGCGCTGATAGAGTTCGGTGAGAGTCATCCCGCTCTTAAGTTCAATTCCACAATCGATGTCCCAAAGGGGCCAACGAAGCCGGTCCGAAACCAGTTTTCCAACGGTCGACTTTCCGCTGGCGCGGTATCCGACAAGGATGACTTTCATGGTGCCTGATTGTAAGGCAGCGGTCCTGTGATTCTCAATAGAGCTGGTCGGTAGCAGTGGCGACAGGGATATGTCTTCAAAACGGGTCTGCCTTCCCGAAAAGAGCGGATTGATGTTTTGGCTTGCCAGCCGTCAAGTATTATCATGCTATTTTGGCGGGATCTGGTGTGAATGTGGGTGACTGGAGAGGCCGGTGACGGAGGAAATCAGGGAAAAGGATTCAGGCACATGAACAACTTCCGTAATGGTGATAAGATCATGAAAACTTCATCCAGTACAACCCCTGATTTGAAACGTGGAATGCCATGGATTTTTTAAGTCAACTCACCGGTTCCTTTGCCCATCCGGCTGCCGAAAATCCGACGGTTGCCATGGTAGAGGCTGCCTACCAGCATCACGGCCTGCCGTGGCGTTATCTCAACTGCGAAGTCTCACCCGAAAACCTGGCCGATGCCGTACGCGGTGCACGTGCCATGGGTTGGGCTGGATTTAATTGTTCCTTGCCCCACAAGGTGGCCGTGATTGACCACCTTGACGGTTTGGGGGAATCGGCGGCGATCATGCAGGCGGTCAATTGTGCCGTGCGCCGTGACGGGAAGTACATTGGTGAAAACACCGATGGAAAAGGTTTTTTGCAGTCGCTTAAGGAAACGGTCGACCCAGCCGGGAAGAACATGGTGATGTTCGGGGCCGGTGGGGCAGCGCGGGCAATTGGTGTAGAGACAGCGCTTGCCGGTTTGGCGAGCCTTACGGTTGTCAATCGCAGCGAACAGCGGGGCAGGGAATTGACTGCGATGTTGAACGAGAGAACTCCAGTCGAGGCAGAATTTGTCATGTGGCAGGGAGATTTTGCGGTCCCCGAATCGACAGATATTGTCGTGAATGCCACGTCAATCGGGTTGTTTCCAGATGTCGACGCGCGGATGGCCTTGGATCTTTCAAGCTTGCAGCCAGCGATGGTGGTCGCCGACGTCATTGTCAATCCGCCCAGCACGCATTTGATTCGAGATGCCGCCCAGCGTGGCTGCCAGGTGATCGACGGTATTGGCATGCTGGTGAATCAAGGAGTGATCGGAGTCAAGTATTGGACTGGGATCGACGTTGACCCGGCGGTGATGCGTGCCAAGATCGAGCAAATTTTTCAGATCTCTTAGTGTCGTTCCCGCGAAGTGATCGGGTTTGAATTGCGGGGCGAGTTATTCCAGGAAGCACTGTTTTTGAAGATTTGAAGGGTGCAGTGGTCCCAATTGGGCCAGTTGGCAAATGGTCTCTGATTCCGGCCGGTCTTGGATCGAACATCCCCGAGACTCTTTTTGTCAAAACCTCCTGTGGGGCAACTTTTTTAAGATTTGCAGGTTGGGAGAGTCGGGAATGACCGCTGGTTCTTGAGTTTCTAATTGCCGGTGTGTCGTTAGCGGGCTGATATGTTGTCAGTACGCCACCTGTTTCTGTTGTGCAAGAACCCATGAAAGGACAACCCAAGATGCGTCACTCGAAACATGGTCAATGTTGCGATCCGTTTGAAACGCGGTCAGCCAGGCAGCGTTCAAGGACCATAAAACGCGTAAAGCGGTTACTGTGGGTAATCGGTGCCATTAGTGGGATCTCCTTTGTGACAAGCGGTCCCGCCTATGCTTCTCACAACCAGATCACAGATGACTTTGAAGGTGCGATTTCGTCAGGTTGGTCATCAACTCAGACTGCACCGTATCTTTTTGGCGACGGGAAGTATTTAGGCGCGTTTGATGCGGGCGAGTCGGTTTCGCTGGGTATCATGGACGCTTTGCCTGCGGAGCTGGGGACGACAGGTGTCAGTGATGATAGCTCGCGACTGGTCATCCTCTCGTTGGATATCGTGAATGAGTCGACAACTGCTTATGATTTTACCGTGGAGGCGAATGGAACAACGGTCATGAACGAGCAGGCGAATCCCGTTATGCCAACATCCGTGACAACCACGTTCCAGCTTGATTCGACATCTCCAAATCTGACCGATTTGGTCTTGGAATTTTATTTGGCCGGTGTGGGCGTGGAACAGAAATGGGGGATCGACAACGTAGTAGTTGATTGGAGCCGGCCAGTCCCTGAGCCAGGCACGGGACTTTGCGCGATTGTTGCCTCAATTTTACTTCCGCTACCCAGGCGAAAAAGACATTAGTGCCAACTGCCAGGTTGGTATTGGCGATTGCGGGCTGACTTTGCGGTTTCAGACCATCGGTGGTGATGAAACTGGGTGATGAGTCCGTGCCAGAAAGAACCGGGAACGGTTAAATCGCGGACCGCGTGATAGATTCCTGCGGTTTCGGCCACCAAGAGGAACATGATCAGGCCGCGAAAAATATCAAGCGCGACAAGACGTTCAGTCGTCGTCGGTTTTGGGTCGACCGTCATCGGCTTGAATTCCAGCCAGAGTTTTTCGGATTGGCATCAGGCGAAGTTTAGAGCCGATACGACTGCTTGGCCAGATCGTAGGCCAGCGCCTTCACCATAACGCGAGCATCTTCTTCATCAATCAGCCCGCGCAGTTGCAATCCGGCCACCCAGTCGGCGCTGCCCCGTCGCCACACATCATGGCGAATGGGAATCGAGGGATAGGCACGAGTATCGTCATTAAATCCTGCCGTATTGTAGATCCCCGCAGTTTCCATCACCTGGTCAAAGTAGCGGCGGATGCCATTGATACTGTCATGAAACCACCAGGGTGGCCCCAGTTTGACCGCCGGGTAATGGCCTGCCAGGGGGGCCAACTCGCGGGCGTAGGTGGTTTCGTCAAGACAGAACAAAATCATGGCCAACCGCGAGTCATTCCCATGGGCGTTGAGCAGGGCCCGTAGGTCACGTGTGAAGTCGATAGCAATTGGGATATCGGCTCCGGTGTCGGGGCCAAATCGATCAAAGAGCGCAGCATTGTGATTGCGGAATGATCCAACATGAAGTTGCATGACCAGTCCGTCTTCGGTACTCATGCGAGCCATTTCTATGAGCATGTGCCCCATGAATCGATTCGTGTCGTCCTCGGTTGCCACCGCTTGCAAGGCACGCTGGAAGATAGTGTCGGCTTCGGCTGCGCTTAACAATTCGGTGGTTGCGGTGTAGGCACCGTGGTCCGTTGCGGTTGCCCCCATCGATTTAAAGAACGTACGCCGTTGCTCGAGGGCTTGAATGAATGTGTGGTAATCGATGACGTTAGTACCAGAGACCTCACTCAGCGTCGCGATATTATCCTTCCAGCCGGGGGTGTTTAGATTAAGAACCGTGTCTGGACGAAAGGTTGGAAGAATCCGTCCCTGCCAGTCCGATTCTTGAATTGCCCGATGATGTTCCAACGTATCGGTTGCCGAGTCCGTCGTACAAAGAACTTCGATATTAAATTGGTGAAAGAGTCGACGCGGATTGAACTCGGGTGCCTGGATTTTTTGGTCGATATGGTCGTAAATATCCTGGGCGTTTTTGGCGGAGAGCTTTTCGTGCACGCCAAAAACTGAGTCCAACTCGTCGGTAAGCCAGGTTCCCGTTGGCGTTCCCTGGAACAAGTAAAAATGTTCGGCGAATGTCTGCCAGATTCGGCGATGGTCGGTTTCGGTTGGTCCTCCATCGGTACGCGAAATCCCCAGGGATTCAAGCGAAATACCCTGCGAGTACAGCATGCGAAAAACATAATGGTCTGGAATCAGAAGTAATTCGGTCGGCGAGCCGAAATTGTAGTCGGGAGCTGCGAAGAGTTGTGGATCAACATGCCCATGGGGACAAACGAGCGGCAGGTCGACAATCGTGTGATACAGTTCGGTGGCCAGTTCGCGTTGAGCTGGTAGGGGACTAAAGTAACGGTTGTCAGGCCGGGATTTTGTATTGATGGAAGTCATGGTCTTGGGCTGCGGGTGGAAAGTGTGATTCAAACGACGAAAAAATGTTTTGAAGAAGAGAACGCGCTGCCTTTGTATTCCCGCGAGGATGCCTGCCCGTGACGAAAAAACGAATTGCCACAAATTAAGGGGTTTGGAATGCCTTGTGGGTGGGGTTTCCTTCTGCCAGTAGATACGCCAGCAGATCATAGATCTGCGATGGACTCAAGATGTCGATAAGCCCCGTCGGCATTGGCGAGATTTCGGCGGGAAACGATTCTTCGATATGGTCTCTTGCTACAACTACGGGTTCCTGAGAGAGGGCTTCATTTTTTACCCCGATTTGATCTGCCGCGACATGGAACGTTTGTCCCACAACCACTTTTCCATTGGTGAGTACGTAAGCCGTATAGCGATACTTGGGGTCAATGACTTTTGAGGGAGTCAGAATCGACTCGAGAATGGCACGGCTGTCGAATCTTCGCCCCACCTGGGTAAGATTCGGCCCAACCGCAGTTCCTTCATCGCCAATCTGGTGGCACTTGAGGCAGGTGCCCATCGCAATCGCCTCTCTCGCCGACGCGAAAGATCGGCCCTCAAGTTGTCCGGGAAGACCTGCAAGGAGATCTTCGATGGTCCAACGTTGTACCACCGGATAAGTTCTTTCTTGCTCGACGGATTTCTCGGTATCAAGCAATTCCGAGAGGTCCGTTGCCAGTGTTTGCTTTTCCTGTGTGGTCATCGAAGTGAGGAAGTTAGTTTTGATATTGTCGATGGCCACGGGGACATGTTGTGCACCATGAAATCCGCGCGCGTTTACCAGCCACCTCAAGAAAATCCGCCTCGTTTCAAGGGTCCATCCTTCGTTAACATAGGTGAGCACATTTGCGGCGTGAATTTGTTCTTCTTGAGTGATTGAATGACCAAGGAAGGCCAAGGTTTTTTCAATGACCCCATCTGTCTTGAGGTAGGCGAGCAGTTCACGCAGTTGCCGGTTTGCGCTACTGGAGGGGTGTGGATAGATCGCAAGGAGTTGTTTTGCAATTGGCCGGACACAATCGTTGGTTGGGTTTCCCTGGCGGATCAAAGACAATTCGAAAATGCGCAGTGCCTCGAGCAGTTGTGAGTCGCCGAGTTGTTTCCACGGCAATCGTTGCAGTACTTTAAGCAGTGCCTGCTGATCGGATTTGTCACCGGCATGGGCAAGTGCTAACAACGCCATCAGCGATGCATTGAGATCTGTTTCGGCCAGGGCGCGGTCGCGCCATTCGGAGAGTGGTTGACGTTCAACAGCCAGTCGCGCAGCAAACCTTATCCAGCGATCGCGATTTGCCAGATGCGGCCACACAAATTCAATTGCCTGGGGATCAGAGCGCCCATGAAAAGTTTCGAGTTGGCGCCGGAGTTTTCTAGATTGTGACGCAGTGATGCCAGCTCTTTTTGTAGAGGGGCGAACGTCTTGATTTTGGGGAGAGGGGCCGACATACCGCATGCGATACAAACCGGACTGCGACCCGCGACCACCGGTTATAAAGTAGAGTGCCCCATCGGTGCCAAAGGTCATGTCGCAGATGTTCAGCGGTCCACCCTCGGCAAAGACCTCGCAGGTGGCGTGGTAGCTTGCCCCCCGAGGTGTGAGCTCGACCATCAGGATGCGCCCATTCTGCCAGTCGGCCATAAAAAGTTTGCTTTGGTACTTTGGCGGAAAACGACTTGCATATCCAAAAATCAATCCCGTCGGGGAACTGAGGCCAACATCAAGCATCGCGGGTAGACTGTCGGGAAAATAGGTGGGCCATTTTGCAGATCCCCATTTCCAGCCGTACTCTCCTCCCGAGACAAGATGATTCACACGGGTTGGGCGGTACCATGGCAAACCGACATCATATTCCATGTCGGCATCGAACGTGAATAATTCGCCGTCGGCATTGAACGCGATATCAACCTGGTTGCGAAGGCCACCGCAAAGGACTTCCCAGGTTTTTCCCTCGGGGTCGGTCCGCACGATATGACCTACTCGATTATCATGGCCCGCATCCTGTGGCAGCGGCAACAATCGATCAACTTGTGGATTTTGATAAGGCGAGTCAGGAGAAGTTCCCGCTGGGAACGACACGTCATTTCCATTGACAATATAAATCATGTTGTCGGGCCCCAAAATTATTTGATTGGTGCCGTGACCATATCGGCTGCGATAATCCATCGGTTTGAGTAGAACTTTTTCTTCGAACTGACCATCGTGGTTTACATCCCTGAGGCGATAGAAGCCTTTGCTGTCGGTTGCCGACACGTAGAGTGCATCATGGGCGTAAAGTACACCTCGACAATGCTGCAGGGTGTTGTCGATTCTCGAAAAATGGACGTCTGCCGTGTCTTCCGAAAAGGTCAATCGTGCCAGTCCGACGGCATCAAGCCCCACGATGATCCTGCCCTGATCGTCAAACGTCATGCTGATCCAGGAATCTTCGTCTTGTTGGGCGGATCGGAGTAACTCGACTTCAAACCCGTCAGGGCAGTTAATTTGCTTGATTGGTGTAGCCACCCGTTCGGCGCCCGTGCTGAAACCAGCTTTGCTACCGGCAATGAGCAACATCGTCCAGCACAAGGTTCGACTCCAAAACGGGCGACCCATGGTGGCAACAACAGTGCAGACAGTAACAGGGAACCTGCGGAGTCCATAACTCATTGCGGGGACTCCTGATTCAAAGTATTTACGGCGGCTGGTAGATGTTTGGTTGGCACTGCCTGGGCGCCGCGTCCTTCTTCCATTCGGTCCATTACATCAAGTTGAATCATTTCAACGTCAGCCTCCCAAACTTGCTTTCGAGCCGCTTCATCCATCGGTTCTAGTGGACGCACAATCCGAAAACCGACGCCCATCGATTCTTCTTCGGTGAACCACCATGGGCTCAAAGGGAGGTTGGGATCCGAGATGTTCCAATCTGGATCTTGCGACTGATGCCGGGCTGACGAACGGCAGAGCTCGGCATCGTCGAACCAGCACCCACCTCGGATGACCCGCGGGTAAAGTTGGGTGGGCCAGTTGACCGCTTTCCAGGGCGTGGCCAGTTTTCCTTGCAGACTTTGAAAATGACCGGCGCCATAGCCGTCGAGGACCCACTCTGCCACATTTCCATGCATATCGTAAAGCCCCCACGGGTTGGGTTTTTTGGTCCCCACGGGATGGGTTTTTTCTGTGGCGTTTTCAGCATACCAGGCGTATTCGCTCAAGTTGTCATCGTTGTTTCCAAAGGAGTAGGCGGTGGTGGTTCCTGCCCGGGCTGCATATTCCCACTCGGCTTCGGTTGGCAAGCGGTAATCGCGCCCGGTGATACCACTGAGCCACTTGGTGAATTGCTTCGCCGCGAATTGTGTCATCGTGACTGCGGGTTGCTCAGGCTGTTTGCCGACTTGATAGGTGGTGGAAGGATCGTAAAGCGGTGTGGGTGAGGTCACCGCATCGACTCCCGGTGGCAGGTTTTCGAAATAGTCGTAGATCAGGGGAGTTTCGATGGCGAGGTCAGCCTGCTGTTGCATTTGTGCCAACTGTTTAAAGGCACCATACATTCTCATGTAGACGTGATATTGCTCCCACGTGATTTCACAACTTCCAATCCAGAAAGGAGGGATCTCGACTTTGACCTGGGGTCCCTCATCTTGTTGGTGGTGTGGGTCGTCTTCGGTGCTACCGAGCAGAAATACACCAGCTGGAACCGGGATCATTTTCAGCGTGACGTCGGTGCCGGGGAATGTTTCCGTATACCCAACCATAATTCCGCGTTCGGTGACGACGTGCCTTGCATCACCAGGAGCCTGTTTGACCAGACCGGAGTTTTCGGCAGGAGGGAGGGGGTTGACCTCGCCAGCAGCAACATCGGGAAAACACGTTCCTAGCAACGTCACCCAGAGTATGGCTTGTTGACAGAAACCTTGAGCGATGCGGACTTCTTTCCGGCAGGTTACCTCTTGAGTGGCGACATTTCGCATGAGTTGGGCCTTCTGGAAGTTATGGAACCCACGGAAGAGCGGAGTCGTTCTCGCCCGGTGATCATGGATCCAGCAGAAGGTGCATTGTAACATTTTGGTGGCAGTCGTGTTACACAGGCACCATGGAATGTTTTTCGGTGGGGCGTTATGCTGTGGAACGACATAAAATACTCCACGCTATCTTTGAGGTGTATCGATGCAACTGGCCAAATACAGGACATCGTCAGGGGAACCGGGGTTTGGTGTCCTTGAAGGTCCCAAATCGATCGTTCCACTGGGTGACCATCCATCCTGCGAAGCTGGCAATTTGTTTGAATTGCTGGAAGCTGACGAGATTGTCGCAACCCTTACCAGCTTGCTGGCCAGTGAAGATGTTCCATCAGCGATTGCCATTGAAGAGGTGCAGCTTGAGGCTCCGCTGGATGGTCACGAAGTGTGGGCAGCTGGTGTGACGTACAAGCGAAGCAAGACGGCTCGGATGGAGGAGTCGGCTGCTGCTGCTTCCTGCTATGATCGGGTTTATGCATCTGACCGTCCTGAGCTGTTTTTTAAGGCCACGCCAAACCGGGTTGCTGGCCCGGGGCAACCAGTCCGCATTCGGGTTGATGCAAGTTGGAACGTGCCAGAACCAGAATTGGCGCTGGTGATCAATTCGCGCAAGCAATTGGTTGGTTTCACGATTGGCAACGACATGAGTAGCCGGGATATCGAAGGAGATAACCCGCTTTATCTGGCCCAGGCAAAAGTCTACGACCAAAGTTGCGGTCTTGGGCCCTGGATTACGCTTTCGAGTGCTATGCCTCCAAGGTCAGAGATTGGAATTCAGCTCCAGGTATTCCGCGATACAGAACGCGTGTTTCACGGCGAGACCCACATCGAACAAATGGCCCGAAGTTTCGAAGATTTGATCGGTTGGTTGGGGCGGGACAACTCTTTTCCGGCGGGTGCCATCTTGCTTACGGGAACGGGGATCGTCCCCGAAAACGATTTCACCTTGTTGCCGGGTGACCGTATCGATATCTCCATTGACGGCATCGGCACGTTATCTGCTCCAGTGATTCAGGGGTCCTGAAAGATAAAGTTGGGAGAAGAGGTAAGCCACCGGGGAAAGATCCCGGGGAAAGATCCCGGGGAAAGATCCCGGGGAAAGATCCAAGCGGCGGGAATCTTCATCTCAGGCCTGAATTTCTACTCGCTACGGCAGGAGGACCCCAGTCTGATTGGCGACCGACGCATCCGCTCACAACGGATGGGTGCTTGCCGAGGATTTTCTGCCGAGCCGGGCCACTCTGCCGGGGACAGGCCCTCTGCTTTGGGTGCTGCAGAACTTGTTTCACGACGGAGGACCAAGTTGGCATTTGGATGCCGACCCCGTTGCCAGTTGGGGTTTGATTTTTGGCAGCAATGTCGTTGCTATCAGCAGCGTAGGACTTGCATTATTTCACGAAGACGGTTTGCGAAAAGCCAGCCAGCAATGGAATAGACGCAGATCCCTGTTTTTTGTAGAGCAGGCTCGATTCTAGATGTCGGTTTGCCAGCACTGAATCCTCACCCAATTGGACGAGTTGGTATTTAGGGTAATTCAGTGGGGCCGGTTATTCCGATGATACCGATGCATTCGATTTTCCGGAGTCTGATGAATTTCCGGAGTCTGATGAAGATTTAAACTGTTCGCGGCAGGTAATTTCGTCCCCCCGGATGCCCGTCGTGTTACTGCTTTTCTAATCTACCTGTTGAGGGACGACCTGTGCGAAAACATATTCAAGCTATCGCTTCATGCGTGGTAATACCGCTGGCACTGTTCTTTGCGTTATTTGGCGAGCCCCTTCAAAGTGTCGGGCAGGCTGCCAATGTACGTATTCAGTTGGACCATAAGTCGCTGGTCTTTTCCCCAGAGGAGCCATTGAGCCTTGGAGTTGGGCTGGCAGACTTTCATGCGCAACCAGGTACGCTCGTGCGGTGTACTGTCGAGGCAATCAAGGTGGCCGACGGCACATCAACCTGGAACGTTTCCCAGGAACAACAAGTCAACGAAGCAGGTGTATTGCCGGACTTCGAACTTTTTCGTCAGAGGACACCAAGTATCGAAGGTGCATTTCAACTGGAAATCAAATTAACGATTCGCCCAGAAGATTCCGCAGCACCATCGAAGCAGATTTTCATGAAGCGTTTACCGCTGCTTGTTGCCGCGCATGAAAAGAAAAGCGGAGATCAACCAACCGTGATGCCGGCTGATCCCGAGAAGACAGAACCAAACACCAATGCCGAGGACTTGTTGGCGGCATGGAATGAGTCAGGAGATTTTGCCCAAAAAATTGGCTTGGAGAAAAGAACCGGGAGTGCACCAGAATTCGACTGGAACCACATTTTTAACCAATGCACGGGTTTTGTTTCAGAACTCGAGGCAAATGGGTACAGCACGGTTGCTATCCCGACCCGCTTTGCAGTAACCGGCCTCTATCCGACCGGTAACGCGGCACCAGCGAACCCAACGGCGATGGCTAAGGCCGACGTGCTGGAACTGCTCATGCGTCGATTGGATCAGTCTGGATCTGATGTATATTTGGTCGTTCCCGGACAAGAAGCAAAGGTTGCCAATCCAATAGAGGGCACCGAAAAACTGCCAACGAGTGTTCCGCTGCTTGTCCTGGAGCAAACAGAATTTGGATCCTACGCACTGCCCTACAACAGCATGCGTCACCAAATACCTTCGTGCGTGTGGCAGGATGTCAAACGAGTTGCGGGACTTTATTCCGAACACGACTCGTTCAAGGCGATTGTAATTGACTGCCGCGGTTGCTCTGCGAAGATGATCTCACAAACAACCTTGACCACATGTCTGGCGATACCACTTGTTGATGCAGATGGAAATACAACAGAACAGTTCAACAAGCGCCTGTCTGTTGCGATTGCGAGTACCTGCCCTGAGGTCATCTTTGTGTCGCACCTTTCAGGTGAAGGTGAATTGCCCCCGGCGTTTGTCGGGATTGGCAAGCCAGTATCCAACCTGGCGAGCGTGCTTAAAGCAGTCCGGAAAGATATTGATTCCCTGACAACCCACTCGTCAACGACGCACTTGGAAAATCTCGGTTTCGAGGTTTTTTCCGATGGCAAGCTGAGCGAGTGGGATATGCATCTTGCTGATGGAGCCACCCTCGATATCGACAAAACGCACTTTCGAGAAGGAGTGCAAAGTATTCATCTTTGCAATTCCAGCCCTGATCATTCCATATCGCTGCGAAGCAAGTCGTTCCAGTTTCATCCTACTCGTCGCATCGCCGTTGAGGCGTGGGTACGTCTGGAACCTGAAGCGGATGCTCCTTCTGTGAGGTTGGTGCTGGAAGGTGAGTATCAAGGCCAAAGGTTTAGGCATCAGGTTGAGCTTCCAGATAACACCCATTTGGCCAAAGCGGGAAAACAGCAAGGGGAATGGACGCCCCTGAACTTGCAAATTGATGAGTTGCCGCGTGAAGGTATTTCCAACCTGCGGGTTGCGATTGATGTGAACGGGGAGGGGAGCGTGTGGGTCGACAACCTGCAACTGAGCGACATGTGGCTCACCACCGAAGAATACCAAGAGTTTATCGTTGCGTTTGAGACAGCCGAACAGTGTTTGGCGGCAGGACAAACCGACGATGTACAGCTTTACCTGACAACGACCTTGCCAGACCAACTCGCCAAGTTTGCCGAGGTGAGCTACCTTGCTCCGAGTCTGGTCCAAGCCGCGCCGGTTGCATCTCCAGTCATGACCGAGCTGACAACCGCCCCGACTGCGGAAGCATCTGTCCAACAAGTGTCGGTCGCGAAAACGTCAAGCGTGACGAACGGCGATATTACACCAATCCCAGTGGAGCCCGAATCGAGCGACACGTTTGTAAGTGATCTCGAACCAACGGATCAACCGCCAACGATTGCTCAACGAATGGCTGCCAAGGTGAAAAAGTCAGAGTTGGTTTCAATGTTTGGTCAGCTCATTGATAAAGAGATGACCGGGCAAAAGCAAACGGAATCGGATCCGCCAATTTTAGAGAACAAAGACGGTTTGAATACCACAGCGGTCGTTACCACAAAACCGATCAGTCCAAGTTTAAACTCGGATACTGATATCGTTGCTGAGCCAAAGTCGGCGATTGCAGTAACTCACACTGGCGCTCCGTGGTGGAAGTTCTGGGAGTCTGCTGGCCAAGATCTTGATGAGACCGAAGCAACCCAGATCGGTGAAAGTTCGTCAACACCAGGCGCACTGCCACCACGAGTTTCGGTAGCGCGTCAAGAGAGTGACATTCCAGAAACCATCAAAGAGGCCCCTGGCGCACTGGAATCGACATCGAAATCGGAATCGACGTGGAGATCACGGTGGGCGTCGCTGTGGAGCAGTTCTCAAGACGACCCGCTAACCACAGAAACACCTGAAACCACTCCGGCAACACCCGAAATCACTCCAGCGGTTGAAAGTGTGGTCGCGACGGAGACGACGATCGATACTAACGAAGAGGGTCATCGCCTGCAGGCGTTTTTCGGGTTCATGAACCGAGAAAACGAGACGGGTCAAAGCGATCCGAGCGCGGTGACCCCGAACGACGGCCACTTCAGCCGGTTTGCCGGCCTTTGGCGACTACCCCGATTCGGTGGCCAAGAGAAGAACGAGGCGAAGAACGAGGCGAAGAACGAGGCGAAGAACCAGGCGAAGAACCAGGTCTTGGCAGAAACTGCGCCAGGAACCGAGGTTCGTGAACTGGCACAAGCGACCCCTGCTGCCGAATCTGATCCGGGGCCGGCGACGACAGAACCTCCGCGGAGCACTTTTTTCAGTAGATTTCTGGTTCGCCAGGAATCGCCGCCAAGTGAACCCGACTCAGAGGTTGCCCAAGCGACATCAACCCGGTTCCGGCTATGGTCGTTCTTAGGGATTGGACGCGAGGACCACGAGGAACAACTTGCAGCCTCTCCGGCAGCGGTTGCAACCCCGAAGGCAGTTATCGCCACGCGCCCGTCGATTGAGAGAACGATACGCTCAACCCAGCCAGAAGGCGCTCCCGCAAATGGGACAGAGCTGGGGCAGGAAAAACGGGTCATCAACAATATGCGAACCGAACCCCCGATTCTGCTTCGCTAGATTGCCTTTTGCTCGGTTTCCCTTCGTCCGGTGGGCAAGTTGCTAGGAGGGAACCCTGGTTGGCGACGTGAGGTCTCGGTCGGTCAAAGGTACGCCACCGCCGGGCGTGACGGTAAACGATTGCTCGAGTTGGAAGGCTTTGCCGGGGATTTTAAAGACGGGTGCTTCCAGGTTGAGGACCATGCCCGTTTCGAGCGGAAAATCTGCCGCGACGTCAATGCAGTCGTCGCGGATGCGGTGCCCGTGGTCCGGGACCAGGATCGGAAAATCCCGCACCTCAAGCCCCAGTCCGTGCCCATGTGGGAATTCGCCCTTGAGGCCCCCATCCTCGAAAACCTCTGTCATGACGGCCTGCACATGGGAGGACAAGACACCAGGTCGAAGTTCCTGCCGGGTGGTCTCCAGGCAACGGACCAATACCTCGAACACCTGCTCGTCCTCGGGTGTGGTAGCGCCCACAAAAAGGGACGTTCCCGCATCGGTGTAGTACTGCTGATAGACGCAACCAAAGTCCAAAAACAGGACTTCTCCGTCGCTGATCGTGTAGGAGGGTTCCGTGGCAATGCCCAGCCCGAACGGACTGTAGGCATAATGATCGAAGTCGGCTCCATCGGCAGCAATCTGTGCCCGAAAGATGCGGGCCAGATCCTTCAGGTCGGTGCCAACGCGGGCTTCCTTGAAACTTTGGGCTGCTGCCCGTTCGGCAATTTCAAACCCGTGCCGCAGTAGGTCCTGCTCAACGGGAGTCTTGACCATCCGAATCATGCGGAGCAATTGCGAGGCATCGCGCAGTTGGGCCTTGGGAAGTGTTTTGCGAAGCGCTTCCTGGTCCTCGGGAATCATCGGTTCGAATTCAAAACCAAGTCGTGCCTCGGTAAGACCGTTGGCGCGGAGGGCAGCTACCAGGGCGTCGAAAGGGGATTCATGTCGGTCCCGGGTGGGCATGAACGGGTGTGCGGAAAGCTTGTTCGATTCGTGTGGGATCCAACTTCCAGGGTTGCCAGGATCCTTCTGGCCGTAGGTGTAGCACTGGACGTCTAAATCGGCAGTGTTGGTTTCACACATTTGTTCGAGTACCAGGGAGGGCTTTTTCCCGTCCGCCAGTACGGCAAAACAAAAGGGAAGTCCGGCAGGTTCGCGCGGGTGAAACATGTGACGCTTGAAAGTCACGTTCAACCAAATGTGGTACCCGGTGAGATAACGAACATTTGCCGGAGAGCAGACGATGACCGCATCAAGACCGGCTTGTTCCATGTATTGTCGGGCCCGTGGCCCGTTCAGCAAAGATGGTGTTGCCATTTCCAAAGTGTACCTGACTGCAGAAGTCAGGCAAGAACACGCCCTGCGCTGCGGGCACGTGGCGCAGGGTCATAGTTGGCAATGAGACCAGTTGGCAATGAGACCAGTTGGCAATGCGACCAGTTGGCTAATGCAACCAGGTTGCAGTGAGACCCCCGAGCAGAACGGAATCAGGGCAAAACGAACGTTTCATCCCCAGCGCGGGTAGCCATAGATCGCCACACGATCAGATCAACACTTTCGGCAATCGTATGAACCGAACCATCCATCAGTGCCGCATTGACTGCCCCGGGGTGGTAACTGCGGGCAGTCACGGCAGCGTAGGTGACGTTGGTATCGGAGACTCCGACTCGTGAACTGTTGAAGTCAACGTCATTCCCGTTGCAATCTACGTTTGTATTGGGGGTAAATGTGGTGGTGAAACCGGCCTGATGGACGCGGCCATCCACCCATTCGGTATGCCCCGAATTGGTCTTGAAATCGCCACCCAAACTGCAAACCGCACTCGGCTGGGTCGGGGGAATTTCATCTCCACCGCCTCCATCTCGGTAGTAGGGATTGTAAGCCTTGACCTCGGCAAGCATGAGCGTTTTGCTCATCCCATCCCGGTAAGCGCGAGTTCCAAGACCATCGCCTGGATAAAAAGCACCATCACCGCCACTGACGTTGTTAGGGTCAGGGTCGTAAACCTTCCAGATTCCACAGTTCACACCGTAGTTGATGGGGTAGTGATACGGTTCGCCATTCTTGAGGCGAAGACGATCGTTTTGTTCGCTTGGGCAGAGATAAACGGGTATGCGAGTTGTCTTGACGAGGTTAAGAGAACTGTAACTCTGATCAAAGGTGAACATGTCGGCAACTCCTGATTCCTCCAGGTAGGGGAGGATCCGTGCCTGGGCCGACCAGCGATATTGATCGTTACCGATGCCAATCATGGGGGGAAATTTTCCCCTGGAAGATTCGAAATTGTGCATGCCCAAGGCGATTTGTTTCAGGTGGTTCTGGCAGGCCATGCGGCGAGCCGCCTCGCGTGCGGCCTGTACAGCCGGCAACAAAAGGGCGATCAAGATTCCAATGACCGCAATCACCACCAATAATTCCACCAGTGTGAAGCCGCGCAGGGGATGTGCAGGGTCGGCTGGACCACTTGCAGGTGACGTGTGGGGACCAGTTTGCGCGTTCACCGTTGGTTTGCAGGCGGGAAAACTGGGAAGGCTGAGCGAGTTGCCCGAGTTGATATTTAATGTCGATTGAAATTTCATGGGGCCAAAGAGAGGGATTTTCATGGCGGGATGGCCGAAATCAAGGGATAGGGTAGGCCGGGTGAATGGAACTAGCTAATGAGACTCAGTATCAAAAACGTTATTATGCAGTTTGGCCGTTTTGGGTCAATGGCCAAAACAGAAATTTTTTTTGGGGGGGTGGCTGCATTGGTTGATGGTTGGGAGAAACCGGCAGGAAACTTACGCAACAAGAGAGGTCCACCGGCTCTGGTAAGTCAACGAAACGCGTCCAGTCGCATGAATTCGGAAGCCGTTTGAGAAAGTTGGCACCGGTGCCCACCGTGGGAAGGATCGCAAGCGGGGCGTGTTGGTTTGGGGGTCTGTCGCCCGTGGGGCCCCACCAGCAGGCTGAAGATGGCGGCTCCTCTGACCCGCCGCGTTTGCTAGCAGTGGCGGCACGCACACAGCCTGTTCTCTCCGATAACCGGTCCCTTCGATCAAGCCGAACAGTGGCCCTGGTCGATAATGGCAAAGGGTTTGCTATGCGCCAACTGTGTGCCAATGCCCGCGGTGAGGGAAGGGGGAGGAATCTAGATGCTTCAATGGAACTTTGACCCGTTGCGATTCTTGTGGGGTACGCTCAAGGCCCACCGTTCACCCAGCCAACTGGCGAGTGGATTTACGTTAGGTGTCATTATTGGTCTGGCACCGTTGGGAAGTCTGGTTGCCACGATGTTGTGCGTGCTCCTTTTTTCACTCCGGGTCAATCGAGCGATGGGTTGTCTGGCTGCTTTGCTCTTTATGTGGACAACTCCCTGGATTGAACCGTATGCCCACATTGTGGGCCTCAGTGCGCTTTCGATTGAGTCACTTCAAAACACCTACGCGTGGTTGTACGAAATGCCCCTGGGTCCGTGGATTGGGTTCAATCATACGGTTGTCCTGGGCAGTTTGCTGATCGGGGTTTACTTATCGTTTCCAATGTACTGGCTGAGTTATGCCTGCTTTTCGATGGTGTCGGGGTGGCAGAAAAATCGCCGTCGCCGTCGGGAAGTCGATAGCCTAATGGCTCGCATGAATATTGGGGCTGAGTGGGGGGTAGCTGCCTGATGGTCTGGATCCAGTGGAATTACATTTTGCCCCGCATCGCCTTGTTTTCTGTGGTGATTTTGGTGGTCGAGTTGGGAGTGGGCCCGGGAATCCACTGGGCCATTGTGTCGCACGGGGAAAAAGTTGTGGGTGCGAAGGTTGACGTCACTAGCACGACTGCTTCGGTTGTTGGTGCCTATGTCTCACTCCAGGGCATTCAAATTGCGGACCCCAATACCCCGCAAAAAAATCTTGTGGAAGCGGATCAACTTGACTTGAAATTTGAGGCTAAAGCGTTGCTGCACAAGAAGGCCATTGTTAGCCACGGTAAGCTTCGAGGTCTCAGATTTGGTACACTCCGCGAAATGCGTGGCGGTCTGTCCACAAAACGAACGACCGGGGGACCGTCGGCGGAGTCCATGCATAACCGAGCTTGCGAAGTCGCGGCAAACTGGTTTTCAACGCTCGACAAGAAATTCTCCGAAGACTTGACGGCCCAGTTCCAATCAGTTCGGGTGGCCGAGCGGCTTGTGGCACGTTGGCCCGAGCAATACAACCAGATAGAAAGCCGGGCCAAAGGTCTCCAGTCGCAAGTTGACCGGTTGCAGGTCGACGTGGAGCGGGCCCAGGCGAATCCTTTGCGCCACGTCAACTTTTTGCACAAATTGCCGACGGAACTTCAGGCTGTGGACCGTTCGTTTGTTGACTTGCGTGCCGAGGTTGAACTCATAACGGAACAACTGGGGGAAGATCGACGAGTCATTCTGGCCGCTTGCAAGCATGATGAAACCTTACTGTGCGATAAGCTCGACATAGAAACGATTGACCCAGCAGTCTTAACATCCTATTTCCTGCGGCAACCGATGGCGGGCCCGGTTGCAAACGTCCTTTCCTGGATGGACTGGGTACATCACTTGCCTTGCCCCACAGCCCGTGGTGGTGCTGGCCCAAAACCGGTGCGGCAGCAAGGTGAGGAGATTTTTTTTGTGGGATGCCAACAAGTTCCTGACTTGTTGATTCGGTCGCTCGATGTTGACGGCACCCTGCAGATTGATCGACAGCCCGTCAAGTTCGTGGGAGAAATTCACAATTTGACCAGCGAACCGGTTGTCCACGGTCAACCGGTGCGTGTGGAAATCGTCGCCAACGGAGATTTAAAAATTCGGTTAGTGGCAACTCTGGATCGCACAGAAAAGCTGGCCTGCGATGAAATCGAAGTCAGTTGTCGTGGGCTTCGGTACCCTGGAGTTCGGTTGGGTCGGGCGGACTCGCTGCAGATTGACTTTGCACCCAGCAGTGCAGACGTGAACTTGCACCTGAAGGTTGTAGGAAACGAGTTGTCGGGAAACATATTTCTGGAGCAACCAGTAGTTAAAACGGGCTCCCAATTTGCAGATTCATTGGTTTCTAGCGAGCTGGAGACGGCTGTGGCGAATTCGCTTCACGGGCCCGATCCCCTTGCGACGAGAGTTACATTTTCGGGAACCCTCGAGAAGCCTGCGTGGGAAGTGTCGTCGAACCTCGGTCCAGCTGTTTACCGAGCTGTCCAACTGGCTTTGGATCATGCGGTTCGTGCCAAGGTGGAAAAGCTGGCGAGTCAATCGGCTCAGGATATCGACGAGCGTCTTGGAGACCTCAACGCTTTGGCAACCGGGCAGATGACGGAATTGCTGTCACAAATTGAAGCTCCTCAGAACAAGCTAAAACGGTTGGCAGCGCCTTTCTTGGGAGGCCGCGACGGGTCCGTGGAGCAACTGGGACACCAACGCCCCGGCAAGTCCGTTTTGCGTTAGTCTCTACGGGCGATCAGGAACTTGCCGCCACAGCGATTGTCGTGGTACGCTGCAGAGGCTGGAGATGGCGTAGGAACCACGACCCTCGGCCAGTAATTGTGAGGGATCCTTGCTCGTTGCATAGCCTGTTTTTGCAACCCATTGGCGGCAACCTCATGGGACTCAAACGCTTGCTCTTTCCCCAATGGTGACCAAACCACCATGCTTAAACTCAATAACCGCGCTGCGACGCTCTGTGACGAGATTGCCAGGAACGCCGATACCCTGCGTGTTGCCTCACAGTGGACCGATTCGGGAACCGAATTGTGGGACTTTGGCATTGATACGGCTGGTGGCCTTGAGGCAGGTCAGTATCTTGCCCGGATCTGCATGGCTGGATTAGGACAGGTTGGATTGGTGCCTGGCAATGAGAATCTTTGGCATGGCCCGGCGATTCAAGTTGCCACGGACCAGCCTGTTGCTGCGTGCATGGCGTCGCAATACGCCGGTTGGGAGATCAATCACAACGGCTTTTTCGCAATGGGTTCGGGACCGATACGTGCGGTCGCCGAGGTGGAACCGCTGTTTGACGAAATCGGGTACCACGAGTCGGCAAATCGGTGTTTTGGGGTCCTGGAGAGTGGCAAATTACCGACCGACGCTGTTTGTCGCTACCTTGCAGAGCAATGCGGGATGGCTCCCGACCGCATTACCCTGTTTATTGCGCCAACCTCCAGCCAGGCTGGCAACGTACAAGTCGTTGCCCGCAGTGTCGAAACTGCCCTTCATAAACTGCACGAATTGGAGTTTGATTTGTCCCGCATTGAAAGCGGTTGGGGTGTGGCTCCTTTGCCACCAGTTGCAGCAGATGATCTGGCGGGCATTGGTCGCACGAACGACGCGATCCTCTACGGTGGTGAGGCGGTGTTATACGTCCGAGGTGACGATGCCAGCCTGGAACGGCTGGGGCCGAAAATCCCCAGCTCCAGTTCGGCTGACTATGGCCGCCCCTTCGCCGATATCTTTGCGGAATACAAACACGACTTTTACAGCATTGACCGTGGTCTTTTCAGCACGGCAGTCATAACCTTCGTTAATCTCGATACAGGCAACACACATCACTTCGGCAATTTTCTTCCGGAAGTACTCCACAAGTCTTTTGGTGGGTAAGCGACCTCGATAGGTTCGCCCCCACCGGTAAGAGACGAACCAACCATGCGTATCGCAATTTTGGGTTCAGCCGATAGTTGGTACGTCCAGGACCTTCGAGAAGCGGCTGGCGGAAAACATGAAATTATTCCACTGGCGTTCCAGGCGTTAAGATCGCACGTCAGGAACGCAGGGCCGGTGGTGAGTTGTGGTGAGGTCGATCTCGCAACGGTCGATATCGTTTTGGTTCGCACCATGGCCTCCGCTTCTCTGGAACAAGTCGTTTTTCGCATGGATACGTTGGCGCGACTCGAGCTTTTGGGCGTGCCAGTCATCAACCCGGCAAAAGCGATCGAAGCAGCAGTCGACAAATATCTTACAACGGCAAAACTGCAAGCTGCTGGTCTACGGGTGCCAAACACGACGACCTGCCAGTCGGTTGACGACGCGATGGCCGCCTTTGAAGCATTGGGGGGGGACGTCGTGGTGAAACCCATTTTTGGGGCCGAAGGCCGTGGCATTGCACGATTGAATGACGAGGCGATCGCCTGGCGGGCATTCAAGTTGCTGACTCAGATGGGAGCTGTCATTTACTTGCAACCTTTCATTCGCCATGAGGGATTCGATTATCGACTACTCGTACTGGGTGACGAAGTTCTTGGTATGCGACGGTCTAACCAGGCCGATTGGCGCACGAATGTCAGTCGGGGGGCCGTGACCGAACCGTTAGAAGTTTGTGCAAATTTGGCCGAGATGGCGCACCGTGCCGCAGATGCGATTGGGGCCCCGCTGGCGGGAGTGGACATCCTCCCGGGCCGGGATGGCGAACAGTACGTTTTAGAAGTAAATGCGGTGCCTGGTTGGCGGGCCCTGGGACGTACCTTGCAGATCAATGTCGCAAAGCGCATGCTCAACTATCTATGTACCCGCGCTTAAACGTAGCCGACCGACTCTCCCAGGTTGCAGCGAAGCTGCCCGATCAGGTAGCCGTTGTGTCCCCGCATCATGTTTCTCGATCGATCCGGATGGCCACAAGGGCGAGCCGGATGGCCACAAGGGACGGTTCGGGAAATCCGTATGCTTCGATAACCTTTGGAGAGCTGGACCGTGAGGCCTCGACGCTTGCCCGTGGACTGGCCGAAATGGGAATCAAATCGGGCATGCGGATCGTACTGCTGGTCCCGGCCGGAATCGAATTCGTCACGCTGGTGTTCGCTCTTTTGCGGACAGGTGTCGTGACGGTGCTGGTTGACCCCGGGTTGGGCCACAAGCACCTCTTGAATTGTCTTGAGGAGGTTGAGCCGGACGGGTTTGTTGCGGTTTCCAAAGCACACGCCTTGCGTACGGTGTTGCGACACCGTTTCTCCAAAGCGGTTTTCAATGTGACGGTGGGCCGGCGATGGTTTTGGGGTGGACTGACCCTTGAGCAAGTTCGCAAAAAGGGAAAAGGTAGCACTCGCAGCGAGGTGGTGACCAAGGCACAGGATCCGGCGGCTATTATTTTCACCAGTGGCAGCACCGGTCCACCCAAGGGTGTGCTCTACACGCAGCAGATGTTTGACACCCAAGTCGCAGAAATTCAATCGGCGTATGACCTCCGCCCAGGAGGGGTCGATCTGAGCTGTTTCCCGCTTTTTGGTTTGTTTAATTCGACGATGGGGGTTGCGACGGTTTTCCCCGATATCGACTTCTCGCGGCCCGCAACCGCGGATCCAAAAAAGCTGCTAAAGACTGCCAACGATTGGCAGGTTACTCAATCGTTCGCTTCGCCTGCCGTCTGGGAGAAGCTCAGTCATTACTGTCAGCAAAACGCATGTCGGATTGATTCTTTACGACAAGTGTTTTCATGTGGAGCGCCGGTACCTGCCGACTTGCTGCGTCGCACCCTGGAATTGGTCCATCCCCAGGCGGAGATGCACACCCCATATGGTGCAACGGAATGTTTACCGGTAGCAACTATCGAATCGGCCGAAGTTCTTACAGAAACAGCTGCGCAAACAGATCAGGGAGCCGGAATATGTGTTGGCCGGTTGTTCAGTTCTGTTGAAGGGAAAGTGATTCAGATTTCCGATGATCGGATTGAGTCAATCGCCGATGCGAAAGAGTTGCCCAATGGTGAAATCGGCGAACTGGTTGTCCGCGGTCCGCAGGCATCACCCAAGTATGTAACTGGCTTGGGTGATCTGAAACAAAAATCAGCGGCTACCAACGACCCCAATCGCCTGGCCAAAATCTCCGACGGCGACACGTTTTGGCATCGAATGGGTGATGTGGGGTACTTTGACCGTGAGGAGCGATTCTGGTACTGCGGTCGAAAATCGCAACGCGTCCAAACGAAAACGGAAACGTTGTTTACTATTCCCGTAGAGTCCATTTTCAACAGACATCCACAAGTCAAGCGGACCGCTCTGATCGGGGTGCCACACGCCGGGGCGGACCTGCCGGTTGTGGTCTTCGACTGCGAAACCAAAAATTCCGATAAGAGGGTTGAAGCAGATTTACGTAAGATCTCCCAGGGCCACGCGATGACTCAGTCCATTGAGATATTTGTTTCGCATAGTAAGATGCCAGTCGACATACGCCATAATGCAAAGATCTTACGGGAGGAATTGACTGCCTGGGCCCGGCAATTAGATTTGCCGCGACGCCACGGTGTCGACCAATGTGGGTAGGTGTCGACCAATTTGGGTAGGTGTCGACCAATTTGGGTAGGTGGTGGAGGTTGATGGGAAATAGGAATGAGCCAGGAAACAGGAAGATATTAAGTCCGCTGCTGAGTATCGGTTTCCAAGTGGTTTCCAAGTGGTTTCCAAGTGGTTTCCAAGTGGTTTCCAAGTGGTTTCCAAGTGGTTTCCAAGTGGTTTCCAAGTGGTTTCCAAGTGGTTTCCAAGTGCCAGCCAGGCCCCTTGCCAAAGGGCGAGTATTAACGGAACTTTAGATCCCAATCTTAGGATGGACCGTTTGGGTAGGTGAGTCAGATTATGTACGCTCTTGTGACAGGCGGAGGCGGCTTTCTGGGACGGTATATCGTCGAACAACTCTTGGATCGCGGTGACCGTGTACGAATTTTTTCTCGAGGTGCTTATCCGGAACTGGAGGCAATTGGAGTTGAAGTCGTGCGCGGCGACCTGCGGGAAGCCGATGCCGTTGCCAACGCCTGTCGTTCAGTGGATGCGGTGTTTCATGTGGCTGGTAAGGTTGGTATTTGGGGGCACTGGCACGATTTTTACCAAACCAATGTCCTCGGCACGCAGAACGTGATCGAAGGGTGCCGTCGTGAGGGCGTCAAAATTCTAATGCTCACAAGCAGCCCCAGCGTAACGTTCAACGGCAGTGATCAAATAGGCGTTGATGAATCGGTCCCGTATCCCAGTAACTGGCTGGCAGATTATCCGCATTCAAAGGCACTTGCCGAACAACTGGTTCTGGGAGCGAATGAACCCGCGTTGCAAACTTGCGCGTTGCGTCCTCACCTGGTGTGGGGGCCCCGGGATCAACATCTGACGGCCCGGTTGATCACGCGAGCCAGGTCAGGACGCCTTCGACGGGTTGGTGAGGGGAATAACCTGGTTGACATGATTTACGTTGAGAACGCGGCAGCAGCACATCTGCAGGCTGCGGACGCACTTCAGGAAACCGACTCACCCGTGGCTGGAAAGGCCTATTTCATCAGTCAAGGGGAACCAGTCGAATGTTGGAAATGGATTGACGAGATCCTGGCACTGGTCGAGCGGGGCCCGGTGAAATCTTCCCTTTCCGGGGCAGCAGCCGAGCGGCTGGGAGCGGTTTGTGAGTGGGTTTACCGAACTCTGAAACTACAATCGGAACCTCCCATGACCCGCTTTTTGGCGCGCCAACTGGCCACTGCCCACTGGTTTGATATTTCAGCGGCTCGACGCGATTTTGGGTATGATCCGATAATATCCGTCGAAGCAGGAATGGAGAGGCTCGGTGCCTGGCTCAACAGCCCGGATCAATCTGGCACCCATTGACTCGGGTTCCGTGTGGAAAGGTGGATTGAAAGACCTAACCAACTGGCCCTGACGCGTCAAAAGGATGCCTGCTCTGGGGAATGGGTATCCGATGAAAACCGCAAGGCAAGATTGACTACCGAACCTGGCTGGGACAAGAACGAGCAAGATTTTGGCTATAAAACAATCTAAAAGACCAACTTCTTGCCTATAGGCGTGTGTGGCCAGGGAAACTAGAATTTGAGGTTTGCGTTTCTTTGCCGTGTGTTAGCGGCGTGGATGCCATCCCGAAAGTCAAACCAAGAGAAACCATGCTCCGAACTCATACTTGTGGCCAATTGCGTACTGACCATGTTGGCAAAACCGTGACCCTTTGCGGCTGGGTCGATACGTATCGCGATCACGGTGGCGGATTATTTATCGACTTGCGTGACCGGTACGGCTTGACTCAAGTTGTGTTCAATCCTCCCCAAACGCCTGATGCTTTGATTGAAGCGAGTAAGGTATTGCGGGGTGAATATGTGATCTCAGCGATTGGCGAAGTGGTTCCGCGACCCGAGGGGATGGCCAATCCCAATCTGGCGACCGGTGAAATTGAGGTTCGCGTTACTGATTTCAAACTGCTCAACAAAGCGGCGACACCACCGGTCCCTTCCGGCGCCCACTCCCGCGATTTGCCAAATGAAGAGTTGCGGCTCAAGTATCGCTTCCTCGACCTGCGCCGCCTGGAAATGCAACAAACAATGCTGTTGCGATCCCGGATTATCAAAGGGATGCGAGATTATTTTGAGGAGCATACTTTCATCGATATCGAAACACCCATACTTGGTCGCAGTACTCCCGAAGGGGCGCGGGACTATCTGGTTCCGAGCCGTATTCAGCAAGGAGCATTTTACGCATTGCCCCAGTCGCCACAGCTTTACAAACAGATTTTGATGATTGCCGGCTACGACCGTTACGTGCAGGTCGCGCGTTGTTTTCGTGATGAAGACCTTCGGGCAGATCGGCAACCCGAATTTACACAACTTGATGTGGAAATGTCGTTCATTGACGATAATGACGTGATCGAAATCATCGATGGTCTGGTGGCAAGACTTGCCAAACAAGAGCTTGATCTCGATGTCGACTTACCCCTTCCGCGGATGACGTATGACGAGGCGATGACCCGGTTTGGGCACGATGCACCTGACCTTCGCTTTGGTATGGAGATCGTTGACTGTACGGACCTTGCACCACGGGGCGATTTTGGCGTGTTCAAAAATGTTGTGGCAGCGGGGGGGCACGTGCGAGCGATTAACGTAAAGAACGGACAGTCGCACTACAGTCGCCGCGGGATCGACGCCTTGACGGAGTTTGTAAAAAGTTTGGGTGCCAAGGGGCTTGCCTGGTTTCGGGTTGAGGATGACGGCAAACTGGGAGGCGCGATCGCCAAGTTCTTCAGTGATGAAGTCCTTGCCGACTTTGCTGATCGCCTGGATGCAAAAACGGGAGACCTGATTTTGTTTTCAGCGGATCAGTGGGCTGCGACTTGCAAAGTATTGCATGCATTGCGTACCAAAATTGGCGCCGAAATGGAGCTTTACGACCCCAAGACGATGAATTTTAGCTGGGTCGTCGAGTTTCCGATGTTTGATTACGACACGGAAGAAAAACGCTGGAATGCTGTGCACCACCCTTTTACTGCGCCGCTTGATGAACATGTAGAACTGTTGGAAAGTGACCCGGCTGGTTGCCGCGCCAAGGCCTATGATTTGGTGATCAATGGCTATGAGGCGGGTG
The DNA here is from genome assembly GCA_965243695.1 of Lacipirellulaceae bacterium. Classification (GTDB taxonomy): domain Bacteria; phylum Planctomycetota; class Planctomycetia; order Pirellulales; family Lacipirellulaceae; genus JAKVCB01. The sequence goes on along the minus strand of CBDEWC010000014.1, from coordinate 2,817 downwards.
GGGGGACCACGCGAATTCACGACGCAACCATCCAAAGACAGGTCTTCGGTCTGTTGGGTATTGATGAAGAGACCGCTACAGAACGTTTTGGTTTTCTGCTGGACGCGCTCCAGTATGGTGCTCCTCCCCATGGAGGGATTGCTCTTGGTGTTGATCGCTGGGTCATGTTGTTTGGTGGTCTGGACAATATTCGTGATTGTATTGCGTTCCCTAAAACGCAGCGGGCAACAGATCTTATGACCGGAGCTCCGGGGAATGTCGACGCGGTCCAATTGAAAGAATTAGGAGTCAAGCTCGATTTGTAATCAAATTGGACTTCCATTGGTGTTTGCAACCGATGACCATGAAACCGACGGCCGGGTGATAACCAGCCAATCCGTATTGTTCCCCGAGAAAGTGAATAAATGATCATGAGGAACTTGCCCACGGTCTTGCTGATTTCAGTCGGGATCCTTGGACTTTACAGCTCTCCAGTTGGCGGCGACGAATTAGCAACAGAGCAAGGGGATGCAGCACTTTTATCTGCCGACGACACTACGGTCGCAGAAACGATTCCAGATGTATTCTTGACCGAATCCCACAAGAAGATGTGCCTGGTGGGCGTTGGTGACACGTTGCCTCTGGCAAACCTGCGAGATTTAAAGAAGCGACCAGCCAAGATCCCAGATTTATTGGGAAAGCTGGGAACGGTCGTTTTTTTCTGGAAACCAGAGCAGTCGATGTCGAAAATAGGCTTGGCCGACCTTCAGTCGGATGTGGCGGAAGCCTATGACGACGATGAAATATCCATCGTCGGAGTTGGTGTCGATGTCACGCCGGCACAAATCAAGCGGGATTCGGCAGCGATGGAGATTGGCTACACGATGCTCATTGATCCACAAGGACAGGCTTTTTCCCAGATCGGATCCAAAAAACTTCCGCGCCTGTTTCTGCTGGATCGCGACGGCAAGATTTTGTGGTTCGATATTGAATATTCGCTTGCCACAAGGCGCGAATTAGACCAGGCACTCCGTGCAATTCAGCCGAATAAATCGTGAATCGCGGCGCAGGCAAAAGCTGGCAAAAAAATATCGGGTGGCCTTCAGAATGCCAGCGATGAACAGCGATGAACAGCGGCGAGTTAACGCGCCGCTTTCTCCAGTCCCTCTTTCCACTTTTGGAGTAGTTTGAGGGCTTCCAAAGGAGTCGTTTCATCAATATTCGCGTGGCGGATTTCTTCCAACAGCGGGTGTTCGACCCCTTCAAATAATGTGAGTTGATAGGGTGGATCGTTCTTCCCGTTTTTAGCGCCTCCAGTTTTCACCTTCACAGGAGACCCTTGTCCTAACTGGGGGCCCTCATGCTGTGATTCGAGCCAGGCGAGCACTTCGAGGGCTCGCTCGTTGACTTCTCTCGGCACACCTGCCAACTGGGCAACGTGAATGCCGTAACTCTTGCCGGCTGCCCCGGGAACTACCTGGTGGAGGAAAACCACCTTGTCGTCCCATTCCTTAACGGCCACATTGCGGTTTTGAACGCCTGGGAGTTGAGTTTCTAACTCCGTAAGCTCGTGGTAGTGCGTGGCAAACAGACAACGACAACCGATTTGTCCTTGCAGGTGCTCAACAATGCTCCAGGCAATCGACAGCCCATCATAGGTACTCGTGCCACGCCCGATTTCATCAAGAATCACGAGGCTTTGCTGAGTCGCCGTGTTAAGAATTCGAGCCGTTTCGGTCATTTCCACCATGAACGTACTTTGGCCGCGAGAAAGTTCATCGTTTGCCCCTACGCGGGCAAAAATGCGGTCAGCGACTCCAATAACAGCGCGCCGGGCAGGAACAAAACTACCAATTTGGGCGAGCAGCGTTAGCAAGGCTGCTTGTCGGATATATGTGCTTTTACCCGCCATGTTGGGTCCGGTAATCAACAACAGCGAAGGGAGTGTCGAACTCGTAGCTGCTGGTTGGTCGCAAGGGGGCTGCGGAGGTTCCGACTCGAGGGTGCGCCCTGCGACTTGGACGCCGTTGGGAACAAATGTCCCCTGCGGCTCGGTAATGTCGAGGACCGGATGACGTCCCTCTTCAATAATGAGAACCGGCCGGGTAGAAATTTCCGGACGAACAAATTGACGCGAGCGGGCAAGTTCGGCCAGGCTGACGAGCACGTCGACCTGGGCCAGGGCGGCTGCCGTACTGCGTAGTCTGCCGGCCACTTCGGAAACCAAATCGCGCAACTCGGCAAACAACTCATACTCCAGGTCTTTTACCTGCTCGTTGGCCGTGAGGACCTTTTCTTCATATTCTTTCAATTCGGGCGTAATAAAACGCTCGGCATTCTTTAGTGTTTGTTTTCGGGTGTACTCCTTGGGAACTTTGTCGCGGTGGGCAGACGTGACTTCCAGGAAATATCCAAAGACCTTGTTGAATCCAACCTTGAGATTTGAGATGCCTGTGCGTTGGATTTCGCCAGCTTGATACTCGGCCATCCATTTTTTTCCACTCACACAAAGTTTACGCAACTCATCGAGTTGTGAATGGACACCGTCCTTGATGATTCCGCCCTCGCGACTGGCGAGCGGACAATCGTCAACTAACGAGTTTTCCAGGCGCGTACGAACCTCGGTACACAAATCAATTTGAGTTTCAAGTGTTTGCAGCAGAGTACTTTCACAGCCGTTCAACTTGACCTTGATGTCGGGCAGGCGGGACAAAGTTCGCCCTACAAAGCTCAAATCCCTGGGGCTGGCTCGACCGGTCGTTACCCTTGCCAGCAGGCGTTCGATGTCGTAGATCGACTTCAGGACTTGGTTCAGGTCGCTGGTCAGTGGTGGGTTCG